>CAVSCI010000027.1:0-71161 GCA_963726365.1 uncultured beta proteobacterium | reverse complement strand
GACCATTCCACGCTGGGAAGTGGCCAATAAAGCTTGAAAACCGCCTTATTTGGCGGCGGATGCCGCTGCAGGAGCCGCCGCGGGTGCGGGTGCGGCGGTTGCGGGCGCAACCACTGCCGGTGCCGAGGCCGCAGCCGCCGGTGCGCCGGCAATCTCGATCTTGGCCTTGCCCTTCAGGTCGTCGAGCTGCTTCTTCAGGTTCTGCTGCGCCAGTTGCTGCGACAGGGTGCCCTTGACCTCGTCGAAGGGCGGCGCCTCGACCGGCTTGGAGTCTTCGAGCTGGATGACGTGGTAGCCGAACTGGGTCTTCACCGGTTCCTGGGTGATCGCGCCCTTCTCCAGCTTGGCGACGGCGGCGCCGAACTCGGGCACCATGCGGCTCACGTCAAACCAGCCCAGTTCGCCACCGCGCACCTTGGAGCCCGTGTCCTTCGATTTCTCCATGGCCAGCTTGGCGAAGGCGCTTGAATCCTTTTTCAGCTTGGCGATGATTTCCTTGGCCTCGGATTCCTTCTCGACCAGGATGTGGCGCGCCTTGTATTCGGTGCCGGTGATGGTGGCCTTGATGCGCTCGTACTCGGCCTTCATCGCCTCTTCGGTGACCGGGTTGTTCTTGATGTAGTCCTGCACGTAGGCGTTGGCAAGGATGGACTGCTTGATCACTTCAAGCTTTTCCGTCACGTCGGGCGTCTTGTCCAGCCCTTTCTTGACGGCTTCCTCGGCAATCACCATCTGCATGGTGAGCTGGTCCAGGATGGCCTTGCGCGTGTCCGGGCTGTCGGGCTGGCCTTGCGCGCCACCCTGCTTGATGAGCATGTCGATGCGGCTCTTGCTGATGGGCGTGCCGTTGACGGTGGCCACGGGCGGTTCACTGGCTTTCGCGGCCGAGGCGGCCGGGGCAGCGGCTTTCTCATCCTTGGCGGCGTTACAGGCGGCCAGTGAAAGCACGGCGGCGGCGCTGGCCAGCAGGAGGGTGGAGTTGAGCAATTTCATTTTGAACTGTCCTTGGAAGGTAAAACCCGTGAATCATAGGCCCGAAGCCTTTGGCCAGGCTTAAGACGGGCAAGCGCGGTCGGCTGAAGCACGACCCCCCGTGATTTTTTTAGGCGCCGTGATCTTTTCCACCGTGCTTGTCATGGTGGCCATCATGGTGGTAGCCCCAATGCTCGATGTCCTCCTCCAGCGCAAGCTGTTTCGGATCGAGGTCGCGCTTTTTAAGGTCAGCCAGCAGCGCCTCGTCGCTCAGATCGAGCAGCTTGGAGTTGGCCCAGTCTTTTTCGACGGTTTCTTCCAGGCGCCGGATGACGTCGGGATCATCGGTCTGGATCGCCAGTTCCCGACGCGCATCGAAGCTGCCGGGCGCCAGGTTGATCGAGCCGATGATGGCGCGCTTGCCGTCGGCCAGCAGCATCTTGCCGTGCAGCTTCAGGCCCTTGAGCGCATGCACCTTGGCGCCCACGTCCTGCAGGATGCGCAGGCCGCCGACGCCTTCGATCAGCTTGTCGGCCTTGAGCGAGTGCGGCTTCTTGGACAGGATGTGGATCTTGACGCCCCGGCGAGCCGCGCGCACCAGGCGTTCGATGATCACCTGGTCCTGGTAGCGCTCGTTTTGGAGCCACAGCGTGTGCTTGGTGGCGTCGATAAAGGCCGCCACGCGCTCACGGCCGTTGTTCGGACACCAGATCAGGGTCGACCCCGGATGCGGCTTGAAGTCCTCGTGTTTCCAGTCGGCGTCGAAGCAGGCGACCATCTCGTTCACCTCGTGCCCGTGGGTGGTGACGATGGCGTAGTCACGGGTCAGCGTCAGATCCTTGGGCTCCCAGTTCAGCGACTCGACAAGGCCAGTCGTGTCGTCGATCACCATGGACTTCTGGTGCGTCAGCGCAAACGCCGGATTGCTGTCGCGCACTTCGATGCCGGCGTCAGTGAAGAGTTTGCGCGCTTCCTCGTTCTCGGATTCGCCGCTGCGTCGCGCAGGGTTCAGCATGACGCGCACCTTGACGCCGCGCTTGTGCGCAGCGATCACGGCGTCGATCAGCGTCGGGTCGGTGAACAGGAACATGCGGATGTTGAGCGACTTCTTCGCGCCGTTGATGGCATCGATGAGGGGCTTGGCGGTGTCATCGGGAAGAACCAGCAGTTTGTGCGACATGGTTTTATCCTCGTGGAAGATGGGAGATCAATAGCATAGGCTGGTTCTGGACACAATCCATGGACACACATCAAGGTTTTCGGCTGCGGCCGGTTCCGCCCTGGGAAGCCGCAGAAAGAAATTGGCGCACCCGCCGTCAGTTCGCCCGGATACAGACGCTGCGGCTCCTGGCGCGTCACCCGATGCAGCTCTCGGGTTTCTTGCCATTGACAGGCGCATCAGCGCTCGGGACACTTGCGCTCTTGCGCCGGGACTCAAGAGCCCACGGCGGCCCTTCGCTCTGCACATGAACACGACAAAAACTTCTCCGAACCCGCTGCCCGCCGGCGCTTCGTCGGCCCCATCCGACGCAACGGCGCTTGGGAGTGGCCTCGTCGTCGAAACCGCCTTGACCGAGGCTCTGCCGGTGCCCGACATGGTGTTCGGCGGCAGCATGCTGGTGCTGATCATCATGTTCCACGCCTTCTGGATACGGTTCATCACCGGCGCCTTCCTGAAGCGGACCAAGGTCATCCACAAGGTCGCCCGGATCTGGCACGCCGACCTGCTTTTCGCGCTGACCGTCATCGCGCTGTTGACGCTTCACATGGCCGAGATCATGCTGTGGACGGCCGCGCTGATCTTCGGCGACATCGTCGGTGACTGGGCCAAGGCGGCCTACTTTGCTGCCAATTGCTACACCGCGCTGGGCGAGCCGTTCGCGCTCCCGCATGCCTGGCGCATGCTGGCGCCCATCGTCGCCATTTCCGGCATCTTCACGTTTTCCTGGACGGCCAGCGTGCTGGTGAACTTCGTGGCGCGCTACAACGATCTGCGCGCGGCACTGCTGGGGCCGCACGGGAAGGAATGACCTCGTCCCCGAGCCCGGCGACGACCGCGCAACGCCGGGCGCTCACCCTGCCCCGTCTTGCAGCACCTGCCTTGCGACCGCCACAGCTGTGATCGCATGTATATTTTCAAGAACACCCACGCCTTGAGGATTCAGAATGTCAAAAGAAAGACCCACCATCGGAACTGACGGACTCCCATTGCCAGTCATGCCCCCTGAGCGCGATGTGCGCGTCTGGGCGAAGTTGACACGCGTGGTGGTCTATACCCCGGGTTTCCTGGCCTTGCTGCTGCTCAAAGTGGGCGAGCCGACGGGCTTTGGCATCACGGTCGAACTTCTGATGCTGGCCAGCACGGCGGCCATCGTCGCCGGCCTGTTCATCGGCACGCAATCCGAGGCGGCCGGTGCCGACCATTCGTCCCGCGTCGCCGCCTGGAGCGGCGGGCTGGTGCTTGAGCTGCTTTGCGCGGTGCCGATCCTGTGCGCGGTTCCGGGGCTGTTCCATGAACTGGCCAACAGCAAGCTGCTGCACAGCACCGTGGCCGGCGCCGTGGCCGTCCCCCTGGGCGTCACCGAGCTGCTGCCCGCCGTCGCGATCCTGCCCTTCATGCTGTACCAGCTTGCCGGTTTCGGCACGCTGCACTATGTCGTCCCGAAGCCGGTGAACTGGGCCATCAACCTCGGCATCCTCGGCTTGATCCTGGGCAGCACCTGGGCCAACCGGGCTGGCCAGTTCGAGCTTGAGAAGACGCTGGTCAGCGTGCTGGTCATCGCCATGGCCCTCACTGTGTTCTACGGGGTGCTCAAGCTGCGGCAGATGCAGGCCGCCTTCGACGCAAATGCGCCGCACAAGGACAAGGAAGCGAAGTAGCGCCGGGGCCGGCTATCCGCGATGCCAGCCCTTTCCCTCACGCAAGCGGCGCAACTGCCGTTCCTGGAATTCCTGGGCCAGCGTCATCAGCACACCGGTTGACCAGGCAAAGCCCAGCAAGCCGGCGCTGGCCGTCATGATCTCCAGCAGGCGCCACTCCTTCGGCAGGTTGAGCGAGCTGCCCACCGTGGTGTATTGCAGGCCGGAGAAGTAGACCGCGGTGCTGTAGGTCTTGAAACAGTCTTTCCAGTGGAAGAAGCCGGCCCACATCATGATTTCCGCAATGTGGACCAGCATGATCAGCCAGCTGCCCAGGATGATGCTGGCCATGCCCACCACGAATGAATCCGGTGCGCTGAAGCGGTCCTTGAAGCGGTTGCTGAGGTGCAAGGTCGCGAGCATGCCGAACCCGTGGATCAACAGGCTCAGGGCAATCAGCGCGATGCCCCAGACGACCTCTTCAAGGCGCGTGGTGTACGGGACGACCTGCAGAGTCAGTAAATCCATGGGCGGGCGGCGGGCAACCGTTAAGGCGTTCGGCGGATTCTAGAGGCCACGCGGGCCTTGTCGAGGCCCGCCACTGACCCGTTCGCCCCTGCGCCCGTGAGACCAGCGCGCCTCAGGCCTGCAGCGCCTTCCACATTTCCATGTCGCGCTCGGCGGTCCAGATGCGCGGGTTCTTGATGCCGCTGGCTTCATCAAAAGCGCGGCTCACGTCGAACGGCAGGCAGTGTTCGTAGATGAAGACCTTGCCGAAGACCGGGTCCATGCTCTTGCGGGTGTGGGCCATGGCGGCTTTCAGGTCCATGCCGGCGGCGGCGGCTTCCTTGCCCGCGGTGAACAGGGTCTCGACCCAGCGTTTGGTGTAGTCCAGCGCCTTGTTGACGTCGGCATTGCCTTTCATGGCTTCGCCGCGGCCGGGCACGATGGCCTCGGCCTTCAGGGCCCGCAGCGCTTCGAGCGTGGCGGGCCATTCGGCGAGTTGCGCGTCGCCGGTGTAGACGCCGGCCTCGTACTCGACCAGGTCGCCGCTGAACAGCACTTTTTCAGCTTCGACCCAGGCGATGGTGTCGCCGCGCGTGTGGCCGTGGCCCGGGCTCCAGATCTGGACCACGACGCCGCCGAGGTTGATCGACAGCTTGCCCGGCACTTCGCCTTTGGTCGCGTCGCCGCCACCGATGACCATGCTCGGCCAGGTCAGGCCCGGCACGGAATCGGCGCCGCGGAACAGGCGCGGGAAGCGTTCCATCTCGCTTCGCATGTCCTGTGCGCCGCGCTCGCGAATCAGCTCCAGCGTACCCTGACTGGCGATGATCTCGGTCGCACCCTCGGCCACGTAGGCACTCGCACCCAGCACGCGCACCGCGTGGTAGTGCGTGAGCAGCACGTACTTGATCGGCTTGCTGGAGACTTTGCGGATCTGCTTGATCAGGTCGCGCGCCATGGCCGGCGTGGCCGTGGCGTCGCTGACCATGATGTAGTCGTCACCGATGATGACGCCGGAGTTGGGGTCGCCCTCGGCGGTGTAGGCCCAGCAGTGGGGGCTGAGTTGCTCGAAGGTGATCTTCTTGTCTTCCAGGTCGGCCTGGGATGCGAAAGCTTTGGACATGGCGGAAATCTCCTGATGGGTGTCAAATTCGAATGGCGCCGATTTTACCTAATCGTAATGAATTACGTATTGGTAAATCAAATGGCGGCCAGTGGGCAGCGACCCACATGGAGTGGGGGAGCGCGGGGCTCTTTTCATCCCAGGCCGCGCTCCAGCATGGCGATCACTTCATCGGCAAAGGCGGCGTAGCTCATCGGCCCGCCGGGACGCAGCCAGGTGAAGGTCCAGTTGATCATGCCGAACAGCATCATGGTCACGGCGGTCTGGTTCTGCGGGTTCAGGCGCTGCGGGTAGGCGCGGCGCAGGGCGCGCGTGACGGCGGACACCACGTCGCGCTGGCGGTTCAGGATCAGCTCGCGCTGCGACACGGGCGGATCAAAGCCCAGCGCGGGGTCCGGCTCGCCACTCAGGAACTTGGTGTCGTGCAGCAGCGCCACATGGCGGGTGGCCGAGGTTTCGTACTCTTCCAGAAAGCAGCGGATCAGCTCGTGCAGCGCGGCGCGGTCGTCCAGGTTGCGGCGCTGGGCGGTGGCTTCGACCTGGGCGATCAGCAGCAGCAGGCGCTGGGTGTAGCGGTTCAGCAGGTCGAACAGGATGGCTTCCTTGCTGCCGTAGTAGTGGTAGAGCCGCGCCTTGCTGGTGCCGCTGGCGGCGGCAATGTCGTTCATGCTGGCCGCAGGGTAGCTGCGCTCGGCGAAGCACTGGGCGGCGATGTCCAGGATTTCGTCGCGCTTGAGCTCATGGGAGGCGGATTTGGGGCGGGCCATGTTCTGGATTATCGTAGCGGCATGGCCACGAACCCCTCCTCCATTTCCCGCGAATTCGCCGACTATTGCTGCGAGTTGCTCGCCAGCGCCGGGCCCTGCGTGGCGCGGCGCATGTTCGGCGGCTGGGGCATCAGCACGGACGGGCTGACGCTGGCCATCATCGCCGACCTGGGCGATGGCGAGCGCCTGTACCTGAAGGCCAGCGACGACACACGGCAACAATTCGAGGCGGCGGGCTGCAAGCGCTTCGTCTATGAGGCCAAGGGCAAGGCCATGGGCATGAACTACTACAGCGCGCCCGAAGACGCGATGGAATCCGCTCGCATCATGCAGCCC
Source organism: uncultured beta proteobacterium (assembly GCA_963726365.1). Taxonomy (GTDB): domain Bacteria; phylum Pseudomonadota; class Gammaproteobacteria; order Burkholderiales; family Burkholderiaceae_C; genus JAABQG01. The sequence goes on along the minus strand of CAVSCI010000027.1, from coordinate 64,597 downwards.
TGGGCGAGAATTTCGCTCGAATGTGCATTGAAAGCCAAGGTGCCCAGCGTCAAACGGTCGCGGGGCGCTACCCAATCCATAGCACCCGGAAAAAAGGCGACGCCCGGACCGCGGCGCAAGACCGGCGCGGGCTGAGCGCAATTCCGCCGCGGCCTGCGCACCAGTCACCTGCGTGCTGGACCGCGCCAGGCGGGCATGCGCCAATGCGCGTCCGGGCCATTCATTCCACGAGCACACCATGACCGACACCACCATCCACCATCGCATCTGCCCCCTGTGCGAGGCTTGTTGCGGACTCGAAATCAAGGTGCAGGCCGGCAAGGTCATCAGCATCCGAGGGCACGAGGCCGATGTGTTCAGTGCGGGCTACATCTGCCCCAAGGGCGTGGCCCTGAAAGACCTGCACGAAGACCCGGACCGCCTGCGCACCCCGCTGATCAAGCGCGACGGCGCCTTTGTGCAGGCCAGCTGGGAAGAAGCCTTTGCCGAGATCCAGCGCCGCCTGCCGCCGCTGATGGCCGCCCACGGGCGCAATGCCACCGCCATCGTCGTGGGCAACCCGTCGGCCCACAAGATCGGCCTGCTCACCTATTTCGGCAAGCTGGCGCGCGCGCTGGGCACGAAGAATGTGTTTTCCGCCTCCACGCTGGACCAGATGCCCAAGCAGCTCGCCAGCGGACTGATGTTCGGCCACTGGCTGTCGATCGGCCTGCCCGACATCGCCCGCACCGACTACCTGCTGGTGCTGGGCGCCAACCCCCTGGTGAGCAACGGCAGCATGTGGACCGTGCCCGACTTCAAGGGCAAGGCCCGGGCGCTGCAGGCGCGCGGTGGCAGGCTGGTCGTCATCGACCCGCGCCGCAGCGAAACCGCCGCTGTGGCCGACGCGCACCACTTCATCCGCCCGAATGCCGACGTGTTTTTGCTGGCGGCCATGGTGAACACCCTGTTTGCCGAGGGGCTGGTGAAACTGGGCGCAGTGGCCGACCGGGTCACTGGCGTGGCCGAAGTGCAGCAGGTGGTGGCGCCCTTCACACCTGAGGCCGTGGCCACGCGCTGCGGAATCAGCGCCGACACCATCCGCGCGCTGACCCGCGAGCTGGCTGGCGCACGCCGCGCCGCCGTCTATGCCCGCATCGGCACCTGCACGCAGGAATACGGCACGCTCTCCAGCTGGCTGGTGGATGTGCTCAACACGTTGACCGGCAATCTGGATCGAGAAGGCGGTGTGATGTTTGCCCGATCCGCCGCCTTTGCCTCGAACACGGCGGGCAAACCCGGCATCGGCAAGGGCATCAGCACCGGCCGCCACCATGCCCGCGTGAGCGGCGCGCCCGAGGTCTATGGGGAGCTGCCCATCACCTGTCTGGCCGAAGAGATCGAGACGCCCGGTGAGGGCCAGATCCGCGCCCTGTTTACCGTGGCCAGCAACCCGGTGCTTTCCAGCCCCAACGGCCCGCGCCTGGCCCGGGCGCTGGACACGCTGGACTTCATGGTCAGCATGGACATCTACCTGAACGAAACCACGCGCCACGCCGACGTCATCCTGCCCGGCGTGTCGCCACTGGAAGACTTCCACTACGACGTGGCCTTTCCCCAGCTCTCCTGGCGCAACCACGCGCGCTACAGCCCGCCGGTGCTGCCCGCCACACCGGGTCAGCCCGAGGAATGGCAGACCCTGCTCAAGCTGGCAGCCATTGTCCAGGGCAAGGGGGCCGAGGTGGACGCCAGCGCGCTGGACGACGCCCAGTTCGCCGACGATGCGCAGCGCCTGTTTGGCGCGCACGCCGATGCCGTGATCGACGCCACCCGCGGGCTCAAGGGTCCGCAGCGCGCACTGGAAGTCGCCCTGCGCAGTGGACCGTATGGCGACCAGTTCGGCACGCAAACCAGAAGGCCTCACGCTGGCCAAGGTCATGGCCTCCAACGCAAAGGGAGGCATCGACCTGGGCGAACTCCAGCCGCGCATTCCCGAGATGCTGCGCACCCCCAGCGGCAAGGTCGAACTGGCACCGCCCAGCCCTGATCACCGACATGGCGCGCGCGGTTGCAGACCTCGCGAAGCCGGCGCCCGACCTGGTGATCATCGGTCGGCGCGACGTGCGCACCAACAACAGCTGGATGCACAACCTGCCGGTGCTGGCCAAGGGGCCGTTCCGTTGCACCGCGCTGGTCCACCCCACGGACGCGGCACGGCTGCACCTGGCGGATGGCGCCATGGCCCGCATCGCCAACGGCCCGCGCAGCATCGAGGCGCAGGTCCACTTCAGCGATGAAATGATGCCCGGCGTGGTGAGCCTGCCGCATGGCTGGGGCCACGACCTGCCGGGCGCCCGGCTGCACCTGGCGGCGCAACGCCCGGGCGCCAACCTGAACGCCCTGCTGGACGATCAGCTGCGCGATCCACTGTCGGGCAATGCGGTGCTGGGCGGCGTGGCGATCACGATGCAGGCGCTGAACTGACCGGTCATGCAGCATTCGCAAACCCACCTGCGCACCCGCCCGATCATGGCCGGCCACCTGCGCGCGTTTGAATCGGTGGCCCGGCACCTGAATTTCCGCGTGGCGGGCGAGGAGCTGGCGCTCACGCAATCGGCCGTGAGCCGGCAGATCCAGGCGCTGGAAGAGGAGGTCGGCGTGCCGCTGTTCCTGCGCCACACCCGTGCCGTGGAGCTCACCAGCGCCGGCGCGCTGCTGCTGCTGGCCGTCTCGCAAGCCTTGCCGCGCATTGACGCGGCGGTGCGCCAGATTCGCCAGAGCGCGGGGCGCAGGAGCGTCTCGCTCACGACCTTTGCCTCGTTCGCCTCGATGTGGCTGATCCCGCGGCTGGAGGCCTTCCAGCGCGACCATCCGGACATCGACATCCGCATCGACGCCTCCGACGTGGCCGTGGACCTGGACCTCGCCGACGTGGACATCGCGCTGCGCTATGGTCCGCCGGCCAGCATGCCGGCGGGCGCCGTGCGGCTGTTCGGCGAACAGCTCACGCCGGTGGCCAGCCCGTGGCTGCTCAAGTCATCCAGCACCGGCGGTCAGGCGCTGCGCCGCGCCGAAGAACTGGCGCAGTTCGCGCTGATCGAAGCCGGCGACGCAAACCGCACGCACCTGGAGTGGCTGACCTGGCGCCGCTGGCTCGAGGCCCAGGGCCTGCCCAAGCTGGGCCCGAAACGCTGGCTGTATTTCAACTACGCCTACCAGATGGTGCAGGCCGCCCTGACCGGCCAGGGCGTGGTGCTGGCGCGGCTGCCGCTGGTGGCGGAGAGCATCGCCAATGGCGACCTGATCGAGGTGCTGCCGGGCTCGCGCATGGATTCACCGATGGCTTACTGGCTGATGGTGGGTCCGCGCAACGCGGCGCGCCCCGAGATCAAGGCGTTCTGCGACTGGCTGCAGGCCCAGGCGCAGGTCACGCGCGAGGCGATCGGTGAAGTGCCGGACCCGGACCTGGCCGATGACCTGAACTGAACTGAACTGAAAGACCCGCCGGCTGCAGCCTACAGGATCGAACCCGGCCGCTCACCGCGTTCGTACACCACGTGGGCGCGGCCCACGATCAGCAGATCGAGTTTGCCGATCTGGTCAAGATTCTTGTTGGCATACGGCAGCTTGTGCAGCACGTAGCGCATGGCATTCAGGCGCGCCCGCTTCTTGCAGTCGCTCTTGATCACGGTCCAGGGCGAATCGGCGGTGTCGGTCTCGAAGAACATCGCCTCCTTGGCCACCGTGTAGTCTTCCCACTTGTCGAGCGAAGCCAGGTCGATGGGGCTGAGCTTCCAGTGCTTGAGCGGATGTCCCTCGCGCTCCTTGAAACGGCGGCGCTGCTCCTTGCGGCTGACGCTGAACCAGAACTTGATCAGGTGCACGCCGCTGCGCACCAGGTGGCGTTCGAACTCGGGCGCCTGGCGCATGAATTCAGCGTACTCGGTATCCTTGCAAAAGCCCATGACGCGCTCGACGCCGGCGCGGTTGTACCAGCTACGGTCGAACAGAATGATCTCGCCGTGGCTGGGCAGGTGCTGCACATAGCGCTGGAAGTACCACTGCCCCTGTTCGCTCGCGCTCGGTTTCTCCAGCGCCACGACGCGCGCGCCGCGCGGGTTGAGATGCTCCATGAAACGCTTGATGGTGCCGCCCTTGCCGGCCGCGTCGCGGCCCTCGAACAAGATCACGATGCGCTGGCCGGTTTCCTTGGCCCAGGCCTGCAGCTTGAGCAGCTCGACCTGCAGCCGGAACTTTTCCTTCTCGTAGCTGGAGCGGCGCAGCAGGTTCTTGTAGGGATAGCCACCGGCGCGCCAGTCCGCCGCAAGCTCCTCATCGGGGTTGCTTTTCTCTTCGATCTGCGTGTGGCGACCCAGCAGCGCCTTGCGCAGCACTTTCTGGTCGTCCGACGAGGCGCCCTCCAGCATGGCGCGAAGGAGCTTGGCGCGCTCAGCCGGGGTTCCGGGTGCATCGGGCCTCACCAGTTCCAGCGCGGCGGCCACCGCCTTGTCCTGGGCCGCCAGCGTGGCCTGTGTGGCCACGAACTCCTCCAGCGCGCGCGGCTGGGTGGATGGCGCCCGGTCGCCAAGAGACGCCTTGCGAACGGGTTCGCGGTCCACCGGCTTCAAACGGACAGAGCGTGCCGGTTTGGCACGGGAGGCGGCAGCGTTGCGGGCTTTGGGTTCGGTCATGAAGCGTGTTTTCCTTGAATTCAGGGGGTCAAATCAGCCGCAGGAAGGCCTGAGTGTGCGACCGGCAAAACCTCGACTTTGCGCCTGATGGCCTGCCTGCGGTTTGATGTTTGTCAAAACCTCGTCACTGAGCCGTCACACCGGCCAGACCACGCCGTTGTCGTTCAGGATGGCATCCAGCGGCACATCGTGCGGCTCGGGTTCAAACTCGTCCAGATAGCCCTGGATGTAGCCCAGGCCGACCGTGAAGGGTCGGGGCTGCAACGCGGCCAGGGTGCGGTCATAGAAACCGCCGCCATAGCCCAGACGGAAGCCGCCGGGGCCGTAGCCCACACAGGGCACGAAGAGCAGCGTGGGCACGATGATCTCGGTGTCCTTGGGCTTGGGGATGCCATAGGCGTCCTCTTCCATCGGACAGCCGGGGTACCAGGCATGGAAGGTCAGGGTCTTGTGCTGCTTGTTGACCACGGGCAGGCCGATGCGGCGCAGTGCGGGCTCGTCGAGCAGTTCGCCGTCTTCCTTCCAGCGGTGCAGCGCCGGCAGCGGATCAAACTCGCCCTTGATCGGCCAGTAGGCGCCAATCACCGTTTCGGGGCGCCCCACGAGCCAGATCCGCATCACGCGCTGAAGGGTTTCTGCGCGGTCCAGCCGGTCCGGAAGGTTCAGGCGTTGTTCAATAAGGGCCTTGCGAAGGGCGCTCTTTTCATCTGACTTGTCCATAATCTCCACATGCAATTCACAAAGATTCTGACATCACCGGGACTTCCCGTCCTGAAATCCCTGATTTGCGCCACCCTGGCGCTGGCTTTTTGCGTGCCGGCCTGGGCGCAGGGCAAGGGTGATGACGTGCTGCTGGAGATGCAGCAGGCGTTCAAGAGAGGCGACAAGAAAAGGCTTACGACACTCCTGCCACAGGCGCGTGGCCATGCGCTGGAGCCATGGGCAGCGTACTGGGAGCTCAAGGCCCGGCTGGGCGAGGCTTCTGCCCAGGAAGTGCAGGACTTCCTGACGCGCTACGCCGGCACCTACCAGGAAGACCGGCTGCGCAACGACTGGCTGCTCCTGCTGGGCCAGCGCCGCGACTGGGCCAATTTTGCCGCCGAGTACCCCAATTACCGGATGGGCGACGACCGCGAGGTGCGCTGCTACGCCCTGTTGGTCGAGCATCTGAAGAACCCGGTGCTCGACGCGCGCCTGTCGGACGAGGTGCGCAAGAACTGGTACGCGCAGCGCGACGCCGACGATGGCTGCACCGCTGCGGCCGACCGCCTGGTTGGCAGCCAGAACCTCACGCCAATGGACGTCTGGCGCAAGGCGCGGCTGGCCACCGAGGCCAATCGGCCGCGCGCCGCCCGCGACGCGGTGCAGATCGTTGCCCCGCAAGCGGTGGGCATGGTGACCGACCTGAACGCCAATCCGGCGCATTTCCTGTCGCACAAATACCTGGCAGTGCGCACCGTGCGCAAGGAAATCATCACCCTGGCGCTGATCAAGCTGGCCACCAGCGACGTCGATGCCGCGATCGAGCAGCTGAACAGCAAATGGGCGCTCCAGCTCACGGCGGAAGAGCGTAACTGGGTGTGGGGAGTGATCGGCAAGCAGGCCGCCACCCGGCTGTCGGACGCCGCGCCCGGCTATTACGCCAACGTCACCAGGGACACCGACCTCAACGACGAGCTGCTGGCCTGGAAGGTTCGCGCCGCCTTGCGCCAGGGCCAGTGGAAGACCGTGCTGGCAACCACTCGCGCAATGAGCGAGGAAGGGCGCGCCGACCCGACCTGGGTGTACTGGCGCGCGCGCGCCCTGCTGGCCAGTCTGCCTCCCGGCGAGCGAGTCATGGCGGACGCCGGCCCCGCGGTTGTGCCCGCCGATGCAGCCGCCCCGTCACCCCGTCACCGGGCCGAGATGCAGGAGGCTCGGCAGTTGCTGGAGTCGATCGCCTCCGTGCACGGGTTCTATGAAAAGCTGGCGCTGGAGGAGTTAGGACAGCGCATCACCGCCCCTGCCCGCCCCACGGCACTGACCGCTGCTGAAAGAGACGCCGCGCGCCAGAATTCAGGGCTGGCACGGGCTTTGTATGCCATCCGCATTGGCCTGCGCTCCGAGGGCGTTCGCGAGTGGAACTACAGCACCAACCTGCACACTCGCGGCGGCATGGGCGACCGCGAGCTGCTGGCGGCTGCCGACCTGGCCTGCCAGGCCGAGGTCTGGGATCGCTGCATCAACACCAGCGAACGCACCAAGTCCTTCATCGACCTGGAACAGCGCTTTCCCATGCCGTACCGCGACGCCGTGGTCAAGCGCAGCCGCGAGATCAACCTCGACCCTGCCTATGTCTATGGCCTGATCCGCCAGGAAAGCCGCTTCATCATGGACGCGCGCTCTGGCGTCGGTGCTTCGGGGCTGATGCAGGTCATGCCCGCCACGGCGCGCTGGACCGCCAAGAAGATCGGCATGGCCAGCTTCACGCCCGACCAGATCAATGACCGCGACACCAACATCGCGATCGGAACGGGCTATCTGAAGCTGGTGCTCGACGACTTCGGCGGCTCGATGCCGCTGGCCGCCGCCGCCTACAACGCCGGCCCCGGACGGCCCCGCAACTGGCGCAACGGCCCCACCATGGAAGCCGCGATCTGGGCCGAGAATGTGCCTTTCAACGAAACCCGGGACTACGTCAAGAAGGTCCTGGCCAACACCACCAGCTACGCGGCCATCCTGACCGGCCAGCCCCAGTCACTCAAGGCCCGCCTGGGGATGGTGGGGCCCCGTGATGCTGGCCTGGCGCAGGCGGAAAACCGGGATCTGCCTTGACGAGGGACTGGCTCAATCTCCCCAGGGCAACATCAGCGTCACCATCGACAGCTTGGCAAACTCCGGTTCGAATTCGTCGATGATGGACTGGGGATCGGGGCACAGCTTGGTGTCGGTAATCACGCCGAACTGCACGCCGCCGCCATAGCTCAGGATGGACACGCCCAGGCCCACATCGCCGGACTGCGGCACCCAGGCCAGGCTCTGTTCCAGCGTGGCGCCGCAAAACTTGAGTTTTTCACGCGGACCCGGCACATTGGTCATCACCGCCGTGGTCTTCTTGCTGAACAGGTTGAGCATGGCGTCCTGTGCGGGCTTGGCCAGCATCCCGGCCACGGCCAGCAGGCCATAGGCCATCAGCGGCTGCGTGCCCCCCTTGAGGCCCTGCATGCGCCGGCGCACCTCGTACACGCGCTCAATGGGATTGTCGATGCCGATTGGCAGCACCAGGGGCGCAAGCCCGAAGTGATTGCCGAGCTTCCAGGCGTCCTGGATCGGACGCAGGTTGACCGGAATCATCGCGCGGATTTCCTTGCCTTTCACGCTGTCGCCCTTGGCCTTCAGGTATTCACCGATGGCCCCTGCCACGCAACTGAGCAGCACGTCGTTGACCGAGCAGTTCAGGGCCTTGCCCACGGCCTTGACCTCGTCCAGCGGTATCGGCTGGCACCAGGCCACGCGCTTGGCAGTGCCCGCCTTGCCCTTGAGCCGGGTCTTTGAATCGTCGGTCATCAGCGCTAGCGCCGCGGCGTCGCCGAGCACGTGGTAAGCGATCTTGGCCAGGTCCGCCGAACCGCTGACCCCCTTGCCTGGCTCGCGCAGGAGGTGCAGCGACGCCGCTGCACCCTCGCCCGCTGCATCGAGTGCCTTCACGGCAATGTGGGCCAGGGGCTCGACCACGTTGTGGGCGACCCAGTCCTCGGCGCTTTCCGTTGCCTGCGAAGGCGCGCGGACAGGCGGCTCGGCGCCACCATCGACCAGCGACATCGTCACCGCGATCAGCGCGATGCCATCGGCGATGCAATGATGGATGCGCACGATCAGCACGCTGGCCGGCTTCCCGTCTTCATCGCGGTAGTTCTCGACCAGGTGCATCTTCCAAAGCGGCCGGGATGGATCAAGCGGCTCCACGGCCAGGCGGCCCACCAGTTCCTGCAAGGCGGCTTTCTCCGCACCCCTGGCGACCCTGGGAAGTCTTTCCCGGACCACATGTTTGTAAATGTCGAAACCGGCGTCCTCAACCCAGCTGGCGCCTGTCGCATCTTCGACCACTTTCTGGTGAAACCGGGGGTATTTCAGCATGCGCTCCCGGATCCGCTGACAGACCGCTTCATAGTCCACGCGGGGCTTGAGGATCCAGAAGCCGACGATCATCATCAGGTTGCTCGGAGAGTCCATGCGCAACCACGCCCGGTCCACGCGGCTCATGCGCTCGCCATGAAGGCCCATCACGCCGCCTGCCGTTTTTGAAACGTTTTCCTGCATCAACCGCGCGACATGCAAGGCAGCGTCAGTGGCCGCCGCGCCGACTTGCCTGGCCATTACCCGCAGGGAATCCTCCGCTTCGCCGGTCGGACGGGTGGTTTTTCGACCCTGCGGGGTCTTGACGATACGTGTCACCATGGTATTTTCACTATTCGTTTGGAAAATGCCGCTATTCTCTCCCGGCGGCAGGCCGCGAGGTATGAAAATATGATGCGAGCCACCCGAGACCGATTTCCCCTGACCCAACCACGGAGCACACCATGGCCACCCTGAAAGCCAAATTCGAAGCCGCTGTCGCCAATTCCAAGAACCTGAGCGAGCGCCCTGACAACGCCACGCTGCTACAGCTCTACGCGCTGTACAAGCAGGGCACGACCGGCGACAACGAAGACAAGAAGCCCGGCTTCACCGACATGGTCGGGCGCGCCAAGTGGGACGCCTGGAACAAGCTCAAGGGCACGTCCGAGAAGGACGCGATGCAGCAGTACATCGACCTGATCGAATCGCTGAGCTGATTCGCCAGGGCGCCCGGGGTCGAACGCTGCAGCCCGCTCCGGGGGCCAGCGCCGACGCCAGGCCTCACGCGGGCTCGGAAATCTCGATCAGGTTCAGGTCCGGGTCGCGTACATAGACCGAGCGGATCTTCTGTGTGGCGCCGGTGCGCAGCACCGGGCCTTCAATGATCGGCCAGCCTGCGGCATTCAGGTTTTCGATGACCTGCGCCAGCGGCATACTGGCGATGAAGCACAGGTCGAGCGCGCCCGGCACCGGCAGGTGCGCCTTGGGCTCGAACTCCCGACCGCGCACATGCAGGTTGATCTTCTGGTTGCCGAATTTGAAGGCCTTGCGCTCCACGGGAGGCGTGCCGCCCACAAAACTCTCCAGCGTCATGCCGAGCACACGCGTGTAGAAATCCACACAGGTGCCCTCGTCAAAGGTCGTCAGGACGAGATGGTCCAGGTGATCGATCATGCGTTTTCTCCTGCGAACATGGTGGGCAAAACAAATATCCAACATCCCGCTTCGTGTCAAGGAGAGAGCTTGCTCGCTTCGCGTCGCTGCGGTCTGTCCCGCAAAGCCTATTGAATCGGCGCCGGATGCAGGTCGCTGATGCGCCCGGCCTTCGCTACCTGGCCCGGCACGCCGTGCCCGACGATCTGGGGCATCCGGCGCGCCACGGCGAGCAGGCGCGGCAGGTCGATGCCGGTCTCAAAACCCATGGCGTCGAGCATGTGGATCGCGTCCTCGCTGCTGATGTTGCCGCTGGCGCCCGGTGCATACGGGCAGCCGCCCAGACCGCCGAGCGAGCCGTCGAAGCGGGTGATGCCGCCCTGCACCGCCGCCAGCACATTGGCCAGTCCCATGCCGCGCGTGTTGTGGAAATGCAGCGTGAGCTGCAGCGCGGTGAACTCCCGTTGCAGCGCCTCGACCATGCGCGCCACCTGCGCCGGGTGCGCCATGCCGGTGGTGTCGCAGATCGTCAGCCCGCGCACACCCAGATCGGCAAAGCGCCGTGCAAAGCCCAGCACGACATCCTGCGGCACGTCACCCTCCATCGGGCAGCCGAAACAGGTGGACAGAGACACATTGATCGGCGTTCGACCATCAACGACACGGACCACCTCGGCCAGCGCGGCAAGACTTTTCTCGCGCGGCATGCGCAGGTTGGCCAGGTTGTGCGTCTCGGAGGTGGACATGACGAGGTTCAGCTCGTCCGCCTTTGATTCCAGAGCCCGCTCGGCCCCGCGCAGGTTGGGCACCAGCACGGTGTATTCGACACCCGGCACGCGCTGGATACGACCCATCACCTCCTCGGCGTCGCGCAGCATCGGGATGGCTTTGGACGATGTGAACGAGGTCACCTCGATCTTGGCGTAGCCGCACAGGCTGAGTTCGTCGATCAGCGCAACCTTGACGTCCGTCGGGATGAAGGCAGGTTCGATCTGGAATCCATCGCGCGTGGCGACCTCGTTGAAATAGATGCGGGTCATGGCGGGGTCTGTGCGAAAGAGTGGCGGCTGCTTCAGGAGTTGGCGACGATGCCGCGATCCTTCAGCACCTGGATCTGCGCGGACGTGAGCCCGATATCGCGCAGCACGGCGTCGGTGTCCTGCCCGATGGCCGGCGCATTGCGCCGATGTCCGCCCGGCGTGCGCGAGAGCTTGGGCGTGATGCCGGGCACGGCCAGGTCGGTGCCGTCGTCCATGTGCACGTGGTCGATCATGCCGCGCGCCTGGTAGTGCGGGTCTTTGGCGATGTCGGCCACGGTGTAGATGCGCCCGGCCGGCACGGCGGCGGCGTCCAGCGCGGCCAGCACCTCGTCCACCGTGCGCTGCGCGGCCCAGGCGCCGATGGCTGCATCGATCTCCGCCACGCGCGCCACGCGTCCGGCGTTGTCGGCCAGCGCCGGATCGCGGCCCAGATCTTCCCGACCGATCACCGCCGTCAGCCGCTTGAAGATGCTGTCGCCGTTGCCGGCGATCAGCGCGTAGCCGCCGTCGCTGCAGCGGTAGGCGTTGCTCGGCGCGATGCCGGGCAGCGCGCTGCCGGCCGGCTCGCGCACGGCACCGAACGCGCTGTACTCGGGAAGCAGGCTTTCCATGCAGTTGAAGACCGCCTCGTACAGCGCCACGTCGATCACCTGGCCTTGCCCGCTGGTGTGGCGCTCCTGCAGCGCCAGCAGGATGCCGATCACGCCGTGCAGCGCGGCCAGCGTGTCGCCGATGCTCACGCCCACGCGCACCGGCACACGCCCGGGCTCGGCGGTCAGGTGGCGCAGGCCGCTCATGGCCTCGGCCACCACGCCGAAGCCGGGCTTGTCGCGGTAGGGGCCGGTCTGGCCGTAGCCGCTGATGCGCAGCATGATCAGGCGCGGGTTGAGCTTCAGCAGTTCATCCGGCCCCAGGCCCCAGCCCTCCATGGCGCCGGGGCGGAAGTTCTCGATCAGCACGTCGGCGTCCAAGGCGAGGCGGCGCACGATGTCCTGCGCGGCCGGGTCTTTCAGGTCCAGCGCCACCGAGCGTTTGTTGCGCGACTGCACCTGCCACCAGACCGAGGTGCCGTCCTTCAGCAACCGCCACTTGCGCAGGGGATCACCCGTACCGGGCGGCTCGACCTTGAGCACGTCGGCGCCAAAGTCCGCCAGTGTCTTGGCCGCGAAGGGACCGGCGATCAGCTGGCCGAGTTCGAGGACCTTGAGACCGGCGAGCGGGCCGTTCATGTCGATTTCTTGCGCGCCGCGGGTTTTTTGGCCAGCAGGGTGTCCAGGTTCTTGACGATCTCGCGCTCGATCTTGTCGCGGAATGCGCCGAGCAAGAATCCCAGCTTCGCGTCGAGCTCAAAGGCGTGCGGGCTCACCTTGAGCGTGCCGGTCACACCCGAACGTTTGAAAGTCACCTCGTCATGGCTGTGTCCCTCTTCGTAGGTACAGTCCATGCCGAACTCGGTCTCGACCTGTTCGGCCCACTTGTAGGCGACCTTGCGCGCGCCGGCATGACCGAGGTGGTGGTCACGGTGAATTCTGATGTGTGACAAGGGCTGACTCCTTCAATGCGCGACGACGTTCTTCCACTGGCATCGCCGCAAGTTGTTTGACCGCATCATAAAACTGGCGCCATCCCTGCGGCGTAAAACCTCCGTCTTTCCTGAACAACCGCTCGAAACCCGGGACCAGTTCATCGTAGGAGGCCTGCGCAGCAAGGCTCGCATTGTTGGCGCGCGCCACCCACGCGTCAAAGCCCCGGTACTGCGCAGGATCACCGCCCCAGCTGGCCTTGAGCGCAGCGTAACGGTCTCGAAAGCGCTGCATGACTTCCGTTTTCATAGCAATCAAAGACCCATCGACGCTGGGACCGGCCTTGTTTTCCTTGTAGATAGCCTCCAGTTCGCGCCGCGTGGACAGGGTCAGGGCCCGAAAGGCCTTGCGCCGTGCATCAAAGCTCGCATACGCCTCGCGCGCGGCCGGGCTGCCGTGCAGGATCAGCCAGCGCTCGCCACCCAGGCGCTCCACGGCGGTGGCGAAGGACTCGTTGAACATGGTGTCGTCTTTTGCGTAGACCACCTGATGTGCCAGTTCGTGAAACACCAGGCGCGCAAGCTCGCCTTCAGGATAGTGGATGAAGGTGCTGACCAGCGGGTCGCCGCCAGCCCAGTTCATCCAGCCCAGGGTCGAATACGCGGGCACCCCGTAGACGCTGGTCTCCAGCCCCTGCTTTTCGAGCGCCCGTGCCTCGGCGCGGGCATCGGCCTCGTTGAAATAGCCGCGGTAGCTCACGCACCCGGCCACCGGAAAGCACCACGTCTTCGGTATGAGTGAGTCCGCGGGGGCCGCCACGACATTCCATACGACCGCCGGACGCCCCAGATCGGCATAGCGGTGGTAGCTGGGGTTATCGGGCAGTTGCAATTCGTCGGTCGCAAATGTCCGGATGTGCTGCGCCAACTTCAGCCGTTCACGCAAGGCCTCGGGTGTTTGTGGTTCCGCCACCCAGTCCGCCACGGGGCGTGCCGCGCGCATCAACTCCCAATTGCCGTTGACCGCCTGCCAGTAATAACCTGCGGTGGAGCAGCCGCCGAGCGAGAGAGCCGCCACCAGAACGGCCCACCTTCCCCAGCCATGCGCGCGGACTCCCCCCGGTTCAGGGGGTGGACGGGTGCACCTCAGATCCATAAATTGCGGTTCCTTCTCCTCAACATTTCTGCAAGGAAGACCATGAAACATTCGACAACCCATTTTCTCTCCCTGGCTTCTGTGGCACTGGCCTTGAGTGCGTGCGGCGGTGGAGACGAAACCGCAACTGTTGCCACTTTGCCGGTGGCAGCGGCAGTTCCGGCACCGGCGCCTGCACTCGCACCCGCTGACCCCGTCGCAGCGACCACACCTGTCGCCACACCTGTCGCACTGGTCTGCGATACCTCTGTGGTCAGCGTGCCGGCGACTGTGCCCACTGCCGCTCAGCTCACGGCATACGCAAAAACCTACACAGGAAGTGTGGGCACATATTCATCGACAACCTTTGCCTTCACCAAAACGGGGGATGCCACACTCGTCTTCAAAGCCGATGGCACAGCAACCTACAACGGAGCCGCATTGGACCTCAAGAGCGTCTGCTACGTGGACGATCCGCGCAGCAAGTCCATCATGCTGCATTGGGGTACAAAAACCACGATTGGACGCAGGGTCTGTCTATGACAACCACGTGGATCTGTTTGCCGATGGCACTGCAAGTGGCTCCATTGGGGCGGATGTGTTCAAGTCACCCTGATCAGGTGGCCTCCACTTCCACCAGGCAGTCGTAAAACACCGGCCCCCGCCCCAGGTCGGTGAGTTTCTGACTCGTGAGCTCGTTCACGTTGGTACCGCCCAGGCCCAGCTTGCGCCACCAGACGCCCAGACCGTTGACCACCCCGGGGCGGGCGCGCGGCGAGATTCTGGCCTTGCAGTGGTAGGCACCACGGGCATTGAAAACGCGCACCACGTCGCCATCGGCGATCCCGCGCGAACGGGCATCGGTGTCATGCATCTCCAGGATCGGCTCTCCCTCGATGTCGCGCAGGCTTTTGACGTTCACGAAAGTGGAATTGAGGAAATTGCGCGCCGGCGGCGAGATCATCGCCAGCGGCCAGGCCGCACTGCTGCCGGTGGTTTCGTAATTTGGCAGGTAATCCGGCAAGCCATCCAGCCCCTGCATGGCCAGGCGTTCGCTGAAGAACTCGCAGCGCCCAGACGGCGTGGGGAAGGCGCCGCGTGCAAAGGGTGCGTCGGGCAGTGGCAATGACGCAAAGCCGTTTTCCAGCAATTCGTCAAAAGGTACGGCGTCGCCAAATGCGGTCCGACAGAGTGTCTCGTCGTCCTCGACAAAGCCGGGATCAGTGAACCCGAGGCGTTGCGCCAGCGCACGGAAGACGTCGGTATTGGTCCGGGCCTGCCCGAGCGGGGCGATGGCCGGGCGGTTCAGCAGCACATCGGTATGGCCATAGCTGGCGTGAACGTCCCAGTGCTCCAGCTGAGTGGTGGCGGGCAGAAGGTAGTCGGCGAAGTCAGCGGTGTCGGTCTGGAAATGTTCCAGGACCACGGTGAACAGGTCTTCGCGCGCAAAGCCCTGCACCACCTTGCCCGACTCGGGCGCCACCGCCACCGGATTGCTGTTGTAGACGATCAGCGCCTCGATCTTCGGGCCAAACTCGGGCGAGGCCTCGCGCAGCAGGTCGTCGCCAATAGTCACCATGTTGAGCGTGCGGGGCCGCCGCGACCCCAGCAGGTCGGGCCGGTGCAGCGCCGCGCGGTCGATCGGGAAATGGCCGGAACTGCTCAACAACACCCCGCCGGCGCGGTGACGCCAGGCACCGGTCAGCGCGGGCAGGCAGGCAATGGCGCGTGCCGCATTGCCGCCGCCGCGCACACGCTGCATGCCGTAGTTCAGGCGGATCGCCGCAGGCGTCGTGATTCCATAGTCCCGGGCGAGGTCGGTGATCTGCTGCTCGGGGATGCCGCAGACTTCCGCCGCACGCGCCGGCGGCCATTGCAGCGCGCGCTCGCGCAAGGCTTCCCAGCCCACTGTGTGCTGCGCGATGTAGTCGTGATCGAGCCAGTCATGCACGACCAGTTCGTGCATCAGCGCCAGCGCCAGCGCCGCATCGGTGCCGGGACGCAGGGCAATGTGCGCATGGCACTTGTCGGCCGTTTCGGTGCGCCGCGGGTCGATGCAGACAATGCGCGCACCCTCGCGCTTGGCCTGCTGCACATGGCGCCAGAAGTGCAGGTTGCTGGCGATCGAGTTGCTGCCCCAGATCAGGATCAGCTTCGATTCGGCAAAGAATTCCACCTTCATGCCGACCTTGCCGCCCAACGTCTGCACCATGGCCTCGCTGCCGGCGGCCGAACAGATCGTGCGCTCCAGGTGCGATCCGCCAAGCTGGTGAAAAAAGCGCGCTGCCATGCCTTCGCCCTGGACAAGACCCATGGTGCCGGCATAGCTGTAGGGAAGCACCGCCTCCGGGTTGCGGGCTGCAATGGCTTTCAGCCGCCCGGCGATGTCGTCGAGCGCCTCGTCCCAACCCACGGGCTCGAACCGGCCTGCGCCCTTGGGACCGACGCGCCGCAGCGGCTGCAGCAAACGCTCGGGATGGTAGGTTCGCTCTGTGTAACGCGACACCTTGGTACACAGCGCGCCGTCGGTGTGGCGATGCGCGGGGTTGCCGTGAACGCGAACGGCGCGACCGTTTTCCACCGTGGTCAGCAGCGCGCAGGTGTCCGGGCAGTCGTGCGGGCAGGCGCCGCGCACCACGCTGGCAACCGATGAAATGCTCTGGGGAGTTATCATGAACAGGCCTGCAGAAGAAGGCTCATTCTTTCACAACAACGCGTTCACGCGGGGGCTTGCCCGCATTGACCTGGTAACTCATCATGGGCTTCCCTCCCCTCAGCCGCCGTCAGTTTTCCATCGCCACCGGCGCCGCGTTGGTCGCGGGCTTTCACCCCGCCCATGCGCAGGAAGACCGGATCGTTCTCGGCCAGTCGGCGGCCTTCACAGGGCCGGCCGCGCAGCTCGGCATCCAGTTTCATGCCGGGGCCAAGCTGTACTTCGACCAGTTCAATGCCCAGGGCGGCGCGGGCCGGCGCAACATCGAAATTCGCCAGCTCGACGACGGCTACGAGCCCGACCGCTGCGCCGCCAATACGAAAAAGCTCATTGACGAGGATGTCTTCGCCTTGTTTGGCTACATTGGCACGCCCACCAGTGTGGTCGCTTTGCCGCTGGCAAACCGCGCCAAAATGCCATTCTTCGCTCCATTCACCGGTGCCATGGCACTGCGCGACCCGCTAAGCCGGACTGCGTTTCACGTGCGTGCCTCGTACAACGACGAAACGGCACTGATCGTCAAGCAGCTCACCAACCTGGGCCTGAAGAAGATCGCCGTTTTCTACCAGAACGATGCCTATGGCAAAGCCGGACTCGATGGCGTGACCTTGGCGCTGGCCGCACAGAACCTCAAGCCCGTGGCGCTGGCCACGGTCGAGCGCAATTCGGTGGATGTGGGCGCGGCCGTCACGGCCATCACCGCAGCGGGGCCCGACGCCGTGGTGCAGATCAGCGCCTACAAATCGTGCGCGGCTTTCATCCGTGCGGCGCGAAAGGCCGGCTATGGCGGAACCTACTACAACGTGTCATTCGTGGGCACCCAGGCGCTGGCCGACGAACTCGGCAAGGACGGCGCGGGCGTGGTGGTCTCGCAGGTGGTGCCCTCGCCCTACAACGCGGCGCGGCCAATCGCGCGCGAGTTCGTCGATGCGGCCAAGAAGGCCGGCAACGTGCAGCCAAACTTCTCCAGCATGGAGGGCTACCTGGCCGCCAAGATCTTTGCCGAAGGGCTGCGCCGCGGCGGCAAGCCCAATCGGGAGGCACTCATCAGCGGCCTGGAATCGATCAACGACCAGTCGTTCGGTGGCTTTGCAGTGACTTTCTCGCCGACCAACCATGTGGCCTCGAAATTTGTCGAACTCTCCATGCTGACCGGCGACGGCCGTGTGCGCACCTGACGGGCAGCACAGGTACCCGATCGGCCCTCGCCGCTGAACAACTCGCTTACCACTCAGGCGATGGCGCGGCTGGCCGCCAGACCCTGCATGAAGGCCTCGCAGCGCGCCAGCTGATCCAGGCTCACGAATTCATCAGGCTGGTGCGCCTGCACGATGTAGCCCGGCCCGCAGACCACGGTCGGAATGCCGGCATTCTTGAACAGCCCGGCCTCGGTGCCGAAGGCCACCAGGGTCGTGCGCGCTTCACCGCTGAGGCGCTTCGCCAGCCGCGTGACAGCGTCGCCGGCCGAGCCCAGAAAGCTGGGCACCTCGCAGATCGTCTCGAAACTGAAGCCCGCCTCAGGGGCTACCTTGTGCATCGTCGGCTCCAGCGCACGGGCCTGATCCAGCACCGCCTGCTGCATGGCCCGCACGTCGGCGGTGGGCAGGTCGCGGAATTCGTAACGGAACTCGGCGTCGCGCGGCACCACGTTGTCGGCAATGCCGCCATGAAACTGGCCCACGCTGGCGGTGGAATACGGAACGTCGAAGCCTTCGTAGCGCGGCTCGTTGCGCTCGAAGCCCTCGGCCATGTCACGGATCTTGCCGATCACGCGTGCCGCCATCTCGATGGCGTTGACCGACTGCGGCGTCAGCGAAGAATGGGCTTCCTTGCCGCGCACACAGCACTTGTAGCGGTACACCCCCTTGTGCGCGATCGCCGGCACCATGCCGGTGGGCTCGCCGATGATGCAGGCCAGCGGCCGGATGCTGGCATCGCGCAGGTCGGCAATCAGTTCGCGCACGCCGAAACAGCCGACTTCTTCGTCATAGCTGAAGGCGAAGTGGATGGCAAACGGCGCCGGGCTTTCCAGGAAGGCCTGCGCGTTGGCCAGCGCCAGGGCGATGAAGCTCTTCATGTCGGCCGAACCCCGGCCGTACAGGCGACCGTCATTCACAGCGGCCGACAGCGGATCGACGCTCCAGGCCTGGCCGTCCCAGGGCACGGTATCGGTGTGGCCCGAGAGGATGACGCCGGCCGGCTTGCCTTCGCCCAGCGTGGCGAACAGGTTGGCTTTGGTCTTGTCGGGGTTCCAGGTCAAACGGCTTTTCACGCCGAAACTTTGCAACGCGTCCCTGACGAAATGGATCAACTCGAGGTTGGAGTTGGCGCTGACCGTGTTCATCTGGACCAGGGTGCGGGCGAGCTCGAGGGCGCGTGGAGAGATCATGCCGGGATTCTAGGGAATTCCCTGTGACGCGCATGGGGCAGGCAAGATCGCCACAGTCTGGCTAGACTGTAGTCATGAAAATCATCGATTCCCTGGTAACCGAAGCGGCCGGTATTGCCGCCCTTCGCCGTGATATTCACGCGCACCCTGAACTCTGCTTCGAGGAACAGCGTACTGCCGACCTGGTGGCACTCAAGCTCACCGAATGGGGCATTCCCATTCACCGTGGCATGGGAACGACCGGTGTGGTCGGCATCGTGAAAAACGGCACCAGCGGACGAGCCCTGGGCCTGCGCGCCGACATGGACGCCCTGCCGATGCAGGAGTTCAACACCTTTGGTCACGCCAGCCGGCATGCCGGCAAGATGCACGCCTGCGGCCATGACGGGCACACCGCCATGCTGCTGGCCGCCGCGCAGCATTTCGCCCGGAACCGCAACTTCGACGGCACGGTCTACCTGATTTTCCAGCCGGCTGAAGAGGGCGGGGGCGGGGCACGCGAGATGATCAAGGATGGATTGTTCGAGGAATTCCCGATGGAGGCCGTCTTCGGGATGCACAACTGGCCGGGCGAACAAATCGGCCGGTTTGCGGTCAGCGCCGGGCCGGTGATGGCGTCCTCCAACGAGTTCAAGATCACCATCCGTGGCAAGGGCAGCCATGCGGCGCTGCCGCACAACGGCATCGACCCGGTGCCGATCGCCTGCCAGATGGTGCAGGGCTTCCAGACAATCATCAGCCGCAACAAGAAACCGATCGACGCGGGCGTGATTTCGGTCACCATGATCCACGCCGGCGAGGCGACCAACGTGGTGCCCGACAGCTGCGAACTTCAGGGCACGGTGCGCACCTTCAGCATTGAGGTGCTGGACCTGATCGAGAGCCGCATGAAGCAGATTGCCGAGCACACTTGCGCCGCTTTCGACGCGAGCTGCGAGTTCGAGTTCGTGCGCAACTACCCGCCCACCATCAACTCCGCGCCCGAGGCCGAGTTCGCCCGCCAGGTGATGGCCGACATCGTCGGCGCCACCAACGTGGCGGTGCAGGAGCCGACCATGGGCGCCGAAGATTTTGCCTACATGCTGCAGGCCAAGCCTGGCGCCTACTGCTTCATCGCCAACGGTGACGGCAGCCACCGCGAGATGGGACACGGCGCCGGCCCCTGCATGCTGCACAACCCCAGCTACGACTTCAACGACGACCTGATCCCCCTGGGCGCCACCTACTGGGTACGCCTGGCCGAGCAGTGGCTGGCTTCGCCGCGGACTCACCACAGCGAAGGTGCAGCATGATCCCCATCCCTGCAGCCTTCTCGGCCAGCTACGCCGAGGCGCGTGTCAAGTTCCTGGAGGCCGCCGCATCCCTGGGGCTGCGCATTCACTCCCACCTGCATCCGCTGAAAGGGCGCGACGGCGAAGCGCTGGCGATGGATGCGGTGCGCGACGGCCCTGCCGACGCCGAAAAGCTGCTGATCGTCAGCAGTGCCTGCCATGGTGTGGAGGGTTACTGCGGTAGCGGCGTGCAGGTGGCGGCCCTGCACGATGCCGAGTGGCGGGAAAAGGCCCGTGCGCAGGGCGTGGCCGTGCTCTACATCCACGCGCTGAACCCCTACGGTTTCTCGCACATCCGGCGCGTGACGCAGGAAAACGTGGACCTGAACCGCAATTTCCACGACTTCTCGCAAGCCTTGCCGGTCAACACCGCCTACCGTGAAGTGCAGCCGCTGCTGCTGCCCGAGCAGTGGCCGCCGACTCCTGAGAACCAGGCCGCGACCGGCGAATTCATCGCCACGCGCGGCATGCCGGCGTTCCAGGCTGCGGTTTCCGGGGGCCAGCACGAATTTCCCGACGGCATGTTCTTTGGCGGCACCGCGCCCACCTGGAGCAACCAGACCGTTCGCACCGTGCTGCGACAGCATGCGCCGGGCGTGAAGCGCCTGGCCTGGATCGACCTGCACACCGGCCTGGGCCCCAGCGGCCACGGCGAGCGGATCTTTGCCGGTCGGGATGATGCCGCCACGCTGGCCCGCGCCCGCGCCTGGTGGGGCGATCAGGTCACCTCGATGTACGACGGATCATCGACCTCCGCGCGCCTGACCGGCATGATGTGCCTGGCCGCCTATGACGAATTCCCGCAGGCCGAATACACCGCCATCGCCATGGAATACGGCACCCAGCCCATGACCGAGGTGATGCACGCCCTGCGCGGCGAGCACTGGCTGCACCTGCACCCCGAGGCGCCGCCGGAACTCGTCCGGTCGATCAAGCAGGCCATGATGGATGCGTTCTACACCGACACCGATGCCTGGAAAGGGCAGATCGTCAGCCAGGCGCGGCAGGCGATGTTTCAGGCGGTGGAGGGATTGAATTCCTGATTTTTTTGGCTGATTCCAGCGCCAAGAATATCCAACATCAATCCGAGCTCTGCTGCAGCGCCCACATGGACGCGTAGCGCCCCTGCCGCGCCAGCAGTTCGGCGTGTGTGCCGCGCTCGATGATGCGCCCGGCCTCCATCACCAGGATCTCGTGGGCATCCACCACCGTGGACAGCCTGTGTGCGATCACCAGCGTGGTCTTGTTCTGCGCCACGCTCTGCAGTTCGGCCTGGATGGCGCGCTCGTTGGCCGAGTCCAGCGCGGAAGTAGCCTCGTCGAAGATCAGGATCGGCGGGTTCTTCAGCAGGGTGCGTGCGATGGCCACGCGCTGCTTCTCGCCGCCGGAGAGCTTCAGGCCGCGCTCGCCGACGATCGCGTCGTAGCCCCTGGGCGTGGAGACGATGAAGTCGTGGATGTGGGCGGCGCGCGCGGCGGCCTCGACCTCGGCGCGGCTGGCGCCGGGGCGGCCATAGGCAATGTTGTATTCCACCGTGTCGTTGAACAGCACCGTGTCCTGCGGCACGATGCCGATCGCCTGCCGCACGCTGGCCTGGGTCACGGCCCGGATGTCCTGCCCGGCAATCGATATCTGTCCCTGCTGGGCGTCATAGAAACGAAACAGCAGCCGCGCCAGCGTCGATTTGCCCGAACCTGATGGGCCGACCACCGCCACGGTCTTGCCGGCGGGAATCTCGAAGCTGATGTCGTGCAGGATGGGGCGGGCCGCGTCATAGGCGAAGTTCACATCCTCGAAGCGAACCGCCGCGTCCACCGCGCCATCGTCCCGCCCATCGATCGCCGTCAGGGGCCGGATGGTCAGCGGCAGCGCATCAGGAGCATCGGCCACCTCGCGCTCCTTCTCCATCAGGGTGAACATCTTGTCCAGGTCGGTCAGGCTCTGCTTGATCTCGCGGTAAATCACACCCAGGAAGTTCAGCGGGATGTAGAGCTGGATCATGAAGGCGTTGACCATCACCAGGTCGCCCAGCGTCATGCGGCCGTCCACCACGCCCTGGGTGGCGCGCCAGAGCATGGCGACCAGGCCCACGGCGATGATGAATTGCTGGCCCACATTCAGCAGGCTCAGCGTGGTCTGGGTCTTCAGGCGCGCCTGACGCAGCCGCGCCAGGCTTTCGTCATAGCGCCGTGCCTCGAAGGCCTCGTTGTTGAAGTATTTGACCGTCTCGTAGTTCAGCAGGGAGTCCACCGCCTTGGTGTGTGCGGCGGAATCGAACTCGTTGGCCTGACGGCGGAACTTGGTGCGCCACTCGGTTACCGATACCGTGAAAGTGATGTAGAACGCCAGCGCGGCCAGCGTGATCCAGGCGAACCAGACGTCGAACTTGACCGCCAGGATGCTCAGCACCAGCGCCACCTCGATCAGCGTCGGGATGATGGAGAACAACGAGAACGAGATCAGCGACTCGATGCCGCGCACGCCGCGCTCGATGTCGCGCGTCATGCCGCCGGTCTGGCGCTCCAGGTGAAAGCGCAGGCTCAAGGCGTGCAGGTGCTGAAAAGTCTCCAGGGCAATGGAACGCGCCGCGCCCTGCGTGGCCTTGGAGAACACCAGTTCACGCAGTTCGGTGAACAGCGTGGTGGACAGGCGCAACGCCCCGTACGCGACCAGCAGGCCCACCGGCACCACCAGTATCGCGGCAGCCACCGGATTGACAGCGGGCGTCAAGGCGTCCACCAGGTTCTTCAGCAGCAGCGGCACGCCCACGTTGGCCAGCTTGGCACCCACCATGAAGACCAGGGCGAAGATCACGCGCCACTTGTAGCGCCAAAGGTAGGGAAACAGGCGGCGCAATGTGCCCCAGTCGGAGCGCGGCGCGCCCGAAGGCGCGGGTGAAGAGGAACTGAGCTCGCGGTGGCCACGCATGGGAGACAATCTGTAGGAATGGGGTGGGCAGAGCCGGGGCGTTTCGCAAGAAAGCGGTCCGGACCACCCAGTATCAACGGTTTCAGATTGTGCCCATGTCCAACGCTTCACGCCCCGCCGCCTCGTCCGCCATCCCCTCCAATCCGGCTCGGGTGATCGCGCCGCGCGTGCCGCTGCCCACCGACAAGGAACTGGTGCTCAAGGTCGTCCCGATGCCGGCCGACTGCAATGCCAACGGCGACATCTTCGGCGGCTGGGTCATGGCGCAGGTCGACATTGCCGGCTCCATCGTGCCGGCGCGCTACGTGCGCGGTCGCATGGCCACCGTGGCTGTCAACGAGTTCATCTTCAAGCAGCCGGTGCGCGTGGGCGACATCCTGTCATTCTTCGGCGGCGTCACCCGCATCGGCCGCACCTCGATCACGGTGCAGGTCGAGGTCTACGCCGAGCGCTACGACACGCAGGGCCACTACATCAAAGTGACCGAGGCTTCGCTGACCTATGTGGCCATCGATGACCAGGGGCGGCCGCGGCCGATCGAACGGCCCGAAGTATGAGGGAAGGCGCAGGCGCAGGCGTCACCGGGATGGGGAAGTTGGCCGCCGTGCCTGCACCCCTTTGACCCCGAATACCTCATTTTCCATAGCAGAAAATGACCATTCGATGCTGGGAAAAAGCCTATTCGACTCAAAATTTCCCGTGCCGCCCCTCGCCTGCCGAAAATCGGGCGGCGCCGGCCAGCGCATCGTCGAGGCAGGCCCGCCCCGCATCCCATTCCTGGCGCAACGCCTCTTCCAGCGGCAGGCCCCCTTGCCGATGGGCACTCAGGCGGTCGGCGTTCATCGTGGCCTGCGGAAAGCCGGCCAGCTGACGCGCCAGCGTGATCGCGGCTTCCCGCGCCCCGCCCGGTGGCGCGACACGGTTGCACAGGCCCATGCGCAAGGCTTCGTCAGCCTGCACCTTGCGCCCGGTCAGGATCAGGTCCATCGCGTGCCCCATGCCAATCAGTCGCGGCAGGCGCACCGTGCCGCCGTCGATCAGCGGCACGCCGAAGCGCCGGCAATAGACGCCGAAATAGGCATCGGCCTCCATCACCCGCAGGTCGCACCACAGCGCCAGTTCCATGCCACCGGCGACCGCCGCGCCGCTGACGGCGGCGATCACCGGCTTGGACAGCAGCAGGCGGCTTGGCCCCATCGGGCCCAGCGGGCGCTGCGCGTCCGGCGCCCAGTCGAGGTGCGTCAGGGCGTTGCCCTGGACACCCGCCGCGTGCAGCCGCGCGCCCGGCCTGCAGGTCCCAGCCGGCGCAGAAATGGCCATGCGCGCCGTGGAAAACAGCCACGCGACTGGCAGGGTCATCGTCAAAAGCGAGGAAAGCCGCATGCAGTGCGCGTGCCGTGTCGCGCGTCCACGGCGTTGCGCACCTCGGGGCGGTTCAGGGTGACGACGGTGATGCCGTCGATGTTTTCGGTGGTGACGCAGGGTTTCATGCGCGCGATCACACCTGAGCCAACGCGGGACAGGCTATGGGGAACAACCCTGAGGACAGTATCACGGCAACCCGGTATAACCGCGCAACGCTTCAGGAGGCACAGTGCAGTTTCTTCAATTGGTCATCAGCGGCATCGCCATAGGATGCATCTACGGCCTGATTGCGCTCGGCTTCGTGCTGATCTACAAGGCCACCGAGACCGTGAGCTTCGCCCAGGGCGATCTGATGATGCTGGGCGCCTTCGGCGGCCTGGCCGGCATGACGATGCTGGGCTTTCCGTTCTGGGCGGCGGTGCTCGCCGCGATTGCCGCCATGGCCGTCTTCGGCGTGCTGCTGGAGCGCATCGTGATCCGGCCGATCCTGGGCCAGCCGGCTTTCTCCATCGTCATGCTGACCATCGGCATCGCCTACGTGGCGCGTGGGTTGATCACCATGATCCCCAACATCGGCACCGAAACGCACACTCTGCCCGTGCCCTACAAGGACCAGATCTGGAACCTGGGTCGCGCTGGTGCTCAACGTCGAGCAGATGGTGGTGATTGCCGCCACCGCCGTGCTGTGCGCCGGGCTGTTCGCGATGTTCAAGTACAGCAAGCTCGGCATGGCGATGCAGGCTTCGTCGCAGAACCAGCTCGCGGCCTATTACATGGGCATCCCGGTCAAGACGCTCAACGGCCTGGTCTGGGGCCTGGCCGCGGCCGTGGCCGCCATCGCCGGCCTGCTGCTGGCGCCCATCACCTTCGTGCACGCCAACATGGGCTTCATCGGCCTGAAGGCCTTCCCCGCGGCGGTGGTCGGCGGCTTCACCAGCCTGCCCGGCGCCATCGTCGGCGGACTCGATCATCGGCATCGTGGAATCACTCTCGGGTTTCTACCTGCCTGACGGCTTCAAGGACACGGCGCCCTACGTGGTGGTGCTGATCATGCTGATGGTCAAGCCCAATGGCCTGTTCGGCGAAAAACTCAGGAAAAAAGTCTAAAACCTTGTGGGTCAGACCACTCGCGAAGCGATGTGCTCTGACCCCAACAAATCAAAACCATGCGTTTCATTTTCAAGACCAGTTACGCGCAGGACATCAAGCTTGCCAAACACGGCGGTCATGTCTTCTGGTACAGCGCGCTGGCGCTACTGCTGGTCGCCGCACCCTGGCTGTTTGCCGAGTACTGGCTGGCCCAGATGACTTTCATCCTGATCTACGCCATCGTCGGCCTCGGGCTGATGCTGCTGGCCGGCTTCACCGGACAGTTCTCCCTGGGCCACGCGGCGTTCCTCGGCGTGGGTGCTTACACCCAGGCGGTGATGACCAACGCTGGCGTGCCGTTCCCGCTGGCCCTGATCTGCGCCGCCGGCCTGTCGGCGGCGGTGGGGGTGGTGGTCGGTCTGCCGGCGCTGCGGGTCAAGGGCATCTACCTCGGCATGGCCACGCTGTCCTTCGGCTTCATCGTCGAGGAAGTGCTGGCGCGCTGGGAGAAGGTCACCGGCGGCAACGCCGGCATCCACATCAAGGCGCCCGACCTCTTCGGCTGGAAAGTGGACAGCGGCGAAGGTTTCTATTACCTTTGCCTGTTCATCGCGGTGCTCGCCACGCTGGGCATCCTGAACCTGCTGCGCTCTTCCACCGGGCGCGCCTTCGTCGCCATCCGCGACTCGGAAATCTCGGCGCAGAGCATGGGCATCAACCTGGCACGCTACAAGACCCTGTCGTTCGCGCTGTCAGCCGCGCTCGCCGGCGTCGGCGGGGCGCTCTATGCCCACAAGCTGCAATTCATCTCACCTGACCAGTTCAACATCATCCAGTCGATCGACCTGCTGCTGATGGTGGTGATCGGCGGCCTGGGTTCGGTGCACGGTGCCTTCCTGGGCGCGATCTTCCTGATCACCATGCCGCAAGTGATTTCCCTGACCAAGGACTACCTCCCCGCCGCGGTCGGCCAGGCCCCCGGCCTGCAGGCCGTGGTCTATGGCGTCGTGCTGGTGGCTTTCGTGCTGTTCGAGCCGATGGGCCTGTACGGCCGCTGGCTCAAGGTGCGCGCCTGGATCCAGTTGTTCCCCTTCTACCGGCAGGGCATGTTCAAGCGGCAGAAGTCCTTCCAGAAATCCGATAGGCTGAAATGACCCCCACGCTTGTCACTTCGTGTACTACGCTGCCCCCCCGAGGGGGCTCAGGGCTGCCTAGGGGCGGCCCGTCGGAGCCCTGAATGACAGAAATTCTTCTCTCAGCCCAGAACCTCAGCGTGCGCTTCGGCGGCGTGCTGGCGGTCAACAATGTGAGCTTCGACGTGAAGCCCGGCGAGGTGTTCACGCTGATCGGGCCCAACGGCGCTGGCAAGACCACGGTCTTCAACCTGATCAGCCGCATCTACACCCCCACCGCCGGCGAGATCACCTACGTCGGGCCGCAGGGGCCGCTCAGGCTCACCGAACAGCCGCCGCACGCCATTGCCTCCCTCGGCATTGCGCGCACCTTCCAGAACATCGAACTGTTCGAGCACGCCACGGTGCTGCACAACCTGCTGATCGGGCGCCACACGCACCGCAAGACCGGCTTCTGGAGCGAGGTTTTCTTCACGCCCGCCACCCGCGCCGCCGAGATGGAGGCGCGCGAAAAGGCCGAACGCGTCATCGACTTCCTCGACCTTCAGCACCACCGCGATTCGCTGGTGGCCGGCCTGCCCTACGGCGTGCGCAAGGTCGTGGAGATGGGCCGGGCGCTGTGCACCGAGCCGAAACTGCTGCTGCTCGACGAGCCTTCATCCGGCCTGAACGTGGAGGAAACCGATGACATGGCCTTCTGGATTGCCGACATCAAGAACGTACTTGGCATCACCGTGCTGATGGTGGAACATGACATGACGCTGGTGTCCAAGGTGTCGGACCGCGTGCTGGCCATGAACCAGGGCGAGGTGTTGGCCATGGGCACGCCGCGCGAGGTGCAGAACGACCCGGGCGTGATCGAGGCCTACCTGGGCTCCATCGACGACGTCTCCTCGCTTCGGAGGCCTGCATGAGCGCCGCGCCGGGCCGCCCCAAGCAAGCTCGCACCGCAGTGCGCCGCACGGAGGTTAGCCAATGAGCACCACGCCCGTCACCACGCCCGCCGAAGACGCGCCGGTGCTGAAACTGCTCAACGTCGAGAGCGCCTACGGACCGATCAAGGCGATCCGTGGCGTGAGCCTGAAGGTGCGCCGCGGCGAAGTGGCCACGGTACTGGGCTCCAACGGCGCGGGCAAGACCACCATCCTCAAGACCATCTCCGGCATCATCGATCCGCGCAAGGGCTCGATCGAGTTCAAGGGGCAGGACATCACCGCCCGGGATCCGGCCTTCATCGTGCAGCAGGGCCTGTCCCATGTGCCCGAGGGCCGCGAGGTGTTTCCCCTGCTCAGCGTGCACGACAACCTGCTGATGGGGGCCTACACCCGCAAGGACCGTGACGGCGTGGCGCGCGACATGGAGGCGGTCTTTGGCTACTTTCCCATCCTGAAGGAGCGCAGTGCGCAGGATGCCGGCCTGCTCTCTGGCGGCCAGCAGCAGATGCTGTCGATCTCGCGTGCGCTGATGGCCAACCCTGACCTGATGCTGCTCGACGAGCCCAGTCTGGGCCTGAGCCCGAAGCTGACGAAGGAGATCTTCGAGATCGTGGTGCGCATCAACCGCGAGCGCGGCACCACCATCCTGCTGGTCGAGCAGAACGCCAACATGGCGCTCAACGCCTCGGACTACGGCTATGTGCTGGAAAACGGCCGCATCGTCATGGAAGACACCTGCGCCAACCTGCGCGAGAAGGACGACATCAAGGAGTTCTACCTCGGCCTGAAGGAAACCGGCATGCGCGACGAGCGGCGCTGGAAAAAGAAGAAGAACTGGAGATAAGCATGAACGCCGCGCAGAGCCGCCTCAAGCCAGTGAAGGTCCCCCCTGGGGGGCAGCGAAGTACACGAAGTGACAAGCGTGGGGGCCTTTTTTCCATGAGCAACCTTTGGGACTTGTCACACATCCAGCCCTGCACCGACATCGTGGTGCCGGGCGACACGCTGTCCGCGATGTTCTGGAACGCCGTCGAGCAGCGCGGGCCGAAGGTCTGGATGCGCCAGAAGGACCTGGGCATCTGGCGCAGTTCGACCTGGCAGCAGACCGGCGACGCGGTGCTCGAGATTGCCGGCGGACTGCTCAGCCTGGGCTTCAAGCCCCATGAAACCGCGTCGATCCTCGCCAACACCGTGGTTGACTGGGTGCTGGCCGACCTGGCCGTGCTGAGTTGCGGTGGCGTCTCCAACGGCATCTACCCGACCGACGCCGCCAGTCAGGTGCACTACCTCTGCGAGGACTCGCGCACCACGATCCTGTTCGTCGAAGACGACGAGCAGCTCGACAAGGCGCTTGAGGTGCGCGGGCAGTTGCCGCTGCTGCGCAAGATCGTGGTCTTCGACATGGAGGGCCTGCACAAGCTCGACGATCCGGGGGTGATCGGCCTGGACGCCCTTCGTGCGCTGGGCCGCGAGTACAACGCGCTGCACCCCGGCGCGGTGATGGAGCGTGCCCGGGCCTGCCGGCCCGACGACCTGGCCATCCTGGTCTACACCTCGGGCACCACCGGGCGTCCCAAGGGGGCGATGCACACCCACGGCGGGCTGGTCTACACCGTGCATGGCTACAACACGCTGATCTCGCGCAACGAGAGCGACGAATGCATGTGCTTCCTGCCCCTGTGCCACATCGCGGAGCGCATGGGCGGCGAATACTTCTCGATGTACACCGGCGCCAAGCTCAATTTCGTCGAGAACCCCGAGACCGTGCCGGAGAACGTGCGCGAGATCGCGCCCACGGTGTTCACGGCCGTGCCGCGGGTGTGGGAGAAGTTCTACTCCGGCGTGATGATCACGCTCAAGGAAGCCAGCCGCATGCAGCAGTTGGCCTATGGCTGGGCGATCGGCGTGGGCACGCGGATCGCCGATCTGGTGCTGGCCGGCAAACCGGTGGGCGGCGGGCTCAAGCTGCAGTTCACCCTGGCGCGCTGGCTGGCCCTGAACAATGTGCGCAAGCTCATCGGCATTCACCGCGCGCGCTTCCTGGTGACTGGCGCGGCGCCGATTTCACCGGAGCTCGTGAAGTGGTATCTCGCCCTCGGCGTGCCCATGCTCGAGGTCTGGGGCATGACCGAAACCTGCGGCGCCTCCACCGGGGTGCCGGCGGCGCGCATCAAGCCGGGCTCCATCGGGCCCGCCGCTGGCTTCAACGAAGTCCGCATCGATCCGGCGACCGGCGAAATCCTGGTGCGCGGCCCCAACGTCTTCAAGGGCTACCTGAACCAGCCCGAAAAAACCGCCGAGACCATCGATACCGATGGCTGGCTGCACACCGGCGACGTGGGGGTGATGGACGAGGACGGCTACTTCCGCATCACCGACCGCATGAAGGACATCATCATCACGGCCGGCGGCAAGAACATCACGCCAAGCGAGCTGGAAAACGAACTGAAATTCTCGCCCTATGTCACGGATGCCGTGGTCATCGGCGACAAGCGGCCTTACCTGACCGTCATCATCATGATCGACCAGGAGAACGTCGAGAAGTACGCCCAGGACCACGACGTGCCCTTCTCCAACTACGTCAGCCTGACGCGCTCGGCCGAGGTGCAGGCGTTGATCCAGGAGGTGCTTGACGGCGTGAACAAGAAGTTTGCCCGCGTCGAGCAGATCAAGAAATTCTTCCTGCTGGAAACCCAGTTGACGGCGGAAGACGAGGAACTCACCCCGACCATGAAGCTCAAACGCAAGCTGGTCGAGAAGAAGTACGCCGAGCAAATTGAAGCCATGTACCGTTAACCCCGCAGGAGAGACCCCATGAAAAAGACCTTCTCGAAGTTCCACGCGCTCATTCCCGCCGCGCTGACCGCAGCCGCGCTGTGGACGCTGGCCAGTCCGGCCGTCGCCCAGCAGGGCGTCAGCAAGGACGAAATCCTGGTCGGCACCATCCAGGACCTGTCCGGTCCGCTCGCCGGCTATGGCAAGCAGGCGCGCAACGGCCTGCAATTGCGGGTGGATGAAATCAACGAGCAGGGCGGCATCCACGGCCGCAAGATCAAGCTGCTGGTCGAGGACTCGGGTTACGACCCCAAGAAAGCCGTGCTGGCCGCGCAGAAGCTGGTGAACCAGGACAAGATCTTCATCATGGCCGGCCACATCGGAACGGCGCAGAACAATGCAGCCATGCCGGTGCAGTTCGAGAAAAAGATCGTCAACTTCATGCCCCTGACGGCGGCGCGCGAGATGTACGAGCCGCTGAACCCGCTCAAGTTCGCCATGCTCAGCGCCTACTACGACCAGATGCGCATCGCCGTGCCGCGCATGGTCAAGGAAAAGAACGCCAAGAAAGTCTGCGCGATCTACCAGGACGACGAATTCGGCCTGGAAGTGCTGCGCGGCGCAGAAGCCGGCATGAAGACGATCAACATGGAACTGGTCGAGAAAACCTCGTTCAAACGCGGCGCCACCGATTTCTCGTCCCAGGTGGCGCGCATGAAGGGCGCGGGCTGCGACATGGTGGTGCTGGGCACCATCATCCGCGAGACCATCGGCACTATCGCCGAATCGCGCAAGACCAGCTTCAACCCAGTCTTCCTGGGCTCCGTTGCCGCCTATACCGACCTGATCCACAAGCTCGGCGGCAAGGCCATGGATGGCATGTACGCGACGATGACCGTGCAGAACCCCTACCTGGACGAGGCCTCGCAGCCGCTGCGCTTCTGGGCCAACAAGTACAAGACCAAATTCAATGAAGACCCGACCGTGTTCTCCGCCTACGGCTACGTCATCATGGACCTGTTCATCCGCGCGGCGCAGAAGGCGGGCCCCACCCTGAGCACCGACAGCTTCGTCAAGGCCATGGACACCATGACCGTGCCGCCGGACATTTTTGGCACCCCCGAGCAGAAGTTCAACCCCACCAAGCACCTGGGAAGCGACGCCTCACGCCTGTCCCAGTTGCAGGACGGGAAGTGGAAGATCGTGTCCGACTACTTCAAGTAAGCACGGGCGCGGTTCGCCGGCCCGCACTAGGGAAAGTGCGGGTCCGCGGCGACGTGCAGCAGTCTATAACCACGGACATCCATTCACAGGAGACAAGACACCATGAAATTCAGACTTATAGCGGCCCTCGCGGCCCTGGCGCTGGCCGGCGGCCTGGCCCAGGCCCAGAATTCCAACCAGGGCGTGTCCAAGACCGAAATCACGCTCGGCTCCATCCAGGACCTTTCCGGCCCCATCGCCGGCTTTGGCAAGCAGGTGCGCCTGGGCATGATGCTGCGCGTGGACGAAGTCAACGAGCAGGGCGGCATCCATGGCCGCAAGATCGTGCTGAAGGTGGAAGACTCGGCCTACGACCCAAAGAAGGCGGTGCTGGCGGCCCAGAAGCTGGTGAACCAGGACAAGATCTTCGCGATGGTCGGCCACATCGGCACCGCGCAGAACCTGGCCACCTTCCCGGTGCTGTTCGACAAGAACATCATCAACTTCTTCCCGGTCACGGCCGCGCGTGAAATGTACGACCCGTTCAACCGGCTCAAGTATTCCTTTGCTGCCACCTATTTCGACCAGATGCGCCTGGCAACCCCCAAGCTCGCCAAGGAAAAGGGCGCCAAGAAAGTCTGCACGATGTACCAGGACGACGAATTCGGCCTGGAAGTCATGCGCGGCGCCGAGGAAGGCCTGAAGGACATCGGCATGACGATGACCGAGAAGACCAGCTACAAGCGCGGCGCCACCGACTTCTCATCGCAGGTCGCGAAGATGAAATCATCCGGTTGCGACATGGTCGTGCTGGGCACCATCATCCGCGAGACCATCGGCGCCATCGGCGAGTCGCGCAAGACCGGTTTCAACCCGGTGTTCCTGGGCTCCAGCGCCGCCTACACCGACCTGATCCACAAGCTCGGCGGCAAGGCCATGGACGGACTCTACGCCACGATGACCGTGCAGAACCCCTACACCGATGAGCCCTCGCAGCCGATCCGCTTCTGGGCCAACAAGTACAAGACCAAGTTCAACGAAGACCCGACCGTGTTCTCGGTCTATGGCTACACCGCTGGTGGATGCCTTCCTGCGCGCCGCCCAGAAAGCTGGCCCCAATCTGAGCACCGACAGTTTCATCAAGGCGATGGACACCATGACCATCCCGCCGGACATCTTCGGCAGCGCCGAGGCGACGTTCACGCCGACCAAGCGCCTGGGCAGCAACGCCACGCGCCTGTCGCAATTGCAGGACACGCGCTGGAAAGTGACTTCGGAATACATGATGATCAAGTAGGGCATGCGCCCCTGGGCCTCGAAAAAACCGCCTCCGGGCGGTTTTTTTATGCGGAATTGGCTATCTCCCAGCGTCACACGGTCTTCTTATGCTACTTTATTGCAGCATTCAAGACACGATGTAAGCGCCTGCTCCGGTGGACAGAAGTTTGCCATCGGCCGCCAGGAACTCCATGCGGGTCGAGGCCACGCGCGAACCCAGGCGCATCACCTCGGCGCGCAGCTCGAAATACTCGCTGATGCCCGGGCGCAGGTAGTCGATGCGCAGGTCGATGGTGCCGAGCTTGGCAAACCGGTGCAGCCGCTGCAACGGTGACTCGTCCATGTGGCGCGCGCCGATGGCCGCCATCACGGCCAGTCCGCCCATCGCATCCAGCCCGGCGCTGATCACGCCCCCATGCACGCGGTTGAAGCTGTAGTGGCCCACCAGTTCATGGCGCATGTCGATGCGTGCGCTGACCCGCGCTGGGCGTGAGACTGGTAATCTTCAGGCCGAGCACCTGGTTGAAGACGATCTTTTCCTCGAAGATGGCCTTCAGGCCGGTAACAAACTCGGGCTCGAATTCGGTGACGGGGGCAACTTGTCTGGGCATGGAGCGATTGTCGCGCAGACCGCTCACCGCGCCGCCGGCCGTTTCGCCACGCCCATGATCCGCGCCAGAATCCCGAGCATCACTTCGTCCGCGCCGCCGCCGATCGACCCCAGGCGTCCGTCGCGGTACATGCGCGACACCTTGTTCTCCCAGGTGAAGCCCATGCCGCCCCAGAACTGCAGGCAGGTGTCGGGCACGATGCGGTTCAGGCGCCCGGCCTTCAGCTTGGCCATCGAGGCCAGCTCGGTCACGTCCTGCCCCTGCACGTAGAGTTCGCCGGCGCGGTAGGTCAGCGCACGCAGGCTCTCCACCTCGGTCTTCATTTCCGCCAGCTTGAACTGCACCCACTGCTGGTCGGCCAGCGTGGCGCCGAAGAGCTTGCGCTCCTGCGCCCATTCGATGGTCCAGGCGATGCAGTTGCTCAGGGATTGCAGGCAACTCGCCGCCGCCCACAGGCGCTCCTCCTGGAACTGCTGCATCTGGTAGATGAAGCCCTGCCCTTCGGCGCCGATGCGGTTGCGCTGCGGCACGCGGACCTCGTCGAAATAGATCAGCCCGGTGTCGCTCGAATTCATGCCGATCTTGCGGATCTTCTGCGCCACCGAGATGCCTTTGGTGAGCTTGCCGTTCGGGCCCGTCGCGCATCGGCACCATCACCAGGCTCTTGTTCTTGTGGGCCGAGCCTTCACCGGTGTTGACCAGCATGCACATCCAGTCGGCCTGCAGGCTGTTGGTGATCCACATCTTCTGGCCGGTGATGATGTAGTCGTCGCCGTCCTTGCGTGCAACGCTCTTGATGGCCGACACGTCGCTGCCGGCGCCAGGCTCGGACACGCCGATGCAGCCCACCATGTCGCCGGCAATCGCCGGGGCCAGGAACTCGCGGCGCAACTCGTCGCTGCCGAAGCGCGCCAATGCGGGCGTGCACATGTCGGTCTGCACGCCGATGGCCATGGGCACGCCGCCACAGTCGATATGGCCCAGCCCCTCGGCCATGGCCATGGCGTAGGAATAGTCGAGACCGGCGCCGCCGAAGGCTTCCGGTTTGGTCAGTCCGAGCAGGCCCAGGTTGCCGAGCTTCTTGAAAACCTCATGAGCGGGGAAAATTTCGGCGGCCTCCCACTCATCGACGTGGGGGTTGATCTCCGCGTCGATGAAACGCTTGAGGGTTTTCTGGATTTCGAGGTGTTCGTGGGTGTAGTTCATGGGAGTCTCCTGCGGCATCGACCCAGCCTGCGCTGGCGTCAGGCTTCGTGAATGAAAAGCGCCAGGGCGGCGGCGGTGAGATCGTCGAGCGAGGCGCCCTTCCTGCGGTCGTACCACTGCACCGACCAATTGAGCGCGCCAAAGATCAGCAGGCGCGCCAGCTTGACGTCGGCACGCAACTGCCCTGCCGTGTGCAGGGCTTCAAGGACTGGCGTCCAGGCCGCTTCGTACTCGCTCTGCAACTGAACCAGACTGGCGCGCTGGCGCGGCGAGAGGGCGCGCGACTCGTACAGCATCACCGGGATGAAGTCGCTGCCCGGCCCGAGCAGCACATCGAACTGGTTGCGGATCAAAATGGCCAATACCCAGCGTGGATCGGTCATTGTTTGCTCTGCTTTTTGTAACGCTCGCGTTTGTCTCTCAATCGCCGAGCGCATGCCTTCTTCCATCACCGCATGCAACAGAGCGCCCTTGCTCTTGAAATGGTAGAACGGCGAGCCGCTGCGCATGCCGACGGCCGCGGCGATATCGCGCGTGCTCGTGGCGTCGAACCCCTTGCGGTGAAACAGCTTGGCGGCGGCGTGGATCAGTTCCTGGCGGCGGTTGCCGTCATCACGCTCGTCCGCCGTCTTGCGGGGTCGCCCACGCGGGCGCTTGGCGGAGGACAGGGTCTGGGTCGAGGGGAGATCGGGCGCGAGGTCAGACGCCAGTTGGGCATGCATGGGACGCAACCATAGCAGCCCGCCTTATTATTAGCAAGCGTTCGCTTGGTGAAATACCTCAGAACTTGTTGAAGTCCGGCTTGCGCTTTTCCATGAAGGCGCCGAAGGCCTCGCGCGCTGCGGGCTCGCGCAGCATGCGTCCGAAGCTGGCGCCCTCCTCGGCCATCCGCGATGCGACCTGGGGCGCCTGGCCCTGCTTCATGAGGCGCTTGGTCTCGATCAGCGAACTCAGCGGCTTGAGGGCCAGCTTGCGCGCGGCACCTTGCGCCACCGCATTGACCTCCGTCGGCGGCACGATACGGTTGACCAGGCCGACCTCCAGAGCCGCCTCGGCAAGAAAGGGCTCGCCCAGCAGCAAGGCCTCGGCGGCCCGGTGGTAACCGAACATCTGCGGCACCAGCAGACTGGACGCCGCCTCCGGGCACAGCCCCAGGTTGACGAAAGGCATCGAGAACGCCGCGTTGTCGCCGGCGTAGACCAGGTCGCAATGGAACAGCAGCGTGGTGCCCACCCCCACCGCGGGGCCGCACACGGCGGCAATCAGCGGCTTGGGGAAACCAGCGATGCCGTGCAGGAATCGGTACACGGGCGATTCGTGCGTTGCCGGTGGCTGGTTCAGGAAGTCGCCGATGTCGTTGCCGGCGCTGAAGACCGTCTCGCTGCCCTGGAGCACCACCGCACGGATGGCGGCGTCGCCCGCGGCCTGCGTCAGCGCGTCGGCCAGCGCGCCGTACATGGCCGCGGTGATCGAGTTCTTCTTGTCCGGGCGGTTCAGCGTGAGGGTCATCACGCCGGCCTCCACATGGCTCAGGATGTCGGTCATTCTTGTTTCCTCAGGTATCGGGTCGGGTTCAGTCCGTGAGCGCTTCACGCACAAAGTCCAGCCGGTCCTGGCCCCAGAACATGGTGTTGCCGACGAAGAACGTCGGTGCGCCAAAGATGCCGCGCTCGACCGCCGCCTGGGTGACCGTCTTGAGCTCCTCCTTCACCGCCGCGTCCTGGGTCAGCGCCAGCATGGCTTGGGCATCGAATCCCGCCGCCCGCAGGACCTCCTCCACCGTCGCGGGGTCGTTCATGTTCCTGGCATCGACCCAGATCGACTTGAACATGGCCGCTACAAAGTCGCCAAACCGTGGATCGTCGCGCATCTGAAGGCCCACGGCCGCCCGCATGAGAGTGATGGTGTTGATGGGGAAAAACGGGTTGGGGTTGAGAGGCACGCCATAGCGCCTGGCAAAGCGAGCAAAGTCCTTGAAAACGTACTTGCCCTTGGCAGGCACCGTGACCGGCGAGTGGTTGCCCGTGGCCTGAAAGACACCGCCCAGCAGCATCGGCCGCCAGACCACGTTGGCGCCGGTGTCCGCGCAAAGCTGGGGCAACTGGGTCCAGGCCAGGTAAGCCGCAGGGCTGCCAAAGTCGAACCAGAATTCAAAGGCCTTTGCCATCAAAATTTCTCCATATAGGGCCGCAGGTCCAGCTCGTGCGTCCAGGCATCGCGCGGTTGCGCGTGCAGCATCCAGTAGGCGTCGGCGATGTGGTCGGGGTTCAGGATACCGTCTTGGGCCTTCAGCGCATAACGCTCGGGAAAATTGTCGCGGATGAAGGCCGTGTCGATCGCGCCGTCGATGATGGCGTGCACCACATGGATGCCCCGGGGGCCGAGCTCGCGCGCCATGCTCTGCGCCAGCGCGCGCAAGGCATGTTTGGCGCCGGCAAACGCCGCAAAGCCTGCGGCCCCACGCAGCGAGGCCGTGGCGCCGGTGAAGAGGATGGTCTGGCGAAGATCCGGCACTGCGCGCGCCACCATGCGCCGGGCCACCTCGCGGCCGTTGAGGAAGCCGCCGAAGCAGGCCATCTCCCAGATCTTGAAATACTTGCGCGCGGTCTCGTCCAGCACGCTCGACGGCGCGTTGGCGCCGATGTTGAACACCAGGACCTCGATCGGGCCGATGGTGGATTCAATGTGTTCGATGAGCGCAATGACTTCGTCTTCCTTGCGCGCATCGCTGCCGAAGGGCACGGCACGGCCGCCGGCCGCCTCGATCTGCGCCACCAGCGGCGCCAGGCTGGCGACGTCGCGCCGCGTCACGCAGGCGGTGTAGCCCTCGCGGGCAAAGCGCCGGGCGATGGCGCCTCCGGTGGCGTCCCCCGCCCCGACGACCAGTGCCACCGGGTTCATGGCCGGGCCCCGCTGCGACGCAGGCGAGGATTCAAACGGTCTGGGCATGGCGCCATGATCACTCCTTGAAGTACACGATCTGGTGCGTGGTCGCCAGCAACACGCCGGCCTCGTTCCAGAGTTCGGCGCTCTGGTCAAAGAAGCCGTTGAAGAAGGACTGCGCGCGTGCCTGCCCGAGCAGGTAGCCTTCCCCGGTGGCAGCGAGTTCGGCCGTGCCGGCATGGAAATACACCGTCATGGACACCGTGCCCACCGGTGTCATCAGGGCACGGCGGCGCCAGACGCGCGGGTAGAACACATCCGCCAGCGCGGTCAGGCTAGCGAAATCGAGAGGCCGTGGCGGGTCGTCACGCATCCACAGCTGGCTCACGCTGTCGGCCTCCGCGCCGTTCCAGTCGGCCGGGATTTCCCCGGAACACGGCCGCATGTCGTAGCGCTGGATCCAGGCCACGCGCGCGGGCCGGCTGGCGCGCTTGATGTCGGCAGGCGCGGGCACGACGGGCATGACAGCGTCAGCCGCGCTCCAGGTCGTGCGGCGCACCGCCGTCACCGCCGTGGCGGTCAGCACCACCGACTCGACGCCCGCGCTGTCCGTCTGCGAAATGCGCACGACCCAGTGTTGGGTCGAGCGGTTGGTGCGCACCGGCTGCGACGTGACGCGGAACGCGCCGTCCGCCAGAGCGGCGGCGAAGTTGACCGTGAACGACACCGGCTCGCCGAGGCGCTCCGGGTGCAACAGGATGGACTGCAGGCCCTGCGCCGCCGTGATGCCACCGAACGGGCCGACCATGTTGGCGTAGGCCGCATGGGTCTGTCCCTGCCAGTGACGGGCGGACTCGCGGCCATGCTCATGCACTGTCACCGTGACAGGCGTCAGCGCCACGGCCTGATCAAAGGCGTGCGCGGCGGATACAGTGATCTTGCTCAAAAAAGGCCTCCTTCTGAAGGCAAGGTCCGCGCCAGACCGCGGCGTCAGACGCGTTCGAAAATCCCTGCCGCGCCCTGCCCCATGCCCACGCACATCGTGACCATGCCGTAGCGCTTATTGTGCCGTTGCAAGGCATGCACCACTGTCGCAGAACGGATAGCGCCGGTCGCCCCGAGCGGGTGCCCCAGTGCAATCGCGCCGCCCATGGGGTTGACCTTTGCCGGGTCCAGGCCCAGGGTGTTCATCACGGCCAGCGACTGCGCCGCGAAGGCTTCGTTCAGTTCGAACCAGTCGATGTCGTCCTGCTTCAGCCCGGCGTAACGCAAGGCCGCCGGTATCGCCTCGATCGGGCCAATGCCCATGATGTGCGGCGGCACGCCGCGCGACGCGTAGCTGACGAAACGCGCCAGCGGCTTGAGGCCGAAGCGCTTGACCGCCGCCTCGCTGGCCAGGATCAGCGCACCGGCGCCATCGGACGTCTGCGAGCTGTTGCCCGCCGTGACCGATCCGCGCGCGGCGAACACAGTGCGCAGCTTGGCCAGGCCTTCCAGCGTGGTGTCCGGACGCGCGCCTTCGTCCAGAGTCACAGTACGGGAGGTCGCTGTGACTTTGGCCGTTTCCAAATTGACAGTTCGCTCAGTCACGTCCACAGGGGTGATCTCGGCAGTGAATTCGCCTGCCTTCATCGCGGCCACCGCGCGACGGTGCGATTCCACGGCAAACGCGTCCTGCGCATC
Organism: uncultured beta proteobacterium; assembly: GCA_963726365.1. Classification (GTDB taxonomy): domain Bacteria; phylum Pseudomonadota; class Gammaproteobacteria; order Burkholderiales; family Burkholderiaceae_C; genus JAABQG01. The sequence goes on along the minus strand of CAVSCI010000027.1, from coordinate 25,458 downwards.
GCGCGAGACTTTCCATTGCCGCGCGACCTTTTCGGCCGTCAGACCCATGCCATACGCAATGCCATAGTTCTCCACGTCGTCGGTGTTCGCAAAGATGGCGGGCGAGAGGCTCGGCGAGTTGCCCATCATCGGCACCATGCTCATGCTCTCGACGCCGGCAGCAATCATGACCTCGGCCTCGCCCACGCGGATGCGGTCAGCCGCCATCTGCACCGCTGACAGGCCGGACGCGCAGAAACGGTTGACGGTGATGCCGCCCACCGTGTTCGGCAGGCCGGCCAGGATGGCGCCGATGCGCGCCACGTTCAGGCCTTGCTGCGCCTCCGGAATGGCGCAACCGCAGATCACATCCTCGATGCTCTTCGGATCGAGGCCCGGCACCTGCGCCAGTGCGGCACGCAAGGCCAAGGCCAGCAGGTCGTCGGGGCGGGTGTTGCGAAAGTAGCCTTTGTGCGAACGCCCGATCGGCGTGCGCGTGGCGGCAACGATATAGGCTTCCTGGACTTGTTTGCTCATGGTTTTTTCCTCTTGCGCCGGATTCAGCGCTTGCGCGGGCCGGAAGGAATCCAGGCCCAGATAAATTCACACTCGACCGGGTTGACGCCGGCCTCATCGGTCACGACCACCGACACATTCAGCTCGCCCTTGTCGCTGGCCTGCATCGCCGCCTGCTGGTCCGGCGTCAACTCCGCCACCGCCCGCAGCGAGCCTGTGGCGCGTTTGCGAAACGCCATCTTCAGTTCCTTCGCCACGGGCACGCAGTCGTCGCGCACATTCATGCCCACGACCATCCCCGTCGCCGTTTCGGCCAGCAGGTTCATGGCCGAGGCGTGCACGCCCTGCAGGTGGTTCTGCACGCGGGGCTCGTTGGCGATCGCCACCTCGACGCGCTGCGGAGTCATTTCGACGAAGTTCAGCCTGGCCGTCCCGGTGAAAGGCACGGCGCGGCGCAGCACCAGGTTGCGCACCCAGGGCCGCAGAAAACCCGGCACCTCGGACAGCCTGTCGAGCTGGCGTTGCATGCGGTTGGATTCTTGAACAACAGAGGGTGTCATGGGTTATTGGCATTGGGCATGTTCTTGACTGAGCAAGCGTTGCGAGGAGCCGTCAGGCCAGGCGCGGGCGCCCGCCAACAAGCGCAGCGTACTTCTGCTCGTGAGCATTGTTTGTGGGCTGCAACGACGCATGGCGGCTCCGCAGATGCTTGATCAGTTACGAACCGGCTTGCCAGTGGACAGCATGCCCATGATGCGTTCCTGCGTCTTGGGATGCTCCAGCAATGAGCAGAACGCGCGGCGCTCCAGCGTCATCAGATATTCCTCGGTCACCAACGTGCCGGCCTCCACGTCGCCGCCGGTCACCACGTTGGCGATCAGGCTGGCAATGTGGAAATCGTGCTGGCTGATGAAGCCACCGTCGCGCATGTTGACCAGCGAGCCCAGAATGGTGGCCTTGCCGCTGCGCCCGGCCACCGGGAACTGGCGCTTGTGCGGCGCGCGGTAGCCGCCCTGGTACAAGGCCTTGGCTTCGCTGAGCGCGACGAACAGCAACTCGTCCTTGTGGGGGACGATCACGTCGCTGTCCAGCAGATAACCGAGCTTGCGCGACTCCAGCGCGCTGGTGCCGACCTTGGCCATCGCGGCGGCGGTGAAGCCTTCGGTCAGGAAGGGCAGCAAGTCCTTGCCGGTGCTGCTGGCCGCGTTTTCGGCGGCGCGCCGCGCGATGTAAGTCAGGCCGCCGGCACCGGGCACCAGGCCCACGCCCACTTCCACCAGGCCGACGTAGCTTTCCATGTGCACCACGCGGCGGGCCGAGTGCACCGCCAGCTCGCAGCCGCCACCGAGGGCCATGCCCGCGCACCGCCGACACCACTGGCACGCTCGCGTAACGCAGCCGGCGCATGACACGCTGCAGCTCGGCCACGGCCTCGTCGATCGCGGCCGCACCGCCCATCATGAAGCCGGGCAGCATGGCCTGCAGGTCGGCGCCAACGCTGAAAGGCTCGTCACCGGACCAGATCACCACGCCCTGGTAGCTCTTCTCGGCCAGCTCCACGGCTTTCTCCAGGCCAGCCGTCACTTCCATGCTGATGGCGTGCATCTTGGACTTGATGCTGGCGATCACGATCGAGTCGTCCAGCGTCCACAGGCGCATCGCATCGTCTTCGAACAGCGTCGTGCCGGCAGTGCGGAAGTCGGGCAGGGTTTCGCCGCGCAGCGCCTCGGGGAAATGCTGGCGCGCATAGACGGGTAGCGCACGGCGCGCCACGAATTCACCTTTCGACGCGCTCCACGATCCCTTGGCGGTGTGCACGCCACCAGCCTCGGCTACCGGGCCCTTGAACACCCATGCGGGCAGCGGCGCGTTGCACAGGGCCTTGCCGGCATCGATGTCTTCCTGCACCATCTTCGCCACTTCGAGCCAGCCGGCTTCTTGCCACAGCTCGAACGGGCCCTGCTGCATGCCGAAGCCCCAACGCATGGCCTGATCCACGTCGCGCGCATTGTCGGCAATCGTGCCCAGGTGCACCGCGGCATAGTGGAAGCCGTTGCGCAGGATGGCCCAGAGGAACTGGCCCTGCGCGCCTTCGCTGTTGCGCAACAGGCGCAGGCGCTCGCCGGCCGGCTTCTTCAGCATGCGGCCGTACACCTCATCGGCCTTGGCGCCGCCCGGCACGTATTCCTCGCTGTCCAGTTCGAAGCGCAGCACGTCGCGCCCGACCTTCTTGTAGAAGCCGGCCTTGGTCTTCTGGCCCAGGTTGCCGAGTTCCAGCAGCTTCTTGAGCACGGCGGGCGTGCCGAAGCTGCCATAGAAAGGATCGGTCTCCAACGTCAGGTTGTCCTGCAAGGTCTTGATCACGTGCGTCAGCGTGTCCAGGCCCACCACGTCGGCGGTGCGGAAGGTGCCCGAACTGGCGCGGCCGAGCTTCTTGCCGGTCAGGTCATCGACCACGTCCCAGGTCAGGCCGAAGTTCTCCACCTCCTTCATCGTCGCCAGCATGCCGGCGATGCCGACGCGGTTGGCCACGAAGTTGGGCGTGTCGTGCGCGCGCACCACGCCCTTGCCCAGGCCGCTGGTCACAAAGGTCTCCAGGTCGTCCAGGATCTGCGGATCGGTGGTGGGCGTGTTGATCAGTTCGACCAGCGTCATGTAGCGCGGCGGGTTGAAGAAGTGGATGCCGCAAAAGCGCGGCTTGAGGGCCTCGGGCAGCGCCTCGCTGAGCGTCGTGATCGACAGGCCCGAGGTGTTGGAGGCGACGATGGCGTGCGGCGCCACAAAGGGCGCGATCTTCTGGTACAGGTCGCGCTTCCAGTCCATGCGCTCGGCGATGGCCTCGATGATGAGGTCGCAGTCGCGCAACTGCTCCATGTGCTCCTCGTAGTTGGCCTGGCCGATCAGCACGGCGTCGTCGGCCACGCCCAGCGGCGAAGGCTTGAGCTTTTTCAGCGCTTCGATGGCGCGGGTGACGATGCCATTTTTCGGCCCCTCCTTGGCAGGCAGATCGAACAACACGACCTGCACCTTGACGTTGACCAGGTGCGCGGCAATCTGCGCACCCATCACGCCTGCGCCGAGCACGGCGACTTTGCGAACTTGGAATCTCGACATTCACTTTTCTCCGTTTCCCCCGCCCGGCGGACGGGGGCCCTACACACTTACTCCACGCGCAACCAGACCTGGGTGCGGTAGAACGGCCCGATGTAGCCGCGCATCTCCAGTTTCTTGCCGCCATCGACAGGCTTGAGCCGCGCCTTGTAGACCTTGCCGTTGTTCGGGTCGAGGATGTCGCCCCCGTCCCAGATGCCCTTGTCGTCGGCGCTGGCCTTGATGTTGCGGATGATGGTCATGCCCAGCACCGGCTTGTCCTTGCGCTCGTCGGTGCACTTTTCGCAGACATCGTCGAGCTTGGTCGTCGGGTCCAGAAACTTGTCGACCGTGCCGCTGAAAACACCATTGACGTCCTTGATGCGGACCAGGGACTTCTCCTTCTTGGTCTCGTCGTCGATCGTCTTCCACAAGCCCGCAGGCGACATCTGGGCGAAGGCGGATGCCGATGTTGCTACAAACAAGATAGCTGCCAATGACCTTTTCATGCTGGGTTCTCCTCGATTTTGTTAAATTTTTCGTGCTATCGCACTCAGGCGAGCGCCAACTCAGTGTCCATCAACACCTTGGAGCCCGCACGCGCCGTGCGCATCAGCGTGGCGGTCTCGGGGAACAGCTTGGCAAAGTAGAAGCGCGCCGTCTGCAGTTTGGCGGGGTAGAACGGGTCGGTGTTGCCGGCAGCGATCTCGCGCAGGGCCACCTGGGCCATGCGGGCGAAGAAATAACCGAACACCAGGTGCCCGGCCACGCGCAGGTAGTCCACGGCAGCGGCGCCCACTTCATCGGCGTTCTGGAAACCCTTGAAACCGATTTCGGTGGTGAACTTGGTGATCTGCTCGCCCAGCACGGCGATCGGCGTGATGAACTCGGCCATCTTCTCGTTCACGCCCTCCTCGGCCACCAGTGCGCCCACCAGTTTGCCGAACTTCTTCAGCGTGGCGCCGTTGTTGCCCAGCACCTTGCGGCCCAGCAGGTCCAGGCTCTGGATGGTGTTGGTGCCTTCGTAGATCATGTTGATGCGCGCGTCGCGCACGAACTGCTCCATGCCCCATTCCTTGATGAAGCCGTGCCCGCCATAGACCTGCTGGCACATCATGGTGGCCTGCCAGCCGTTGTCGGTCAGGAAGGCCTTGACGATGGGCGTCAGCAGCGAAAGCATCTCCTCGCTGTCCTTGCGCACCTTCTCGTCGGGGTGGTAGTGCGCCTTTTCCAGCAGCACCGAGCAGAAGATCGCCAGCGCGCGGCCGCCCTCGGCATAGGCCTTGGCCGTCAGCAGCATCTTGCGCACGTCCGGGTGCACGATGATCGGGTCGGCCGGCTTGTCCTTGGCCTTGGGGCCGGACAGGCTGCGCATCTGGATCCGGTCCTTGGCGTAGGCCAGCGCGTTCTGGTAGGCCACCTCGGTCAGGCCCAGCGACTGGTTGCCCACGCCCAGGCGGGCCGCATTCATCATCACGAACATGCCCTGCATGCCCTTGTTGGGCTGGCCCACCATCGTGCCGATCGCGCCGTCCAGCACGATCTGCGCGGTGGCGTTGGCCTTGATGCCCATCTTGTGCTCCAGGCCGCCGCAATAGACCGTGTTGCGCGCGCCCAGGCTGCCGTCCTTGTTCACCAGGAACTTGGGCACGACGAACAGGCTCACGCCCTTGATGCCGGGGGGCGCATCGGGAAGGCGGGCCAGCACCAGGTGGATGATGTTGTCGGCCATGTCATGCTCTCCGGCGCTGATGAAGATTTTTTCGCCGGTGATCTTGTAGGTGCCGTCGGCCTGCGGCTCGGCCTTGGTGCGCATCAGGCCCAGGTCGGTGCCGCAATGCGGCTCGGTCAGGCACATGGTGCCGGTCCACTCGCCGCTGACCATCTTGCCCAGGTAGGTCTGCTTCTGCTCGTCGGTGCCGTGCATGTGCAGCGAGGCATAGGCGCCGTGCGTGAGGCCCGGGTACATCGTCCAGGCCTGGTTGGCCGAGTTCATCATCTCGTAGAAGCACTGGTTCACCACCAGCGGCAAGCCCTGGCCACCGAACTCGGGGTCGGAGCTCAGCGCCGGCCAGCCGCCTGCCACATACTGGGCGTAGGCCTCCTTGAAGCCCTTGGGCGTGGTCACCGCATGTGTCACCGGGTCGAGCGTGCAGCCCTCGGTGTCGCCGCTGATGTTGATCGGGAAGATCACGTCCGTTGCAAACTTTCCGGCCTCTTCCAGCACCGCATTGATCGTGTCGACATCGATGTCGGCATGCTTGGGCATGGCCTTGAAATCATCCGTGACCTTGAAGACCTCGTGCATCACAAACTGCATGTCGCGCAGGGGGGGGGTATAGCTGGGCATGTGAAGGCTCCTTGAAGATGAAGAAACAAAAAATCAACGGGGCTCGCTGGAGGCGCTCGCCGGCGCGCCATAACGCGCAAGGATGTTGTCGAAGCCGGTGGTGGCACGCGCCATCGAGCCGGGGTTCTTGAGGAATCGGGCCTCGTAATGCAGCGCCAGAATCAGCGCGTGGATCTCGAAAGCCACCTGGTTCTCGTCGGCATCGGCAAGCAAGTGGCCTTCCTCGCGGGCCTGGACCACCGCGCGGTTCATTGCCGCCAGCCAGATGTGGACCGATTCGGCCAGCGCGTCGCGCACCGGTCCCGGGCGGTCGTCGAACTCGACCGCACCGCTGATGTAGATGCAGCCGGAGTCGATTTCGGCCGAGGTGCGCTTCATCCAGTTGCCGAACATCGCGCGCAGGCGCGGCAGGCCCCGCTGCACCCGCAGCGCCGGATAGAACACCTCCTGCTCGAACCGGGTGTGATACTCACGGATCACCGAGATCTGCAGTTCCTCGCGCGAGCCAAAGTGGGCAAACACGCCGGACTTGCTCATGCCCGTAACCTCGGCCAGCGCGCCGATGCTCAGCCCCTCCAGCCCGATCTGCGTGGCCAGTCCCAACGCTGCATCGACGATGGCCGCCTTGGTCTGCTGCCCCTTGAGCAAGGCACGGCCGTCACGACCTCCCTCGCGGGAGGCGTCCTTGCTGCGGAGCGTTTGCGGTTTGCTCAAGTGCGGGGTGGTGGACATCAAAGTCAGAAAATAAAACGAACGATCGTGCTATTTTGCAGCAATTTCCGCTTTTGCATTGCCGACCGGCGTCTTCTAGAGATATGAATCTAGCCGGTACAAGGGTAAACCCGAGCTACCGCGCAGTCGACCGCAAACATGACACGGGGGACCGAGGCGCCAAAAGTCAGGACGCGGCACGCCTAGATGTCGGCCTTGACGACGCCGGTGCGGAATCGCGGAAGAAACAGCACGGCTCCGGCCCCGGACGGCTGGAGAATGCCAGCTGATTAGTTACAGCATTCGGGCCAAGCTGGCCTCGAGATTCTCCGATGGCAAGCGCTTGAAACCCGATCGCGCAAAGCGCTGCAGACGGCCAACCGCAAACGCTGTGAGCACCGAAGCCTGCACCTGTGCATCCACGCCGGGCATCGCCGATGCACTGGCTACGGCCATTTCACGCAAGGTCTGGCGCAAGCTTGCCTCGATCTTGTCAAAAAACAGGTTCATGCGCTGCTGCAGGCGCTCGTTCTCATAGACCAATGCATCGCCCACCATCACGCGCGCCATGCCTGGGTTTTTTTCCCCGAATTGCAGCAGCATCCCGACCACCCGGGCCGCCTGTGCCGCGCCCGCCGCTTCGCGCTCGGTGATCTGGTTGACCAGCGAGAACACCGACTGCTCGATGAACTCGATCAGTCCTTCGAACATCTGGGCCTTGCTGGCAAAGTGCCTGTACAACGCCGCCTCGCTGACGCCCAGTCGGGCCGCCAGGGACGCCGTGGTGATGCGTTCGCTCCCGGGTTGCTCCAGCATGGTCGCCAGCGCCTGCAGGATCTGCACGCGCCGCTCGCCAGGCTTGGGTCGTTTACGCGCGGGCACCTCGGCTTCAATGACGGTGGGCTCGGCGGCGGAACGGGGCTCGAAGTCAGGCATGGTGGCGGACGCTGGGGGTTCAAATGATTCTCGCACAGCACTCCATAGGGTTTGTGCGGAGACGCCCGCCGGGCGGGGCGGTCAAGCAATGATCCGCGTCCTCGCCGTCAATGGCTGCGAATCATCGTGCCGTAGGCCTGATCCGTCAGGATTTCCAGCAGCATCGCATGGGGCACGCGGCCGTCGATGATGTGCACCGCGTTCACACCGCTCTTGGCCGCGTCCAGGGCCCCCGCAATCTTGGGCAGCATGCCGCCCGAGATCGTGCCGTCGGCAAACAATTCGTCGATGCGCCGCGCCGTGAGGTCGGTCAGCAGATTGCCCTCCTTGTCCAGCACACCGGGCGTGTTCGTCAGCAGCACCAGTTTCTCGGCCTTCAGCACGATCGCCAGCTTGCCCGCCACGACGTCGGCATTGATGTTGTAGCTTTCGTTGTGCTCGCCGAAACCGATCGGGCTGACCACGGGAATGAACGCGTCGTCCTGCAGCGCCTTCACCACGGCGGGGTCAATTGCAACGATGTCACCCACCTGCCCGACGTCGTGCTCGATCGAAGGGTCCTTGTTGTCCACCATCTTCAGCTTCTGCGCACGGATCAGCCCCCCGTCGCGCCCGGTCAGCCCCACCGCCTTGCCGCCGGCCTGGTTGATCAGGCCCACGATGTCTTGCTGCACCTCGCCGGCCAGCACCCATTCGACGACTTCCATGGTCTCGGCGTCAGTGACGCGCATGCCCTGAATGAACTCTCCCTTCTTGCCCAGGCGCTTCAATGCGGTCTCGATCTGCGGCCCGCCGCCATGCACCACCACAGGGTTCATGCCCACCAGTTTCAACAGAACCACGTCCTCAGCAAAGTCGGCTTGAAGCGCCGGGTCGGTCATGGCATTGCCACCATACTTGATCACCAGGGTCTTGCCATGGAATTTGCGGATGTAGGGGAGCGCCTGGGCCAGTATTTCAGCCTTGTCGCGCGGCTTGACATGGGAGAGGGGCGGGGTGTCGGGCATGGTCGGCCTGTCTGAAAATGCAATTCGGCAATTGTGCCGCATCGCCTGCGTGAATCGGGCATGGAGAACGTGACGGTCCGAAGTTGCGGGTAGAGGTCCGCCTCTATTGCTTTAGGAAACGAACCCTAATCATCGTGCGACGGCAAGGTTATATTTTGAAAGTCGGCTGGAGAGCAGGTCTGTTCGATGGCGATTCCCAACTACAACTTATCTGGAGGCCATGATGGTCAAAAAACTGCAGAAAAAATCGAGCACCCCCAAGAAATCTCCCGTCCTGCTGAAAGGGACCGTCAAGGATTCCGCCCAGCAGATCTGGCAGGCAGGCTTGGGTGCGTTCACCAAAGCCCAATCTGAAGGCGGCAAGGTGTTCGAGACGCTGGTCAAGGAAGGCGTGTCGATCCAGCGCAAGACGCAAGCTGCGGCCGAGGAAAGAATTACAGAGGCGACCAGCAAGATGGCCAACATGGCCACCGGCATCACGACCAAGGCAACCGGTCAGTGGGACAAGCTGGAGAACATTTTTGAAGAGCGCGTCGCAAAAGCATTGAACAAGCTCGGCGTGCCTTCTTCCAAGGATGTGGACGCATTGATCGCCCGTATCGACGAACTGAACAAGAGCGTGCAAAAACTATCGGCGAAAGCGCCTGCAACGGTCAAGGCGGCGGCGCCTCGCAAGCCTGCGGCCAAGGCGGCACCGAAGTCCGCCAGCAAGGCTCGTAGCGGCGCTGCAAAGGCTGCGCCCAAGCGTGCGCCTGTCCGCAAGGCCGTTGCCCCGAGCAAGACGGAAGCTGTTGCAGCGTAATCCGGCTGAGCCCGGATGAAATTCGGGTGGTTTGACACAAGCAAAGGGGCGACGGGTTCGCCCCTTTCGTTTTTTGCGTGTTGCATTGCAGCACTCTCCCTGTCCTTGAGCGCCTACACTGACCGATCATGAGCACGAAAAAACCACGTCCCCTTCGTCTTGTCCCGAAACCAGTCGACCGCAAGGAATCCCTGTCCGGCCGGCCTGAAACTCCGCGCGTGCACGCAAGCGGGCGCCCGCGGATCGCACTGGCCCTCGCCGGGGGCGGGCCCCTGGGTGCCATCTATGAGATTGGTGCGTTGTGCGCGCTCGAAGAATCTCTTGTCGGCCTTGATCTGACCCAGCTCGACCACTATGTGGGTGTGTCGGCCGGCGGCTTCATCGCCGCTGCACTGGCCAATGGCATGACGCCGCGTGAGCTCTGTGCCGGGTTCATCGAAAACAGCGACGAAAGCGCCGAAGTCTTCGACCCATCCTGGCTGACAGTGCCCGCCTGGGGCGAATTTGCGCGCCGAGCCATCATGCTCCCGGGGTTGACCACATCGGCCCTGTGGCGACTGCTGGTTGAGCGACGCTCCCTGATCAGCGCGTTGGAACGTCTTGGCCCAGCCCTGCCCACGGGCCTTTTCGCCAACGATGAGGTCGATCACCGCCTGTCAAGCCTGTTCGCGCGCGAGGGACGCACCAACGATTTCCGCAAGCTCAAGACACAGTTGACGCTGGTCGCGACCAACCTTGACAGCGGCGAGGCCGCACCCTTCGGAAGACCCGGCTGGGACCACATCCCGATTTCAAAAGCTGTTCAGGCGAGCTCAGCATTGCCAGGACTCTTCCCGCCTGTGGAGATTGACGCCCACTACTACGTCGACGGCGCCCTCAAGAAGACCATGCATGCGTCGGTGGCGCTGGACCAAGGCATGGACCTGATGATCTGCATGAACCCGCTGGTGCCCTTTGATGCCACGTTGCCGGAGATCGTGCAGGTCATGCAACGCGGTCTTCCCCCCGAGAGGCGCCGCATCCCGCGCATCGTGGACGGCGGGCTGCCTTCCGTGCTGAGCCAGACTTTTCGCTCGATCATCCATTCGCGCATGGAACTCGGCATCAAGGGCTACGAGCGCGCCTATCCCGAGACCGACATTGTCTTGTTCGAGCCCGACCACCGCGACCCCGAGATGTATCTGGCCAACACCTTCAGTTACGGCCAGCGTCGTCACCTTGCCGAACATGCCTACCAGCAGACGCGTCACATGCTTCGTTCGCGCCGCGCAGGCTACTCAGGCCGGTTTGCCCGCCACGGGATCACCCTGAACATGGACGTGCTCGACGACACGAGGCGCCAGCTTGTCGTACCCGTCAAGCCGCGCAGCCGCATCGGGCAGGCCATCGTGTCGTTGCAGGAGGTCATGGAAGACCTTGGTGACGTGGTGAACCCCAGAGCGCGCCGACACGGCACGGTTTGAAGTGGCCGGCTCCGGCAACTCCTCCTGAGCACTTCACTTTTCCCTGGCGGGTGAGCGGGTTAAAGTACAAGTAATTACGAGGAGGCAGACACCCATGGCAAAAAAGGCGCCGCGCCGAACGGCTGAACGCATATTGGAAGTCACACTGGAGCTGTTCAACCGGTTCGGTGAGCCGAACGTCTCCACCACCCTGATCTCTGCCGAACTCAACATCAGCCCCGGAAACCTCTATTACCATTACCCGGCCAAGGACGAACTGATCAACAGCCTGTTTGACCGCTACGAGCGCTCGCTGAGCGAGTTGCTCAATGCCAGCGACAATGTGCGCGATGTCGAGGACGCGTGGTTCTTCATGCATACCTTGTTCGAATTGATCTGGCAGTACCGATTCCTTTACCGCGATCTCAACGATCTGCTCAGCAAGAACCGGCGTCTGGAGACCCATTTCCAGTGGGTACTCAAGAACAAAGCCCGCGCGGTCAAGTCGTTGCTCGACAGCATGAGCAGGGCAGGCACCGTCAGCATTGACTCACGCGAAGTGGAAGCAACCGCGACGAGCATGGTGGTTGTATTGACCTATTGGCTGAGCTACGAGTACGTGCGCGACCCGCGTCATGCACTGGAACCCGAGCATGCCCAAACCGCCCTGATGCGGGGCGCGCACCATGTGCTCAACTTGCTGGTGCCTTACCTGGAAACCAGCCAGCGTCGCCACCTGATGGGGCTGGTGGACGCCTACCACCAGGACGAGAAGTAGTTCACAGGAGAGACTCTCGATGGCTCCATGGAAGCCTTTCCCCCACGCCGGCGAGTATGCGTTCAACGTCGCGTCCGTCAGGCAACACTGGGCACGACTGCATGCGGGCGACGCCGAACCGCTACCCGGAAATGATGATGTGCTGATGGCGTGGGCGCTTTTTCACAGCGGCGAATTTCAAAGAGCTTTCGAAACTGGCCTGCGGGCCGGCGTTGAGGGGGTGACCGTGGCCAACAAGGCGGCCTGCATTTATGCCAACTACCTCGAAAGCCGGGAGAAAGACCGACTGGTCCTGTTCCTGGAGTCCGCAGAACGCGCTCGGGAACTTGCGATCCAGCAGCCCGCCAATCCCAATGCATGGTTCTGGCAGGCGTACGCGCTGGGGCGCTACAGCCAGGGCATCAGCGTGGCCCGCGCGCTGGCGCAGGGACTGGGGAAGCGGGTGAAGGAAGCACTTGAAAGAACCATCGAGCTCCAGCCACAGCATGCGGACGCTCACATCGCGCTGGGGACCTTTCACGCCGAGGTCATCGACAAGGTCGGCTCACTGATCGGCGGCATGACCTACGGCGCCAGAAAGGAGACCGGGCTCAAGATGTTCGCGGACGCGCTGGCACTGAACCCTGAATCTGCAATGGCAAAGCTGGAATATGCCCGCGGCCTGGTGATGCTGGAAGGTCAACCCGATCACCCGGAGGCCACCAGGCTGTACCAGCAGGCCGCTGCAATCACGCCGATGGATGCCAAGGAGCGCCTGGATCGCGATCTGGCGCGCGCTGAACTGCAGGATTAGCACCGCTGCATTCAGCGGGCCATTGAATGACGGCCAATGTTTGCTGGAAAAAAGAAGTTGCGAGGGATGAATCGACCCGCACGGTTGCCGGCATTACCCGCTACCTCAATCCGTAGCGTTGTTGTGCAATCACCAGCAAGCCGTCAAAAATGAGGCTCTCCACCAGCTCGAAATGCACCGAAAGCGAGGGGGCCATCTTCCAGCCCGCGCCGCCCGTCATGATGCACATCGGCTCCGCGCCACAGTGCTGGCGGACGTTGCGGACCATGCACTCCACCGCGCCAGCAATGGCATAGGTGCCGCCACTGGTCAGCGCGTCGCTGGTGTTGGTAGGAAACTCGCGGACCTCACCAGTGGGTACATGAAGGCCTGCGGTGCCCGACTCCAGCGCCCGCAGCATGATGCCGTGACCCGGCAGGATCAATCCCCCCAGGAAACGACCATCGGCATCCATGGCCTCGACCGTAACCGCCGTCCCGACCATCACCACCACCATCGGCCGGGCGGGGCCCATTGACAACATGCGGTGACGCGCACCAATCATCGCCACCCAGCGGTCCGGACCCAACCGGGTTGGATAGTCGTAGCCGTTGACTACGCCGGCCTCCGCTGCACTTGAAACCACCCAGTTTGCCGCGACGTCCCAGAGCTCCATCTGCTCCTGCACACGGCGCTTGACGGCTTCGCCGGCGACGATGCACCCCAGCATACGGTCGGGCGCCGGCAAACCGGCCCAGTCACCCTCGCCCAGCTTTTCGATGTTTTCGAGGAACTCAACGCCTTGGGACAGCACTGTCGCACCAGGAGCCGGCGCTTCATAAAGCGCCCACTTCAGCCGCGTATTGCCCACATCAATGGCCAGGAAAGTCATGCGCCGCATTATTGCGGGTTTCGCGAGGCAGACAGAAGAGGGTTTGCCAGAACGGTTAAAGTGAATTCCTCAATACCGTCACAGGAGTCGTCATCATGGGCATGTTCAGTTTCATCAAGGAAGCCGGTGAAAAGCTGTTTGGGCACAAGGAAGTCGAAAAGGCCGCTGAAGCAGCGGCGAGCGACCCGGCAGCCCAAGCCACGCTTGACGAACTCAATACCACCGCCGCCCATGCCATTCGCGACTACATCGAGACCCAGAACCTCGGCGTCTCGGGCCTGTATGTCTCGTTTGATGGCGCCAGCGGCAAGGTGACGGTGCAAGGTGAGGCGCCGACCCAGGAAGCCAGCGAGAAAGTCACGCTGTGCTGTGGCAACGTCGGCGGTGTCAGGGAAGTGGAAAACCTGATGTCCATCGCCACGCCCGCAGACGAGGCACGCTACCACGACGTCGTGCGCGGCGACACGCTTTCGGCCATTGCCAAGACCTACTATGGCAACGCCAACAAATACCCGGTAATTTTTGAGGCCAACAAGCCGATGTTGAGCCATCCTGACAGAATTTATCCCGGCCAGAAGTTGCGTATCCCTGCCTTGGCCTGAATTCATCGCCCTGCCCTTTCATCCGTCCGTGCGCATCACAGATCTTTCGGCCAGTGCACTTTCGGTTGCGATACACAGCCGGCAGGTTTCGTGTCGGGAGGTGATGCAGGCCTATCTGGAACGCATCCACGCCGTCAATCCAACCTTCAACGCGATCGTCAGCCTGCGTGACGACTCGCTCTTGCTCCGGCAGGCAGATGAGCGCGACGCGCAAGTCGCCCGCGGTGAATCGATGGGCTGGATGCATGGCATGCCCCAGGCCATCAAGGACCTGTCGAACGCGGCCGGCCTGCCCACCACGCTGGGTTCCCCGCTGATGCGCGACTTCGTTCCGGCCGAAGACGGCCTGATGGCCAGGCGCATGAAGGCCGCTGGCTGCATTGTCATGGGCAAAACCAACGTGCCCGAATTCGGCCTGGGCTCGCACACGTTCAACGAAGTGTTCGGCCCCACACGCAACGCCTACGATGCGGCCCTGTCTGCCGGTGGCAGCAGTGGCGGCGCGGCCGTGGCGCTGGCACAGCGCATGCTGCCAGTGGCCGACGGCTCCGACTTCATGGGCAGTCTGCGCAATCCGGCGGCGTGGAACAACGTGTTCGGACTGCGCCCCTCCCAGGGCCGCGTACCGATGGCGCCGGTGCAGGACATCTGGGTATCGCAACTGGGCACCGAGGGACCGATGGGACGCACCGTGCAGGATGTTGCACGTTTGCTGTCGGTACAGGCAGGCTACGATCCAGGAACTCCTCTTTCGATAGCGCAAGACGGCCTTTCTTTCCTGGATCCGCTCAAACTGGAGCCTGAAAACCTGCGACGCATCCAAATCGGATGGCTGGGCGACCTCGAAGGCTACCTTCCGATGGAGCCCGGCATCCTTGAGGTATGTGACCAGGGATTGCAGCGCCTCGCCGGCCTGGGTTGTCGGGTTGAGCCTGCGAAGCTGGGCATGGCGCCTGAACGCGTCTGGCAGGCATGGCTGGTCTGGCGAAAGCTGCTGGTCGCGTCGCGCATCGCACCCTTTCTGTTGCAGGCCCGAAACCGCGAACACCTCAAACCCGAAGCCCTGTGGGAACACGACCAGGCCCAAGGCGTGACAGGTGCACAATTTCTTTCAGCAAGCGTCGCGCGAACGGACTTTTTCCAGAAGATGCTGGCGCTCTTCGATGAATATGACTACCTCATCCTGCCTACGGCGCAGGTCTGGCCGTTCAATGTGAGCGAACGCTGGCCCGGTCGGATCAACGAGGTGGCCATGGACACCTACCACCGCTGGATGGAGGTTGTGATCTACGCCACATTCGCCGGGTTGCCGTGCATCAACATGCCCGCCGGATTTGGCAGTAACGGCTTGCCAATGGGCCTGCAGGTCATCGGCAAGCCGCAGGGTGATTTTTCAGTGCTGCAACTGGCCCACGCCTATGAGCAGGTGTCGCAGGACGTGATTCAGAGAGCGCCGATCCAGCAGGCCCGCTGAACCGCCGCGAGTTTGTTGTCAACCTTGAGTTTGGCCATGGCGTTGGCCAGGTGGTAGTTCACCGTGCGTTCTGTGCATCCCATCCGAACCGCGCACTGGCGCGCTGTCAGTCCATCAAATGCGAGCGCGAGGCATTCGCGCTCACGCGGACTCAGAACACCACGCGCCTCGACCAGGGTCCGGCGCAGAAGTGGCCAGAGATTCAGCACCGACCATGCCAGCGCGGCGGCGTCAGACCGGTCGTGAAACTCACGTGGACTGAACAGGAAACATTCGAACGCCCGCCCTGCAGGCAAAGGAAACTCAACGCGGACCACGCTCTGGTAGCCATGCCCCAGCCAGAGGCGACGCCATCGGCTTTGCGTTTCGAAGGCTGATTTGGCGATATGCTGCCAGGCCACCAGCGGCGCATCAGAATCACGCCAGGGCGCGCCGAAGTCCGGGCTTTCAGCCAAGGATCTCGCAGCCTCGATCAGTCGCGGTGGATGCAGGGCCAGCACCAGTCGCTGGTCCGGCGCGGCAAACGGATCAGGCCCAAGAACCACCACGGCTTCCACCGAGAACTCCCCCAGGGCCCGGAGCCATTCACTCAGCATTGCGTCGAGGGCGACACTGTCAAAGTTAACAGGGGGGTGCATGAACATGCGGGGAGAAAACCCTGACAATACCATTGAACAACAGGCCTTCGTTTTTTGCGGAGGGGTTCCCTTTGTTGCGGAGAATCATTTGACCAAACCGTTGTCATGGCGATGGCTGCTTGACCATGCCACCGCGAAACGGCTCCGGGAGGAGGTGCTGCTCGCGCCCCTTGAATCCATTCTTCACCCCTCCCAGATTCGCCTCAAGTCGATCGGCGTCTTCTCGCTCATAGGCCAACCGCTGTTCTACTGGATCTGGAGCGTCTGGCTGCCGCAGCCCTATGAAAACTTCTGGATGCGCTGTGGCATGGCACTGCTCGGGGCGCTGCTGATGTTGAACCGGTTTTCGAGTGCCCCGTCCAGCCCCTCCACGCAGCATCTTTTCGACGCTGTCGCCTTCATTGAACTGCCCCTGTTTTTCAGCTGGATGTATGTGATGAACGATCACAACGCCGTATGGATTGCCAGCCTGGCGACTGTCGTGCTCTGTTACTACCACCTGACGGACTGGCGCATCGCTGCCGCCGGCTCCATCGCGGGCTTCCTGATCGGCACAACGCTGGCGGGCGCCATGACGCCGGCGGGCACAACACAGCCCGTTGCCCATCTCGTCGTCCTTGCGTTTGCCTGGCTCACAGGCATGATGCTGGGCCTCTCCGGCGCCAACTTGCGTCGTGAAAGGCTGAGTCACTCACTGACCACCATCGGCATCATGGCGCACGAGCTCCGCACGCCACTTTCCACGGCTGGTCTGATCGCTGATGCAATTCTGATCGAGGCGAAACGCCAGCCCGATGGTCCAAGAGCAGGAAAGCTTGAGAAGCTGGCCCAGCGACTGCACGCCCTGGCACGTTCGATGAACCATCACATTGACATGCAGATTTCGAATGCACGTCTGCTGCAGCTTTCACAATACCAGGACCGCATCTCGGCACGTGAACTGGTGGAGGAAGTCATTGCCGCCTACCCGTATCGGACTTCGCGCGAGCTTGACTGTGTCGACGTCATCATTCACAACGACTTCTGGTTCCGGGGTTCGCACACACAGTTCTTGCGTGTCCTGGACAACCTGGTAAAAAACGCGCTGCATTCGCTGCAGGCGTCGAGTTCGGTGCTGAACCCGGGCGATCTCCGCATTGAGGTGGGCAGCCGACAGGCCGAGGGGCGCATCACGATTTCGGACAAGGGTATCGGCATCGACGCAGCCTCCCTGCAGCGGGTGTTCGAGCCCTTTTTCTCTACCGACCAGGGCACTGGACATGGTCTGGGTCTGGCGTTCTGCAAACGCGTCATCCTTGCTGCCAATGGAAGCATCCGCGTGAAGTCCGAGCCGGCGGCCGGGGCAGTGTTCACAATCACCTTGCCAGTCGACAGGCAGGTCGCCGCAACGCAAAAGGGGAACAAGTAACATGCCCTTTCCCATCTACCGGCGCCCGGGAGGCGTCGCCTTCCTTGACGATGATCCCGCCTACCTCGAAATGCTGGCGGAGGTGATGCCCGAGCACTGGCATGTCAGGCTGTACCAGCGCCCTGCGGACTGCATCAACCAGCTGCAGCAGGAGCCACCCCGCCACGACGCCGATACGTGGCGTCAGAAGGAAATTCTGGACCGCTGGCGAGAGGGCAACGCGCTGATCGCCCAACTCCTGGAATACTGGCGTGACGACGAGACGGCGCGCTTCGAACTCACAAAAGTCTGCGTTGTGGACTATTCCATGCCCGCAATGAACGGGCTTCAGGTCTTGGGCGAACTGGTGAACTGGTCTGGTTCGCGGGTGCTGCTGACGGGCCGCGCCGACGAGCAGATCGCGGTTTCCGCGTTCAACCAGGCCTTGATTGACCAGTACATCCCAAAGCAGACGACGGAAATCACCCGCCGGCTGACCGATTCCATCCAGCGCATGCTCGATGAGCCTCAGCCCGACCATTCACTGGCCTGGCGCGCCACCCTCTCAAGGGAACAGATGGCCCTGCTTTCATCACCGGTCATTGGACGACAGCTCGCAACCCTGGCCGATGAACAGCGATGGGTTGAACATGTGGTACTTGGAGATCCATTCGGGGTTCTGGCGCTGGACGCCGCCGGCATGGCATTCTGGCTTCAGCTGGAGCCGGAAAACCGGCTGGAGGAACTGGCCGAGATGGCCGTGTGCCACGGTGTGGATGACGCCGGTACTCGAGGACATCCGATCGGGGAGACGCCTTTTCGATGTCGAGTTCCGGCTCGCACTAGGACTTGAAGATGCCGGACTTCATCCGGCACTTCGTCTTGGTAGCGGCCCCGTTGTATTCGGCGCCCTGGTGCCGGTTCCCCAGGCGTTGTGTCCCGGCCTGTCGGGCAGTTATGAACTCTTTTTGAATTCCCGTGGCCCCCGTGAGCTTGGGGACCAGCCACCGGCGGCGTTCCCCGCAGGTCAACGTTGAAGTTCACCAGACTGGTCACCATCACGCTGCCGGCGCGCGATGGGCCAGTCCCATGGTCTGGCAAGTGGTGCGATATCGGCAGCGACGGCTTCAACATGGTCGAGCTCGGCGTCCGCGAGTCCGGCATGCAGCGTCAGTCTCACCATCGTCCGGTTGCGACTGGTGGCCGGGGCACAAAACACCGCGCCAAAAACACCCCGCTCCTCCAGCAAGTCCCGCAACACCATGGTCGCTGGCTCGGTACCCGACTCCAGCGCGATGATCTGCTCCGAGCCCTGTTGAATGGGATAGCCCAGTTCCGTCAGCCTGCGCCTCAGCCGCCGGGTGTGTTGCATCAGGCTCGCCCTGGCGGAATCGCTACGCCTGATGACTTCGAGTGTCGCAGCCAGAGCGGCAATTTCGTGCGGCAGAAGGCAGGAACTGAACATGTTCGGATAGCTGGTGCTCAGGACGTAGTTCCGGATCTCGGCTGGAACCGTCATGAACCCGGCACGACCGGCGAAGGCTTTGGCCAGGCTGGCCGTGATGAAGTGCACGCGGTGGCTCAGCCCCAATTCGACACAAAGCCCGGCACCCTGCGGTCCATGCGTGCCCAGTGAGTGCGACTCGTCCACCAGGATCATGCAGCCATGCCGCTCGGCCACCTCCACCATGGACTCCAGTGGGCATACAGCCCCCGTCGTGCTGTAGACAGAATCCACCACCACCACACCCGGCCCATGACGCTCGATCACGCGCGCCAGATGCAACGGGTCGTTATGGCGAAAGGGATGCGACGGCGCTCCCGCCCTTCGAGCCCCTTCCCAAAGGGAGGTGTGCGCCAGGCTGTCCAGATAAACCGGCGTTTGCGGATCGGCAATGGATTGCAGCAACCCGAGATTCGCGCTGTAGCCAGACTGGCAGATCAGTCCGTCATCCTTGCCGACCCACTGGGCAAGTGCCTTTTCCAGCGCGCGGGCGGGATGGGTGTCAAGCAGGAAAACGCTGGACTGGATCACGAACTCGCCGTCGCATTTGATGGCATTGGACTGGGCCTGGACGATATCCGGGTGACCGGTCAGGTTCAGATAGTCGTTGCCGTTGAGACGAACGGCGTCCGGCCCTGCAACCCTTCCATGCAGAAGCGATCGCCCTCCCCAGAGGGAATCCCAGCGCTGGGTGAATTCGCGCTGCACCCGTTGGGCCAGATGAGCGCTGATCGGTGCAGCAGGACCGGGTGCGGAATCGGAAAGGCTGTTCGTGAAATTCGGACGTTCAATGACTTGCATGGGTTGCTCCCTGATGGTGAAACAATCCATTGAAGACGCCCCGATGCCTTTTCGGCACCTTACCCCTGTCAATATTGACAGGGGTAAAACACCAAATCGTCAAAAAGACATCGCGAATTCAGGCAAAGCAATTCAAAAGTATGCGTGTCAACCCTGGCGCCATGGCAGCCGGTGAAACCGCCAGCCGCCCTTTCGACCGCGTTGCGCGTGCTCATCCGGGTCGCCTTCGAAGCCTTCGAGAATGTTGTACGCCTCGATCCCCAATTCAGCTGCGCGCTTGGCCGCCGCCACGGAACGCACGCCGCTTCGGCACAACAAGACCAGTTTGCGTCCATCGGCCGCCGCCGCCCTGAGCCCATCGTCAAAAGCCGGATTCATCGCCATGCCGGGCCATTGCTTCCACGCCAGCGGCAAGGCGTCTGGCACGAAGCCGACCCACTCGCGCTCGGCATCAGTGCGCACGTCCACCAGCACGGCTTCACCCGACTGCGCCCACTGCCAGGCCAGCACCGGCGAAACGTCACCCGCGTAACCTTGCGCCGGTCGTGGGTGAAACAGGTCACCACCGCCAGCATCATGGCGCAGACCCGAGGTCAAATTCGCAGGCACGGCCTCGTCCATCCGTCTGGGCCTGGGCAGATGCAGCCCGTCCATGATGGCAACAAACTCCGCCAGTGACTTGCCTGCCACGCGCGCGTTGGTCCTCTTCTCGACGCCGATGGTCGAATGCGTGCGCCCGTGGTAGTCGTGACCGGGCCAGACCGTAGTGTCGTCGGGCAGCGAGAACAACACCTGGGTCAGGCTGTGAAAGAGCATCTCGGCGCTGCCGGACTGGAAGTCACTGCGCCCGCAGCCGTTGATCAGCAAGGTATCGCCGGTGAAGACATGCAGGCCGCCCGAAGACTCCCAGACGTAACTCATGCTTCCGGCCGTGTGACCGGGGGTGTGCAGGCCGCGGATTTTCTGACCACCAAACTCAAGTTCATCCCCATCGCGCAGTTGCACAGCCGCGGTCGTGATGCCACAGCCGTCTGGTGCGGCTGTGCGCGCACCAGTGTGTTCAGCGAGAAGGCCGGCGCTGGTGATATGGTCAGCATGGGCATGGGTCTCCACCGTCCACAGAAGTTTCAGGCCGTACTGCCGCAGTGTGGCAAGGTCGCGCTCTATCTGCTCGTCGACCGGGTCAATGATCAGCGCATCGCGCGTGGCTTCATCGAACAGCATATAGGTGTAGGTGCTGGAGGCCGGGTCGAAAAGCTGGATCGGATTCATCGTGATCTCTCAGCCTGGTCAGGCAAACTTGGTCAACATCTCGGCGACGTGTTCGGCCGACTGATCGCCCTGTTCGATCATGCAACCGACCATGGAGAAAAAGGACTTGTCCAGCGCCTTGCGGGCAGCAGCCATCTGCTGGGCAATCTTTTCGCAATCGGCATCGCTATCAATCAACTTTTGCAGACCCCGCACCTGGCCTTCGATACGTGCCAGACGGGCGCATAGCGCTCTCTTTTTTTCTGTGTCGACGATTCTGCTCATGATGGATTCCCGTTTTCACGTTGATTGATGGCCGAGCCCAATGATACTTTTCCTCAGAAGGAAGTTCTCGTTCCTTTCGGTGGAAGCCAAAGACGCGACCCTGTCCTTTCACGCGCCACCAGGCAAATCCGCTTCTCCCTCTGCGCCGGTAAACAGTGTGAATCATGGTGGAAACCCTGTTTCCTACAAGATCGCGCTGGACCACCATTGCATTCTTACCCAACCAAAAGGAGACAACGCGATGACTGACAGCAAGACCCCACGCCGCCGCAACCTGCTCAAAGGCGCGGCAGTTGCCGCAGGTGCACTGACTGCGCCCATGATCGCCAAGGCGCAGACCGGCCCGATTTCCATGCGCTGGCAGAGCACGTGGCCGTCGAAGGACATCTTTCACGAGTACGCGCTGGACTTCGCCAAGAAAGTGAACGACATGACCGGCGGTGACCTCAAGATCGAAGTCCTGCCGGCGGGCTCCGTCGTGCCGGCGTTTGGCCTGCTGGAAGCCGTTTCCAAGGGCACACTGGATGGCGGTCACGGTGTGCTGGGCTACCACTATGGCAAGCAGAACGCGCTGGCGTTGTGGAACTCCGGGCCGGCGTTCGGCATGGATGCAAACATGTTGCTGGCCTGGCACAAGTACGGCGGTGGCCAGGAACTGCTGGCCAAGCTCTACGCCTCTATCGGCATGACCAATGTGCAGTCGTTCCTGTACGGACCGATGGCCACCCAGCCGCTGGGGTGGTTCAAGAAACCGATCACGAAGTCGGCGGATTTCAAGGGCCTGAAGTTCCGCACCAACGGCCTGGCCATCGATCTGTTCACCGCAATGGGGGCCTCTGTGAATGCGCTGCCTGGCGGAGAAATCGTGCCGGCCATGGACCGCGGATTGCTCGACGGCGCCGAGTTCAACAACGCGACGTCGGACCGCTTGCTCGGATTTCCCGACGTCTCGAAGGTCTGCATGCTACAGAGCTACCACCAGAGCGCCGAAACCTTCGAGATCATGTTCAACAAGCCGAAATACGATGCGTTGCCGCCCAAAATGAAGGCCATCATCGCCGGCGCGGTGGAAGCGTCCTCTGCCGACATGTCATGGAAAGCGATTGATCGTTATTCCAAGGACTACATCGAGTTGCAGACCAAGGACAAGGTGAAGTTCTACAAGACGCCGGATTCCATCCTGCAGGACCAACTTACCCTGTGGGAAGCGATTCTGGAAAAGAAATCCGCCGAGAACGCGCTGTTCAAGGAAATCGTCGCGTCGCAAAAGGCCTTCGCCGAGCGCGCCGTGAAATGGGACCAGGATACCTATGTCAGTCGTCGCATGGCGGTCGGTCATTTCTTTGGTCCGAAAGCCAAGAAGGCCTGAGGACTCTCAACGCCCTAAATCAGCCATCCGGGCCTGGCCCGCCTGGCTGATATTTCTTCACAAGGCGACCCATGCAGAATTTGCTCCTGACGATCGACAAGATCAGCACCTTTGTAGGTCAACTCTTTTCGTGGTTCATTGTCGCGCTCACGTTCCTGATCTCCTGGGAAGTGTTTTCGCGCTACGTGCTGGACAATCCGCACCCCTGGGCCTTCGACGTCATGATCATGATGTATGGCACCGTCTTCATGATGGCCGGCGCTTACACCTTGTCCAAGAATGGCCATGTACGCGGCGACGTGCTTTATGGCTTTTTCCCGCCGCGGCTGCAGGCGGGCCTGGATCTGGCGCTTTACCTCCTGTTTTTCATCCCCGGTGTGTTTGCGCTGGCATGGGCGGGCTACAACTATGCCGCCGAGTCCTGGGCCATCAACGAGCATTCGAACGTCACCGCCAACGGCCCGCCGGTCTATCCCTTCAAGACCATCCTCCCACTCGCCGGAGCTTTCCTGCTGGTGCAGGGCGTCGTCGAAATCATTCGCTGCGTGATGTGCCTGAAAACCGGCGATTGGCCCAGGCGGGGGCATGACGTCGAGGAAGTGGACGTCGAGAAGTTGAAAGAAATGGTGCACGTCAGTGACGACGATATTGCCAGGCTCGATGCCTTGGTTGTCACCCAAACGGAGAGCCAAAAATGAGAAAAGAAGTCTGGTTCGGGCTCTCGATCATGGCGGCAGTGGTGCTCGCCGCATTTATCCTGTTGCCAGCCCCGGCGATGATGACCAATGGCCACCTCGGTCTGCTGATGCTGGCGCTGATCGTCGTCGCCATCATGCTCGGCTTTCCCACCGCCTTCACCCTCATGGGAATGGGGATGGTGTTTGCCTGGATTGCCTACCGAAGCCAGAACCCGGCCCTGGCGGTGCAGCAGACGCTGGACCTGATGGTCCAGCGCGCCTATTCGGTGATGTCGAATGACGTGCTGATCTCGATTCCGCTGTTCGTGTTCATGGGCTATCTGGTCGAGCGGGCCAACCTGATCGAAAAGCTGTTCAAAAGCTTGCACCTGGCCATGGCAAGAGTGCCGGGCTCACTGGCCGTTGCGACCATCATCACCTGTGCCGTTTTCGCCACCGCCACCGGCATTGTTGGCGCGGTGGTGACCCTGATGGGCCTGCTCGCGCTGCCGGCAATGCTCAAGGCGGGCTACGACGTCCGGCTGTCTGCAGGGGCAATCACCGCTGGCGGCTGCCTGGGGATCCTGATCCCGCCCTCGGTGCTGCTGATTGTCTATGGCGCCACGGCTGGCGTGTCGGTCGTGCAACTCTATGCCGGTGCTTTCTTCCCCGGCATCATGCTGGCTTCGCTCTACGTTGGCTACGTCATCATCGTCGCGAAGCTCAAACCCCATCTGGCGCCACCGCTGTCGGCTGAAGACCGGCGCGTGCCCTTGCCCGAATTTGCGGAAATCATCTCCAGCAGCGTCAGCACCAAGGTCCTGCCGGGGCTGATTGGCGCGATCAAGGGCAAGCGCAACGCGGCAGTCCCGATGCGCACGCTGCTGAACCATCTCTTGGTCGCCTTGCTGCCGGCGCTGGCGGGCGCATTGCTTATGGGTGTCATCTTTCTGAAGATGACAGCGCCGGTCGAGCGTCCCCCCGAAGACGTAGTCGCGATGGGCAGTGCAGCGGTGGGCGAAGTGAGTGAACAAAAAGCCGCAGTTGGTGGCTTGCAGGAACCCGAGCCCGCAGGCGGACTGCAGGAACCTCCCGCAGATGGCGTAAAAGAACCGCCCGCGCTGAAAGAATCCGATACCGCGCCCGTCGCCAAGTTTCCCGCGGAGGTGAAACCGCAGGCGCCACCCGCCGCGTCCAAACCGGCGATGGAGCAAGAACGACAACCGGCACCGACAGGTTTCTGGATCGCATTGGGCATCCTTGCTGTTTCGCTCGCGCTGTTCTATGGGTTCTTCAGCTTTGCCCGGTTGGAAATTTTCAAGATGCTTTTGGGGTCGTTCTTCCCTTTGGCGATGCTGATCCTGGCGGTGCTCGGAACCATCGTGTTCGGCGTGGCGACGCCCACCGAAGCTGCGGCGATGGGCTCCCTCGGCGGTCTGATCCTGGCCGCAGCCTACCGGCGCCTCAACCTCGGGATGATCAGGGAGTCAGTTTTCCTGACCGCAAAAACCAGCGCCATGGTGTGCTGGCTGTTCGTCGGATCGAGCATTTTCTCCGCTGCGTTTGCCTTGCTCGGCGGGCAGGAAGTCATCAATCAGTGGGTCTTGTCACTCAACATGACGCCGGTGCAGTTCATGGTCCTGTCGCAGGTCGTGATCTTTCTGCTGGGCTGGCCACTGGAATGGACCGAAATCATCGTCATCTTCATGCCGATCTTCATCCCCTTGCTGCCCCACTTCGGCGTGGACCCGCTGTTCTTCGGCTTGCTGGTCGCGCTGAACCTGCAGACTGCCTTCCTGAGCCCGCCGGTGGCGATGGCGGCGTTCTACCTCAAGGGCGTGAGCCCGCCGCACGTGACCCTCAACCAGATCTTTGCGGGGATGCTGCCTTTTATGGGCATCCAGGTCGTGGCGATTGTTCTGCTGTACGTTTTTCCTGCCATTGGTCTGTGGCTGCCCCAACTGCTTTACAAGTAGCCTTGGTACGCTTGGAGAGAAATGCAAAAGCGGGCGCGTGGCGCCCACTATTCCATTCGTTCCTCGAACAGCGATAATATTGACGTTTACGTAAACGTCAATCAAAAGAGGAGCGACCCATGAACCATGCCGCCAGCGCGGGCAATGCCCTGCTCGCCCCATGGCAACCTCCGGTCAGTGGGCAGGGGAAGCCCTTTTCCCTGGACCGCCTGAATACCG
>CAVSCI010000026.1:0-114309 GCA_963726365.1 uncultured beta proteobacterium | reverse complement strand
CTCCACAAGCCCACCGCCAGCATGGCCGCCAGATGGTCCAGGCCGCTCAAAGGATGCGCCAAGCCTTGCGCGAATCCGTGCGGCGAAAGGGCATGAGCGCCCGTTTCAGCGCCCATATGGGCGAAAGCCCCCGTGGAAAAGTTCAAGATAGCTATCAAAAAAATAGCTTTGGAGAGTTTGGTGTTCATGCTGCAAGTCTCACGGTCGTCAAGCAATGGGCTGATGCACGGTCACCAGTTTGGTGCCGTCGGGGAAGCTGGCCTCGATCTGGATGTCGGGAATCATTTCTGCGATGCCGTCCATCACGTCGGCGCGCGTGAGCACGGTTCGACCCTCGCTCATGAGATGTGCCACCGACTTGCCGTCACGGGCGCCTTCCATCACCGCAGCACTGATCAGCGCGATGGCTTCTGGATAGTTGAGCTTGAGCCCCCGGGCCTTTCGGCGCTCGGCTAGCAGGGCCGCCGTGAAGATCAGCAGCTTGTCTTTTTCGCGAGGCGTAAGTTCCATGATGTGCAGCAGACGACGGTTGGTGGGGAACGAAGAAAAACAGCGGCAGTGTGGCGCATTCTTGACAACAATACAAGTTCGTCGCCACAGTCTTTTTTTGTACAAGCCGTTCGATTGAATCGCGTCTCGGTTCGTGCAGAAAATGAGTGGCGCATTGGCCCACGGTGCGATACTTGCATTCATGGCGTGCACGTTTCACGCGGTGGACCACGCTTGATGCGCTTCAAAGGGGCACCCGGTCCCGGGCATCGCCTGCGGCGGGTCGGGAGGCGCAGTCAGGACCACCCTTGGGCACGGGTGATGGGACACGGAAGGAGATCACGGTGAGTGGATTTCTCGACACATGGCATCGATGGTGCGCTGCGTCCGGCGCTTTGCGTTTTGTGGACATCAACCTGCGCGGCACAGGCCAGGTCATGTTCCAGAACAATCCCATCACCGGTGCGCTGTTCCTGATCGCGATTGCCTGGGGCTCGCTGGCTGGCGATGCGCCCGAGGTGTTGATCGGTGGCCTGCTCGGGCTGGTCTCGGCAACGCTGGCGGCACTCTGGCTGCGTGTTGACCAAGAAGGTCTGGCTGCCGGACTTTATGGCTACAACGGCATCCTCGTGGGCCTGGCCTTGCCGACCTTTCTGCCGCCGTCGGCCTTGCTGTGGTGTTATGTGGTGCTGGGGGCTGGCGTGTCGGTGGTGGCCATGCTGGGCACGGTCAACGTGACCAAGACCTGGCGCGTGTCGGCGCTCACCTTCCCATTTGTACTGACGACCTGGGTCTTGCTGCTGGCGGCCTTTGCCTTTGCCGGCCTGAGTGGCCATGTTCCGCCGTTTTCCGCCGAGATCGAGCCGCTGGAGCCGGGGGCGTCGAACCCGCTGGATCTGGTGGGTTTTCTGGCCGGCATCCTCAAGAGCATCTCGCAGGTTTTCCTCAAGGGCAATGGCGTGTCGGCACTGCTGTTCCTGGCCGGCTTGGCGGTGAGCTCCGTGCCTGCCGCGATTTTCGCCGTGGGCGGGGCAGTTCTGGCTGTCAGCAGCGCCCATCTGTTCGGCGCTGAAAGTGCGCTCATCAGCGCGGGCTTGCTGGGTTTCAGCCCGGTGCTGACTGCCATTGCGCTGGGGACGGTGTTTTATCGCCCCAGCCCGCGCGTCGTGGCCTATGCAGCGCTGGGCACGCTCTTCACCGTGGTCGTTCAGGCGGCGATGAATGTGGCCTTTGGCCCGTTGGGCATTCCCGCTTTGACGGCGCCCTTCGTGCTGACGTCGTGGCTCTTTCTGCTGCCGCAGCAGCATCTTGCGTCCGATGCGGACCATTGACGCCCATCGGCGGCATCGGCCGTGGGTGGCTCGGCACCTTGCGGTGCCGGGATTCAGAGCATGAACCCGCATGACTCTGGCGCCGGTACGGTCGCTGCCGTGCCTTGTTCGAGCCGGGCGCTGCTGGGCATCGTCGCCTTGTTTCCTCTGGCCTTCATCGCGTTCGGCCTGGCGGTTGATTCGCCGCGCGACATTTACCATGGCCTGATCAAGATCCTGAGTTCGCGCGACACGCTCATTACCGACTACATCGGCTTGGGCGGCATGGGTGCGGCCTTCGTCAATGCGGGCCTGCTCACGCTGATGGCGATCGGCATCTATCACGTCTCAGGCGCTGCCATTGGCGGGGCGGCTGTGGCCTGCTTGTTCCTCGTTCTGGGCTTCGGCCTGTTTGGCAAGAGTCTGGTCAACGTCTGGTTCATCGTGGCGGGGGTGTACGCGTTTGCGCGCTACAAGAGGGAGCCGTTCTCCAGGCACATCAACGTCGCCTTCTTCGGCGCCGCATTGGCGCCGATCTTCACCGAAATCCTCTTCAGTTCGACTTTGCCGCTGCATTTCAGTCTTCCGCTGGCCATGGGCACGACGCTGTTGCTGGGCTTTGTGCTCGTGCCGACCGCGGCGCATCTGTTTGCGGCGCACATGGGTTATTCCTTGTACAACATCGGCTGGGTGGCCGGCATTCTCGGCACGCTGACGGTGGCGGTGTACAAGTCCTATGGCTTTGTGCCCGACCCGGTGTTCATCTGGACCACGGGCAATAACCGTCTGCTCGGCGCCATGCTGGCGGGGCTTTTCGTCTTGATGGTGGCGGGCGGTTGCCTGCTCGACCGTCAGGCGTGGCACAAGCTGGCCTGGATCCAGCGCCAGGCGGGGCAGTCACCCACGGATTTTGTGGACCTGGCCGGGATGGGCCCCAGCCTGATGAACATGGGCTTGACCGGGGCCATAGGGACCGCCTATGTGCTGGCGGTGGGCGGCGACTTGAACGGCCCGACCATCGGCGCCATTCTCACCATCGTCGGCTTTTCTGCCTTCGGCAAGCACACGCGCAATATCGTGCCCATCATGATCGGCGTGTTCCTGGCGTCAATGTTCAAGGACTGGAACGCCCATGACCCTTCCGCCGTATTGGCGGCGCTGTTTGGCACCACGCTTGCGCCGATTGCCGGACGCTTTGGCTGGCGTTGGGGCATCGCCGCGGGTTTCCTGCACTCGTCGGTGGCGCAGTCGGTCGGGCATTTGCACGGCGGGCTGGTGCTCTACAACAATGGCTTTGCCGCCGGACTGGTGGCGGCAATCCTGGTGCCCGTGATCATTGCCACGCGGGTGCCGGCGCACAACGAGGACCCTGCGCCTTGATCGTGGCAGGTTCGAACCGTCGCCGTCCACAGGAGTGGGCGACGATCTTTTAGCGCGGGACGTACCGACGGAACTTCCGCGTCCGCCCGTGGCCGCTGCAAAAAAAGCACCGAAATGAGGCGCCTTGGCGTTCCCGCACCAAAACAGAGTTTTTTGGGGGCCGGATTGGCGCGGATGCCCTCTTCAGGACATTTTTTCGCCAGTGGGTCCATTCTGGGTGAGGCTCAAGCGACTGGCACGGTGCTTGCAAAGCCTGTTGCAGCGGTCCGATTCCGGACTGCAAACGCTGCAAACCCTGCAACCCCTCTATTTCCGGAGAATCATGATGAATCGTCGAGGACAACTCAAGGCCATTGCCGCTGCGGCAGCGGTCGCCACTGGCGCGCTGACTTTTGCCACCCATGCCCACGCTGCAGACACCATCAAGGTCGGCGTGCTGCACAGCCTGTCGGGCACCATGGCCATCTCCGAGAGCGTGCTCAAGGACACTGTGCTGATGATGATCGCCGACCAGAACGCGAAGGGTGGCCTTCTGGGCAAGAAGCTTGAAGCCGTTGTCGTCGACCCGGCCTCGAACTGGCCGCTGTTTGCCGAGAAGGCACGCCAGCTTATCACCCAGGACAAGGTCGCCGTGACTTTTGGCTGCTGGACCAGCGTGAGCCGCAAGTCGGTGCTGCCGGTGTTCGAAGAGCTGAACAGCCTGCTCTTCTACCCGGTGCAGTACGAGGGTGAAGAGCTGTCGAAGAACGTTTTCTACACCGGTGCGGCGCCCAACCAGCAGGCCATCCCGGCGGTGGAGTACCTGATGAGCAAGGAAGGCGGCGGCGCCAAGCGCTGGGTGCTGCTGGGCACCGACTACGTCTACCCGCGCACCACCAACAAGATCCTGCGCGCCTTCCTGAAGAGCAAGGGCGTGAAGGAAGAGGACATCGTCGAGACCTACACCCCCTTCGGCCACAGCGACTACCAGACCATCGTCGCCGACATCAAGAAGTTCTCGGCCGGCGGCAAGACCGCAGTGGTGTCCACCATCAACGGCGACTCCAACGTGCCCTTCTACAAGGAACTCGGCAATGCCGGCCTGAAGGCCAAGGACGTGCCGGTCGTCGCCTTTTCGGTGGGCGAGGAAGAACTGCGCGGCGTGGACACCAAGCCGCTGGTGGGCCACCTGGCGGCATGGAACTACTTCATGTCGATCAAGTCGCCGGCCAACACCGAGTTCATCAAGAAATGGAGCACCTACGCCAAGGCCAACAACGTGGCCGGCCACAAGGACAAGCCGCTGACGAACGACCCGATGGAAGCCACCTACATCGGCTTCAACATGTGGGTGCAGGCGGTCAAGAAGGCCGGCAGCACCGACGTCGACAAGGTCATCGCGGCGATGGGCGGCCAGACCTTCCCGGCACCCAGCGGCATCACCTCCAAGATGGACGAGAAGAACCACCACCTGTGGAAGTCGGTGTTCATTGGCGAGATCCGTGCCGACGGCCAGTTCAACGTGGTCTGGAAGACCCCGGGTCCGGTGCGTGCCCAGCCGTGGAGCCCGTTCATCCCCGAGAACAAGGGCAAGAAGGACGAGCCCACCAAGAAGTAAACCGAGCGAGAGCGTCCAACGGGGGAAGGGCGCGAGCCTTTCCCCTTTTTTTGTTTTTTTGACGGAACTCCCCATGCACCGACATCGGTTGATCAGGATATTCATGGCGATGATCGCCAGCGTCTGCCTGTTGGGCGGCCCGGCACGGGCGTTGACGCAGGCCGAAGCCAGCGCAATCGCCACGGGCGAAACCGATGCCCGCGTTGCCGCGCTGAACAAGGCCATGGCGACTGCCGACGACAAGACGGCTGCCTTCATCCAGGCCATGGCCGACGGCGACGTGAAGCTTGCGGGCGAACAGGTTTTTATCGTGAAGGACGGCAAAGGAAGCGACCCGGTCACGGGCGCTGCCGTCCCCGTGCCCGACACCGCAGAAGACATCATCAACAACAACCGCATGCGCGGTGAACTCGACAACGCGCTCGCCGCGCTCAAGCTCTTCAGCAAGGACGACAAGCAACGCATGGAAGGCGTCAAGGCCCTGCTGAAGGAGCCTGACGAAGCCCGGTTGCCCCTGGTCGAAAAAGCCTTGGCGGCGGAAAGCAACGCGACCATCAAGGCGCAGCTGGAACTGGCGCGCGCCGCCGCGCTGCTGGGCAGCGCCGACAAGACCCGCCGCCTCGATGCCGCCCGTGCGCTGGGGCAGAACAAGACCCCCGAGACCAAGCTGCTTCTCAACGAGCGCATGAAAGCCGAAACCGAGCCTGAGGTCAAGCGCCAGCTCGAGGCCTCGTTGCGCGCCATCGAGAGCTCGCTGGTCTGGGGCGACAAGCTTGGCGCACTGTTCTCGGGCATCAGCCTGGGCTCCATCCTGCTGCTGGTGGCACTGGGCCTGGCGATCACCTACGGCCTGATGGGCGTCATCAACATGGCCCATGGCGAACTCATGATGATCGGCGCCTACGCCACCTATGTCATGCAGGGCCTGTTCCAGAAGTACCTGCCCGGCGCCTTTGACTGGTACCTGCTGGCCGCCGTTCCGGTGGCCTTCATGGCGTCGGCGCTGGTGGGTGCGGCGCTGGAGCGCAGCGTGATCCGGTTCCTCTACGGCCGGCCGCTGGAGACGCTGCTGGCCACCTGGGGCATCAGCCTGATGCTGATGCAGGCCGTGCGCTCGATCTTTGGCGCGCAGAACGTCGGCGTGGAAAACCCCTCGTGGATGAGCGGCGGCGTGCAGGTGCTGTCCAACCTGAGCCTGCCCTACAACCGCCTGGTGATCATCGGCTTTGCCGCGGCCGTGCTGCTGGGCATGGCCTTCCTGATCGGCCGCACGCGCCTGGGCCTGTTCGTGCGCGGCGTCACGCAGAACCGGCCGATTGCCTCGTGCATGGGCGTGAACACCGCCCGCATCGACACCTACGCCTTCGCCCTGGGCTCGGGCATCGCCGGCCTGGCCGGCTGCGCGCTGAGCCAGGTCGGCAACGTGGGGCCAGACCTCGGCCAGAGCTACATCGTCGACGCCTTCATGGTGGTGGTGCTCGGTGGCGTGGGCCAACTGGCCGGCACGGTTTACGCCGCCCTGGGCCTGGGCATCCTGAACAAGTTACTGGAGGGCTGGGCCGGCGCGGTGCTGGCCAAGATCGCGGTGCTGGTGTTCATCATCATCTTCATCCAGAAGCGGCCGCAGGGCATCTTCGCGATGAAGGGTCGGAGCGCAGAGGCCTGAGATGAACCGCGAATGACACACAGATTTCCCTGCCCACACCCGCGCCGCTGCTTTCCCGCGCCGGCTGGTCCGCATTCATCGTCGCGCTGATTGTGGTCTGCGCCGTGGCGCCGATGCTCAACATGGTGGTGCCGCAGGGCAGCGTTTTCCACATGAGCGACTACGCCGTGGGGCTGGTCGGCAAGATCATGTGCTACGCCATCTGCGCGCTGGCCATGGACCTGATCTGGGGCTACACCGGCATCCTGAGCCTGGGGCACGGCCTGTTCTTTGCGCTGGGCGGCTACGTCATGGGCATGTACTTGATGCGCCAGATCGGCCGCGACGGCAACTACAAGAGCGACCTGCCGGACTTCATGGTGTTCCTGGACTGGAAGGCGCTGCCCTGGCACTGGACCTTCAGCGACAGCTTCATCGCCACGCTGATCCTGATCGTCGCGGTGCCGGGCCTGGTGGCCTTCGTGTTTGGCTACTTCGCCTTCCGCTCGCGCATCAAGGGCGTGTACTTCTCCATCATCACGCAGGCCATGACCTTTGCCGCGATGCTGCTGTTTTTTCGTAACGAGACCGGCTTTGGCGGCAACAACGGCTTCACCGACTTCAAGCGCATCCTCGGCCTGCCCATCGCCACGCCCTCGATGCGCATGACGTTGTTCGTTCTGACCGGCCTCACCTTGCTGGGCTGTTTCCTGTTCGCGCGCTGGCTGGTGCGCAGCAAGTTCGGCCGCGTGCTGCAGGCCATCCGCGACGCGGAAACCCGCGTCATGTTCTCGGGCTACTCGCCGCTGCCCTACAAGCTGACCATCTGGACCATCTCCGCCATCATGTGCGGCGTGGCCGGCGCGCTGTATGTGCCCCAGGTGGGCATCATCAACCCAGGCGAGATGAGCCCGGCCAACTCCATCGAGATCGCCATCTGGGCGGCCGTGGGCGGCCGCGCCACGCTGATCGGGCCGATCATCGGCGCCTTCATCGTCAACGGCGCCAAGAGCTGGCTCACCGTCGCCGCGCCGGAGTTCTGGCTGTACTTCCTGGGTGCCCTGTTCATCGGGGTGACCCTGTTCCTGCCCAACGGGGTGGTGGGTCTGGTGAAGAAACTGAAGGGAGGATCGAAATGACGCCTGACCTGATGGAAGAAGGCACCCGCATTCGCGAAGCCAAGGCGGCGAA
Organism: uncultured beta proteobacterium; assembly: GCA_963726365.1. GTDB lineage: Bacteria > Pseudomonadota > Gammaproteobacteria > Burkholderiales > Burkholderiaceae_C > JAABQG01. The sequence goes on along the minus strand of CAVSCI010000026.1, from coordinate 106,697 downwards.
AGTCGCAGCAACCGGTCAGACCGAATCGGGCGGGCGCGCCGCCGGCTTCTCGCGCATCGCCACCCCCGGCGAGGTGGACATCACGCACGGCCGCATCCTGTACCTTGAAGACGTGTGTGTGAGCTTCGACGGCTTCAAGGCCATCAACAAACTGAGCCTGGACATCGCGCCGGGCGAGCTGCGCTGCATCATCGGCCCCAACGGCGCCGGCAAGACCACGATGATGGACATCATCACCGGCAAGACCCGGCCCGATTCGGGCACGGTGTTCTTCGGCTCCACCATCGACCTGCTGCGCCACAACGAGCCGCAGATCGCGCAACTGGGGATTGGCCGCAAGTTCCAGAAGCCCACAGTCTTTGAGCAGCTCAGCGTGTTCGAGAACCTGGAGCTCGCGCTCAAGACCCACAAGGGCGTCACTGCGTCCATGCGGTTCCGGCTGGACTCGGCCCAGAGCGACCGCGTGGCCGAGCTGCTGCACACCATTCACCTGGCCGAAAGCGTGCGGCGCATGGCCGGCAACCTGAGCCATGGCCAGAAGCAGTGGCTGGAGATTGGCATGCTGCTGATGCAGGACCCCAAGCTGCTGCTGCTCGACGAGCCCGTGGCCGGCATGACCGACGAGGAAACCGCCCGCACCGCCGAGCTGTTCCTCACGCTCAAAGGCAAGCACAGCCTGATGGTGGTGGAGCACGACATGAGCTTCATCAAGACCATCAGCGAGATCGTCACTGTGCTGTGCGACGGCTCGGTGCTGGCGCAGGGCACGCTGGACCAGGTGCAGGCCGACGAGCGCGTGATCGAAGTCTATCTGGGGAGATGAGCATGAGCCTGTTGAACGTCAAGGGTGTGAACCAGTACTACGGCGGCTCGCACATCCTGCGCGACGTCAGCCTGCAGGCCCACCAGGGCAAGGTCACCGTGCTGCTGGGGCGCAACGGCGTGGGCAAGACCACGCTGCTCAAGAGCCTTATGGGCCTGGTGCCCATCAAGACCGGCACCATCGAATTCGATGGAAAACCGCTGCAAAACGCCACGCCCTACGAGCGCGCGCGCGCCGGAATTGGCTACGTGCCGCAGGGCCGCGAAATCTTCGCGCGTCTCACTGTCGAGGAAAACCTGCGCATGGGCCTGGCCTACAAACCCGGCAGCACGCCCGTCCCGGCCGAGCTGTACGAGCTGTTTCCCGTGCTCAAGCAGATGCTGCACCGCCGGGGCGGCGACCTCTCCGGCGGGCAGCAGCAGCAGCTGGCGATTGCCCGCGCGCTGGCCGCCGGCCCGAAGCTGCTGATCCTGGACGAGCCCACCGAAGGCATCCAGCCCAGCATCATCAAGGACATCGGCCGCGTTATCCGCATGCTGGCCGACCGCGGCACCATGGCCATCCTGCTGTGCGAGCAGTACTACGACTTCGCCCAGGAACTGGCCGACGACTACCTGGTCATGGAGCGCGGCGAATTCATTGCCCGCGGGCCGGGCAGCGAGATGGAAGCCAAGGGCATCCGGCAGCTGGTGGCGATCTGAGGGTCTGGGGGTGGCCTGGGTGAACCGCCCGTGCCGGGGCGGTGTCCTGCAGCCCGACGCAAATTCGGGCACCATTGCCGGCATGAACGACACCACCCCCTACATCCCCCCCAAGGTCTGGACCCCGCCCGAGAGCAGCGGCGGCCGGTTTGCCAACATCAACCGCCCCGTGGCCGGCGCCACGCATGAGAAAGAGCTGCCAGTCGGCAAACACCCGCTGCAGCTGTACTCGCTGGGCACGCCCAACGGCGTGAAGGTCACGGTGATGCTGGAAGAGCTGCTGGCCGCCGGCCACAACGGCGCCGAGTACGACGCCTGGCTGGTCCGCATCAACCAGGGCGAGCAGTTCGGCAGCGGGTTTGTGGCAATTAACCCCAACTCCAAGATCCCCGCGCTGGTCGACCACAGCGGGCCGCAGCCGGTGCGGGTGTTCGAGTCTGGCGCCATCCTGCTGTACCTGGCTGAGAAGTTCGGCGCCTTCGTGCCCACCGAGGCGGCCGCGCGCGCGGAATGCATGAGCTGGCTGTTCTGGCAGATGGGCAGCGCGCCCTTCCTGGGCGGCGGCTTCGGCCACTTCTACGCCTATGCCCCGGAAAAGATCCGCTACGCCATCGACCGCTACGCCATGGAAGTCAAGCGCCAGATGGACGTGCTGGACCGCCGCCTGGCCGAGGTGCCGTATGTGGCAGGCAGCGACTACACCATCGCCGACATGGCCATCTGGCCCTGGTACGGCCAGCTGGCCAAGGGCCTGCTGTACGAGTCCGGCGAGTTCCTGCAGGTGCACACCTACACGAACGTGGTGCGCTGGGCCGAGCGCCTGTACGAGCGCCCTGCGGTGCGCCGCGGCCGCATGGTCAACCGCGTGCAGGGTGACCTTGCCAGCCAGCTGCACGAGCGGCATGACGCCAGCGATTTCGACTTGAGGACGCAGGACAAAATTGCGCCTTGAAGGATGACCCCGCCGGGCGGTATGAGAGGTTCCCCGTGCTCAAGCACACGCTGCACCGGCGCGGTGAATTGTCGGGTCGCGCTTCGCTAACCCGACCTGCATTGAAATTGGCTGCCCACCGGACAGGCAAGGTCTCCTCTAACATCCCCTCCAGATCAAAAGCGGAGAAACGGCGATGCGAAACATTGTGGCAATCGGATGCGTGATGGCGGGATGGGCGCTGGCGGTCGCCGCTGCGGCCGCCGAGATCAAGGTGCTGACGGCGGGGGCCTTCAAGCCCGTGGTGATGGCGCTGGCGCCGGAGTTCACGGCGCGCACCGGGCATACGCTGACGGTGGACAACGACACGGCCGGCGCCTTGCAGCGGCGCATCGGCAATGGCGAGGTCTTTGACGTCGTGGTCCTGACGCCGGCTGCGGTGGCGCAGCTGACGCAGGCGGGCAAGCTGGCGGCAGGGTCGTCGACGCCGCTGGCGCGGGTGGCCATCGGCGTGGCGGTGAAGCAGGGCGCGCCAGCCCCGGATATCGGCAGCGTGGCCGCGTTCCGCCAGGCGCTGCTGGCGGCGCGGGCCGTGGCCTACATCGACCCTGCGGCCGGCGGCTCCAGCGGCATCTACCTGGCGCAGCTGTTCGAGCGTCTGGGCATCGCGGCGCAGATCGCGCCCAAGGCGGTGCTGGTGCCGGGCGGGCTGGTGGCGCAGCGCCTGGTCAGCGGCGAGGCCGACATCGCCCTGCACCAGATCAGCGAAATCCTGGCCGTGCCGGGTGCCGCTCTGGTCGGCCCGATCCCGGCCGAAATTCAGAACTACACGGTGTACGCCGGTGGCCTTTCCACCGCCGCGCAGGATGTGCCGGCCGCGCAGGCCTTCCTTGCCCTGCTGGCGAGCGAGCGCGCCAGGGCGGTGCTGAAGGAAAAGGGCATGGAGGCGCCCTGAGCGCCTGCGCTCGGCCGCCGGGACCGCTTGGCCGCTGGGGCGGTCAGGGCTGGTGTAAAACGGCAAGCTTCCGATTCCGAAAGCCCGCCATGCTCCAACTGCGCCCCAGCTGTGAATGCTGTGACAAACCCCTGCCGCCGGACGCCACCGACGCTCGCATTTGCTCGTTCGAGTGCACCTTCTGCGCAAGCTGCGCCGACACCGTGTTGCGCGGCACTTGCCCCAACTGCGGTGGCGAGCTGCTGCCCCGGCCGCGCCGGCCGACGGCCAAACTGGCGGCGAACCCGGCCTCCACCGAGCGGGTTTACAAGCCGGCGGGTTGCGCCGGACGGGACTGAATAGGCGAAGTTCCCTGAAGATCCACGCACAAAAGTCCTGAATCGATAGCAAATAATGACCATTCCACGTTGGAAATACCTTGTTATGGATTGAGAATCGGGGTGCGGGGGCGCCCGGGTCCGCCCCGGGAGCGTCCAGCGCTCTCAGCAGCCCATCACATCCGCCAGCGCCATGAGGTTGGCCGTGTGCAGGTCGTTACCGGGCTGCGGCGAGACATCCTTGACATGCGCATTGCCGAACTCCAGTGGGCGTTCGACGTAGGCGGTGCGCAGGCCGCAGGCGCGTGCGCCGGCCAGATCGTCATGGTGGGCGGCGACCAGCATCACCTGTTCGGGCGGCAGGTCGAACACTTTGGCCACGCCAAGGTAGGTGGCCGGATCGGGTTTGTAGGCGCGGAAGACTTCGGCCGACAGGATGCAGTCCCACGGCAGGCCGGCGCGCTTCGCCATGTCCGTGAGAAGGCCAATGTTGCCATTCGAGAGCGTGGTGATCGTGAAGCGGCGCTTGAGGCGCGTGAGGCCCGCCACGCTGTCGGGCCAGGCGTCGAGCCGGTGCCAGACGCGGTTCAGGTGGTGGCGTTGCGCCTCGTCCAGATGCGCCAGTCCAAAGCGCGGCAGGATGTCGTCAAGGATCTCGCGGTGCAGGGTGTCGATCAGGGTCCAGCCGCGCACGCCGTCGGGCCGCCTCAAGGGGGGCGTAGCCCCCTCGGGGTTCAGCGAGGACACAACGTGCCGAGCATGAAGGTTTTCATCCCAGCCGCTGCGTACCCGTGCCATCGCAGGTCGGTAGCCTTCGCGCCAGGTGCGCGCGAAGGCATCACCGTCGACACCGGGGTAGAGCGCTTGTACTTCGCGCGAAATACTGCCGTGCCAGTCGACCACGGTGCCGAAGATGTCAAAGGCCAGCACCTGGACATTTGCTGCCAGCGGGTGGGGCGTCGTCATGGCTTCTCCTGTGCTGCAGCGCGCAGCTTGTCCTTCTTGCTTGGACGCTTTCCCTTGATGCCGCCGTTCGACGGCGCGCCCGTCGTGTCGTTGGCCGCCAGCGTGGCCATCGGCACGATCTGAACCGGCTCGAATCCCTTGATCTTTTCACGCGGCACTTTAGCGCCCTGGCGTTTCTCGATGAGCTGGAAATGCGCCTCGCTGTCGGCGGTGACGAAGCTGATGGCCAGCCCGCTTTCGCCGGCCCGGCCGGTACGCCCGATGCGGTGCACGTAGTCCACGCTGGAGCGTGGCAGATCGAAGTTCACCACCACCGGCAATTGCGCGATGTCGATGCCCCGGCCGGCCAGGTCGGTGGACACCACCACCTGCACGCGGCGCGCCTTGAAGTCTTCCAGCACCTGGTTGCGCTTGCCCTGGCTCAGCATGCCGTGGAAGGGCTCGGCGTCCAGGCCGGCACGGCGCAGCTTGTCGGCCACCTGCTCGGCGGCGTATTTGGTGGCCACGAACACCAGCGCCCGCTCCCAGCCGTGGTGGGCAATCAGGTGGCGCAGCAGCTGGGTGCGCCGGTTTGCGTCCACGGCGATGGCGCGCTGCGTGATGTCGGGCCGGTCCGCCGGGTCGTCGACGATGTCGATGCGCGCCGGGTCGCGCAGCAGGCTGTCGGCCAGCGCCTGCACCACCGGGGGAAAGGTGGCCGAGAAAAAAAGCGTCTGGCGCCGGGCCGGCAGCAGCGCCAGGATGCGCGCCAGTTCCTCGGAAAAACCCAGGTCCAGCAGGCGGTCTGCTTCGTCGAGAACCAGCGTTGCGACCGCGTCCAGGCGCAGTGCGTTGTGATCGATCAAGTCGAGCAGGCGTCCCGGCGTGGCCACTACGATATCGGCGCCGCCACGCAGATTCATCATCTGCGGATTGATCGACACGCCGCCGAAGACGATGGCGGTCTTCAACCGCTCGGGCAGGTGCTGCGCCAGAACGCGAATCGTCTCGCCGACCTGCGCCGCGAGCTCGCGGGTGTGCACGAGGATCAGCGCACGGGTGCGTCGAGGCGATTCTGTGTGGCCGGCCATCAGCATCTGCAGCAGCGGCAGGACGAAAGCCGCCGTCTTGCCGGAACCGGTCTGCGCGCAGCCCTGGACATCGCGCTGGCGCAAAATCTCTGGAATCGCGGCCGATTGGATGGCGGTGGGTGCGAGGTAACCGCGTTCGTTGATGGCGCGAAGCAGCGGAGCGGAAAGACCGAGTGAAGAAAAAGGCATGGTCCAGTTTAAGCTCCCATGAGCCCAGCCTGCCATCCCATGTGTGCCGGTGACATGGGTTTGCCGGGCCAGATGTGCCTTGTCCCTTGGGATACACCTAAAGCGTTGGAGAGATTCATGAACGAAGAGGCACCTGGGCAGACGCCTTTCTGCATGGTTTTGACCACTGTGGCCAGCGAATCGCAGTCCGAAGTTCTGGCGCGCGAGATCGTCTCAGCTGGCCTGGGCGCTTGCGTGCAGGTGCAACCGATCAAGAGCTTCTACCTGTGGAAAGGCGAGGCCTGCGCCGAACCTGAATGGCGGCTGTGCATCAAGACGCGCAGGGCGCTGTATGCACGGCTCGAAGGCTTTATCCGCGCACACCATCCTTATGAAGTCCCACAGATCGTGCAGGTACCGATCGGAGAGGGTGCGGCGGACTACCTTGACTGGGTGGCGGCAATGACGACGGACTGAGCAGGGTCTGGAGCCCTGGCAGTTCTCGGCGAGTTTCACGCAATGACGGCTTTCACTGCCAGAGCGCAGGCGGCGTTTCGGGATGGGTAAACTCGAAGGCATTTCTAACAGCGGGACCCCTCATGAGCGATCTGGTGAAGTACGCAATCAACGACGGCATTGCCGTGCTGACGTTGAGCAACGGCAAGGTCAATGCCCTGACCCCGGAGTTGATCGCCGAGTTCAACGACGGCCTGGATCAGGCGCAGGCGGCCGGTGCGATCGTGATCGTGACCGGGCAACCCGGCATTTTTTCGGGAGGCTACGATCTCAAGGTCATGATGAAGGGGCCTGAGAGCGCCATTGCCCTGGTCGCGGCAGGGTCGGCGCTGACGCGGCGCATGCTGGCGCACCCGCAACCGATCATCGTCGCTTGCAACGGACACGCGGTGGCGAAAGGAGCCTTCCTGCTGCTGGCCTCGGACTATCGCCTCGGCGTGGCCGGGGAATTCCTGATTGGCCTGAATGAAGTGCAGATCGGCATGACGATGCACAACGTGGGGATCTTGCTGGCGCGCGACCGGTTGAGCCCGGCCGTGTTTCAGCGCAGCGTCATCAACGCCGAAATGTTCAATCCGCAGGGCGCCATGGCAGCCGGTTTCCTGGACCGCGTCGTTGCCGCGGATCAGCTGTTGCCGACGGCGCTGGAAGTGGCGCAGCAAATGAAGAAACTCAACCCCGCAGCGCACAGGGCCACCAAGCTCAAGGCGCGCAAGGCCCTGCTGGAGGCGCTGGACAAGGCCATCGAAGCAGACCGGGCGACCAGCGTGGTCGGATGATCCTCGCGGGCCGGGGGGGAGGGATAGCGTGGACACGGTGCTTGTAGCGCAACGGCAAGGCGGCGTACCGGTCGCCCAGGTGGAGTTTCACCCGGGGGGGGGGGGGGGAGGGGGGGGGGGGGGAGTGGGAGGGGGAGGGGGGGGGGGAGGTCTTAGAGGCGTGAGAATTTTCGGGCGGGGCAGATCGGCACATGGCGGGAAACGGGAGAGCGACATCCTGATCCGTCGATAGGGCTTGTGGACATGCGGTAAGGCGTGCAGGCGGAAATGGCAGATTGGCTGCGGATCATCAGGGCCGCCTTCTCCCCGATCATGACGGTCGGCGCATTGGTGTTTCCCGAAATCAGGTTCGGCATGATCGAGGTGTCTGCCACGCGCAGGCCCTGAATGCCGTGCACCCGCAGTGAGGCGTCCACGACCGCCATGGGGTCGCTTTCGGGTCCCATCCTGCAGGTGCCGCAGGGGTGATATTCGGTGTCCGAATAGTTGCGCAGGAACTGCTCCACCTGCGCAATGTTGTTCCGTTCAAACGGGTAGATCATCTTGCCGCGGTACGGTGCAAAAGCGGCCGACTCCATGATGTCGTAGCCCATCTGCGCGCCTTTGACCAGGGTTGCCAGATCGTCCGGATCCTTCAGGAACGCGGGGTCGATCAGGGGGGCTGCGGTGGGTTCTGCATTTTGCAGCGTGACGGTGCCCCGGCTCTTGGGGCGGGCCAGGGTGACGTGCAGCGTGTAACCGTGGCCCAGATGCGCCTTTCGGGTATGGTCGTCCACGATTCCGGTGCACAGCGCGAGCTGGATGTTGGGAGTGCCCTGGTCGCCCTGCGTCGACAGGAAAGCCTGGGACTCCGCCACGTTGGTGGTGATCCAGCCGGTGCGTTTCTTTCGCCACTCGAAGATGCCGCGAATCAGCGCCCAGGCGCCCGCCAACGAAGTTCCCAGGGTGGCGTCCTTGCGATGGGTGCGATAAATCAGCACCGTGGTGATGTGGTCCTGCAGGTTCTGGCCGACGCCTGGTAAATCATGGGCCACGGCAATGCCATGTTGAATGAGGTGCGCGGCCGGGCCGATGCCGGAGAGCATGAGAAGTTGCGGCGAGCCATAGGCACCGCCGCTCAGGATCACTTCGCGGCGGGCGCGTACTTGCAGTGTCTTGCCGTCTTGCAGAAACTGCACGCCGACCGCCCGTTTCCCTTCAAGGACGACACGGCTGGCATGGGCACGCGTGACAACCTGCAGGTTGGCCCGAGCAAGGTGAGGCGTGATGTAAGCCCTGGCCGCGCTCCAGCGCTCGCCGCCCTTCTGGGTGACTTGTGCGGGCCCCGCACCAAACTGGCGCGCGCCGTTGTAATCCTTGGTGCGCGGCAGACCCTGTGACTCGCAAGCCTGCAAGAAGGCCTCGTTGATGACACTCGGGCTGCGCAGGTAGCTCACGTTCAATGGCCCGCCGACGCCGCGGTAGTCGTCCGCGCCGAAGCACTCGTTGTTCTCTGCCTTCTTGAACAAAGGGAGCACATCGTCATACGCCCAGCCTGGATTACCGAGCGCCGCCCAGTTGTCGTAGTCCTGGCGATTGCCCCGGGTGTAGACCATCGCATTGACCGAGGTGCTTCCCCCCAGGACCTTGCCGCGAGGCTGGAATCCGATGCGCCCATTCAGGCCGGCCTGTGGCACCGTGTTGTAGCCCCAGCTGTGAATGCCCAGCGGCGCCGTCGCGGCAAACCCCAGTGGCGCGTGGATGAAGGCCGACGTGTCGGGTCCGCCGGCTTCGAGCAGGCACACCGAGATGGCCGGGTCTTCACTGAGCCGGCTGGCCACCACGCAACCACCCGCGCCACCGCCCACGACAACGTAGTCAAACTCCTGCATTTCCATGGAACGCGCCTTTCTATCTTGCCGCCAGCCCGGCAGCGTGTGAATGAGTGGGTTGATTCAGTTCGGGCACAGTGCCCGTCCTGCCAGCGAGCCCTGGAAGGGTTGGCGACCGCCGAAGAACCTCAGCGGGTGAGGAAATTCAGGTACCGGGTCGCAAATTTCCCGTAGGGGGGCCACATGAACTTGAGCGCGCTGAAGGGCGCCTGGTAGAACACCGGACGCATTTTGGAGAAGGTGACGAAGCCCTCGTAACCGTGGTAGTGGCCCATGCCGCTGTCACCGATGCCGCCGAAGGGCATGTCATGCTGCCCCGTGTGCAGCACGATGTCGTTGACGGTGACGCCGCCAGACATGACACGGTGCAGCAGGACGTCGATCAAGTGCTTGTCGTTGCTGAACGGGTAAAACGCCAGGGGACGCGGACCGGCATTGATGGCGTGCACCACGTCATCCACCGATGTGTACGGAATGACTGGCAGCACGGGGCCAAAGATTTCCCGGGTGCGAAGTTCGCAGTCGGCCGGCGCGTTGAGGACGATGTGGGGCGCGATCTTTCGAGTGGCTGCGTCCCATTTTTTGCCGGCGACGAGTTGCACCAGCGTGGCGCCGCGCGCCTGCGCCTCCTCCAGGGCACGGGTGATTCGGTTGAAAGCGCGTTCATCGATCACCGAGGTGAAATCCGGGCTCTGCAGGTCGGGATAGCGTGCCGAGACCGTCTTCTTGGAAATCTCGACGAATTCGTCGACTTTGTGCTGCGGAACGAAGACATGGTCTGCCGTGGTGCAGATCTGGCCTGCGTTGAAGTACTTGAAGAACGTGATCCGCTCCGTGGCCTTTTGCAGTGGGAAGTCGTCGCAGATGAGCGCAGGCGCCTTGCCGCCCAGTTCGAGCGTCACCGGACAGAGGTTTTGCGATGCCGCAGCCATGATCGCGCGGCCGGTCTGGCCCGAACCCGTGAACAGGATGTGGTCGAACTTGAGTTTGGAAAACTCGATGCCCACACCACCGGTTTCGTCAAAGAAAGCGAGCTTTTCCTTCGGGAAATAAGCGGGGACCTTTTCGATGAGCAGCCGGGCGAGATGGCGGGAGTTTTCCGACATCTTGACCATGCAGCGGTTACCCGCTGCAAAGGCCGATGTCAGGCCGCCAAAGCACAGGAAAATCGGAAAATTCCAGGGCACGATGTGGCCAACGATGCCCACGGGCTGCGGAATGACCCGGTTGCTGGCGCCAAAGAAATTGCGCCAGTCCACGCCGCGCTTCTGGGGCTTCATCCATAGCTTGAGGTGCTTGAGGGTGTGGTCCACGCCGTCCATCACGCCGAAAATCTCGGCGAACAGGGTTTCATGGCGCGACCGGTTGCCGTAGTCGGCGCTGATGGCGTCCAGAATGGCTTCCCGGTGGTCGCGCAACATGGCCTGAAGTTTGAGCAGATCGGCCTTGCGCTCGGCAAAGCTGGGAACCGGGTGGGCAAAGTACGCCGATCGTTGCAGCTGGAGTGTTTCCTCCAGCTCGTTGCGGATCGTCTCGGTCGCAGTCTCGGGGAACAACGGTATGGCGGACATGGAAAACCTTTTTGAATGGGTGCGAAATCGTACACGGGCGGGGCTAGGCAGGCCTTGATGCGGGGGGCACGCTGTTCGGCTATTGCGGTTTCGGCCATTCGCTCCAATATGACGCCCGCCCAAGAACGTTGTCCATGAAAGGTATCGTCGGACGGCAACCTGGATTCACGGAGTGAAGCGTAGGGCTGGCTGCGACGCTAAACTGTCAAAAAATACACAATTAAGGGTAATCACCCTGAGGTTTAGGGCGTGCATACCAGACAACTGATTCCATTGGCCATGCTGAGCAACCCCTGGTTTGCTGGTTTGCCCGAGTCCATACAGCGGGCGTTGGTGGACGCCGGTGATCGCCTGTCCATTCGCGCCGGTGAAATGCTGTACCGACAGGGCGACGCCCCCAGTGGCTTCATTGGCGTGGCAAGTGGCACCTTCAAGGTGTCCACGCTGCGTGAAGATGGCAAGGAAGGTATCTTGGCCGTCATGGAGGCCGGCAACTGGTTTGGCGAGATTTCGCTTTTCGATGGCATGCCACGTCCGCACGATGTGACAGCTCTGGAGGCGGCGGAAGTGATCGTCGTCGGATTCACCGCTTTCGAGCGTCTGCTTGAAAGCCCGGCATTTGCCCGGGCCATGAGCATTCTTCTGGCGCGCCGGGTGCGTTTGTTGTACGGCCTGGTGGAAGATGCCATGCTGCGCTCGATGCGTACCCGGGTTGCGCGCCGGTTGCTGGCGCTGGCCCATGGTGATGCGACGCTGTCCTCCGACACCCGTCTGGAGGTACCGGTCTCCCAGGAGGCGCTGGCAATGATGTTGGGCATCACCCGGCAGACATTGTCAAAAGAGTTGAAAACGCTGGCGCGCGATGGCGTGCTCAGGCTGGCATACGGGCGTATTGAGATTGCCTCTCCGCAGGCGCTGAAAGCCATTGCCGACTGGCGATGATCGGTCAGGGTCCATTTAATGGCAGCTTGAAACGGCACGATGACGGCATTGCTGTGGCCCGGCCCTGAATCCGGCTACATCGCCCAGATTCGCGGGTTCTCAGCCGGCATGGTCCAGAAATGCCCACGCCATGCCGACCGCACCTTCTTCATCAGGTCCATGGCGGGCTCCACCAGCGGGGCCAGCGCCCGTACGACCACGACCTGCCCGTTGGGACTGGTGGCGCCAGCGGTGGCGGCCAACGGGTGCGCGTCGATCACCTTGCGTGCCAGGTCCAGCGCGTTCTGGCGGCGTTCGCGTTCCAGCGGGCTGCCGGCAATAAAGAAAAGTGACGCCAGGCAGCGGTGACCGGCAAGGCCAAGCGGGCTGTCCAGCAAAAGCGTGTCGGCTGCATCGATGAGGCCGCGTTCCAGCCACAGGCCGGGCACCTCGATGTGTTGCTGGAGGCGACCCGAGGCAAATGGCAGATTCGCGCCGGGCAAGCCCAGCGCGGTGATGTCCCAGCCCATCAATTCAGCGCCCTGGGCCAGGTCCAGGGTCAGCCGGTTCTCGGCCCGGCAGGCGTTGTAGCAAAGCGCTTCCAGCGGCAGCCACTCCAGTCGCGCGCCCTCGGCCAGTTTCAGGTGAGTCCGCTGTAGCGCCGTTTCACCGGCAGAACGGTAAAAGCGCGTGGCCCCTGGCGTGGTGATGAGCCCGTGCGCGCCGCGCGCCACCGTGGCGGCGATGTCCAGCGTGTCGCCGCCGACCAGCCCGCCTGGCGGGTGCACCAGCACGTTGTGGCAGACCGCGTCGCCCTCGGGGTAGAGACTTTGCAGGATGCGCAGCGGGCCGCTGTGCTCGTAACGCGCAACGGTGCGGCCGGTTTCAAGGCTGTAGTCGAGCTGCAGTCGGGCGTGCCAGGTCATGGGGATGTGTGACGGGTATTGGATTTACTACCAAATATATAGCAAACCATAACCATTCGACGCTGGGGATTGGCCAAATTCCTTGCTATTTCCAGAAATTGATGTGCAGTGCGGCAATCGCGGGCTCCACTTCGGGCACCGGGCCGATGACTTCAATGGATTTCTGCCCGGCGGCCAGCACGGTGCGGCAGGGCAGGTCCATGGTCGGGTTCTCGCCGTGGTTGCCGGTGAGCTCCAGCAGGCGTCGCTCGGTCATGCCATAGACCAGTCGGCCGATGTTGGCCCAATACTGCGTGCCGGCGCACATGGCGCAGGGCTCCACGGTGGTGACCAGGGTGCACTGCGCGAGATATTCGGCGTGAAGTTGGTGGCTGCCGTGCGGGCCAGTACCGATTCGGCGTGGTTCACGGTGTCCACATTGCCCTGCTCGGCCAGCACCGTCTCGCCATCGGGGGCGACCAGGATCGCGCCGAAGGGGTGGCGACCCAGCGCCATGGCGCGGCGCGCGACCTCGTTGGCGCGGCGCAGGTGGCGAAGGACCTGGTCCGGGGTCATGGTCAAACCGCCGCCGGGCCGCCCCAAGGCGGTTTGGGCCCCCTCGGGGGGCAGCGAGGACACGCCAGTGCCGAGCGTGGGGGCAATATCCTTCAATGGTTCTGCGAGCCGCGGTGCGCCCAGGCGGTGGTGTGGTTCTCGATGACGCTGAACAGTTCGTACATCGCCATCGCCATGGCGCCGACCACCAGCAGGCCGGCAAACGCCAGGCCCATCTGCATGGCCGAGCCGGCGGAAATCAGCAGGTAGCCGATGCCCTCGTTGGCGGCGGTCATCTCCGACACCGTGGTGCCGACGAAGGCCAAGGTGATGGCCACCTTGAGTGAGCCGTAGAAGTACGGCATGGAGCGCGGCAGGCCCACCTTGACCAGCACATCCCAGCGCTTGGCGCCGAGCACGCGCAGCACGTCTTCGAGCTCGGGCTCCAGCGTCGCCAGGCCGGTGGCGATGTTCACCATGATCGGGAAGAAGCTGATCAGGAAGGCCGTCAGGATGGCGGGCCCCGCGCCGATGCCGAACCACACCACCAGGATCGGCACGAAGGCCGCCTTGGGCAGGGCGTTGAAGGCGGTCATCAGCGGGTAGACGGCGGCGTAGGCGACGCGCGAGCTGCCGATCACGAAGCCCAGCAGCACGCCGACGACGATGGCGATGCCGAAGCCGACCATGGTCACCCAGAAGGTGCGCCAGGCGTGGCCGGCGATCAGGCCGCGGTACTCCATGAACTGGTCCCAGATGCGCACCGGGCTGGGGAAGATGAATTCCGAGACGTTGAAGGCCGAGCAGATGATCTGCCACAGTGCGATCACCGCCACCAGCAGCAGCCAGGGCGACCAGCGTTCGACTTGTTTCATGTTCATGGCGCGTTCCCTGCCTTATTGATTGATGGTCGCGCCGGCCTTGCGCAGCGCGCCGATGTGGCCGCGCAGGTCGTGCACGATGTCGGTGAACTCGGGCGTGTAGGTGATCTCCAGGTCGCGCGGGCGCGGCAGGTCGATCTCTCGCCGCACCTCGAAGCGGCCGGGGCTCTTGGTCATCACGTACACCGTGTCGGCCAGGAACACCGATTCGCGCAGGTCGTGCGTCACCAGGATCACGTTGAACTGCTGCTCGGTCCAGAGGTCGCGCAGGATGCACCACAGCTCCTCGCGGGTGAAAGCGTCGAGCGCGCCGAAGGGCTCGTCGAGCAGCAGCATCTTGGGCTCGTGGATCAGCGCGCGGCAGATGCTGGCGCGCTGCTGCATGCCGCCCGAGAGCTGCCAGGGGAACTTGTCCTCGTAGCCGGCCAGGCCGACCTTTTGCAACAGCTTGCGGGCGCGTTCCTCGTATTCCTTGCGCTTTTGCTTGAAGTAGCTGCGGTAGGGCTCGACGATCTCCAGCGGCAGCAGCACGTTGTCAACCGTCGTGCGCCAGGGCAGCAGGGATGACGCCTGGAACGCCATGCCGGAAATCTTCAACGGGCCGGTCACAGGCTTGCCGTCGATGTGGATCTTGCCCATCGACGGCATCTTCAGGCCCGTGGCCAGCTTCATGAAGGTGGACTTGCCGCAGCCCGAGGGTCCGACGATGGCGATGAACTCACCTTTGCGCACCTTCAGGTCGATGGCTTCAACAGCGAACTGGTTCTTCTGGAGCAGTTCGTCGTTGTAGGCGAGCCAGACGTCGGAGAAAGTCAACGAACCAGGGGGTGGCGGCGTCACTCATGTTATTTCTTGGGCAGCACGTCGAGCTCGGCCTTGGACGGCAGGAAGCTGGCGTTCCAGACCGCATCCGGGTTGACGCGCGTCTTGGTGTTGAAGGCGTCGGACACCTGCGAGGCCATCAGCGACAGGCGCGGGCCGTTGACCTGGCCAAAGCCCTCGGCACGGGCGTTCGGGCTGTTGATGACGGTGTCGATCGCCAGCTTCAGGCGCCGGGTTTCCAGTTCGGTGTTGATGATGCCGTCACGCGCCTTGACGTCGGCAATGGCCGCGGCCGGGTTGCCGATCACGTCCCTGGCGCCCTTGGCGAACGCGGCCAGGAAGGCTTTCACGGCGGCCGGGTTTTCCTTGAGGATCTTGGGCGAGGCAATGATGGCGTTGCCGTAGAGCTTCACGCCGTATTGCGGGTAGGGCAGGACCACCACGTCCTCGGCCTTGCGCCACGCGCCTCGAGATTCAGCAGCGAGGTGAAGGTGAAGCCGGTGATGGCATCGACGTCGCCGCGCACCAGCATGGTTTCGCGCAGCGGCGGGTCCATCGCGGTCCAGGTGACGCCGGTGACGTTGTTGGCCTTGGCGAAGATCGGGAAGGCGCGGCGGCCGGCGTCGAACACCGGGGCGCCGAGCTTCTTGCCGTTCAGGTCGGCCGGCGACTTGATGCCGGATTTCTTCAGCGCCATCACCGAGGCGGGGGTGTCGTTGTAGACCATCATGATGGCCACGGGCTTGTTCGGCGCATCGGGGTTGTTGGCGTGGAATTCCATCAGCGCGGCGAGGTCGGCGAAACCCATTTCGTAGGCCCCCGAGGCCACGCGGGTGACCGTGCCGCCCGAGCCGTTGCCGGCATCGATGGCCACATCGAGCTTGGCGTCCTTGAAATAGCCTTTGGCCGCCGGGGTCAGGAACAGCGCCGAGGGCCCCTCAAAGCGCCAGTCGAGCTGGAACTTGATCGGGGTGGTCTGGGCGATTGCGCTGCCGAGCGTCAAGGCCGCGGCCAGGGCGAAAGAGGATTTGAGGAAGGCGCGTTTTTTCATGGGGACTCCAGCGGGAAGGGTTGACAACGGGGGTGAGAGCAATAAAGGTGCCAGGCGAATCGATCCTGGCAACCGCAAGCCACCCATTGTCACCCGCGCGAGCGTCTGCCCATGCCCATGAAAACCCCAAAAGGGTGCGCGCGCACCCTTTTGGTCCTGGCAGGCCGGCGCGTCAGCGCACGGCGTTGACGTCGGCGACGGCCAGCGCCGTCATGTTGACCACCCGCCGCACCGTGGCCGAGGGCGTCAGGACGTGGGCGGTGTCGGCTGCGCCGAGCAGGATGGGGCCCACCGTCACGCCGTGGCCGCCGGTCATCTTGAGCACGTTGAACAGGATGTTGGCCGCGTCCAGATTGGGGCAGATCAGGATGTTGGCCTCGCCCGAAAGCGTGGTTTCCATCAGACGAGTGCGAGCGGATGTCCTCGGACAGGGCCGCATCGCCGTGCAGTTCGCCATCGCACTCCACGTCCGGTGCCATGGCGGCAAACAGGTCGCGCGCCTGGCGCATCTTGCGCGCCGAGGGCCGGTTGGACGAGCCGTAGTTGGAATGCGAGAGGAAGGCCACCTTGGGCGGCAGGCCGAAGCGGCGCACCTCCTCGGCGGCCATCAGCGCAATGCCAGCGAGCTGTTCGGCGCTGGGGTCCTCATTGACGAAGGTGTCTGCAACGAACAGCGTCTGCTTTTCCAGCATCAAGGCGTTCAGCGTGGCAAAGCCGGCGCTGCCTGGCTTCTGGCCGATGATGTCGCGGATATGGTCCAGGTGCACGTCGAATTGCCCGACCAGACCGCACAGCATGGCGTCGGCGTCGCCGAGCTTGACCATCAGTGAAGCAATGGTGGTGGTGGAGCGGCGCACGGCGGCCTTGGCGGCGTCGGGCGTCACGCCGTGGCGGCCCATCAGCTTGTGATAGGTTTCCCAGTACTGGCGGAAGCGGGGGTCGTCCTCGGGGTTGACGCACTCAAAGTCCTTGCCGATCTGCAAGCGCAGGCCGGCCTTGGCGATGCGCGCCTCGATCACGGCGGGGCGGCCGATCAGGATCGGCCGGGCCAGCTTGTCCTCGATCACCATCTGAACGGCCCTCAGGACGCGCTCATCCTCGCCTTCGGCGTAGGCCACGCGCTTGGTCGCGGCGGGCGCCGAGCGGGCTGCGGCAAAGACCGGCGTCATCAGCATGCCGGTGGCATAGACGAAGCGCGACAGGTTCTGGCGGTAGGCATCCATGTCCTTGATCGGGCGGGTGGCCACGCCCGAGGCCTCGGCGGCCTTCGCCACGGCCGGGGCAATGCGCATGATCAGGCGCGAGTCGAAGGGCTTCGGAATGATGTAGTCGGTGCCAAAGGCGAGTTCCTGGCCGGCATAGGCATTGGCCACTTCCTCGCTGATATCGGCCTTGGCCAGGTCCGCGATCTCGCGCACGCAGGCCAGCTTCATGGCTTCGGTGATCTTGGTCGCGCCGCAGTCGAGCGCACCGCGGAAGATGTAGGGGAAGCACAGTACGTTGTTGACCTGGTTCGGGTAGTCCGAACGGCCGGTGGCAATGATGCAGTCGGGGCGCACCGCCTTGGCCAGCTCCGGGCGGATCTCCGGCTCGGGGTTGGCCAGCGCCAGGATGATCGGGCTCGGGGCCATGGTCTTGACCATTTCCGGCGTCAATACGCCGGCGGCCGAGCAGCCCAGGAACACGTCTGCGCCATTCACCACATCGGCCAGCGTGCGCAGCTCGGTGGTCTGCGCGTAGCGCGCCTTGGAGTCGTCGAAGCCGCCAGGACGGCCTTGGAACACCACGCCCTTGGAGTCGCAGACAAAGACGTTCTCGCGCTTGACACCCAGGCCGACCATCACGTCCAGGCAGGCCAGCGCTGCAGCACCGGCGCCCGAGACCGTGACTTTCACGTCGCCGATCTTCTTGCCCACCAGTTCCAGGCCGTTGAGCATGGCGGCCGCGGAAATGATGGCCGTGCCATGCTGGTCGTCATGGAACACCGGAATGTTCATGCGTTCGCGCAGCTTCTGCTCGATGTAGAAGCACTCGGGCGCCTTGATGTCTTCGAGGTTGATGCCGCCCAGCGTGGGCTCCATCGCCGCGATGATCTCGACCAGCTTGTCCGGGTCGTTCTCGGCCAGTTCGATGTCGAACACGTCGATGCCGGCGAACTTCTTGAACAGGCAGCCCTTGCCCTCCATGACCGGCTTGCCGGCCAGCGGCCCGATGTTGCCCAGGCCCAGCACGGCGGTGCCGTTGGTGATCACGCCGACCAGATTGCCGCGCGAGGTGTACTCGTGCGCCAGCGAGGGGTCGGCCTGGATGTCCAGGCAGGGGTAGGCCACGCCGGGCGAGTAGGCCAGCGACAGGTCGCGCTGGTTGGACAGGGGCTTGGTGGCGTTGACCGAGATCTTGCCGCGCGTCGGCAGGCGGTGGTAGTCACGCGCGGCATCGCGCAAGGCCGTCTCGGCCGGGGAAAGTTTGTCGCTCATTGAATCTCCTCTTGTCGGGCTGACACGGCAGCCTCGGGGCACGAGCCTACTGCAAATGGCGGGGTGACCGTGTCAGTAGTTGCCGCAATGACGATCTGCGTCAATACCGGCGGATTGGTTGCGGGCGCACGGGCCGCCGCCTCGCGGCGGCCTGGCGCTGGCGGTTCAGTGGGATCAGTGCGCGTCGGCCTGCTTGGCGGCCTCAATCGCTTCGGACCCGTCGCCCTGGGCGCCGTTGAAGTACAGGTTCAGTGCCACCGCGCAGATCGACGACAGCAGGATGCCCGATTCGATCAGCGGATGGATGCTGTGCGGCATCCACTGCTTGAAGTTGGGCGCGATCAGCGGGATCATGCCGATGCCGATCGAGATGGCGACGATGAACAGGTTGTTGCGGTTGGTCTTGTAGTCGACGTTGGACAGGATGCGGATGCCGGTGGCGGCCACCATGCCGAACATCACCAGGCCGGCGCCGCCCAGCACGAAGGTCGGCAGCGATTCCACCAGGGCCGCCATCTTGGGCAGCAGGCCGAGCACGATCAGGATGATGCCGCCGGCCACGCAGACGAAGCGGCTCTTGACGCCGGTGACGCCCACCAGCCCCACGTTCTGCGAGAAGCTGGTGTAGGGGAAGGTGTTGAAGATGCCGCCGATCAGGGTGCCCAGGCCATCGGTGCGCAGGCCGCGGTCAGCATCTTCTGGTCGATCTTCTTGCCGGTCATGTCGCCCAGCGCCAGGAACATGCCGGTGGATTCGATCATCACCACGATCATCACCAGCGTCATGGTCAGGATCAGGATCGGGTCGAACACGGGCATGGCGATCTCGAACGGCAGCACCATGTCGAACCAGCCGGCCTTGGCCACTTTTTCGAAGGTCATGAGGCCCGCCGCCGTGGCGACGACGGCGCCGATGATGATGCCCAGCAGCACCGAGATGTTGGCCACGAAGCCCTTGGCGTACTTGGCGATCAGCAGGATCGACACCAGCACCAGCGTGGCGATGCCGATGTGCGACAGCTGCGCGTATTTCGGGTTGGGCACGCGTGCCCACCAGCGCCAGGCCCTTGGGGATGGCCGGGACCGCCGTGAGGACCGCGGCCGAGGCCCCGGAGGCCGGGGCCGAGGCGGCCGCCATCGGGGCGGCCGGCGTGACGCTGGCGTTGGCCAGGCTGCCGACGTCGGCCAGCCACTTGGCGTGCTCGGGGCTCACGATGCTGGGGGCGGTGGGGCCGAAGGGGTTGCCGAAGATCCAGTTGATGCCGATGCGCATCAGGCTGATGCCGATCACGGCAATGATGGTGCCGGTGACCACGGGCGGGAAGTAGCGCAGCATGCGGCTCACGATGGGCGCAATCAGGATCGAGATCACGCCGGCCCCGATGATCGAGCCGAAGATCAGCCCGGCGCCGGCCACGCCCGGGTTGCTGTTGGCCATCGCCACCATCGGCGCCACCGAGGCAAAGGTCACGCCCATCATCACCGGCAGCTTGATGCCGAACCATTGGGTCGCGCCCAGCGACTGGATCAAGGTGACCAGGCCGCAGCAGAACAGGTCGGCCGAGATCAGCATCGCCACCTGCTCGGGGCTGAGCTTGAGCGCACGTCCCACGATCAGCGGAACGGCCACGGCGCCGGCATACATGACCAGCACGTGCTGCAGGCCCAGCGCGGCCAGCTTGCCGGTGGGCAGGCGTTCGTCGACGGGGTGAACGGTGGCGGTCATGGCATCTCCTGAAGGGTTGGGAACAGGGCAAGGTTCACAGCGTGCAGCGCTTGGGCAGTCCCGCCGCGCGCACATGTCCTTGTTAAGGCGGACACAACTGTATACAAAATAGAGGAAAATTTGTATACAGGACAACCCGAGGTAAAGGCGCCAGATAGGGTGATTCAGCTTTGACCTGCGCAACGGTAATGGCCTTGTCGGCAAAGGCTGCTTCTGGCCGTCAGGCGCGCGGCCTGCGTCCGGATGCCGGCGAACAAAGCCCGCCCAGTTCCGCCCGAGCGTGCGCGGACGGCTGGGCGCGAAGGCCCGGGAGCCTGGCGCCGGATCAGCCCAGCAGATCGTGCAAGGTGCGAGCGATAACCTTGGTGGCGCGGCGCAGGTCTTCGAGGTCGAGGCGTTCGTCAGCGCGCTTGGCGTGCGACTCCAGCACCGTGCGCGGACCGGCACCGTAGATCACGCCGGGAATGCCGGCCTCGCAGAACAGGCGCACGTCGGTGTACAGCGGGGTGCCCAGGGCTGGAATGGTTTCGCCAAACACCGCCTGGCCGTGTTTCTGGATCGCGTCCACCAGCGGCTTGTTGCCCATCAGGGGTTTCATAGCGTTGGCCAGCAGGATGCGCTTGACGTCCACGGTGATGCCAGGCTGCTGTGCAGCGGCCTCGGCAATCACCTGGCGCAGCGTGGCTTCCACTTCGGCCGGGTTCTCCTCGGGAATCATGCGGCGATCCAATTTGAAACTCACGCGCCCGGGGATCACGTTGGTGTTGGTGCCGCCCTCGATCATGCCGACGTTCAGGTACGGATGCGTGATGCCTTCGACCTTGGAGCGAACCTGTTTGTAAAGCGTGTTCTGCGCGTAAAGGGCGTTGAGGATATGGACCGCCGCCTGAAGCGCATCCACGCCCGAATCAGGAATGGCGGCGTGCGCCATCTTGCCGTGCACGGTGACTTCCATCTGCAGGCAGCCGTTGTGCGCGGTGATGACCTGGTAGCTGAAGCCGGCGGCAATCATCAGGTCGGGGTGGATCACTTTGTGCTTGAGCAGCCAGGCCGGGCCGACTTCGCCGCCAAACTCCTCGTCATACGTGAACAACAGTTCGACCTTGCCGGCCTTGGGCCGGGCCACGGCCTCGAGCGCGCGCACCGCGAACGCATAGGTTGAAAAATCGCACTTGCTGACTGCCGAGGCGCGGCCGTAAATCTTGCCATCCTCGACCTCGCCGCCATAGGGGTCGTGCGTCCAGCCTTCACCAGGCGGGACCACGTCGCCGTGCGCGTTGAGCAGCACGGTCTTGCCGGGGCCGTAGTTGCGTCGCACCAGCAGGTTGGTGATGCTTTCCAGCCCGGCAGCGCGCACTTCGGCTTCCGGCACCGGGTGTTTCTCGGCGTCCAGCCCCATCGCGCGCAGGAGCTCGGCGGCGCGGTCGGCGTGCGGCGCATTGTTGCCGGGCGGGGTGTCGGTCGGGACGCGGATCAACTCCTGCAGGAAGCGCACCTGCTCATCAAAGTGGGCGTCGATCCAGGCATCCAGTTGCTCATAGGGTTTCATGGCAAATCCACTTTCGATCAGTCAGGAGAGGTTGGCGAGTTGGTCCAGCAGCGCGGAAAAAGCGTCCACTGCCAGTTGCATGTCGTCGCTGGTGGTGCTTTCCAGCGGGTTGTGGCTGATGCCTGAGTTCTGGCCGCGCACGAACAGCATCGCCTGCGGCATGACTTCGTGCAGTTTCATCGCGTCGTGCCCCGCGCCGCTGGGCATGCGGTGCAGCGGGACGCCGAGAGATGTCACCGCCTCTTCCCAGCGTTGCTGCCAGGCGGGCGCGCTGGGCGCGGCAGCGGCGCGCATGGTTTCTTCCACCGTGTAGCGCAGTTGTCGCCGGACACAGATTTCCGCCAGTGCCGCGAGCACGTCGGCCACCATCGCATCGCGTTGTGCATCGGTGGGGGCGCGCAGGTCCAGCGTGAACTGGCAGCGCCCCGGCACCACGTTGGTCGAGCCATTGGGCACCAGCAACTGGCCGACGGTGGCCACGGAGTCGCCGTCGGCGCCAGCGCGCCTCTCTGCCGCGAGGATCAGCTCGGCCACGGCGGCGGCGGCGTCGCGCCGGCGGTCCATCGGCGTCGTGCCGGCGTGGCTGGCCATGCCGATGACCTCGCACGCATAGCGCACGCTGCCGTTGATCGAGGTGACGATGCCCAGCGGCAGGTTCAGCTCATTGAGCACCGGCCCTTGTTCGATGTGAACTTCGACGAAGCCGAGGTAGCGCGAGGGATCGCGGCGCAGGGTGGCAATGGCCTCCAGCGTGGCCGGCAGGTCGGCCTGCTTCATCGCTTCGCGCATGGAGATGCCGTCGGCATCGACCTGGTCCAGCCATTCGGAATGGAAGTCGCCCGTCAGCGCACCGGAGCCGAGGAAGGTCGCCTTGTAGCGCTGGCCTTCCTCCTCGGCAAAGCCGACGACCTCGATGCCAAAGGGCAGGCGCCGTCCGCTGGCCGCAAGTGCGCGCACGCACTCCATGGGCACGAAGATGCCCAGTCGCCCGTCGTACTTGCCGCCATTGCGCACGGTGTCAAAGTGGGAGCCCGTCATCAGCAGCGGGGCCGCCGGGTCGGCCGCGTGGTATCGGCCGACCACGTTGCCCACCGCGTCCACCGCCACCTCGTCGAAGCCGCTTTCCTTCATCCACCACGACAGGCGCTGAGCGCAGGTGCGGTGGGCCTCGGTGAGGTAGGTCACCGTGAGCTGGCCGGCCTCCTTGAAGCCCGGATCGCTGTGCTGCGCGAGTTCTTCCGACCAATCCCAGACGTGGTTGCCTTGGGTCGGCTCGACGGCGAATTTGTCGTTCAGGCGGATCTCCACGATGCGGTGGATGTTGCGCAGGCTTTCCTGCAGCTCGAAGTCAGGATGGTTGTGCACACGGCGCTGAAAGGTGTCGATGATCTCCTGCTTCGCCAGGCCGGTGCCGCGCGGGCCCCGCACGGCCAGGACGAACGGGAAGCCGAACCTGGCGTTGTAGCCGGCGTTGAGCTGCTGGATCTGCGCCAGCTCGGCCGGGGTGCAGTTCGTCAGGCCAGCCTTGTTCTGTTCATTCGTGGACTCGGCTGTCAGCGTGTTGCTGACCATGGCCTTGCCCGCAAGTTCGGGGTGGGCGCGGATCAGCGCGAGTTGCGGTTCGCGCCCGGCGGCGTCCAGTACCTGCGTCATGGCGTGTTTCAGGTGGGCCACCGAAGCAAAAGGGCGTTGCGCCAGCGCGGCCTCGGCAATCCACGGGGAGTGCTCGTACAGGCCGTCGAGCATTTGCGTGGCCTCATGGAGCGGCGCCGCATTCAGTTGGGCAAGGGTCAGGGGCATGCTGCGCCTCAAACGGAGTCGGTGAAGGGATGGACCTGTTTCCAGTGCCGCGCGATGTCGATACGCCGGCAGATCCAGACATGCTCATGGCGCTGCACGTGGTCCAGAAACTTCTGCAGCGCGCCAAAGCGTCCCGGCTTGCCGAGCAGGCGGCAATGCATGCCGATGCTCATCATCTTGGGCCGGTTCAGCCCGTCGGGGTCGCCCTCGGCATAGAGCACGTCGAAGCTGTCCTTGAGGTAGGTCAGGAAGTGCTCGCCCGTGTTGAAGCCCTGGGCCTGCACAAAGCGCATGTCGTTGGTGTCCAGCGAATAAGGCACGATGAGCTGCTGGACGAGTGTGCCGTCGGTTTTGGTGACGGGCATGTAGAACGGCAGGTCGTCGCCGTAATAGTCGCTGTCGTACTCATAGCCGCCCTGGTCGGCCACCAGCCGGTGGGTGTTGGGGCTGTCGCGGCCGGTGTACCAGCCCAGTGGCCACTTGCCTGCGGTCATGTCCTTGAGGATGTGGCTGGCAATGGCGATGTGCCGGCGCTCGGTGGCCTCCGGCAGGTTCTGGTAGTGAATCCACTTGAAGCCGTGGCAGGCGATCTCGTGGCCCAGTTCCATGAAGGCCTGGCTCAACTCGGGGTAGCGCTCCAGGGCCATCGCGACGGCAAACACGGTGAGAGGCAGGCCGCGGCGTTCGAACTCCCGCAGGATGCGCCAGATGCCCGCGCGCGAGCCGTACTCGTACATGGAATCCATGGTCATGTGGCGGTTTTCGTAGGCCTGAGCGGTGACCAGCTCGGACAAAAAGGTCTCCGAAGTCGGGTCGCCGTGCAACACGTTGTTTTCACCGCCTTCTTCGTAGTTAAGAACGAACTGCACGGCAATACGCGCGCCGCGGGGCCACTGGGCATGCGGCACGTCGCGACCGTAGCCAACGAGGTCGCGCGGGTAGGGGGGAGAGGAGCGGTCAGTCATGGTGGGTGGAGATTGCAGTCGCAATTTTGGAAGGTCAGGACAGCGCCAATGCAATGTCGTGGGTCGGCACCTTGCGGTCAAAGGTCAGGCTGGCTTCGACATGGGCCAGGTGGTCGTTCATCAGTTGCACGGCCAGCGCTTCGTCGCCGGCGGCCATCGCAGTGACGATGGCCGCATGCTCTTCGCTGGAGTGTTCGGCGGCACTGTGGGTCTGGTACATCAGCGTGATCAGCGCACAGCGGGAGATCAGCTCGCCCAGCAGTTGCGCCAGGACTTCATTGCCCATGAGTTCGGCGATGCGCACGTGGAAGTCGCGGAGCAGTTCAGTGCGGCCGGGCACGTCCTCCCGGATGACAGCCCCGTGCTCCTCGGCCAGATGATCTCTCAGCGCCTGCAGCTTGGCAGGGGTGGCTTCGCGCATGAAGGCGCGTGTCATTTCGGCCTCCAGCATGCGGCGCACGGCAAATACCTGCCGGGCTTCATCCACCGAGGGCGCGGCCACGAAGGCGCCGCGCGCGGGCTCCATCGTGATCAGGCGGTTCTGCGAGAGCTGAAAAAGTGCCTGGCGGACCAGTGTGCGCGAGACGCCAAAATGGTCGGCGAGTTTCTGCTCGGCCAGCTTGCTGCCAGGCTGCAGGCGGTGCTCGACGATGGCCTTGGTCAGCGCCTCGACGATGAAACCTGTGGTCGATGTTTCCATGCGGGCATCATAGAACGAAATTCAAAAAGTGTATACACTTTGGTCCACCGAATCGGTTTTTATGGATGGGAGCTTGCCATGGGATTGAGTACACATGTTCTGGACACCATGCACGGCACGCCCGCGGCCGGCATGACGGTGGCGCTTTACGTCACGCATGGGGACGAGGCCACGCTGGTCAAGCAGTTTGAGCTCAACGCCGATGGCCGCAACCCCGACGGGCCGTTGTACGACAACGCCAGTCTGAAGGCCGGCACCTACCGGCTGGTGTTTGACGTGGCGGGTTATTTCAAGGCGCGCGGTGTGGTGCTGCCGGAGCCGAATTTCCTGAACCGCGTCAGCCTGGATTTCGGCGTGGCGCATGTGGATGAGCACTACCATGTGCCGCTTCTGGTCAGTCCCTGGAGTTACTCCACGTACCGCGGTTCCTGAGGCAAGGGCTGCGAGTGACTATATTTAAATTCATATAGTCTGTAGATGGTGGCAAAAATAGAATCACCGGTTTACAACCGCTGCCCCACACCATGACCCAAGCGACCAATACCGTTCGATTCGTGCTTGACGGCAGGATCGTCGACGCCGAAGGCGAGCGCCGCACCACGACCGTTCTCGATTACCTGCGCGAGCAACTGCACCGCACCGGCACCAAGGAGGGCTGCGCCGATGGTGATTGCGGCGCCTGTGTGGTGCTGGTGGGCGAACTGAATGGCGACGGCACGGCCGTGAACTATGTTCCGGTCAACAGCTGCCTGCAACTCTTGCCCACTCTCGATGGAAAGTCCGTGAAGACCGTGGAAAGCCTGAAGCGTCCGGATGGCAGCCTGCACCCGGTGCAGGACGCGATGGTGGCCTGCCACGGCTCCCAGTGCGGCTTTTGCACGCCCGGCATCGTCATGAGCCTGACCGGTCTGGTACAGACGGTGCCCCAACCCGATCGGTCCGCCATCCAGGAAGCCTTGAGCGGCAACCTGTGCCGCTGCACCGGCTACCGGCCGATCATCGACGCGGCGCTCAAGGCCTGCGAGGCGCCCGCCACTCTTTTGAAAATTGACGACGCCGCCGATCTGCCACTGCTGCGTGAGATCCGGCGGCCTTCAGAACCCACCTACACGCTGGATGGCGACATCGTTGTGCAGCCCGTGGTGCGCACGCGCAAGGGCAATGTCTTCGTCTCGCCGGCGACCGTGGCCGAAGTGGCCGACTACCTGGTCAAGCACCCCCAGTCCACTCTGCTGGCCGGCAGCACCGAGTTCGGTCTGGCGGTGAACAAGCAGTTCAGGCGGCCCGAGTACATCGTGTACCTCGGCAACGTGGCTGAATTGCGGCAGGTGCAGGACAAGGGGACTTTCTGGCGCATCGGCGCGCAGGTGTCGCTCACGGCGGTTGAAGCGCTGGTGGCCGATGCCTGGCCCGATTTCGCCGAACTGCTGCGCCGTTTCGGCTCGCCGCCCGTTCGCTCGGTCGCCACACTGGCCGGCAATATTGCCAACGGTTCGCCAATCGGTGACACCATGCCCTGCCTGATGGCCCTGGGCGCCAGCCTGTTGCTGCGCCGCGGGGACAAGACGCGCTCGGTGCTGCTGGAGAGTTTCTACACCGGCCTGAAGAAGAACGTGCTGCAGGCCGGCGAGTTCATCGAGGCGATTGACCTGCCCAGGCCGAAATCCGGCGAGGTGTTCCGCGCCCACAAAATCAGCAAGCGTTTCGAGCAGGACATTTCCGCCACCTGCTGCGCGCTGCGCTACCAGCTCAAGGATGGCAAGGTTCACCGATGTGCGGCTGGCCTTCAACGGCCTGGCGCCTTCGCCGTGCCGCGCGCCGAAGATCGAGGCGGTGATCGAAGGGCGGGCGCCGGACGCCGTGAGCGCCGCCGATCTCGACCAGGCGATTGCCGCAAGCTTCACCGCCCGCGACGGCCTGCGCGCCAGCTGGGCCTATCGCTCGCTCGTGGCCCGCAACCTGGTGCTGCGCTTCGTCGAGGAATCCACTGAAACCCCGACGGAGGTCGCATCATGAATGCACCGGCATCCTTGAAGGAACTGCTGCCCCTTGGCGAGCAAGGCCGCGAACTGGCCCATGAATCGGCCCTGTTGCACGTCACGGGGCAGGCCACCTACACCGACGATATTCCCGAGGTGCGCGGCACGCTGTTTGCCGCGCTGCTGCTGTCGCCCGTGGCGCACGGCGAACTGATCGGCGAGGGCATCGACCGCGAGGCGATCCTGGCCATCCACGGCGTGGTCGCCGTCTTTACCGCGCGCGACATTCCGGGCGAGAACAACTGCGGGCCCATCGTTCACGACGACCCCTTCCTGGCCGACGGCAAGGTGGAGTTTGTCGGCCAGCCGGTGGCCGTGATCGTCGCGCGCGACATGCTGTACGCCCGTGAAGCCGCGCGGCGCGCGAAGGTGCTGGTCAGGGAGCTGCCCGCTATCCTGACGATCGACGAGGCGATGGAGCAGCAGAGCTTCATCATGCCGCCCAAGGGCATCACCCGCGGCCAGCCGGTCGAGGCCATTGCCGCGGCGCCGCACCGCCTGACCGGGCGCACCACCTGCGGCCAGCAGGAGCAGTTCTACCTGGAAGGGCAGATCGCCTACGCCATTCCGCGCGAGGACGGGCAGCTGACGATCTACGTCTCCACCCAGCACCCCGACGGCAACCAGCGTGAAGCCGCCGCCGCGCTGAACCTGAACGCCAACGACGTCGAAGTGATCTGCCGGCGCATGGGCGGCGCGTTCGGCGGCAAGGAGGGCAACTCCAGCATCTTCTCGCAGAGCGCCGCGCTGGCCGCGTTCAAGCTGCAGCGCCCGGTCAAGCTGCGCGCCAACCGCGACGACGACATGACCATCACCGGCAAGCGCCACGACTTCCGCATCGACTACGACTGCGGCTTCGATGACAGCGGGCGCATCCTGGGCCTGGACGTGGTGCTGGCCTCGCGCTGCGGCTACAGCACCGACTACTCCGGCCCGGTCAACGACCGCGCCGTGCTGCACATCGACAACTGCTACCACCTGCCGAACCTGAAGATCATCAGCCACCGCTGCAAGACGAACATGCAAAGCGCCACGGCGTTTCGCGGCTTCGGCGGCCCGCAGGGGATGTTCGGCATCGAGACGGTGATCGAGGAAATCGCCCACAAGCTGGGCATGGATGCGCTGGACGTGCGGCGAGCCAACCTCTACCGCGACCCGGCCGCTTCCGGCGACGCCACGACCCTGACCACGCAGTACGGGCAGGTGATCGAGGACTGGATCGGCGACAAGGTCATGGACCAGGTGGACGCCGAGGCCGGCTACCGCGCGCGGCGCGAATCGGTGAACCGGTTCAATGCCCAGAGCAAGTACCGTCGGCGCGGCCTGGCGCTGGTGCCGCTCAAGTTTGGCATCAGCTTCACGGCCACCATGCTCAACCAGGGCGGCGCGCTGGTCAACATCTACCAGGACGGCTCGGTCAGCGTGAACCACGGCGGCACCGAAATGGGCCAGGGCCTGAACACCAAGATGGCGCAGGTCGCCGCCGACGGCCTGGGCATTCCCTTGAGCCTGGTGCGCGTCACCGCATCGGACACGCAGAAAGTGCCCAACGCCAGCGCCACCGCGGCCTCCAGCGGCGCGGACATCAACGGCGCGGCCATCAACAACGCCTGCGAGCAGTTGCGCGCGCGGCTGGCGCCAGTGGCGGCAAGGCTTCTGGGTTGTGAGCCGGAAGCTATTGAATTTGTAGCGGGACACGCCCGGACGGTGCCGGGCCACCGGCAACATGATGCTGACAGCCAGGTGGCCTGGCACACCTTGGTCAAGCAGGCCTGGCTGGACCGCGTCGGCCTGTCTTGCACGGGCTTCTACATGACGCCGGACATCAAGTACGACTTCACCACGCTGCAGGGCCGCGCCTTCTACTACTTCTGCTACGGCGCGGCGGTGAGCGAGGTCGAGATCGACACCCGTACTGGCGAATGGTGGCTCAAGGCCGTGGACATCGTGCACGACGTGGGCCAGAGCATCAACCCCGCCATCGACCGGGGCCAGATCGAGGGCGCCTACATCCAGGGCATGGGCTGGCTGACGATGGAAGAGTGCGTGTGGAGCGACAAAGGCAAACTGCTGACCAACGGCCCCAGCACCTACAAGATCCCGGTGGCTGGCGACGTGCCCGAGCACTTCAAGGTCAGCCTGTTCGCCGGGCAGAACGTCAAGCCCACGCCCTACCGCAGCAAGGCCGTGGGGGAGCCCCCGTTGATGCTGGCGTTGTCGGCCTATTTCGCCTTGCGTGACGCGGTGAGCGCGTCAGCGGGACACCAGTCCCGCGTTGATCTGGACGCGCCGGCCACGCCCGAACGCATCCTGCTGGCCTGCGAGCGTGCCAGGGCAGCACGCGCCTGAGGGCTGGCTCAGTCCTGGCCTTCGGTCAGTGTATCGAGCTGGAAGCGGCCGCTCTTGTCCCACAGCCAGGTGTCGGTGTAGGTGACCTTGCCCAGGCGCTCGGGAACCGGGTAGGGCGCTGCCTGGCGCGCTGTGCGTTCGATTTCGGCCACCACTTCAGGGGCATGCTTGGGCGCGCGCAGCCAGTGCGTTGAAACCACGTTGCCGCGCCGGTCCACCTCGACCTCCAGCGTGCCGATCGCATAAAGCAGCGGCGGCAAGCGGCCCTTGTAGATCCGGTTGGCATTGCGCTGATAGATGTGCTTTGCCGCATCCGGCCGGTACTCCCGTGGCGTGCGGGCGACAGAGGGTGCTGGCGGGCTGGCCGCTTTGGTGGCGGCCCCTTCAGGGGCTGCTGGCCCTGGCCCTGGCGCTGGCGCCGGGGAGGAAGTGCACCCCGCCATGATGGCCGCCACACACGCCAGCATAGCGGCAAATCGCCCTGGTTTTCGCAGGACAAGAGGTGTAGCGCAATCGCTCCTGTTTTCGGCGCGCTCTGGCTCTGAATGCATCGGTTTTCTTTCCATTGGCTCGGGTCGTCTGGGGTTCTGTCAAGGGCTTGCGGCAGGCACACAGGGCATACTTTGCCTGAAAAGACAAGCGCATTGATTGATGCCCCGTCCAACAAGGTAAAGGTTTGTGTCTCTGATCACGCTATTTTCCACCCGTCTGGCGCTGCAACCCGCAGTGCTTGTCACAGTTGACGCCACAGAGGGTTCGGCGCCGCGCGAACGGGGTGCATGGATGGCCGTTTTTTCAGACCGGATTATCGGCACCATCGGAGGGGGTCATCTTGAGTTCAAGGCGATCGCCCGGGCACGCGAATCCCTCTTGTCGAGCGGGGCACTATGTCGCCTGCGCCGATGCGTGTCGCACTGGGGCCGAGCCTGGGCCAGTGCTGCGGCGGGGTCGTTCACTTGCGGTTCGAGGCCGTCGCGGCCGCAGATATTCCCTCCCTGCGTGAACGGCTGGCCCCCGGCGGCAGCCCGGTGGCCCTTTTTGGTGGCGGTCATGTGGGCAAGGCGCTGGTACGTTTGCTCGGCAGCCTGCCTTTTCAGGTCCACTGGATCGACAGCCGTGATGAAATTTTCCCTGACGATCTGCCCGCCAACGTGCGTTGCGAGCATTCCGCACCGGTGCACGCCGCTGTGGATTCACTGGCGCCGGGCAGCCTCGTGCTGATCATGAGCTTCAGTCACGCCGAAGACCTCGATGTGTTGGCAGCCTGCCTGAAACGCCAGCGGGAGCGCGGCGACCTGCCGTATATCGGCCTGATTGGCAGCAAGAGCAAATGGGCGACCTTCCGCCACCGGTTGGAAGCGCGGGGATTCCACGCCGACGAACTGGGTCACGTCACCTGCCCGATCGGCGTACCCGGCATCAACGGCAAGGAGCCTGAGGTGATTGCCGTGGCAGTCGCGGCACAGTTATTGCGAACAGATTCTCAGGGTTAGCCCCAAGAGAGAATCAGGGCACCCACTGGAATGAAGACTGAAAACTGTATACACTTTGGTCCACAGGTCGCAGCGGCGCCGGAAATCTTCGGGAGAGGATTCCGTGTTCGCGACCCTCAATCTGCTCACAGCGCCCGCGGTGGTGAGCAGCCTGGAGTTCCCTGATGGAAGCCTATCTGCTGGATTGGGCCAACCTGCTTCTCAGGTGGGTGCATGTGATCACCGCGATTGCCTGGATCGGCTCGTCGTTCTATTTCGTCTTTCTCGACAACAACCTGCTCAAGCCGAAGTCCCCCGACCTGCTGGAAAAAGGTGTGGACGGTGCGATCTGGGCGGTGCACGGCGGGGGCTTCTACAACCCGCAGAAGTACATGGTGGCGCCGAAAAAGATCCACACCGAGCTGCACTGGTTCTACTGGGAGAGCTACTCCACCTGGCTGTCGGGCTTTGCGCTTTTCACGGTGCTCTACCTCTGGAACGCCGGCACCTTTCTGGTCGACAAATCCCTGATGGACTGGTCGCCAGCGGCGGCGATTGCAGCAGCGCTCGGCTTTCTGGTGGCATTCTGGCTTTTGTACGACCGCTTTTGCCGCTGGTTCGGCTTCAGGAAGAACGGCGAGGCCATCGTCGGCGCTCTGGTGTTCGGCGTGATCTGCATCGCGGCCTGGGGCGCCTGCCAGCTGTTTGCCGGCCGCGCTGCCTTTTTGCTCGTGGGCGCGATGATCGCCACGGCCATGAGCGCCAACGTGTTCTTCTGGATCATCCCCGGCCAGCGCACCGTGGTGGCCGCGATGACCTCCGGGGAGAAGACCGACCCCAAGGCGCTGGCCATCCACGGCAAGCGCGGCAAGCAGCGCAGCGTGCACAACACCTATTTCACGCTGCCGGTGATCTTCGCGATGCTGAGCAACCACTACGGGTTTCTCTACACCAACAAGTACAACTGGGTCATCCTGATCCTGATGATGCTGGCCGGTGCGCTGATCCGCCAGTTCTTCGTGCAGCGCCACGGCTGGCGCCACGGCCGCGCCGCCAATCCGTGGCCGTTCGCGGCGGTCGGCGTGGTGGTGATCCTGGCGGTCATCGTCGGCCTGAAAGCGCTGGAGCCGGCGCCGGCGGCCGCGGCAGCTGCCACTGAAACTTCCAAATCAGTAGCAAACAATGACCAGGCGACGCTGGGAAGTGGCCCAAATAACTTCAAAACCGTGCAGCATGTGCTGGAGCAGCGGTGTTTCATGTGCCACGGGCCGGCCGTCCAGATGAAGAACGTGCGCCTGGACACCCCCGAGGGCGTGAAAGCCAACGCCCAGATGGTCTACCAGCAGGTGGTGGTGCTCAAGCAGATGCCGATGAACAACGCCACCGGCCTGACCGAGGCCGAGCGCGCGCTGATCGCAGAGTGGTTCAAGGCGGGGGCAAAGACCGACTAGCCGCCCGCGGGACTGAGCGCCTGTCCCTCAGTCCCCGGGAATATGCGGCGGGTGCAACTTCACGGGAGTCGCGCTGCGCTTGCGCATGCGGATGTTGAGCAATTCGACACCCAGTGAGAACGCCATCGCGAAGTACACAAAACCCTTGGGCACGTGGTACTCGAAGCCCTCGGCCACCAGCACCACCCCCACCACGACCAGGAAAGACAGCGCCAGCATCTTGATGGTCGGGTGGTCTGACACGAAGCGGCCGATAGGGCCGGCAAACAGCATCATCAGCCCGACCGAGGCGATCACCGCAGCGATCATCACGCGCACATCGTCGACCATGCCCACGGCGGTGATGATCGAGTCCAGTGAAAACACCAGGTCGATCACCATGATCTGCAGGATGACGGAGGTAAAGGTAGCTTTCACGACGCTGGTCGTGTGGTCTTCGGCGCCTTCCATGGACTGGTGGATCTCGGTGGTGCTTTTCCAGATCAGGAACAGGCCGCCCAGGATCAGGATCAGGTCGCGCCCGGAAATCTCCATGCCGAACACGCTGAACAGCGGCGTCACCAGGCCGACGATCCAGGCCAGAACCAGAAGCAGGCCGATGCGCATGAACATGGCCATGAACAAGCCCAGGCGCCGCGCGAACTCGCGCTTTTCCTTCGGCAGCTTGTCCACCAGGATCGAGATGAAGATGATGTTGTCGATGCCCAGCACCAATTCGAGCAGTGTCAGCGTGGCAAAGGCGATCCAGGTTTGGGGGTTGGTCAGAAGTTCAATCATGGCGGGCCTTTCGCGCCGTGCGGTGGCGGATGGGGCGCCCTTGCAGGGTGCAAATGGGCAACCGGCAATGTTAATCGGCCTGCGCCTTGTCCCTGCACCCTGCGGGGATTTCGGATCGGCTGCCCCCGGCGGGTCAGTGGCTCAGCGCCTCAACGATTCAGGCGCGGTCCATCGCCACCTTGACCGGCAGCGCCGCGATCAAGGGCAGCAGTTTCGCCTCGAGGGCGGCCATCGCGTCGCCCTGACGTCGGGCGTCGAGCAACACCCGCACCGGCGCGTCGCCGGCGGCCTGGACCTCAGGACGGATCTGCATCGGCAGCCCGAGCGCATCGGACACCTGGGTCACGAGCGCCTGCACCACCGCGCCGGTGGCCAGCGTGCGCAACTCTGGCTTGTAAATCTTTCCCACGTTGGTGACCGGCATGTGGGCCAGCACGGTGATTGAACGGGGCTTTGCAGGCGCCTCATCGACTCTTTCTGCGGTGAAGGCCAGCAACTCCGCTTCGGTGACCGTGGCGCCGGGCAGCAGCGTGGCATAGGCCACCGGCAGCTCGCCCGCGTAGGCGTCCGGCGCGCCCACGGCGGCGCACAGGTGCACGGCGGGGTGCGCGCCCAGCGCGTCCTCGATCACCTTGGGGTCGATGTTGTGGCCGCCGCGGATGATCAGGTCCTTGGCACGGCCGGACAGGTTCAGCCGCCCCAGCGCGTCGCGAAAGCCGAGGTCGCCTGTGATCAACCAGCCGTCGATGGTGAACGCCTTCGCCGTCTCGGCCGCATCCAGGTAACCGGAGAACAGGTTGGGCGCCTTGTAAAGTACCATGCCCGCTTCGCCGGTGCCCAGTTCCTGTGCCGTCGGCGCGCCGTCCGCGTCCAGCGCCACCACCCGGAAGCGGGCGTAAGGCAGCGCCCAGCCCACGCAGCCGGCGGGTGCCTCGCCACCCGGTGGGGTGACGGTGGACAGGCCGGCGGTCTCGGTCATGCCCAGGCTCTCGCGCACCGCCAGGCCGAAATCGCGCTGGAACCGCGCGGCCAGTTCCGGCGGCAACGGCGCGGCGCCGGTGCGCACCGAGCGCACGCTGGAGATGTCGGCGCCGTTCACCGGCACGGCAGCCAGCGCGGCCAGCGCCGTGGGCACGCCCGAGATCAGGGTGGAGCGGTGCTGCTCCACCAGACGCCAGTAGTTCTGGATCACGTCGCGGTTGCGGAACAGCGCCGCCGTGGGAATGACAGTCTCCATGCCCACCGCCAGCGAGCACAGCGAACCGGGCAGCACGCCGGCCACATGGAACAGCGGGTAGCCGTTGATCAGCACGTCGTCGGGCCGGAAGCCCTGCATCGTCGCATTGGCCCAGGCGGTGAACACCTGCGCGCCGTGGCTGTGGCGCGCCAGCTTGGGCGCGCCGGTGGTGCCGCCGGTGTGAAAGTAGGCCGCGATGTCGGCGGGCGAAAAACGCCGCTGGCTCAGCAGGCGGTCGGCCGGCTGGTCGGCGCGCAGGGCATGGAAGTCCAGCACGCCTTCCGGCAGGGGGCTGGCCATCGGCAGCGGCCGGCCGTCCGGCGTCACCAGCAGCAGGGTCTTCAATTCGGGCATCAGCGCCTTCAGGTGCAAGGCCTTGGCGCGCATGCCGGACTCGTCGTCCTCGCCATGCGCGATCAGCACCCGGGCGCCGCTGGCGCGCAGCAGCGACAGCAGCTTGTCGTCGCTGAGCAGCGGGTTCAGCGGCTGCACGATGCCAGCGGCCTCGCCGCCCCACAGCGCCAGGTGGTAGGCCAGCCCGCCGGGCAGCATCACTGCCACCACATCCTCGAGCCCCACGCCGAGTTCACGTAGCAGGTTGGCGGTCTGGTGCAGGCCTTCAAGCAAGTCGCGGTAGGTCCAGCGGGTCACCGGGCCTCCGGGTTGCCCGGTGTGCAGGAAGCTCAGCGCCGGCCGCTCCGGGTACGCCCGCACGGCGTCGCAAATCAGCTCGTAGGTGCTGGCCCAGGGTACCGCCTGCGCCAGCGGCGTCATCTCCAAGCGGTGGATGTCTGCTTCAGAACGGACGGGGGCGGGGGCAACAACGGGCATGGGCGGCAGTACCAGGGTGAAGGGCAGACCGGTTGGATTGTAGGAACAATGTCGTTTTTCCTGGCGTCCAGAGTGTCCGCGATGTCACTCCGGCACGCTGTTCTGGCGCGCCACTTCGGCACGCTTCATGTCCAGGTAGGACGTACGGTCCATCTCGTACAACTGGCGTGGGTAGCTTTCGGTTGCGGTGAACCAGTTTTGCATGCGTCGTTCCAGCCGCTCCGCCGGCGCGGCCTTTTCGGCTTCCAGAAAGGCGTCGATCGCGAGGTAGTAGCGCATCGTGTTTCGCTCCACCACGCCGCGCAGGCCGCCGATGAATTCGGTTTGACCGTCGGCCTGCGTACCCGTCACAGTGAACCCCACCTTTTCGCTGCCGAGCGTGGCCAGGTAGGTCTCCATGGCCAGGCGTCCAACCAGGCTGGTGCAGTAGGCATAGCTCAGATGGAGGAATGTCCTGTCGCCAGGCAATGGCACCGCTTCCAGCCGGATCCGGTAGTCGCTGGTTCCCATCGGACCCTGCGCGGCGTTGAGAAATATATCAAGGTATTCGTCCGACGCAACCGCTGCCCGGTAGTTGAAATCGACGCCCACCGAGTCGGCCAGTGCTTCGGGCGTCTTCCGGCCAATGTGGACCCGCAAGAGGGTGCCGGCCGGCCCTGTGCTCGCGCGACAGTACTTGGTGTTGATGTGCAGGATCATCACGTCGCACCAGTGGTCAGGGCTGTTCAGCCCGGCTTTGACGGTCGCAAAAGGGAAGTTGATCACCGCGAGGACATCCCCCTGCACCTGGTCCGGGGCCTCTGTGGAGTCGAGAATCAGAGGGCGCTGGAACGGCGACTGGCTGAGCCGCTCGCCGAGGCTGGCGTATATCGCGTGCAGGTTAGCCGGGGCGTCCGCCCATGCGGGTGCGGTGCACGGGATGCCGAGGCCGAAGGCCATCAGCAGGACCTGAAATATGCGGGCGAGAACTTTTTTCCGGGCTGCCATGAGGCTTTCAGTATGCATTGCGCGTCAGGCCGTCTGCGGCTGGCCCTGACGCAGGGCCGGTTCTTCCGGTGGCGTGGACTGCTGGAGCCACGGTAGCCTCCACCACCGAAACGTTCTGTGCGCCAGCGAGCGCAGTGGGGTGAAAGACTCCCGAAACCATAGCTGATATGGACCTTCCGACGATGGGAATCGGCCAATATTGTTCAAAAAAGGCTCCCGGACACGCTCCACAGCTGCGCCAACGGCTTGCGATGCGTCGGTCGGCTGGCGCACGGAGCCGGCGGGCTTTCCCGGCCATACTCGGATTGTCGCAACACAATGATTCAAGGACACCCATGGCACGCCGTCACACCGAACGCCACCGCACCGAGCGCATCGGCTGGCTGCGCGCCGCCGTACTCGGCGCCAACGACGGCATCGTCTCCACCGCCAGCCTGCTGGTGGGTGTGGCGGCGGCCAGCGCCAGCCACAGCAACATCCTGGTGACCGGTGTGGCCGGGCTGGTGGCCGGCGCCATGTCGATGGCGGCCGGCGAATATGTCTCGGTGCATTCGCAGGCCGACACCGAAGCTGCCGATCTGGCGCGCGAAAGCGCCGAACTGAAGGCCGATCCTGATGGCGAGCGGCGGGAACTGACGGCGATCTATGTGGCGCGCGGGCTCGACGCGGGGCTGGCGCAGCAGGTGGCCACGGAGTTGATGGCGCATGACCCGCTCGGCGCCCACGCGCGCGATGAACTCGGCATCTCCAGCGCGCTCAGCGCGAAGCCGGTGCAGGCCGCACTGGCGTCCGCGGCCAGCTTTGCCGTGGGTGCGGCGCTGCCGCTGGCCGTGGCGGCGTTGATCCCCGGCCCGGGGCTGCTGGTCTGGGTGTCGGGCATGTCGCTCGTTTTCCTGGCCCTGCTGGGCGTTGTGGCTGCGCGGGCGGGTGGCGCCAGCGTTCTTGCGAGTGCCTGGCGCGTGACGTTCTGGGGCGCGCTGGCCATGGCCATCACCGCCGGCGTGGGTGCGCTGTTCGGCGCGGTGGTTTGAGGCCGGCCGTTCAGCGCTGCGCCCAGCGCCCCAGCCAGATCGCGCCGCCGATCATGGCCGCATAGACCGCGAAGCCGGCGGCGATGACGACGAAGAAGGCGGTGGCGGGCGCGTTGAAGTAACGCACCACGATCCAGCCGCCGCCGGCCACCACGGCCAGCCGCGAGACGCTGCCCGCCAGCGGCCAGGCCATGCGGCCCGCGCCCTGCGACGCGAAGAACAGCGCCAGCCCCAGGCCGAAAAGCCCGTAGCTCGCGCCGACGATGCGCAGGTAAGCCGTGCCAAAGGCCAGCACGGCCGGGTCGGCGCTGAAATGGTTCATCCACAGGGCAGGGTTGATCGCGGCCACGATGCCGATGCCGCCGGTGATCAGCGCCACCACGCCGGCGCCGGTCCAGGCCGCGCGCAGGGCGCGTTCGCGCTGGCCGGCCCCCATGTTGGTGGCGACCAGGGTGGTGAGCGCCGTGCCGAAGCCGAAGGCGATCGGCACCATGATGTATTCGAGCCGCGCGGCCACGCCGTAGCCCGCCAGCGCGGCCGTGCCGTAGCTGGCGATCAGCGCGGTGGCCGCGGCAATCGCGCCGTTGCTGAGCACCGGGCTCAGCGAGGCCGGCGCGCCGACGCGCAGGATGGCGCGCATCAGGTCCGCGCGCAGCCCCCAGTTCGACAGGCCCAGGCGCACCGGCCCCCGGCCGCGCACCAGATGCAGGCCGCCAGGACGATGCCGGCGATCACGCTGGTGAACAGCGTGCTGATGGCCGCGCCGCGCACGCCGAGCGAGGGCACCGGCCCCCAGCCAAACACCAGCAGCGGGCACAGCAGCAGGTGGATGGCGGCGGTGAGCGTCAGCATGAGCGCGGGCAGCAGCATGTTGCCGGTGCCGCGCACGATGGCCGACAGCAGGGTGGGCACCCAGATCGCCAGCGCGCCGCCGAACAGCACGCTGGAGTAGGCCAGCGCGGCGTCCAGCGCCGCGCCGCGCCCGCCCATGGCGGCGAAAATGGGCCGGCCAAAGCCGAGCATCACCCCGGTGAACAGCAGCGCCAGAACGACGGCGATCATCAAGGCGTGCGGCGCCAGCCGGTTCGCCTCGTCGTGGCGGCCACCGCCCAGCGCGCGCGCCACGGCCGAGGCCACGGCGCCGCCCATGCCGCCGTTGGACATCTGCAGCATCAGCATCGACAGCGGGAACACCAGCGCCACGCCGGCCAACGCATCGGCGCCCAGGCGCCCGAGGATGTAGCCGTCGTAGCCGATCACCACCGTGGTGGCGAACAGGCCGATGACATTCGGCGTGGCCAGCCGCAGCAGCGTGGGCAGCAGTGGCGCGTGCAGCAGGTCGCGGGTGCGGCCGGCCATGGCCGTGGCCGCTGCGTTGGCGGTGGGTTCGCTCACGAGACGGTGGCCTCGGTGCCGAGCAGCGCCATGCAGTCGTCGAGCAGCGCATGCAGGGCGACGACGCGGTCTTCTCCGAGCGTGGCGTTGATGCCCTTCTGCGCGGCCTTCCAGTGGCGCAGGGCCTCGGCGTGCTTGTCGCGGCCGGCGGGCGTGAGGGTGATGAAGCGGCTGCGCGCATCGGCGCCGGCCTCCTGCACCAGCCAGCCCGCCGCCAGCAGCGGCTGCAGGTTGCGCGTCAGCGTGGAGGCGTCCAGCTCCATGCGCCGGGCCAGCTCCCCCGGGGCGATGGGGCCCAGATGCAGCACATGGCCGAGCAGCGAGTACTGCGTGGTCTTGAGGCCGGCGCGGGCCAGCTCCGCGTCGTACTGCCGCGACAGCATCCGGGCGAGCTGGCGCGTCTTGAAGTTGGTGCAGCCTTTGGGGGCGATGGTCTTTGCGGTCATTTGATGATTGTAGTTGCAAGCATTGCAGCTGCAAGCAAAATGTCACCGGCCGCACGGTGCCCGCAGCAAGGTGGCGCGGAAATACAATGGCCCTCGCCCCTCAACCCCTGCCCGCCCGACCCGGAAAGCCCGACCCATGTTTCGCCTCACTGACTATCCCCTGCTCACCTTCCTGGTCGCGGTGGTCCTGTTCGGCCTTTCGGCGTGGTTCGGGGCGGGCGTTCTGCGGCGGCGTCGCCCGCTGGAACACGCCGCGCTGGAAGACTACCGGGTGGTGCAGGGCGCCATCCTGACCCTGCTGGCGCTGATCATCGGCTTCACGTTTTCGATGGCGATCGGCCGCTACGACCAGCGCAAGAACCTCGAGGAGGCGGAAGCCAACGCGATTGGCACCGAGTATCTCCGGGCCGACCTGCTGCCGGCGGCCGACGCGGCCAAGGTGCGCACACTGCTGCGCCGCTACACCGACGAGCGGATCCTGTTCTACATGACGCGCGACTTCCAGGAAGAACAGAAGATCAATGCCCGCACGGCGAAGCTGCAAAACGAACTGTGGGCGGCGATCGTGCCGGCCGCCACGGCGAACCCGACGCCGGTGATGGCCCTGGTGGTCAACGGCATGAACGACGTGCTGAATTCGCAGGGCTACACCCAGGCCGCCTGGTGGAACCGCATCCCGCCCGCGGCCTGGCTGCTGATGACCTTGATCGCCGGTGCCTGCTGCCTGTCGGTGGGCTACGGCGCCAGGGACTTCAGGAGCGAGCGGCGCCTGCTGCTGGCCGTGCCCTTCATCGTGGCGGTGTCGTTCTTTTTCATTGCCGACATCGACAGTCCGCGCAGCGGGATCATCCGTGTGGTTCCGCAGAACCTGCTGAGCCTGGCGGAGTCGCTGGGGCCGAAGTGATGCAAAAACAATAGCACGCTGTGTCCATTCGACGCTGGGAAGATCCGGAAAATGCTTGAAGAAATCAAGGCCAGAGGTCACCATGGCCCGTTCCGCGGCTGGGGCACTGATCGGGCATGAAAAAGACGCTCCTCCTGACGCTGTTCTGCCTGGCCGCGCTGGCCGGCACGCATGCCCGCAGGCGCTGGCGAAGACGCCGGGCGAGGTGCCCATCGGCGGGACCTTGCGCGAGGCGACGATGAACGGCCTGACGGTGCCGTTTCGCAAGCTGTCGGATTTTCGCGGCAAGCCGCTGATCATCAACGTCTGGGCCAGCTGGTGCGGCCCGTGCCGCGCGGAAATGGGCTCGCTGGAGCGGCTGTCGCGGCTCAAGGGCGGGCGGCAGTTCACGGTGATCGGCATTTCCACCGACGACCATCCCGAGGCCGCCCTGGTGTTCGTGCAGAAAACGAAGACCTCCTTCAGCCACTTCATCGACCAGCGCCTGGTGCTGGAGAACATGCTCGGCGCGGAGCGGCTGCCCTTGACGATCCTGGTCGATGCGCAGGGGCGGGTCGCTGGACAAGATCTATGGCGCGCGGGAGTGGGACAGCCCCGAGTCGCTGAAGCTGATCGGCAAGGCCTTTCGGCATTCCGATGTGAGCCAGGACGACCGGCTGTTTGGGACCTATTTGCCCTTGATGCCCAGCAGCTCGACCTCGAACACCAGCGTGGCATTCGGCGGCACGGCGCTGCCGGCGCCGCGCTCGCCATAGGCGATCGACGGCGGGCAGGTCAGCTTGGCCTTGCCGCCGACCTTCATCTTCTGCACGCCCTCGGTCCAGCACTTGATGACGCCGGTCAGGGGAAACTCGATGGCTTCATTGCGCTTGTACGAGCTGTCGAACTCGCGTCCGTCGGGGAAGGTGCCGCGGTAGTGCACCTTGACGGTGTCGGCGGCCGTGGGGCTGGGGCCGGTGCCGTCTTTCAGCGAGCGGTAGACCAGGCCGCTGGGCGTGACCACGGCGCCGGCCTCCTTGGCGGCTTCGGCCGTGACGGGGTTTTGCGCCCACGCCGTGGACAGGGTCGTCAGGGCGGCAGCGAGGGTGGCGATACGAAGAGCTGATTTCATGAGGGTTTCCGGTTGAAGAATGGGCAGGGCCAGATTGTCGCCTGCCGGAACAATGCTGGCTGTCGGGCGGGGGATGGACCCCTTCTCCAGCGATCAGCCCGGCCCCGGGTACAGCGCCTGGTATCGCTCGACTGCCGCACGGGCGTTGAACAGCAGGCGATCGCGGCCCAGGCGCTGGTCGAGTCCGGCGTGTCGCACCGTCTCCATGACGCCCGGGTTCAGCCCGGCCAGCCAGACCACGGCGCCGCGATCGGTCGCGCGCCGCTCGCCCTCCATCAGCGCCTGCAGGGCCGAATACTCGATGTCGGGCACGCGGCTCAGGTCCAGCGCCAGCACGCGCGGCTGGTGCTGCTCGACCAGCGCGTTGATGCGCTCCGCCACGTTCTGCGCATTGACGAAGAACAGGCGCCCCTCGGGCCGCACGATCAGCAGCCCCTGAAAGTCTCGTCATCGGGATGTTCCGGCGACAACGGCCGCAGCACGTCCGTCCCGCGCTTGCGGCCGATGACGGACACGCGCGGGTAAGCCGCCTGGCTCGCCAGCCCGATCATCGAGACGATGATGGCCACCACGATGCCCTTGAGCGTGCCGAACACCAGCACACCGAGGCAGGCGATCAGCGCCCAGCGAAACTCCATCGTGCGCACCTTTAGGATGGCGCGGAACTCCGCCGGCTGGATCAGCCCGACCGAATAGACGATGACGACGGCGGCCAGCGTGGCATTGGGCATCAGGCCCAGCAGCGGCGCCAGCAGGAGCATGGTGGCCAGCGCGGCGCCGACGGTGACCAGCGAGGCCTTCTGTGACTGCCCGCCCACGGAGCGCACCACGGCGGTCTGCGAGGTGCCACCGCCAGCGGGCATGGCGCCCAGCAGCGCGCCGCCGATATTGGCCAGCCCGGTGGCGACCAGTTCACGGTTGGCGTTGATGGGCGGATCATTCGGCCGGGCAAAGGCTCGCCCCGCGGCAATCGTTTCCGTGAAGCTCATCAAGGCGATGCCCAGCTGCGCCCGGTACAAGTTGCTCGACCAGCGACAGATCCGGCAGCGTGAGCGACGGGAATCCTTGCGGGATCAGTCCGACCGTCGAGACCCCCAGGTGCCTCAGGCCGAAGAACCACGAGGCGGCGATGCTGCCACCGACCGCGACCAGCGGTGCCGGCGAATGCGGCCACCGGCGCTCCATGCCGATCAGCACCGCGAAGGTCGCCATCGCCACCGCCAGGGTCAGCAGCGAAGTGGCGGGAATGTGCTGGACGAGGCTGAGCACGTCGGCAAAGAACCCGTGCTTGGTGAAGTGGATGCCCAGCAGTTTGGGCACCTGGTCGAGCACGATCACCAGGCCGATTCCGGCCTTGAAGCCGGTGAGCACGGGCGTGGAAATGAAGTTCGCGACGAAGCCCAGTCGCAGCAGTCGGGCCACCAGCAGCATCTGCGCCGACCAGCGCGGCCAGTGTGGCCGTGGCGGTGACCAGTTTGCCCGGGTCGCCGTCAGGCACCGCCAGCCCGAGCTGCGTGCCGGCCAGGATCGCCAGTGTCGTGGTCGAGCTGACGCTGAGCACGCGCGACGAGCCCAGCAGCGCATAGATCAGCATCGGAATGAACGCGGTATACAGGCCCACGGCCACCGGCAGGCCGGCCACGGTGGCGTAGGCCATGGCCTTGGGC
This sequence comes from uncultured beta proteobacterium, assembly GCA_963726365.1. Classification (GTDB taxonomy): domain Bacteria; phylum Pseudomonadota; class Gammaproteobacteria; order Burkholderiales; family Burkholderiaceae_C; genus JAABQG01. The sequence continues at coordinate 63,981 of CAVSCI010000026.1, read as the reverse complement.
AGCACGACCGCTGCCGCGACAAGGCCGGCGACCACGTCCAGGCGCAGTGGTGCTGGTGCCGGGCCCGCGACGGCGTTGCCGCCGAGTTCTTCGTGGCGAGAGTCATGGGGTCCTGTTCTGCTGCGCCGCGACGTCAGGCCCAGGCCGCGCTGAACGATGTCTTGATTTCAGAAGCGTTCAGGCACGTAGCGGATCGGATGCTCGGACGCCTTGACGCGGCCGATCTTGCGCTTGGGCAATTCGACCTTTTCCACCGGCAGGTCCTTGTACGGAACGTGTTTCAGCAGGTGGCTGATCACGTTCAGGCGAACGCGCTTCTTGTCTTCCGAAATCGCCACGTTCCAGGGGTGCGCGTCGGTATCGGAGGCCGCGAACATGTCATCGCGCGCCCTGGTGTAGTCGTCCCATCGGTTGTAGGACTTCACGTCCATCGGCGACAGCTTCCAGGTCTTGCGGCCGTCATTGATGCGTGCCGCGAGGCGGCGGGTTTGCTCTTCGGGGCTCACCTCCAGCCAGTACTTGAGCAGGATGATGCCCGACTTGATCATCATGGACTCGAACAGCGGCACCATCGCCAGAAACTCGCGGGCCTGTTCTTCGGTGCAGAAGCCCATCACGCGCTCGACGCCGGCACGGTTGTACCAGCTGCGGTCGAAGATCACGACTTCGCCTGCCGCTGGCATGTGTGGCAGGTAGCGCTGGGCGTACATCTGCGACTTCTCGCGATCGGTCGGCGCCGGGAGCGCGACCACGCGGAACACGCGCGGGCTGACGCGCTCGGTGATCGCCTTGATGGTGCCGCCCTTGCCGGCGCCGTCACGCCCTTCGAAGACGATGCAAACCTTGAGGCCCTTGGCCACGACCCACTGCTGCAGCTTGACCAGCTCGACGTGGAGCTTCTTCATCTCCTTCGCGTAGGCCTTGTCGGACATCTTGCCGGCTTCACTGTCGGCTTTGGCCTCGCCGTCGCGCGTCTTGCCTTTGTCCTCAGGCTTGCCCTTGACCTTGGGGGCGGGGCTTGGCCAGGCGGCCTTGACTTCAGCCAAGGTTACGCTGCTCGCTGCGACCTCTGCGGCGGTGGTCTCCGCGGGCGTCAGTTCGGCTTTCTTTTTCCCCATGGTCATCTCCTTTGAGTCGTTGATCAAAATGCGCGCGCAGAACGAAGCCAGTCTACTGCCAGCGTCCATACGGGGCAAATCGTGCAGCAGAAACTCATTTCGGCCATGGCAGCCCGCGAAAATGCGACCCGCCTTGCTTGGTCTCGTTGCAATGCATCACATGGTGGTCGATGCATCCATCGAGGAATATGCCACCTGGACAGTCTTGCCATTGGACAGTTTCGGACATTCGCTGGATGTTCAGGTACGCCAACCGAAATCGGCCCTGGCAACCCAGGGAAACTGTCTGTTAGCATCGCGGCCGTCTGTGCAAAGGAAGGTCAATGAAAAAGCGCCGGATTCTGGGCTGGGCGGTCTTCACGCTTGCGTCGTTGCTTACCGGCTGCGCCAGTCTTCCAGCCCCACAGGGCCGGACCGAGACTACCGCGCTCACCGACACGTCCGACACGCGACTTGGCCGCGCGGTGAGGCCCGGTGTGACGGCGAATCCGGGCAAGACCGGCATCCACGCGGTGCCCAACCCGCAGGATGCCTTTGCCGCCCGCGTCCTGCTCGCGGGCGCCGCGGAAAAGTCGATCGACGCGCAGTATTTCCTCTGGCATGGCGACCAGGTCGGCAATCTGCTTTTCGAGGCGCTGTGGCATGCGGCCGGGCGCGGCGTGCGCGTGCGCCTGCTGATCGACGACGTCAACACGGCCGGTCTCGACGCGACCCTGGCGGCGCTCGACGCGCATCCGGATATCGAGGTGCGCCTGTACAACCCGTTCGTCCAGCGCACGGCCCGTGCCCTCAATTTCCTGACCGACTTCACGCGCCTGAACCACCGCATGCACAACAAGTCGTTCACCGTCGACAACCAGGCGAGCGTCGTTGGCGGGCGCAATATTGCCAACGAATACTTCGGCGCTGGCGCAGGCCTTGGCTTTGCCGATCTGGATGTGATCGCCGTGGGCCCGGCTGTGGGCGATGTTTCAAGGCAGTTCGACCTGTACTGGAGCAGTGCGTCGGCCTACCCGGCGGCAGATTTCGTTGGCACGCCCGCACCGGAGGCCGCCGCAGCGCTGGAGGCCCGATTTGCGGCGAACCGCGCGACCCGGTTTCAGTGGCTAATCCGATGCGGTGCGCGCCGCGCCGCTGGTGCAGCAGCTGCTGGACAGGCAGCTTGCGCTGGAATGGACCCGCGCGCAGCTGGTTTATGACGACCCGGGCAAGACGCTGGACACGACCCAGCGGACCGATCTGCTGCTTTTTCCGGCACTGGTGCGCACCATGGGCCAGCCCGAGAAAATCGTTGACCTCGTCTCGCCTTACTTCGTGCCGGGCACCGACGGCGCCGCCGCCTTGGTGAACGTGGCCCGAAGCGGCGTGAAAGTGCGCCTGCTGACCAACTCCCTGGCCGCCACCGATGAAAGCGCGGTCCACGCGGGCTATGCGAAACACCGTCAGGCCCTGCTTCAGGCCGGTGTCCAGATTTACGAGCTCATGCCGACGGCGAGGAAAAACATGCTGGAGCACACGGGCCGCTTCGGCGTGAGCTCATCGTCGGCCCTTCACGCGAAAACCTTCGCGCTGGACCAAAGCCGCATCTTCGTGGGTTCGTTCAATTTCGACCTTCGATCGGCGCGGCTGAACACCGAGATGGGCCTGGTGATTGACAGCCCGGCGCTGTCGCAGCAGCTGGCCGCCTTTTTTGACGGGACTGTGCCGAAAGTCGCCTATGAGGTCCGGTTGACGCCGGATGGGCAAGCCCTGCAATGGGTCGAGTGGACGCCTTCGGGTGAGGTTCGCTACGATACCGAACCGGGCACCAGCTGGTTCCTGCGCGCCAAGGTCAATGTGCTTTCGGTCCTTCCCATCGACTGGCTGCTCTAGTCCGGCAACCCGGGCACAGGAATCACGCATGCGACAACTTCTTGTTCTGCTCATGACCGGCTTCGTCGTTGCGGCCAGCTTTGCGGCCTCACTGTCGCCGCTGGCGCGGGCAGAAATCGAAAGCTTGCTGGGCCGGCTGGAAGCATCAAGGTGCGAGTTCCAGCGCAACGGCGCCTGGCACAGCGCGGCCGATGCGAAGGCGCACCTGCGGGTCAAGCTGAACTACCTTGAAGAGCGGGGCATGGTGGCCAGTGCGGAGCAGTTCATTGAGCGGGCCGCGACCCAGAGCAGCATGACGGGCGGGCCCTACCTGGTGCGCTGTGCGAACGCGGCATCGGTTCCCAGCAGCACCTGGCTTTCTTCCCAACTGCAGCTGATGCGCTCTGCTTCTGCGGGGAAAAATGCGCCATAGGCTGACGGCCGTCATCGCAATGACGGCGTTCTTTCATGTTAAACCAAGAGACATCCATGAATGACACGAAAAATCCTGCGCGAACCGTGCGTGAGCCGGTGCTTAGCCCGGTGGACCGGGTTTCGGAGATGCTTTTCGGTCTGTTCATGGCGCTGACCTTCACCGGCGCGGTCTCGGTGGCGGAGCAGGGCGATGCGCAGATCCGCACCATGTTCATCGCCGCGCTGGGCTGCAACCTGGCATGGGGGCTGGTCGATGCGGTGATGTACCTGGTTCGCACCGTCACCGATCGCGGCAGGGTGCTGAGCTTGATTCATGCGGTGCGTGGCGCGCCCGACGCGCAGGCCGGGCGTGGACTGATCGAGCGTTCGCTGTCGAAAGGTGCGGCGGGCCTGGTCTCCAGCACGGAGATCGAGGCGATTCGCGGGCGCGTCCTGGCATTGCCCGACGTGCCGGCACGCCCCGAGCTCAACCGGGGCGATGCGCTGGCCGCGCTGGCGATCTTTCTGATCGTGGTGGGCGCGACCTTTCCCGTCGTACTGCCGTTCATGATGTTTGACGAGGTCGGGGTGGCGAAGAGTGTCTCCCGGGCCGTCGCGCTGGCGATGCTGTTCCTTGGGGGCATGGGGCTCGGGCGCTACGCGGGTTTCGGCAGCTGGAAAGTCGGCCTGATCATGATCGGGCTGGGTAGCGGGCTGGTGGTCGCGATCAACGCGCTCGGCGGATGAACGCCGGCCAGCCGCGTCGGGCCGGTTGCGCGGCTGCTGCGATCCTGATGGCCGCCGCGGCATGGGCCGGCGAGGACAAGCCCGTCGGGCCCAGCACCCCACCGGACGCACCGGCTCCATGGGCGTTTGCCGTGACGGCCTATCCCACCGTGGTTCGCGGCGGACAGAACTACACCTCGGGCATTGCCACCGCTGATAGGGGCCCGCTGCATCTGGAAGCCCGCATCAACTACGAATCGATCGGCGCGCGTTCAGCCTTTGTCGGCTGGAACTTCTCCGGCGGCGACACCTTCACCTGGGAGCTGACGCCGCTGCTCGGCGGCGCCTGGGGCAGGACGCAAGCCTTCGTGCCCGGGCTCGAGGCCAGTCTGGCCTGGCGCCAGATCGACCTCTACGTCGAGGCCGAGTATGTGCGCAACCGCCAGGCAGACACACAAAGCTATACCTATGCGTGGAGCGAGCTGGGGTGGCGCCCGGTTGCCTGGCTTCGCTTCGGGTTGGCCGGCCAGCGCACCAACATCTACGGTGGCGACCGCAGCTTCCAGCGGGGGCCGTTTGCGCAGCTCACCTGGGGCGCGGTCACCCTGGGCGGTTACTGGTTCAACCCGGGATCGTCAGCGCAGATCTTCGTGGGGTCGTTGGGCGTCGCTTTCTGACGGTTTTGGCACTTAATCCATGGTGTTTTTGGCCTTTTCCCAGCGTCCAATGGCCGTTCCACGCTACTTATATTATAGCGTACCGGGGTTACTCAGTCCCGCCGTGTCGTCGTGCACGCCAAGGGTGTCCCGTCACTGCAGGCCTGAACTGCCAGGCCGACGGAAACATTGTTGCGACGTGCCGCCAAAGCGGGCGTCCATTGTCTGAAAGTGTCAAGCGATTCGAGCGGCAGGTGTGTAAGCTCGCTCGGCAACGCAGAAGCCAGGCACGGCACGGATGGCAAGGCGGCGCTGGCGTCTTTCAGTGTCAGGTGCTGCGCGGGCTGCGACCGATTCCAGTCGGCATGTCGCTCAACGGTCCAATTTAGCGCTTTGTCCGGCTAAACTGGAGCCGGCTCGCGCTTGCCCGGACGAGCGCTTCGCGCACTTCAGTCACAACGTATCAGGTGGTCATTTATGTCAACTTCAAACAAGCTGAACCGTTTCGGAGCCATCCTGGGCCGTAGCGACCGGAATCCATCGCCGCAGGCCGGGGTGGTTCGGAAGTCCGCCATCGTGGCCGCCTGTGTGGCGATGCTGCTGGTGGCCGCGTGTGACAAGGCGGCGCCGCCACCGCCCGCGCCGCCCGTTGTCGATGTCATGAGCGTCATCCAGAAAGACGTTCCCGTTTACAGGGAATGGGTCGGCACCCTCGACGGCGTTGTCAACGCGACGATCCGGCCGCAGGTGACCGGCTACCTGATCAAGCAGAACTACCGGAAGGCGACGCCGTCAAGAAGGGGCAGGTCCTCTTCGAGATCGACCCGCGCACCTTCCAGGCCGCCGTGGAGCAGGCCGCAGCCGCGCGCAGCAAGCAGAAGGCGATGGACGACACGGCCGTGGCCAACCTGGAGCGCATCAAGCCGCTGGCCGAGAAGAACGCGGTCAGCCAGAAGGACCTGGACGACGCCACCGGATCCGAGTTGTCCACGCGGGCGGCCCTCGATCAGGCCACGGCGGCGCTGGAGAACGCCAAGCTGAACCTCGACTTCACCCGGATCACCTCACCGATCAACGGCATCGCCGGCATCGCCAAGGCGCAGATCGGCGACCTGCTGGGCCCGGCGCCACAGCGGAATTGACCACCGTCTCGACGGTCGATCCGATCAAGGTGTACTTCTCTATCAGCGAGCGGGAGTACCTCAATTTCAGGCGAGGTACGCCGCCGGGAAAGGCCGAAGACGTGCCGCTCGAACTGATCCTGGCCGATGGCAGCGCTCTACCCCCACAAGGGCAAGTTCTCCCTGCTCGACCGGCAGGTGGACGCGACGACCGGCACGTTGAAGCTCGGGCCTGTTCCCCAACCCGGGGAACCTGCCTGCGCCCGGGCCAGTTCGCCATGGTCCGGGCGACCACGCGGTGAGAAGGGTGCGCTGCTGGTCCCCCAGCGCGCGGTGACGGAAATGCAGGGGAAATACCTGGTCGCGGTGGTCGGCGCCGACAACACGGTCGAGATCCGGACGGTCACGCCCGGCGAGCGGATCGGCTCCCAGTGGGTCATCGACGAAGGGCTCAAGCCCGGCGAGAAGATCGTGGTCGAGGGGATCCAGAAGGTCAAGGCCGGGCGCGGTCGCATCCCGAAGCCCTTTGATCCGGACGGCGAAGCCGGCGAGCGCCCGCATCGGCGCCGGCCAAGCCCGCGAGCAAGGGGTAAGCCGCCATGTCCAAGTTCTTCATCAACCGCCCGATCGTGGCGATGGTGATCTCCATCCTGATGGTCATCATCGGCCTGGTCGCCATGGCGGGGCTGCCGATCGCCCAGTTCCCCGACATCGTCCCGCCGGAGATCCAGGTCAAGACCACCTACACCGGCGCGGACGCCCTGACGGTCGAGCAGTCGGTGGCCACCCCGATCGAGCAGCAGATGTCCGGCGTGGACAACATGAACTACATGTACTCGATCAACGCCAACAACGGCCAGATGACGCTGAACGTCAACTTCGACGTCGACACCGACGCGAACACCGACCAGGTGCTGGCGCAGATGCGCCAGGGGCAGGCCGAGTCGCAGCTGCCCGCGGATGTGCGCAACTACGGCGTCACGGTGGCCAAGTCGACCTCGTCGCCGCTGATCATGTTCGCCCTCTACTCGCCGAAAGGCACCTACGACAACGTCTTCCTGGCCAACTACGCCTACATCAACATCAACGACCAGATGACCCGGGTGAAGGGGATCGCCAGCGTCACCGTGTTCGGCGCCGGCCAGTACGCCATGCGGTTCTGGGTCAAGCCGGACCAGCTGGCCAAGCTCAACATCACCATCCCCGAGATCATCAACGCCATCAACGCCCAGAACAAGGTGAACCCCGCCGGGCAGATCGGCGCGGAGCCGGTGCCCAAGGGGCAGGAGTTCACCTACGCGGTCCGCGCCCAGGGGCGGCTGCAGACCGAGGAGGAATTCGGCAAGATCGTGGTGCGGGCCAACCCCGACGGCTCCATCGTCCGCCTGAAGGACGTCGCCCGCATCGAACTGGGCGCGCAGACCTACAACCTGCACGGCCGGCTCAACGGCAAGCCGGCCGCCCTGATCGCCCTCTACCAGATGCCGGGCTCCAACGCCATCGAGGCCGCCGACGGCGCCAAGAAGCTGATGGAGGAGCTCAAGGAGCGCTTCCCGGCGGACCTGGACTACGTGGTCTCCCTCGACACCACCCTGGCGGTCACCGAGGGCATCAAGGAAATCAAGCACACCCTGATCGAGGCGCTGGTCCTGGTCATCCTCGTGGTCTTCATCTTCCTGCAGGGCTGGCGGGCGACGCTGATCCCGCTGCTGGCGGTGCCGGTGTCGCTGGTCGGCACCTTCGTGCTCTTCCCGCTGTTCGGCTTCTCCATCAACACCCTGTCGCTGTTCGGGCTGGTGCTGGCCATCGGCCTGGTCGTCGACGACGCCATCGTCGTCGTCGAGGCGGTGGAGCACCACATCGAGCACGGCATGTCGCCCAAGGACGCGACGCTCAAGGCGATGGAGGAGGTCTCCGGCCCGGTCATCGCCATCGCGCTCATCCTGGCCGCCGTGTTCATCCCGACCGCCTTCATCCCGGGCATCACCGGCCAGCTCTACCAGCAGTTCGCCGTCACCATCGCCATCTCGGTGCTCATCTCCGCGTTCAACGCGCTGACGCTCAGCCCGGCGCTGTGCGCCCTGCTGCTCAAGCCGAAGGTCAAGGGCACCGGCCCGCTGCAGAAGTTCTTCGACGGCTTCAACCGGATGTTCGGCCAGGTGACCAACGGCTATGTCGGCATCTGCCGCTTCGCCATCCGCAGGAGCCTGATCAGTCTCGTCTTCCTGGCGGCGGTGGCCGTGGCATCGGGTTCTTCGGCAAAATCGTGCCCGCCGGCTTCCTGCCCGAGGAAGACCAGGGCTATGTCTTCGCCGGCGTCCAGCTGCCCGATGCCGCCTCGCTGCAGCGCACCGACGAGTCGCCAGGCAGGCCGAGGAGATCATCATGACGACGCCGGGCGTGAAGTACGTGACCACCGTCGTCGGCTACAGCATGCTGAGCCACGTGACGAACACCTACAGCGCCTTCTTCTTCATCACGCTGAAGGACTGGGCCGAGCGCAAGAAGCCCGAGGAGCAATACACCGCGATCAAGGCCGAGCTGACGAAGAAGCTCGGCGGCATCCGCGGCGCCATCGGCTTTGCCTTCCCGCCGCCGGCCATTCCCGGCGTCGGCACCTCGGGCGGCGTCACCTTCATTCTCGAAGACCGCGCCGGCAAGGACGTCGCGTTCCTGGCGGAGAACACCACCAAGTTCATCGAGGCCGCGAAAAAGCGCCCGGAGCTGGCCAGCGTCTCCACGACCTTCCGGCCGACGGTGCCGCAGGTCTTCGTCGACGTGGACCGCGACAAGGTGCTCAAGCAGGGCGTCAACCTCAGCGACGTCTACAAGACGCTGCAGAGCTTCCTGGGCAGCGGCTTCATCAACTACTTCAACCGGTTCGGCCGCCAGTGGCAGGTCTACGTCCAGGCCGAAGGCGACTACCGCACCAACATCGAGAACGTCGGCCAGTTCTACGTGCGCAACGACAAGGGCGAGACGGTGCCGCTGTCGGCGCTGACCTCGGTGCGCAACGTTTCCGGGCCGGAATTCACCATGCGCTACAACCTGTACCGCAGCGCGCAGATCAACGCCTCCGCCGCGCCGGGCTACAGTTCGGCGCAGGCCATGAGCGCGCTGGAGGAGGTGTTCGCCGAGACCATGCCGAGGGAGATGGGCTACGACTACATGGGCATGTCGTTCCAGGAGCAGAAGGCGCAGCAGGGCATTTCGCCGATGGTGATCTTCGCCTTCTCGCTGCTGTGCGTGTTCCTGATCCTGGCGGCGCAGTACGAGAGCTGGTCGCTGCCGTTCTCCGTGCTGCTCGGCACGCCGATCGCCGTGGCCGGCGCCTTTGCCGCGCTGCTGTTGCGCGGCCAGGAGAACAACGTCTATGCGCAGATCGGCCTGGTCATGCTGATCGGCCTGGCCGCGAAGAACGCCATCCTGATCGTCGAATTCGCCAAGATGGAGCACGAGAAGGGCAAGCTTCGCTGATCGATGCCACGCTCGAGGGCGCGCGCCTGCGCCTGCGGCCGATCCTGATGACCTCCTTCGCCTTCATCCTCGGCTGCGTGCCGCTGGCCATCGCCACCGGCGCCGGCGCGATTTCGCGCCAGGTGATGGGCAGCACGGTGATCGGCGGCATGCTGGCGGCCACCTTCATCGCCATCTTCATCATTCCGGTGACCTTCTACGTGGTCGAGAAGATGAGCCACAAGGGTAAGGGTCCGCCGCCAGGCGCTGGCGACCCGGTGCCCAAGGCTGCCGAAGGAGGCCAGCATGCGTAAGACAGAACCGCACTTGTCGCCGCGATGTGTTTGATGGTCGGCGGCTGCATGGTCGGGCCGAACTACGTGCGCCCCACCGTTGACAGCCCGCCCGCCTGGCGCGTGAGCGATCAGGATGCCAAGGAGCTTGCCAACACCGAATGGTGGCAGCAGTTCAACGACCCGGTGCTCAATGCCCTGGTCGTCGAGGCTCTGCGCGAGAACAAGGATCTGCTGATCGCCACGGCGCGCATCGAGGAATACGCGGGCCGCTACGGCATCACACGGTCGCAGCTCTATCCGCAGGTCGGTCTGGGCGCCGATGCCAGCCGCCAGCGCGGCAGCATTGCCGGCGCCGATGCGGTGAGCACGACTTACAACACCTACGATGTGCTGCTCGGCGCCAGCTGGGAACTCGACCTGTGGGGCAAGATCCGCCGCCAGAGCGAAGCGGCGCGCGCGCAGATCGTCGCCAGCGAAGAGGGTCGGCAAGGCGTCATCCTTACGCTGGTTTCCAGCGTGGCCGGCGGCTACATCTACCTGCGTGATCTGGACCGGCAACTGGAGATCGCCCGGGCCACGGCCCGGTCCCGCGGCGACTCCTACAAGATCTTCCAGGACCGCTATGCCGGCGGTGTGATCTCGCTGCTGGAGCTGAGCCAGAACCAGTCGCAATACCAGGAAGCGCTGGCCACCATCCCGCAGTTCGAGAAGTCCATCGCCCAGCAGGAAAACGCGCTGAGCGTGCTGCTGGGCCGCAACCCGGGTCCCATCGCGCGCGGCAAGGACATCGACACCCTGACGGCGCCGGTTGCCCCGGCGGGGCTGCCGTCCAGCCTGCTGGAGCGCCGACCGGACATCCGCGAAGCCGAGCAGAAGCTGATCGCGGCCAATGCACAGATCGGCGCCGCCAAGGCAGCCTACTACCCCAGCATCTCGCTGACCGGTGCGCTCGGGGTTGCCAGCGGCAACCTGTCCGACCTGTTCGGTGGCGCATCGAAGGTCTGGCAGTACGGCGGCTCGCTCGGCCTGCCCATTTTTACCGCCGGGCTGCTGGCGGGGCAGGTTCAGGTGGCCGAATCGGTGCAGCAGCAGGCCCTGTTCGCTTATCAGAAGGCGATCCAGGACGCGTTTCGCGGTGTCAACGACGCGCTGATCGACCAGGACCGGACCCGTGTGCAACTGGCCACGCAGCGCCGGCAGGTCGAGTCGCTGAAGGTCTATGCCGACACGGCGCGGCTGCGCTACGACAACGGCTACACCAGCTTCCTGGAAGTGGTTGACGCCGAGCGCAGCCTGTTCAACGCCCAGTTGCAGCTACACACAAACCCAGCAGGTCCTGCTGCAGGCCTCGATCAACCTGTACAAGGCGATGGGCGGCGGCTGGATGGCCGAGGGCAATGCGCTGACCATGGCGGCGCCGGCGAAGTGACTGTTTCCGCGACTGTCACCCAACGATCAGTGACCGTGGAACCAGGCGTTCAATCGCCTGTAGTAGATGATTTTTCCACCTTCTCCCGACGCCGAATGGCGATCCTCGGCTATGAAATCAGGATCTTCTATGGGCTGTTTTTTCGCCATTGGGCTGGCGTGGTGCCGCTCCATCGCCGGAACGCCCGCGTGAAGGCACTCGCGTCGGCATAGTCCAGCATGTCGGCGATCTGACGAACTTCCATGGCGGAGTCGCGCAGCAGTTGGCGGGCAATTTCGAAGCGGCCCTCATCCAGCAGTTCCTGGAAGCTCACGCCGCATTCGGCCAGGCGACGGCTCAGGGTGCGCGGGTGCATGGAAAAGATGTCGGCGATCTGGTCCGCCCCGGTGTAGCGTGTCGTGAGGGCCGTGCGCAGCACCCGGCGCAGCTGCTCCGGCAGGTTATGGGAGAACTGGTTTTCGAGCCGGCTGATCTCCTGTTGCAACAGGTGGCGCTGCTCGGGGTCGGTTGCTGGAAGAGGATGGCTCAACCATCGGGCATCAAACACCATGGCGTATTGCGCGACATCAAAACGAACCGGGGCGTGAAAGACGCGACGAAACGGCGCGCTCGTTCCCGGCGCGCGGTGGGCGAGCCAGACCTCCATTGGTGTCCAGGTGGGGCCGCACAGCGTGCGCATGATATTGAGCATCGAGGCTACCGCGGCGTCACCGGTCTGAATCGTGTCAGCGATCCCGACTTCGTAGATGTCGTAGCTGAACACTGCCACGTCGTTTTGTGTCCGCAGGGTCGTCAAGGCGCCGCGGACGTGCAGATGGAGATAGCGAACCAGGCTGTTCAGAGCCGTCCCTGCATCAGGCGACGATTTCACCAGCAGACCCACCAGTCCCATCGAATGCAGGCCTGAAAGTTGACCGACCAGGAGGCCGAAGTGTGGGCAATCGGTGCGCGCTGCACAATCGGCAAGCAGTTTGCAGCGGGCTGCGTAGGACATGTGATGGTCCGGGTCGTCTAGCCAGCGCAGATCGAAGCCGACCTCGGCCAACACCGCGGCCGGATCGAATCCCAGGCTCCTGAGCACCACGGGAACAGCCAGCAGCGAACCCACGCGCACAGTCGGGACGGCGTCCTTGGGTTCTATCCTGTTGGATGTCATGGTTGGGGGAGGGTTGTTGCTCGGCCTTGCGCAGCATCATAGGTTGGAGAGTCCTGATGCGCGTAGGTACTGTCAGAATTTATCAATTGTCGAAGGGGGAAGGCTGATAGATTCGACGTCGGCGATTCGTCAGCACATCCTGTTCCGGGTTCTGGAGCGGGACTTGCCCTTTCCCTTTTACCTTAACGGAGATATTTCCATGAAAAAACACCTGTCCAAAACCGACGCAAATCCTCGCTCTAGCACTGTCCGCAGCGAGCCTTTGCCCCCGCCGCCATGGCACAAACCCCAGCGCCGGCCAGCGGTGCGGTATTGACCAGCGAGCCCGGCAAGGCTTCGATGGTCCAGACGGTGGAGGTCTCCGCGCAAGTCGTGGCCATTGACAAGGCGACACGCACCTTGTCGCTGAAAGGGTCAAAAGGCAACGTCGAGACGGTCGTGGCCAGCGATGCAGTGAAGAACTTCGATCAGATCAAGCTCGGCGACCGCATCGTCGCGCGTTATGCCCAGGCTCTGACGCTCGAACTGAAGAAGACCAAGGGCGACCCGGGCGCTGTGGCGGTTCGCGAGGGCGTGGCCGGAGCGCGGCCTGGGGAACAGCCGGCCGGTGTCGGCGCCCGCCAGGTCACCGCGCTGGTGACGGTCGTCGTTGTTGATCCCAAGGCGAGCACGATCACGGTCAAGGGGCCGACCGGCAATCTGACGGTGCTCAAGGTGCAGAACCCGGAGCAGTTCAAGGTCGTCAAACAGGGCGACCAGATCGAGGTGACCTATACCGAAGCCCTTGCCGTGAGCCTCGAGCCCGCGCCCAAGGCATTGGCGCCAAAGCAGAAATAAGCCCGCCTGCAGCCACGCGACGGTGTGAATCCTTGTTTCCTGACATTCGTCAAACATTCGTCACAAATAGTCCATGAGGTGGCGCTAGACTTTTCCGAGGCCGTGACGGACGTCAGCCAGGCTTCGCCAGTGTTTCAATAGACGGAGGAAAACAGAATGTCCAAGTCAACCAGCAAGAAGTCTGGGCGGGCGCTGTCCGCCGGCGCGGCGGCAGATGCCCACCCTGCCATGGCGGCGACGGCCGCGATGAGCCAGGCGCTGCAGGCGTGGGGGCCGCTCGGTGAATACATGCTGGATGCCGCGCAGCGCACCGTCCTGTTCTGGGACGTGATGCGCCAGCGCAGCGACCAGTACTACGCGCAGAAGGCCAAGGGCGTGCCCCATGTGCTCAGCTTCGACGCCGAACTGGTGCTGGACGCGCGCAGTTCAAGAAGCCGGTGAACTACCTGCTGGTGAAGATCAAGCCGCTGCCGGGCGTCGTCGTCGATCCTTTGAAGCGCCCCTTCGTGGTGGTCGATCCGCGCGCCGGACACGGCCCCGGCATCGGCGGTTTCAAGGCCGACAGCGAGATCGGCGTGGCCATGCAGGCCGGCCATCCCTGCTATTTCGTCGGTTTCACGCCCGAGCCGATGCCGGGCCAGACCATCGAGGACATCATGCATGCCGAGGCGGCCTTCATGGAAAAGGTCATTGCCCTGCACCCGCAGGCCGAGGGCAAGCCCTGTGTCATCGGCAACTGCCAGGCCGGCTGGGCCGTGATGATGGTGGCCGCGCTGCGGCCCGAGTTGTTCGGCCCGATCATCATTCCCGGCTCGCCCTTGTCGTACTGGGCCGGCGTGGAGGGCGAGAACCCGATGCGCTACACCGGCGGCTTGACCGGCGGCAGCTGGGTCACTGCGCTGACCGGCGACCTCGGCAACGGCAAGTTCGATGGTGGCTATCTGGTCGAAAATTTCGAGAACCAGAACCCCGCGAACACCCTGTGGACCAAGCAATACGACCTGTGGTCCAAGGTGGATACCGAAGGCAAGCGTTTCATCGAGTTCGAGAAATGGTGGGGCGGCCACGTCAACCTCAACGCCGAGGAAATGCAGTGGATCGTCGACCAGCTGTTCGTCGGCAACCGGCTGGCCACCGGTGAAATCGTCACGAGCGCCGGGGACCGTATCGACCTGCGCAACATCCGTTCGCCGATCATCTGCTTCTGCTCGAAGGGCGACAACATCACCCCGCCACAGCAGGCGCTGGGCTGGATCGTCGATCTCTACGACACCGACAACGACATCCTCGCCAACGGCCAGACCATCGTCTACGCCGTGCACGAGACCATCGGTCACCTGGGCATTTTTGTCTCGGGCGGTGTCGCGAAGAAGGAGCACCAGGAATTTGCTTCCAACATCGACCTGATCGACGTGCTGCCGCCGGGCCTGTACGAGGCCGTGATGACGCCCAAGACCGCCGACATGGTGAATGCGGAGGGCGTCACCGGTGACTGGCTGGTCCGCTTCGAGCCGCGCACGCTGAAGGATGTGCGCGACATCGTGCAGCCCAGCCTGGAGAACGAGCGTCGCTTTGCGGCCGCGCGCCGGGTGTCCGAAATCAACCTGGGGCTGTATCGCACGCTGTTCCAGCCCTTCATCAAGGCGTCGGTCAACGAACAGAGCGTCGAATGGATGAAGAAGCTCAACCATGCCGAGCTGCCCTTCGAGATCTTCTCGGACCGCAACCCGCTGATGCAGCAGGTCGCGCAGCTGGCCGAGCAGGTTCGCGCGCAGCGCCAGCCCGCATCGCCGGACAACCCTTTCCTCACCTGGCAGGCCATGGTCTCGGACCAGATCATCGCGGCGCTCAACGGCTATCGCGACCTGAGCGAGAGCAGCTCGGAGAAGCTTTTCCTGGCGATCTACAGCTCGCCGGTGCTGCAGGCGATGCTGGGCCTGAACGCCAGCAGCGAGTCGCCGCGCCGGCGCCCGGGGCAGGAGCCCGAGCGCACCGCCTTCATCCGCAGCGCATCGCCGAACTCAAGGCCGGGATTGCCAAGGGCGGCGCGCGCGAGGCAGCCCTGCGCGCGCTGGTCTACATCGGCATGGGCGGCGAAGGCGTGGACGAGCGCGCCTTCAACGAGTTGCGCCGCATTCGCGACGAGAACCACGGCGTGCCGCTGCAGGCGTTCAAGCAGACCTTGCGCGAGCAGTACTTCAGCCTGGTGCTGGACCCCGAAGGGGCGCTGGCCGCCATTCCTGCCATGCTGCCCGACGACGCGGCCAGCCGCGCGCAGGTGCTGGAGGCCATCCGCCGGATCCTCAATGCGGTCGGCCCGGTGACGGGTGAACGCGCGCAGCGGCTGGCGCGGATCGAGCAGTTGTTCGGTGCCGGCTTGCCGGCGGCCAGTGCGAGCCAGTCGGCGCCCCGCAAAGTGGCCCGGAAAACAGCCCGCAAGGCCGGATGAGCCGCGCCCCCCGAGAAGGAACAGACATGGAACGCAAACACCAGAAGTACGAAACCCTGATCGCCCGCTGCAAGGCGCTGGCGCCGGTGGCCTGCGCGGTGGCGCATCCCTGCGATGAGAGCTCGCTGCGCGGCGCCGTGGAGGCCGGGCAGATGGGCCTGCTCAAGCCGATCCTGGTCGGGCCGAAGGCGCGCATCGATGCGTTGGCAAAGCAGTTCGGCATCGACATCTCGGCCTGTGAAGTGGTGGACGCACCGCACAGCGTGGGTTCGGCCGAAGCCGCCGTGCGCCTGGCGCGCGAAGGCAAGGCCGAGATGCTGATGAAGGGCAGCCTGCACACCGACGAGCTGATGGCCGCGGTGGTCAAGCGCGAGACCGGCCTGCGCACGAGCCGGCGCATCAGCCACTGCTTCATCATGGACGTGCCGGCGATCGACCGCGTCCTCGTCATCACCGATGCCGCCGTGAACATCTTTCCGACACTGGAGGACAAGGTGCACATCGTGCAGAACGCCATCGACCTCCTTGTGGCGCTGGGGCGTGAGAACCCGAAGGTGGCCATCCTCTCCGCCATGGAGACGGTGAACCCGCAGGTGCCCTCGACCATCGAGGCGGCCGCGCTGTGCAAGATGGCCGAGCGCGGCCAGATCACCGGTGGCATCCTCGACGGACCGCTGGCGCTGGACAATGCCATCGACCTGGGCGCGGCGAAGATCAAGAAGATCACGTCTCCGGTGGCCGGGCGCGCCGACATCCTGGTGGTGCCCGACCTGGAGGCCGGCAACATGCTGGCCAAGAGCCTGAGCTTCATGGCCGATGCCGATGCGGCCGGCATCGTGCTGGGCGCGCGCGTGCCGATCATCCTGACCAGCCGCGCCGATTCGGTCGAGACGCGCCTGGCCTCGTGCGCGGTGGCGGCGCTGGTGGCCAAGGCGAAGCGCGAGAACCTGAAGGCGGCGGTGTCGTGATGTCGCAGGCGATTGCGGTCCTCAACGCGGGCTCGTCGAGCATCAAGTTCTCGCTGTTCACGCAGGACGGCGACGATCTTTCCCTCACGGTGCGCGGCCAGGCCGAGGGCCATCCATACCGCGCCGCGCTTTGTCGCCAGGAGCGCCAGCGGCGCGACCCTATCGACCCATGCCTGGGATGTCGGTACCGCGCTCGGTCATGAGGGGGCCCTCGAGCACATCGTGACCTTCATGCGCGACCAGTTGAAGGGTCAGAGCCTGGCAGGCGTCGGCCACCGGGTCGTGCACGGGGGCATGGCGTATTCGCAGCCGGTGCGTTTGGACGCCGCGCTGCTGGCGGATCTGGAGCAGTTCGTGCCGCTCGCGCCGCTGCACCAGCCGCACAACCTGACGCCGATCCGGCTGCTGCTGGAGCGCCGGCCGGACCTGCCCCAGGTCGCCTGCTTCGACACCGCGTTCCACCGCGGCCAGCCCGAGCTGGCGCAGATGTTCGCGCTGCCCCGTGCGCTGCACGACGAGGGGGTGCGCCGCTATGGCTTCCATGGCCTGTCCTACGAGTACATCGCATCGAAGCTGCCACAGCTCGACCCGAAGGCGGCAACAGGGCGTACCGTGGTCCTGCACCTGGGCAACGGCGCCAGCATGTGCGCGCTGTCCGCCGGGCGCAGCGTGGCCAGCACCATGGGCTTCACGGCGGTCGATGGCCTGCCGATGGGCACGCGCTGCGGCGCGCTGGACCCGGGCGTGATCCTGTACCTGATGGACCAGCGCGGCATGGACGCACGCGCCGTCGAAAGGCTGATCTACAGCGAGTCCGGACTGCTGGGTGTTTCCGGCGTGTCGAGCGACATGCGCACGCTGCTGGCCAGCGATGAGCCGCGCGCCAGGCTGGCGGTGGATTTGTACGTTTACCGCATCGGGCGCGAGCTGGGTTCGCTGGCGGCGGCGCTGGGCGGCCTGGACGCGATCGTGTTCACCGGCGGCATCGGCGAGAACAGCGCGGAGATTCGCGAGCGCGTCTGCCGTGATGCAGCCTGGCTCGGCGTGGTGCTGGACGAAGCGGCCAACCGGAGCGGCGGGCCTCGCATCAGCACGGCCGCCAGTGCGACGGCGGCGTGGGTGGTGCCCACCAACGAGGAATTGATGATCGCCCGGCACACGCGGCGCGTGCTCGATGGCAAGCTGATCAGGAACTCCCGCACATGACGCCCTGAATCCCCTCGTCCCCTGCTCAAAGGCAAGAAGGCTCTGATCGTTGGTGTCGCCAGTGATCAGTCCATTGCCTGGGGCTGCGCCAGGGCCTTTGGTGAACTGGACGCCGACCTGGCCATCACCTACCTGAATCAAAAGGCGAAGCCCGTATGTCGAGCCGCTGGCGAAGTCGCTGGAGGCGGACATCATCCTGCCGCTCGACGTCAGCCAGCCGGGCCAGCTCGAAGCGGTGTTCGACGAGATCAAGACGAAATGGGGCCGCCTCGACATCCTGGTGCACTCGATTGCCTTCGCGCCGAAGGAAGACCTGCAGGGCGGCTTGCTCAACTGTTCGGCGGACGGCTTCGCCAAGGCCATGGATATCTCGTGCCATTCGTTCATTCGCATGGCGAGGCTGGCGGCGCCCCTGATGACCGAGGGCGGGTCGATGTTCGCCATGAGCTACCACGGCGCCAATGAGGTGGCGCCGAACTACAACGTGATGGGCCCGGTGAAGGCCGCGCTGGAAGCCTCCTGTCGCTATCTGGCTTATGAATTGGGCCCGCAGGGAATCCGGGTGCACGCCATCTCGCCGGGGCCACTCAAGACCCGGGCAGCCTCGGGGCTGAAAGACTTCGATCTGTTGCTCAACGAGGCTGCGCAACGCGCGCCGCTCGGCGAACTGGTGGACATCATGGACGTCGGCTTCACCTGCGCCTTCCTCGCGACGCCCTACGCACGGCGTCTGACCGGCAACACGATCTATGTGGATGGCGGTGTGAATATCATGGCGTGAAATTCGGGATTCAGGTCCATGATTCCAAGGTGTCTGATCACAGGATTCTCTGGCACAGCCGGCGTGTCGAAAAATGTCTGTCGCCTGTCATGAAATGCCCAGCCGACGTTCATGATCACTGGTAATATTGTCAGGGGGTGATCCAGCAGCAGACTCGTGCTCAGCAAGGCAGTAACAGGCAGTCTGGGGGCTGCGGACATCATGGGCCGCGCAGCGCGGAATCATCGGGCCGGTCAGGCTGTGTGATGTGGATCGTTAATCAACGAAACCGGATTTGGAGCAAGAAGTATGACGAAAACGTTTGAACCCCTCGTACCCCCATACCGGCGTAGCCGCTCGCTCTGGCTCGCACTGATGACCGGCGTCGTTTTGGGTGTCACGGCGGTGAGTGGCACGGCGCAGGCCCAGGCGCCGGCGGCGGCAACCGGCGCGGCGAGTTCGCTCCCTGCCGAGGACCTCACCAACCTCGTGGGGCCGATTGCGCTGTATCCGGATGACCTGATCGCGATCATCCTGCCGGCGTCGACCAATCCGCTGCAGATTGTGCAGGCTGATCGCTTCCTCGAAAAGCGCAAGACCGAGCCCAAGGCACCCCTTGACGACAAATGGGACGATGCAGTCAAGTCACTGCTCAACTACCCGGACATCGTGAAGATGATGAGTGCCGACCTCGACTGGACCAGCGCCCTGGGCGAAGAGGTGGTCGCCGACCAGGGCGCAGTGCTGGACGCGGTCCAGAGTTTCCGGCGCAAGGCGCAGGCTGCGGGCAACCTCAAGTCGGACGGCAAGCAGGTCGTGGCAGCCGAGCAGGAGATCATCACCATCACTCCGGCCAACCCGGAAGTGATCTACGTGCCCCAGTACAACCCGACGACCGTTGTCACGTATGGCGTGGCACCGGTCTATGGCTACTACCCGACAGCCTATCCGTCGTACTACTACCCCTATGCGCCGGGCGCCGCGCTGGCGGCGGGTGTGATCTGGGGTGCGGCCATTGGTGCTGCCTGGAGCGGTAATCGCTACGGTTATGGGGGTGGCAACAACACCATCAATGTCAATCGCAACACCAACGTCAACAGGAGCAACGCCAGCAGCGTCAACCGTGGAGGTGGCGCGGGCCAGGGCGGCGGCAGTGCCTGGAAATCGGACAAAAAGCCGGGTCAGGTCAGCAGTTCCGTTGGCAAGTCCGGCAATGCTTCGCGTCCAGGCGATGCGCGCGGAGGCAGCTCGGGCGGTCGTGCGGGCGGAGGCAGTTCGGTAGGCGGTGGTGGTGGCTTCGGTGGCGCAGGGGCAGGCGCCGGCGCCGGCGCGCGCCCATCGACCCAACCTGCCGGTGGTGGCGGCGCCACTCGCAGCGGCGGTGGCGGGGGCAACGCATTCGGCGACTCTGGCGCCTCGGGGCGGCAAACCCAGATGGACAGTTCACGGGGCGCGTCGAGCCGAAGCTCGGCATCCGGTGGGGGAGCGCGTCCGTCGCCAAGCTATAGCGGTGGAGGCGGCGGAAGCGGTGCTCGCAGTAGTGGTGGTGGCGGTGGTGCTCGCAGTAGCGGAGGCGGCGGTGGTGCACGCGGTGGTGGCGGCGGTGGGCGTGGCGGCGGCGGTCGTCGTTGATGGCAGGAGCTTCGTCATGAACCCATCCCTCTCATTTGAAAGCAAGGCATCCGCCATGAAAACTACTCACTTTTGGTCATTCCTGCGCCGGCTGGCACTGGCGCTTATGCTGGTGGCGCCGCTCGCCGCGACGGCAGCCCCGCAAGAAACTTTCGCAACGCCGCAAGCGGCGGTCGATGCACTGATGGCCGCACTCAAGGCCGACAGCGACGCGGCCATGATTGCGCTCTTCGGCGAGGAGCACAAAGATCTGGTGATCCAGCCGGATCGGGCGGCAACCAGCGCCACCCGGGCGAAGGTGCTCGCGGCGATGCAGGCGTACCGTTTGCTGGCGGAGCCGAGCCCTGACCGCCGCGTGTTGGTCATCGGCGATCAGGCGTGGCCAGCGCCCATTCCCCTGGTGCGCGTGGGTGATCGGTGGCGCTTTGCGACCGAATTGGGTGCGGATGAACTGGTGAATCGGCGCATCGGCGGCAACGAGTACAACGCCATTTTTGTGCTGCGCGCGTTTGTCGATGCGCAGCGTGCGTTTGCGGCGGTTGATCGTGACGGCGATGGCGTGCTGCAATACGCGCAGAAGCTGGCCAGCACCCCGGGCAAGCGCGACGGCCTGTATTGGACCGCGGACCCTGCCAAGGGTGAAGAGATGAGCCCGTTTGGCCCGCTGATCGCGGAGAGTTCGGCATACTTCAAGGGCCACGCGGCCGGTGATGCGTACCGTGGCTACCATTTCAGGATACTGACGCGCCAGGGTGCGAATGCCCCGGGCGGCGCTTACAACTACATCATCAACGGCCGCATGATCGCCGGTTTTGCCATGGTGGCCTTCCCGTCAGAATGGGACAAGACCGGGGTCATGACCTTCATCGTCAACCACAATGGCAAGGTCTTCCAGAAAGACCTCGGCAAGAACTCCACCGCCATCGGCGCGAAGATGACGAGCTTCGATCCTGGTCCCGGCTGGAAGGAAGTGGCACCCTGAAAGCGGCCATGCCGGATTCCCTCCTCCCGCCGGTCCCCGGGGCCGATCAGGCCTGTGGTGGAGAATTCGACGGGAGGGACGTCGTCCTACGTGACGGGCGTGTCGTGCGCCTTCGTTCGATCCGCGCATCGGACGAAGCCGAATTCCTGCAGGCTTTCGAGCGGCTCAGTCCGGAGGCGCGCTATATGCGCTTCATGCGAGTCGTCAAGGCGCCCAATCTGGAGCGCTTGCGGAAAACACTCGCGGCGTTTCCGCAGGGCGGCGACGCGATCATCGCAACGGTTCCGGCGGCTGACGGCATTGACATCGTGGGCAGCGCGACTTATGTCATCCTGGCCAACTCGACGAGCTGCGAGTTCGCGATCAGCGTCGCGGCTGACTATGGTGGGGCAGGGCTTGGAAGCACGCTCATGTGCGCGATCATTGATGCGGCTAGTCGGCGCGGCCTGAAAGAAATGGAAGGGTTCATATTGGCCGTGAACCAACCGATGTTGGCCTTGGCCCGGCGCATGGGGTTCTCGGTCGCCGGGGATCCCGAGGATCCATCCGTCCGGATCTGTCGCCTTCCGCTGCAGGGGGTGGGTTCCAGTGTGCCTGCCGGCTGATCCTCGGTTGTTTCGGACATTTCCGTGACGATTCGCAGCGCAGTCAAAGGTTTTGTCGCCAGGGTCGAGGGCATGATGCTTGAATGGCTGCGCCTTAACTGGGACCGGTTGTACCGGGCTCGCAGCTATGTCAATTCATCGCTTTGGGTCGTACCGTTCATCGCCCTGCTGGTGGAACAGGTCATTGTCCGGGTGACCGGTGCCCTGGGTGCCTGGCTGGCCGACTCCGGGCGCATCGATGTTCAGCATGCCTTCTTCGGTCTGACGGTGTCGGGGGCTCGCTTTACACTCGAAACCATCGTGACCATGACCCTGTCGTTCCTGGTGTTCACGTTCGGTTCCTTGCTGGTCGCGGTTCAGGTCGCGGGGGGGCAATACACGCCACGCGTCATTGCGACTATTTTTCTCAGCAACAACGTGGTCAGGGCCTGTGTAGGCCTGTTCGTGGTGACCTTGTTCTTCGCGCTCAGGACAACGGTGGGAATGGACAGGACGGTCGATCAGCTCAACGCCGCCGTATCGGTGCTGCTCGGTTTGCTGAGTGTCGTGACCTTCCTGTTCCTGATCGATTACGCGGCGCGGATGCTGAGGCCCGTGAGCATCGTCGCCAATGTGGGTGATCTCGGACTGGGCGTCATCAGGAGCGTTTATCCGGAACAGACCGGCCGGCCGCACCGCGAGGCGTCAGCGACGCAGCGAGCGGCTCCCAAACGCACCGTGGTCAACACGGGTGCCTCGGGCGTGGTGCTGGCAGTCAGGGTTGACCAACTGGTGGAGCTGGCCCGAGAAGCCGATGGCCTCATCGAAGTCGTTCCGCAAGTGGGCGATTTCCTCGCGGCGGACGAACCCTTGTTTCATCTGTATGGCGACGCAGCAACTGTGAACGACCCGGACCTGCGGGCCACGGTGGCCTTGGGAGTGGAGCGCACGATGGAGCAGGATCCGTCCTTTGCTTTCCGTATCCTGGTCGATATCGCGATCAAGGCCCTGTCCGCCGCCATCAACGATCCGACGACGGCCGTGCTCGCCATCGACCAGTTGCATCGGCTGCTGCGGCGCGTCGGGCTGCAGGATCTTCGCGGCGAGCGATTCAAGGACGCGCTGGGGCAGGTCCGGCTGATTTTCCGCACGCCCAACTGGGAAGACTTTGTGCACCTTTCCTGCACCGAGATCCGGCATTGCGGGTTGGGCAGCATCCAGATTCCGCGCCGAATGCGTGCCATGCTGGAGAACCTGATTCAGACGCTGCCGCCAAACCGGCATGCCGAGTTGCGCCAGCAACTGGAGCTGCTCGACGAGGCCGTTGCCGGCTTCTACACCTTTCCGGCAGACCTCGCGCTGGCGCGCGTGGGCGATACCCAGGGCCTGGGTGGCGCGCTCGGCGTGCAGCCGGTGAGCGAGGTCTGCACGGCTGACAGCCCGACGCAATCCGGGGCGTCGAAATGAACAACACCAATGATTTGCAAGGCCCGGTCAGTGCGGACGATGCCCTGTCGCGCCTCCTGGCGGGTAATGCGCGTTTCATGCGCGGTGAGCCGAACCTTTCGCACCCACCCCGTGAGGTTCTGGCGAATCTCGCCAAGGGCCAGCGACCGTTTGCAACCATTCTCGGTTGCAGCGATTCGCGGGTGCCGCCGGAGCTGCTTTTCGACGCTGCGTTTGGCGAGCTCTTCATCATCCGTGTGGCCGGCAACGTCATGTCGCCCTCGGTTGCGGGAAGTATCCAGTATGCGAGCACGCATCTCGGGACCCAGCTTTTCATGGTGCTCGGGCACGAAGGCTGTGGCGCCGTTCAGGCGGCGCTGGCGGCGAAGTTCGAGGGCAAGCAGCAGCGCTCGCACATCCAGACCCTGCTTCAGGATATTGTTCCCGGGCTGGACGGGATCGATCCCCAGCTTTCGCCGGCCCTGCAGATGAGCTGCGCGGTCGAAGCCAACGTCCGCTGGTCCATGCGCCAGGTCACCGAGTCGCCCGAGGGCCGCGCGCGAATGGGCGACGGACGCTTCAAGGTCGTGGGCGCAGTTTGCGACATTGCGACCGGGCAGGTTCGGCTGCTCCCCTGACCGCACACAGGACGGCCCATGAATCCTCCGATTCCGATGCAGTGGGTGGGCCTGATCGCCTTGCCGACCCTGTTCACCGTGATGTTCGCGATCGGGCTGATGCTGGGGCCCGCGCAGGTGGCCGCGGCCATGACTCGCCGGAACATCCTGCTGGCCGTGCTGTTTGCCGCGGTCGTGCCTTTGCCGGTGGTGACGGTGGTGGCCGTGGAACTGTTCAATCTCCGCGGTCCGATTGGCGTTGGACTGCTGCTCATGGCGATCTCGCCGGGCGCGCCGTTTGCGCTGCGCCGCGCCATCGACGCGGGCGGCCACCGCGACTTTGCACCGGCCCTGCACATCGCCATCGTGGCGCTGGCCGTGGTGACGGTGCCGCTGTCGGTGGCCATCCTCTCTGCGCTGTTTTCGGCCAATTTCCAGGTCACCTACCTGCAGATTGGCAAACAGGTTTTCTTCTCGCAGTTGTTGCCGCTCTTGCTCGGCGCGCTCATCCGGTATCTGAAGCCCGGGCTCGCCACCAGGCTTGAGCCGTTCGCCGCGCGCCTGGGCAATCGCCTGGTCGCGGTGTTCACGGTCATCCTGCTGATCGACATCGTGCCCATCGTCGCAAGCATTGGCTACGTACCGACGCTTGCGGGGGTCGGCATGGCGATCCTCGCACTGGCCATCGGCGGCCTGCTTGCCGGCCATGACGCCGAGGCACGGCCTGCCGCAGCCATTGCCGTGGCCATGCGCAATCCCGGGCTGGCGCTGGTGATCGCCGAGGCCAACCGCGCGCCGCCGGCCGTGTCTGCCGTCATCATGGGATACACCGTGGGGGTCGCGCTGGTGGTGTCCGGCTTTCTCTGGTGGAAGCGCCGGCAGATGCGCGCGATGGGCCTTTGAGGGGTGCCGGAGCCGCGGTGTGCTGACGAAACAGCATGGGCTTGATCCTCGCATGACCCATTTGCTTGACGAGGGACAAGAGCTGATCAACCGTTGCCGGTCCTTCCTTGTTCGGACCGTTTGTGCGTGTAGTATTTGAAACTGGTCAACAGGAGAACATTGATGACACTTAAATCGAAATGGCTCTGTGCCCTGGTGCTGCCCCTGAGCCTGACGGCTTGGGCCGCCGACGAGCCGGCAACCGTGCCCGACGTCAATCCGCGCGTGGTCGCGAAACTGACTCAGATGGGCGAGTACCTGCGTAGCCTGCCGAAGTTTCAGGTTGATATGCAGTTGTCGCAGGACGTCATCGTCGGCACAGGCCAGAAAATAAAGGCGCTGGGAACCGGCCGGGTTGTCGTTGACGGCAAGACCCACATGCGCGCCGACCTGGCGACAGACAGCCTGTCGCGCTCGTTCTACTACGATGGCAAGAAGTTCACGCAGTATTCGCCGACCCTGAAATACTTCACCACGGTGGATGCGCCGGCCTCCGTCCTGGAAACTGTGCACGCCCTTGAAAAATACTACGGCCTGCAGATCCCGATGGAGGACCTGATGCGGTTCGGACTCGATGAGGCGCAGGTCAAGGCGCTGACAGTCGCTGCCTACGTCGGGCCGTCCACGGTGAACGGCAAGCTCTGCGACCATCTCGCCATCCGGGGGCCGAAAGCGGACTGGCAGGTCTGGATGACGCGTTCTGAAAAGCCGCTGCCCTGCAAACTGATCGTGACCCAGACCGACAAGCCCAGCCAGCCGGAATTCTCGGCGGAGTACAAATGGAACCTGAACCCGAAGTTGTCCACTGGCGAGTTCAGCTTCAAGCCGGCGAAAGGCGATGCGGAGATTCCTTTCAAGAAAATTGCTGAACAAGGGAAGTGATCATCATGACCAAATCAATCGCCAACACTGCGCTGTGGTCCGTTTTCGCAGTTTCATTGCTCGCCTTTGCCATGCCCGTGGAGGTGATCGCCGCACCCCGTGATGGCGGCGGCGGCGGCCGAACTGGCAATTCAAACGCCAGTGTGAACCGCAATGTCAATGCAAATGCCAACGCAAACGTGAACCGCAACACCAATGTCAATGCGAACGCCAACGTCAACCGCAACACGAACGTGAACGTCAACAAGAACGTGAACGTCAATGTGGATGGTGGTTACAACACTCGTTACAACAACAACTACCACCCGGTCGCCACGGCTGCGGCCGTTGGGGCGACGGTTGCCGTGACGGCCGCCGTGGTCGGCGCCATCGTCACGCCCGCCCAGCTGCCGCCGAGTTGCGTGCAGGTGAACAGCTACGGTACGGTCTACATGCAGTGCGGCACCACCTGGTACCAGCCTCAATACCAGGGCAGCAACGTGACGTACATTGTTGTCAATCAACCCTGAGACAATTGTGAATCACCAACAAGGACGTGACCATGACCGATAACGAACCCAGCTATGGTACCAAGCGATGGACCAAGCATTTCGAGGATATCGACCTTGAAATCGCGCGATTGGCAGTGATGATGGAGATCCCCATCCTCGACCCCGGCGTGATCGACCGGATTCTGGCCAACGACGCCAGCGTCTGCGGCAAGGAAAAGCCCAAGGCCTTCACCGAACTGCGCGGCATGCTGCAGTTGCACGCCACCGACCAGGTCAAGGCCATGGGTGCGCTCGGCGCCGTGGAAACACAGGCGATGGTGCGCGATGTCGTCGACAGACTGCGCGCGCGCCTCGGCGACCGTTTGGGCAACCGCCAGGAGCCCCCGGCGGCCTAGCGCTCGTCCATCAGGAATTGAACTTCCGCGCCGGGCGCGATCTCGACCGGCGCCTGTCCGTGGCGAAAGACGCGGCAGTCGCCGGCATCACCCACCAGCGTGAGGCGGCTGCCTTCGAGCCGAAAGCCGGTGCATTCGCGCAAACCGGCGACCCACACACCCCGGTTCACGGCGCAGAACTCGGTGATGCGTTCTTCACGCGTTTCGCCCTTGAACCCGGGCGGATTGCCGTGCAGGTAGTGCGGATTGATCTGGAACGGCACCAGGCCGAGCGCATCAAACCCGCCGGGATCGCAGATCGGCATGTCGTTGCTGGTCATGATCGTCGGGCAAGCCAGGTTGGACCCTGCGCTCCAGCCCGCATAAGGCATTCCCGCCAGAGCGCGCTGCCGGATGGCGCGCAGCAGCCGCAGTGCGCGCACGTCACGCAGCAGCTTCCAGGTGCTGCCGCCCCCCACCACCACGGCCTGCGCGGTGTTGACAGCGGCCACCGGGTCGGTAGCGGCATGAACACCCACGACCTCGATGCCCAGCCGTGCAAAGACCGGACGGACCTTCTCGACGTAGGCATCCGGCCCGGTCGTCACGCCGGCATACGGGACGAAAAGGATTTTCCTGACGCCAGCGGGCTGAAAAAAATCGGCAAAGAGGGGTTCAGCCCACTCCAGATAAGCCGAACCCTCACGCTTGGCATTGGACAGCAGCAGTAAACGCATGGGACCTCCGATTCCAAAAAAAGAACAGCCTGGAAGGACGTTTCCGGGATGGTCAAACGAAGTTTCATCGAAATCGCCGGGTACATAAAGCGCTATCATCCATCGCAAAAGCCGGTCAACCTCCCTCACTTCACCATGAAACATATCCTGAGCGTATTGAAGTTCCTCGCTGCCTTCGTCTTTCTTGCATGGATCGCAGCATGCGCCAGCTCCGGGCAGGGCACAAGGGACATGGCAGTCGCAGCCGGATTCCAGGTCATTACGCCGACCACTGCGGAGCAAAAGGCATTGCTACCGACGCTGCCCGAGGGCAGGATCACGCAGATCAATCATGATGGAAAGATTTTCTATGTTCTGCCGGATGTGGCCAACAACCAGGCCTACGTCGGGGGGCCTGCCCAGTACCAGGCCTTCCAGCAGCTTCGCATCGCCCGACAGATCAGCAACGACAACCTGGCGGCAGCGCAGATGAATCAGATGAACCAGATGAACTGGGGCATGTGGGGCGGCTGGGGCGCCCCGGCCTGGCGCGGACCTGGCGGATTTGGCTATTGAACCGCCCGGGCAGGGTGCTGGCGAGCCGATTTTCCGGGGGCCGCATTTCCATTCGAATCAGACCTCCTTCAAAGGAGGTTTTTTTATGCCCGTCTACCAACAGGCGCTCACGCCGACCTCAGAGCCAAAGGCCGCTGCGCGGCATCTGGATGGTCTGCGACGGGCTGCCACCGGTTACAAAAGAGCCGATCACCAGGCTGAGCAGGGCGATGAAGATGCTGGCGAAAAACGCTGTCCAGAAGCCCGAGACCCTGAAACCCTTGACCAGTGACGAAACGAGCAGGATCATCAATGCATTGATCACCAGCAGGAAAAGCCCGAAGGTCAGCAAGGTCAGCGGCAAGGTCAGGATCACCAGCAGCGGCTTGACGACCGCGTTGGCAAAGCCCAGCAGCAGGGCTGAGACGATCAGCGATGAGGTGTTGGTGAATTTGATGCCGCTGAACAGATGGCTGGCCACCCATAGCGACAGCGCGGTGATGCCCCAGTGCACGAGGAAAGGTGTCAGGTTGTCCAGCATGGTTGCCGATCATACTGGGCTCCCACCGGGCCACTAACGATGGTGTTCGCGCCGGCGCTGTTCGGCGACGAACTCTTCCAGGTCGGGATCCATCGCATTGCGCGATGAAATAATGCCGATGGGTCGCCCGTTTTCAACGACCGGCACATGGCGAAATCCATTCTCCTGCATCAGCAGGAGCGCGTGACCATAGGTCCTTGCGGGGTCCAGGGTCAGCGGGGACGGGGTCATCACGGTTTGAAGGCGCGTGGCTGCCGGATCGAGATCCTTTGCAATGACGCGAAAGACGACATCGCGCTCGGTGAAGATGCCGACAAGGCGTTCGTTGTCGACCACCAATACCGCGCCAGCATTCCTGCACGCCATCAATCTGGCAGCCTCGCTGACACTGGTGTCTGGCGGAGCAGCGAGATACTTCTCGTGCTCCATCATGCTTTTGATGGATCGATCGAACATGGCGGCCTCCGATGGCGAATGCTAGCCACCCTCTTGGCTTGCCCTTTTGCGCTAGGTCAAATGAATGGATGCCGTTGGAAAAGGGCCGTACGACGCGCGCAGCGGCCGCTCAAAGTGCCTTCTGCACCACAGGGCCGCTGAAAAGATAAGGTAGCCGGGGCCCTTGGCCCGTGCCGGCGCCCCCCTTGTTTTCAACGCTGATGGCCAGCTGCTGAACGTCGGTCAGTGTGGTGTCGCTGGCCGCCAGTCGCAGGGTTTTGCCCGAGCTTTCAAGGACGCCCAGGGAAACCGGCTCTCTGTTGGCGCGCAGCGCCCAGAGTTGCATGCTGTCTTCGCGCCCTTCCTTCACGCTGTTCAGCCGCTGCAACTGCAACGCACGGTCTTGCGGATCGAAGGTGACAAGCAGTGCCGGCGCCCGCTGGGCATCCATCAGCACGGCGATGTACTTGATCCGGGCGGTGGTCTTGAGTTTCGCCTGCAGATCGGTGATCTGGGCCTTGAACTGCTCGAACATGCTCATGCCTGCGGTGAGGCCAAGTGCCAGGAGCAGCAGGCAGGCGATGGTGGCGGCCCGCCACCGGTGGGCATGGCAGGGCGGTGTCGGGGGAGGCGGGTTTTCGGTCATGGTGTTTGTGGGTCTGGAGAATGGCGCATGGCAGCTACACTGCCCTTTTGCCCGGGGTAGCGCGGCGGCCTGGTGCGACAAGTTTATGCGACAGTCGATCCAGTTCAGTGCGCTCCGGACGGTCCGCCGGCGCGAAGCACCGTATGCTCTGTTCTCATGTTGCGCCTGACCCAAGCCCCCAATCTGGCCATTGCCACGCTGTGGGCCGACGCGCTTGCGGCGGAAGGCATCACCACCAGCGTGGAGCGCCAGTACCTGGCCGGCGTGGCGGGGCAACTCCCGCCGGACCAATGCCTGCCAGAGGTCTGGATTCATCATGCCGACCAGGAAACCCGGGCGCGCGAAGTGCTCCACCACCTGCAGCATGTGCCCCAGCAGCGCTGGCTCTGCGTCTGTGGTGAACTGGTGGAGGGCGGCTTTGAGCAATGCTGGCGCTGCGCCCGCCTGATGCCGCGCTAGAGGCCGCTGCGGCACGCGACGCCCGACCCGCGTTACCATTCCAGCCTTGAACGGACTCAGATCCCTGAGCGCCAATAGTGTCTGTAAAGAGGTGCCCCTTGAAATTCCATCGCCTGTTGCCGTCGTCGTCCCTGCTGATACTGATGCTGGCCCTGAGCGCCTGCTCGCCACAGGAATCGCCAAAGGTGGGCCCTGCGGCAGCACCTGCCAAGCAGGCTGCGTCCGTGGAGGTCGCAGCGGCCCAGGGCAAAGGCTTCACCGTGGGCGCCTTGATGAGCGCCAATACCGCCTATGTGTTTTTTGATCCTCAGTGCCCGCACTGCGGGCATCTGTGGAACGCATCGCTGCCGTTGCAGAAGAAAGTGAAGTTCGTCTGGATTCCGGTGGGCTGGATCAACGCCACCAGCACCACGCAGGGCGCGGCGCTGCTCACGGCCGCCAATCCGGCCGAGCTGATGACCGAGCACGAAGCTTCGCTGCTGGCCGGCAAAGGCGGCATCTCGGCTTCGAGCAGCATCGCGCCGGACATCGAGAAGGCCATCAAGGGCAACACCCAGTTGCTCAACAGCTTCGGCGCTGAATCGGTGCCCTTCATCGTGGCCAGGAACGCGAAGACCGGTCAGACCGTGACCCGTGACGGATCCATGTTGACCCCGGCGCTGGCGGAGTTTCTCGGTGTGGAGGCGCCGTGACGCCCTCCATGCGCGGGCACTGAGGGAGTCGCGGCGCGGACCGCTGCGACGCCCGCCCTACAGGTCAACAGCGATACAGCCGGCATGGCCACCGAAACGTCCCTGGAAATCGATGCGCTTGCGCATGAACGGCTGGTCACCCATCTGATCACCCGGCTCACCGGGGCATTCCCCGGCGCGTTGCCTCGTGTGGTGCAGACGCACATTTCTTCGGTGATCCTGGCGGGTGAATTTGCCTGGAAGATCAAGCGTCCGGTGCGCCTGTCCTTTCTGGACTTCTCGACGCTGGCGTTGCGGCACCATTTCTGCCAGGAAGAACTGCGCATCAACCGGCGTCTCGCGCCGCAGTTGTACCTGGATGTGCTGCCGATCACCGGTAGCGTGGAGGCGCCCGTGATCGATGGACCCGGAGAGCCTGTCGAATATGTGCTGCGCATGCGGCGGTTTGCAACGGACGACGAATTCAGGGAGTTGGCCCGCGCCGGGCGCCTGCAGGTGGCGCAAGTTGAAGAACTGGCCCGCTATCTGGCGCGGTTTCATCAAGGGCTGGTGCCACTGAAGCCACAGGCGCCCGGCGCTGCGCCGGACAAAGACGCCTGGCAATGGACTGCGGAGAATCTGGATGAAATAGCCGCCCATCCGTTGCGCCCAGCGGGTTGTCCACTGGAGGATCTGGGGGCACTGCGCAACACGCTGGAGGTGCTGTTTGCCCGTCATGCAGGCCTGATGGCGCGGCGCCGGGCCGACGGTTTTGTGCGCGAGTGCCATGGCGATCTGCACCTGGGCAACATCGTGATCTGGCATGGAGAAGTGCTGGCCTTCGATGCCATCGAGTTCGACGCCGCGTTACGTTGCATCGATATCGTCAATGACGTCGCTTTCACCTTCATGGACCTGCACGCAGCCGGCCAGCGCGCGCTGGCGTGGCGCCTGATCAACGCCTGGGTCGAGGGCACGGGCGACTTTGAAGGGCTGACCCTGCTTCACGACTTTGCGGCCTACCGGGCCATCGTGCGGGCCAAGGTCGCCTTGCTCAGTGGCGGCAATGTGGCCGAGTTCACGGCTTACTGGACGCTGGCGCAGCAACTGGCCGGGGCGCCGTCGCGGCCCCGCCTGGTATTGACGATGGGGCTGAGCGGCTCGGGCAAGTCCGCTGCGGCGCAGTTCATTGCAGAAGAACTGGGCGCCGTCTGCCTGCGCTCGGACGTCGAACGCAAGCGCCTGCACGGTCTGGCGCCCACCGCTCGGCCTGCGCCCGCCTTGGCGATGTACTCGACGCAGGCGACCCAGCGCACCTACGCGCGTCTGGAAGATCTTGCAGGACGGCTGCTCGACGGGGGGCTGTCGGTGGTGGTGGATGCCGCGTTGCTGCGCCACGAAGAGCGCGACACGCTTTTTCAGCTGGCGCGGCGCCTGGGCGTGGCGTTTGCCCTGGTGGAATGTGTCGCGCCCCACGCGACTCTGGCACGCCGCATCTTTGCCCGTGCGACTGCGGGGACCGACCCCTCAGATGCCACGCTGGAGGTGCTGGAAATGCAAGAGCGTGTCCGGGAAGCGGTGCCGGCTGATTGGGCGCCCTGGCACACGGCACTGGCCAACGATGGCAGCCTGGGCGAGTTGCGCGAACAGGTGCAGGCGCTGGTGAGCGTGTGGAAAGGCGAAAAAACCCGTCAATCGGCCACTTTTTGAAGAAAAAGTTGCTTTCCCCAGTATCAAACGGTCCTGGATTGCTATTTAATCAGGAGTGTTTGTTCCGCGGCTGCAGGCCGTGCCGGGCACAGGCGGCCTTTCCAGTCCATCGTTCGAGGAGACGTCATGAAAAAAGCATTGCTGGTTCTGGGTTTGCTGTTGCTCGGGCTGGCGGCCTATCTGGCGCTGTGGCCGGTGCCGATCGAGCCGCTCAGCTGGAAGGCCCCTGCGGCGCCGGGTTATGTGGGCCCGCACGCGGTGAACCAGAAGCTGGCGGGCCTCCGGATGATCGACCTCGGGGGGGAAGAGGGGCCGGAACACATCGTGATCGCGCGTGACGGGAAGCTCTACACGACGGTGCTCAGCGGCAACATCCTGCGCATGAATCCGGACGGCAGCGACCGCGAGGTGTTTGCGAAAACCGGCGGGCGGGTGCTGGGCTTTGACTTCGATGCGGCCGGGAACCTGATTGCGGCTGATGCGGTCAAGGGGCTGCTGTCCATCAGCCCGGACCGCAAGGTCTCGGTGCTGACCGACAAGGTAGGGGATGACCCGATCCGCTACGCCGACGCCGTGGTGGTGGCGCGCAACGGCAAGATGTACCTGAGCGATGCCTCGACGCGCTTTGCGCCTGCGCGCTGGGGCGGGACCTTCGAAGCCAGCGTGCTGGACATCATCGAGCAGTCGGCCACCGGCCGGATCCTGGAATACGACCCGGCGACCCGCGGCACGCGCGTCGTCGCCAAAGGCCTGAGCTTCGCCAACGGGGTGGCGTTGAGCCAGGACGAGAAAGACCTGTTCGTGGCCGAAACCGGCAAGTACCGGGTCTGGAAGATTGCCACCGACGCCCGGGATCTGGACGTTTCCAAGCCAGGTCCGCAGGCGCGCCTGCTGCTGGACAACCTGCCCGGCTACCCCGACAACCTGATGCGGGGACTGGACGGCAAGATCTGGATGGGATTTACCAAGCCGCGGAGTCCGGTGGTTGACGGCATGGCCGAAAAACCCTTCCTGCGCCAGCTGACCCTGCGTCTGCCGCGTGCACTATGGCCGGTGCCCAAGGCCTACGGCCATGTGGTGGCTTTCACCGAGGACGGCAAGATCGTGGCCGACCTGCAGGACCCCAGCGGCGCTTACCCCGAAACCACGGCGGTCACGGAGACGGCGGACCGGCTCTATGTCCAGAGCCTGCACGCCAAAGGCCTGGGCTGGCTGGAGAAGAAATAGGCCGCGCCGGGCGGCCTGTGCCGGCTCAGGCGCGCTTCTTCGCGGGTGCTTTCCTGGCAACCGCCTTGGTGGCTGCCTTTTTCGCTGCGGGCGCCGCTTTGGCGGTGGCCTTGCGCGCGGGCGCCTTCGCAGCGACCGACTTCACGGGTGCCTTGGCGGCCTTGACGGCTGATGGTCTTGCAGCGGGGGCTTTCCTGGCCGGCGCTGTTTTCGCAGCCGCCTTGGGAGCCGCCTTGGCGTCCTTCCAGGTCAGGCGCGCCTTGCGCGCCAGCGTGACCACCTTGGCGATGGCCTCGTCGCTGAACACGCCGTTCACGCCGGAGATGGCCGCCAGCTTCATGCCGTGCTTGAGGCCCAGCTTGTAGATTTCCTTGACCTTCTCCCACTCGGTGTCGCGGCCCACGGTGAAGACCTCGAAGCGGCCTTCGAGCGCCAGCACGATGGTTTCGGCCAGGCAGGCATAGATGACGTTGGGCGGCAGCCCAATGCTCTTGAGCCCCTTGACCTTGGTCGGCAGGTCGATTTCGCCGGACTCGATCACCAGCACGTCGGGGCGCTTGGCCACGTCCGAGGCTGGCAGGTCCAGCGGGCGCGCCACGTCGGTGATGACGCAGCCCGGCTTGACCCGCATGATGTCGAGAATTTCCTTGCCCGCCCCCGACGTGGACGTGACGATCATGTCCATGTCGGCCAGCAGGTCGTTGTAGTCGATGGTGGTGTAGACCTTCGCATCCGGCGTTTCCTTCAGGATGGAGGCCTTCAGTTCATCGAGCTTGCTCAGGGTACGCCCGGCCAGGTAGACCTCGTCGAACGACATCGCCAGCAGGCGTGCGCTGACCGAGCCGATGGAGCCCGAGGCGCCGATGACCATGGTCTTGGCGGCGACCTTCTTGTTGTGCTGGTTGATGGTGACCAGGCCCATGCGGCGCATCGCGTCGGCGGCGGCCCACAGCGCGCCGGACGCCGAGTAGCTGTTGCCCGTCGTGATGGGGATGCTGGCGCGTTTGGCCACGGTGACGCCGGCATCGCCCACGACCTTCGTGAAGGCGCCCAGGCCCATGATCTGCGCACCCATCTTCTCGGCGATCTTCGCAGCGTGCAGCAGCCGCCGGTAGGTGAACTCCGGGCTGCGGGACAGCATCTCCTTCGGGGTGCCACCGACAGAAATCAGCCAGCCCTCGGCTTCGGCCCCGGTGGGCGAGATGATGTTCTCCATCTTGCAATAGACCATCGGCGGCATGTACGCCGCCATGGTCTCGATCTTGTCCATGACGAACTTGGGGGTGGCTTTCGGAATGGGGAAGGCGTTCTTGATGTAGTTCTGGCTCAAGGGGTGAATCACGAACGCAAAGCGGCGGATGTTGCGGAACTTGCCCGTGGGGTGCAGCAGACGCGGCTTGATGTCGAGTTCGTCAAGAATCTCGACAAAATCATCGTCCGAGACTTCTTCCTGCGGCTTCTCCAGCGCCGCCAGGATCATCGCTTCGATGGTGTTGACACCCACGACCTTGTCAAACAGTTTGGGCGACACGTCGACCACCAGGTTGACCTTGCACTTGGTGAAAAAGGCCAGTCGCTCGTCGTCCACGGCCGAGGTGATCAGGGTCTTGCCTTCGAGGTTCTTCGCATTGCCGACCGCCTTGAGCTCGGCAAAGGTGCCCACGATCACATGGGACTTGGCCACCACGCTGGCGATGCGGCTGCCCTTGAATCCGGACAGGGCTGACTCCAGCATTTCGCCGGGCTTGCCTGAAAGCATCCATTCGCTGCCCTTGGCATAGAGCTCCAACTGCTCCAGCGAGGTCAGCATGGTCGGCGCGCCGGTCTGGAAAAGCGCGTCCGCGAAGCTCAGGTTCTTGGTGTAGTCCGACAGGGCCACCGCCATGTCGTAGTTGCGCATGCCCGACAGGAACAGCACCAGATTGTTGTTGAAATAGTGGCCCAGTTCTTTCTGCACGTAGCGCACGGCCCGCACCTGCAGCAGTCGGCGCAGGGTGGCACCCGTGGTGACCGGCACCCGCGTCACCACATGCAGCAGACGCTGGGTTTCCTTGTTTACCACGGTGCGCAAGCCCACCTGGTAGTGATCGCCGATCTCTCCCAGGCCGATGGCGTCGGCCGTGGCCTGCTGGCGACGCATCAATTCCCAAGCCTTGCCGGTGTCGTCGTCGGCGCCCATGCGTTTGACGGAGAACTGTTGCCCCAGAAATTCAGTCTTGAACTCGAAATCCTGCTTGGACGAGCCAAGCGTCACCGTTACTACCTTTTTCATTGCATCACGCCTCTTCTTTTGATTCAAAAATGCCCTGGACCTGCGTTGGCAGGCTCATCAGCAACCACACCGTCTCCAAACCTCACAAGGCCAGCGCTGGCTGGCCCCATCCAAATCAGTTCAGGCCTTTTTCCGGCGCTTGGGCGTCGCTGCGGCCGTCGCCGGGGGCAGGGCCTGGCGAATGATGCCTTCGCACACCTCTTGCGTCATATAGCGCGGTACCGGATAGCCGGTGTGCGCTTCATGGCAGGCCGCCTTGGCCAGTTCGGGAATATCGGACTCCTTCAGCGCGGCCAGATAGGTCGGAATGCCGAGGTCACGGTTGAGCTGGTCCACCGCATCCAGGAACTTCTGCGCAAGTTCGTCTTCGGACTCAGCCTCCGTGCCGACCCGGGCGCGCAAAGCCAATTGAGCCAGTCGCCCGGTGATCGCGGGGCTGGAGTATTTCAGCACGTAGGGCAGCATGATCGCGTTGGCCAGCCCGTGGGGCGTGTGATAGAGGCCGCCAAACTGGTGTGCGATGGCATGCACGTAGCCGACATTGGCGCGGGTGAATGCGAAGCCGGCGTAGGTGGAGGCCAGTGCCATCTTCTCCCGGGCCGCGAGATTCTTGCCATCGTTGTACGCCACGCGCAGGTTCTCGAAGATCAGGCCAACCGCCGACAGGGCCATGCCATCGGAGTAATCGGTGGTCCAGTTTCCGACAAACGCCTCGATGGCGTGTGTGAGTGCATCGATGCCGGTGGCCGCCGTGATATGGGGCGGCAGCCCGGTCATGAGCGTCGGGTCCAGCGCCGCCATCTTGGGCACCATGCGCGGATCGACAATCACCAGCTTCTTGTGCGTCTCAGGATCGGAAATGACGGCTGCGACCGTCACTTCGGAACCGGTGCCCGCGGTGGTCGGCACGGCATAGATCTTGACCGGCGAACGCAGGCCCTTGAAGTAGCCGGCCAGTTGACGCAACGGCTTGGGATTGGCCACGGCAACGGCAATCGCCTTGGAAGCGTCCATGGAGGAGCCTCCGCCAAAGGCCACGATGGCGTCACAGTCATGTTCCTTGTAGAAGTCGATGCCTTTTTCGATCAGGGGGATGGGCGCATCGGGGGTGATTTCATCGAACACCACGAAGCTGGCGCCCCCGGCCGTCAGTGCGTCGGTCAGATCCTTGAGCAGGCCCAGTTTGGAGATGATGCTGTCGGTGACGATCAGGATCTTGTTGTGGCCGAAGCCGGCAATCGCCTGGCCCAGACGACCACTGGATCCGGGGCCCACCAGCAGGGTCGGCTGGGGAATGGGAATGAAGCGTGTCACCAGGCCGGCACCCTTCATCAAGGCCCCCAGCCCGTTGGCGCGAACCGAATCACTCATCAAGTCGGAAAAAAAGGACAAAGAATTCTCCAGGACAAATTGCGAAAACTTCCAGCATAGTACGTCTGTGGCCGAAAAGTCAGAGGGATCACCTCAAACACGGGCAAACCCTGAGGAATCCCAAATGGCCCCGACGTCGCCGCAGAAGTCAGAAACAGGAACTGTTCGATGGACACGAAGAAGTCCGCTGCCCCAGCGGCCACCAGGACCCGTGGTGGCGGGCGCAAACCATGAAGATCTCCAGGTTGTACCAGCCCCGAAATCCCCGGTTCTGGTTGATGGTCGTTCTCAACCTGCTGTCCACCGCGCTGGCCTGGATCGCGCGTTCCTACGATCTGGTTCCGCTGGCGGCCCTGATGGTCGCCGGCTTTGCCGTGGCCAATGCCGTGCTGGGAATTCGTCTGGCACTGGCACTCATGCGCGAGGAGCCGCCGGGCACGGACCGCCCGCCGCGCCCCTGAAAACAGAACAGGCTCCGTCAACGGAGCCTGTTTCATCAGGGGAAGGCTTTTCAGTGTTTCAGATCATCCCGCGCGACGAGACGAGCAGATAGCCCACCAGGCAGGAGGTGGACACGCCCAGCAACCCGGGCACGATGAAGCTGTGGTTGATCACGAACTTGCCGATGCGCGTGGTGCCCGAGCGGTCGAACTGGATGGCCGCCAGGTCGCTCGGGTAGGTTGGCAGGATGTAGTAGCCGTAAGAGGCCGCGGCAAAGGCCACGATGTAGGCCGGGGGCACGCCGATGGCCAGGCCGACCGGCACCATGGCGCTGATGGCCGCGGCCTGCGAGTTGACCAGCTTGGACACCAGCAGCAGGGCAATGGCGAAGGTCCAGGGCTGGGTCTTGACCAGATCCGTCAGCGTGGCCTTGAGAACCGGCAGGTGCGCCTCGAACACGGTGTCGGCCATCCAGGCGATACCGAACACGGCGACCACGGCGATCATGCCGGCGCGAAACACTTCGGTCTTGCCAATCGTCGACGGATCGGTCTTGGTGAACATGATGATCAGCGCGCCGGCCATCAGCATGAACATCTGGATGGTCAGCACCATGGACATGGGCTTGCCACCCATCACCGGGCGCAGTGACTGGACCGCACCGAGCAGGGCCACCACGGCAATCGCGCCCAGGAAGATCCACATCGCCGTCCATTGGCTGGTTGTCAGCGACTTGCCCAGCAACGTGGCCGACGGGCCGGTTTCGCCATAGACGATCGCGCGCTTTTCCGGATCGGCGATCAGGGCCTGGAAGGCTTCGTCCTTGTCGAGGTCCTTGCCGCGGAACCAGCTGAAGATGCCGATCGCCAGCACGCCCGTCAAGGTTGCGGGAATGGTGATGGACAACACGCCGATGAAGTCGATCACGTGTCCGTCCACCGGCGCCTTGGCCAGGAAGGCAACCAGCGACACCACGGCCACGGACACCGGGCTGGCCAGGATGCCCATCTGGCTGGCGATCGACGCCGCCGCCATCGGGCGCTCGGGCCGGATGTTGTTCTTGATCGCGATGTCGTAAATGATGGGCAGCATCGTGTAAACCACGTGCCCGGTGCCGCACAGCATGGTCAGCGTGCAGGTCACGAATGGCGCCAGGATCGAGATGTATTTGGGATTGCGCCGCAGCATCTTCTCGGCGCCCAGCAGCAGGACTTCCAGGCCGCCCGAGGCCTGGAGCGTGGCCGAGGCTGCCACCACGGCGATGATGGTAAGCATCACGTCGACGGGCGGTTTGCCTGGGGGCAGCTTGAAGACGAAGGCCAGGATGATCAAGCCGACGCCCCCCAGCAGCCCGAGCGCCACGCCGCCCTTGCGGGCGCCGTAGAACAGGCAGACCAGGATGATTGTGATCTGAAGCAGGATGTCCATCATGACTCCTCGTCATTCGACGATCGGCGCTGGGGGTTCCAGCTGAACAGGGGGCGCAAGGCCTCGCTGGCGACGGTGAGTCCCGACAGCACCGCGGCGCTGATCTTTGGCGCGAGTGCGGGAATCTCGGTCGCCGTGAGGCTCTCTGCGTATCTTATTTCCGAAGCTTGCGAATCATAGTCCTGCTGGGCGAGTTCGGCGGTGGTCGTGCATTTCATTGTTTTCTCCTTCAGTATCGCGGTGATGTATTTCACTGCATGAACTTTAATTGCAATTGAATGGCGCAACAATCGTGATAAATGGAACAACATTGATGAATTTCTGTCCATAATCGGCGCATGGATCGCGCTGCCGAGATGACTGCTTTTGTCCGCGCCGTGGAGACGGGGGGCTTTACCGCCGCCGCACGAGGGCTGGGGTTGACACCGTCCGCCTTGTCCAAGCTCGTCACTCGCCTGGAAGACCGTCTGGGTGCCCGGTTGCTGCACCGCACCACGCGCCGGCTGCAATTGACCGCCGAAGGAGAGGCCTTCTTTTCGCGGTCCCGATCGATCCTGGCGGCCATGGACGAGGCCGAGGCGGAGGTGGCCCAGGCGGGCGCCAGCCCGCGCGGGATTCTGCGCCTGAGCTGCGGGTCCACCTTCGGCCTGCACCAGCTGGCGCGCGCGATTCCGCGCTTCCTGGAAATGCACCCGGACGTCGAGATCGACCTCACCATCAGCGATCAGCCACAGAGCAGCCTGGAAGAGGGCGTCGACCTGGCAATCCGAACCGGTCCGCTGGACGATTCGTCGATGGTGGCGCGGCGTATCTGCACGCTGGAGCGCGTGATCTGCGCAGCACCGGCCTACCTGCGGCGCTACGGGACGCCGCGCACACCCGATGACCTGCAGCAACACAACTGTCTCTGGATCACCGGCCTGCCGGCCCTGCGGCGCTGGCCGTTCGACACGGACGACGGCATTCGGGTCGTTCTGGTGAGCGGCAATGTAGTGGCGAACAACGCCGAGGCGGTCCTGCAACTGGCGGTCGCCGGTGTCGGCATCACGCGCCTGACGGACGTCATCGTCGGCGATGCCATTCGAAACGGGCTGCTGGTTCCCATCCTCGCCGACTGGCATCACGTTGAACCGGTGCCCCTGTTTGCCACCTACCCGAGCGGGCGCAATCTGTCCCCCAAGGTGCGGGCGATGGTGGAGTTCCTGGTTGAATTTTTTGGCGATGCCCCGCGAAAGGCGTCGGCAAGCTGAAGGCCAGGCAAGGCGCAGGGCCGGGCAGTCGATCAGGCAGTCCGGGCGTCAGCCGTTCGCCAGCGCGATCGCCAGACGATTGTGCCGCTCCACCAGCGGCTCCAGTTCCATCGTGGCCAGGCGCCCCTCGCGCACCACCACGCGGCCGTTGACGACGGTGTAAGCCGCCTGCGGGCTGGCGCACAGCAGCAGCGCGCCGACAGCGTCGTGCACCGCGCCGCCCGCAAAGGCCAGGGTGCGAAGGTCGAACAGCGCCAGGTCGGCGCACAGGCCCGGCGCCAGGTGGCCGATGTCACTGCGGCCCAGCACCTGCGCACCACCCCGTGTGGCCAACGTCAGCGCGTCGCGCACGGTCATCTCCGCCGGGCCGAGGTCGCAGCCGAAGAACGTGCGGCGGCTGCCGTCAGAACCGGTGCGGACCTCCGGCGGCTGCAAGGCACGGCCCACGCGCGCCAGCAGCAGGGCCTGGCGCGCCTCGTTGACCATGTGGGCCGCGTCGTTGCTGGCGCTGCCGTCCACGCCCAGGCCCACCGGCACGCCCGCGTCCAGCATGCGGCGCACGGGTGCGATGCCGCTGGCCAGGCGCATGTTGCTGCACGGGCAGTGCGCCACGCCGGTGCGGCTGGCGGCAAACAGGCTGATGCCGGCTTCGTCGAGCTTCACGCAGTGGGCATGCCACACGTCGGAGCCCAGCCAGCCCAGGTCCTGCGCGTATTCGGTGGGCGTGCAGTTGAACTTCTCGCGGCTGTAGGCGATGTCGTGGTCGTTCTCGGCCAGGTGGGTGTGCAGGCGCACGCCCTGGCCCTTGAAGCTGCGCGCCAGGCTGGCGGATTCGCGCATCAGGTCGCGGCTGACGCTGAAAACGGCGAGCAGGGCGCCACCGCCACGTTGACCATGGCGCCGTGGCGGGCGTCGTGCCAGGTCTCGATCAGCCGCTGCGTGTCCTTCAGGATGGCGTCTTCGTTCTCGACCACGCGGTCCGGCGGCAGGCCGCCGGCACTCTGGCCCACGCTCATGCTGCCGCGCGTGGCCACGAAGCGCATGCCGATCTGCTGCGCGGCCTCGATGCTGTCGTCCAGCCGCACGCCGTTGGGGTAGATGTAGAGGTGGTCGCTGCTGGTGGTGCAGCCCGACAGCAGCAATTCGGCCATGGCCACCTGGGTGCTGACCTGCACCATCTCCGGCGTCAGGCCGGCCCAGATCGGGTACAGGCCGCGCAGCCAGCCGAACAGCTCGGCGTCCTGCACGGCCGGAATCGCCCGTGTGAGCGATTGATACATATGGTGGTGCGTGTTCACCAGGCCCGGCATCACCAGATGGCCGCGCGCGTCGATCACCTCGTCGGCGGTCTGCGGCAGTTCGGCGGCAGGGCCGATGGCCTCGATCCGGTGGTCGCGGATGAAGACCGACGCATCGGCCCATTCGCGCCGGTCGTCGTCGAAGGTGGCCACGCAGCGGGCATTGCGGATCAACAGGGTCGGCATGGGATGGGGTGTGAAAAATGATCAAAAAGAATAGCAAGTTGTCGCCATTCGACGCTGGGATAGTAGCAAAATGCCTCGAAATTCAGTGTGAAGGCCCAGTTGTGGGGCGGCGCCGGGGTGCAGCGTGAAGTTCCAGGTTGAGACCTGAAGCCGTGCCAGCCGTCACAATGGCTGCCACCCGCCCCAGGATTCGATCCATGCCCCACTCATGTTCAAGCCGGCCGGTCAGTGAGCGCAAGCCGGTAGCTCATCCCCGTCAGTTTCTTGAAGCGCTGTTTCAGGCGGCCGTGCAGCGTGCATTGCCACTGCACACCACCGCGGCATTCCTGCCCAGCCCGCCCAGCCGGGAAAGCGGCGGCAGAACCCTGGTGCTCGGCGCAGGCAAGGCCGGCGGGGCGATGGCGCAGGCGGTGGAGGCCTTGTGGCCGGTCGATGCGCCGCTGTCGGGCCTGGTCGTCACGCGCTATGGGCACACGCCGCCCCGGCCGGCCGGTCTGGCGCAGCGCATCGAGGTGGTGGAGGCCGCCCACCCGGTGCCCGATGCCGCCGGGCTGGCCGCGGCGCAGCGCATCCTGGCGTTGACGCAAGGGTTGAACAAGGACGATCTGGTGCTGTGCCTGATCTCGGGCGGGGGCTCGGCCTTGCTGACTTTGCCGGCCGACGGGCTGACGCTGAGCGACAAGCAGCGCATCAACCAGGCCCTGCTCAACTCGGGCGCCAGCATCGTCGAAATGAACTGCGTGAGAAAACACCTTTCGCGCATCAAGGGCGGGCGACTGGCGGCGGCGTGCGCCCCGGCGCGCGTGGTGACGTTGACCATCAGCGATGTGCCCGGCGACGACCCCTCCGTCATCGCCAGCGGCCCGACCGTGGCGGACGCAAGCACCTGCGCCGATGCGCTGGCCATCCTGAGGCGCTACGCCATCGACATTCCTCAGGGCGTTGAAGCGCAGCTGGCCAGCGATGCACTGGAGACCCCGAAACCGGGTGACGCGGCCTTTGCGGGCCATGAAATCCATCTGATCGCCACCCCGCAGCAATCGCTGGAGGCCGCAGCCGCTGCGGCCCGCGCGGCCGGGTTGACAGCCTACATCCTGAGCGACGAGATCGAGGGCGAATCCCGCGAGGTCGGCAAGGTGCACGCTGCCTTGGCCCGGGCCGCTGCGCGCGGGACCGGCGCCTTCCAGCGGCCCTGCGTCATTCTCAGCGGCGGTGAAACCACCGTGACGATCCGCAAGCCGGCGCAGGGCACGCCGTGCGGCCGGGGCGAGTCCATTGAATCCCGCCCCGGCCGGGGCGGGAGGGCCGGCGAGTTCTGTCTGGGTCTGGCGCAGGCCTTGCAGGGTCAGCCGGGTGTCTGGGCGCTGGCCGCCGATACCGACGGCATCGACGGGGTGGAAGACAACGCGGGCGCTTTGGTCACCCCTGACACGCTGGCGCGGGCCGGGACGGCGGGGCTCAAGATCGACAGCTTTCTGGACCGAAACGACGCCTATGGCTATTTCAGCGCGCTCGGCGACCTGCTGGTCACGGGCCCGACGCACACCAATGTCAATGATTTCCGGGCGATTCTGGTTTTGTAGGGCCTGAGATGTCCGCAGTTTGATCTCGGTCAATGCCGGGCGCTGTTTTGCGCGGCACAGTGGGTCCCATTATGTTGCCGTTCAACTCATTCGATATTTCTTCCGAAGTCGAGACCCTTGCGCCGGGAACGCCGCTGCTGTGGCGATCGGTGGCCATGGATGAAGTCCTGCACGTGGATTCGGGCCGTGTGGCCTTGGGTCTGATGGAGGCTGACGTCCTGGCCCACCAGCTGGGCGTGGTCGAAGGCCCGTTCTGGCTTGAAGCCACGGCCGCCGTGTTGGGCCTGCCCAGCGCGGTGGATGGCGTGGCGGAAACCGCCGTCACCTTGCGCCGCGTGCCGCTTTCCACCTTCCAGGCCAGCCTCAACGCCCTGCCCAAGGCCGCGTTGGCCGTGCTGCACGACGTGGCGCAAGCCCATCGCCAGCAGACCGAACTGGCGGTGAGTCGCCTGGCCAAGGATGCGGAAGCGCGTTGCGCCGAATGGCTGCTGCGTCATGCCGAGCCGGCCGGTGAGGCCGGTTCGCTGTCCGTCATGCTGCGCCAGCGCAAACGCCTGATTGCGGCGCAACTGGGCATCGCGCCCGAGACACTTTCGCGCGTGCTGCGCCACCTGCGTGAACAGAGCCTGATCAGCGGCTCAGGGCGGGTCGTCAATCTGGTCGATCCTGGCGGCCTGCGTTCGCTGGCCGGCGTCTGAGTCTGCTTGCCGCCTTGCAGATACCTTTAGCGCACGCGCCGGGGTGACACCGTAGCCGGGTCCACGCCGTGCCGGCGCAGTGCCTCGGGCAACGGGGTATCGCGCAGCAGCGCATCGGCCAGCGCACTGGCCCCAGCCGCGCTCTGGATGCCGTAGCCGCCCTGGGCCGCGAGCCAGAAAAAGCCGGGGCAGATGTCGTCGAAGCCAATTACCATTTCCCCGTCGGGGACGAACGAGCGCAGTCCAGCCCAGGTGCTGGTCGGGCGGCGGATGGTCATCGTGCTCACCGATTCGATGCGGTGAATGCCCAGCGCAATGTCCAGTTCCTCGGGCACCACATCGTGCGGCACCGTGGGGTCGGCGTTGGCAGGTGAGCCCAGCAGTTGCCCGGCGTCGGGCTTGAAGTACCAGCTCTCGTCCACGCCCACCACGGCCGGCCAGCCGGAGGCGTCCACGCCCTCGGGCGCCCTGAACGTGAACGCGCTGCGCCGGTGCGGCACCAGCCCTATGGGGGCAGC
This sequence comes from uncultured beta proteobacterium, assembly GCA_963726365.1. Lineage (GTDB taxonomy): Bacteria > Pseudomonadota > Gammaproteobacteria > Burkholderiales > Burkholderiaceae_C > JAABQG01. Next base: position 19,583 of record CAVSCI010000026.1, on the reverse strand, counting down.
GCCGAACAGCGCCGCGAGTTCGTCGGCCCAGGCACCGGCCGCGTTGACGACCGTGCCTGCCCGCACGGCCGTGCCATCCGCAAATTCCAGCGTCCAGCGCTGGCCGTCGTGGCGGGCCCGGGTGAGGGCGGCGCCCGTGCGCAGCGTGCCGCCACCGGTTTCACCGGCCTTGCGGAATCCGCGCAGGAAGCCCTGAAGCAGGGCATGGACGTCGATGTCCTGCGCACCGGGGTCGTAGAGCGCACCGTGAATCAGCTCGGGTCGCAGGCAGGGCACCCGCGCGTGCGTGGCTGTCGCGTCCAGCGTTTCGAGGTCCGGGCAGGTGGCCGCCAGTTCAGCGCGTGTGCGCGCCATTTGGAGCTCTTGGCCCAACGTGGCCAGATAGAGCGCTCCGCGCGGATGCAGCAACGGTACGTCGGTGAAGGCGGCCGGCGGGTTTTCGTAGAAGGCACGGCTGGCGCGGGTCAGCGCGCGCACCGCGGGCGGCCCGTAGCTTTCCATGAACATCGCGGCCGAGCGCCCCGTCGAATGCGTGCCGGGCTGGCTTTCGCGCTCGATCAGCAGCACGCTGCGCTGACCGGCGAGGCGCCATGCGAGCGATGCCCCGGCAATGCCGGCGCCGAAGATGGCAATGTCGTATTCCTGCATGGCGACCATTTTCACACGGCCCTACACTGGGACTTCCACTGAACGGAGGCTTTCCATGAATGGTTTCAAAGGCTTGCAGACTGGCACGATGGCGCGCCTGGCTTTCGGAGCGAATGCCTGGCTTCGGGTGCTCCTGCTGCTCCTGATGCTTGCCCCCGCATTCGTTCAGCCGGTGCGGGCCCAGGCCACCCGGGTGCAGACACCGTATGCGAACCCCAAGGCCATCGTCGACGTGTACCTCGACCACCCGGCCAAGATGGGCGCTGCGCTGTACTGGCTGCGCTCGCTGGTCAATCCGCTGACCGAGGCGCCTTACAGCCTGTTTGCCGAGGACATGAGCATCATCGTGCTGCTGCACGGCACCGAGCTCGTCACCGTGGCGCGCAAGAACGAGGCGAAGTACGAAGAGGTCGTGCAGCGCATGCGCTACTACGCGGCGCATGGCGTGAAGTTCAAGGTCTGCGGCCTGGCGATGCAGGACTATGGCTACACGGACGCCGACATGCAGCCCTTCATCGAAATCACCCCGTCGGCCATGACCGAGCTGGTGCACTGGCAGAACCGGGGCTATGCGCTGATCACGCCCCAGGTGCCGGACAAACGGCACGCGATCGAGGACATTCGCTGACGGCCGCCAGTCAGCCCTGCGGTCGAGGTCTGCCCGCCCCCGGCAAGTCCCGCAGAGCCCATTCGCATCGTCATTCCGCAGGGTAGCGGCGGGCCCGGACTGAGGCAGTCCAGGCGTGGCAGCCCGTGCCTGGCCGTGGGCGCACCGCCTCATGTTGCCAGTCGGCGCGTTCAACCCACCGGGGGTGACGCCAACGCCTATCATGGCCGCATGATGAACTGGGTGGAAATCGGATGGATCGGCATGTCCGCGGCGAGCATGACGCTCGGCGCCATCCATCTCTTCGTCTGGTTCAAGCAGAAATCACACTACGCGCATCTGCTGTTTTTCGTGCTGGCGGTTTCGGCGACGGTCTTCGGTGCCTTCGAGCTGGCGATGATGCACTCGCAGTCGCCTGCAGGCTACGCCACCACGCTGCGATGGGCCCATGTACCGCTCGCCATGTATGTGCTGTCCATGATCTGGTTCGTGCATTTCTATTTCGGCGTCGGACGGCCCTGGCTCGCCTGGGCGGCCTCCGGTTTCCGACTGGCCGGACTGGCACTGAACTTCGTGACCGGCGTGAACATCAACTTCTCGCGAGGTCTCCTCGATGGACCAGGTAACGTTCTGGGGCGGCGCCGTCGTTTCGGGGCCGGTCGGCGTCGCCAATCCCTGGGCGATCGTGCCGCAGTTCGGCAATCTGCTCCTGGTCGCGTTCGTCGTCGATGCCGCCGTCACGCTCTGGCGTCGAGGCGGTCCCGATGCGCGTCGCCGCGCGGCTGTGATCGGTGGCAGCCTCGTGGTCTGCGTTGCCGCCGTCGCGGGTTTCGCAGCCTTGATCACGCTCGGGATGGTCCATGCACCGACGATCGTCATGCCGGGCGTTTTCATCATTGTTGTCGCCATGGGCTACGAGCTTGGCTGGGACATGATCGCCGCAGCGCAACTCGCGACCCAATTGCGCGCCAGCGAGCAGCGCTTCCGGGCGGTCGTCGAAGCGGTACCGAGCGCGATTCTCGTGGTCGACGACAAGGGCCTGATCAGGCTGGCGAATGCGCAGGCGGAAGCCGTGTTCGGCTATCCGCGTTCGGAACTCGTCGCCAGACCCGTCGACATGCTGATTCCGGAACGCTTTCGCGGCCCGCACGGTTCCCTGCGGGGCGCATGGGCCGCAGACCCGCAGACGCGGGCGATGGGCTAGGCGCGCGAGCTGTTCGCATGCCGCAAGGACGGCGACGAATTTCCGGTGGAAGTGATGCTCAGTCCGATGCCGACGGAGAAGGGATTGTTCATTCTGGCGTCGGTGGTCGACATCACCGAGCGCAGGCGCCTTGAAAAGGCCGACGGCCCGCCAGCGCGACGAGCTCGCGCACCTCTCAAGGGTCGCCATGCTGGGCGAGTTGTCCGGATCGCTCGCCCATGAACTCAACCAGCCGCTGGCGGCGATTCTGAGCAATGCGCAGGCGGCGCAGCGCTTTCTTGCACAGAGCCCGCCCCGCACCGACAAGCTCGCGGAGATCCTGGCCGACATCGTCAAGAGCGACCATCGCGCCGGAGCCGTGATTCAGCGGCTTCGATCGATGCTCAAAAAGGAAGATTCCCAGCGCCTTCCGCTCGACCTCAATGGCGTGGTCGAGGAATCGTTGCGCCTGATGCGCAGTGACCTGCTGAACCGCCATGTCAAGGTTCATGCCGACCTTGCCGAGGCGCTGCCGGCCGTTGAGGGCGACCGCAACCAGCTGCAGCAGGTGCTGCTGAACTTCCTGATGAACGGATGCGATGCCATGGACGGCCAGGAAACGGACCGCCGCTTGACCGTTCGCACGCGAAGGACCGCGCAGGGACGCGTCGAGGTGTCCGTGGCGGATCAGGGCGCAGGCATTCCCCTGGCGGACCTTGACCGGATGTTCGAGCCGTTCGTGACCACCAAAGCGCAGGGCCTGGGTCTGGGTCTGGCCATCTGCCGGTCGATCGTGGAATCCCATGGCGGGCGGCTGTGGGCGACCAACAATGCGGACCGGGGCGCAACGCTGCATTGCGAACTGCCCGCGACGCCAGGTTGACGCCGATGGAAGAACTGGCGCCAACGGTTTACCTGGTCGATGACGATCCCGACCTGTTGAAGGCGATCGGGCGGCTGCTCGAGTCCGCTGGCCTGAACGTGGCCACCTTTGCGTCGGCCCGGCTGTTCCTCGACGGCTACGACCGCAACGCGCCGGGTTGCCTGGTGCTCGACCTTGCGATGCCAGGCATCAACGGCCTGGAGCTGCAGCGGGCGCTGGAACAACAGGCCAGCCCCCTGCCGATCATCTTTCTCACCGGCCGGGGCGACATCGCCACCAGCGTTCAGGCGATGAAGCACGGCGCGACCGACTTCCTCACCAAGCCGGTCGATGACACGACGCTGATTGCCGCGATCCACGAGGCGCTGGCGAGTGACCGGGCACGGCGTCGCGCGGGCGTGGAACGCGAGCGGGTCGCGAAATGCCTTGAATCGCTCACCGGGCGCGAACGGCAGGTTCTGGAGCAGATCGTTGCGGGAAGGCTGAACAAGCAAATCGCCGCCGAGCTCGGCACGGTCGGAGAAAACGATCAAGTTCCATCGCGGCAACCTGATGCGCAAGATGGGCGTGCGGGTCGTCGCCGACCTGGTCAAGCTGGCCGAACGCGCTGGCATCGGCTCGATGCCCGGAACCTGAAACAGCACCCCCGCCGGCGGCGTGGCAGAAAACCTGGACCAAGGTCCAGTTGGCACGGCTGTCCGCGGCGGTTACCTGTGCCCACACGATGGAATGCAACACGCTGCTGGCCGTCGTGGATGACGACGAAGACGTCCGGGTTGCCTTGACGCGGCTGGTTTCCTCGGCCGGTTTCGCGGTCGAGACCTTTGCGTCCGGTGCGGCGTTTCTGCGCTCCGTCGAGGACCACGAACCGGACTGTGTGGTGCTCGATCTGCACATGCCCGACATGAGTGGCTTCGACGTTCAAAGCTCGCTCGGTATCGCGCATGCGGCGGTGCCGGTGGTGGTCATCACGGGGCACGACACCCCGCAATCACGGGCGCGGGCGGCACAGCTGGGCGCGAAGGCCTATCTGTGCAAGCCGGTCAATGACGAAGCCTTGCTGGCAGCGATCGGCGCCGCCATCGTTGGTCAATCGATTTGAACCTGGGAGAAAAGACGATGATTTCACGATATCCATTCCGAATCCTGGCGCCGTTGATCGCTGTCGCCTCGTGCCTGGGAACGGCCTCGGCGCAGCAGGTCACCGGCACCCTGGGTTCGCCCGGCGCGACGACCACCCTGAAGCGGCAACCAGCTTCCCCCGCCCGATCCGGCCTTCGGTGGCGTGATCAAGGAAAAGGCCGTCGACTCGAAACGCTTGGTGGGCGCCTCGCGTCGTGCCGCCCAAGCGTGCGCCCAACGTGTTGCTGATCATGACCGACGACAGCGGCTTTGGCGCGCCCGGCACCTTCGGGGGCGTCGTGCCGACGCCGGCTCTGGATCGCATCGCAAAGAGTGGGGTGCGCTACACGAATTTCCACTCCACTTCCTTGTGTTCGCCGACACGTGCGGCGCTGATCACCGGGCGCAACCACCATGTGGCCGGCTTCGGCGTGGTGGGTGAAATCGCCACGGGTTTCCCGGGCTACGACTCGGTCATCCGCAAGGAGAACGGCACCCTCGGCGAGATCCTGAAGGGCAACGGGTACGCGACCTCGTGGTTCGGCAAGAACCACAACACGCCGTTCTACCAGGCGACGCAGGCCGGTCCGTTTGACCAGTGGCCTAACGGCATGGGCTTCGAATATTTCTATGGTTTCGTGGGCGGCGACGCCAGCCAGTGGCAACCGAACCTGTACCGCAATACGACAGCCATCTTTCCCTTCGAGGGCAAGCCGGGCTGGAACCTGACCACGGCCATGGCCGACGAGGCCATCCAGTACATGAAGGAACTCAAGGCGGTCGCGCCGGAGAAGCCGTTCCTGGTCTACTACGTCCCCGGCGGCACGCATTCCCCGCACCACCCGACACCCGAGTGGATCAAGAAGATCGGCGACATGCGTTTGTTCGACCAGGGCTGGAACAAGGTTCGCGAGACCATCTTTGCCAACCAGAAGCGGCTGGGCATCATGCCCCCCGAGGCCAAGTTGACCCCCTGGCCCAAGGAACTGCCGCAGTGGGATTCGCTCGGGTTTGTCGAGAAGAAGCTCTTCATCAAGCAGGCCGACGTCTTCGGCGCCTACCTGGCCTATACCGACAACGAGATCGGCCGCGTCATCCAGGCGGTCGAGGACATGGGCGAACTCGACAACACCCTGATCATCTACATCGCCGGCGACAACGGCGCTAGCCCGGAAGGCATGCTCAACGGCACGCCGAATGAGTTCACCACATTCAATGGGGTTCCCGTGCCGGTCGATGCCCAGATGCTCTGGTACCCGTTCTGGGGGTCCGACAAGACCTTCCCGCACTTTGCGGCCCCCTGGGCCTGGGCGATGGACACGCCGTTCAAGTGGACCAAGCAGGTGGCCTCCCATTACGGTGGCACGGCGCAGGGCGTGGCGATGTCGTGGCCCGGCCGCATCACCGACGTGGGCGGCATCCGCCGCCAGTTCCACCATGTCATCGACATCGCACCAACGATCCTGGAGGCGGCCGGCATCCCGTTGCCGGACGCGATCAACGGCATCAAGCAGCGGCCGATGGACGGCGTGAGCATGGCCTACACCTGGGACAAGGCCGGCGCCAACGCCGCGCCACGCCGTACCACGCAGTATTTCGAGATGCTGGGCAACCGCGCGATCTATCACGACGGCTGGCTGGCGGCGACGACCCCGGCAACGCTGCCGTGGGAACTGAGCACCAAGCCCGCGCCCGACGTGATCACCGGCTACCAATGGGAGCTTTACCACGTGGCCGAGGATCCGACCGAGTTCAACGATCTGGCCGCGAAGATGCCGGACAAGCTCAAGCAGATGCAGGACCTTTTCTACGCCGAGGCGAAGAAACATGACGTGCTGCCGCTGGACAACTCGTCGCTGACGCGGTGGAACACGCCGCGTCCGAACCTTACCGGCGGGCGCAAGGTCTTCACCTACACAGGGCCGATGACCGGCATCCCGAACAGCGGCGCGCCGAGCATCCTGAACAAGTCCTACACCATCACCGCCGAGGTCACGATCCCCAAAGGCGGCGCGGAAGGCATGATCGTCACCGACGGCGGGCGCTTCGGGGGCTATGCACTCTTCCTCAGCAAGGGCGTCGGGGGCATTCGCAAGGGCAAACCGGTGTTCCTCTACAACCTTCTCAACCTCAAGCGCACGGTGTGGGACGGGCCTGAACTGGGCGCCGGCAAGCACACCATCGTCTTCGACTACACCCCCGCTGCACCGGGTCTGGGCAAGGGCGGCACGGGGGTGCTCCGGGTGGACGGCAAGGACGTGGCCCGAACACCATGGAGAACTCGACCCCGATCACGTTCCCGGAAGACGAAACCTTCGACATCGGCAGCGACACCCGCACCGGCGTCGCGATGGTGGAGTACCGCTACGACGTGCCGTTCAAGTTCACCGGTACGATCAACAAGCTCACGTTCAACCTTGGAGACGACCTGACCACTGCTGCCGAGCGTGAACAGGCGAAAAAGACCGTGGCAGGGGCCCGCGATTAGCGGCGGATATAGGGCCTGCAGCGTTTCGCCACAGCGGGCAAAGTCCGCCGTTGACCTTGTTTTGTTGAAATGGAGAATGAACATGAAAATATTGAATCGCACCGTCGGCCTGCTGGCGACAGCACTCTGTCTGGCCCTTCCCGTCGCAGCGCAGAGCGCCGGCAAAGCGGCGAGCGAAGCGCCCATGGCCCGGGCGCTTGAAAGTGCCATGACGCCAGGCGAGGGGCAAAAAAGACTCACTCCCCTGATAGGGACATTCAACGTCGCGATCAAGATATGGGTCACCCCCGAGGGGCCGCCCATCGAATCCGCGGCTGCCAGCGTCAACACCTGGGTACTGGGTGGGCGGTTTGTGCAGATGATGCTGAACGGGGACACGCCGAACGCACCCTTCAGCGGCACCGGCCACATCGCCTACGACAACGTGACGAAGAACTACCAGGCGGCGTGGATGGACACCGGGAGCACCGCCATCACCTTGTACACGGGCAAGCTCGACGCCTCGGGCAAGTCGGCATTGCTGAAAGGGTCTATCCCGAACGCCCTCACCGGCAAGCCGTCGCCGGTTGAACTGCGCATGACCATCCAGCCAGACGGCAGTCACCTGACCCAGTTGTGGGGGCAGGGCAAGGGCGCAAAGATGGTCAAGCTGATGGAACTGCAGTACACCAAGGTCAAGTAATTACGCCCCCCGGGGAAACAGGAGAAAAGCATGAGCCAAGCAAAATTGAACAAGCGCCTGTGGGTCGGGACCCTGATGGCGGGGATGGCCCTCTTCGTCGTCACCGGACCGGCCCATGCCCTCTTCGGCCGGTGGGCGGCCGCGGCCGTGGTCGTGGGCGCGACCCGAAGCGCAGAAGCGACCACCATCGCGGCAACGAACGCGGCCGCATCCCAGCAAGCCGCGGCGACGGCCAACGCACAGTCTGCGGCCAACGCTGCTGCCGCTGCCGCACAGCAGTCTGCCGCCGCCGCGCAAGAGGCGGCCGCCCGCGCCTCGACGGCGCCACCCAGGACGCCGCAGCAAAAGCTGGCCGAACTCCAGTCGCTGTATGACCAGAAGCTGATCAGCCAGAGCGATTACCAGGCCGCGAAGACGAAGATCCTCAACCAGCTCGCGAACTGAAACCTGCGCGGCATTCGAAAGACCGAAGGAGAACCTGAAATGAAACCCAGACGCCATATCCTGACCGCCGCGCTGATGCTTGCGGCCGCCGTACCGCTAAGTACCGTGTTCTCGACTGCCACGGCGGCCGAGAGCAAGGTGCAGTTGATGTTCGTGCAAAGCGCGGAGAGCCTGAAGGCCGACGGCAAGACGCTTCGGCTGGTGAACGTGTCGCCGCAGACGGTCTGGTTCACCGACCGGCCGGTGCGCCAGGCGGGCCATTTGACGATGGCCAGTTACCTGAAGGAGTGGACCGCGGCGGCCGGCCCGATGAACTTCAGCAAGAGCCCGCCCAACGCAACGCTGTCGGTGTACCAGCCAGGCAAGGACGACAACACGCTGACGGTGGTTGAGATCAGCCAGCCCGTGGTCGACGGCAAGGACCTGGTGTACCAATACAAGCTGATCGAAGGCAAGGTGCCCACCACGGGCGGCGCGACCTCGCTGTTCATCGACTGGATCGGCGTGGGGGGTGGCGTGGGCCCCGGATTCCACGGCGTCGGCGTCGGCGCGCGAGGCGTTGGCTGGCGCTGAGAAGCCTTGCGAAATTGAGAATGGGATCGATGAAAAGCGTGCTCGCTCTCGCTGCTGTCGGTGAGTCTGCAACCGGGGTGGCGTTGCTGCTGGTGCCGTCACTGGTCGGGCAATGGCTGTTCGGCGCGGAACTGGTCGGCGTTGGCGTCACTGTGGCGCGGGTGACCGGCATTGCACTGATCGGATTGGGGATCGCCTGCTGGCCCGGCCCGCCGCTGCTCGGCATGCTGACCTACAGCGCGGCCGCCGCGCTGTATCTCGCCTGGGTCGGTCTGTCGGGTGGCTCTGCCGGCCTGCTGCTGTGGCCGGCGGTCGTTTTGCACGTGATCCTGACAGTGCTGCTTGTCCAGGCCATCATTTCAGCGCCCGGCCGCAGATCAGGCAGTTGACGAATCAGGACCTGTCGTCCGCCCGGCGGCCTTAACCATTTTTTTCACATCGGAGTGATCACCATGACATCCAGAAGAAACTTCATCGCCTCTGCGGCACTCGCTGCCTCGGTGGTCCAAGGCAAGGCGGCGTTCGCTCAAGACAAGTCTGCCGACTTCCTGTTCGTGCAGAACGCGCAATCGATGACCTACGCCAGCGGCAAGCTGACACTGAAAGGCGTGAGCCCGGTCACGGTGTTCTTCTCCGACCGGCCTGAACGGATTGCGGGCAATATGGCGACCCGCGTTTTCGTGCCATTCTGGAGCGACGGCAAGGACAGCTTCGCAAAGGACAACCCCAACGCAAACCTTTCGGTCCTGGAAGAGGGCAAGGCGGTCGCAGACATCGTCGTGACGCTGGCAAATCCGGTGCTGAAAGGTAATGACCTCTCCTATGACGTCAAGATCCTTGAGGGGACCATGCCGGCCAAAGGCGGGCCGGTGTCGCTCTTCATCGACATCATCGGCATGCCACTGACACCGTTGTCGTACGCGGGCGTCGCTCGCCGAACAGCCTACCGCCGTGCGGTGTACATGCGTTAAGTGATGTGACCCATCTATGCTTGCCTGAGAAGCAATGCCTTAGGGCCGAAGTAGATACTGCCTCTCACAAGCACAGTGGTTTGGATCAACACAACAGGACCAGACCCAGCGCGCCGATTTATTGTTCGCTTTCTCCGTCGTCGGGCTGCTGTCGCTGCATATGTCCGAGATTTTTCTCTGGTCCGCTGACCTGGTCGCGGGCAATATTGTCGGCAGATGGGCCATGGCGACGTTGACCGTTGGCGTGGGCACGGACAGCGCCCGGGACGTGCCCGACAAGCTCACGCGCCACGGCGTGAAGACCTTCACGGCACCGGGCAGCGGGCTTCCCCTGGTGGAGGGCTGCGTCGGCTGGCTGGCCTGCCGGCTGGTGCCGGAGCTGCACAACCAGCAGGCCTACGACCTGTTCATTGGCGAGGTCGTCGGCGCCTGGGTCGATGAGCGCGTGTTCCGTGATGGGCGCTAGCACTTTGAAGACGCCACTGATGTGCTGCGCACGATCCACCATGTGGCTGGCGGCCAGTTTCTGGTGACGGGTGCGCCGGTGCAGGGCTGAGCCCGGGTCTGGCTGGCGCTGGGCGGCTGCTGTCAGCCTGTTTCCAAGCATTTTTCGCCAGTTCCCAGCGTCGTTGGTTCATATGTTGCTATCAAAATAACATCTTCCGACGGCCTTGCAGGGTGCTCGGCCGGGCGGCTGGCGCAGGGAAGACGCCGTAACGGGCTGCGGCGGGGCCCTGTCGGTACAAGTGCTCATTCGCTGGCGGCGACGGTGACGCAGAATCGGCATAGCCCGACCGTGGCCTTGGCACCGTCGGCCCATCATGCACAGGAGACCCGAATTGAAGCTCAAGAAAATTGCCCTCGGGGCGCTCGCCGTTCTGGCTATCGGCGGCACGGCCGGCTGGTTCAGCCTAGACAAGGAAACCCGTGGAATCCTGGCCCATTTTCCCACTGACCGCGACGTGCTGTTCTGGAAAGAATCCCAGCGCGACGCGGCCTTCCGCGCGCTGGACCGGCTCCCCTTTCTGGCCAAGCACCGCGTCGTGCCCGCTGGCAACAACCCGTCGGCCTTGCCGCCGGGGCCGCCGCTGAAGCTGCCGCTGGACGTGGACGCCTACATGGCCGGGCAGCGCAGCGCGGCGCTGATCGTGCTGCACGACGGCAAGCTGCGCCTGGAGCGCTATGGGCTGGACTTCGACGCCAACGGGCGCTGGACCAGCTTCTCCGTGGCCAAGTCCATCACCTCCACGCTGGTCGGCGCGGCCCTGAAAGACGGCTTCATCAAGAGCATGGACGACAAGGTCAGCGACTACATCCCCGAGATGAAAGGCTCGGCCTACGACGACGTCAGCATCCGCCAGTTGCTGACCATGACCTCGGGCGTGAAGTGGAACGAAGACTACGCCGACCCGAAATCCGACGTGGCGCAGTTCAACAACCACCAGCCCGAAGAAGGCGTGGATGCGCTGGTGAGCTACATGCGCAAACTGCCGCGCGAGGTGCCCGCCGGAACGCGCTGGCTCTACAGCACCGGCGAGACCAACCTGGTGGGCATTCTGGTCAACCGGGCCACGAAAAAGCCGCTGGCGGACTACCTGTCGGAAAAGATCTGGAAACCCGCCGGCATGGAGCAGAAGGCGACCTGGATCCTGAGCAAGACCGGCCAGGAAATCAGCGGCTGCTGCATCCAGGCCGCGCCGAGGGACTTTGCGCGCTTCGGCCAGTTCATCCTGAACGGCGCGGCGGTGAGCGGCAGAGTCCATCGTGCCCGACGGCTGGCTGGAGCAGGCCACCACCACCCGCGTGCCCATCGGCCAGCCCGGACGCGGCTACGGCTACCAGTGGTGGACCTACGACACCGGCGCCTTCACCGCGCGCGGCATCTTCGGCCAGGGCATCTTCATCGACCCCAAACGCAAGCTGGTGATCGCCTCCAACGCCGACTGGGGCGGCGGCGCCCGCGACCCGGTGGCGACAGCGCCGCGCGCGAGGCGTTTTATCTGGCGGTGCAGAAGGCGGTGGATGAGGAGGCGGCTGCGGCACCCGCGCGATGATGTCGCGCCGGGGCATTCGCCGCCCGGGGCAGGCCTGAGCGACGCGCGATGCGCACAGCAGCATTCCGCTCAGCCCCCCGACCCGAGCGATAGGACCATGAAGCTCGATCCGTTCGTCCAGGTTGACGACACCTTGTTCAGCGTTTCCCGCAACGAACTCCTGCGGCGAAAAGGCCCACCTTTGCGCTGCACGCTCAACGACGTCGCATTGGAGGCGTTCGACTACGGCGGCGTGGTGTACCGGTTCCAGGCTTCCGGGCGACTGGAGGAGGTGACGACGCGCGCGCCTGTGGTGCACATCGGCGGGATCGCCATTCCGTTCCGCGCGCTGGCAGGCTTCGTGAAGGCACAGGACACGGATGTCTTCGAGCGCGCCGGTTTTCTGATCAGTCCGCGCTTCGGTCTGGCCTTCGTGCCGGCCGACCCCGACTGGGTCACCGCACTGGCCCGGCATTGCCTGCCCACCTGGCACGCGCTGGGTTCGACGGATCGGTCCTGAGAGGCGGGCGGTCTGCGCGGAAACCGGCGATGCGGATCAAGCAGTGCCGCGGGCCGGCGGGAACGTATTGAGGCGCGTGGCACCAGGGCCGAAGGGTCAGCGTTTATGCAGGCCCGTAGCGCGGACCAGTTCATTCACCATCATCAAGGACAGCCCCCACAGCCGTGCCCCGTTGACCTCGATCGATGGAAAAGGCAGCGGCAAGCCGGCGACGCGCCAGATGACGGTTCTTCGCAAACCGGCATCGACCAGGTTGTGCAGCGGCTCCCACCAGAGGCTGGCCGCTTCCAGGCCGGGCGTAAGTGCGACGGCGTGCGGCAGGCGATAAACGTAGGGTGTCACGACCATCGGACGCCGGCGGCCATGCTCGCGGGTCAGCAGGTCGGACAGGCGGCCCATCGGGGCGATGGGCGCGTCCGTCGGGAGCCCGGTTTCTTCCTGCAGTTCACGCAGGGCCGCGGCCCTTGTGCTGGGGTCACGTGGGTCGACCCGTCCTCCTGGAAACGACACATGGCCTGACCAGGGATCGCCCGCGCGTTCGGCACGTCGCATCATCAACAGGGCAGGGGCTGCATTCGCGGCCATGCCGTGCTCGGCGATCAGCAGGACCACCCCGCAGCGCGCCACCCATTGGCGTCCCGGCAGCCGGCGAGGGCGATAGGCTTGCAGGCGCGCGGCCAGCGCGTCCAGGGCGGCTTCCGTCCCTTGGCCGGCACAGGTTCGCGAGGCTTTCAGGTCATTGATTGCGCAGGCTTGTCACGCAGGGCGGTGGGGCCGTCTACCGGACCTGCGCCCGAAGCACGGCGTCCGTCGCCTCGTCGGCGGCAAACATGTGCTCCACGCGCAGCGAGGCCAGGGTGATGTCCTGCGGTGTGCCGAAGGTCGTGAACATCCGGAAGAACGCCAGTTCGCCGAAAGGCGTTGCGAACCGCAGTGTCAGCACCGGCGCCTGTGGGCCGGGGCGGCCGGCGGGCGGCACTCGCCCGCTCAGCCGTTGGCGCAGCAAGGCGTCAAACGCCTCGACCTTGGGCGCCAGGGCGGGCTGCAGTGCGGCTTCGGCGCGCATTTGCGACAGAAAGGCGGGGCCCGCCTCGCGCAGGTTGAGCATTTGCCGCGTCAGTCCCATCGGATGCACCAGCATGTCCAGCAGATTGGCTGGCCCGCCGTTCGCGGGCTGAAGCGCCTCGGGCGGCATCAGTGTGGCGGCCAGCCATTGGCCGCCGCGGTTGAGCTGCAGCAGGTTCCATTGCGCGTCCAGCACCAGCGCGGGCATGGGCTCGTGCGCGCGCAGCAGCTGCTGCAGCGCGGCCTTGGCCTGCGCCAGGTCGGGGTCGTCCAGGGTGGTGGCGCGGTAGGCCGGCGCAAAACCGGCCTGCACAAGCGCGGCATTGCGCAGCCCCAGCGGCGCGTCCAGTTCCTGCAGCCAGCGGGTCAGCAGTTCACGGCTGGGCCGGGCGCGGCCGCTTTCGACAAAGCTCACATGCCGCTGCGACACACCGATGCGCAGCGACAGCTCCAGCTGGCTCAGGTGGCGCGCCTTGCGCGCGTGCTGCAAGGTCTGGGGCAATGGTTGAGGAAACCCGTCCATGGCGCGATTGGAGCACAGCTCAGGCACCAGTCGATTACCTGAAAGGTAATTGTCTTGATTACCTGTGCGCCCGATACTGCGTCCATCGTTATCAGAAAGGACTCTTTCATGCAACGCATCCTGTTGGTTGTCACCCTGCTTCTGTTTGGCGCATTGACCGCCGTGACGGTCTGGCACCACGGCTACTGGGGTATTTTCGAGACGATGCTTCAGACCTGGGCCGGGATTCAGGTTCTGGTTGATCTGGTGATCGCCCTGGTGCTGGTGCTGGTCTGGATGTGGCGTGATGCCAGGGTCTTGCAGCGCAACGTGTGGCCGTATGTCCTGATCACGCTGGCGGCTGGCGTGTTCGGGCCGCTGCTGTATCTGCTGACACGCAAGGGGCCAGGCGAAGCCAGTTCGGGCGCGGCACGTTGATCGCACCCGCGTCATGGCGGCGGCCAAGGCCTGAGCGCTCGCGCAGACGGGCAAATCTCTTAAAAGCCCCCGGTATCGGCCGGGGGCTTTTCTTTCACCATCGTGATTACGTTGAACGGGCAGCGGATTTCGCATTTGCGGCATCCGGTGCAGGCGGTCGCATCGCCGAGCACCGAGGATTTCCTCCAGCCCATCGACGCCAGGCTCAGCAGGTGAAAAGGGCAGGCCGCCACGCACCAGCCGCAGCCGGTGCAGCGCTCGGCATCAATGCTGGGCAAGAGAACTCGGGACACTGGGTGGGCCATTTGCAGCGAGGTCCGCATCTTCGCACTGATCAGCGGGCTCAGCTCTGGCGCCGGCGCATCCATTGCAACAGTGGAATTCCACAGGGTTCAGCCCGGCTCCATCCCGTTGCGCCGCTTGATTTCATCAACTTCGGGCGAGACCATGAAGGCGAGCAGCGCTCGCACCGCCTCGGGCTGGTCCGAGGTGACCGACAGGCCCGCCGAAAAGGTGGTGATGATCTGGATGGCCGCAGGCAGGGGACCGAGCACCTCGATGCCGGGCAGATTCATCATTTCGCTGAGTTGCTGGAACCCGAGTTCGACCTGTCCGTCGGCCACCAGTTGGCCCACGGGCACACCGGGTGGCGCCTGGACGATGCGGTCCCTGATTTGACCGGCAATGCCCCAGCGCTCGAACAATTTGGCCAGCTGCACGCCGCTGGGCCCGGTGGAATAGCTGAGGCTTCTTGCGCCCAGCACAGCTTGTCTGACGGCTTCTTCCGAGCTGATGTCCGGTCGAGGCGCACCGGCGCGCACCGCAATCGCCACGCCGGACTTGACGACATCCACCCGGCTGCCGGGCGCGATCCGGCCGGCTTCGGTCAGCTGATCGATGGCGTTGGACGCCAGCGCCACGATGTCAAAGGATTCGCCGGCCTGCACCCGCCTGGCCGCATCGACGCCGCCGACCGATTCGACGTGAATCTCCGGCATCGCGTCTTTCCGGTATTGGGCGACCAGATCGGCCAGCAACTGCCGGGTGGCCATGGATGAAATGATCTTCAGAGGGGCGGCCATGCGCGTACCTTGGATGCATCGGGTTGAAACCGCGCCCGGATTGCGGGCGAAAGAGGCATTCTAGAGCCGGCGAAGTGGCGAACGGTGGCGTGATGGCGCGGGTCTGGAGGACCATTGGCGGACCGGCAGCGCCCCTTTTCCGACCAATGGCATGGCCTTGGCTTACAGTTCCAGCCTTGCCCGGACATCACCATGAACCTGCCTGACCCAGCATCCCGTCCAAGTCTGCACGTCGCCGTGCTCATGCGCCGCGAGCGCATCCAGGGTCCGATGAGCCGCTGGCAGCCCTGGCGCTGGGTGCTGGCCGACGTGGTGCCGAACGAGCCCGGCTTTGGGGTCGCGCCGCGTCGCCTGCTGCGCACGGACGACGAGGAGCACTGGCTGCACCCGGGTTTTGCGGTGGAGCTCTTCAGGGACGATGCCGAGGGTTACCTGCTCAATGCTTCAACGCCGGCGCCGTGCTGGTTCGTGCTCTGGCGCATGGAGGAAGAGGCCACGGGAAATGACGAGCCCATGGCGCGGCCGGTGATGGTGTCGCTGAGTTACCACGACGCCGGCCGCTGGCTCGACGCGCAGGAAACAGTGGAGCAGGTGCCGGCACCGGCCGAGGTCATTGAATGGATGCGCGAGTTCGCCGACGCCCACTACACGCCCGAGCCCAAACGCCGCCAGCGCCCGCAGAGCTTCAAGGGGCTGCAGGACCGCTTTGGCAACCCCGCGGCGGTGAGCACGGAAAAGAAGTCCGGCGGCGGGAAGGGCGGCGCGCAATGACGGACGGTTTTCTCGGCCGCTGGGCGCGTCGCAAGCAGGAGGTCCGCGAAGGCAAGCCGGTGGCGGAGCCTGTGCCACCGGCGCCGGCAGTGGTTTCGCCGCAGGCCGCTGCACCCTCTGTCACCGCGCCGGCCGGCAACGCACCCCTCGAGGGTCGCGCCGTGGCGCAGCCCGACCCCGTGCCCTTGCCGACGCTGGACGATGTGCAGGCGCTGACCCCGGCGTCAGACTTCCAGCCTTTCATGCTGCAGGGCGTGGCGCAGGATGTGCGCAACGCGGCCGTCAAGAAGCTGTTTTCCGACCCGCACTTCAATGTGATGGACCGACTGGACATCTATATCGACGACTACAGCCAGCCCGACCCGTTGCCCGCCGCGATGATGCGGCGGATGGCCAGCGCAAAGACCCTGAACCTGTTTGACGAAGAGAATGACGGTGCGTCGAATACCCCCACGGTTGGGGATGTTGCGGATACACCGACGCCACCAGACGTGGCACAGTCGGACACTCTTGCCGAATCCCCCGCCCTGTCCGCGAGCGCGCCAAGCCCGCTCGCCGCTCTAACTCCCACTGAAGATGCCCACACTGATTTGCGACTGCAACCAGACGATGCCCCTCAACGCGAAAGCGTTGGGCCAGGCACTAGATGAAGATCTGACGCTGCACGCCACGTTGTGCCGACGCGAGGCCGGCGCATTCCAGAAGGCGGTCCGGTCCGGCGACGAGGTCATCGTCGCCTGCACCCAGGAGCAGCGGCTGTTTGCTGAACTCGGCGAACAAACCGAAGGCGCGGTCTCGGTCATCAAGTTCGTCAACATTCGCGAGACCGGCGGCTGGAGCCGCGACGCGTCAAAAGCGATGCCGAAGATCGCCGCGCTGCTGGCCGCTGCGCGCCTGCCCGACCCCGAGCCGGTACCCACCGTCAGCTACAACAGTGCCGGGCGCGTGCTGGTGATCGGCGCGCTCGATGCGGCCGAACGCGCCGCCGCGCTCTTGTCCGATGTGATGGATGTCACGCTGTTCACGCAAGGTCCCGGCAACGCGGGGGGCGCGCAGGCACGGCGTTTCCCCGTGCTGGGCGGCCGCATCACGGCCCTGAGCGGCTGGCTGGGGGCCTTCGACTTGAGCTGGGAAGCGAACAACCCGATCAACCTCGATCTGTGCACGCGCTGCAACGCCTGCGTCGCAGCCTGCCCGGAAGATGCCATCGGCCTGGATTACCAGATTGACATGGCGGCCTGCCAGTCGCACCGGGCTTGCGTGAAGGCCTGCCAGGTGGCCGGCGCCATCGACTTCAGCCGTGCGCCCGAGGTGCTGTCCGAGCGCTTCGACCTGGTGCTGGACCTGCGCGCTGCCAGCGCCACGCCCACCTTCAACCAGCACGCGCTGCCGCAAGGCTATTTCCGCTGGGACGGGCAGGACCTGCCCACGGTGCTGAAGCTGCGCGAACTGGTCGGCGAATTCGAGAAGCCCAAATTCTTTGTCTACAAGCAAAAGCTCTGCGCGCACAGCCGCAACCAGACCGTGGGCTGTAACGCCTGCGTGGACATCTGCTCGGCCGAGGCGATTTCCAGCGACAAGCGCGGCCAGCGGATCCTGGTCAATGCCAACCTGTGCGTGGGTTGCGGCGCCTGCACCACGGTCTGCCCGACCGGCGCGCTGACCTACGCCTACCCGCGTGCGAACGACCAGGGCGTGAAGCTCAAGACCTTGCTGTCCACCTACGCCACGGCCGGCGGGAAGGATGCGGTGCTCCTGCTGCACAGCCAGGCGCAAGGCCAGGCGCTGGTGGAAGAACTGGGCCGCGCGGCGCAACTCAAGGTCGCGCAGGGCGTCCCGGCGAATGTGATCCCGGTGGCGCTCTGGCACACCGCCAGCCTGGGGCTGGATGTGTGGCTCAGCGCCATTGCGTTTGGCGCCAGCCAGATCGTGGTGCTGGTCACCAGCGAAGAGGCACCGCAGTACCTCGAAGGACTGCAGGCGCAGATGGACGTGGCACAGGGCATCCTGCGCGGGTTGGGTTACACCGGCACACACCTGCAGCTGCTGCGCGCCACGACCCCGACCGATCTGGACGCCGGTCTGCAGGCGCTCGCCCGCACGCGCCAGCTGATTCCGGACGCGCGTGCCCGCTTCGCCGTGGCTCAGGAGAAGCGCGCCACGCTGGACCTGGCGCTGGACCACCTGATCGATCACGCGCCGCTGGCCGCACCGGCCCGGCCCGAGGCCCTCGCGCTGCCCGCGGGTGCTTCGCCGTTTGGCTCGGTCATGGTCGACAAGGGCAGCTGCACCCTGTGCCTGAGCTGCGTCAGCGCCTGCCCGGCCAGCGCGCTGCAGGACAACCCGCAACTGCCCCAACTGCGCTTCGTCGAGAAAAACTGCGTGCAGTGCGGCCTGTGCGTCACCACCTGCCCGGAAAACGCCATCACGCTGCAGCCACGCCTGCTGCTCACGCCGCAGCGCAAGGAGGTGCGCGTGCTCAACGAATCGCCACCCTACGCTTGCGTGCGCTGCGGCAAGCCCTTTGGCACGCTCAAGGCGATCGAGGCGATGGTGGGCAAGCTGGCGGGCCACGCCATGTTTCAGGGCGCTGCCGCCGATCGCCTGAAGATGTGCGGCGACTGCCGGGTCATCGACATCTACTCCACCGACAACGAAATCAGGATCACCGATCTATGAGCCTCCCCCTTGCAAAAGCCGTCACGGACACCTCCGCGCTGGACGAGGAAACCGCGCGTGCCGAGGTCTACGGCCTGCTGTCCGCGCTGTACTACGCGCCGCCGTCGCCCGAGTTGCTGGCCCAGCTGCGCGTGGCCGTCACCGAGACCCCGGCGGCCGGCGGCTTTCTGGAGGAGCCCTGGCGCGCGCTGGTCGGCGCCGCGCGCGCGTTGGGCGACGAGGCCATCCAGAGCGAATACGACGACCTCTTCGGCGGGGTTGGCAAGCCCGAGGTCTTTCTCTACGGCTCGCACTACCTGAGCGGCTTCCTCAACGAGAAGCCGCTGGCGAAGCTGCGCGACGACCTGGCCGAGCTGGGCCTGGCCCGGGACGAAGCCATGTCCGAGACCGAAGACCACTTCGCCTGCCTGTGCGAAGTCATGCGCTACCTGATCGCCGGCGAGGACGTGGCCGTGGCCAACCTCGCGCGCCAGCAGGCCTTCTTCGCCCGTCACATCCAGCCCTGGGCCGAGCCCATGTGCGACACCATCGCCGCGCACCCCAAGGCCCGCTTCAACGCTGCCCTGGCCCGATTCACCCGGGCCTTCATCAGCGTGGAGGCGCAGGGTTTCGACATGCTGGATTCCTGAAAGGACGGTTTTTCGGCTTCTACGCTTGGAGAATCCCCAGCCGGTTCGGCGCACGGTGGCGGACCACCCCATGGCGCTTGACCCTGGGCGCTAGTGCCAGGGGCGACAGGAATTCGTTCCTGCCGTTTGGCAACGAGGCCGGCGGGCGGCGGCAGGCGGACTATATTCTGGGCTTCCAAGACCGGAGCATTGAAATGCGATTTGTTGTGCGTGCCCTGACGGCATTTGTACTGATCCTGCTGTTCGCAGCGTCGGCCTGGGCC
>CAVSCI010000025.1:0-65975 GCA_963726365.1 uncultured beta proteobacterium | reverse complement strand
CTTGCCGGTGGTGCCGGCCGACCTGGAGCTGCTGCACTTCTTCACGATCAACGCCTTCGAGCGCAACGCGGAAAATCACATCACTACGCGCTTTCGGCACCGCGTCTTCTTTGTCGGCACCGACATGCGCGGCGCCGTGAAGCAGGGCCTGGTGGAGTACGTGCCGATGTCGGCCGCCCGCGTGCCGGAGATGATCGAACGCGGCCGCATCCGGGTGGATGTGGCGCTGATCCAGGTCTCCCTGCCCGACGAATTCGGCTATGTGAGCCTGGGCGTCTCGGTGGACATCATCCCCGCCGCCGTGGCACGCGCGCGGCTGGTGATCGCCGAGGTGAACCCCGCCATGCCGCGCAGCATGGGCGACTCCACGCTGCATGTCAGCCGCATCCATCACCTGGTGCCGGTGGACACGCCCGTGACGGAGCTGGGCCGTGAACCGGCCCAGGAGGAGGCGGTGCAGCGCATCGCCCGCTACATCGCCGGCATCATCGAGGACGGCTCCACCCTTCAAGTCGGGCTCGGCAAGCTGGCGCACGAAGCGCTGCAGTACGTGACCGACCGCAAAGACCTGGGGATCCATTCCGATGTGGTCTCCGACGCCATCCTGCCGCTGCTGGAGCAAGGCTGCCTGACCGGCGCGCGCAAGACCAGCCAGCCGTTCAAGATCGTCACCAGCATGGCGCTGGGTTCACGCGCGCTGTACGACCTGATCGACCGCAATCCGCTGTTCGTGTTCCAGCCGATCGACGTGGTCTGCGATCCGGCCACCATCGCGGCGCAGCACAAGATGGTGTCGATCGGCCAGGCCTTTGCCATCGACCTGACCGGCCAGGCGTGCGTGGACCAGTTCGACGGCGAGTTCTATGGCGGCATCGGCGCCCAGGGCGAATTCCTGCGCGGCGCGTCGCGCTCGCCGGGGGGCAAGCCCATTCTGTGCATGACCTCGACCACGGACGACGGCGAGACCTCGCGCATCCGGCCCGCCCTGCTGGCCGGCGAAGCCGCCACCATTGCGCGCACCGACGTGCACTACGTCGTCACCGAGTACGGCATCGCCTACCTGTTCGGCAAGTCGATCCGCCAGCGCGCGATCGCGCTGATCGAGCTGGCGCACCCGAAGTTTCGGCCGGAACTGTTTGCCCAGGCGCAGGCGCTGGGCTACCTGCCGCCCGAGCAGACGCTGCAGAACCTGCGCGCCTACCCGGTCGAGGAGGAACTGACCATCACGCTCAAGGACGACCGCGTCGTGATGCTGCGCCCCGCACAGTCGAGCGACGCGCAAGGCATCCGCGAGCTGTTCCATCACCTGAGCGAGGCCGATGTGTACACGCGCTTCTTTCGCGGGGTGCGCGGCCTGTCCGACGTTGAGGTACAGCGCCTGTGCAACCTCAACTACGAGAACGAGGTGGCCTTCGTCGCCACCACGGGCAGCCGCGAGGAAGGCCAGATCGTGGGGCAGTCCTGCTACTTCATCAACCCGACCACCAACCTGGGTGAGACCGCCTTCATGGTGCACCCCGAATGGCAGGGCTGCGGCCTGGGCAGTGCGCTGCAGGCCTGCATGACGAACCATGCCAAGCGCCGCGGTCTGCGCGGTTTCGTGGCCGACATCCTGCCCGGCAACGAACGCATGCTGCGCCTGGCGCGCAATGGCGGCGCCAGGGTCCAGACGCAGCGCGATCGCGACTCGGTGCAGATCACGACGCTGTTCTGACGCCGTTCGCGGCAAGCCAGTTTCCCGCCCAGTGCAGCGCGGCATCGAGATGGGCCAGCGCCGCTTGGCCCGGCGGCTCGCCGAGCTCGAAGTGTTCGCCCCGGATCGCCAGCAGCGTGCAGGGCGGGGGCACCTCCCCCTGCACATCGCAAAATACCTGCAACAGCGCCTGGGGCGACAGGGCGTGCGTGGTGAAGCTGGCGTCCTGCGCCGGCAATACCGGCGTCACCTCGAAGGGCGCGATGCACCTCAGGCTGGCATCGACGAACAGCACCTGCTGGCGGCCCGCCAGGTCCAGCGCATGTTCGATCTGCAACTGGTAGTCGTCCAGCAATTCCACGCTCGCTTCCGGCGCCAGCAAAGCCCGCAACCGCTCGACGAACAATGGACCCAGCGCGTCATCGCCCCGGCTCAGGTTGCCCCAACCGAACACCAGCAGCGGCGCGACCGGCGTCCTTGTCGGCGCGGGCGTGGCCGCTGGCCTCATGCCACCCGCGATGCAGCTGGCTGGAGATCGCGCACGATGCCGCCAGTGTGCGACCGGGTGATCCGGTCCATCAGTTCACCTTCCGGGCCAACCAGCGCCACGTCAAGCGGCATCTGCCCCAGCGCATGGGTGGCGCAGGACAGGCAGGGGTCGTAGGCGCGGATCGCCACCTCGATGTGGTTCAGCAGGCCTTCGGTCAGCTCGCGCCCGTCCAGATACTCGCGCGCCACCGAGCACACCGCTTCGTTCATGGCCTGGTTGTTGTGCGTGGTCGAGACGATCAGGTTGCACATCGTCACCAGGTCGTCATCGCCCACCTCGTAGTGGTGGATCAGCGTGCCGCGTGGCGCCTCGATCACGCCCACGCCCGAGCGCCGTCGCGGCCCGCCGGCCATCAGTTCGCCCGAGAGGATGTCGGGGTCGTCGAGCAGCTGCGCAATGACCTCGATGCAGTGCAGCAGTTCGATCATGCGCGCCCAGTGGTAGGCCAGCGTGGCATGGATGGGCTCGCCACGACCCCAGGCGACAAACGCCTGGCGCTCGACTTCAGCCAGCGGGCTGGGAATGAAGTCGCAGTTCTGCAGGCGCGCCAGCGGCCCCACCCGGTACCAGCCCAGATCGGGCCCCAGGCTCTTCAGGAACGGGAACTTCATGTAGGTCCAGGGTTTCACCTCCTCCTCGATCAGGTCGAGGTAGCCCTGGTCGCTGGCACCGTCAAAGATGAGTTGCCCTACGGCGTCGCGCGCGCGGATCACGCCGTCGTAGAGGTCCATCGCCCCGTCGGCGCGCACCAGCGAGAGCATGCTGGAGCGGAAACTGCCAAAGCTGTTGTACAGCGCGGGATTCTGTGCGTGCAGTTGTTTGGCCATGCCCACCGCATCCTGCGCCCAGGCGATCATCTGTGCCACGTCGCGCTGCAGCATCGCACGGTCCTCGGCGCTGACGTGCTTGTTGACGCCGCCAGGCACCGAGCCAGTGCCGTGCACCCGTTTGCCGGCGGTCACGCGGATCACTTCCTGGCCGAACTTGCGCAGCAGGATGCCCTTCTTCGCGATGTCGGGGTGCGCCTGTGCCACGCCGACGATGTTGCGCCGGTTCACGTCGGAGTCAAAGCCAAACAGCAGGTCGGGCGACGCCAGGTGAAAGAAATGCAGGGCGTGCGACTGCATCACCTGGCCGTAGTGCATCAGCCGGCGAATCTTTTCGGCGGAAGCGGCGATCGGCACCGCGCCCACCACCCGGTCGAAGGCCTTGGATGCCGCCAGGTGGTGCGACACCGGGCAGATGCCGCACAGGCGCTGCACCATCACCGGCACCTCCCAGTAGGGCCGGCCTTCGATGAACTTCTCGAAGCCGCGAAACTCGACGATGTGCAGGCGCACCTGCTGCACCCGGTTCTGCCCGTCGAGCAGGATCGTCACCTTGCCGTGGCCTTCCACGCGTGAGAGTGGTTCGATGGCCACGCGGCGCAGACCTTGCGCGACAGCGCCGGGGGCGGCAGTTTCAAGCGATCGGGTCATGGTGTCCTAAATGGTTGGGGACAGAGCAAAGTTCACTTCGTGTAACTCTTGAGCTGTCCCACAAGTTCTCACGCCAGTCAGTCGTAGTGCATCAGGCCGTGGCCCAGATGCGGCGTGCGCCCGGCCATCAGGTCGGTCAGGAAGCGCCAGAATGCATCGGCCGAGGGCGGGCAGCCCGGCAGGAAATAGTCCACATGCACCACCTCATGGATCGGGTGTACCTTGTTCAGCGGCAGGGGCAGCTCGGGGTCGTTGGGAATGCCGCTGCCCGCGCTCAGGCCGGGGCGGCTGCGGTACACATCGGTCAGCATCCGCCCCAGGTCGAGATGATTGCGCTGCGCCGGCAGGCCGCCGTTGATGGCGCAGGCACCGACCGCCACCAGCGTCTTGCAGGCCACGCGGAATTCGCGCAGCACCACCACGTTCTCGGCATTGCACAGGCCACCTTCGATCAGGCCAATGTCGCAGTGGCCCACGGTTTTGATGTCAGTCAGCGGGGAGCGGTCGAACTCAACAAGATCCAGTAGCTCCAGCAGGCGCTCGTCGATGTCCAGGAAAGACATGTGGCAACCAAAGCAGCCGGCCAGCGAAACAGTCGCCACCTTGAGCTTGCGGGGTCCGTGCGGCATGACAGGCAAGTTCATGTCGGGTCTCCTTCCACCTGCTCCGAAACCGGCTTCGCATCGAACCGCCGCTGGCCGATCGGAATCACGAAGCCCTGGCGCTTCGGCAGGATCACGCCCACGGGGCAGACGCTGGCCGCGCGGTCGTCCAGCGCCATCGTCGTGTCGGCCAGGCGGCCGCTGGCGCTGTTGACCAGCAGGTGGGCGTCAATGCCGTGGCCGCCGATGGCAAAGACACTCTTGCCATCGACATCGCGGCTGGCCCGCACGCACAGCTCGCACAGGATGCAGCGATTCAGGTCGAGCAGGATGTCGGGGTGGCTGGCGTCCACCGGGCGGTTCGGATAGAACTCCTCGAAGTGCGGGCCTTCCATGCCCATCTCGTAGGCGGTGGCCTGCAGCAGGCAGTTGCCGCTCTTCTCGCAACTCGGGCAGAAATGGTTGCCCTCGACGAACAGCATCTGCAGCAGCGTCTTGCGGTGCGCGTTCAGTTCGGCGGTGTCGCTTTCGACGTCGAGCCCGGCGGATGCCTTTGCCGTGCATGCGCCCGCGGGTTTGCCATTGACTTTCACGCTGCACAGCCGGCACGAGCCATGCGCCGGGAAAATCCGGGTGCCAGCACAGGTGCGGGATGTAGCGGCCGACGCGGGTGGCCGCCTGCAGAATCGTGTCGCCCGGGTTGAACGGCACCTCCTCGCCGTCGAGCGAGAAACTCGGCCAGGCGCCGCCTTCCTGATGCAGTTCGCGGCTCACTGGAATACCTCCGTGCTGCGCGCTGCGGTGCGAGCTTCGCCTTGGCAGCGGCCCGGCGCTGCGTTGCCGTGTCTCATGCCTTGTTCTCCAGATGGGCGCCGGCGTCGTCGCGGCCGGTCATGCGCCGGGCAATCGATAACTCAGCGTCCAGATCAAAACCCGGCTCGAAATACAGCGACTTCAGGCGCTGCTCGTAGGCCGGCCGGAACCGCAGGATGGTGTCGCGCAGCGGGTTGCAGGCCGTGGCGCCCAGGCCGCAATGCGTGGTGGTATGCATCAGCTTGTCGAGCTCGAACAGCACGTCGATGTCATAGCGCGAGCCCTGGCCCGAGGCCAGTTTGTCCAGCCGCTTGACCACCAGCGCGGTGCCGACCCGGCACGGCGTGCAGAAACCGCAGCTCTCGTGCGCGAAGAAATGCGCGAAGCCGCGCGCCACCTCGAACATGTCGCGGCTGCGGTCAAACACCATGAAGGCGCCCGCCGTGGGCACATCCTCGAAGGCGATGCGCCGGCCGAACTCGAAGGCCGACAGGCAGATGCCCGACGGCCCACCGACCTGCACCGCCTGCGTGTCCGTTGCACCGCAGTCCTCCAGGATCGTTCCGATGCGGGTGCCATAGGGGTATTCGTAGAGGCCCGGGCGCTCGCAGTCGCCCGATACGGAATGAATCTTGGTGCCCGTGGACTTGGCAGTGCCGATGCCGGCCCACCAGGCACCGCCCTGCAGCGCGATGTGCCCGGCCGCGCAAAAGGTCTCGACGTTGTTGACAATCGTCGGATGACCGAGATAGCCGCTCTCCACCGGGAAGGGAGGGCGGATGCGCGGCGTGCCGCGCTTGCCTTCGAGCGATTCAATCAGCGCCGACTCCTCGCCGCACACATAGGCGCCAGCGCCGACGTGAATGTCGATGTCGAAATCAAACCCCGCGTGCCCCAGAATGGCCTGGCCCAGCAGCCCCGCATCGCGTCGGCGCTGCAGCACCGCCTGCAGCGCCTCCAGCAGATAGCGGTATTCGCCGCGCAGGTACACCAGGCCGATCCGGGCCTTGATGACATGGGCCGCAATCGTCATGCCCTCGAACACCGAGTCGGCCTGCCGGCGCAGCAGCACATGGTCCTTGAAGGTGCCGGGCTCGCCCTCATCCGCATTGCAGACCACCACGTGCTGCGCCCCCGCGGCCTCGCGGCACAGCGCCCATTTCAAGCCGGTCACGAAGCCGGCACCGCCGCGCCCGCGCAGGTTGGAGCGCTTCATCTCGCCGAGCATCGCCTCGGGTCCACGCGCCAGCGCCGCAACCAAGGCCTCGCCGGGTGCGTTCGCGGCGCCCAGCAGCACGTCGGCGCGCCGGATGTTGTCCTGCACCTCGAACCAGGCGGGCGGCCATTGATCCACCGGCACCCGCTTGCGAATCAGCTCGGCCATCTGCGCCACGCGCGCCGCGTCAAGCCGGGTCACCACCTGGTGGTGATTGACCAGCAGCGCCGGGCCCTGGTCGCACAGCCCGGTGCAGGAGGTGGTCGCCACGCTGACCAGCCCGTCGCCGCTGACGCGCCCGGGCGCCACTCCGAGGCGCCGGCACAGGTCGGCCATCAAGGCCTGGCTGCCCAGCAGCCGGTCGGTGACGTTGTCGCTGAACAGCACCCGGTAAGCCCCGACCGGCCGGGTGTGAAAAAAGCGGTAGAAGCCCGCCACACCCTCGACATGGGCCAGCGTCAGCCGCAACGCAGTGGCGATCTGGCTCAGCGCGTCGCGCGGCAGCCAGCCCTGCTGCGCCTGCAGTTCCCGGAGAATCTGCACCAGCGCCTGCGGCGCGTTGCCATGGCGAGCCAGCAGGGCCTGCACTTCCAGGGCACCTGTGGTCAAGGGTTGATGCTGGGCGGACATCGCGTGGTCGGGCCACTGGGCGAAATAACGGTCGTGAGCCGCGAAGCGTCGCTCAGCCGTTCCTGATCCGGCTCACCACGGCCTTGGCAAACGCGTCGGTCCCGGCGCTGCCACCCAGATCGCCAGTGCGGATATTGTCGATGTTGAGCGTCTGGTCGATCGCCGTGCGCAGGCGTGTCGCCTGCTGCGTGAGCTTGCAGTGGTCGAGCATCATGGCGGCGGCCAGCATCAGCGCGATCGGATTGGCAATGCCCTTGCCGGCGATGTCCGGGGCTGACCCGTGCACCGCCTCGAAGATCGCTGCGTCGGCACCGATGTTGGCGCCTGGCGCCATGCCCAGCCCGCCGACCAGACCGGCCACCAGATCGGACAGGATGTCGCCGAACAGGTTGGTCGTGACCAGCATGTCGAACTGCCACGGGTTGAGCACCAGTTTCATGGCGCAGGCGTCGATGATCACGGTGTCGAGCTCGAACCGGCCCTTGTACTTGCGCTCGTACAACTCCAGCCCAGTCTCCAGGAAGATGCCGGTCAGCGCCTTCATGATGTTGGCCTTGTGCACGATGGTGACCTTCTTGCGTCCGGTCAGCACAGCATGGTCAAAGGCGAACTCCAGCAGGCGGCGGCTGCCGGCGCGGGTGTTGATGCCGGTGGCCATGGCCACGGCATGCGGGTCGTCGTCGATCTTCACATAGTGCTCGTGGCCGATGTACAGGCCTTCGAGGTTTTCGCGCACCACGACCAGATCGACCTTGTCGAAGCGTCCGCCGGGGATGAGGGTGCGTGCCGGGCGCAGGTTGGCGTAGAGCTGGAATTCTTCGCGCAGGCGCACATTGGACGAGCGGTAGCCGCCGCCCGACGGGGTTTCGAGCGGGCCCTTAAGTGCAAGGCGCGTGCGCCGGATGCTGTCGAGCGTGGCTTTGGGCAGCGGATCACCCGCGGCCTGCACGCCAGCCAGGCCGGCGACCTGGCGGTCCCAGTCGAAGGGCGCCTCCAACGCGTCCAGTGCCGCAAGCGTGGCATGGACGATCTCTTCCCCGATCCCGTCGCCGGGAATCAGGGTGGCGGGGATGCGCGCGTTAGATACAACTTGTGTCATGGTGGGAGTCCCTGGTTCGGCACCGTCACCAGGCGCCATCGCTTCCCATCATAGGCACCAAGATTGCCGGCGCCTGACGATCCCGTGGCGGCCATAGCGAACAACTGATTCACGTCAAGAAATAGCACCATCCCCAAGGCCGCCAGCGCAACGCCCCTGTGAATTCTCACGCAGGAATCGGCCAATTTCCTCGAACGCCTCCCGGCCCTCCGGCAGTTCCGGATGAAACAGATGCCAGACGTGGACCATGTGGGGCCAGGTCTGAAGGGTGACAACCGAGCCCGCAGCGGTGGCCTTGTTCACGTAGCGGCGGCTGTCATCAATCAGCATTTCGGCCTCGCTGGCATGCACCAGAAGCGGTGGCAGACCCGCCAAGTCGCCAAAGACCGGGGAGACCACCGGATGGCTGGGCCGCATGCGGTTCTGCGCCCAGCCGCCCCACAGCAGCACGGTTCGGGGCACTTTCGCCAGCACCTTGAACAGCGGACCCAGCATGGGATCGGTGGCCAGGTTGCCTTTCAGGCTCGGGCTGCCCAGCGTGGCGTCGGTGGCGGGCGACAGCGCCACTGCGGCGTTCGGCGCGCGCAGGCCCTGGTCGCGGATCCAGGCGATCAGCGACAGCGTCAGGTTGCCCCCTGCCGAATCGCCCGCCACGAACACCGCGCTGGCCGGCGCGGCGCCTTCGGGGCCGTGGTCCAGCATCCAGCGGTAGGCGGTGCGGCAATCCTCGATCCCGGCGATGCGCGTATGTTCGGGCATCAAGCGGTAGTCGATGACCAACACGGCGGCATTGGCGACTTCGGAGAACTTGCTGGTCAGGCGGCGGTGACTCTTCGGGCTGCCCATGGTCCACGCCCCGCCGTGGATGTAGAGCAGGCGGCGCCGGGGGTCGGCATTCGGCGCCAGCACCCATTCGGCTTTTACCCCGGCGACATCCACAGGGGTGATCCGGGTGGCCCCCTCGTCCAGGG
The DNA here is from genome assembly GCA_963726365.1 of uncultured beta proteobacterium. Taxonomy (GTDB): domain Bacteria; phylum Pseudomonadota; class Gammaproteobacteria; order Burkholderiales; family Burkholderiaceae_C; genus JAABQG01. The sequence continues at coordinate 56,923 of CAVSCI010000025.1, read as the reverse complement.
GAAAGGCGTTGTCCATGTAGTTGCGCAGCCACGCGAGATGCTGGCGACGCGGCACATTCTTCAGGGAACCGGCAATGGTGCCCAGCGAAGCCACCACCGCCAGGTGCTCCGCGCTGGGCGCCGCGTCGATCGAATGGCGCTGGCCAACAGGCCGGTCGAAGGCCCGCAGATCCGGCCCCCGCAAATAGAAAATCTGGATGAGCCAGAGCACCAACACCACGGCGACAGCCCACAAAAGGATTTCAGTCAATTGTTTCTCCGTTTCAAAGTCAGCGTGTCGGGCCGGGCCCTGCACGGCATCTTAGCGAAGGCATCCGCACCGGGCTGCCGCCGACGGGACTGGCGTGCCGTCACTACGTAATCGACAGCTGACCGCACCCTTCCCACGCCGGAAGAAAGGCAAAAAGACTGGAATTCGGACCGGTACGGCGAATGCGGGCAGGCCCATTGCGATCCTACAATCCCGATGACCCGGCCGAGATCGACGATGCGGGCCTCGACGCCGCGTCCCAACCGGCACAGGCGCCCCTCAATTCCCTTTCAAGGCAATGCTTTTCAAGTTCGCCCGTTCCGACCAACAAATTACCAGGAAGCAAAAATGCGCTCTCACATTGGACTCATTGGCATTGGCGTCATGGGGGAAAATCTTGCTCTCAACATGGAAAGCCATGGTTTTTCCGTGTCAGTATTTGATGCTTCAGCTGAAAAAGTGGATTTATTCATTGCCCGAAAAGGGCAAGGAAAGAATATCTCAGGATTCAGTTCAGTCGGGGATTTTATTGACTCCCTGCAACATCCCCGAATAATCATGATGATGGTTCCAGCTGGCAGACCCGTCGATGATGTCATTGCGCTGCTGACGCCACTTCTTGGAGAAGGTGACATTCTTGTCGATGGGGGCAACTCAAATTTCCAGGACACAACAAACAGAACAAGGCTGCTCGAAGAAAAGCATCTGCACTTTATCGGCACTGGTGTGTCTGGCGGAGAGGAAGGCGCTCTGCGCGGCCCGTCCCTGATGCCAGGCGGCTCCAAGACAGCCTGGGCAAGCGTTCAGCCGATCTTCCAGGCCATTGCCGCGAAGCTTGATGACGGGAGTTCATGTTGCGAATGGATCGGAGAGGAAGGCTCCGGACATTTCGTGAAGATGGTTCACAACGGCATCGAATATGGTGACATGCAACTCATCTGTGAGGTGTATGACATCATGAGAAACGTGTTGAAGATGACCGCCGATGAAATGAGCGATGTCTTTTCAAAGTGGAGCCAGGGCAGTTTGAACAGTTACCTGATTGAAATCACGAGCGATATTCTTTCTGCTCGTGATGACGATGGCTTCCCTTTGATTGACAAAATACTGGACAAGGCAGGACAAAAAGGGACAGGAAAATGGACAATCATTACTGCCCTTGACGAGGCGATTCCGCTTACGCTTATCACGGAGTCCGTTTTTTCCCGTGTGCTTTCATCAATGAAAGACGAGAGAATATCGGCATCCAGATTATTGACTGGCCCTGCTGCGGACTTCACGCCTGAAAGAAACTCCTTCATTGATGAGCTCGAAAAAGCCCTGTATGCAGCGAAAATAATTTCCTACACACAGGGCTATCAATTGATGCGAGCGGTCGCCAGGTCCCACCACTGGAATCTGAATTACGGCGGCATAGCGTCAATATGGCGGGGTGGCTGCATCATTCGTTCTGCTTTTCTCGGAAAGATAAAGGAGGCGTTTGACAGGGATCCCGATCTCCAGAATCTGCTCCTTGATCCTTTTTTCTCGAAGACAATTTCTGACTCGCAACAGTCTTTGAGAAATGTGCTCGTACAAGCAATAAAGAGTGGCGTTCCGACGCCGGCTTTGTCGTCGGCACTGGCCTTCTATGACGGCTACCGATGTGGAAACCTCCCCGCGAACCTGTTGCAGGCTCAGAGAGACTTTTTTGGCGCGCATCAGTATGAGAGAGTTGACAGGCCGCGCGGTGAGTACTTCCATACCAATTGGACCGGCCGCGGCGGCGAGACCGCTTCCACGGTCTACGCTGCCTGATTTTTTCCCCGGCAGTGGATTTGCCGGCCCCGCGATCAGCTTCGGTGCGGCCACTGCCCGCACCGAACGGTCCGATCGCCAGAAACCCTTACTTGCGCTGTTTTTCGAGCGCGGTCTTGGTCTCGTTCCAGAGGTCCATGCCGACGTTCGTCGCAATCAGCGCGTTCACCTTGGTGAGCTTGTCACGCATGCGCGCGGACTCGGCCGGCGAAAGCTGGTTGATCTGCATGCCCTTGGCCTTCAGGTCGGCCAGCGCGCGGCCCGCCTCTTCCCGGGTGTCCTTGCGCTCGAATTCGCGGCTGACCTTGGCGGCGTCCAGTAGCACCTTCTGCTCGGCCTTGGAGAGCTGATCCCACCACTTCTTGCTGACCAGCACGATCCACGGGCTGTACACGTGGTTGGTCACGCTGAGGTACTTCTGCACCTCATAGAACTTGCTGGACAGGATGGTGTTGTACGGGTTCTCCTGACCGTCCACCGTCTTGGTCTCCAGCGCGCTGAACAGTTCCGAGAATGGCAGGGGAATGGCGTTGGCACCCAGCGTCTTGAACGCGTCCAGGTACACCGGGTTCTGCATGACCCGCAGCTTGACACCGTTGAGGTCTTCCATCTTCGTCACGGGCCGCTGGCTGTTGGTGAGGTTTCGGAAGCCGTTTTCCCAGTACACCAGGCCCACCAAGCCCTTTTCCTGCAGCTTGTCCATCACCTTCTGGCCGATCGGGCCGTCCAGGATGGCATCAGCCTCCTGGGCGCTGTTGAACAGGAAAGGCGTGTCCCATAGTGCCATTTCCTTGGTGATGCCCACCAGCGTGGCGGTGGATCCCACCATCATCTCCTGGGCTCCGCCAATCAGCGCCTGCTGCATCTGGGTGTCCGGCCCAAGTGCCGCAGCGCCGACAGCACGCAGCTTCATCTTGCCGCCGGAGGCCTTTTCCACCTGTTCGGCAAAGACCTTGACGGCGCGCCCCTGGTTGCTCTGTTCATTGAGGCCGTAGCCAAAACGGATCAGACGCGGTTTGATGTCCTGGGCCATGGCCCCCATGGAAGCGGCCAGGGTGGCAGCAGACAGCGTGGCGAGAACGGTACGACGAAGCATTTTCATGAGAGCCTCCAGTTGAAAAAAGAGTTGAAGAAAGGAAATTCAGCGCATCCACTGCACGGGCAGGGTCACGATCTGGGGAAACATCACAAACAGGGCCAGCAGCACCACGTAGGTCATCAGGAACGGATTCACCCCCTTGATGACGCTGTGCATCGGCATGCGGCCGACGCCGGCCACGACATTGAGCACCGTGCCCACCGGCGGCGTGATCAGCCCGATGGCGCCGTTGAGCACGAACATCAGGCCGAAGTACACCGGGTCGATGCCGGCCTTGACCGCGATCGGCAGCATCACCGGGGCAAAGATCAGGATGGTGGGTGTCAGGTCCAGCGCGGTGCCGATCAGCACCAGCACGACCATCATCACCGCCATCAGCAGACGCGGATTGTCGACCAGCGGGCCCAGCCATTGCGTCAGCACGCTGGGCAGATCGGCCAAAGTGATCATGTAGCTGGCCACCTGGGCACCGGCGCACAGGAACATCACGACGGAGGTGGTCTTGGCGGCCCGAAGCAGCACGCCGTAGATCTCGGGCAGCTTCATCTCGCGGTGCACGAACAGCGCGATGACCAGGGCGTAGAAGGCCGCCACGACAGCGGCTTCGGTCGGCGTAAACACGCCGGACTTCATGCCACCGATGATGATGACGGGCATCAGCATGGCCCAGAACGCCTTGCCCGTGGCCTTTAGCCGCTCGCGCATCGGCAGCGGCTGGCCCTTGGGTAGCTCGATCTTGCGCAGCACCAGCTTCCAGGTGGCAATCAGGCCGGCGCCCATCAGCAGGCCGGGCACGATGCCCGAGACAAACAGCGCCGAGATCGAGGTGTTGGTCGTCACGCCGTAGATCACAAAGGGCATGGACGGTGGGATGATGGGCGCGATGATGCCGCCCGAGGCGATCAGGCCGCCCGAGGTGGCCATCGGGTAGCCCTGCTGGCGCATCATCGGGAGCAGGATGGTGGCCAGCGCCGCAGTGTCGGCCAGCGCCGACCCGCTCATGCTGGCCATCAGCACCGCCGCGGCAATGGCCACGTAACCGAGGCCGCCGCGGATGTGGCCCACCCAGGCCTGCGCCATGTCGATGATGCGCCGGCTGATGCCGCCGGCGTTCATCAGCTCACCGGCCAGGATGAAGAAAGGCACCGCCAGCAGCGGAAAGCTGTCCACACCGGCCACCAGATTCTGCGCCAGCAACTGGGTGTCCCAGAAGTTGAGCACCCAGGCCATGCCGGCACCGGTCAGCACGAGGGCCAGGCCCATGTTCATGCCGACGCCCATGAGCACCAGCATGCCCACCGAAAACACCACGAAGGCCTGACTCTCGGGGCTCATGCTTACTCCATTTCAGCGCTGTGACCGAGGTCCAGCGGCGTGCCCCGGACCAGTTCGATCAGGGCCATGACGCCCATGGCCACCGAGCAGAGAAAAGCCGGCAGGGGCAAAAGGGCCGTGGAGTAACCCAGCACGACGGAGTGGCTGCCAAAGCCCACCACCACCTGCTGCCAGGCGCCCCAGGCCAGCATGGCGCAAGCCGTGATCACGAGCAGCCGGATCAGCACCGTGAGCGCGGAAAAAATGCGCGGCCGCGTTTTCAGCGCGCCGGCCAGACTGGTGAAGGCCATGTGCTCGCCGGCCGGGTAGGCCGCCGCGGCGCCCATGAACACCATCCACACGAACAGCAGGCGCGAAAGTTCCTCGCTCGCCGCCACCCCACTGCCGAAGCCGTAGCGCAACACCACATTGACAAAAACGGCGAACGCCATGACCCCCAGGGCCACGGCCATCGCAGCGTGGATGAGGGCCTGTGCCCGGTGCAAAAGATTCGACTGCTTCATGCGAAGGCCTCGTTGTTCAGCCAGGCGGACGCCTGCGCCTGCAGTTGTGCCACCGGATGGCGCGCATCGACCGGCAGCACACCGGGCTCACCCACCGGGGATTCCAGCGTGGCGAACTGACTGTCCACCAGGCCGGTCGAAAAGAAGTGCGTTGCGGATCGCGCGGCCACGCGGGCCAGGGCTTCGTCGCGGTCGATCTCCAGGAAAACGAAACGCAGGTCGGGGCGGGCCTTGCGAAGGCGGTCCCGGTAGCTGCGCTTGAGGGCGGAGCAGGTCAGCACCAAGCCCAGCGGATGCGCTTGCAACTGCTGCCCCAGAATGTCCAGCCAGCCTTCCCGGTCGGCATCGGTCAGGGCGATGCCCTGGCTCATCTTGGCGCGGTTGGCGGCGCTGTGGAAGTCATCGCCCTCGACCAGGGGCAGGGCTTCAGCCCGGGCCAAGGCAGCGCCCAAGCTCGACTTGCCGCACCCGGCAACACCCATGACGACAATGTATTTGCTCATTTTTAGGATAGCGCTATCCACGATAGTCTATGGAAATCAGCCTGCGCTTTCATGATCTGAGGCAAGGAATTTATTCAAAAAGGCAAATTCGTTGCAACTTGCAAAGGAATTTGGATAGCGCTATCCTACAAAAAGACCAACGGCAAGAGATCAGTAGAAACCCGCACACCCATGCCTTCCCAATTTGTTCGACAACGCGCCACCGGGCGCGTCACGCTGGCCGACGTTGCGTTGGCCGCTGGCGTCAGCCCGATCACGGTGTCCCGCGCCTTGCGTGGCGAGCGCGCCGTTGACCCTGTGCTCGTGGAGCGCGTACAGGCGGCTGCGGCCAAGCTCGGTTACGTGCCCGATCCGGCCGCCCGCGCGCTGGCCTCACAGCGCAGCACCCACGTCGCGGTGTTGATCCCCATGCTCTCGAACGAGCTGTTTGTCAGCCTGCTCGAAGCGGTGCAGGCCAGCATGCGCCGCGCGGGTTACCAGACGCTGATCGGCGTGACCCACTACGACCCCGGCGAAGAAGAGCAACTGCTGCGCGAGCAACTGATGCACCGGCCCGCCGGCCTGCTGGTGACCGGCTTCGACCACACCGAAGCCACCCGCCAGCTGATGGCGCGCAGCGGCGTGCCCTGCGTGCACCTGATGGAAAACAGCGGGGACGAAAACGTCTACAGCGTGGGCTTCTCGCAGAGCGATGCGGCTGCCGACCTGACCCGCCACCTGATCGGCCGGGGCAAACGGCGAATCGCCTTTGCCGCCGCGCAGCTGGACCCCCGCACCCTGCAGCGCCGGGAAGGCTGGCGCCAGGTCATGCAGTGCGAAGGCCTGTTTGATCCGACGCTGGAATGGATGAACCCGGCGCCCTCGTCCATGGCCCTCGGGGGCCTGCTGTTCGAGCAGATCATGGGGCAGACGCCCCCCATCGACGCCATCTTCTTCTGCAATGACGACTTGGCGCAGGGGGCGCTCCTCGCAGCCAACCGGATGAAGGTGAAGGTGCCTCAAAGGGTGGCCATCGTCGGTTTCAACGACCTGAGGGGAAGCGACCTGATGCTGCCCCCCTGACCACCGTGCACACCCCGCTGGCGCGCATCGGCGAGGAAGCCGCTGCCCTGTTGCTCAAGCTGATGCGCCGTGAAGCCGTGACCCAACACAGCGTGGACGTGGGCTACACGGTCGTTGTGCGCCAAAGCAGCTGAACGCCTTGGCAGCTGCCACTCGCGACCAGCGCAATCCGCAAGCGGTGGCGACGGACAACCGCAGTGCGACGACGTCCCATCGTCGCGTTGCGGGGAACTGAGGTTCAACACCGCCGGCTGGATAAGATGATCGTCTTCCAACAGGCAAAACACCGCTCATGAACTGGGACTACCCGCAACCCTTCACCCTGCCCGCCATGCCGCAGCCCGAAGACATCGACGGCCTGAACCACACCAACAACGCGGTGTACGTGCAGTGGTGCGAAAGAATCGGCTGGGCGCACTCGGAGTCCCTGGGCCTGAGCTTGGACGACTACCAGCGCCTGGACCGCGCCATGGCGATTCGCCGGGGCGAATACGACTACCTGCTGCCCACCTCGCGCCATGAAGCACTCACCCTGGCGACCTGGCTGACCGCCAGCGACGGCAAGCTGACCATGGAGCGCCGGTTTCAGCTGATCCGCAACCGCGACCAGGCCACCGTCCTGCGCGGGCGCTGGGACCTGGTCTGCATCGCCCTGAGCACCGGGCAGGCGCGCCGCATGCCGCCGGAGTTTTGCCAGGCCTACCTGTCGGTTCTGGCAAGGCCCGCGGGCAAACCCTAGTCGCGGGGGTGACGGGCTGCGCCGCGCAACGCCCCCGCGACCCCGCTGCGCGGCGTAGGATTTCCGGCATGGGGGTCGCATCGCCTGCGCCGCGGCTCCCACCCCGAAACACAGACCGGAGAAGCTCATGCCGACACGTCGATTTTTCTCGGGCCTGGTCCTGGGCCTGGCTGCCAGCCTGGCGCTGCTACCAGGCTGCGCCACCCGGCCTTCGCTGACCGAAGCGCCGCCGATCGTGTTCGTCCACGGCAACGGGGACACAGCGGCGCTGTGGCAGACCACGCTCTGGCGTTTCGAGTCCAACGGCTGGCCCCAGGAGCGCCTGCATGCCATCCAGTTGCCGTATCCGCTGGCGCGCGATGACGACAGTAAAGAGCAGGCCGGGAGGACCTCCACCGCCCAGCACATGGCCTACCTCAGCGCCGAAGTCGAGAAAGTGCGCGCCGCCACGGGCGCCAGCAAGGTCGTGCTCTATGCCAATTCACGCGGCGGCAACGCGGTCCGTAACTACATCCAGAATGGCGGCGGCAGCGCCACCGTCTCGCATGCCATTCTGGGCGGCACGCCCAACCACGGCGTCTGGGCGAACCCGGGTCTTCGCGAAGGCAGCGAGTTTTCCGGTACCGGACCGTTTCTCACCGGCCTGAACGCCCCGAAGAACGCCAGCGGCGATGAGGTCACCGGCCCCGTGAAATGGCTGACCATCCGCAGCGACAGCAACGACAAGTTTGCGCAGCCCGACGGGGTCTGGATCGGCACCAAGGGCAAGCCGACCCTTGTCACGTTTTCAGGCCCCGAGCTCAAGGGCGCCACCAATGTCGTGATTCCGCGCATCGACCACCGCGAGACCTCGTTTTCACCGGCCGCCTTTGCGGCGGCCTACACCTTCATCACCGGCAAGGCGCCCGCCACGAAAGACATCGTGGCGCAGGCGCCGGTGGTGCTGGGGGGCGTCATCACCGGCCTGGGCGTGGATCCGCTGGACCCCAAATCGGGCAGCTTCAGCAACAACCTGCCGCTGTCAGGCGCCCGTCTGGTGATCTTCGAGACCGACGCCGGCAGCGGCGCGCGCATCGGCGGCCCGGCCCACACCCGGACGACAGGCGCTGACGGCCGCTGGGGGCCCTTCACCGCCCGAGCCGGCGCGGCCTACGAGTTCGAGATCACCGCGCCGGGCTACGCCACCACGCACATCTACCGCAGCCCCTTCCCGCGCTCCAGCAACCTGGTGAATATGCGCCCCGAACGCATCTCCGACGCCGACCGGCAAGCGGCGGCGATCGTGCTGTTCACCCGCCCGCGCGGTTACTTTGACGCCGAGCGCGACATGATGCAATTCGACGGCCAGAAACCGCCCCCGGGCGTGCCGGCCACCGGTGCGGGCGTTGCCAGTTCGACGCTGAAACTGGCGGCGCCGGCTGACCGCGCCGTCCCTGCCGAATTCAACGGCGAACGCCTCGTCGGGCGCACCTGGAACGCGGCGGGCCAGCACGTGGTGGTGCTTGAACTGACGTACTGAACGCAGAGTGGCGGGACTGGGCGGCCGGTGGCGGGACTGGACTGCTCGCCCGTTCGCTGTGAACGCCAATTCCCCCGGCGTTTGGCGTTTGAGCCCCGGCGTTGAGCAAACGTCGAGGGGTTTTCGGCAGCTTCACTTGCCCTTGATCTATATCAAACCACCCCCCCCCCAGAGGTTCACAGTGGCGCTACTCCTCTTTGAATCGGCACCTCGCCAGCAATGCATGACCCGGAAGATCGAGCGAAGAGTCCATTTTTTTACCAAGGAGCATGAGGATGAAGACGAAGTTATTTTCCGCAGTGATGGGCGCCGCCTTGCTGGCCTTGGCCGGTTGCCAATCCGCGCAGGACAAGGTGCCCGCCGATACGCTGGTGGCCACCTATACGAATACCCCGCCCAACATGGCCGCCGGCGCCGCTGATCCGGTCTGGGCGAAGGCCAGTCCGCTGTCGGCCGCTCTGACCGGTGGCGCCAACTTCGGTGCCAAGCCCGGCGAAAAGGGCGAGACCAAGGTTACCCTGAAAGCGGCCTATACCGGTGACATGCTGTTCATGCTCATTCAGTACAAGGACCCGACCAACTCGGTGCGCCGCTGGCCCATACCAGAAGCAGGCGGATGGATCCTGGAAAAAGCTCAAGTGACCCGGCTGACAAGGGCGGCGACGACAACGTGTATTACGAGGACAAGTGGGCCATGCTCTGGCCGATCAACGAGGCGACAGCCAAGCCCTTCGACAAGGAAGGCTGCGCCATGGCCTGCCACGAGGGGCAGGGCAAGCCCTACGGCAACAAGTACACCAACCTGCCGGGCCAGATTCTGGACATGTGGCACATGAAGGGCCAGCGCACGGGTCCCTGGTTTTATGTTGACGATCAGTACACCGACGACACCCGCTTTGACGCCAAGACCGCACCCAATGCCGGCCGCAAGGGCGACCCCGGCCCGGCGGGCGGCGAGTACACCAATGTCCCGCTGGTCAACGGCAAGCCGCAGTTCATGGGACGCGACGCCAAGGCCGCCAATGCCGGCGGCACCTACTACATCAAGCGCGGTGACGAGGTGGCGTTTGACGACACCAAGTTCAAGGCCGGTGATGAGGTGGCGTCAATCATCGTCAACCCGCTGTCAAACACCGATCGGGGTGACGTGCGCGTGGCCAACAGCTATGCCAACGGTATGCACACCTCGGTGGTGGGCCGCAAACTGGTGACGGGCAGCAAGTTCGACGTGCAGTTTGCCAATATGGCTGCACGATATGGCTTTGGCTTCGCCGCGTTCGACAACGCGCAGGTCCGCCACGCCACATCGGACGAGCCGATGTACCTGGTGTTCGGCAAGAAGTAAGTGCCGCATCCCCTGGCGTTGAGTGAACGCCCCAGGAAGGCTGATCACATTGATCAGCCTTCTGTCGTTTCAGCCCGATTCCTGCATCGGGACAGGGCCGTCGGCCCCGCCCTCAGCCGCCCTCTGTCAATTTCGCCCGCGCATGGCGCTGGTGGTTACACCGCGCGTGACTTATGGCGAGGTTCTCCACATGGCTGCTGCCGCCTTCACCGAGGGGCTGGATGTGCTCCAGCGTGGCTTCTTCGGGCGGCACGTGTTCGCCGCAGACCCAGCACGGAACCGAGCCGTGCAACTGGCGCGCCACCGTCCGGTAGATCTTGAGGCGCGTATGGCCAAGCTTGCTCATACAAGGAAAAGTGGGCAGTGGCTATTTGACCTTGCCCAGCGCAACCCGGAATTCCTCCAGCCGGGCCTCGTAGTCCGCAGCGTCGCCGAAATCAAGGAAACGGTTGTAGCGCGCATGCGTTCCCAGAATCCTGTGCGCGTGCTTGATGGGGCAAAAGTACTGCTCGGTGCGGGCCAGGATCTCGTTCATGTAGCCCATCAGCCCGGCGCGCATCCAAGTCACCCTGAAGGCGGCCTATACCGCGGACATGCTCTACATGCTGATCCAGTACACCGATCCGACCAACTCCGTGCGCCGTGGCCCGTACCAGAAGCAGGCCGATGGGTCCTGGAAAAAGCTCAAGGACCCGGCGGACAAGGGCGGCGACGACAATGTGTATTACGAGGACAAGTGGGCCATGCTCTGGCCGGTCAACGAGGCGACAGCCAAACCCTTTGACAAGGAAGGCTGCGCCATGCGCCTGCCACGAAGGGCAGACCAAACCCTACGGCAACAAGTACACGAATCTGCCCGGCCAGGTTCTCGACATGTGGCACATGAAGGGCCAGCGCACCGGCCCCTGGGCTTCGTGGACGACCAGTACACGGACGACACGCGTTATGACGCGAAGACCGCACCGAACGCCGGTCGCAAGGGCGACCCGGGCCCGCAAGGGGCGAATACACCAATATCGCACTGGTCAATGGCAAGCCGGCTTTCATGAACCGCGACGCCAAAGCCGCCAATGCCGGCGGCACCTTCTACATCAAGAAGGGTGACGAAGTGGCGTTTGACGACAGCAAGTTCAAGGCCGGCGACGAAGTGGCCTCGATCATCATCAACCCGCTGCCGGCACCGACCGGGGCGACGTGCGCACGGCCAACACCTATGCCAACGGCATGCACACCTCGGTGGTGAGCCGCAAGCTGGTGACCGGCAGCAAGTTCGACGTGCAGTTTGCCAATATGGCTGCACGCTACGGCTTTGGCTTCGCCGCGTTCGACAACGCGCAGGTCCGCCATGCCACATCGGACGAGCCGATGCACGGGCGCGCCATGAGGCGAACGGAAATCCCCCATCACCATCCCGATGCCAATAGACTTGATCACACCCTTACCGAAAAATAAGGATAAGAACAATGATGAGCAAAATTGTGCCGATACCGATATACATGGAAGTCTCCACTGCGTTGCCGATCCTCTGCGAGGATGCTTCAACTTACGCCAGTGGATTCATTTAGGCACCGGTTCTTGCCCTTGTCTGTGGCTTGCCCCACATAAGCCCGCAACACGACCCAAGCGGACTTTGCAGTGTCAACGGGTGTCCTTCACTCTCAACCGGTCAGGCCGTGGCACAAGCTGGCAACCGGTGAAACCAGGGCTGTGCCACCTCCAGTTGCCGGGCCAGTTGCAGCAAGCGGTCTTCATGCCCCCACGGCGCGATGAACTGCACACCCAGCGGCAGGCCATCGGGCGTCCAGTACAGCGGCACGCTCATGGCGGGGGTCCCCGTCAGGTTGGCCAGCTGGGTGAAGGGAACGTAGCGCAGGCTGTCCCGGGCGATCTGGTCCGTCGTCTTCTCCAGCAGGCCCATGCGCGCCATCACCCCCAGCAAACCGGTGCGCAGCAGAACACCCAGCGCGGCCTGTTGCGCAGCAGGAGGATCGCCACTGCCGTGCCGGACCGGCGGATGCGCCAAGGTCGGCGTAAGGAACAGATCGAAGCGCTGGTGAAAATCAGCCAGCGAGCGCGCGAAGGTATTCCAGTCGGCCAGCTTGTCCGTCAGCCGCCCGGCGGAGATGGACTCGCCCAGCGTGGCCAGAACCAGCGTGAGCAGTTCGAAGTCGCCATCCCGCGCGCCCAGAGACCGCGCATGGCGCACCGCAGCGGGTATCTGACCAAAGTAAATGTGCAGGTAACTGGCGGCCAAGGCCGCGCCGTCGAACACGGGAGCGGCTTCTTCGACCTCGTGGCCCAGATGTCGCAGCAGCGCGACCGCGTGATTGACCGCCGCCAGCGCTTCAGGATGCACCTCGGTGCCGATCGGCGACATGGCGCTGAAGCCGATCCGCAACTTGCCCGGGTCGCGATGCATCAGGTCCGCCCAAGGCGCCTCGGGGCCCGCCACGACGAAGGGGTCGCCGGTCTCCGGACCGCTCAGGACATCCAGCGCCAGGGCCGTGTCCCGCACGCTGCGCGAAAGCACGCCTTCGCTGGAGGCGCCAAACCAGACTTCGTTGCGCTGCGGCCCGGCGGAGATGCGGCCGCGCGAAGGCTTCAAGCCGAACAGGCCACAGCAGGCCGCCGGGATGCGAATCGAACCGCCACCGTCGTTGCCGGCCGCCATTGGAACCACGCCCGCGGCCACCGCGGCGGCGGCGCCCCCGCTGGAGCCGCCGGGTGTATGCGCTTCGTTCCAGGGGTTGTTGGCGCGGCCATGGAGCCGGGAGTCCGTCACGGCCTTGAGCGCGAACTCCGGCAGGTTGGTCTTGCCGAAGATCACCAGGCCCGCGTCAAGATAACGCCTCACCACCGACGCATGACGATCGGGCACCGCCCGAAGCATCGACTGGCTGCCATAACTGGTGGGCACGCCGGCGTAGTCCTGCGAAGCGTCCTTGATCAAAAAGGGCACGCCGGCCAGTGGGCCGCTCAAGGGACCGGTCAACTGCCTGCGGGCTTCGGGCTCCATCAACCGGCACACGGCATTGAGGCGACCGTGCACGCGGTGGTGTTGCGCCAAGGCGATATCCAGCAGTTCGCCCGGGTGGGTGTCGCCCCGCGCCACGTGCTGCGCCAGCGCGGTTGCGTCGCACGCCAGGTAGTCGGAAAAGTTCATCACCAGACCTCCGTGAGTTCGTCTGCCAGTATGGCGACATAAAGGCGGTGGCTGCAACAGGGCCCTGGCCGCGCGCCGTGAATCGTCTGCCCCCGCCTCAGGCCATTGCGCTGACCTGCCGCCCATACGCTTCCACCTGCTGCCAGTCGGTGAACTCGATCACCGCCGTGGGGTCGGTGGGGCCGTGGGTCATGCGCATGATCAGGCGAATCATGAACCGGTCAAAAACGCCATAACTCGGGTAGTCCAGCCTGCCCGCGAACACGGCCAGCAACTTCGGCTTCCAGCTGATCTGGCGCAGGAACTTGACCAGGTAGGGATTGGTGTCGGGCTGGTTCTTCTCGGGCTTGCGCGCCACGATGTTGACCGAAAAAAACGCATTCGGCCGGCTCTCCAGCAGCGCCTGGTGGCGCGCGATGAATTGCGCCACCGCGGGCTGGTGTTTGCCGTAGCGGATGCTGGCGCCGATCACGATCTTGTCGAAGGCAGGCAGTTCCAGCCCGTCGGCCTGGGCCAGTGGTGCGACCACGACTTCGTCCCCCTGCTCGGCCATGACCTGCTGCAACCGCTCGCAGATGTGCCGGGTGTGGCCATCCGTCGTCGAGTAGGCGACAAGAATGCGGCTCACTCGGCAACCTCCGTGCTGCGCACTGCGGTGCTGTTCGCCTTGGGATAGGCCCGGCGGCTCATGCGCGCGTTCAGTCGTCGGTCAGCTCGACCGCCTTGAAGCTGCTGGCCAGCTGCTGCTGGGTGCTGTCGGGCACCTGCGCGTAGTGCGAAAAGGCGATGCTGTACGAACCCTTGCCGCCGGTCAGCGACTTCAGCCGCCCCTGGTACTCGCCAAGCTCGGCCAGCGGAATCAGGCCGCTGATGCCCACGCTGCCATCCGTGTGCGGCTGCGTCCCCGTGATGTGCCCGCGCTTGCTCGCAAGGTCGCCGGTGAGGTCGCCAATCGATTCTTCAGGCGAGAGCACTTCGATATTGACCAGCGGCTCCAGCACGATCGGCCGGGCCAGGCGCACGGCGTCAATGGTGGCCTTGCGCCCGGCGGAGACAAAGGCAATGTCCTTGCCGTCGACCGCGTGGGTCTTGCCGTCATAGACCGTGACGCGGATGTCCTGCACCGGAAAACCCGCCACCACGCCTTCCGCCAAGGCCTGGCGAACGCCTTTTTCCACGGAAGCCATGAACACGCCGGGGATGGCGCCGCCCTTGACGACGTCCACGAACTCGAAGCCGGCGCCGCGCTCCAAAGGCTCCACGCGCAGCATGACCTCGCCGAACTGCCCGGCGCCGCCGCTCTGCTTCTTGTGGCGGCAGTGGCCCTCGGCACCGCCCGTGATGGTCTCGCGGTAGGCGATCTGGGGCGCACTGGTGTCGAGCTCCAGCTTGTACTGCTGCAGCATGCGTGCCATCTTGGCGCGCAGGTGCACTTCACCCAGGCCGCGGATCACGGTCTCGTTGGTGCCGGGGTGGCGTTCGACCTTGAAGCAGGGGTCTTCGAGCTCGAGCTTGTGCAGGATTTCGAACAGGCGCTGCTCGTCGCCCTTGCGCCGCGTCTGCACGGCCAGGCCCTGCATGGGTTGCGGAAACGCCAACGGCTTGAGATGAATGTGGTCTTCGTCGTGCGAGTCGTGCAGAACGCAGTCGAAATCGATCTCGTCCACCTTGGCCACGGCGCCGATTTCGCCGGGCAACAGCGCGGGGACTTCCACGTAGTCCTTGCCCTGCAGCCGGTACAGGTGTGCCACCTTGAACGGGCGCTTGGCCGAGCCGACGAAAAGCTGCGCATCGCGGCGGATCGTGCCCTGGTGCACCCGGAACACGCCGACCTTGCCGATAAAGGGATCGACCACCACCTTGAACACATGCGCCAGCACATGCAGGTCTTCATCGGGCTGCGCGGCAAAGGCCTGGGGCTCCTGCCCGGGCTCGCCACGATAGAACGGCGGCGGGTTGCCTTCGGACGGGTTGGGGGCCAGCCTGGCCAGCGCATCGAGCAGTTGCGGCACGCCGGCGCCGGTGCGCGAGGAGACGAAGAGGATCGGGATCAGGTGGCCGGCGCGCAAAGCACGTTCGAACGGGGCGTGGAGTTCTTCCAGGCTGGGGTCGGCGCCGTCTTCGAGGTAGCGCGCCATCAGGCTGTCGTCTTCCTCGATGATCTGGTCGATCAGCGCGCGATGCGCGGCCGCCACCGAGGCAAAGTCGCTCTCGCCGCTGTCATGGCCCAGCAGTTCCACCACGTCCTGCCCGTGGTGCGCCGGCAGGTCCAGCAGCAGGCATTGTTTGCCGAAGCGATCGCGGATGTCGTTCACCAGGGCGGGCAGATCGACGTTGTCAGCATCGATCTTGTTGATCACGATCATGCGGCACAGCCCACGCTCGCCGGCCAGCTTGAACATGCGCTCGGTCGAGAGTTCGATGCCGGTCTGGGCATTGATCACCACCAGTGCTGTATCGACCGCGGCCAGCGCGCCGATGGCCTGCCCCGCGAAGTCCGGGTAGCCGGGGGTATCGACCAGGTGCACCCGGATACCGTCCCAGTCGAAGCTGGCCAGCGCCGACTGAAGCGAATGGCCCAGTTCCTTCTCGATGGCGTCGAAGTCGCAGACGGTGTTGCCCTTTTCAACCGAGCCGCGGCTCTGGATCGCACCGCTGGCGGCCAGCAGGCTCTCGGCCAGGGTGGTTTTACCGGCGGCACCGTGGCCGACCAGGGCAACGGAGCGAATTTTTGCACTGAGGTTCTGGCTCATGAAAGTCCCTTGGAGAGTGGATGACTGACCTGTCGCACGGGCGGGAACGGCGCATGGCGCGCGTGCCTCGTGGACCGGAAAAGAGTGTGCGCATGACCTGACGAAATCACTGGCAGATTTTACCCCTGCGATGTAGGGGTATTCGGCCGCTTTCGCCTTGCAACGGTGCGGGACCGTCGGCGTAGGCTGAATTCAGGGCTGCCCAATGGCGTTTGAGGCGGCACGCACGCAAGCCCTTGCGGCCATGTGGGCCAGCGCACAGACCCAGATCGGGCCGCTCCCTAGCATCTGCTCGTGGGTCATTCAAAGGCTCACGAGAAGATCGAGTTTTTTCATTTCTATCAAGGAAACCATCATGAACAAGAACCAAGTCCACGGCGCAGTCAAGGATCTCGCCGGCAAGGTCCAGGAAGAAGCCGGCAAGCTGGTCGGCAACAAGGTTCAGGAAGCCAAGGGTCTGCAAAAGCAGGTCGCGGGCAAGGCCGAAGTCCATTTGGGCGACGCCAAGGAAGCCGTCAAGGATGCAAAGGAAGTCGTAAAAGGCGCTGGCGGCAAACAATAACCGCCCGCCCGACAATCACCAACGGGGCGACCACATGACTGTGGCGCCCTTTTCTTGCTTCCGGGTCTCGGGATTTACGGCGAAGGCCGCTCAGGCGCCGAGGAATTCCCCCACCGGCTTCAAATCGTCAACCCGGTCGCAAATGGCCTTGACGACCACCAGGATCGGCACCCCGAGCAGCAGGCCCCACACCCCCCAGAGCCAGCCCCAGGCCAGAACCCCCACGAAGACGGCCACCGGGCTCATCTTGTTGGCGCGGCTGGTCAGCCAGGGAGTCAGCAGAAAGGCCTCGATGAAATGGATGAACAGGGACGACCCGCTGACCAGCACGGCCATCTCCACCGTGCCGAACTGCAGGAAGGCCATCAGCGCCGAGCCCGACGCCACCATCACGCTCCCGATATAGGGCACCAGGTCCAACACACCCGCCGCAATGCCCCAGACCGCCGCGTTTTCCAGACCGATCGCAAGAAAGGCCAGCCAGGTTGCCAGGCCCACAAGCACACTGGTGAACAGCTGCACCATCATGTAGCGCTGGATCTGGTCATGAATCTGGTTGAGCGCCTGCAAGGTGATCTTCTTGGCGGCCAGGGTCGGGCCGGCCAGCTTGACCATCTTTCTCCTGAAACTGTCGCCCGACGCCATCAGAAAGAAGGCGATCAGCGCCATCATCCCGAGCTGGCCCAGCATGGTCATCAGGCCCATGCCGCCGGTCCATAAATGGTCCTTGATGTCGAACTTCGGCTTTTCGATCTGCACGCGCTGAACGCCACGGCCGACAGGTGCGACGCGGTTGGATTCTTCAGCCGCCTGCTCGAGCTGTGCGGCGGCCTTTTGCACCGTGACCAGCGTCGTATCGGGTGCGCCCGGCAAGGCATGCACCGAGTTGCGCAGCTTCTGCGCGGCGGCCGGCAGCGATTCGACCAGTTTGCTGGCGTCGTCGCTCAGTGAATACCCGATGACCCCGATGCTGCCCAGAATGCCCATGATGAGCAGCGCTGCGCTGAAGGCCCGGGGTATCCGGCGCACTTGCAGCCAGTCCACCACCGGTGACAGCGCGTAGCTGCCCAGCAAGCCGACCATCACGGGAATGAAGACGGCACTGGCCCAGCGCAGCATGACGACGCTGGCGATGGTGGCCAGCACCACCAGGGAAATGCTGCGCACATCCACCGGCATCTGCAGCACGACCCGAGGCGGCTCGGCGGGCGTCGCAGGCACGCAGGGCGCGTCCGGGCCCATGCCGTCCGGCGACAGGGATGACAGGTCTGTCACAAGGTTCATTTATTCTTCCTGTCATGCGAAAAAAGGCGAGTCGTCGTGGTTTTCTTCATCCAGCGGATTGGAGGTTCTGGATGCCCGCCCGTCTGTGGGGCAGCCCACTTAGCCGCGAAAATAGCGGTTCACGGACGCGGCTGCCCCGCCGCAGGAATCTCGCCCGGGGTAGCCGGGGTCATTCGTTGGGTCTTACACTTGACAGGCGCGGCAACGTTCCGTGCAGGGTCTGTCCGCTGTTCCGCGTCCAACCCACAATGTCCAGTCAGTCAGGATGACAATGAAACGTGTAGATGATTTCCGCCTCCGGTTCGGCAAGCAGGAACTGGTTCCCATCTTGGTGGGCGGCATGGGTGTGGATATTTCAACCGCGGAACTCGCGCTCGAGGCGGCGCGGCTGGGCGGCATTGGCCATATTTCCGATGCCCTGGTGATGGACGTGGCAGACCGCCGTTTCGACACCAGCTTCGTCAAGGACAAGACCAAGTTCTACAAGTACAACATCGACAACGCCGACAAGACCGATGTGAAGTTCAATCTGGCGCATCTGGCCGAGGCCACGCGCCTGCATGTGGGCCGCACCATGGAGGCCAAGCGCGGCGACGGCATGGTCTTTGTCAACTGCATGGAAAAGCTGACCATGAATGGCCCGGCCGACACCTTGCGCGTGCGCCTGGCCTCGGCGCTGGACGCCGGCATTGACGGCATTACCTTGAGCGCCGGCCTGCACCTGGGTTCGTTCGCGCTGATGGAAGACCACCCGCGTTTCCGGGATGCCAAGCTGGGCATCATCGTCTCGTCGGTGCGGGCGCTGCAGCTGTTCCTGCGCAAGACCGCGCGGCTCAACCGGCTGCCTGACTTCATCGTCATCGAAGGCCCTCTGGCCGGCGGCCACCTCGGCTTTGGCCTGGACTGGGCGCAGTACGACCTGCGCACCATCGTCGCGGAGATCGCCGCCTGGATGAAGACCGAGGAGCTGACGATCCCGCTGATCGCCGCAGGCGGCATTTTCACCGGTAGCGACGGCGTGGAGTTCCTTGAGAATGGCGCCGCGGCGATCCAGGTGGCCACGCGCTTCACCGTCACTCATGAGTGCGGCCTGCCGGCGGACACCAAGCAGGAGTACTTCAAGGCCAACGAGGATGACATCGAGGTCAACAGCATCTCCCCGACAGGCTACCCGATGCGCATGCTCAAGAACTCACCAGCGATCGGCTCGGGCATCCGCCCGGGCTGCGAGTCCTACGGCTGGCTGCTCGACGCCAAGGGCAATTGCGCCTACATCACCGCCTACAACCGCGAACTGGCGGCGCACCCGGATGGCAAGAACATCGTGGTCATGGACAAGACCTGCCTGTGCACCCACATGCGCAACTTCAAGTGCTGGACCTGCGGTCACTACACCTACCGCCTGAAGGACACGACGCGCCGGCAGGCGGACGGCAGCTACCAGATGCTCAGTGCCGAGCATGTGTTCCACGATTATCAGTTCAGCACCGACCACCAGATCGCCCTGCCGGCCTGAGCCCGCGGCCATCGAAAACCGCGCCGCGATGTGAGCGGTGGCGGTGATCCCAACTTTTCTGGAGCCTGAAGCATGCCCCGCCCCATTCTTGACGAAGCCCACATCCACCCCGCCATCCGCACCAAGGTCGCGACCCACCAGCAGGCCATCGTGCAGGAGGTGATGGGCGCCGTCAAAGACTATGACGTGGTGGTGGTGGGCATGGGCATGAACCCGTTTCCGAAGAAGGTGCGCAAGGCGCTGGACGAAGCCGGCCAGGCGTACAAGTACCTGGAGTACGGCAATTACTTCAACACCTGGCGCGAACGCAATGCGCTCAAGCTGTGGACCGGCTGGCCGACTTTTCCCATGGTGTTCGTCAAGGGCGTGCTGGTGGGTGGCGCCAATGATCTGCGCGCACTGATGGACAGCGGTGAGTTTGCCAGGCTGCTGGCCGGGCCCGGCGCCAGGGCCTGACACCGCATGCGGCCATTTCTGGCAGCGCACCGGATAAACTCCAATATTGATAGCAAATAAGGACCATCTGACGCTGGTATAGCTCAAGAAATCCTTGATAAATCCGGAAAAAACCGGAAAAACAGATCCCAAGGCCGCGGCAGAGACATCGAACGCACCCATGAGCCCAAAGCAGAAACGTCCCGGCAAGCCGGCAGGCCCTGCCGCACCTTCGCCCACAGGCCTTGCCGGGATGACACCTTCCGCGTCGACGCCTCGTCGGGCAGGCCGTCGCTGGCTGGCGGCCGGCCTGTCCGTGGCGGCGCTGGCTGCGGCAGTCGGCCTGTATTTCCTGCTTGCCCCGGCAGGCGCGCCCTCGCCCACCCCCGGCATCGCTACCGTTCAATCCGTCGCCCCGCAGGCGCAGCTGCCTGCGGATTTCGTTGGCGCCGCCGCCTGCAAGAGCTGCCACGAGGGCGAATTCAGTGCCTGGTCGGGCTCGCACCACAAGCAGGCCATGCAGGAGGCGGACGAGGCCACGGTGCTGGGCGACTTCAACAACGTCAAGTTCAAACATTACGCCGTCGAATCCACCTTCTTCAGGCGTGACGGCAAGTTCATGGTGCGCACCGACGGCCCGGACGGCAAGCTCGCCGACTATGCAATCAGCCGCACCTTTGGCGTCTGGCCGCTGCAACAGTACATGGTGGCCTTCCCCGGTGGCCGCTACCAGATGCTGCCCATCGCCTGGGATGCCCGCACCCAAGCCGAGGGCGGGCAGCGCTGGTTCCATCTGAGCCCTGGCGAGAAGATGGGCCACAAGGACCCGTTGCACTGGACCGGGCGCTACCAGAACTGGAACCTGCAGTGCGCGGCGTGCCACTCGACGAACCTGAAAAAAGGCTATGACGCCGCCAGCGACAGCTACGCCACCACCTTCAGCGAGATCAACGTCTCGTGCGAAGCCTGCCATGGCCCGGCCTCGCGCCACATGGCCTGGGCCGCGAAGGCCAAGGCGCCCTATGAGCCCGGCAGTGACAAGGGGCTGGTCAGCCTGAGGTCTCGCTGGCAGGATGCATGGAAATTTGCCTCCACCAACGCACCGCATGCGCAGCGTGACAAGCCCGCCGATGCGGCCGTCATGAACAGCTGCGCCGCGTGCCATGCGCGCCGCTCGACCCTGATCGAACACGGTGCGTCGGGTGCGCCGCTGGAGGACACGCACCGCCTGGCCCTGCTGACGCAGCCCAATTACCACGCCGATGGCCAGCAGCTCGACGAGGTTTTCGTCTGGAGCTCATGGCTGCAGACCAAGATGCACCAGCGCGGCGTGACCTGCATGGACTGCCATGACGCCCACACCGCCAAGCTGCGCGTCGAGGGCAACGCCGTGTGCGCACGCTGCCACAACGCGGCCCTGTTCGACACGGAAAAACATCACTTCCACAAGGCGGGCAGCAAGGGCGCGCAGTGCGTGGAATGCCACATGCCGGAGAAGAACTACATGGTGGTGGATGCCCGGCGCGACCACGCCATCCGGGTACCGCGCCCCGATCTGTCGAAGACCATCGGTACGCCGAACGCCTGCAACCGGTGCCACACCGACCGCAAGCCGGACTGGGCCGCCACCGCCATGGACCAGTGGTACGGCAGCGCCTGGCGCGCCCGGCCCCAATACGGCACCACCTTCCAGGCCGGCGCCACGCAAGGTGCCGCTGCCCTGCCCTCGCTGATGGCGCTGGCGCAGGATGCGGCGCTGCCGCCCATCGTGCGGGCCACGGCGCTCACCGTGGCGCAGCCCTATCTCCGTCCAGAATCACTGCCGGCGCTGCACAAGCTGCTCGACAACACCGACCCGATGCTGCGCATCGCCGCGCTCGGCGCACTCGACCCGTTCGAACCCGCTGCGCGCATCCAGGCCGCCGCACCCCTGCTCGGCGACCCCGTGCGCGGCGTGCGCGTCGAGGCCGCGCGCCTGCTGGCCGACATCCCGGATGCACAGTTCCCGCCCGATCACCGCGACGCCCGGGATCGCTCGCTCAAGGAATACGTGGACTCACTCAAGGCGGACGCGGACTGGCCCTCCGCCAACGTCAACCTTGGCAACCTGTACCTGCGCCAGCGGCGGATTGACGACGCCATCCTGGCATTTCAACGCGCGCTCACGCTCGATCCATTATTCACCGGCGCCTATCTCAACCTGGCCGATGCGTACCGGCAGTCCGGGCGCGACGCCGAAGGCGAAAAAATTCTGCGCAGCGGCATCGCACGAACTCCGCGCAACGCGGACCTGCACTACGCGCCTCGGCCTGCTGCTGGTGCGCAAGGGCGACAAGACGGCGGCGTTGCAGGAGCTCGCTTTGGCCGCCCGGCTGGCGCCGGACAACGCGACGCTATGCCTATGTGCATGCCATCGCGTTGAACTCGGCGGGCCAGCGCGCGCAAGCCCTCGCCCTGCTGCGCGCCGCCAACACGCGCAACCCGAACGACATGGAGGTCCTGAGCGCCTTGATCTCGCTGAACCGCGAAGCCGGTGACGTCAAGGCCGCACTGGTCTACGCGAAGAAAGCGGCCGAGATCCTGCCGGACGACCCTGGCGTGAAGCGGCTGTTGGCCGAGCTGGAGGCCCGACAGTAAGGCGGATGGGGTCGGCAGGATGCTGCCGGCCGACCTGAAAAAGCGATTCCTCCCTGTCCCAGCGCGCGGCTGGAAGCGCGGGCTCAAAACGGAAGTAATATTCAGCACAATCCGTCGACTGACCTTTCAACTCAAACTCCAGGAGAAAATTCCCATGCTGAACCAACTCGTCACCCGCCTCAGCGCCGCCGTGCTCGTGCTCATGCTCGCCGCCTGCGCCACCCCAGCGCCGGCCCCGGTTGAGATCCGCAAAGGGGTGATCGAGCAGATCACGCCCACCCAGATCACCAGCAACCAGCACGCCGGTGTCGGCGCGGTGCTCGGCGGCCTGGCCGGCGTAGGCATCGGTAGCCTGATCGGTGGCGGCACCGGGCGCGATGTGGCCATGGTGGCCGGCGCCATCGGCGGCGCCCTCGTCGGCAACGAAGTCCAGAAGCGCAACGAACAGCCGATTGCAGCGCAGCAAATCATCGTGCGCACCAGTTCGGGCGTGCTGGTGGCCATCACCCAGCCTGTGGCGCAACCCCCCCTTTTCGTCGGTCAGCGCGTTTTCATTCAGGGCTACGGCGAAGGCGCCATGGTTACACCGCAGTAAGGCAGCCCCGGTTTGCTGGACAAAGGCCATTGCTTCGCCCGAAACCGCGAGCGCCGTGCGCACAACAAAGGGGCCTGTGGCCCCTTTTTTTATGCCTGGGTGGTGGCCGGGGTGCGCGGGCAAGGCGCCAGCAAACTCCAGAAATATGAGCAGCACATGACCATTTGACGCTGGAATAGTACCGAAAACGCCTGAAACTTCGGAAAACGCCCCGCGCGGTGGATCGCGGCGCCCTCGTCCTTGCCAAAGTGGCGGCAAGGCGCAAAATCGGTCATGCGCCATGTCTGGCGAAAGGAGAATCGAAATGCTTGAGACCATTGCCGTCATCTTGATCGTGCTCTGGCTGCTGGGCCTAGTGAGTTCATACACCATGGGCGGCTTCATTCATGTACTCCTGGTGATCGCCGTCGTCGTGATCCTGCTTCGGCTCATTCAGGGACGGCGCCTGTAACAGCACTGGACGGACTTCTGCCGGGCAGCGCCATCTGCGGTAAGGGTCCGTGCCGCCGTGGAAGCCCGCCGAAGCAAGCCGCTCAGTCTTCCAGCACCCGCACCTTCACGCTCTTGCCCTTGATGCGACCGGCGTTCAGGCGCAGCACGGCCTCGCGCGCGATGGCGCGGTCCACGGCAACGTAGGTCGACCATTCGTTGACGTTGATCTTGCCGACCTGCTCGCGGGTGTAGCCCAGGTCGGCGGTCAGCGCACCGAGCACGTCGCCGGGGCGAATCTTTTCCTTGCGCCCGCCCTGGATGTAGAGCGTGACCATCGGCGGCACCAGCGGGCCGGCTCCGGTGGGCGTCAGCTCGTCGAGCTTGTGCCATTCCGATTCGCGGCCCTGCAGCTGCTCGATCTTGCCCACATAGCCCATCTCCTTCATGCTGGCCAGGTTCAGCACCAGACCGGTCTCGCCGGCGCGCCCGGTGCGGCCGATGCGGTGGACGTGGACTTCGGTGTCGGGCGTCACGTCCACGTTGATGACGGCGGCCAGGCTGGCGATGTCCAGCCCGCGCGCGGCCACGTCGGTGGCCACCAGCACCGAGCAGCTGCGGTTGGCGAACTGCACCAGCACCTGGTCGCGCTCGCGCTGCTCCAGTTCGCCATACAAGGCCAGCGCGCTGAAGCCCTGGGCCTTGAGCACCTCGGCCAGGTCGCGGCACTGCGCCTTGGTGTTGCAGAAGGCCAGCGTGCTGGCCGGGCGGAAGTGGTTCAGCAGCAGGCTGACGGCGTGCAGGCGCTCGCTGTCCTGCACCTCGTACCAGCGCTGCTCGATCTGGCCGCCGGCGTGCACGGCATCGACCTTGACGGTCAGCGGCTCGCGCATGAACTGGTTCGCCAGTTTGGCGATGCCTTCGGGGTAGGTGGCCGAGAACAGCAGGGTCTGGCGCGTCTTCGGGCACTGGCGCGCCACGGTGACGATGTCCTCGAAGAAGCCCATGTCGAGCATGCGGTCGGCTTCGTCAAGCACCAGGGTGCCCAGCGCATCGAGCTGAAGGCTACCGCGCGCCAGGTGGTCCATCACGCGTCCCGGCGTGCCGACAACGATGTGGGCGCCGTGCTCCAGCGTGGCCAGCTGCCCGCGCAGCGGCACGCCGCCGCACAGCGTGACGACCTTGATGTTGTCATCGGCCCGGGCCAGCCGGCGGATCTCGGTGGTGACCTGGTCGGCCAGTTCACGCGTCGGGCACAACACCAGCGCCTGCACGGCAAACCGGCGCGGGTTCAGCCTGGACAGAAGGGTCAGCGCAAACGCCGCAGTCTTGCCGCTGCCGGTCTTGGCCTGGGCAATGATGTCCTTGCCGAGCAGGGCGGCCGGCAGGCTGGCGGCCTGGATCGGGGTCATGGTGAGGTAGCCGAGCTGCTGCAGGTTGGCCAGCATGGCGGGGGAAAGGGGCAGGCGGCTGAAGTCAGCGGCGACAGCGGCGGTCGAGGCGGGAGAAGAAGAAGTCATCCCCGATTATCGGCACCCGAGGATTCGTCTGCCCTGCGGCGCCCTGGTGCGGGGTGCAAGCACGATGCCGCGGCGGCGGCACCCATGCGGCTCACCAGGGCAATGCCTGCCCGCGGTAGTCGAAGAACCCGCCGTTTTGCGTGGGCGTCAGTGCGTCCAGAACGGCCGGCAGGTCGCCGGCAGCGCCCGAGGGTGATCGCACGTTCAGCCCGGCCTTGGCGAAGGGCTGGCTCAGGCGCGTGTCCACTGTTCCGGGGTGCAGGGCCACGCAGACCGCCTGCCGGTTGCGCCGGGCCAGCTCGATGGCCGCCGTCCTGACGATCTGGCTCAGCGCCGCCTTGGACGCACGGTAGCCGCACCAGCCGCCCAGCGCGTTGTCGCCGATGCTGCCGACCTTCGCCGAAATGAAACCCGCCACGCACGGCCGCGTGCGCGCCAGCAGCGGAAAGAAATGCTTGACGACCAGGGCCGGGCCGATGGCGTTGACTCTGAAGCAGTGCGCCAGATTGGCCGGGTCGAGCTCCGACCCGCTGCGCTCGGGCTGCGCGGGCCGGTCGCCGCGCTGTCCTTTCGGCCCCAGCTGCCGCAACCCCGCCACCAGCGCCGCACCCAGCCCGCCGCCTGCGCCGATGACCAGCGCCAATCCCGCTTCGTCGGGCCCGTTCACGGTCATGTTTTTTCCTGAATCAATAGCAGACAAAGACCATTCGACGCTGGGAATCGGACAAAAAGATTCAAGATCAACAGGATTTTCGCCTTGAAGGGCAACGGTCCGGCTGGACAGCGCCATCGAAAGATCCGAAACCGGGAGTTTCAATGTTCGCTGGCGATGCTAACGCCGCAAGGGGCGGGTCCGCGTACCGCTGTCATCAAGTCCGAGGAAAATAGCGCCCATGCCTCATCTGCCCCCCTTCATCGCCCCCGTGCGTTTCACCGAAGCCGCCGAAGCCGTCGCCCAGGTCCAGGTCATCTACCAGGCCAGCCTGGCCCACCTGCGCGAGGCCATGCGCTGCTTCGTCGCGGAGGAGCCGCTGCCTGGCCAGACCGACGCGCGCACCCTGCCCCGCATTCGCGCCTGCTACCCTTTCGTGCGCGTGCACACCGGCTCCGTGGCGCACGCGGACTCCCGGCTGAGCTACGGTTTCGTCGCCGGCCCCGGTCGCTTCGAGACCACGCTGACGCGCCCGGACCTGTACGCCGGCTACTACCTGGAGCAGTTCCGCCTGCTGCTGGCCAACCACCCGGTGGCGCTGGAGGTGGGCACCAGCACACAGCCGATTCCTGTGCACTTCAGCTTTGCCGAGAACGACCATCTGGAAGGCTCGATGAGCGCCGCGCGCCGACAGCTCATGCGCGACGTGTTCGATCTGCCGGACCTGGCCGCCATGGACGACGGCATTGCCAATGGCACGCACCGGCCGGGCCCCGGCGAGGCGCTGCCGCTGAGCCTGTTTACCGCGCCGCGCGTGGACTACTCGCTGCAGCGCCTGCGCCACTACACCGGCACGGCGCCCGAGTGGTTCCAGAACTTCGTGCTGTTCACCAACTACCAGTTCTACATGGACGAGTTCATCGCCCTGGGCCACGCAGCCATGGCCGACACGGCCAGCGAGTACATCGCCTTTGTCGAGCCGGGCAACGTGGTGACGCGGCGTGCGGGACTGCCCGCTGAAGCCATCGACGGACTCGGCAAGGAGCCGCCCCGGCTCCCCCAGATGCCCGCCTACCACCTGATGCGCGCCGACCGCACCGGCATCACCATGGTCAACATCGGCGTGGGCCCGGCCAACGCCAAGACCATCACCGACCACATCGCCGTGCTGCGTCCGCACGCCTGGATCATGCTGGGCCACTGCGCCGGCCTGCGCAACAGCCAGCAGCTCGGCGACTACGTGCTGGCCCACGGCTACGTGCGCGAAGACCACGTGCTTGACGAGGAGCTGCCGCTGTGGGTGCCGATCCCCGCGCTGGCCGAGGTGCAGGTGGCGCTCGAATCCGCAGTGGCCGAGGTCACGCAGCTCAAGGGTCACGAGCTCAAGCGCGTGCTGCGCACCGGCACCGTGGCCAGCACCGACAACCGCAACTGGGAGCTGCTGCCCGACAACACGCCCCAGCGCCGCTTCAGCCAGAGCCGGGCGATTGCACTGGACATGGAGAGCGCCACCATCGCCGCCAACGGCTTTCGCTTCCGCGTGCCCTACGGCACGCTGCTGTGCGTGAGCGACAAGCCGCTGCACGGCGAGATCAAGCTGCCCGGCATGGCCAACCACTTCTACCGCGAGCGCGTGAGCCAGCACCTGCTTATCGGGATCCATGCCATCGAGCGCCTGCGCGAAGCTGGCGTTGACCAGTTGCACAGCCGCAAGCTGCGCAGTTTTGCGGAGGTTGCGTTCCAATAAGCGCCCAGCCGGGCAGGCGCCAGGCCGGCTTTACGCTAATTTGCCGGTCTGTGTGTAAGCGTACAGAAACCCGGCCATGCAGCGGAGCAAAATGGCTGCTATGCAACGGCGCCATGGTCCTGCGGGCGTCACTGTGAAGCCAAGACATGATGCCTTCCCCGCTGATCCACCACCCCCTTTCTTTCACGCGCCGATCCCCTGCCCTCTGGCTGGCGGCAGGTTCAATGGCGCTGGGCGGTTGCGCCTCGCTCACGACGCCTGACACCTCGCCGCCCCTCACCCCGGTGCCGACCGCCTGGTTTGCCGTTGCCCGTCCGGCAGCGGCAGTCCAGGGCCAGGGCAAGACCCCGACGGCGCTGGCGCAGTGGTGGCAGCGCTTCAACGATCCGCAACTCACGGCACTCGTCGAGCAGGCGCTGCTGGCCAACACCGACGTGCGCAGCGCGCAGGCGGCCTTGCGCCAGGCGCGGGCCCAGCGCGAGGCGCGGGTCGCAGTGCTGCTGCCCAATGTGGGCGCGGGTGTCTCTGGCCAGCGCAACACCACGGGCGGCAATATCGCCAGCGACAGCTACAGCGCCAGCCTGGACGCGAGCTGGGAACCCGACATTTTCGGTGGCAATCGCAGCGCGGTGAATGCCGCCGGGTCGGATGTCCAGGCCGCCAGCGCCAGCCTGGCCAGCGTGCAGGTCTCCATGGCCGCCGAAGTCGCGGTGACGTACATCGAGGTACGCAGCCTGCAGGCACGCCTGGCAATTGCCCGCAGCAACCTGGACAGCCTGAACGAGAC
The DNA here is from genome assembly GCA_963726365.1 of uncultured beta proteobacterium. GTDB lineage: Bacteria > Pseudomonadota > Gammaproteobacteria > Burkholderiales > Burkholderiaceae_C > JAABQG01. The sequence continues at coordinate 28,691 of CAVSCI010000025.1, read as the reverse complement.
CCTGCAGATCACGCGCTGGCGCGTTCAGGCGGGCCTGACAACCTCGCTCGACGTGGAGCAGGCCGTGGCCGCCAGCGAGCAGACGCAAGCCGGCATCATTGCGCTGGAAACCAGCCTCACCCAGACCCTCAGCGGCCTGTCCGTCCTGACGGGCCAGGCGCCCGGCGCGCTGCAGGCCTCGCTGGCCGCCGCCGCGCCGGTCCCCCGGGCCGACGGCGATCTGGCACTGGCCCTGCCGGCGGACACGCTGCGCCAGCGCCCTGACGTGCGCGCCGCCGAGGAGCGCATCAGCGCGGCCCTGTCCCGCGTGGCGGCGGCCGATGCCGAGCGTTACCCCAGTTTCAGGATCAGCGGCGCCCTGGGTCTGCGCGCCATGACACTGGGCGGCCTGACCGACGGCGCATCAGCCGTCAGCGCCCTGCTGGGCAGCATTTCGGTGCCGCTGTTCGACGGCGGCGCCATCCAGGCCCAGGTGCGCTCGCAGGAAGCCACGCTGGAGCAGGCTCGCGTGAGTTACCAGGCCACGGTGCTGACGGCCCTGAAGGACGTCGAGGACGCACTGGTCTCCCTGCAAGGCAACCAGGAGCGCCTGGCGAGGCTGCAAGCCGCCGCCAACGCCGCGGCCAACGCCGAGCTGCTGGCGCGCCAGCGCTATGGCAGCGGGCTGATCGACTTCCGCACCGTGCTGGAAACCAAGCGCACCCTGCTCAACACCCAGGACGGCGTGGAAGGTACCCGCGCCAGCCTCAGCGCTGACCATGTGCGCCTGTACAAGGCCCTGGGTGGCGGCTGGACGCCTGCCGACATTGCCACGCCCTGAACGGGTACGCCCACCGGATAAAAGCCCCCCTCCCATGACCGCATCGACACCTCCTTCCCCTCCCGTTTCTCCGGCGCCCGCTGCAAAACCGCCCGTCACAAAGCCTGCCACCGACCTGCAGGCGCTGCTGGGTGCGGACCAGCCGCCGCGCTGGTGGGCACGCCCCGCCCTGTGGATCGGCCTGGCGACCCTTGCCGCCATTGCTGGAGGCGGCTATTACTGGCAGGCGCAGAAAGCGTCAAGCGCCGCGCCCGTCTACGTGACCGAGGCGGTGCGCAAGGGCAACCTGACGCTCACGGTGGCGGCCAACGGCACCATCGTGCCCACACGCGTGGTGAACATCGGCAGCGAACTCTCGGGCACCGTGAAGCGGGTGCTGGTGGATGTGAATGACGTGGTCAAGAAGGGCCAGGTGCTGGTGGAGCTCGACACCGCCAAGCTCGACGACCAGGTGCTGCGCTCGCGGGCCGCACTGGCGGCTACGCAGGCGCAACTGGCCCAGGCCACGGCCACGGTCAGGGAATCCCGGGGCAACCTGGCGCGCTTTGAAGAGGTGTCACGCCTGTCCGGCGGCAAGGTGCCCTCCGCCACCGAACTTGACAGCGCCCGCGCCGCGCTGGACCGCGCCGTGGCCGGTGAGGCCAGCGCGCGGGCCAACGTGGAGGAGGCGCGCGCCACCGTGTCCACCGACGGGACCAACCTTTCCAAGGCGTCGATCCGCTCGCCGATCGACGGCGTGGTGCTGACACGCACGGTCGATCCGGGCAACGCCGTGGCCGCATCGCTGCAGGCCGTGACCTTGTTCACCATTGCTGAGGACCTGGCCAAGCTGCGCCTGGAAGTCAGCGTGGACGAAGCCGACGTGGGCGCGGTGAAGGTCGGGCAGAAAGCCAGCTTCACCGTCAGCGCCTACCCGTCGCGGCGCTACCCGGCCAGAATTACGCGCGTGGCCTTCGGCTCGACCAAGACCGACAACGTCATCACCTACACCACCTGGCTCGAAGTGAATAACACCGACCTGAGCCTGCGCCCGGGCATGACGGCAGCGTCCACCATCGTCGCCACCGAGCGCAACGACGTGCTGCTGGTACCCAACACCGCGCTGCGCTTTACGCCGGCGGAGACTGCTGCCGCAGCACCAGCCGCGAGCGGCAGCGTGGTGTCCAAACTCATGCCGCGCATGCCCCCCCGCGCGGGCGGACGCAGGCCCGCCAGCACCAACGGCACCGCAGTGCGACAGATCTGGGTTCTGCAGGACGGTCAGGCCGTGGCGGTGGCGGTGACGCCCGGCATCAGCGACGGCCGCATGACCGAGGTCAGCGGCCCGGATCTGAAAGAAGGCATGGCCGTGATCACCGACCAGCGGGCCGCCGGAGCCGCGCCATGAGCGAGCGGGCCGCCGCACCGGTTGCGGCCGTCGAAAGCGCGCCCGCGCATCCGCTGACCGGCGCCCCCGGTGAAATGCCGCTGATCCGCCTGCGGGGCATCATCAAGACCTATGGCGAAGGCCCGACGGCGTTCCAGGCGCTCAAGGGCGTGGACCTCGACATCCACGCGGGCGACTTCGTCGCCATCATGGGCCCCAGCGGCTCGGGCAAATCAACCGCCATGAACACGCTGGGCTGTCTGGACCGTCCGACCAACGGCGCCTACTATTTTCAGGGCGTGCGTGTCGAATCGCTCTCACGCGACCAGCGCGCGCGGCTGAGGCGCCGGTACTTCGGCTTCGTGTTCCAGGGTTTCAACCTGCTGGCGCGCACCTCGGCGCTGGAGAACGTGGAACTGCCACTGATCTACCGCGGCGAGCCGGCCGCCGCACGCCACGCCGCAGCGGCCAGGGCGCTGGAGGCCGTCGGCCTCAAGGGCTGGGAGCACCACATGCCTTCTGAACTGTCGGGCGGACAGCAGCAGCGCGTGGCGATCGCCCGCGCCATGGTCACCGAGCCGGCCGTGCTGCTGGCAGACGAGCCCACCGGCAACCTCGACACCCAGCGCAGCCGCGAGATCATGGACCTGCTGTGGCGCCTCAACGTGGACCACGGCATCACTGTGCTGATGGTGACGCACGAAGCGGACATGGCATCGTATGCCCGACGCATCGTGCGTTTCGTGGATGGCGTCGTGGCCGATGACACACCCAACCCGCACCCCGCCGGCCTGGACAAGCCCGCGGCTGCCCCCACCACCCCGAGCGAGGCCGCCTGATGCTGCTCAACACCCTGCTTCTGGCCCTGCGCTCGATCCGGCGCAACCTGCTGCGCTCGTTCCTGACGATTCTGGGCATCGTGATCGGCGTCAGCGCCGTGATCACCATGGTCACGCTGGGCAACGGCGCCACGCTGGCGGTGCAGAACCAGATCTCCAGCCTCGGCACCAACCTGCTGCAGGTGCGTCCCGGCCAGCGCATGATGGGCGGCGGTGGCGGCGGCGCCGCGGCGTTCAAGGAAGAAGACGCGGCCGCCATCGCCAGCCAGATTGGCGGTGTCGCCGCCGTGGCACCCGAGGCACGCACCGGCGCCACGGTGGTGGCCAATGGCCGCAACTGGACCAGCAGCGTCATCGGCAGCACCAATGCCTGGCTGGAAACCGGCAACTGGAAGGTCGGCCAGGGCCGCGAATTTTCCGACGACGAACTGCGCGCGGGGGCGGCCGTTTGCCTGATCGGCGAGACCGTGCGGCGCGAGCTTTTTGGCACCTCGGATGCAGTAGGCGCCCAAATTCGGGTCAAGCAGATTTCCTGTACGGTGATTGGCCTGCTGGCCTCCAAGGGCCAGGGCGCCTTCGGCAACGACCAGGACGACGTGGTGCTGGTGCCGATCAAAACATTGCAGCGACGCATCACCGGCAACACCCGTGTCAACACCCTGCTGGTGTCGATGATGGACGGCAGCGACGCCAACCGCGTCAAGGCCAGCCTGACCGATCTGCTGCGCGAGCGCCGCAAGCTCTCCAGCACCGACGAGGACAATTTCAACGTGCTCGACACCAAGCAGCTGGCTGAGACCATGTCGGGCACCACCAAAGTCATGACCACGCTGCTGGGCGCTGTGGCGGCCGTGAGCCTGCTGGTGGGCGGCATCGGCATCATGAACATCATGCTGGTCAGCGTGACCGAGCGCACCCGCGAGATCGGCCTGCGCCTGGCGATTGGCGCGCTGGAACGCGAGGTGCTGCTTCAGTTCCTGATCGAAGCCGTGGTGCTGGCCTCGCTTGGCGGCCTGATCGGCATCGTGCTGGCCACCGGTGCGTCGCTAGCCCTTGCGAGCTACATGGAGGTGCCCTACCTCTTCAACCCGGGCGTGAACCTGCTGTCCTTCGTGTTCTCAGCAGTCATCGGCGTGGTGTTCGGCTATTTCCCGGCCCGCCGCGCGGCACGCATGGACCCGATTGACGCGCTGCGACACGAGTGAGTCCCCCGCCCGCTCACGATTAGCTACATTTTCAATAGCTGAATGTGCCCATTCGACGCTGGGGAAGGGTCGATTTGTTCTCTATTCCCTGATTCAGGCCTTGCGCGGCCTGACTTTGGAGGCGGCCAGCTTGGCGTTCGTCCGCGCGACTTCCACGTCGGCATCGAAGGCCAGCGCCACGCCCATGCGGCGCTTCACGAAGCTCTCGGGCTTGCCGAACAGGCGCAACTCGGTGTTGGGTACGCGCAGAGCCTCGTCCACACCGTCGAACACGATGCCTTGCGCATCCACTCCGCCATAGATCACGGCGCTGGCGCCGGGGCTGCGCAGCGCGGTGTTCACCGGCAGGCCCAGGATGGCGCGGGCGTGCAGCTCGAACTCGTTCTGCCACTGCGTGGTCATCGTGACCATGCCGGTGTCGTGCGGGCGCGGGCTGACTTCGCTGAACCAGACGGCGTCGCCCTTGACGAACAGCTCCACACCGAACAGGCCCAGACCGGTGGATTGGCCGTCGAGGCCGACGCCGAGGTCGTCGGTCACGGCCTTGGCGATCTGGCGGGCTTTTTCCAGGGCGGCCGGGTGCATGGGGTGTGGCTGCCAGCTTTCCACATAGTCGCCGCTGACCTGCACATGGCCGATGGGTTCGCAGAAATGCGTCCCGATGGCACCGTCAGCTCCCTTGGCGCGCACCGTGAGCAGCGTGATTTCGTAGTCAAAGTCGATAAAGCCCTCGACGATGACGCGGCCGTGGGCGACGCGCCCGCCGGCCATGGCGTAGTCCCATGCTTTTTGCACGTCGACCGGCCCGTCGATCTTGCTCTGGCCCTTGCCGGAACTGCTCATCACCGGCTTGACGATGCAGGGATAGCCGATGCCGGGCTGGCCGTCGGCGCCGTCAATCGCCGCCTGCAGTTCGGCGAGCGTGTCGCAGAACTGGTAGGGGCTGGTCGGCAGGCCGAGCGTCTCGGCGGCCAGGCGGCGGATGCCTTCGCGGTCCATGGTCAGGCGTGCCGCGCGGGCGGTGGGAATCACGCGCACTACGCCGGTGGCCTCCAGCACTTCGAGCATGGGCGTGGCGATGGCCTCGATTTCGGGCACCACCAGATGGGGTTTGTCGGCCTCGATCAACGCGCGCAGCAGCGACGGATCGCTCATGGTGATGGTGCGCGCGTGGTGCGCCACCTGATGCCCGGGGGCGTTGTCGTAGCGGTCCACCGCAATGGTTTCCACGCCCAGGCGCTGCAGGGCGATCAGCACCTCCTTGCCCAACTCGCCGGAGCCGAGCAGCATGACTTTGGTGGCCGAGGGGGAAAGTGGCGTGCCGAGGGTGGTCATGGAATATCCCTTTGAAAAAAAGAAAACCCGGGGTGGAAGCTCAGGACGCCGCCGGTTCCATGGCCCTGCCCATGACCTCACCCATGCGCACGGCGCCGGCCGGCGCCCAGTCGGGGTTGAAGCACAGGGTGTCCCTGGGCCAGAGCAGAACGACCGTGGAGCCGAGCAGAAAACGCCCCATCTCGTCGCCTTGTTTCAGCGCCACTGGCGCATCGTCGTAACGCCACTCGCGCACATTGGGCGTGCGCGGCGGATTCACCACCCCGTGCCAGGTGGTGGCCATGCTGCCGACGATGGTCGCGCCCACCAGCACCTGGATGAAAGGGCCATGCGCGGTGTCGAACACGCAGACCACCCGTTCGTTGCGCGCAAAGAGCCCAGGCACACCGCGCGCAGTGACAGGGTTGACCGAAAACAGGTCCCCGGGCACATAGATCATGCGCTTCAGACGCGCATCGCAGGGCATGTGGATGCGGTGGTAGTCCCTGGGGCTCAGGTAGATCGTGGCGAAATGGCCGTCGTCGAAACGCGCGGCCAGCTGTGCATCGCCACCGACCAGCGCGCGCGTGCTGTACTGGTGGCCTTTGGCCTGAAAGATCTGGTCTTTGTTGATCGGCCCGAACTGGCTGATGGCGCCGTCCACCGGGCACACCCAGTCCGCACTTGCCAGCGGGCGCGCGCCCGGGCGCAACGCGCGGGTAAAGAACTCATTGAACGTGGGGTAGCTGCGCGGGTCGGGGTTGGCGGCCTCAGCCATGTTGACGCCATAGCGCTTGATGAACCAGGGTATGACGCTGCGCGTCCAGCCTGTCGCGCGCGACGCAGCACACCAGCCGGCAAATGCCGTGAGTGCCTTTTGGGGCAACAGGTACTGCAGCAGCACCGCGAAACGGTCGGACACGATACGGCTACCTGGAGTCGATGAAGTGGGAAATTCTATCCCGCCTACCGACGGGGCCCCTTCGCGGACACGGCATGCCCGGCGCCCACGCCATACAAGGGTTAACCCTAGATTCTTTCCGGCAAATAATATGTATGCTTATCATTATTCCAAACGAGGTGACCCATGAGTAATCCAACGAAAGATTTGCCGGTGCTGGTCGCCGGGGGCGGCATCGGCGGCCTGGCGGCGGCGCTGGCGCTGGTGCGCCAGGGCTTCGAGGTGACGGTACTGGAGCAGGCGCCCGAGATCGGCGAGATCGGCGCCGGCATCCAGCTCGGCCCCAACGCCTTCCACGCCTTCGACGCGCTGGGCGTGGGCGACAAGGCGCGCGGCCGCGCCGTCTACACCGACTACATGGTGATGCACGACGCGCTGGACGAATACCAGGTCGGCAAGATCCCCACCGGAGAACCCTTCCTCAAGCGCTTTGGCAACCCCTATGCCGTGATCCACCGGCAGGACATCCACAACTCGCTGCTCGAAGGCGCACAGGAAACCGGCAAGGTTCAGTTCATCACCAACACCCGGGTGGAGCGCGTCGAGCAGGACGGCGACTCGGTCACGGTACATTGCACCAATGGCAAGACCTACACCGGCCAGGCGCTGATCGGCGCCGATGGCGGCAAGTCCGTGGTGCGAGCGCAGTACGTGAACGACCCGCCGCGCGTGACCGGCCACGTGGTCTACCGCGCCGTGGTCGAGAAGAAGGATTTCCCGGAAAACCTGCAATGGAACGCCGCCAGCATCTGGGTCGGCCCGAACTGCCACCTGGTGCACTACCCGCTGCGCGGCGGCGAGCAGTACAACGTGGTCGTGACCTTCCACAGCCGCAACAAGGAAGAATGGGGCGTCACCGACGGCAGCAAGGAAGAAGTGCAGAGTTATTTCCAGGGCATTGCCGCCAAACCACGCCAGCTGATCGACCTGCCCAAGAGCTGGAAACGCTGGGCCACCGCCGACCGCGAACCGATCGACACCTGGGTCTTCGGCCGCGCCACGATTCTTGGCGACGCCGCCCACCCGACCACGCAATACATGGCGCAGGGCGCCTGCATGGCGCTGGAAGATGCAGTGACGCTGGGCGAGGCCCTGCGCGTGAATCACAACGACTGGACGAAGGCGCTGGCGCTTTACCAGAAGTCGCGTGTGGCCCGCACGGCGCGCATCGTGCTGTCGGGGCGCGAAATGGGCCGGCTGTACCACGCCAAGGGCGTGGAGCGCCTGGTGCGCAACGACCTGTGGAAAGGCCGCACGCCCGAACGCTTTTACGACGCCATGGAATGGCTGTATGGCTGGAACGTCGGCAACTGCCTCGCCGATCACTAAATCACTGGAGACCCACATGCATGAACTTGGCCGCCTGGAAGACCTGCCGCAGGACTACCGCGACGAACTGACGAAACTCAACCTGGTGCCGCTGTGGCCCAGCCTGCGCGCGGTGCTGCCGCCGAAAGTGCCCACGCGCAAGACCCAGCCCACCTTCTGGGCCTACGACACGCTGCGCCCGCTGCTGATGCGCGCCGGCGATCTCGCGCCGATGGAAAAAGCCGAGCGCCGCGTGCTGGTCATGGCCAACCCCGGCCACGGCCTGGAAAAAATGCAGGCCAGCGCCGCCATCTACCTCGGGCATGCAGCTGCTGCTGCCCGGCGAGTGGGCGCCATCGCACCGCCACACGCCCAACGCCGTGCGCATGATCGTCGAGGGTGAAGGCGCCTGGACCACCGTGGACGGCGAAAAGTGCCCGATGGCCCGCGGCGACCTGATCCTCACCCCCACCGGCCTGTGGCACGAGCACGGCCATGACGGCGACCAGCCCGTGGTCTGGCTCGACGTGCTGGACCTGCCCATCGTCTATTTCATGGAAGCGTCCTACGTGATCCCTGGCGAGCGCCAGGAGACCAAGGTCAGCCGCGGCGACCGCGCCTGGAGTCGTGCCGGCGTGGTGCCCAGCCCGGTGTTTGAGCGCTCCAACAAGCGCAACCCCGTGCTGCGCTACCCCTGGGCCGAAGCCCGCGCCGCGCTGCTGGACCTGGCCGCCGACCAGCCCGATCTGGAAGCCGTGCAGGTCACCTACGTCAACCCCGAAACCGGGGGCGACGCCGAGAACATTCTGGGCTTCTACTCGCTGATGCTGCGCCCGGGCCAGACCCTGCGTCTGCCGGCTCGCTCGCCCGCGCAGGTATTCCACCTGATCGAAGGCAGCGTCGAGGCACAGATCGTCGACAGCACCTTCAAACTGGCCGAAGCCGACACCTGTTGCGCTCCCGGCTACGAAGCCGTGACGCTGACCAACTGCTTGGCCGACAAGCCATCCTTCGTATTCATTGCCGACGAGTCGCCGCTGCACCGCAAGCTGGGTGTGTTTGAGAACCGCGGCTGACAGCCCCTCTCACGGTGGCCCACAACGCCATCGCACCCCTCCAGCGGAGCCGCCCCCAGCGGCCCCGCTGTTTTGATTTCAAGGAACCCCCATGACCACCTACCTCTGGACCCCGCCCGTCGTTCAATCCCTGCCCGTGCGCGGCAAGAATGAGCGCCTGCCTATCAACCGCCTTTTCTTCGTCGGCCGCAACTACCACGCGCACGCCGTCGAGATGGGCAAACCGGTGGACAAGACCGTCGAGCGGCCGTTCTACTTCACCAAGGCGCCGCAGACGCTGGTGGAGTCCGGCGCCACAGTGGCCTATCCGCCTGAAACATCGAACTACCACTTCGAGATGGAAATGGTCGTCGCCATCGGTGCGCCGGCTTTCCGCGTGTCACAGGCCGATGCCCACAAGGCGATCTACGGCTACGCTGCCGGGCTGGACATGACCCGGCGCGACCTGCAACTGGTGGCGCGCGACAAGGGCCGCCCCTGGGACTTGGGCAAGGACGTGGAGCAGTCCTCGGTCTGCTCGGAGATCGTGCCCATGCCCGGCGTGATCATCGACCGGGGCGCCATTGCGCTGGAGGTCAACGGCGTCACCAAGCAGTCGTCCAACGTGGACAAGCTGATCTGGAACGTGCGCGAGATCATCGCCGACCTGTCGCTGTTCTACCACTTGCAGCCCGGCGACCTGATCTACACCGGCACGCCCGAAGGCGTGGGCGCCGTGGTGGCCGGTGACAGGATCACGGGCCGCGTCGAAGGCGTGGCCGAAGTCGCGCTGAACGTCGGCCCGGCGGAGTAGCGCTTTCCTGCAGCCCCGGCAGCCCGGCCGCTGCAACGGCTTTGCCGCCCGGCGACAATCAGGCGCATGAACGAACCCCTGCTCGATGTCCGCCATCTGCGAAAAAGTTACGGCGCCACCACCGTGGTGGACGACGTGTCTTTCGCCATCGCCCCCGGTGAATGCCTGGGCGTGATCGGCCCCAACGGCGCCGGCAAGACCACCACCATCCGCATGGCGCTGGGCCTCTCAACGCCCGATGGCGGCGAGATCCACTACTTCACCAGCCCGCCTGGCGGCCCTGACACCCACCTGCAGATGCCGCGCGACGCGCTCGCCATCAAGGCCCAGCTCGGCGTGGTCAGCCAGTTCGACACGCTGGACCCCGACTTCTCCTGCGCGGAGAACCTGCTGGTCTACGGCCGCTATTTCGGCATGAAGGACGCCGCCATTCGCGCGCGCATCCCCGAGTTGCTCGAATTCGCCGCGCTCACGCACAAGGCCGATGCCAAACCCGGCGAACTCTCCGGCGGCATGAAACGGCGCCTGAGCCTGGCGCGCGCATTGGTCAACGACCCGCGGCTGCTGCTGCTCGACGAGCCCACCACCGGGCTGGACCCGCAGGCGCGGCACCTGATGTGGGAGCGGCTGCAGGTGCTGCTGCAGCAGGGCAAGAGCATCCTGCTGACCACCCATTTCATGGACGAGGCGGAGCGCCTGTGCAGCCGCTTGCTGGTGCTGGACCACGGCAAGAAGATCGCCGAAGGCCGCCCGCGCGACCTGATCGCCGAGCATCTGGAGCCCGACGTGGTGGAGGTCTATGGTGTGGGCGCGCTGGCGCTGGCCGACTCGCCGCTGAAGACCCATGCCGCACGCGTGGAGGTCAGCGGCGAAACCCTGTTCTTCTACACCGACAGCGCCCACCCGCTGCTGGCCGCGCTGGAGGCGTACCCGAAGCTGCGCACCCTGCACCGCCCGGCCAACCTCGAAGACCTGTTCCTCAAACTGACCGGCCGCCAGATCCGGCAGGACGGCTGACCATGCAAAACACTTCGATACCTTTGACGACTGCGCCCGGTGCGCCCTCGATCTGGCAGCCTCCGCAGCTCTCCATGCGCTGGTGGCCGGTGTTCCTGCGCAACCTGCTGGTCTGGCGCAAGCTGGCCATCCCCAGCCTGGTGGGCAACATCGCCGAGCCGCTGATGTGGCTGGTGGCCTTCGGCTACGGCCTGGGCTCGCTGGTCGGCCAGATCCAGATCGGCGACCAGAAGGTGCCCTACATCCTGTTCCTGGCCAGCGGCAGCATCTGCATGAGCGCCATGAACGCGGCCAGCTTCGAGGCGCTGTACTCGGCCTTCTCGCGCATGCATGTGCAAAAGACCTGGGACGGCATCATGAACGCGCCGGTGCGCCTGGACGACGTGGTGCTGGCCGAAATGCTCTGGGCCGCCTTCAAGGCGCTGTTCACGGTGACGGCCATCCTGGGCGTGATGCTGGCCCTGGGCATCAGCCATTCCCCGAAGCTGCTGGTGGCCTGGCCGGTGCTGCTGGGCGTGGGCGTCACCTTCAGCTGCATCGCGCTGATCTTCAACGCGCTGGCCAAGGGCTATGACTTCTTCACCTATTACTTCACGCTGTTCCTGACGCCCATGATGTTCCTGTCGGGCATCTTCTTCCCGACCACCCAGCTGCCCCCGCTGGTGCGCAGCATCGCCGAATGGCTGCCGCTGACCGCCGCCGTCGAACTGGTGCGCCCGCTGTTCATGGACCAATGGCCCGCGAACCCGTGGCGTCATGGCCTGGTTTTGCTGACATGCACGGTGGTCGCGTTCTGGGTGGCGCTGGCGCTGACCCGCAAGCGGTTCAGGAACTGAGGCGCGCCTTATCGGTCCTGTTTCAATAGCTGAAAGTGACCATTCGACGCTGGATAGAGCCCGTTTTGACGACTATTTTTGCCCTGAAAGCCTCAAGCCAGCGTGACCTCTTTGCCCGAAAGCCGTTTCGCCAGCCCTTGCGCCAGCCGGTTGACGGTGCCGTAGATCGACAGCTGCGGATTGGCGCCGATGCTGGTGGGGAAGATCGAGCCGTCGTGGATGGACAGGTTCTCCAGTTGCCAGTGCTGCCCGTCGGGACGGGTGACGCCCATCTTTTCCGTCGCGGCCAGGCCGCAGCCGCCCATGACGTGCGCGCTGCCGATCTTGGTCAGCAGGGGTTTCATCGGCAAGGCCTCGATCGCGGCCTTGGTCGCAGCCCAGGTGCTGCTACCGCCGGCGAGTTCGTGGCCGGGATAGACCATCCGTGGCGCCGGCCTCGAACTGGATCTGTGCCATCGCCAGCATGGAGCGGCGCGCGCCTTCCAGCACGTAGTCGGTCAGTGGATAGTCGAGCAGAGGCGAGCCGTCGGCGCGCAGTTCGACTTTGCCGCCGACCGCCTGGTCATGAAAGCCGTCGCGCATGAGGGCGAGCATCACGTTGGCGTTGGGGTATTGCCTGAACAGTTCCGCCTGCTTTTCGCCAAAGCCGGGCAGGTTGGCGCCAAAAAATACCGGGTGCAGCGGCGCGACTTCCAGCTTGTAGCCGATGGGGCCGTCCACCGGCTGGGTGTGGAGGAAGTGGTCCGAGTAGATCGACTGGGGTGCGCCGGTCCATGCGGCCACGGTATTGGCCATGACCGCGGTGGTGATGGCGACCGGGTGCAGGAAGGTGCGCGACCCCAGCCGCTGGTGCGGGTCGGGTGCCTTGGACCGCATCAACAGCGCGGGCGAGTTGATGGCGCCGCCGGCCAGCACATAGTGTTTGGCGACGACGGTGGTGGGCCCGGCGGCGGCATTGACCGGCGAGGCGTTGGGCCTGACCGCAATGCACTGCACGGCGGTGATGCGCCCGTTTTCGATGACCAGTTTTTCCGCCCGTGTCTCGACCAGCAAGGTCGCGCCGTGGTCCAGCGCAAACGGAATCGTGGTCACCAGCATGGATTGCTTGGCGTTGACCGGGCAGCCCATGCCGCAGGAGCCGAGGTTGTAGCAGCCCTTGACGTTGCGCGGAATCACTTCGGCCTTGATGCCCAGCTTGGCGGCGCCCCGGCGCAGCAATTCGTTGTTTTCATTGGGCGGCACAGCCCAGGGCTCGATATTCAGGCGCGTCTGGGCCTGCTCGAAATAGGGCGCGAGGGCTTCGACGCTGTAGTCCTTCAAGCCGAACTTGTCCTGCCAGAACTTCAGGGTGTCGGGCGGCGTGCGGAACGAACTCGTCCAGTTGACCGTGGTGGTGCCCCCCACGCTGCGGCCCTGCAGGATGGTGATGCCCTTGTCCTTGGTCTTGCGCCCGGCATTCTCCTGGTACAAGGTGGCGTAGGCTTCCGGCTCGCGCTGCTTGAAGTCGGTGCTGCTCTTGAGCGGCCCTTCTTCGACGATGACGACGTTCAGCCCGGCCTTGGTCAGCAGTTCGGCGGTGATGCCGGCACCCGCGCCGGAGCCGATGATGGCCACGTCACAGGTGATGCGCTCAGGCAGCGCGCCGTGCTTGCCGCCCAGCACTTTCCAGCCGCGTTGCAGGCCTTGAAGGATGGGATCAGGGATGTTGCTCATGGTGTCTGCCCGGTGTGAAAGGGTTGATGGCGTGCTCAGACGGGGGTCGGGCCGGGATAGCCCAGCACCGCCCAGGACTCTTCGCCCGAGAAGTACGGCACCATCACGAGATCGTGCAGGCCCTGGCAGGCCTGGATGCGCAGGTCGGTCCCCGAAGCGAGCATGCTTTTCAGGGCGCCATAGGTCTCGGCGGCGGTAGCGTCTTCCCAGGAAGCCGACAGGCCCACCAGCCAGCGCCGTCCGGGGGCGGAGGCCAGCAGCCCGAGCAACTGGTCCAGTTCCGCCAGGACATGCGTGGGCAGCCCCACCAGGAACGCGTCCGTGCGCTGCAGCAAGGCGTCAAGCGCCCGCTGCTGGCCGCTGGCATCAGCAGGCAGCGTTCCCAGCAACATGGCCTGCGCAACGCGGGTCAGCACCAGTCGTGCCGAGGGGCTGAGCTTGCCATCGATCAGGCCCGGCTTCATCAAGGCGATCGTGCTGCCAGCGACGGCCAGGACGATGGCCGAGCCGATACCGAGCTTGAGAAAGGATCGGCGCCTGAGGTGGGGAGGTCTGTGCATGGTGAAAGACTCCGGATTGATCGGATGGGTGATTATGCGAGGCTCTGGCCGCAATCCAGGGCAGTGGCGCCAAAAGCCGAGGGTGTCCAGCGCGCCGGGTTTGCCAAATTACCGGCCGGAACATACCCCAAGACGGCTCTTTCCACTGTCAATCTTGCGCCAGATCAAATTGCTGCGGCGCAAGAAATCCACAATCGAGGTGTGTTTTGAACTGGAGCTTTCCCATGCCTGCATCTGCCGCCCCCGTGTCATCTGCTGACAAAACCCTCTTCAACTTTCTGGACCGGTGTCATCAGGACATTCAGGAAAAGCTGGTGCAGATGATGGCGCTGGCCGTCGCCGTGGAGGCCGACGGCCTGTCACCCGCCCTTCAGGCAAAGGCGCGCGAGTTGACAGACTGGTTCAACGCCGAGCCGCGCCAGCACCATCTTGACGAGGAAAAGCATATTTTCCCCGCTCTGCTGGCCAGCAGCGACGAAAGCATACTGCAGACCACGCACCGGCTGATCCAGGACCACGGCTGGCTCGAAGCGGACTGGTTCGAGATCGAGCCGTCTCTCGAGGCCGCAGCAGACGGCAACGCCTGGTTCGATCCCGGCGAGTTGCGCCAGGCGGTCGAGGTGTTCCAGCAACTTTATTCGGACCACATCGTGCTGGAGGAGTCTCTGGCCTACCCGCAGGCCCGTGAACGTCTCGACCCGGCTTTGCTGGCGTCCATGGGCGTTGAAATGGCGCGTCGCCGCGCGATTCGTGACGCGAAGCCGAAAAAGGCCCCCCGGGCCTGAAGGCTGGCGTTCGCCGTCCACCGCCCGGCTGATATCCGCAGCCGGTAACATCCTGCCTTTCGCCGGCCCAGAGCCTGCGTTTTCATTGTTTCCACATCCGGAGTTCACAGCATGAGCATCACCACCGTCGGCATCATTGGCGCGGGCACCATGGGCAACGGCATCGCGCAGGCCTGCGCCGTTTCAGGCCTTCAGGTCGTCATGGTCGACATTTCCGACGCGGCCGTGGCCAAGGGCCTGGCCACGGTGGCTGGCAGCCTCGATCGCCTGCTCAAGAAGGAGAAGATCAGCGCCGCCGACAAGGACGCCGCGCTGGCCCGCATCAAGACCAGCACCCGCTACGAGGACCTGAAGGCCGCGCAACTGGTGATCGAGGCGGCCACGGAAAACTTCGACCTCAAGGTCAAGATCCTGCAGCAGGCCGACAGTATCGTGGCGCCAGAGGTCATCATTGCCTCCAACACCTCGTCGATTTCCATCACCAAGCTGGCCGCCGTGACCCGCCGTCCCGACCGCTTCATCGGCATGCACTTCTTCAACCCGGTGCCGATGATGGCGCTGGTCGAGATCATCCGCGGCCTGCAGACCAGCGACGCCACGCATGACGCAGTGCACGCCATGGCCAAGGCGCTGGGCAAGACGCCGATCACCGTGAAGAACTCCCCTGGCTTTGTCGTCAACCGCATCCTGGTGCCGATGATCAATGAGGCCTTCTTCGTTCTGGCCGAAGGTCTGGCCACGCCGAAAGACATCGACGACGGCATGAAGCTGGGATGCAACCAGCCGATCGGCCCGCTGGCGCTGGCCGACATGGTGGGACTGGACGTCTGCCTGGCGGTGATGGACGTGTACCTGAGCGAGTTCGGCGACAGCAAATACCGCGCGTGCCCGCTGCTCAAGGAAATGGTCGCCGCCGGGCGCCTGGGCCGCAAGACCGGGCAGGGCGTTTACAGCTACTGAGACGCCGGGCCAGCAGGCTCCGGTGCTACGCCGGCCCGACCCCGCTACGATGCGGTGCATGAACACCGCAAACCCCACCGCCCATCCCGAAGGCAGTATCGACACCGACGTGCTCGGGTCCGTGCTGCTCATCGGCATCAACCGCCCGGCCAAGCTCAATGGCTTCACGCCGAAAATGTTCCGCGAACTCGGCGAGGCCTACACCCGGCTCGATGACGACCCCGCCCTTCGCGTGGGCGTGCTGCACGCCATGGGCGAGCATTTCACGGCCGGCCTGGATTTGCCAACCATCGCACCCCTGATGCAGCGTGGCGAGAAAGCCGTGCCGCTGGGCCTGGTGGACCCGCTGAATCTGGACATGGACGGCTACCGGCGCCGCGTCAAGCCGATGATCGTTGCCGTCAAGGGCATCACCTACACGCTGGGGATCGAGTTGATGCTGGCCGCCGACATCGTGGTGGCGGCGGACAACTGCCGGTTCTCGCAACTCGAGGTCAAGCGGGGCATCATGGCCACCGGCGGAGCCACGCTGCGCATGGCCGAGCGCGCGGGCCTGGGCAATGCGCTGCTGCACCTGCTGACCGGTGACGAGTTCGGCAGCGCCGAGGCCCTGCGGCTGAACTTCGTCCAGAAAGTGGTGCCCGCCGGGAGCGAACTGGACGAGACCTTGAAACTGGCCAACGTCATTTCGGCACAGGCCCCGCTGGCGGTCGTGGCCACGCGCCTGAACGCGCTGAAGGCCGTGGAGCACGGCCCGATCGAGGCAATGCGCGAATTCATCGACACCCAGCAACGCCTGTCACGCAGCGAAGACGCCGCCGAGGGCGTGCGTTCGTTCGTGGAGCGGCGCGAGGCACGGTTTCAGGGGCGTTGAGCCGGCCAGCCGGGTCCAGCCCGGGCGCAAGAGGACTTCGGTCCCTTTTCAATACCCTTTTAAATTGTGTGCAATTTAATTTTGAGCAATAATTCACCCATGCCAAACGCAAAACATCCTCCCGCATTGCTCAGCGAGCAGGCCTTGCAGCTGGACCATCAGCTGTGCTTCGCCTTGTATTCGGCCTCGCTGGCAATGACCAAGCTCTACAAGCCCCTGCTGGCTGAACTGGGACTGACCTACCCCCAGTACCTGGCCCTGCTGGCGCTGTGGGAGCGTGACGGCCTGCAGGTCTCGGAGCTGGGCGCACGCCTGTTCCTGGACTCGGGCACCCTGACCCCGCTGCTCAAGCGGCTGGAAGCCGCAGGCTTGGTGCGACGCCAGCGCAGCAGCGACGACGAGCGGCGCGTCCACATCCACCTGACCGCCAGCGGCCGGGCGCTCAAGGCGCGCGCCGCCCAAGTGCCGGGCTGCGTCCTTCAGGCGACCCAGTGCAGCCTGGGCGACGTCGTGGAGCTGACGCAGCGTGTGCAGGCCCTGCGCGACCGGCTGGCCAGTCCTGCGGCGCCAGAGCGAACGGCTGCCGCCTGAAAAGCTTTTCACCCTTCCACCCCTTACCCCACCGCCCGACCCAGGCACTTACCCCAGAAAGCCAGAAAACCATGACCACCAAACTCGACAAAGTCCTCTACACCGCTGTTGCCACGTCCACCGGCGGGCGCGATGGCACAGCCGTCAGCTCCGACGGCCTGCTCAACGTGAGAATCGCACCCCCGAAGGAACTCGGCGGCCCCGGCGGTGCCACCAACCCGGAGCAGCTGTTTGCCGCCGGCTATTCGGCCTGCTTCCTCAGCGCGCTCAAGCGCGTGGCCGGGATGCAGAAAATCGCCATGCCGGCCGACGCCACCGCCACCGCTTCGGTTGGCATCGGGCCGATTGCCACGGGCTTCGGCCTCAACGCCCGGATGGTTGTGAGCCTGCCCGGCGTGGAGCGCGCCATTGCGCAAAAGCTCGTCGATACCGCCCACCAGGTCTGCCCGTACTCCAACGCCACGCGCGGCAATATCGAAGTGATCATCGAGCTGGCCTGAGCGCCACCCCTGGCGGCGTCA
Source organism: uncultured beta proteobacterium (assembly GCA_963726365.1). GTDB lineage: Bacteria > Pseudomonadota > Gammaproteobacteria > Burkholderiales > Burkholderiaceae_C > JAABQG01. The sequence goes on along the minus strand of CAVSCI010000025.1, from coordinate 11,152 downwards.
ACCCACACAGGCCGCCGGGCGAGCGACGACAATCGCGGGCATGAACATCGCATCGCCCGCACGCGACGGCGCCGCTGCCGGCGACGTCCACCCTTATGCCGCGCTGACCCCGGACGTCGTGCTCGACGCGCTGGCCAGCGTCGGCCTGTATGGCGATGGCCGGCTCACGGCCTTGAGCTCCTACGAAAACCGCGTCTACCAGATTCACCTGGAGGAACCCCACGCCGGGCACGCCGTGGTGGTCGCCAAGTTTTACCGGCCTGGCCGCTGGAGCGTTGCCCAGATCCTGGAGGAACACAGTTTTTCCACCGAATTGATGGCGGCGGAAATTCCGGTGATCGGCCCGCTCGTGCTGCACGGCGCCACGCTGCATGACTTTGCCGGATTCGCCTTCAGCGTCAGCCCTTCGCGCGGCGGCCGCGCCCCCGAGCTGGACGACTTCGAGGTGCTGGAATGGATCGGCCGCTTCCTGGCGCGCATCCATACCGTCGGCGCGGCGCGGCCTTTCGCCGCGCGACCTGCGCTCGATGTGCAGGGCTTTGCAATCGAGCCCCGCGACTGGTTGCTGGCGCACGACATGATCCCGCTGGACGTTCAAGGCGCCTGGGCTGAAGCCTGTGAGAATGCTATTTCATTGATAGCTAACTATGACCCATTGACGCTGGACAGTGGCCAAAAAAGCTTGAAAATCAGGCTGCACGGCGACTGCCACCCCGGCAACATCCTCTGGACGCCCGCCGACCGGCCCGGTGGCGGCCCGCACTTCGTCGACCTGGACGACGCGCGCATGGGACCCGCCGTGCAGGACCTGTGGATGCTGCTGTCCGGCGACCGCCGCCAGCGCACCACCCAACTGGGCGCCTTGCTGGAGGGCTATGAGCAGTTTCGCGCCTTCGACCGGCGCGAGCTGGCATTGATCGAACCGCTGCGCACCCTGCGCCTGATCCACTACAGCGCCTGGCTGGCGCGCCGCTGGGATGACCCGATCTTTCCGATCAACTTCCCCTGGTTCGGCACCAGCGACTACTGGAGGGGCCAGGTAGATACGCTGAACGAGCAAATCGAGGCCATGCAGGACGAGCCACTGGTTTTCGTTTGAATCCCAGGCGTCTGTCGCAGGTGCAGCGACGCGTGCTCCTTGGCGTGTGAACTTCGGCCGCCTTGCTTCTTTTCCAGGATCGCCATAAGAAGACGCGCCAACCGGCTGGGGCTGGCTCGTCTTTGCCGTAGAGGGCGACACTGAGCGGGCTGGTGGTCTTCATTCGACCGCGAGGCGAACGTCCAGCAGACGCCCTCCCCGTTCATCAAATGCCGGGCGTGGCCAGATAGGCTGCCAGGTTGTTGGCATCCGCCGCAGTGATGCGCAAGGCCAAACATGCCGCCAGTGTCGTTGGCTGATCGCACTGAGGATGGTGTTGGGCGAATTGGCCCCATTCAAGATCTTGTTCTTGTGACGGAGGGGTGCCGTGGCAAACCGCGCAATTAGCCATATAAACGACCTTGCCCAAGGCCGCAGGCGTTGGTGTCGGCGTCGGTGTCGGTGTCGGTGTCGGCGTCGGCGTCGGCGTCGGTGTCGGCGTCGGCGTCGGCGTCGGCGTCGGCGTCGGTGTCGGCGTCGGCGTCGGCGTCGGTGTCGGCGTCGGTGTCGGCGTCGGTGTCGGTGTCGGTGTCGGTGTCGGTGTCGGTGTCGGTGTCGGTGTCGGTGTCGGTGTCGGCGTGGGCACCGCGCAGCTCGACACTACCGGCGCCTTTGTTTTGATGATGCCGTCGCAACGGTCATCAAACTTTCCATTGCGTGCAGGCTTGCCTGACTTCGCTGTCGTCCGAGGCTTTGCGGAAGTCAGCGAGTTTTTTGAGCTGGTCGGTGTGGATATGGCTTTCCCGAACGTCGTCGTCGTCCTCTTTTTCACCCTCTTTGGACGGGAGACACTTGGTCGCAGCCTTTTTCGATTCCTGGGTACTGATCACCAGCAAGCGTGCAACTTCGCCGGCTTTTCTGTGCTCCGCGCTTTGGTCGCGTTTGGCGATGAAGTCGTCGAACATCGAGATACCGGTCAAACCGGTCTGGCTTTTTACAAAGTCTTCAGCAGCTTCGGTGCTGGTGGCTTTGCCGCTGGACTTGTCCTGTTCAATTTTGACTTGCACCACGGTGGTCAGGGGGCTGATCACGGCATGTTTGCCGGCCGGCGTTTGCAACTTGTAGGCGATTTTTACTCGCCCGCTGTCCGCGTCGACTGCGTCAAGACCGATGCTGGCAACCAGCTGGGCAGTGGCAAGATCCGCTGTCGGAATATCCAGCGTGACCCGTCCTTTGGCGTCGGTGCGCCCCTGTGTTTCCGTGGGATCGCACACACCGTTCTTGTTGGCGTCGACGCACACGAGGGCGTTCTGGATCAGCCCGTCCATGACGGTGGTGGTGACAGGGGTCGTGCCGGCAACACCGCCATCGCCTCCACCACCGCCACCGCAAGCGCTCAGGGTGAGGACGGCAGCGGCGATCAAGCCGAGCGTGAAATGAGAGGTAGAAGATTTCATGGTGGTGCTCCTTTGGCGGGTTGAAAGATGGTTGTGAATTCAGCGAACTCGCTGCGCGGCCCGAAGACTTTGTTCAGAGGGCTGCTGTTCGCACCGGTCTGAGCGACGAGCCGGGTTGCGGCGACATCCCACGTACGGGTCAAAAAGAAGACAATTCATTTGATGTATATAGGGAATCTTTCCCAATATATTAACCATCCGCGGACGAGCGGGCAAACAATTTGGGAAAAAATACCGTAAAATTGTGTAACCCGCTACCTCAGCAATTCCGCCAACGCATGACGATCGCCAAGTCCACCACCCAAGCCGCTGAGCAGCCCGTAGCAGGCCTGCCCGAGCCTGCGCTGGCGGCACAGGCCATCGCCGACGTGTTGCAGCCCTTGGCGCGATTGATGATTGACCATGGCCTGCAACTGCCCTCCATGGTGGAACTGCTCAAAAAAGCCTTGGTAAACGAAGCCGCCGCGGCGTACGGCCTGGCAGACAAGGGCAGCTCGGACACCCGCATTGCCTTGCTGACCGGCGTGCACCGCAAGGATGTGAAGCGCCTGCGTGAAACCGGGGAGACTGCGGCCCCGCCCTCCCCCATGGTCCCGGTGGCGGCGTCGGTGGTGGCCCGCTGGATCAGTGAGCCCAGGTTCTTGAAAGCCGACCAGACCGCCCGACCCTTGGCGCGCACCCCGGGGCGCGGCAATGCCGGCGAGCCCGACTTCACGACCTTGGTAGCCGAGGTCAGCCGCGATGTCGGTGCCCGCGCCGTGCTCGACGAGCTGGAACGCCTGGGCGTCGTCGAGTTGCGAGACGACGGCTACGTCGCACTCAAATCCACAGGCTTTGTCCCGCAGGAGGGCCTGAGCGAGTCATTTCATTTCCTGTCAACCAATATCAGCAACCACCTGGCCGCAGCGGTGCACAACCTGGCGCCGGACCGACGCGGTCCGCCGATGCTGGAGCAAAGCGCTTTTGCGGCGGGTTTGACACTCGAGCAGGTCGATCAACTGCATCAGCAGGCCCGACAATTGTGGGCCAGCGCCGTGCGTCCGTTCCTGCAGTCCGCCTCTGTGGCAGAGCAACGCAGCCAAGGGTCGGTCGAGCCGAAGCATGAGGTTCGGTTCGGTGTCTATTTCAATGCGTCTGCCGAGGGCGGGACGGGTTCCAGCTTGCCGCCAAGCCTTGCAGCAAAAAAGAAAAAGAGGAGGACCAAGCCATGAAGTCCGGAAGTAGTTCGAATGCTTGCCTGACGCGGCGTGGCTGGCTTGTGCTGACCGCATCGGCCCTGAGTGCTTGTGGCGGCGGCAGTGGCAGTACAACCACTTCCAGCCTGCCCGGAACGGGCGGTACAGGCATTTATGCCCAAGGCTCGATCTGGGGTTTCGGCAGCGTGCGGGTCAACGGCATCAAGTTTGACGACACCGCTGCCACCGTGCAAATTGATGGCCAGGCGGGCAAATCGTCGGACCTGCGCTTGGGCATGGTCGCGGGCATTCAGGGGCTGCGCGGTGCCGATGCAACGCTGGCCATTGCCAACAGCATTGAGGTCTGGTCCATCGCACAAGGACCGATTGCATCGTCGCTGCCAGGCCAGTTCACTTTGGCCGGCATGACCCTGCAAACCGACAGCGGCACGGTGTTTGATGGCATTGCAGGTGCGGCGGCACTGACACCGGGATTGACGGTCAGGGTGTGGGGGCTCCAGGCCGCAGCGGATGGCAGTCGCTGGACCGCGACCCGCGTGGCGGTCGTAAACGCGACATCCATCGTCAGCACCGGCCTCGTCACGTCGTCTGGATCCCAGCGCTTCGTCAACGGGCTGCGGATCACCGGGACGGCCGTCGCCGGGCTGACCATTGGCGATTTGGCAAGGGTTCAGGGGACGCTTTCTTCAGCTGGAACCAGTTTGGAAGTCACCAGCGTCAAGGTGTTGGTTGCCAATGGGGGTCCACCTCAACAAGGCGAAGCCGAGATTGAAGGGTTGGTCACGGCGGTGCTTTCGACCACACGGTTCACGATGGGAACGGTGGAAGTGGACGCCACCAATGCCGCTTTCAGCCCCGCAGGTGCCAAGATCACTGTGGGCGCGCGACTGGAGGCCGAGGGCATCTGGCAGAACCGCGTGCTCAGGGCGACCAAAGTGGAGATCGAGGACTCAGCCAGCGCGCAGGAGATTGAGATCGAGGCCCCGATTGAAGCGTACACGGACCTCTCGAACTTCGTGGTTCGAGGGCAGCGCTGCGATGCCACTTTGGCACTATTCACCAAAGGCACTGCGGCCGATCTCAAGGTGGGCGTCCAGGTCAAACTCAGAGGCGTCGTGACGGGCAGCGTATTGATGGTGAGCCGGATAGAGGTGGACAAATAAACCGCTTTTCACGCTGGTGCACGCCCAACCCGGATCGCACAGATGAAGTTGCTGTGCGCGATCCGATGGCCCCACTCCAGGACCCCGGATCACCTCTTTGATCCAGCGCAAATCAACGGTCGGCAAAAAGCGCATATTCGCATTGGGCGATTGCCTCATGCACTGCATGCCCTGTATTCAGGGACCAACCCGGCCACCGTGCCGGGTTTCTGGTTTCTGTCGTCGCCGTTATGCTTTTCCGGAGAAGACAGGGCTTACAGTCTGCTCGTGAAATCAAGTGAGGGAAGTATGAAAGCTGTCTATTCAATCGCAGTTCTCTCGTTGCTCACGGCTGTGTCATCTGTCCGGGCCGCAGACAACATGAAAGCGTTTCCACCAGCCGAGCCGGGCATGGTTCGCCATGTGCTTGAACTACCGAAGCAGACGAACGAAGCTTCTTTCAAAGTGGAGCTGATCGCCGGCAAGACGGTTCAGGTCGATGCGGGGAATCAATACTTTTTTGGCGGGAAGATCGAAGCGGAGAACATCGAGGGCTGGGGCTTTACCCGCTATGTCGTGAATACGCTTGGCCCAATGGCGGGCACTTTGATGGCCGTTGACCCGAAGGCGCCAAAGGTGAACCGGTTCATCGCGATGGGCGGCGAACCTTACCTCATCCGTTACAACAGCCGTCTGCCTGTAGTGATGTATGCGCCCGAAGGTGTCGAAGTCCGCTATCGGATATGGAGTGCGGCGCCACAGGCCAAAGCGTTCAAAAAAGGCTGATCCCTGAAGCTGGGCTGGTCTTTTTGAACCCCTGAACGATCTGGTGGCCTAGGGCTGATCACTGAGGTCACGAATTTGATGTGTGCTCGCAATCTTCCCAAGGCAGCACATTGCATCCACAGTGCGGCACTTCAATAGTGGGCTTGGTACTGACGCCGTGGGACTTTTGAGGTTGAGGCTTTGGGGGGTGCGTCTTTACCAGGGCAGTCCCGGTTACTGAACTTTCCGTGGCCACTTCCGTGTTTGGAATCCATCGCAAGAACGGCGTGAGATCTGCGACGTCCTTGATGTACCAAACCTTTTGGGCAGCGTCCCATCGGGCTCCAAGAACCTTCACCGCGTCTTTCTCGGCGAACGGGGTAACCAGATTGATTCTCATGTTCATCATTCTCCGGGTTGATTGACCTGCCCCCATCGCCCGTACCACCGCAAAGTTAGTGATGCCAGTCGGCCATGCCAAGAAGGTGGTACGTAAAGGCCAGAGCGTGTAGTACAAGCCCGCCACCGAACCCAACCGAACTGAAGGCGCTCCTGACGGCCCCCTGGACTGCTATGGACGTAAAAAAACCAGCCGGGCTAGAGCTGGTCTTCTTGCACCCCTAAGGGATCTGGTGGCCTGGGGCGGGCGCAACCTACTTCGAGATTCCCAGCAGGAATACTCGCTCAGTCCCGGATTTGTCGGATTTTGTAGCGTAGTACGCATCCCCTGCCTTCAAGATATAGCGGCACCACTCCTCTGCAGGGACACTATTCCATTCAATCAGGACACAGTACCGACCATCGTCCGAAATGTTCCACTTGCCCTGCGTTGATGAACTCCGCCCGCCGATGTTGCGGTTATCAGATGAGATGACGAACTTTCCGCTTGAGTCGTTTTTCCAGCGTTGGGTATCGCCCTTAGCGTTCAGCCTGCTCATATTTGCATCGGGCAACAGCTTGGTCAGGTCGTCCTTGCTTAGGGTAACTGGACGAAGGGCATCCAAGTCACGCATGACAGAAGGTGTCTGACCAAATGCCAGTGTGGTGGCGACGAGGGAACATGACGAAAACACGAGTTGGAACATTCTGGCCATGGGAAACTCCTTTTGGGTGAGAAAGCCGACGACGAAGAATCTGGCTTGTTTGCCGAGCGTTTCAGCCTATACCTCAACCTCTGAGATGTAAAGCTGGCGTTACAAACGCCTCGGCGCTGGCAACCGGCAGGACTCTGCCACCGAACCCAACCGAACTGAAGGCGCTCCTGACGGTCCCCTGTAGCTGCAATGGACGTAAAAAAACCAGCCGGGTTAGAGCTGGTCTTTTTTGCACCCCTGAGGGATCTGGTGGCCTGGGGCGGAAGCGAACCGTCTCGGCCGTCGCATTAGCAGGCATCTGCGGCTTCGGTGGCCTGCTATTCCAGCTTGGGCCGTCGAGGCACCAGCAGCGCCCGCAGCGCGATTGCTGCCAATACTGATTTGAATCAAAGTTTGCAGGACTATTCCGGAATAGAGTGAACAGCGACTTTATGGTCGGTGGGGGGATGATTCAAGCGCCGCAGACGCAACCCTTTGAAAGAAATTTCTTATCATTTTGTTCTAGTGGCCTTTGTCTGTTAGTTAAAGATATATACGCCTAGTGTATTTTATTTCTTGAGGAGCACCTAGGTATGAGAGTCACTTCCGATGTGGATAAATATGTCATTTTTCCAAATGTTAGAAAACAAATAATTAGATCTAATCAAATAGTTTTCAACAGCTTGCTGCTGTGCGCTGTTATTGGATCTTCGACGGCGCTGGCGCAAGAATGGGTGCCGCTGAACGGAAGTCTTATTCCCGAGACCGGCGGATTAGTTCGACCTTCGTTAGCCGCAGATCCTCGCGCAAACCCGATCTTAGGTTTCGACAACTACATAAGCGGAACAACGTCCGTCTTGCGTTGGCACGGAGACACAGATACATGGGAAGGCTTCGGACCCAATATCTTAGGCACTTCGGGTCCTTCGATTGGGATTGATGCGGACAAGCGTGTCTATTTGTGCAGCTCGGGGAAATATGCTGCTGGCATCGGTTCACCTAATGTTTTCCGCTGGAGCGATAGAGCCTGGCGTCAGATCGGTGGCGATATCGCTGTCGAAGCTGGCTATAACTCCGGTGTTGGTCGGCATGTGGTGGACGCGTGCGGCGGAATTGCTTTAGACAGCTCCAGCAACCCGTTAGTAACGTGGGTCGCTCTAGTGGGGGCCAAGAGCTGGGCCGTGTTCGCCGCACGGTGGAATGAAGGTCAAAAAAGCTGGAAGGGTTTGGGCGAAGGAGCGGTTGCAGCTGGGCGATCTGTCTCGACTTACGTCGATATCAATGCCAGTGATCGTCCTTATCTGGCTACGACTGATACGAGCGGTGCAGGGATAAGCAGGGTTACAACGACACAAGTCTGGCGATGGAACAATCCTGTTTGGAAACAACTCGGGGCTGATATGCCGGGCGCTGAGAATTCCGTCATTGGTGTCTACGAAAACACGCCCTATCTGGCATTTCGCCATGTTAATCGTGATCCAGTTACGGGTGACATAATTACTGATGAGTTGCGCGTGATGCGCTGGCGCCAAGGGAGTTGGCAAGCGTTTCCAAGTCCAGGTAAAGGCATTGCAGATGGGAATATCAGACTGAGTTTTACCCCTTCCGGAAAACCTGTGATCGCTTACATTGAGTCCCCGGACGAGGGCTTAACTCTGAATGTCATCGTCAAGTACTGGACCGGAAAAACATGGAAACAAGCAGGCGAGGCAGTGACTACTGCATCCTGCAATCTTCCATCCTGTTACCCACAGATATCTTTCGATCTCAGTTTGACTCCGAACGGGCGTCCGATTGTGGCTTGGGGAGAAACAAATTACAAGCCTGCTTTTGACGGATCCTATACGCCTGTTAACCGTTTAATTGTAAAACGCTACAGTAACGCTTTGCCTTAGCTTGGTTTTTTGCATTCAAATCGCATAACAAGGCGAGCTGGTAAAGTTATCGGGAAAAGGGCCATAATTTTGCAATGTCGTTCTCGCTGTACGAGATTGAAAATATGCGTCCAGGCTAAAGCCCGAGGCTGAATCGCCCCGGGTTTCGTGGAGGCTAGTTGAATAAATGCCAATGTCTGCTTTGGAGCGAGAATTTCCAACAAGCCACAGTCGGGTTTCAATCCAAAGCATGCATCCGGCAAACAACCCGAGCGAGCCAAAGCCCGCCAGAACGCAGGTTTGCTGGCTGGCGTACAAGCTCTGTCACCGAACCCAACCGAACTAAAGGCGTTCGTAACAGGCCCCTGGACCGCTGTAGACGTAAAAAAAGCCAGCCTGGTTAGATCTGATCTTTTTGCACCCCTGAGGGATCTGGTGGCCGGGGCGGAATCGAACCACCGACACGCGGATTTTCAAGACAAGGCGCGGTCGGGTTTCGGGTGTCCGTAAGTCGAAGAAACGTAACGAGTTTTGCCCTCTGTGCCGGGTCTGGTGCTGGCGTTACCGAACCTGTTCCCGAACCCCACCTAGCCGCCCGGTTGCATCGCCATACGTTTTCTCTATGTGGATCAAGGCAATGGCGGGGCTGGGTACCGAACTTCACCGATCTGGCCCCATGGCGGCGTTTCGCGGGTGGCCCGGGAGTTCGACTGTTCTGTCTGGTTTCGGCGTCGTATTGGAGCGTAAGCGCCGCTGGTCTACAGCTTGAAAATCAATCCAAAAAGAAACTTCCGCACCGCCGGAATCGATAGTGGCTAAACTTCAACGCGGCTCTGGATCTCAGAGTCGGCGGTCGCAAGGTAATTCCAACTTCAAATGGAGAAATGAATCATGGTGCGAATGTTTGTTCGACATAAAGTGAAGGACTACCGCGTATGGAGGAAAGCCTATAACGGCTTCGACGCTGAACGCGGGACAATGGGGGTGATCGGTGCGGCCGTCTATCGGTCCGCTGACGATCCCAATGACATCACCGCGTACCACGACTTCGCGAACCTCACCAAAGCCAGAGCATTCGCAGGCTCAGCACGGCTCAAGGAAGTCATGAAAGGCGCGGGGGTAGCAAGCGTCCCGCAAATCTGGTTCGTCAAGGAAGCCTAGTCGTTCTCATCGATGTGACGACACGGCTTCAGCGTCGCTGGCCGTGTCGGTCACCCCACCTCAACATCCCTCGCCACATCCCCACGACATTCCGAGCACGACCCGACCAGCAACAGGTTGCCCGCCTTGATGGCCCCGGTGAAGTTCTTGATGGTGGCGGCACTGGGTTGCACCATACGTTGGAGAGCAACCGCTTCTTGGCGTCAGCAGAAACACTTGCCACAAATTTACTATTGGTTGCCATAGATCAAACATGAGCGTCCCTTTTAGGTTCAGCGTGACTAAAGGGAGTACGTTTTATTTGGAGGAAATCATGACCGATCGATCTACCAATAAGCCCCTCGTCGCCCTTCGGTGCACTGTTGCGGTCGCAATCACGCTGACGATGGGTGTCGCCCTTTCGCAGAACTTACCCAAGGAAGGCAGCTACGACTACATCAGTTGCTGGTCGGGCACCAGTAAGGACATACCGTTTTCGAAAACCCACGCATTCGGCAACTATGAGTTCGTTGTCACTAATCGAACCACTCCAACCGGCGGCATGTTCGACATGACGGTCGCACGCTGTGTTGGCCTTTACAGCATGATTGAGGGCAAAGGCGACAATTCGTCCTTCTGCGAAGCCATCGACAAAGATGGCGACAAATTTGTCGTGCGCAACTCAATCGAGGGGGGCAAGCCTAAACAAGAGGGAATCACGGGGACCGGCAAGTACGAGGGCATGACCCGCATCGGCACGACCGAAATGTTGGGCAGATTCCCGTTGGTCAAGCCTGGGGTGGTTACTGGCTGTGCCCGGCAGACAGGAACCTACAAGATGAAGTAATGAGCTTGTTCAAACTAACGTCGGCGGTTACCGTTTGATTTGGCGCAATAAGTACGAATCGTTGGTCAGGCCCACTTCAGGTGGGTGAAATACCCGCGCTAATAAGGTTTGTCTCCAACTTAGCGACTCACCCCAGCCTAACCCGCTGGGGTCTTTTTTTGGGCGATCGCCTCACGCATTGTGTTCCCTGCATTCATTGGTCAACCCGGACTGAATGCCGGGTTTTTCGTTTCTGGCGCATGACAATCCCGAAGCGCTGAGCCACGGCCATTACGGCACGACCGATGAATGGTGAGCCACGATGAGCCACTTGCCGCCTCGGTTACGGAACACCATGCTGTAGCGCGCAGGGCGCGATGTTGTCTTGCCATCGCTAACATCTGAGAAGGTGTAGTAGCCCGTGCTGACTGCAATGTCGCCGTACACACGGAGGAATTCCTCGCCAAACGTGACCCTTGCATTCGGTCGTCTTGCAGGATCCTTGAAATACTCGGCGATGGCGGCCGGGTTGGGCGCGACGGTCTTCGCGGTGGTTCCCCATAGCACTGCGTCGGTGTCATACATGGCTGTAATACGCGCC
>CAVSCI010000024.1:0-42802 GCA_963726365.1 uncultured beta proteobacterium | reverse complement strand
CATTCATGCAACACGGAACGCGCCTTGCCGCTGTCGACCTAGGCTCGAACAGTTTTCGCCTCGAAATCGTCCGGGTCGACCACGGCCAGTTCGAGCGCACCGAATACCTCAAGGAAACCATCCGCCAGGGCGGCGGCCTGGACGCCGAGCGCAATCTGAGCCTCGAGGCGATGCAGCGCGGCTGGGATTGCCTGGCACGTTTTGGCGAGCGGCTGGCCGGGTTCAGGAGAGCCCAGGTGCGGGCGGTGGCCACGCAGACCCTGCGCGAGGCGCGCAACCGCGATGAATTCCTGCTCGCGCCAACGACATCCTCGGGTTTCCGATCGACGTCATCTCCGGGCGCGAGGAAGCCCGCCTGATCTACCAGGGCGTGGCGAATTGCTGCCGCAGTCCGCTGAACGCCGGCTGGTGGCCGACATCGGAGGGCGCTCGACCGAACTGATCCTGGGCAGGGCTTCGAGCCCGGCTCATGGAGTCGTACCGCGTAGGCAGCATCGCCTGGTCGACACGCTACTTCCCCGACGGCCAGTTCACGCCCAGGCGTTCAAGATGGCGGAGATCGCCGCCAAGGCGGTGCTCGACGAGGCGCTCAACGCCTACCGGCGCAGGCCTGGGACGTCGCCTACGGCGCCTCGGGCACCATCGGCGCCGTCGGCGACGTGCTGGGGGCAGCGGGCTGGCCGCTCGGCGTCGTCACTGCCGCCGGTCTGGACTGGCTGCTGGCCCAGTTGCTGGCGGCCCAGCGTGCCGATAACCTGCGCATCGAAGGCATGAAGGACGACCGGCGGGCCGTGATCGGTGGCGGGCTGGCCGTGCTGCGCGCGGTGTTCGAACTGCTCCAGATCAGCGAGATGCACGCCGCAGAAGGCGCGCTGCGCCACGGCGCGCTGTACGACATGCTGGACCGCGAACACATGCAGACGGACATGCGCGCCACCACGGTGCAGCGGCTGGCCAGCCGCTTCGATATTGACGCGGTCCATGCGCTGCGTGTCAGCCAGGTGGCCAGCAGCCTCTTCCGCCTGATGCAGCCGGACACGCCTGAAGACCAGCGCGAACGGCTGGAACGCAAACTCGACTGGGCGGCGCGACTGCACGAGATCGGCGCACAGATTTCGCACAGCGACTACCACAAGCACGGGGCCTACATCATTGGCAACACCGATGCACCCGGTTTTGCCCTGTCCGAATTGCAGCGCCTGAGCCAGTTGATCCTGGGACATCGGGGCAAGCTGCGAAAGCTCGATGCCGATTTCGAGGACGCTCACTTCGTACAGCAGTTGATGGCGCTGCGCCTGGCCGTGGTGTTGTGCCATGCCCGGCGCGACCCCGACCTCAAGGGACTCACGCTGGCCTGCAATGCCGGGCCGGCACGCCGGTTCGCGCTGGGCGTGCGCGCCGGATGGGCCGAAGCCTGGCCCCAATCAGCCCATTTGCTGCGCGAAGAAGTCATTGCCTGGCAGAAGTCCCCCTGGACCCTGCAATTAACCTAGCCGTGCTGTAATTCTGATCCAGCGCAATTGACCGACGTGTACCGTGCCGTATAAGCAGGCCATTGTTCAAACCCGATTGATTTTTTGAGGAAATACCATGAGTACCCGCCCAACAACGCCAGCGCCCGCAGTTGAGAATGAAAAATCGGGCGTGACCACGGCTTCAGCCCCGGTGCCCCCAGGCACGCCTCCGGCGCCACAGGCAGGCAGTACGGCGCCCGCCAAGCCGGTCGGAAAGCCCGCGGCAAAGCCGGCGGCGAAACCCGTTGCGGCGAAATCAGTCCCGAAAGGCTCCGCACCGAAAGCGAAAAAACCTGCCGCAAAGCCATTGGCCAAGGCTTTTGCCCAAGGTGCCAAGCCGGCGAAGTCCGCAAAACCAGCGAAGCCGGAAAAGGTGCTGAAACCCGTCAAGGCGGAAAAGCCAGCGAAGCCGAAAAAGCCCAAGCTGGTGAGCGACAGGTTCAAGCTGCTGAAAGCCGAGTTGGCGGCGCTGGACGCACTCAAGAAACGCGCGGCCAAGGCGAAACTCCCGGCAAAGAAGAGCGCCCTGTTGCGCGCCGGCATCCAGGCCCTCACCGCGATGAACGACGCCGCCTTTGCAGCCGCGCTTGGCCAGCTGCCGACCACCCGCCCGGCAACGGGCAAGGGCAAGAAGGCCTGACCTAGAGCATCTCGGGCGTCTGCACCGTCACGACGACGGTTTGCAGCACACCCTCGCGCTCCCGGCTGCGCACCCACCAGACCGCGCCCTTGCGCACCGGCAGCTCGCCGGCCTGCAGGCCGAGCAATTGCGCCAGCGTTTGCCCCAGCGTCGGCTGGTGCCCCACCACCAGCACGGGCAACCGGGTCTTGGGCCAGCCGGCCACGGTCAGCAGGTCTTCGGCCTTGCCATCCGGAGCCAGTTCGGCGCGCACCTTGAACTTGCGGCCCAGCGCCCGCACCGTCTGCTCGCAACGTTTGGCCGGGCTGGAGACCACCCGGACACCGTCCGGCAACTGGCGGTCCAGCCAGGCCGCCATGCGCGCCGCCTGCTTTTCACCGCGCGGCGTCAGCACGCGCTCCATGTCCGTGCCGCCTTCGGCCAGATCAAACGCTTCGGCATGTCGCCACAGGATCAGGTCCATGCTCTGTTTCTCCTAAATTGATGCGGGCGCGGCGTAGCGGGCCATCAAGGCCGCCTGGGCGCCTTGCCCGGCGGGTTTCGCGGAAAGATTCACGGGGTGGTAGGTGCCGTCGGGGCCCATGTCCCAGGCGTCACGGCCGTCGTGCAGGTAAGCCACCAGGCATTCGTCGATGATGCGCTGGCGCAGCGCCGGATCGGTCACCGGCCAGGCCAGCTCGATGCGGCGCAGCATGTTGCGGTTCATCCAGTCGGCGCTCGACAGGTAAAGCTCTTCGACCCCGCCACCGCGGAAGTAGAACACCCTTGAGTGCTCCAGGAACCGCCCGATGACCGAGCGCACGCGGATGTTGTCCGTCAGCCCCGGCACTCCCGCCGGCAGCATGCAGGCGCCGCGCACGATCAGGTCGATCTTCACGCCCTGCTGGCCCGCGGCCACCAGCGCGTGGATCAAGGCTTCGTCGGTCAGCGCATTCATCTTGGCAACGATCCGCGCCTCCTTTCCGCTTTCGGCGAGCGCGCCCAGCGCGGCGATCTTCGCGATCATCCGCTGCTGCAGATTGAACGGCGCCAGCAGCAGCCGGTTCATGCGCGGCAGGTGGCTCTGGCTGGCGAGATGGACAAACAGGTGCTCCATGTCGGCCGTGAGCTGCGGGTCGGCCGTGAGGTAGCTCAGGTCGGTGTACAGGCGCGCCGTGCGCGGGTTGTAGTTGCCCGTGGACAGGTGACCATAGCGTTTGAGCATCTTGCCTTCGCGGCGCGTCAGCAGCAGCATCTTGGCGTGGGTCTTGAGGCCCACCACGCCATACACCACCTGTGCACCGATCGACTCCAGTGCTTCGGCCCAGTTGATGTTGGCTTCCTCGTCGAAGCGTGCTTTCAGCTCCACCACCACCGTGACTTCCTTGCCACGGCGCACGGCCTCGCGCAGCAACTCCATCAGCTCCGAATCCGCACCTGTGCGGTAGATGGTCTGCTTGATCGCCAGCACCTGCGGATCGTGCACGGCCTCGCGCAGGAAGTCGAGCACCCCGTCAAAGCTCTCGAAGGGCTGGTGGATCAACACGTCGCCCTGCTTCAGGCGAGCGAAGAAAGACTCGTCCGGCGTCAGCTGCACGGGGTAACCGGCCTTGTAAGGCGGGAACAGCAGCTTGGGCTTGTCCACCAGGTCGATCAATTGCGTCAGCCGGGCCAGATTGACCGGGCCATGCACCCGGTACAGCGCCTGCGCAGGCAGGTCAAACTGGCGCAGCAGGAAGCTGCTGAGAAATTCGGAGCAGCCAGCCGACACCTCCAGACGCACCGCCTGCCCGAAATGACGGTGCTGCAGTCCCTGGCGCAAGGCGGTGCGCAGGTCCTGCACATCCTCCTCGTCCACCGACAAATCGGAATGGCGCGTCACACGGAACTGCGAGAACTGCCCGACCTCGCGCCCGGCAAACATGTCTGCCAGGTGCGAGCGGATCACGCTGGACAAGGAGACGAACAGGGTGCGCCCTTCCGACACGGCCTCCGGCATCCGGATGAACCGTGGCAGCACCCGCGGCACCTTCACGATCGCGATATCGTTGGCGCGCCCGAAAGCGTCTTTTCCGCCCAGCCGGACGATGAAATTCAGTGACTTGTTGGCCACCTGGGGAAACGGGTGCGCCGGGTCCAGCCCCACGGGAATCAGCAAAGGGCGCACCTCGCGCAGGAAATACGCCTTGACCCAGTGCCGCTGCGCCGGGTTGCGCTCGCCGTGCGCCATGATCTGGATGCCCCGCTTGCGAAACGCCGGGAGCAACTGGTCGTTGTAGATCGAATACTGATGGGTGACCAGTTTGTTCGCAGCAGATGCCAGCGCCTCGAAAGTGGCTTGCGTGTAGAGACCCGCGCGCTGGCGCGCCTGGCTGGCACTGAGGTGAGGCTCGGCGCGCACCTCGAAAAACTCATCCAGGTTCGCCGAGACGATGCAGAGAAAGCGCAACCGCTCCAGCACGGGCACTTCAGGCCGGCAAGCCCAGTCGAGCACCCGCTCATTGAAGGCCAGGATGCTGTGGTCGCGGTCAAGCAGCGGCACCGGCGTGGACGGCGATGCCATTGGCAATTTGACCTGGGGAACAGACTCTGCTGAGGAGATAGGCGCTTTCGGCATCAATGGCAATTTAGGAATGCTTCGGGAAATATTAATCGTTGACCAAAATCATGCCGGTGGCGTGTCAAAAGCATCACACCTCAACCCAGCCTGAACCAGCGCATTCTGGCGCGCGGGCACGAGGTGACTGGCGAACAGCCGCGCCGCATGCGTCCAGCTGAAATCCAGCGCCCTGGCGCGGGCCTCGTGCCGCGGCACCGCCAGGGCTTTGTAGTATGCCAGCCGCAGATCGTCATCCAGGGCGCCACCACGCGGCGCGCCCGCAGCCTGCCCCAGCACCTCCAGCGGCCCGTCCACCGGATAGGCCGCGACGGGGGTGCCGCTGGCCATGGCCTCGAGCATCACCAGCCCGAAGGTTTCGCAGCGGCTGGGGAAAACGAAAACGTCGGCTGCGGCATAGACCAGCGCCAGTTCCTTGCGCGGCAGCAGGCCCAGCCAGCGCACCTGCGGGTAGCGCTCCCGCAGGCTGGCTTCCAGCGGCCCGACGCCGCACACCACCTTGGTGCCAGGAACGTCCAGCTTGAGAAAGGCCTCGATGTTCTTTTCGTACGAAACTCGGCCCACATACAGCTGCACTGGACGCGCCAGCGCACCCAGTGGCGGATAGATGCGTGCCTGGGCATGGCAGCGAAACAACTCGGTGTCGACCCCGTGCGTCCAACTGCGCAGGTGCCGAAAGCCCCGTTTTTCGAGCATGCGCAGGACCCCGTGCGTGGGCAGCATCACCCCGGCGGACGGTTTATGGAATTGCCGGAACAAGGCATAACCCCAGGCCAATGGCACCTTTAGCGCGGCATTCAGGATCTCCGGGAACTTGGTGTGAAACGCTGTGGTGAAAGCAAGGCCCCGTTTCTGGCAATAGCGCCGTGCGGCCCAGCCCAATGGGCCTTCGGTGGCAATGTGGATGGCGTCGGGCCGCAAGGTGTCCAACTGCACTTCCAGCTGCTGCCTGGGTGCCACTGCGAGGGCAATGCCCGCATAGCCCGGGCACGGTCGTGTGCGGAACTGGCCGGGGTGAATGACCTCCACAACATGTTCCAGTTCATTGAGCTCGCGCACCAGTTCAACCAAAGTAGTTACCACCCCGTTGACCTGCGGCGCCCAGGCATCGGTGATCAAGGCGATCTTCATACCACCACCCGGGCCCGAGGCTGCAGCCGGGCGTGGGCGGCGCTCACTGCGGCCCAGTGCACCAGTTCCAGCCGCCCGTCCAGATGTTCGACCAGCGCGCTACGGCTTTCGACCCAGTCGCCGTCATTGCAGTAGAGCGTGCCGTCGATCTCACGCATCTCGGCCCGGTGAATATGGCCGCAGACCACGCCGTCATGGCCCCTGCGCCGGGCTTCAGCCGCCACCGCCGCCTCGAAGTCCATGACGTAGTTCAGCGCCTTTTTGACCTTGTGCTTCAGATAGGCCGAAAGAGACCAGTACGGCAGCCCCAGGCGCGCGCGCAGGGAATTGAGATGGCGGTTCAGCCGCAACGTGAATTCGTACAGGTTGTCGCCCAGGTAGGCCAGCCACTTGGCGCACTGGACGACCCCGTCAAAATGGTCGCCATGGGTGATCCACAGCCGGCGCCCGTCGGCCGTGGTGTGCACCGCATCGTGAATCACTTCGATGCCGCCAAAGGAATGCCCGATGAAGCCGCGCGCGAACTCATCGTGATTGCCCGGCACGAACACCACGCGGCAGCCTTTGCGGGCGCTGCGCAGCACTTTCTGGACCACATCGTTGTGGGCCTGGGGCCAATACCATTTGCGCCGCAGTTGCCAGCCGTCGATGATGTCACCCACCAGATAGAGGTGGGTGCTCGGGTGAGCCTTCAGGAAGTCCAGCAGCGCCACCGCCTGGCAACCCGGCGTGCCCAGGTGCAGGTCGGAGATGAAGACGGCGCGGTAGTGTGGGTGCCCGGCCTCCTCAGCCGGCGCCGGTTCACCTTCGGGCAGGTACGAATTGATGGCGCGGTATGCGGCTGCCTGGCCCGGCGCACCCAGTGCGTCAAACCGGGTGGCGAATCCTTCCCGGATGAACCCAGTTTTCATTTTCCATCCAGAAAATGCTTGCGGTAGCGGGACGGCAGGTCCTGCATCCGCATGAACATCGGCAGATCCGCGCTGTTGAAATTCGGGTCCCAGGCGGGCGGCCCCAGCACCTTGGCGCCCAGTCGCAGGTAGCCGCGGATCAACGCCGGAGGATCGATCTCAAGGCTGTCGTCCAGCTGATCCACCGGCAGGGGCAGGCGGGGAAACACCTGGTGTTCGATGGGCGCAAGATGCGTGGCTTTCACCTGCCGCCAGATACTGGCGGCAGCGTCACCGCTGATCACGCCGTTGTGCAGCATGGGAATGCTGGCGCAGCCGATCATCGTGTCGAGCTGGTTGCGCGCCATGAATTCAGCCAGCGCCCCCCACAGCGCCATGATCACACCGCCGTGGCGATGATCCGCATGAACGCAGCTGCGGCCCAGTTCCACCATGCGTGGGCTGAGGCCGCGAAGGCGGGTCAGGTCAAACTCGGTGTCGCTGTAGGTGCCGCCCGCCCGTTTGGCTTGGGCGGGGGTCAGCACCCGATAGGTACCAATCACTGCGCCGCTGAAGACGTCACGCACCAGCAAGTGCTCGCAGTAGTCGTCGAACCGGTCGATGTCATGGCCTTCAATCGAAGTCGGCAGGCGCGCACCCATTTCGTTGGCAAACACGTTGTACCTCAGGCGCTGCGCCTGGCGGACTTCGTCGTGGTGGCGCGCCCATGAAACCGCCAGCCCGGCGCGCGTACTTTGCGCAGGCAGCATGGAACCAGATCCTGCTTCTTGAGATGCCGCCCCGTGCGAGGCATGAGGTGACAGCGCAGACGTCAAGACGGACAGTGCTTTCATTGAGTCTCTCCTGGGGTAGGTGTTGCTTCCGAACAAGCCGATCATCGAGAGCCGTTATGACGCCCTCAAGGCACTTTCATGTCTTTTCCATGACTTTTCTGGCCTTCCTCCAGCGCCAGATGGTCTTTTTCCGCTATATATTTTGCAGTCCACCCCGATTGGCATGCCATCGTCACAAATCATTTCAATATTTCAACTATCATTGAACAATGGAAAACATGAACACAGAATCGCTGGCCGACGAAGCTGTCACCGTCAAGGCCTTGGCCGCTTTGGCCCAGCCGCAGCGCCTGCGCGCATTCCGGGGTCTTGTCGTTGCCGGCCCGCAAGGGCTGACACCCGGCGCGATGGCTGAACAGCTTGGCATCACGCCCAGCGCGCTCTCGTTCCACCTCAAGGAGCTGGCGAACGCGGGCCTGGTGAGCAGCGAGCCGCGCGGGCGCAACCTGATCTACCGCGCCAATTTCGACGCGGATGAACGCCCTGCTCGGCTACCTGACGCAGCACTGCTGCGAGGGGCAGGCCTGCGAGCTCACCGAATCCGCGAGCTGCGTCGCCTGCTGACCCGCAGGGCTGGAACAACACCATGAACCTGGCCGACGCCTTGAACCTGGGCTGCCTGTGCCGCACCCTGAGCCCGGACCGCCTGCGCGAACAACTGGAGGCCGACCCCAGCCTCGCCGGCCTGACCCGACAGCTGGCCGCCAGCCATCCGCACCTGTTCTCGGAAACGGCCGTGTTCCTGGACACCGGAACGCGCGATACCTTGGCCGCCACGGTCTCGGCCATCGAACGGGTGATCGCCCTACCCGCCTGGCAGGACCACACGCTGGCCCATGCGCCGGCCATTGCCCGGCACCCGTTCGGGCCGGTCGGTGTGTTCATGGGTTACGACTTCCACATGGGCGCTGACGGCCCGCGCCTGATCGAGATCAACACCAATGCGGGCGGCGCGCTGCTCAACGCCGCGCTGGCGCGCGCGCACCGAGCCTGCTGCGACTCCATGGCTGGCCTGTTCGACACTGCGACCGACCTGCTGCAGATCGATGCCCGCTTTGTCGCCATGTTCCGCGCGGAATGGCAGGCACAGCGCGGCGAGGCGCCACTGCGCACCCTGCTGATCGTGGATGACGCGCCGGAAACCCAGTACCTCGCCCCCGAGTTCGCGCTGGCCCGCCAGCTGTTTCTGCAGCACGGCATTACCGCCGCCGTGGCCGATGCGCGCGAGCTGCAATGGCGCGATGGGGCGCTGTGGCACCCCACCCTGCCCGCAGGTGTACCGGTGGACCTGGTCTACAACCGCCTGACCGACTTTGACCTGTCCGACCCCGCCCACGCCGCCTTGCATGATGCGTATGTGGCGGGCGGCGCGGTCGTCACGCCGCATCCGCGCGCCCACGCCCTGTTTGCCGACAAGCGCAACCTGATCACGCTGGGCGACGACGCGCTGCTCGCGTCCTGGGGCGTCGGCGCGGCGGATCGCGCCCTGCTCGCGGCGGCGGTCCCGCGCACCGTGCTGGTCACCGCGCACAACGCCGACGCGCTGTGGAGCCGGCGGCGCCAGTTGTTCTTCAAAACGGTCGCCGGCTTCGGCTCCAAAGCCGCCTACCGCGGCGACAAGCTCACCCGCCGCGTCTGGGGCGAGATCCTCGCCGGGGGCTTCGTCGCCCAGGACCTCGTGCCGCCCAGCGAACGCCTGGTCGAGGTGGATGGCGAGCCGAAACGGCTCAAGCTCGACCTGCGCGCCTATGCCTACAAAGGCGAGATCCAGCTGCTGGCCGCGCGCACCTGGACCGGCCAGACCACCAATTTCCGCACGCCGGGCGGCGGCTTTTCACCCGTCGTCGTGCTGCCGGCCCTGGAAGGTGTCAAACCCGCCAGGCCGCTTGCCACCGCTTCCGCCAACCTTGACTTGACCACCACACCATGACCGACACTCCAAAGGCTCTGAACGTCCTGTTCCTGTGCACCCACAACTCGGCCCGCAGCATCCTGGCCGAAGCCATCCTCAACCACATTGGCGGCGGCCGCTTCAGGGCCTTCTCGGCCGGCAGCAGCCCGCGCGAAAACCAGCAACCCAACCCGCTGGGCCTGCAGGTGCTGAAGAACGCCGGCATCTCCACCGAGGGCCTGCACAGCAAGAGCTGGGACGAGTTCGGAACCATCGATGCGCCGCACATGGACCTGGTCATCACCGTCTGCGACAACGCCGCCGGTGAGGTCTGCCCCTACTGGCCCGGCCAGCCCGCCACTGCGCACTGGGGCTACCCGGACCCGTCCGCCGGCGACGGGACCGACGCCGAAAAACTCGAAGCTTTCCGCCAGACCCTGCACGCCCTCAAGCGCCGGCTGGAATTGCTGGTGAGCCTGCCGACGGAAAAGCTGGAAAAAACCATGCTGCAGGGCACGGCCCGCGACCTGGCAAGCCGCTGATCGAATTTCCACCACTCAAGGACACACCATGAAAAACATCCAGATTTTTGACCCCGCCCTGTGCTGCAGCAGCGGCGTTTGCGGCGTGGACGTGGACCAGACGCTGGTCAGCCTCGCGGCCGACCTCGACTGGGCGAAGCAGCAAGGCATCGTCGTTGAGCGTTTCAACCTGGCCCAGCAACCGATGGACTTTGCGCAGAACGCCACCGTCAAGTCGTTCCTGGAGCGCTCGGGCGCCGAGGCGCTTCCGCTGGTGCTGGTGGACGGTGAGGTCGCCCTGGCCGGCCGCTACCCGAACCGTGCCGAGCTGACGCGCTGGGCCGGCCTGGCGACTCCGGCAGTGGCCCCTGCGTTTGCCGAAGTGGCCCCGGCCGGCGGTTGCTGCTCCGGCGGCCGTTGCTGCTGAACGCACGACGCCGGGCCCGCACCGCAATGAACCCCATGAAATTTTTGCAACAGCCGCCGCGCTTCCTGTTCTTCACCGGCAAGGGCGGCGTCGGCAAGACCTCCATCGCCTGTGCCACCGCCATCGAACTGCGCGACGCGGGCACAACGCGTGCTGCTGGTCAGCACCGACCCGGCGTCCAACGTCGGGCAGGTGTTCGGCATCCCCATCGGCAACCACATCACGCCGGTGGCGGCCGTGCCCGGGCTGGACGCCCTGGAGATCGACCCGCAGGCCGCCGCGCAGGCCTACCGCGACCGCATCGTCGGACCGGTGCGCGGGCTGCTGCCGGATGACGTGGTGCGGGGCATCGAGGAGCAGCTCTCCGGCGCCTGCACCACCGAGATCGCGGCTTTCGACGAATTCACCGGCCTGCTGACCGACACCGCGCTGACGCAGGCCTACGCCCACATCATCTTCGACACCGCGCCCACCGGCCACACCATCCGCATGCTGCAACTGCCCGGCGCCTGGAGCGGCTTTCTGGAAGACGGCAAGGGCGACGCCTCCTGCCTGGGGCCGCTGGCCGGGCTGGAAAAGCAGCGCGCGCAATACAAGGCAGGCCGTCGACGCGCTGGCCGATCCCGCGCGCACCCGGCTGGTGCTGGTGGCCCGCGCGCAGACGTCCACGCTGGTGGAGGCCGCGCGCACCCACACCGAACTGGCCGCCATCGGCCTGTCGAAGCAATACCTGGTCATCAACGGCGTGTTCCCGGCGGCCGAAGCCGCGGCCGACCCGCTGGCCGCCGCGATCGTCGAGCGCGAGCAGGCGGCCCTGGCTCGCCATGCCGGTTGCGCTGACCCGGCTGCCGACCGACCGGATTGCGCTCAAGCCCTTCAACCTGGTCGGCCTGGACGCCCTGCGCCACCTGCTGGGGGACTCAGCCCCCGTCGAGGCGGACGGCCTGCCGTCCGAGGCCGCGCTGGCGGCCCCCAGCCTCGCCGCGCTGGTGGACGAGATCGCACTGGACGGCCACGGCCTGGTCATGCTGATGGGCAAGGGCGGCGTCGGCAAGACCACCCTGGCCGCAGCGGTGGCGGTGGAACTGGCCCGTCGCGGCCTGCCGGTGCACCTGACCACCTCCGACCCGGCCGCGCACCTGGCCGAGACGCTGGACGGCACGCTGGAACACCTCACGGTCAGCCGTATCGACCCGCAGGAAGTCACTGCGAATTACCGCGCCCAGGTGCTGGCCACCCAGGGGGCGAAGCTCGATGCCGCCGGCCGCGCCGTGCTCGAAGAAGACCTGCGCTCGCCCTGCACCGAGGAGATCGCCGTGTTCCAGGCCTTCTCGCGGATCATCCGCGAGGCGGGCAGGAAGTTCGTGGTGATGGACACCGCGCCCACCGGCCACACCCTGCTGCTGCTCGACGCCACCGGCGCCTACCACCGCGACATCGTGCGCCAGATGGGCGGCACCGGCATGCACTTCACCACGCCGATGATGCAGTTGCAGGACCCGCAGCAGACCAAGGTGCTGCTCGTGACGCTGGCCGAGACCACCCCGGTGCTGGAAGCCGCCAACCTGCAGGCCGACCTGCGCCGTGCCGGCATCGAGCCCTGGGCATGGATCATCAACAACAGCGTGGCAGCAGCCTCCGTCACCTCGCCCCTGCTGCGCCAGCGCGCGCGCAACGAGCGTTGCGAGATCGAAGCCGTGGCCACCCGCCACGCCCGCCGCTACGCCGTCGTGCCGCTGCTCGAAGACGAGCCTGTGGGCCTGGACCGCCTCGAACAACTGGTCTTGAATGGAGTCACCGTATGAGCGCCCAATGTGAAACCACGGCCAAATTGGCAGCGAACGCCCCGATGAGCGTCTTCGAGCGCTACCTCACCGTCTGGGTGGCCCTGTGCATCGTCGCGGGCATCGCCCTCGGCCAATTGCTGCCGGGCGTGTTCCAGGCCATCGGCCGCATGGAAGTCGCCAGGGTCAACCTGCCCGTGGGCCTGCTGATCTGGGTGATGATCATCCCGATGCTGGTCAAGGTCGATTTCGGCGCGCTGCACGAGGTCCGCCAGCATATGCGCGGCATCGGCGTCACGCTGTTCGTGAACTGGCTGGTCAAGCCGTTCTCCATGGCCTTCCTGGGCTGGCTGTTCATCCGCCACATCTTTGCGCCGCTGCTGCCACCCGACCAGCTCGACAGCTACATCGCCGGCCTGATCCTGCTGGCCGCCGCGCCCTGCACCGCCATGGTGTTCGTCTGGAGCCGGCTCACCGGCGGCGACCCGCTGTTTACGCTGTCGCAGGTGGCGCTGAACGACGGCATCATGATCGTGGCCTTCGCGCCGCTGGTGGCCTTTTTGCTGGGCATCTCAGCCATCACCGTGCCGTGGGACACGCTGCTGACCTCGGTGGTGCTGTACATCGTGATCCCCGTGATCCTGGCGCAGCTCTGGCGCAAGGCGCTGCTGGCCAAGGGGCAGGCCGCCTTCGACGCCGCCATGGAAAAAGTCGGCCCGTGGTCGATTTCCGCCCTGCTGGCCACGCTGGTGCTGCTGTTCGCCTTCCAGGGCGAGGCCATCCTGCGCCAGCCGCTGATCATCGCCCTGCTGGCGGTGCCGATCCTGATCCAGGTGTTCTTCAACTCCGCGCTGGCCTACTGGCTGAACCGCGCCGTGGGCGAGAAGCACAACATCGCCTGCCCGTCCGCGCTGATCGGCGCCTCCAACTTCTTCGAGCTGGCCGTGGCCGCCGCCATCAGCCTGTTCGGCTTCAACTCCGGCGCCGCGCTGGCCACGGTGGTGGGCGTGCTGATCGAGGTGCCGGTGATGCTGCTGGTCGTCAAGATCGTCAACAACTCCAAAGACTGGTACGAACAGGGCTTGCGCGCAGAGAGAACCACCCCATGAGCGACGTCACGATCTATCACAACCCGAAATGCGGCACCTCGCGCAATGTGCTGGCGCTGATCCGCAACGCCGGCATCGAACCGATGGTCATCGAATACCTGAAAACCCCGCCGAGTCGCGCCGAACTGGTGGCCTTGATCGCCGCCACCGGCGCGCCCCTGCGTGACGCCATCCGCGCCAAGGAAGCGATCTACACCGAACTGAACCTGGCCGACCCGGCGCTGAGCGACGACGCGCTGATCGACGCCATGTTGGCCCACCCCATCCTGATCAACCGGCCGCTGGTGGTGACGCCGCTGGGCACGCGCCTGTGCCGGCCGTCCGAGGCGGTGCTGGACCTGCTGCCCGCACCGCAGCAGGGCCCGTTTGCCAAAGAGGATGGCGAGATCGTGATTGATGACCTGGGACGACGCGCCAAGGCCTGATTCCGGAAAAATATGAATCAAAATAGCACCATCCCAGCGTGGAATGGTCACTTTCTGCTATTATTTTGAAATTCCGGAAGTTCCCTGTGATCGCCGCAACGGGTTGGCAGGGTCTGCAAGAGCGAGAGAACCCGCCGTCGGTGTTCGACACTCACTGCACCGGGGCCTGCAGTTCGGCCTGAGTCGCTTCAGAATTTGCGAGCGAGATTGCATTGACGTTGCCGTCGTCACTCTGCACAGCAAAGCCAGGAACAGCGCGATAGAACGCCAGCATCCGTTGCGCCTGCCGGCTGGCCGACCAGGTCTGCGCATACTCCCGGCCGGCATCGCCCAGTTCCTGGCGCATCGGTGCATCGTTCAGCAAAGTGATGACCTTGCCCGCGAAATCAGCCACGTCTTCCTGGGCAATGTGAACCCCCAAGCCCTCGCGCAGCACATCGCGCGTCCCCAGTTCTGCGGTTGAAACCACCGGCACGCCCTGCGCCATGGCTTCAAGCAGGACCAGGCCCTGGGTCTCGGTTCGCGACGAGAAGATGAACAGGTCCGCGGCGCAATAACAGCTGTTCAGTTCCTTGTGGCGATCCAGGTACCCGATGAACCGGGTGCTGCCGTCCAGCCCCAGCCGGATCACCTCATGTTTCAGGCTTTGCCGGGCCGGACCTTCCCCGGCAATGACGAAGAGCACATTGGCGATGTCCTCGCGCACAGCCTACAAGCACCTGGATCAGGAATCCGATATTTTTCTCGTGCGCCACTCTTCCCACAAAAAGCAGTACCGGCTGGTCCCGGGCAATGCCGTACTTCTCGCGGAATACAACGCGATCGCCCGACACAAAACTTTCCGGCTCGATGCCCGTCGGGATGACTTCCGTCGGGGTTGAAATCCCATAGGCTTTCAGGATTTGAAGCATCGGACCGGACGGCACTACCATGCCGTCCAGACTGTTACCCTGATGCCGGGAAAACCGTTTTGCGACGAAGCGCATGATGCTTCGGGGTATGAACGGGATGTAGTGGTAAAGATACTCTTCGAAAAATGTGTGGTAAGTCTCCACACAGGGAATACCCAGAACACGGGATAGCTTGACCCCCAGATAGTGCGCGACAAACGGCGTCTGGATGTGAATCACGTCAAAATGCGCAGCGCGCAATTGATCGACATGTTTCATGACCCATTCATAGCTCATGAACCGGTCTTCCGGATCCAGCGGCACCTTTCGCGATGGCACACGCAGGATGCCGGTTTCGTCATCGCTGACTGTCAAATAGTCCGGTGCAATCAAATCGACAGTGTGTCCCATTGCGCGCAGGTTTCGACGAAACGTTTCTATCGAGGTCGAGACACCGTTGACCCTTGGGAAATAGACGTCAGAGACGAACAAAATCTTCATGATGACGGATCCTTGAAAAGAGAATGCATCGAAAACCTGCGTCGACGGGTTCCCCTAGTTCAGCAAGACCAGTGTCCAGACCGCCATCAGATTCAGAAGACTGATCAGAACGGCTGCACTCCCGATGTCCTTCGCCCGCTTGGCGAGCTTATGGTCGTCCAGTGAAATTCGGTCGACCGTGGCCTCGATGGCCGAATTGAGCAATTCGACGACGAGTAGCAAGAGAACACATGAAATCATGAGCGCGCGACCGAACATTCCGGGCTCAAGCAGGAAGGCGAGTGGCACCAGGATGCAAGCGAGCAACACCTCCTGGCGGAAAGCATCTTCATTCCTGAATGCTTCCTGCAGACCTGAACACGAATAGCCAAAGGCATTCAACAAGCGTTTGAAGCCTGTTTTGCCCTTGTAGGGACTTTCAAGTGTTTTCATTGTGGGATTTGCTGGTCATTAGCGGGCTATTGGCAGTGACGACGCGAATGGATTTCATAGATTTCCTGCGGTTGGATGTGCGTACTTTTTCAGGGGATCACTTCACCGGAACGAAGATCCCGTCCCAGCCTTTGCCTGCGATCCGCAGTTTCTCGGTCCCAAGCCGTGTCAGGGTCAACGTCCCGCCATTGGCCAGGGAAAGCCGCGTCAGCCAACTCGCCGCTGGACCCAGACGAATCTGCTCCCGGGTGAAACTTATTTCCAGACCTGCCGCGGTCTTGCAAATGGAGCCTGAGCTCTCGGCCCACATCCCCTCCCGGGTCTTTGTGAAATCCAGAAGCAGCGACTCCTTCTTTTCCAGAATCGAGACCTGCAAGGGTTTTCCATCGTCCATGGTGGTTTCTTCCCATTTCAGGGGGAACGCCGGATCGCCCAGCAGGATCCGCAACTCCGTGACCGTCGCGGCGCAGGCCGGGTTCCGATGGGCGTGGCTCTCCAGCGCAAGCAGCAGGGCCAGGGGGAAAACAGGAAGACTGGACGCATTGAACAGATCGACCTCATCCATGCCGGATTGAAACCAGGTAGCGAAGTAGTGGTCCCGCGGTGACGGGAAGGTGGCTCAGAGCGCAATGCAAGGACTTTTGAAGGCCCGGGAATCGGGCCCGCAGGCTGAATTGTTCGGCTCAAATGTGACAGCGTGATTGCATGTGTTGCGTGTGCCATGCCTACACACCACTTCCGCATGGGCCCGGTGGACGATCTGGGCTACACGGACTCCAATCAACCTGGCTACCTGCTCATCGCGGTGACATACGCCTGAGCGCGCAACGCGACTGGCAATCACGGGGCGCTTCAGTACCAGTCTGCCAATGCGTCGGCGTGACGCTGTTCGCGGGTTTCTGCTGATGGGGTCCACAGCGGATGGCTGCACGCCGCCCGGTCAGGAAGTCGAGCAGGGAAAGGTGCCTGCGCAGTACGCGCTGCTGGCGGTGATCAATGAGTGGATTGAAAATCCCCAGGCGCGAGAACAGTTGCCGGGGGTTTTTCTTGATCCAGAGCCAGGACCCCATCTCCAGCGTCAGTGGCAGAAAGGTACGGGCCGGGTCCTTGCAGGCCTGCAGATACAGGTGGTCCCACAGATCGCCATGGGCGAGGTACTGCGCGCTCTGCGGTTCGATGACGTAGGTATGGTTGCTGTGCGCCTGCAGGAAGATTTCCTGCAGGGCGTGGAACTCCGCCAGGTGCGTGATGGGTTTGCGCGTGTGGGCAAAGGGAAACCATAGGCGGTCGCTGAACCCGAAGCCCGAATGGCAGTCCAGGGCCATGCTGAACGGCCGCGCAAGCAGCTCGGCGCTGACCACCTCGCACAGGGCCTGGCTCTCGGCCTCCATCGGCTCACCGGGCCGGCCCCGGTACCACGGCAGGCCCGCACTCAGCCGCTGGCCGCCCACCATGAAGGGCACCCTGTCCTGCGCATCGACCGGTGCGTTGCGCATCAGGTCCACCCCGCGCGGATTGGCGCGCGTGCCCGATGCCATGCCGCCAGGATTGACAATCGGCATGAAGACAAGCCGCATGTGCTCCAGTTGCCGGTTCATCGTCATGTCCCAGCGCAGGCGCATCACGACGTTCTGGAGGTAAGCCATCACCACCTCGCTCCCGATCCGCTCCAGACCATGCACCCCGCCAAAGAACCCGACCGCGGGCACGTCAGGGGCGGGATTTCCCAAGGCGATGGCGTAGATGGGCAGGTTCGCTCCGGATGCCAGACAAGCTTGGCGAACCACGCGCACTTCCAGGTGCGGCGCGCCCTGTTCCAGGATTCGCTCCAGCGCCAGCATCTCTGGCAAGGCGGCTTCTTGCGCGGTCATGGGGGGCTTGAATCCGAAGGTGCGATCACGAAAATTGGCAAATTGACGCAGAACCGTCACACGGGAACGGTATCTTTGGACCGTCAAAACTCTGCGTCAGGGGAACCCCATGCTCTGGAAGACTTTTGGATTGCAGAAACTGCTGGACACGCTGCTCGACGACCGGTGGTGCCGCCCTTGCGTTGCCGTCAGCGACGGTTTCTCCCATGAACAGTCCTCGGCTCCAACGCCGCATTGACATGGCTCGCACACTGACGCTATGCGCGACGATCAGCGCCAGCATTGCCTGGGGATTGGTCGAGCTTTTCGCCCTGCAACGTGCCCGTTACCACGCCTGGCGCGGACGCGGTCACGCGGCTTTGGCCTCTCCGGGCATTCCCCAGGCCCGAAGTGCCCGCAAGAGGGGCCGCTTCTTGCTCTGATGCGCCTGCATGCGGCGCAGGATGTCGTCCAGCGTCCGCATGGCCTCCGTGATGTGCGGCCCCTTGTTGAGCATCACGCACTCCGCCCGCTCGCCCATGGCTGCATCGGTGATCTCGGCGCGCGACGGCAGACCGGTCTTGGCCAGCGTCTCCAGCACCTGGGTGGCCCAGATCACCGGCATGTGGGCCGCCTCGGCAGCCCAGAGAATTTCTTCCTGCACCTCGGCCAGCCGCTCGTAACCGCACTCCACGGCCAGATCGCCGCGCGCGATCATGATGCCGGCCGTCTTGCAGGCCATCGCCGCAAACAGCAGCTCCGGCAAATTCTCGAAGGCCCGGCGGGTCTCGATCTTGAGCACGATGCCCAGGCCGGGTCGCTCGAGCCGAAGCAGGCAGGCCCGCAGGGTTTCAACATCGGCGGCCTGCTGCACGAACGACAGGCCGACCATGTCAGCCACCTCGGCGGCCACCGCCAGGTCCTCGATATCCTTGTCGGTCAAGGCCGGCAGCTTGAGCTGGCTGTCGGGCAGGTTGATGCCCTTGTCACCGGCCAGCTTCTCGCCGCTGTCGCGCGCGTGGGTAATGTCGACTTCCAGCCAGTCAGGCTCGACCCGCTTGATCACCCCACCAATGCGTCCGTCGTCAAACCAGATCCGCTCGCCCACGCAAACCTGCCCAAAGACCTCGGGCAGGGTGCAGGCCACCGTTGGCACGGGACGATGCGCCTTGCCCTTTCCCTTTTCTGGAAGGTCCTCGACCGATCCACGCGTCAGCCTCAGGGAGCCCCCGCGCTCCAGATGCAGAAGGCCCTCCTGTCGCGGCAGGTCGGCCAGCCCGGTGCTTCGCGGTGAGTGCCCCTTGCGCTTGCGTTTGAGCTGGGTCTGCGGCACCAGGTAGGCGGTCTGGGCGCACTCGGCCAGAAAGCCGGATTCGTCCTGATGGACCACCAGCAGCCTGCGATCGGCACCCCGCGCATCATTGAAATCAATATGATCGCCAACCTCAAGGTGAGCCAGCCAGGCGACGTCAACCCCGGCATGCACCGGAGCCCCAGCTACGGGCATGGTCGCCCCTGCCGGGCGCAGCCCGATACGGGCCGGGGTTGCCAGCCGCCCGACCTCGTCGCGCAATGGCTTGAGCCGCAGAACTTCGGCACCCTGCGCAACCGGGCCCGTTCGCAGCTTCGGGCCGCCCAGGTCCATGAGGATGCGCACCGGCCGACTGGCTGATTTCGCCGCGCGCCGGACGTGGGCTGCCATCGCTTTCCATTCCGCGGGCCCGTCATGGGCGCAATTGATGCGGGCGATGTCCATTCCGGAAGTGACCAGTCGCCGGACCAGGCCGAAATCACCGGCGGCCTCGGAAGGCAGCGTCACCATGATGCGCACGGACCGACCCGATGGGGTCGGGCCCAGCAGGTCGGCGGTATGCCGCTCCAGCAGCTTGCGGCTGCTCTTGATGCCGATGGGCTCGTCCCCTGAATGGGATTCCCAGGGCTGCCCCGTCAACCGGTGCAGGATGCCCAGGACCTTGTCCAGATTGGCCATGACGTGGGATTCAGCCCGCCCCAGGGACGACAGGCCGACGCGGGTCAGCCATTCCTGCAAGGCGCGCTGGTCGCTGTGCCGCAGGGCGAGGTAGTGGGCCAGGTTGCGCGCACTGAACTCGTACCCGGGATCGACACCCTGCAACAGCGGCGTCAGGCCGGATTCATAGGCCTGCAGGCTTGCGCGCAATGCCCACAACTGATCGATGACGGCCCTGCATTCGGCCTCATCCCATGTGTCGACCGCTTGTCGCTGTTTGTTCCTGGGCATTTCCTCACGCTCCGTTTGAAGTTCCCTGGCACCTGAAAGCAAGCGCATTGGGGATCGCTTCAATGTATGTCGTTCGTGTGACAACAGTATTTCAAAGCCGCGTTATGTGGGCTTTGCGTTGTGCCTGGCGCTGACTCTTCGTCGCTCGAAGTGCTTCAGGGCGGTGTATGTGGCAAAACCCAGCAAGCCCGAAACCCCCAGGAATGCGCCGTAGGCCAGGGGCCAGGGCGTTCCCTGGGTCATCATGGAGAACTCCGACATGCCCCCCATGCCCGCCAGAATGTTGATCGGCATGAACACGACGCCAAAGACGGTCAACTGGTTGATCCGCTTGTTCTGGTTGATGTTGATGAAGCCGATGGTCGCGTCCATCAGGAAGTTGATCTTGTCGAACAGGAAGGAGGTGTGGCTGTTCAGGGATTCGATGTTCCGCGAGATCTGC
Source organism: uncultured beta proteobacterium (assembly GCA_963726365.1). GTDB lineage: Bacteria > Pseudomonadota > Gammaproteobacteria > Burkholderiales > Burkholderiaceae_C > JAABQG01. Next base: position 22,645 of record CAVSCI010000024.1, on the reverse strand, counting down.
TTCGCATCGTCCTGCTGCGTGGCAGACAGGGTCTTGCTGCGCATCAGGAAGTTGATGGCGCGCTGGGTGTCCAGGATGTTGCCCCGGATGCGCCCATTCAAGTCCTCTTCCTCGGCGATGTCCCCGAGGATCCCGGCTGCCTCCACGTCGCTGATGGTCTCACTCAGCACCTGCCGCCCGACCTTTCCGAGCGTGGCGTAGATGTCCTCCAGCGAGTCGGCCGAGTATTCGACGTCCGCCCCGTACAGATCGAGCAGGACGTCAGTGCTGTCGGAAACATAGCCCGCCTGCGTTCGCGCCAGGCGTCGCTGCAGCCGGAAGACCGGAAGCTCCTCGTTGCGCAGCGAGAAAAGGATGCCCTGGTGCAGGATGAAGGCAACCGGCACGCTGCGTGAGTTGCCCTCCTTGTCGAGCAGGAAATTCGAATGCAGATAGATCTCGCCGTTGTCCTCGATGTGGTAGCGCGAGCTGACTTCGAGGTCCGTCACCTCCCCGGGGTCAGGCAGCGTGAGGCCGAAATGGGCGCCTACGTAAGCCCTCTCGGCCTTCGTGGCACCCAGCAGATCGATCCAGATCGCCTTGATGCCTTCGAGATTCCTGCGGCTGTCGATCGGGAGCTGCCTGAGCTTGCCGTCAATCAACTCGAACGCATTGATCTGGCTTTGGTCAAAAGACGGCTCCCGGCTCCCGACCAGTTGTTCCCGGCGCGAATCGGACACTTCCCACAGAACATCGTTTTCCCGTTCCTGCGGGATCTGTGCCCAGAGGCGGCTTGCATCGTCAACCGGCAGCGCTTCGAGAATGCTGCCAATCTCACTGGTGGTCAGCTGCGTCATCAGGTTGTGCAGTTCCGCCAGATGCTGTCGCTGCACGAGTGTCTCGACAATATCCTGGCGCGGCATGCTCTGGCCGTGAACCAGGCCTTCCACGCGCTTCTGTTTGACCAGGATTTCCGACACTCTGTCGAGGGACATGGACATGGGGGTTGACGTCAGGATTCGACAGCGCAATCCGGCGCGAAGCCTGTCGCGTCCGGCCTTGCCTGCGCTGACAGACCCGTTCGCGCTTTCCGGATTTGGAGACCGTCAGGTTTGCTGATTTGCGCGATTGATCGCTACCGTTTGCAGGGAAACGTCAAACAGGCGGGCCTTGCCGGCGTAGTACCGGTCCAGCCGCCACTCGTCGAGAATCTTCAGCGCCAGGGCGAAACGGTCGAAATCGAGCTTGTAGATGTCGGATATCGGAAAGTCGGCCTCGGATTCGAGGGCCAGAACAAGCCGGGACAGGGTCTGGGCTGAAGGGTTGTCCGGCTCCTGTTCAATGAACTTCCGGGCTTCCTTGATGGCACGCATGGGATGGACTTTCAAGATGGGTTTCGTCGTACCGGCTCATCCGCCGGATTTCCGGCGATGGTCGGCAGATCGTCTGGTTACAACGTGGAATTGTGCGCCGTTTTTCCCCGCCGCTTGATGACAGTTCAGTGACAGGTTTACGTCGACGGCAGGCAAGCCGGAAGGTGAAATAGTGACCAAAGGCCCGGTGCCCCACGCCAAAGCTTGACCCATCTCACGAAACCACAAGCCCGGGAAGCACACACTAAGGGCAATCCTCCCCTCAAGCCCGTTCCTCATGAGCTACGTCCTGCACCTGTTGAACGGCGGCGCCGGCAACCTTGCCGCCTACCTGGCCGCCCATGTGCTCCTGTGCCTGCTGCCGGCCTTCTTCATCGCCGGGGCCATGGCCGCGCTGATCCCCAAGGCCAGCATCACGCGCTTTCTGGGTCGCACGACCCCGCGCCATGTGTCGTACCCGGCTGCTGCTGCGGCAGGTTCGCTGCTGGCCGTCTGCTCCTGCACCATCGTGCCGCTGTTCGCCGGCATCTACCGCAAGGGCGCAGGCCTGGGCCCGGCCATCACCTTCCTGTTCTTCGCGCCGGCGGGCAACATCATGGCGCTGGCCTACACCGGCAGCATCCTGGGCGCGGAGTTCGCCGCTGCCCGGTTCCTCCTGTGCCTGTTGTTCGGCATCGGCATCGGCTTGCTGATGGCCCTGCTGTTCTGGCGCGACGACGCCAGCCACGACGCGCAGACCGACACCCTGTTTGCCGACAAGGCCAGCATCGGACCGGCTGCCATCGGGGTGCTGCTGTCGCTGGTGGCGCTGCTGATCGCCGGCACATTGAAGTTGTGGCCGCTGACCGCCACCGTGGCCACCGTCAACCTGCCGCTGCCCTGGGCTGAAGGCTTGGCAGGCCACCTTGTTCCACTGGGTGCCTTTCGACGCGGCCAAGGGCGAAGAAGGTGTGAGCGTGCAGGGTTCGCTGCTGATCGTGCTGCTGCTGCTGATCGGCGCGACCGCCTGGAAGGGCCTGGAAAACATCGTCGAAGGCGCCAACCGCTGGACCTGGATCGCCCTGGGCCTGGCCGCCACCACCTTGCTCGTGGCGGCGCTGCGGCTCACCCCGCATGCGGGCGGGCTGCAGGTCGCCCTCACCGGCCGCGTGTTCGCCGTCGCGCTGACGCTGTGGGCCGTGCTGCGCTATGCCCGACGGCTGAACCCTGACGGCTGGCAGGCCTGGTTATGGGAATCGTGGCGGTTCGTGAAGCAGATCTTCCTGCTGCTGGTGGTCGGCGTCTTTGTGGTCGGCGTGATCCGCCAGTTGATTCAGCCCCAGTGGATCCAGACCCTGGCCGGCCAGAACAACCTGCAGGGCAACGCCGTGGCGGTGGTCTTCGGCGTGTTCATGTACTTCCCGACGCTGGTGGAAGTGCCGGTGGCACGCATGTTCCTGGACCTGGGCATGCACCCCGGCCCGCTGCTGGCCTACCTGATGGCCGACCCGGAACTGAGCCTGCAAAGCATCCTGATGATCGCGGCCGTCATTGGCCGGCCCAAGACGGCCGCCTACGTCGCTCTGGTGGCGGCCTTCAGCATCACCGCCGGCCTGCTGTATGGCGCCTGGGTGGACGGGATGAATCCGCTGTGGCTCGCCACGGGACTGGCTGCCTTTGCCGCCACACTGGCCGCCGCGCTGGCCTGGCTGCACCATCGCCAGCAGCGCGCCCTTCAACCCCTGTGATTCCCGCCGCTAATGAAAGGAGAAACCCCATGCTCACCGTCAAGATTCTCGGTTCCGGCTGTGCCAACTGCAAAAAGCTCGAAGCCGTGTCGCGCGAGGCGGCCGCCAGCGCCGGTCTGGAGGCCGAGTTCATCAAGGTCACGGACATGAAGGCCATCATGGCCTACGACCTGCTGTCCACGCCCGGCCTGGTCATCAACGACAAACTGGTCAGCAGCGGCCGCATCCCCACGCAGGCCGAAGTGCGGCAGTGGATGGGGGCCTAGACAGGCTCCCGAGCGCAATTTCATAACCAAAACGGCAGTAACCCAGCGTGGAATGGTCACGCGATGCTATTGTTTTTGCGCCAATCCGCCGGCATTCACACCCCAAGGCAGGCAATGCCGACGCCACACGACCGGGCGAAAGGCGGTGGCGAGCGATTCAGACTGGCGCGGAATGCGGTGCGCGAAGCGCCGCGTTGAGTTGATCGACCACTTCCGCCCAGTCGGCATCGCGAACGATTTCTTCCCGCAGGAACGCGGCTTGGCCTGTGGTCCAGAAAGGGGCATCGGCCAGATGCAATGTCCGGCGGCCAGCGGCGAATGGGTGGCAATGAATCGCCGGATGGCGGGTTCATCCGATGGCAGGCCCAGCTGGGCGAAAAGCTCTGCGAAACGGTGTACCGACATGTCCATGGTGACCTCCTCGGTGTGATGTGTCGTTCCGGTGGGCTGCCCGGCACGCCACCCATGAATTAAAGCGCAGACAAGCGGATGCCGCGTCAAGCCATCACTGCCAGCGAGGTGGCGACCACTTCGCCGGCGCGAATCGCGACGAGTTCACCCTCCGCCAGCGGTCGCCACGCCTCATCGGTAAGCGGCACGCTTGCGATCAGCATCACGGTCTGCGGCCCTGTCGCCATCGACGTGACCGCAGGGCAATCGGGGAAGGGGTCACCCGGCTTGCAATGCCGCTGCAGCAGCCACAGCCCCGGCGGCTCGATCCGGCCGCTGGGCCGCTGGATGCGCCGGTGGCCATGCGCGAACAGCGCATCGCCGTCGGCATAGAGGAAGTTGGCCGGGCCGAGCACACGTATCTCCGAAGCGAAAGTGGCCAGCAGCGACAGGCGCGCTTCCAGCGGCGGCGGGCTGGCTTCAGCCCATAGCTTGCCCAGGCGCTCCATCAAGGCGCAGTAAGCGTTTTCGGAATCGGTCTGCCCGACCGGACGGTAACGCCCCATCGCCATTGCAGCGCTGTCCCAGATGCCGGGCAGGTTCCCGTTGTGCGCAAACACATGCGTGCGCCCGCCAAGCTCCCGCACAAAGGGTTGCGTGTTGGCCAGCGTCACCGCACCCTGCGTCGCGCGTCGGATGTGTGAAATCGCCAGCCGGGTGATGGGCCCGCCGGTTTCCAGGTAACGGACCAGGGCGCTGTCACCGGCGGGCGCCGCTTCGCGAAAAAGTGCGACATCTTCGCCCTGGTAGAACGCGACGCCCCAGCCATCGGGCGAAGTGCCGTCGATGGCCCCGTGCGACGCCAGGGTTCGCAGCGAAAACGTCAGGCGGGCCGGCCGCGAACTCGACAAGGCCAGTAATTCACACATGTCGTCCGTCCTTTTGATGAGCGCCAGCCACGGCCGGCAGCGACTCGCCGCAGGCCCGGCTGAACGGCTCGCGCATCACCTGCAGCGTGACGTGGGAAATTTCGAACTTGTCGTGCAGCAGCGCTGCTGCGTCGTGCAAAAAGGCATCGTCGGCCTGCCCCTGCGGCATCACCAGGTGGGCAGTCAGGGTGATCTGCGACGTGCCCGTGGCCCAGACATGCAGGTCGTGTACCCGCGTCACCCCGGGCAGCGTCAGCAGGCAGGCACGCACCGCGTGCAGGTCCACGCTGTCGGGCACGCCATCGAACAGCAGGTGCAGCGATTGCCGGAACAGGCCCCAGGTGCCCACCACGATCACGACGGCAATCACCAGGCTCATCACCGGATCGAGCCAGTTCCAGCCCAGCCACAGCGCCAGCCCGCCTGCGATCACCACGCCCGCCGACACCAGCGCATCGGCCGCCATGTGCAGGAAGGCGCCGCGAATGTTGAGGTCGTCCTTGCGTCCGCGCATGAACAGCAGCGCCGTGGCGGTGTTGACCCCGATACCCACGCCCGCCACGGCCATGATGGTCAGCCCGGCCATCGGCTCCGGTGACGCCAGCCGGTGCGCGGCCTCCCAGACCAGCGAGCCCATCGCCACCAGCAACAGCAGCGCATTCATGAACGCTGCCAGGATGGACGCGCGCTGCCAGCCATAGGTGTGCCGCGCGTCGGGCCGCAGCCGGCCCGCCAGCGCCCCGCCCCAAGCCAGCACCAGACCGACCACGTCGCTCAGGTTGTGTCCGGCATCGGCCAGCAAGGCCAGGGAATTGACCTTCCAGCCGAACCCAGCCTCGATGGCCACAAACCCCAGGTTCAGCGCAATGCCGATGGCGAAAGCGCGGTCGAAAGCGGCGGGTGCGTGAGTGTGCCCATGGGCGTGGCTCTGGCCGCCCGCACGGCCTTGCGCCCCGGCGTGATTGTGTGTGTCGCTCATGCGCCCATTTTGCAGCCGCTCAGGCGCATGCCGCGAACCATTGCTCGACCTTGTCGCGGCTGGGCACGCCGCCGGCATGCACCACCTTGCCGTCGATCACCACGCCCGGCGTGCTCAGAATGCCGTAAGCCATGATGTCGCGCAACTCTTCGACTTTGCCCAGCGTGACGGCCACGCCTTTGGCCTTGGCGACCTGGTCGATGAGGGCGATGGTGTTCCTGCAGTTGGCACAACCCGTGCCGAGTACCTTGATGTCCATGGTGTTTCCTTTGAGTGAAGTCAGTTGAAATTCAGGTTGCAGCGCCCTACTCGCGCTCCATCTCCAGATAGGTCATGTTGGCCAGTTGCGGGATCCACACGTCGGCGTGTTTCAGGCCGGCAAACGGCTTGGCGTTGAAGCTTTTCACGGCGGTACTGATGTCGGTGCCGTCATCCACCGCTTTCTTCATGTGGGCACGCAGCGCCAGCAGCAGGTCGCGCGTCTGGGCCTGGGCGGCGGCCAGGTTGGTGACGTTGCCATGGCCCGGCACGATGACCTGCGGCTTGAGTTCGTCGATCACGGCGAAGGACTCAAGCCAGGTTTTGGTGCGGCTCACCGGGTGCAGGCCCAGCACGCGATCCACATAGACCACATCGCCGGCAAAAAGCACGTTCTTCTGCGGCAACCACACCAGGGTGTCACCCGGTGTGTGGCCCCCGCTGCGGTGCTTGAGCTCCAGCACCACGCCGCCCAGGTCAAGGCGGGTGTCCTTGTCCTTCACAAAGCGCGTCGGCAGCGTGGGCACGGTGCCGTCGAGCCGCTCCTTAAGCACTTTCAAGCCTTCCATCTGCTCGCCCGCGCGGGCTTTCATGTCGGACTCGGCATCGGCGTGGGCGATGGTTTCGATGCCCTGCGCCTTGAAGTAGCCATTGCCCAGCCAGCGATGGTCCTGCTCGCCCGTGTTGATGACCCACTTGACGGGCTGGGACGTGACTTTCTTCGCCGCCTCATGGATCTTGCGGGCCGACTGGAACGTGGCGCCGCTGTCGATCAGCACCGCGCCCGCCGACGTGACGACCAGGCCGATGTTGGCGTTCAGGCCCTCGTTTTCATAGGTGCGGCCTTCAATATCACCGACGTAGGCGTAAACCCCGTCGGCGACCGGTCTGAAGAACACCTCCACCGCCCCTGCAGGCAGCGCGCCTCCGAAGGCCAAAGGGATCAAAACTCTGGCCAGCAACCGGCCCATCCCGTTTTTCATCGAGTCTCCTGATCTCAGATCGAAAAGCCGCAGCGCCTACAGCACGGCATTGAACACAAACCCCACCAGCAGGATGCCGCTGGCCACCACCGCCACGAAGGTGGCAATCAGCCGGATCTTCAGCACCTTGCGCAGGATGATCATCTCGGGCAGCGACAGCGCAATCACGCTCATCATGAAGGCCAGCACGGTGCCCAGTGCCGCGCCCTTGGCCAGCAAGGCCTGCACGATGGGGATCACACCGGCCGCGTTGGCGTACATCGGCACGCCAATGATCACCGCCAGGGGGACGGACCACCAGGCATCCTTGCCCCATGAAGCTGGCCATGAAGTCCTCGGGGACGTAGCCGTGGATGCCTGCGCCGATGGCGATACCCGCCAGGATATAGGGCCAGACCTTGCCAACGATCTCGCGCACCGAGGCAAAGCCGGCCTGAATACGATCCGCCAGCGTGGCCCCGGCATCCTCAAACTGCGCCGATGTCCTGGGCATGTCGCGCACCCAGTCCTCCAGGTACGCCTCCATCTTCATCCGTCCGATGATCCAGCCGGCCACGATGGCGACCGACAGGCCCAGGCCCAGATAGAGCAGCGCGACCTTCCAGCCGAACATGCCGAACAGCAGCGTGAGCGCCACTTCATTGACCATCGGTGCGGAAATCAGGAACGAGAACGTCACGCCCAGCGGCACGCCGGCCTGCACAAAGCCGATGAACAGCGGCACCGCCGAGCACGAACAAAACGGCGTGACGATGCCCAGACTGGCTGCCATCACGTTGGCCACGCCCTCGGTCTTGCCCGCCAGCATCGCCCGCGTGCGTTCGGGCGTGAAGTAGCTGTTGACCATGCCCATCACGAACACCACGCCGGTGAGCAGCATCAGCACCTTGGGTGTGTCGTAGAAGAAGAACTGCAAGGCACCGCCCAGGTGACTTGCCCGGTCTACCGGCAAGGCAGCGACCAGAGCTTCAGCCGCGGGATCGAGCGCCTGGTACAGCGCCAGCCAGGCGATGGCGGCGACGATCAGGAAGGCGACCGGCTGGCGCGCCGGCCAGCGTTGGAGGGTTTGGGTGGCGGTGCTCATACCCGTGAAGACGAACGGAAGCCCCAAAAGACGCTCAAAAGCTGCGGAAAGTCCGAAATACAAGGAAAAATGGCACCATCCCAGCGTGGAATGGCCATAACCTGCTATCGAAAGTAAAGCGTCTTCAGCCCGCCTCACGCGGCACGAAGTCGCTCACATTCCCCGCGTCGTCAAACGTCACCTGGCAGGCCAGCGTCATGCGCTCGCGCAGGCGCTGCCGGGCCCGCTGCACGCGCGATTTGGCGGCGCTCAGGCTCAGCCCTTTGGCTGCCGCGAACTCGGCCTGCGGCACGCCCTGCAGATCGCACTGGGTAATGGCCTCGCGGTCTTCCGGGCTCAGCTCCGACAGCACGCGCGGCAGGCAGGCGGTGAGCGTATCCACCGTGTCGGTCTCATCGACGGGCGCGCTCAGGTCATCGGGCAGCTCCACCGTGTCGCGCGCCACGCGCAGCCGGTCGGCCAGGGTGTTGCGCGCCACCTCGAACAGCCAGGCGCGGGCGTTGTGCACCGAGCAGAAGCGCTCGCCCTGGCGCAGCGCCTTGAGGAACAGGTCCTGCAGCAGGTCATCGGCCTCGGCCGCGTTGCCCAGCCGGTGGCGCGCCCAGCCGCGCAGCTCGGGCTCGTGCTGGCTCCAGGCGGTGGTCAGGCAGTTCATCGAATATCCGTTCAGTTCAGATCATGTCAAAGACTCAGGTACATTTTCCGTCTCAAATCCGCAACCGTCTGACCACTTGGGAGATTTCGCTTGAAAACCTTGTCCACCCTCCTGATCTGCCGTGACGCTGGCCGCCCTGCTGACGCCGGTGGCACAGGCGCAAGCACCGGCGGCACCCGGTTCCGAAGCGCAACTATCGACCCTGCTGGCGAAGCCCGGCGACGCGGATCGCGGCAAGGCCGCATTTTCCACCTGCGAAGGGTGCCACAGAAAGAACGCCTCGGGCCGCAGCGATGGCACCATTCCGCGGCTGACGGGCCAACATGCCAGCGTCATCGTCAAGCAGGTGCTCGACATCCGCGCGGGGCGGCGCAGCAACCCCTCGATGCAGCCTTTTGTCGTGGACCCGTCGTTCACCATGACCCAGCTGGTTGACATTGCGGCCTACCTGCAGGGCCTGCCGTTCGAGGGAAGTATTGGCAAGGGCCCGGGCACCGACACTGGTGCTGGGCAAACAGCTGTACGAGCGGGACTGCGCCTCGTGCCATGGCGCCCGCGGCGAAGGCGATGCGGCCAAATTCAACCCGATGGTCGGCGCGCAGCACTACCGTTACCTGTTGCGCGAGGTCATCGCGATCCGCGACGGCAGCCGGGGCAACTCCAATGCCGAGATGGTCAAGGTGGTCAAGCCCTATACCCCGGCAGAGATCGAGGCCGTGTCCGACTACCTGTCGCAGATGGCGCCGCCGAGGCCCTGACGCAAGCTCGCGACGGCGAAGGCCCCTAGCCAGCCCGACTGGCCACGGGTCAGTGCGTCGTCAGCGCGCCGGACTGCATGCGCACGAAACGCTCTGTCAACGTGGCCAGCACCTGGTAGAACGGCGTCTCGGCGCCGGCCTGCACGGCAGCGGAAAAGGGGCCGATCCAGGCCCCCAGGTGCTCATCCAGGAAGCGTTGCTGCAGTTGTTCCGAGGCGGCCAGTGCATCGCTGTCGCCGGCCTGGCGCGCCTGGTTCTGCGTGAACGCCAGCAGGTAGAGGAACTCCAGTTCCACCGCCACATGGTCAGGCAACTCCTGGAACGCATCGTCGATTTCGAACCCGCCCTCGCTGTAGAACTCCAGCACGGCCGGGGGCGGGTTGTCTTCGGCCGGCGGCTGGGCGGGCAACCAGGAGGTGCCGTAAGGCTTGGCGAGCGCATCGATCGGACCGAGAAACAGCCGCGTGTAGTCCACCAGCAGGGCCTGAAGGTCTTGCGCATCGAAGGCTTCGCGCAACTTTCGTGCGGTCGTGGCCAGGTCCGGGTGAAGGCGCTCGGCCGCGATCACGATGGAGTCAAAGAGCTTTTCCTCGGCAAATTCCGGCGCCGGCTCGTAATAGCAGGCCGACAGGAAGCGGCACAGGTCCTGGCGCGCGGTGGCCTCGTCGGGGTTGTAGTCGGACATCGTCATTCTTCCCATAAAAAAGGGGCCGGTTGACCGGCCCCCGAAGTGCCAGGCACCGCGCCGTTCAGGCGCGCGGGCTGTACTTGCCAATGTAATGCACGTTGGGCTTGGTGCCCTTGTCTTCCTGCAGGCGGAAGGACTTCTCGTTCTTCAGCAGCATCGAGATCTGGCTGTTCGGGTCTTCCTGGTCGCCGAAGATGCGGGCCTGGGCCGGGCAGGCATCCACACAGGCGGGCTGCAGGCCGTTCATCACGCGGTGGTAGCAGAAGGTGCATTTCTCGACCACGTCGTCCGAGCGCACCGGCTGCAGATCACCGCCCTTCCAGGCGTTGAGCATCGGCGGCATGGCGCCGGCCAGGGCAGCGATTTCGGCGCCCGACGCGGTGCAGCCGGGGATGGCGGAGGTCTTGTCGGCCCAGCGCGGCTGCGGGTTTTCGTCCGCGGGGTTCAGGCTGATCACACTGTAGCTGCCGCCATCCAGGCTGGATCGGGCCGAGCTTCTCCTGGCTGTAGGGGCAGGCCTTCTGGCAATCACCGCATCCGACGCACAGCTCCGGGTCGTGCAGGGTGATGCCCTCGGGCGTCTTGAACATCGCTTTCCAGGGCTTGCCATCGAGGGACTTCGTCGGGTTGCCGGCCTTCTCCGGGTTGCCAGGGCAGATCTTCACGCAGGGCGCGTCCGAGCAGTGATTGCACAGCACCGGAATCACGCTGTGCGTGGTCTTCGGGAAGCTGCCCTCGGTCTTCATCAGGAAGTCGGCCCAATTGAAACTCTGCTCGTGACCGCGATCACGGGTGTTGTTCTCGGCTTTGCAGGCGAAGGCGCAGGCGCCGCAGCCGTTGCATTTTGCGAGGTCGATGACCATTCCAAGTCTTGTCATGATGTCTTTCTCCTTGAGTGGTTGTCGGGCGTTCAGGCCTTCTGGATCCGAACACCGGTGAAGCCGCCGTTGCGGGCGGTCGCACCACTCAGCCGGTCGTAGTCATCGACCAGGATTTCATTGTTGTTGCCACCCCGGGGAATGGCTTTGGCAAAGTCTTTGGCGGCCACGCGGCCGTAGGCCCAGTGGCCCTGGCCGTAGCACTTGGCCACGGTGCCCGGGCGCACGCCCTCCCAGAGCTTGAGCTCGCACGAGATCGTCCCCGCGATCGACGTGATCTTCACGGTGTCGCCACTCTTGAGGCCCAGCTTGGCGCCATCCACCGGGTTCATCTTGACCACGTCGGTCCAGGACACGTCGCCCGGATCGACCTTCTTGAACTCCTGGTACCAGGGCGTGTTCTGCGAACGGCCCTCGCGGTTCAGGCGCGACTTGTAGTCGATGAAGGCGAACGGATAGTCCCCGACGCTGCCGTGGCGCTTGACCGTCTCGTAGTGCGGCACGAAGGCCACCTCGCCGCGCGCCACGTAGCCGCTCACCGTCAGGATGTCGTCGACCGTGGTCTCGTATTTCTTGGCGTGCTCCAGCAGACCTTTCTTGAGCGTCTCGCTGTAGAACTCGAACTTCTTGGTGGCGGTGTCGAACTTGCCGCCCCAGCCCTTCTTGAGCGTGTACTTCGGGCCACTGAACATGCCCTTCTTCTTGAAGTCGGCCCAGCCATTGATCGGCGCATCACCCTTGAGTGGCTCCTTCGCCATCCAGATCGGCGCACTCGTCATCTTGGCGGCAATCTCGCTGAACTCCAGCGCCGTGGTGGGCGCCTTGCCGGTCTCGGGGTCCTTGAACTCCTTCGAGTAGTAGTCGAACAGGTTGGCAAAGCCCTTGGCCTTGAGCTTTTCGGCCAGCAGCCACATCACTTCGGTCTCTTCCTGCTTCACATCCCACAGGCGCTTGATGGCTCCCTGCTGGATCGACGCATAGGCGTAGCCGTTGCCCATGTTGGTGACGATGGACCAGCCTTCGGCCGAGTTGAAAGTCGAGGGCAGCACGATATCGGCAAACATCGTCATCTCCGACGCGTTGGGCACCATGTGCACGAAGAACGGCACGGCGGCCAGGGCCTTTTCCCAGCGTTGGGCGCCGGTGGCCGAGAAGGCGAAGTTGGACCACGACGAAATGAACACCTTGCAGGCGCCCGGGTCCTTCAGCATGCCGTTGGCCACGTTGTTGGTGACCACGCCGCTGCCGGGCCTGGCATTCATCATGGCGGGCATGTCCTTGGCGCCACGGCCGTCGAGCTTCTTCCCGTGGCCTTTTTCCTTGGCCATCTCGTCCACGTACTTGTCGGCCTTGGGGAACGCGGCAAGCGGCGGGCCGCTCGGGCTCTGCCACACGCCGCCTTCGGCGTCGATCGAGCCGACCAGGCCATTGAGCGCATGCACCGCCATGGCGGCATAGGTGCCGCGCGGGGTCATGGCCACGCCCGGGCCCATCCAGACGTGGTCCTTGGGTGCGGCCTTGCCCATGGCGCGGGCGACGCGCACGATCTGCGCCGCGGGGATCAGGGACTCCTTTTCGCCCCAGGCCGGTGTGCGGTCCTTGAGTTCCAGGTTCCACCACTTCACCAGCCCGTGGGTCTCTTTCTCGACAAAGGCGGCCTCGTCCACCGGCTTGCCAGCCACGAACAGGTTCTTGCCGTCCTTGAAGTCACCGACAAACTCCTTGTTCCACAGGCCTTCGGTCAGCAGCACATGCGCAATGGCGCCGGCCAGCGCCCCGTCGGTGCCCGGGCTGATCGGCAGCCACTCGTGCGCCTTGGCCGCCACGTTGGACAGGCGCGGGTCGACGGCGATCACGGTGCCGCGCTTCACGATGGCCGGGAACTGGTTCATCATGTTGGGCACCATGCGGTTGGACGCCAGCGGGTCCGTACCCCAGCACACCAGGCAGTCGGTCTTGTCAGGTCGTAGTCGCGGTAGCCGAAGAAGCCCTGCGTCAGGCCCGGGCCCATTTTTTCGGCCTCGGCGCAAATCGCGCTGTGCGAGAAATACTTGCCCGTGCCGAAGATCTTGGGCAGCGTGCCGTACAGCAGTTCCGTCGAGGTCGGTGAGTATCGGCCCCGCATGTACATGAGCTTGTCGCGGCTCACCGGCCTTGCGCAGTTCCATCATCTTGTCGGCCACGATGTTGAGCGCCTCGTCCCAGGTGATGGGCACGAACTTCGGATCGATGCCGCGGCCCTTGGCGGGTTGGTCCGCTTCAGCGGCACCTTGATGCGGTCCGGGTCGTACATCTGCTGCGGAATCAGGTGACCGCGCGGGCAGCAATAGCCATGGTTCGTCTTGGACAGCGGGTTGCCGCGCACCCGGGTGGCCCGGCCGTTCTGGACGTAGATCTGCACGGCACACCACTGCGTGCAGCCCTGGCAGGTGCTGGCCACCCAGTCCCCCGCGGCGGGGCTGCTCGGCTTGGCCTTGCGGGGGATCAGCGCGCTGTGCAGCGGCGCCTGCGCCATGCCCGCGCAGCCGGTCATCAGCGCCCCGGCGGAAATGCCCGACGCCATGATGAAGGTTCTTCTTGTCAGTCTCATGCCATGCTCCTGAGGTGGGATTCGATTGCTTCGCTTTTTGCAATAGGCTGCAACTTTCTGCCTCTGGCAAAATCAGCCATTGATCCAAATCAATGGCTTTTAGGGTTTTTACCCCCCCCGGTATAAATCTGTCCGTGTCGGGCATAGTGAGCGGCATTTCAACCTTTTCCCGAACCATGAAAATCTTCGGAATCGCCGGCCATTCCGGCATGGGCAAGACCACGCTGCTGGAGCGCCTGGTGCCTGAAATCACCGCGCGCGGCCTGGTGGTGTCGCTGATCAAGCACAGCCACAAGAAGCATGTCGACATCGACCGACCGGGCAAGGACTCGTTCCGCCTGCGCGAGGCGGGCTGCATGGAGGTGCTGCTGCTGGGCAACGACCGCTGGGCGCTGATGCACGAACTGCGCGGCGCCGACGAGCCGCCGCTGGACTACCTGCTGGACCGCCTGCAGGCCTGCGACCTGGTGCTGATCGAGGGGTTCAAGAACGGCGACTTTCCGAAGCTGGAAGTCTGGCGCGCCGCCGAGGGCAAACCCACGCTGTGGCCCGACTGGCCGGGCATCGTGGCGGTGGCCAGCGACACGCCCTTGCCTGCCGCGCAGCAGAGCGCAGCCGCGGCGCCGGGCCTGGCGCGGTTCGACCTCTCGGCGACCGCGCCGATCGCGGACTTCGTGCTCGCGCACGCCGCCCCGCGTTGAACCGGGCGGCGGTTCCAAAACGAGAATCCGCGACCCGTGTTTCCGGATGCCGATGACGGTTCAGCCCCACCCCAATGAACGCCCCACTGCCCTCCCCGCCCCTGGCCGCGCTGCTGGCCGATGCGGTGCTGCTGGCGCACCTGGCCGTCGTTGTGTTCAACCTCGGCGGGCTGGTGCTGATCGTGGCGGGCAACCGGCTGGGCTGGGGGTGGGTCAACCGCTGGTGGTTTCGCGCCGCGCACCTGGCCGCCATCGCGGTGGTCGTGGCGCAGGCCTGGCTCGGCATCACCTGCCCGCTGACCACGCTGGAATCGTGGCTGCGCACGTTGTCGGGCACGGCACCCTACGGCGAAGGCTTCATCCAGCACTGGGTGCAGCGCATCCTTTTCTACCAGGCGCCCGAGTGGGTCTTTGCCCTGGCGTACACGCTGTTCGGGCTGCTGGTGGCGGCGGTCTGGTGGCGGTATCCGCCGGAGCGCGGAAAGCCGGGGCTTTGAGGGCTGCGGCTGGCTTTATGGCGCTTTTTTTTAGTCTTATTGGCCGAATATCCAGCGTCGGATGGACATGGATAGCTATCAATTTCGCAGTACCACGACAGACTTCAGGCCGCCGGCCTGCCTGGTTCGTTGACCACGGCGCGCGGTCTCACCCCGCCTGGCCCGCCCGTTGCAGCGCGGCAATCCCGCTGCGGGCATTGGCCGCTGCCGCCAGCGCGCGCTCTTCAGCCGTGGCGTAGTCGCGGTCCCAGGCCAGCACCTTGGGCGTCATCAGCCGGTGCCACAGCGGCGGAATCATCGCGATGACGATGGTGGTGAGGTAGCCGCTGATCATCATCGGCGCGTCGGGGAACGGGCGCAGTTCCTGGTACGGGACTTCGCCCTGCGCGTGATGGTGCGAATGGCGTGTGAGGTTGAACATCGACCACGAGCTGATGCGCTTGTTGGTGTTCCACGAATGGCGTGGCTGCACCGGCGTTGCCGGGTTGCGCACCATGCCGTAGTGCTCCATGTAGTTGACGATCTCCAGCAGCGCCTTGCCCCACAGGCCGGCCAGGGTGAAGAAAAGCGCGGCGCGCCACCCACCGATGCCCCAGGCGGCCGCCACCAGCAGCAGGCTCATGCCATGGCCGCGGATCACGGCGTTGCGCCATGACAGCACGCCTTGGCCCATGCGCGCGAGGCGCTGCTTCTCGATGTGCCAGGCGCTGACGTTGCCCGTGACGGTGGAGGCGACGATGTGGTGGTAGACGTTGCGTCCGCGCGGGGCGGTGGCCGGGTCGCCCACGGTGGACACATAGCGGTGATGCCCATAGACGTGTTCGATCGAGAAGATGGTGTCGAAGCTGAAGGCCAGCAGCCAGCGCCCGATGAACATGGAAACCTTGTCCCAGGTGCGGTGCGTCAGCTCGTGCGCCGTGATGGTGCCGATCATGCCGATCATCAGCCCGGTTTGCAGCCACAGCGCCAGCAGGTGGCCGGGCGCCGTGCTGTCGCGCGCGGCGATCACGTCGTAACCCGTGAGCCCCGTCACCCAGGCACCAAAACCGAGCGGGTCACCGGGGCTGACGCTCCAGAGCGCGGAAAAGACGATCAGTGAAAGCAACGGCAAGGCGAGCCACAGCTGCGCGGTCAGGATGCCGGGGTGGCTGAAATGCGGTGTGCGGACATCGTCCCCGAAGGCGGCGTCGCCCACCAGATAAAACGCCGTAAAAATCACAAGGCCCGCCGTGACCCAGGCGCCGCCGGCCAGGATGCTCGCCACGGCCATCAGGCCGACGGCGTGGAAAAGGAAATACTTCAGGTAGTCCAGCAGGCCCGCGGTGGACGATGCCGGCCGCTGGCCCCACCGGGGCGGCGGTCGGCACGATGCGCGGGGCACCGGCGGCTGCAATGTCTTGACGGGTGGTGAACCGATCCGCATGGATGTGTTCGCGCGCAACGCCTCGCTGGCCCAGCAGCGCGACGGCGGCGTCGATCATGGCCGGCGGGCCGCACAGGTAGGCGTGCGCGCCTTCTTCCAGCAGGCCGGGAATCTTTTCCGTGACCAGGCCGCGCTCACCGGCCCATTCGGCCCCCGGCGGGGCTTCGGACAGCACCGGAACGAAGCGGAAGCTGCCGCGCCAGTCGCGTGCCAGGGCATGGATCTCGTCCAGCGCGTACAGGTCCTTGGGCGCGCGGGCGCCAAACAGCAAGGTGACGGAACGGGCGACGCCTGCAGCGGCCGCTTCCTGCAGCAGCGCCAGCATCGGCGCCAGACCGCTGCCACCGGCCACCAGCAGCAGCGGAGCCCCGGACGGGCGCAGCCAGAAGTCGCCGTGCGGGCCCTCGACGGTCACGGCGTGGCCCAGCAGATCGTGGTCATTCACGTACGTCGAAAACTCTCCGCCGGGCACCTTGCGCACGAAAAAACGGGCCGGCCCGTCGGGCGGCGACGCCGTGGCGAACGAATAGCTGCGGCTGACACCCGGCAGCGAAGCGATGCCGATCTGCGCGTACTGGCCGCCGCGGTAGGGCAAGGGATCGTCGAGCTTGACGCTCAGGCGCGTGATGTCGTGCGTCAGCCGGTCCTGCCCGACGACGCGGCCCGTCACACTGTGCGCCGCGTACGCGGGCTGCAGATCGACTTCAATGCGCACATCGGACTGCGGCACGCTCTGGCAGGCCAGGATCGTGTGCCGTTCGAAGTCTTCGTCCGACAGGATGTAGCTGGTCTCGGTCAGTTCCTTCACCCGCCCGTCGAGCAGGCGGCACTTGCAACTGGCGCAGCCCCCCACCCGGCAACTGTGGGGGAAGGCGATGCCCTGGCGCAGCGCGGCCTGCAGCAGCGTCTCACCGGGGTTCACGGTGATGGGCTGCGTGTTGATCAACGCGGTGACGGCGCGTTTCGGCGCAGAAAACTGGAACATGCAACTTCCTCAGAACGACGGGGCTGACCTGATGCACAGGATATTAGGGCCTGGCCCTTCGCTGCGCGAGGTTCAGCGTTGACATTCACAGGTCATTTATTGACAATCCGCCCGTTGGCTGGGCGCCGTTCCGGCCGGGCTTCAAGCGCATGCGCACTCCGGGACTGCAAAACTTCACGCTGCCGATCTACTACCTGCGCCACATCGCCGATCAGATCGGCAGCATGGGTGGGGACCGGGCGCGCTGGCTGGCGCAGAACCAGATGACCGAGGCGCAACTGGCCGACGTGACGCTGGACATCCCCTTTGCTACCTTCCGCAAGCTGATCCTGGACGCACTGGACATCACGCGCGAACCCGCGCTGGGCCTTCTGGTCGGTGAGCGCCTGGGGGTGAACGCGCACGGCGTCCTGGGCTACGCCGCCCTGAACAGCGGCACCGTTCGCCAGGTGGTGGAAATGTTCGAGCGCTTCATGCGGCTGCGCACGCCACTGGTCACCACGGGGCATGAACTGCACGGCGAACAGTTCCGGATCGTCTTCAACGAGGTGGCGCCGCTGGGCGATATCCGCCGCCCCTTGCTGGAGGCCGTGGTGCTGAGCGTCAAAAACCTGGTCGACGCCGTCACCCCGGGTTCACGCCACGTGAGCCTGGTGGCCTTTGGCTTTGACGCGCCGGGCGACGTCGCGCTGGCCCATGACCTGTTCCGGTGCGAGGTGCGCTATGGACAGGCATGGACCGGCTTCGCCCTGCCCCTGGAGGCGGTCGACCTGCCCCTGAAGATGACCGACCCCACCACCTTTGCCGAGGCCGCGCTGATCTGCCAGCGCGAACTCGACAAGCTGGGCCCGCGCGAAAGCCTCGGTGCCAGCGTGAGACGCCTGATGCTGGAAAAGCAGAACGGCTTTCCGTCACTGCAGGTCACGGCCCGTCTGTTTCACCTGACATCGCGCACCCTGCACCGCCGGCTGATGGCAGAAGGCACTTCGTTCCAGCAGATCCTGGACGATGTCCGCCACCGGCTGGCGCTGGAGCACCTGAAAGCCGGCGCCCTTGGCATCCAGGAAATTGCCTGGGCGCTGGGCTATACCGACCTGGCCAATTTTCGTCGGGCGTTCAAGCGCTGGGAGGGTGTTGCACCGTCGCAGGTTCGCGCGCGTCCGGACAAGGAAAAGCGCCCCGTTGCCGAACCGCAACGAGGCGCCTGACCAAACTGCGCATGCCCGGCTGGATCAGCCCGTGACGAGGTCCCTGATCTGCTGCAGCGCCGCCGGATCGTCCATCGTGGTCAGATCGCCGGTGTCGCGGCTTTCGCACACCGCCTGGATGGCGCGGCGCAGCACCTTGCCGCTGCGCGTCTTGGGCAGCACGGTGACGAAGCGCACGCGCGCCGGGCGGGCCACGGCGCCGAGGTCGCCATCGACCATCTTCATGATCTCGCCCTCGAGCTTGAGCAGGGCGGCGTCGTTGGTCAGCAGGCTGGCGTCCTTCACCACGGCGAAGGCCATCGCGACCTGGCCCTTGAGCTGGTCGGCCACGCCGACCACGGCCACTTCGGCGATGTTCGGATGGCGGGCGATGCTCTCCTCGATCTCGCGGGTGCCCAGGCGGTGGCCGGCGACGTTGATCACGTCATCGGTGCGGCCCAGGATGAAGTAGTAGCCGTCCGCGTCGCGGATGCCCCAGTCGAAGGTGCTGTAGACCAGACGGCCGGGCACGGTTTTCCAGTAGGTGTTGACGAAGCGCTCGTCGTCGCCCCAGACGGTCTGCAGGCAGCCGGGTGGCAAGGGCCCTTCCACGGCGACCACGCCCTTCTGGTTGGGCTCGGTCAGTTCGGCGCCGGTCTGGTCGTCGAGCAGCTTGACGTTGTAGCCGTAAACCGCCTTGCCGGGCGAGCCGAACTTGGTCGATGCGTCGTCCACGCCCTTGCAGATGCTGAGGATGGGCCAGCCGGTCTCGGTCTGCCAGTAGTTGTCAACGATCGGCTTGCCCAGGCCCGAGCTGATCCACTGCGCCGTGGGCTCGTCCAGCGGCTCGCCGGCCAGGAACAGCGCGCGCAGCGACGACAGGTTGTATTTGGTAAGCAAAGCCGGGTCTTGCTTCTTGAGCACGCGGATCGCCGTGGGTGCGCTGAACATCACGGTGACCTTGTACTTCTCGACCAGGCTCCACCAGATGCCGCCGTCGGGGCGGATCGGCAGGCCTTCGTACATGATGGTCGCCATGCCGGCGATCAAAGGGCCGTAGATGATGTAGCTGTGGCCGACGACCCAGCCGATGTCGCTGGTGGAGAAATAGGTTTCGCCCGCATTGCCGCAGTAGATGTGTTTCATGCTCGCGGCCAGCGCCACGGCGTAGCCGCCGGTGTCGCGCTGCACGCCCTTGGGCTTGCCGGTGGTGCCGGAGGTGTAGAGCGTGTAGCTGGGGTGGGTGGCGTCCACCCACTCGCAGGGCACGGTGGCATGCAGATGCTTGTCGCGCAATGCGGCCCACAGGTGGTCGCGGCCGCCGACCAGATCCATCGCAACGAGCTGGCGGTCGATCAGCAGCACCGCCGAAGGCTTGTGCGAAGACAGGCGGATGGCTTCGTCGAGCAAGGGCTTGTAGGCCACCGCCTTGCCGCCGCGCGAACCGGCGTCGGCGCTGACGATCACCTTGGGCGACGCGTCTTCGATACGCGATGCCAGCGCACCTGACGCAAAGCCGCCGAACACCACCGAATGGATCGCCCCGATGCGTGCGCAGGCCAGCATGGCAAACGCCGCTTCGGCCACCATCGGCATGTAGACCAGCACGCGGTCGCCCTTCTGCACGCCCAGGTCCTTCAGCACCGCCGCCATGCGCTGCACTTCGGCGTGCAGTTCGCGGAAGGAATAGACCTTCTCCTGGTCGGTCTCGGTCGAGACGAAGATCAGCGCGGCCTGGTCGGCTCGGTCTTTGAGGTGGCGGTCCACCGCGTTGTGGCACAGGTTGGTGGTGCCACCGACGAACCATCTGGCAAACGGCGGATTGGAATAGTCACAGATCTGCTTTGGCGGTGTCTGCCAGTCGACCAGCGCGGCCTGCTCGCCCCAGAAACCGTCGCGGTCTTCAATCGAGCGGCGGTGAAAGTCTGCGTAGTTCGTCATGTGTGTCTCCTCGGTGCCCGGCCATCGCAAGGTTTTACCGTCCGCAATTCGATGATGTTGCGGACCCCACTTCTGAATTCATAATTATTCATGATGTGCTTGCGGGAATCTGACGCTGTCTGCCCGTCAGAGCGCTATTCACCGAAGCAAAACATCCACCTCAGAGCGCTATTCACGAAGAAAAATCAAATGATGCTGGAAAGACATGACTTGCTGGAAAGCGCCTACTTGATCAGCGCCTGCGCCGCCTTGAAATCCGGGTGCTCGGCAGTGCGAATCCACTCGAAGGCCACCATCTCCGTCGTCACCAGTTCAGCGCCCGCGCCGGCCAGGCGGTCGAAGGCGGCGTCGCGGTTGCGCTCGGTGCGTGAACTGCAGGCATCCGTCACCACCCAGACGTCGAACTCGTCCTCAAGCAGGTCCAGCGCGGTCTGCAGCAGGCAGACATGGGCCTCGCACCCGCCAATGACGATCATGCTGCGCTCCGGCTCCGCGGATTTCTGCAGATGCTTCGGAAGACTGCGGGCGTTGCCTTGCGGCGCCTTGACCGGCGGGCGCAGCCATTCGCCCAGGCCTTCTTCGACCCCGCTGAAGTGCATCTTGGCCAGGGTCTGGCCGCACAGGGCGCGCAGCTCAGGCGCGTTTTCGCCGAGCCTGGACGGGTTCTGCTCGGTGCCCCAGACGGGCACCCCCATGAGCCGCGCGAGCTGAGCCAGCCGCACCGCGTTGGCCAGCACGGCGGGGCCCTCGAAAATGGCCGGCATCAGGCGAGCCTGGTAGTCCACCAGCACGAGTTGCGATTCAGAGGCGTCGAGCAGCATGGTGATTCCTTCGGTTATCGGGTCAAGACGATGGCCGGATTGTCGCAGCCCTGCGCCGCAAGGACCTGCTCGACCTGCCCTGGGGCCGCGCCGGGTCGCCAGCGGCTGCAGTGTCTTTCCGGCGGTGGTCAAATCATGCCACTTCAGAAGGATCCTGCCCATGACCGCCACTGCCCCCGCCGCCCGCTTGATGTCTGGCGCGGACTACCGCGAATCCCTGCGCCGCTACAGCCCCACCGTGTTTGTGAATGGCCGGCGCGTGGCCAGCGTGGCTGACGAACGCGCCTTCCAGCCCGGCCTCAACGCCATCGCCCTCACCTACGACTACGCGCTCAAGCCGGAATACGCCCGCCTGATGACGGCGGTGCAACACACCAGCGGCAAGCTGGTTAACCGGCTGTCGCCACATCGACATGAGCAGCGGCGACCTGCTCAACAAGCTTGAAGCCGTGCGCCTGGTGTGCCAGGAGACCGGCTGCGCGCAACGCTACCTGACGCATGACGCGCTCAATGCCATCGGCCAGGTCAGCGCCCGCATCGACGACGCGCGCGGCACCACCGAGAACACCGCGCGCTTCCTGAACTACCTGCACCGCGTGCAGGACCAGGACCTGACCCTGGGCGTGGCCATGACCGACGCCAAGGGCGACCGCCGCTTGCGGCCGTTCGAGCAAAGCAACCCGGACAGTTATGTGCGCATCGTCGAGCGCAATGCCGTGCACAACGGCCGGCGCGGCATCGTCATCAGCGGCACCAAGGCCATCGTCACCGGTGCGCCCTACATGCACGAGTTGCTGGTCATGCCCTGCCGCAATATGGGCCGCGAAGACGCCGACTTCGCCGTCTGCTGCGCCGTGCCGATCGACGCGCCGGGCCTGACCATCGTCGCCCGCCCTGCCGGCCGCCCGGGAGAAACACTGGAGCACGGCGACGCGCTGTTCAGCCGCAAGTACGGCCAGAGCACCGGCGTGTGCCTCTTCGAGCGCGTCTTCGTGCCCATGGACGACGTGTTCTACGCCGGCGAATGGGAGCATTCCGGCCACCTGACCTACAGCTACGCCACGCACCACCGCCACACCTGCATCGGCGCGCGCGCCGGTTTCGGCGACCTGCTGATCGGCGCGGGCGCGCTGATGTGCGAGGCCAACGGCTTTGATCCGGGACGGGAAACGCATCTGCGCGAGCAGATGGTGGAACTCATCACCATCACCGAGAGCTTCTTCGCCTGCGGCGTGGCCGCCAGCGTCTATGCCAAGCCGGACGAGCACAGCCACAGCTTCATGCCCGACCCGGTGTTCTCCAACATCGGCAAGCTGCTGCTGGCCACCAAGATCTACGACATGCACCGCATCGCCCACTACGTGAGTGGCGGCCTGATCGTCACCCTGCCCGGCCCGGACGAAGACCACAACCCCGAGACGGCGGCGAAGCTCTCGGAAGTGCTGCGCGCCAACCCCGACGTGCCCTACGAGCAGCGCATCGAGACCGCGCGCTTCATCGAAGACCTCACCGCCGGCTACCAGGGCGGCTGGTACAGCGTGATCAGCCTGCAC
>CAVSCI010000023.1:0-157927 GCA_963726365.1 uncultured beta proteobacterium | reverse complement strand
CTCGTCACTCACCCCACCACCGCCCCCGGCTCAAACCACTGAATCTGCCCCGCAAACACGATGCCTGACCGGTAACGTGTGCCCCCAATCGCATTGGCCTCCTGCGGCTGCCGCAGCAGCGCCCGCACCGCGTGGATGTCCAGCGGCTCGGCCCAGGTGGGCCAGGTCCACGCCCTGGGGCGGAATTCAAATCCCAGGGTCCCCTGGCCGTGCAGACACGGGAACAGCGGCTGCGACTCCCAGGCCAGCCAGTAGGCGCCTGCCACCCCGGCAAGCTTCATGGCCGTGGGCGCATTGCTCGTGATTGCGCCGGGTCGGAAGGTCGCCGGGTCCCAACCCCAGCTCGCCTGGCTGTCCTCGTAGCGCCAGGGTCCGAACAGCGCCTCCTCGAATTTGGCGCGCACCAGCTTTTCAGCCCCTTTCTTGCGGGCCGGGTCCAGGTCCTGCGCCAGCTCGCGGGCCATCTTGATCATGCGCTGCGGGCCGCCCGTCAGGCAGAGGTCGGTGGTCTCCGCCTTGCCATCCTTGCCGTCCTCACGCCACCAGGCACGCAGCCACTCGGCCAGTGCAGGATCGGCCGATTCATAGCTCGCCCTGAAAGCCTCGACATCGAACTTGCGCACGTCATCGGCAATGTGAAGCTCCGGCGACAAGTGCCGCCCGGCCATGTGCGCCACCAGATGGTCGAGGATGGCCTCCTTCTCGACACCATGCAGCTCCGCAGACTGGCTGCCCCGGTTCCAGCTCAGTCGCGCGCCCGGCGGCGCAATGCGCAGCAGGCCGACAGCCGCCATGAAGCCCACCGGCAAGTGCCCCTGCATCGGGTTCAATTCAAGCGGCTGCATGTTCACTCTCCAGCAGTTGGGCAGCGTCCTGCTCTTCGGCGCTGCGCGCCCAGTCGGCCAGACGCAGGATGGCTTCGAGGTAACACAGGCCCCAGTAACCAAAGCGCCCCTGCATTTCAGCGGCCAGTGCCGGCCACTGTCCGGCCTGGGCCTTGTGCCACAACTTCGGGTCCGCGCTCGCCGGCATCCAGGGCCGGCCGCGTCCGTGGTGCGCGCCGATCAGGTAACGCACCAGCGGATCAATGTCGATCCGCTGGGCCACGGACGCCAATTCATGCCGCCAGCCACGCGGCAGCCCGGCCAGCTTTCGTGACACCGCAACCTCATGGCTGCCACTCTTCGCCAGCAAGGGGCCGCCATAGGCCCCCAGCATCAACTGGAAGCGCGGATCATTCTTGCCCAGGTCATGCAGGCGCCCGGCCTCGTCCAGCGCCTGTCCCAGCCCTTCAGGAAGGCCACAAGCCATGGCCAGTGCCAGCGCCTTCGCTCCCACACCCGCCATGTGTTCCGCCAGCCCGATCGCCCAGCGCGTGCGCTCGTTGCTGCCCGTCCAACCGGCCTTCGGTATCAAGCCCTCCGCGAACAGGTCACGCACGGGCGCCGTGCTGGTCGGGCTCCAGCCAAACCGGTCGCAGCCGCCCAGCGATGCGGGCAGCACCACCACATCCGTCGGCCGCAGCGCCGCCGGGCTCACCAGTTCGGCCACCTCGCCATCCCAGCAAATCACCTGCTGGATTCGTTCCTTGTGCTTTGGCACGTCATCCGGCACCGCCGTGCTCTCCAGGTCCGACGCAACACTTTCTTCGCCCGCAAGCCAGCGCTTGAGCGTGTGCAGCGGAATCGGCATCAACTCCAGGCCCGACGGCGGCGCTGCTTCCACAATTTCCGCCCACCCCTCGGGGCCCGATTCATCCAGCGCGCTGCGCCAGGCCACGAACACCTCGGTCGAGCGCTTTTCTCCGTGCAGATAGGGTGTGATGTCCAGGTCCACGGCCGGGTCAAACAGCACCGCCAGGTCGGGCAGGCCCAGCACCGCAGACCGCATCGATGGCTCGGCAGGCGCATTCGCCTGCGCCGAGATCCCCACATTCACTACCTTGCCCAGCTTGCCAGTTTTTTCAGCGGTCGATTCCAGCCAGCCCCAGGCATCATCCAGCAAGGTCTTGGAGTACGGCCATCTGGCGGCAGGCACTTCACGATGCTGGCGTGGCTGGTGCCTAGTTCACCCAGACGGTCGAGCCGCCCCAGGCGCTGCCGCAGCGCGCTGACCGGTGCCAGCTCCGACACCAGCGCGTCAAAGTCCAGGTCCAGCCCCACCTCGATGGTCTGCGTGGCAACCACAAACAGGGGCTTTCGGTCAGCGCTGCGCGTGCCGCTGCCGGCGCGTTGCATCACCTCCTGCCCCAAGGCATCGCGCTCAAGGGGTCGGGCGCGGCCAATGATCAGCATGGCTTCGCCGTGACTTGACAGGGCTCGGTGCACCATGCGCGCCGTATCCACCATGTTCACCACCACGCCCACCACCGCAGCGCCGGCTTCCCGAAGCCGCAGGGCCTCCAACGCGATGTCGCCCAGCTTTCCGTTCACCAGCCGTGCCTGCTTTGCCGCCAGCAGTCGCCGGCTCAAGACCGGGTGCGCCCAGTCCCCCTGCGACAAGGCCAGCACGTCAGCGGCGTCCCCCAGCGGGGTGGCCGTCATCGTCACCACATGCCAGGGCGTCGTGGCCGGCTCGGTGGCTTGCTTGCGAAAACGAGCGATGCGTTGCAGCGTCTGCCTGAAAGGCTCCACCAGGTGCGCCTCATCGATCACGATCAGCGCGTCATTCCCCGCCAACCCCGCGTGCACCGGCGCCGCCCAGCGGCTTGCCCCATAGGCCCGGCACAGCAGGCGCGAACCCACCTGGTCCAGCGTGGTGCTGATCAGCGTCAGCCCGGCCGGGTTGAGCATCCATGCATCGTCCTTGGCACCCAGCCCGCCGCGCAGCCGAACCACCTGCCCCTGAACGCCGCAGCCCTTGAACAGCGCCTGCGCATAGTCGGCCACCGCATCCACCAGCAGGCGCCGGTCGATCACGTAGTACAGCCGCCGGGGCGTGGACGGCACCCCCGTCGCATGAGCCCACAGCCAGACATCCACCACGGCCGTCTTGCCCGACGAGGTCGGCAAGTTCAGCGCATCCGGCCAGTGCCCCGCTGCCACCCGGGCGGCCAGCTCGACCTGCCAGGGAAACGGCGCGTAGCCATGCAGCGACTGATAGAACGAGGCGAAGCTGTTGTCGGACATGCGGTCTGGCTTGTGTTGTGCAGGTCCCCAAAGACTAACCGTGGGGCAGGGGTATCCAGCGCTCAGGTGCAACTATTTTTTGCAAGGCGCGTCGACATAGCCCGGCGCTCGCCGGAAAAACACCGCCCGAAATATTCCTGGCGATCTACTTCGCGATCCTCTAACGTAGCCCGGCCAAAGGCCGGGAATCAACCTTGATGCCGGAAGCACTCGTTCGTCAGCCTGCCGACATCCTTCAACGTAGCCCGGCCAACGGCCGGGAATCAACCATGTACTGCCGTGCATGCTCGTCACCTGCCGAAGTTCCTTCAACGTAGCCCGGCCAAAGGCCGGGAATCAAACCATAGCGGTATTCGGCGTACCGCTCCTGGTAGCCCCTTCAACGTAGCCCGGCCAAAGGCCGGGAATCAACCTGCGGCGCATCACGGCATCAGCGCCATTGCCTGCATCGCTTCAACGTAGCCCGGCCAAAGGCCGGGAATCAACCTCGTTCATTGTCACGGCCTTGTACAGCGAATCGACCCGTACCGTGCCTTCAACGTAGCCCGGCCAATGGCCGGGAATCAACCACGTCTGCATCCATGGCCATTCGTCGGTCGTCGGGTCCTTCAACGTAGCCCGGCCAAAGGCCGGGAACCAACCGCCGCGTTCAGAAAAGCCGGTCGATCGACACTGTCTCGAGTCCCTTCAACGTAGCCCGGCCAAAGGCCGGGAATCAACCCCTTCAGTCCCAACGCCTTGTCGCCCCGGCGTTTTTCAACCGTGCTGCGCGAAGCCCCAGCCGGTCGGTCACAAGTTGGCAGCCGCTCACTGGCAGGACCCGTAAATACAGTGCGCGAACCTCCTGCATTTCCTCATTCACTTGGGGTTCGCGCGGTGCGCGGCAGGAACAGTCCCAATCCAAAGTAGCGCTCCTTGCCCACCAGCACCGGGCCCCGCACGGGTTGCTCAAACTCCAGCGTCGCGTGGGTATACAGGTTGCCCGGCTTGCGAAGCTGGAATTGCCGCGCCGCAGGCATCGGTATCGCGCTGTGCTGTGAGAGTTCCACCTTGACGGGGCGGGGGTAGCCCGCGCGTTCGCATCCCTGGGCCACGATGTCTTCAGCCGAGAGCTTGCCCTTGGGGAACCGGTCCAGCACCACCGGCGTGGCCGAAGCCCAGTGGCGCGACGGCCGGCTCCAGGTGCGTTCGTCCAGGGACATTGCTGCGGTGGGCCTGGTCAGGTTGATGCGCAAGCCGGCCAGCATGATGTGATCGACCGAGAGCATCGCGCCCACGCATTCGGCGCGCTCAAGGGAATCACAGTCGAGGGGCACCGCCATGGCCAGGCCCAGGAGGGTGCCGTCGCCATACTCGCTGAGGTTTGGCAGGCCCAGCCAAGCCAGGTGCATCGCCTGCGCATGGCCGTGGGCCAGCAGGGGCGCGTTGTCCCCGAGTTTCGACAGCACGGCCCGGCGCAAGGCGTCTGTTGCCTGGGTCACGTGTTCTATGGCAATGGGTTTGGCCGACCGCATCACGATCAGCCCCTCCCAGGGGCCGAGCTGCGCACGTTCAGCCGCGTCCCCGTACCGCACGGCGGGCGCCAGGGTGCTGCGCTGGCCGCTGGCAAAGGCGGCGTCAAGTTGCCGCAGGCGGCCCCGGTAGGGCACCCGCATCGACAGAATCCCGTCATCTCGCGCAGCCCATCGGCAAGGCGCCGCGCCCGGCTCCACTGCCGCCATCACCAGCGAGTCGGCGCGGCCCAGGTGGGTGACGCGGCCCACGGTGCGGCGTATGCATTCAAACACCGGTGCGGGCGGGTCGTCTGACCAGATGTAGCGCACGGGGCCGTCGGGCACCGCCATGGGAAACTGGCGCTCCTGGTTTTTCCGCAGGCTGGGCAAGGTGTCGGTGGGGTAGTTGGTGGGCACGTAGACCTTGCCCTTGCGGCCCCACTCCAGGGGCACGCTGCTGCCGCAGTCCACGCCGGGGGGCGCCTGTTCTTCGAGCCAGGCCAGCGCCGGTCGATCTTCCGGCAGGGCCGCGTCCACCAGCGCCTGGTACAGGCGGTCCGGGTGCGGGGGCCACTCCACCATGGTGCGCGAAGCCACATCCGCCGCGCCGTACAGCCCCAGAAACTCGACGGTGAGTTTCATTGGTTCAGGGCTTCGCTGGTTTCGATGAGCTTGGTGAGCCGGGCCGACGCAGTGAACGCGGCAGGTTGCGCAAACTGGAAGCCCGCTTCGCGCGCCTTGGCAGTGGCCTGTGCCAGCGCCTGGGCAACGCTCTCAGCCGTCAACGGCAGCACCACATCACCCTCCAGCGGTTTGCGCACGATGAAGGCCGCTTCGGTCGCGTCCAGTTCGGCACCGGCCCGCAGTTCCAGCCCGGCCATCAGGCGGGTGTGCATCAGCCACAGCGCCAAGGCCGCAAGGTAGGTGCGTGCCGCCACGTCGGCCCCAGCCGAGACCTTGCCATCGACCGGGAAGTGGTAGCGCCGCAGGCGGGTGAGCGACAGCGAGGAGCGCAATTCGATCCGGCTCACCCAGGCGCCCTTGGTCGCCAGTTCCGCCAGGATGTGGCCGTGGCCGATCTCTGAGGCCTTGGCCACGGGAATGGGTTTCCCCTTTTCGTCTTTTTTTGCCTTTGCTTCCTCGGTTGTCCAGGTTTCCGCCCGGCTTTCGGACTTGAAGCCCGTGGCCGCATCCTTGGCGATGTTCAGCGGGTCCATGCGGATGCCGGCCTTCTTGGTTTGCAAGGCGTCAAACCCCATGATCTGGCCCGACAGCGCGGCCGGCCATTTGGCGGCCCCCATGCGTGCGCCCGCGAAGCTGTCCCAGGCACCAAACAACAGCGTGCCCGGTGCGCTCTGCAGCAAGGCCGTGGCATTGTCTGCGCGGGCCTGCGTCAGGGACTGCCCCAGGGTCGTCTCACGAAACGGCTGGCCTTCGAGTTCAGAGTCGCGCAGCAAGCGCGTCGAACACCCGGTGCGGCAATTGGTTGATGCTCAGCGTATGCCCCGCCGCATGGACCTGGATCGGCGCCACGCCCACCTCGGGCCGGTCGAGCAGTTCTTCCAGCCGGTTGGCCCAGCTTTGCGGCGACTCGATCAGGATGAACTCGTGCGTGCCGTCCTCGCGAACGTGAGAAGCCAGGTGCCCGATTTCCGCGTAGGTGGGCGGCAACACAAAGAACTTGTCATCTTCGGGCACCGCGTTGGCCGGGATCAGGTTGGCCCGTAGTGTGATGGCCGAAGCGCTCTCGGCGGCCGACACAAGGGATTCGTACAGATCGGCGAGTGGCATGGTGCATCCAGTAGGGTGTGACAGGGCATTCATTATTGCGACGTTTTGCCAGGTTTCTCGCATCAGAGGTCTGCCTCGCCCACGGAATTCCTTGATACGAATCTCAGATGTTTGCCGGGTCTGCGACAACAGTTACGATCGTTATGATTTCCCCTTGTGGTTGAGTTGATGAAAAATTTGACCTCTCCATCGTGGCACTCGGTTGCCGAAAACCGCAAGCCCAACGGCTCGCGGCTCGCCTGGGACGGGGAAGTCCCTTTCATTCGTTAGGCGTCAAACAGGGACATTCATGACAAAGCAAGCTCTATACAGAACATTCATGTCCAGAATGGATGCGGCATATGAAGCATCCATGTATCTGGAGGCATCTTGGTACGCATATGCTGTTCTCGAAGACAGATTAATTTCATTGCTTCGTAGTTCTGGCGGTGTCGGTGAAAACGGTGGCGGAGCTAGTGGAAAGCCCATAAGAATGATGGGCCCGAAACTAAAAGAGCTGTCTCGCAGATCCAAGAAAATCAAGCTCCTTAAAGAAAACTTCGAGCACGACACACTCAATGATTGGAAGGAGTCCAGAAACAATCTAATGCATGCCATGGGAGATGCCACGATGCCGATTGCTGACATAGATGCGACTGCAAAAAAGCTGGCTGAAGATGGGCGCGCACTGGTTCGTGATTACGCTTCGGCCTGTCGGCGGCTGAAGAAGCATCGTGACAAAGTATCAGCCTAACCCCTCGTATATGGACTCCCCCACAACGGCAAGAAACTGACCGATGTATTGGTTTTATGGATGCGCCTGCAGTCGTATATCCGGCATCTGATGTGGACTCTGTTGTGGCCCGTGCCGACATGGAATCTGCGTCACCAAAGCGCTAGCCGGTACGAACGGCAGGTGCACCGGGTCGAGCGCGCGGCGCATCGCCGCCTGGCCGATTGCCGGGATGCCATAGAGCGGGCCACCCAGGCCATGGGGCTGGCCGTGGTGGTGGACAACCCTGGCACCCCTGTGGTGACGCCACAACGCCTGGTATCACAGCGTGTAGGCACTGGCTGAAACGGTTCTACACCCGTGCCTACATGATCCAGAAGTGAAAAAGCCCACTACGTTTTATGTAGCAGGCTTTCATTATCTGGAAAGGCTTGTAAGTGGTGGGTCCTGACAGATTCGAACTGTCGACCTACGGATTAAGAGTCCGCTGCTCTACCAACTGAGCTAAGAACCCACTATTGCAACCAACCCATGGTGGAGAGGAGGAGGATCGAACTCCCGACCTCTGCATTGCGAACGCAGCGCTCTCCCAGCTGAGCTACCCCCCCACGAAGTTGCGATTCTATCAAGTTTGGCCGGTGTTTAGTGGTCTCCACTCGCTCTGTGCAACCTGGCCGATCCGATACCGGCTGTGCCAAGATGGCGTACCAAACCCAGGAGACCTTCATGCACCGTGACGACAGCCAATGGCTTGACCGCATGTACAACAACCGTGCGCTGGTGCCGGAACATGCCGCCCATTTCGAACGATGGAGCATCGACTCAGCCGCCGTGCGCAGGCGCGTCGAAAGCCGTCTTGACATCGCTTACGGAGACAGCTCGGGCGAGACACTCGATATTTTTCCTGGAGCCGCAGCGAGCGCGCCGGTGCTGGTCTTCATCCACGGCGGTTACTGGCGCAGCCTGGACAAGTCCGATCATTCATTTCTGGCGCCAACGTTCACGGAGAAGGGGGTTTGCGTCGTGGTGCCGAACTACGCGCTGTGTCCGGCTGTGACCATTCCGCAGATCACGTTGCAGCTTGTGAAGGCGCTGGTCTGGACGTATCGCAACATCGCAAGGCACGGCGGCGACCCCAGGCGCATCACGGTCGCCGGCCATTCTGCCGGCGGACACCTGGCGGCCATGTTGTTGGCCTGCGTCTGGAAAGCCTACGCGCCGGACCTGCCGCTGAGTCTGCTGAAGAACGCGCTGGGTATCAGCGGTGTCTACGACCTTGCGCCGTTGCGCCTGACACCGTTCCTCATGGACTCGCTTCGCCTCACGCCCATGCAGGTCAGAAAGGCCAGTCCGGCGCTGCTGCCGCGCCCAAGGCTTCTGCGTGGGCGCGGCGAGCTTTACGCCGTGGTCGGTGGCGCCGAGAGCGCCGAGTTCTTGCGCCAGAACCAGCTCATCCGGGAGGCCTGGGGCCCAAAGGTCGTTCCGGTATGCGAGGCGCTACCTGGGCTGAATCATTTCAGCGTGCTGGAAACAATGATCCAGCCCGGCCATCGGCTGAATGCTTTGGCGTTGAAGATGCTATTAAATAGATAGCGTAAAAAGGCCTTCTGACGCTGGAAAAATGCTGATCTTGTCCAAATTATCGACAAAACTCACATCAGCAGGTGTTCGCCGGCGTTGTCGCCGCCCAGGATCACGTAGTTCGTCTTGCGGATGTCCATGAGCTTCTTGCCGCCGGAGTAGCTGATGGAGCTTTGCACGTCCTGCTCCATCTCGATCATGGTGTCGGCGAGCCGGCCCTTGATCGGTTCGATGATGCGCTTGCCTTCGACGTGCTTGTACTCGCCCTTGTTGAAGTCGCTGGCCGAGCCGTAGTACTCCTTGTAGAGCTTGCCGTCCACCTCGACGGTCTGGCCGGGGCTTTCCTCATGTCCGGCCAGCATCGAACCGATCATCACCATGGTTGCGCCAAAGCGGATGCTCTTGGCGATGTCGCCGTGTTCGCGAATGCCGCCGTCGGCAATGATGGGCTTGGTGGCCACTCGCGCGCACCATTTGACCGCGCTAAGCTGCCAGCCGCCGGTGCCAAAGCCGGTCTTCAGCTTGGTGATGCAGACCTTGCCGGGGCCGATGCCGACCTTGGTGGCGTCGGCACCCCAGTTTTCCAGGTCGATCACGGCCTCGGGCGTGGCCACGTTGCCGGCGATCACGAAGGCCGCGGGCATCTTCGCCTTCAGGTAGCGAACCATCTTCTTCACACTGTCTGCGTGGCCGTGCGCGATGTCGATGGTGATGTACTCGGGCGCCAGGCCCTCGGCCAGCATCTGGTCCACGGCGGCATAGTCAGGTGCCTTCACGCCGAGCGAGATCGACGCGAAGACGCCCTGAGCGCGCATGTCGCGCACGAACTGGACGTTGTCCAGGTCGAAGCGATGCATTACGTAAAAGTAGCCGTTCCTCGCCAGCCAGACGCAAATCTTCTCATCCACAACGGTTTTCATGTTGGCCGGGACCACGGGAATGCGGAATTTGCGCCCCCCGAGTTCCACGCCGGCGTCGCACTCTGAGCGGCTTTCCACCAGGCACTTGCGTGGCAGCAGAAGGATGTTGTCGTAGTCAAAGATTTCCATTTGAGTTCCAGGCGTCTGAAGGCTGTTGTTGAACCGATGAGCGCTTGGCCTGGGACCGGCGTCTTGTGGCACTGGCGCAGTCGCAGGCACAAAAAACCGGGCGCAAGAAGCTTGGGCCCGGTGCTTGATTCTACTAGCGTTGGTCGATCGCTGCGCAATGTGTCTGCGCTATGACGCTGATATGCCCTTGCATATCTTCTATCCAGCCGATCACGCGAAGGCGCGCGGTGCTGGCACCCGCAGGGATGCTCATGGCGCGGTAATCGGTGAGCCTGTTGAACTTTGAATTTGATAGCTGTTCGGGTCTATTCCACGATGGATTCAATACATTTCTTACCAGATTTCTCTGCACTGGAGATCCTTCGACGCCCGCCGGAATCGTCTCCACCAGCGCCAGCCACGCTGACGCCGGGCCCTTGAGCGTGCCCGGCTGTCGCAGCTCAATCGACGCGCCGATGTAGCCGTTCACGGCCGGCCCCTGGGCGACTCTCAATCGAAGCGCGCTGGCCGGCCCGACGCGCGAGGTCAGGGTGCTGGCGGCCTGTGGGGCATCTCGCCCCAAGGCGTGCAGTCGTTCTGTGGCCTCCCGGGTGGCTGCGGCCGACAGCGGAGCGTCGTCACCCTGGGTTCCCGGCACGATCCAGTCCAGCGCCACTGTGCCGCGCGAGGGGCGGGGTGTCTCGGCTGCAGACCAGCAATGGGCGCAGTCGGCGCTGATGAAGCGCTCCATCAACGCCATCGGCGCGCGCTGGCCGTCGCTGGAGCAGGATGACTGTGCGTGGACTGGCCGGTGCACCAGCAACGCGATGGCGAGCGGGGCCATGAACAGGCTCACCACCACCCGCAATACTCCTGGACGGGACGGGGTGGGCAGGGCGAATGGTGACAAGGCAGTCAAGGGACTCACGACAGCTTTCGGAATGGGCGCAGTATGGGGCACTCCAGGGTTCCTACAATCCATGAATGTTCCCAGAAGTCGCCCCGGATTCCCCACTCTTACACAATCTCAACCCGGAACAGCGCAGTGCCGTCACTTTGCCCCCTGAGCACGCACTGATTCTGGCGGGTGCGGGCTCGGGCAAGACACGGGTGCTCACCACCCGCATTGCCTGGCTGCTGCAGACCGGGCAGGTCTCGCCAGGCGGCATTCTGGCCGTGACCTTCACCAACAAGGCCGCGAAAGAAATGATGACGCGGCTCACTGCCATGCTGCCGGTCAACGTGCGTGGCATGTGGATCGGCACCTTTCATGGCCTGTGCAACCGCTTCTTGCGCGCGCACTACAAGCTGGCGAACCTGCCGCAGGCGTTCCAGATCCTCGATACCCAGGACCAGCTGTCGGCTATCAAGCGGCTGATGAAGCAGTTCAACATCGACGATGAGCGTTTCCCGCCCAAGCAGATCCAGTATTTCATCTCGGGCTGCAAGGAAGACGGTCTGCGCGCGCACATGGTCGAGGCTCGGGACGAGGAAACACGCAAGAAAATTGAGATCTACCAGCGCTACGAGGAACAGTGCCAGCGCGAAGGCGTGGTCGATTTTGGGGAACTCATGCTGCGCTCCTATGAACTGCTGCGCGACAACGATCCGATTCGCGAGCATTACCAGCGGCGCTTTCGCCACATCCTGATCGACGAGTTCCAGGACACCAACAAGCTGCAGTATGCATGGATCAAGCTGATTGCAGGCCAGGGCGAGGCAGCCAAGCTGCACGGTCCGAGCGCGGTGCTGGCCGTGGGCGACGACGACCAGAGCATTTACGCCTTTCGCGGCGCGCGCGTGGGCAACATGGCCGATTTCGTGCGCGAATTCAATGTGCAGCACCAGATCAAGCTGGAGCAGAACTACCGCAGTTTCAGCAACATCCTTGATTCGGCCAATGAACTCATCAGCCATAACAAGAAACGCCTGGGCAAGAACCTGCGCACCGACCAGGGCCCGGGCGAGCCGGTGCGGGTGTATGAGGCGACCAGCGACTTTGCCGAGGCGCAATGGATGGTTGACGAGATGCGCCAACTGGTCAAAGGCGATGGCATGGAGCGCAAGGAGATCGCCGTGCTCTATCGCAGCAACGCACAAAGCCGGGTGATCGAGACCGCGCTGTTCAATGCCGGCATGCCGTATCGCGTGTATGGCGGCCTGCGCTTCTTCGAGCGGGCCGAAATCAAGCACGCGCTGGCCTACCTGCGCCTGCTGGAGAACAAGAACGATGACACCAGCTTCTTGCGGGTCGTCAACTTCCCGCCGCGCGGCATCGGCGCGCGCTCCATCGAGCAGTTGCAGGACGTGGCGCGCGACACGGGCTGCTCGCTGCACGACGCCGTGAGCGCCGTACCTGGCAAGGCGGGCGCCAACCTCGGGGCCTTCGTCGCAAAGATTGACGTGCTGCGCGAGCAGACGACAGGCCTCACACTGCGCGAGATCATTGATCTGGTGCTGGAACACAGCGCACTCATCGAGCACTACAAGGCCGACCGTGACGGCGCCGACCGCATCGAAAACCTGGAAGAACTCGTCAACGCGGCGGAAAGCTTCGTCACGCAGGAAGGCTTTGGCCGCGATGCCGTGGCGTTGCCGGTGGACGAACTCGGCACGCCGCTGACGCAGAGCCCGGTGAGCCAGGGGCTGGACCCGAACGGTTTGGTTCCCGCTGCGGCGGAATTGAATGCTCCCGACGCCGAAACCGGCGAAACGCTGAGTCCGCTGGCCGCCTTCCTGACCCACGCGGCGCTGGAGTCGGGCGACAACCAGGCGCAGGCCGGGCAGGACGCGATCCAGCTCATGACGGTGCATTCCGCCAAGGGCCTGGAGTTCGATTGCGTCTTCATCACCGGCATGGAGGAGGGCCTGTTTCCCCACGAAAACGCGATGAGCGACTACGAGGGTCTGGAGGAGGAGCGCCGCCTCATGTACGTGGCGATCACCCGGGCGCGCAAACGGCTGTACCTGAGCCACTCACAGACCCGCATGCTGCATGGCCAGACGCGCTACAACCTGAAGAGCCGTTTCTTTGACGAACTGCCGGAAGGGGCGCTCAAGTGGATCACGCCGAAACAGCAGGGTTCTGGTGGCGGATCAGGTGCGGGCTTCGGCGGCGGGGCGGCGCGCCCGGCCTGGGGCAACAGCGGCTTCGGGGCCAGATCGGACAGCTTCAGGAGCCCGCCAGTGCCCGTGCAAAAGGCGGAACCCTCGCACGGGTTGAAGGCGGGCATGAAGGTGTTTCACAACAAGTTCGGTGAAGGCAAGGTGCTGGCGATCGAAGGCACGGGCGATGACGCACGTGCCCAAGTTGATTTCCCGCGTCACGGCGTGAAGTGGCTGGCGCTGTCCGTCGCCAAACTCACGCCCATCTGAGATGCCAAGGCCGTCAGCGCGGGCTATTTCTTCGTGTGTCGACGGAGGTAGACACTGACCGGGGCGGACTGGATCACCACGGCACCGTTCTGGTCAACGATGATCACCTGGAGCGTGTGCTCGACATTGCTTTCAGCGGCCGCGCGGTTCCAGTCCGTGGCCGAAACGTTGAGGGTGGTGCCTGAAAAGGCCTTCGAAAGCGTGTTGCCGTCAATCTTTACCCGGACAACGTCGCCACGTTGGGTCTGCAAACGAGGGGTAGCCTGTATCTGCATGTCAAACGCGCCATCGTTGCTCCACAGGGTTCCCCCACTTTCCGGGGACACAATCGCCAGCTTGCTGTAGGGCGCCGGGTCCACCGCCGGTGTCGGCGCTGGACCTTGAGGCGGGGGGGCGCCAGGCCCCTGGATAACGTTGGGGGGTGGCAAATTGAGTTGCGTGGCGCCCGGCGAAGGCTGGTCCGAAAATACGGGCCCGGCTTTGCCCTTCGACTCGTAAATGGACGTCTGGGCGGCAGCAAAGATGGGCACGAGCGAAAGCAAGAGGGCCATCAGCGTTCGGTAGGTCATGACAAGCACCTTGGTTGCGTGATACGGTTGAATTCTGCCTCAATCCTGTTCTGCCTACGGGGTGAGGATCAGGCTGCGAAACGTTTGTTGGCCCAGGGGGCGTTTCTTGCACTCGACGCCATCGATCTTGACGCCACCGCCGTCGCTCGGCAATTGCACGGTGGCAGTCTGCCGATGCATTCTCAGGGCGCCTCATCCTTGCCGGACTCGAACGGAATCTTGCCGTCTTTCTCGAAACGCGCCTTGCGTTTTCGGCCGAACGCCCAGATCAGGATGACGGCGAAAGCGGCAATGAGCAGCCAAAGGTAAACGGTCAATGTCATGTTTTCTCCTGGAAACGGCATCCTGCAGCCAGATTATTACCCCGCCTCCCTGCCACCATGCCCCTACACTTCGGCCCATGTATTTCAGCTTCCTGACTTTTCTCCATGTCTGCGTGTTGCTGGCGGTGGCGTTGCGCATTTTTTCGCGACGCAATACCAAGGGAAGTGCGCTGGCCTGGCTTCTGCTTGTCGTCCTGGTGCCGATCGTCGGTGTGCTGATGTACCTGCTCATTGGCGAACGTCGTCTTGGGCGGACCTGGATGCAACGGGCAATTGCCCTGCAGCCACAGGTCCTCCAGTGGGCCCAGGGCATTCCTGCCGGCATCGTTGTGGCGCCTGACACCTTGACGCCCGGTGCCCAGAGCATCAGCCGGCTCGCGACCGGGTCGGTCGGGATGCCCTTGCTAGGGGGCCACTGCCTGCAACTCCTGCCTGACAGCGAAACCAGCATGCGTGCCCTGATTGCCGATATTGACGCGGCCCGGACTTCCGTTCACATGGAGTTCTACATCTGGAACGCCGGCGGGTTCGTTGACGACCTGGTGGCGGCGCTGGTGCGGGCCGCGCAGCGCGGCGTCGCGTGTTCCACCCTGATGGACTCGCTGGGCAGCCGGCCGTTTTTCAAGAGCACGGCGATCGGCTTGCTTCGCCGGGCCGGCGTGCGTGTGGTCGAAGTCCTGCCGGTCAATCCGGTGCGCGCGCTGTTCGTCCGATTCGACCTGCGCGACCACCGCAAGATCGCGGTGATCGACCGCAGCATTGCCTACACCGGCAGCATGAACATCGCCGACCCCCGTTTCTTCAAGCAGGACGCAGGGGTGGGCGAGTGGGTGGATGCCATGGTCCGGATCGAAGGACCGGCAGCGTGGGTGCTCGAAGCGGTTTCGCTGTCCCTGACCGCGTTGCAGACCGGCACCGACTTTGCCCCGCCGCCTCCGCCTGAACTGCCTGCGGTGGGAAACAGCCAGGTCCAGATCTTTCCGTCAGGCCCCCAATCGTCGAACTGGCAGATCGAACAAGTTCTGCTCGCGGCGATTTACGCGGCAAGGCACGAGATTGTCCTGACCACGCCCTATTTCATTCCCACTGAGGCCTTGCTCAAGGCACTGCGCTCGGCCGCGATGCGCGGCGTGCGCGTCATCCTGATCGTGCCCGAGAAAATAGATTCGATGATGGTCCGTTACGCCAGTCGCGCTTACAACGACGATTTGCTGTCCGTTGGCATCACCATCCTGCATTTTCGCGATGGCCTTTTGCACACCAAGAGCATGGTGGTCGACGAGGAGATCACCATTTTCGGTACGGTCAACCTCGATCTGCGCAGCTTCGAGCTCAATTTCGAGGTTTCGCTCATAGCCTTCGACCAGGATTTCTCTGCCGAGATGCGCGCGCTTCAACGCCAGTATGAATCAAGATCGGATCCGGTTGTGCATGCAGACTGGACGGCGCGGCCCTGGTGGCGCCGCACGCTCGAAAACGCCATGCAGGTGATGAGTCCACTGCTGTAGGCGATCTGCGGGCAGGCGGGATGCCCGGGATGGCCTTGGTGCCCTTCAGGGAGCGTCTGACCTGGTCTGCGATGCAGCTTCAGGGGGGGCTTCGTCCGCGAGGAAGCAGTCGCGGACGGTGAAAAAGATCGAAGTGAAGAACATGGCCGCCATCATCAACATCACCGGGACCATCGCAGCGGCGGCAAATTCGGGACTGCTGATCAGGCTCGCGGACAGGATCACCACCAGCCCACCTGCAAAAAACACGCCGAGCCAGGCCAGGCCATAGACAGTAAACGCGCCCATGTTGCGGATGCACGCCACCAGGCTGAAAAACAGGCTTTTCAGGGGCGAAACGCCATGCCAGTGCACCAGGGCGGGCGCATGCCAGAACAGCAGCGACAGCGGCAGGTACAGGGCGGTGGCCACCCACATGGCCACCTGGAAATCCGGTGCCATCACCAGTTCCTGGGTGATCTTTCCGCCGACCAGGTAAAGCTGCGCGAACTTGCCTCCATCAAAAAGCGCGGAGACGCCCATGATTCCCAGGAAACCTGCCGCGTACAGCACGCCAAGAATCAACATGGCCCGCATCTGCTGGCGACCCGCACGAAACGCGCTGATCAGGATCGTTGGCATGGGGAATTTTCCCTTGCTGGCCTCCTGGGTTGCGGCCATCAAGCCCAGCGTCGCCGCTGGCAGGAGCGTCAATGCCATGGCACTGCCCACGTAGGGCACCATGGAGGCCACGGACATCAAGGCCATGAACATGAAGAACAGCCCTGCCAGGGCCAGCGGTTGCCGGAAGAACGTGAGGATGCCGAGTTTTACCCAGACCAGTCCAGTGCGGGCGGGAACGATATTCAGTTTCATGTCAGGCGTTTACGGGGTGCGCGACGCGTTCGCGCAAGACCCGTTCAAAGTGGGTGGGGTCGTGGGGTTTGAGCATGGAGGCCTCCCGCGGCAGATGGAAATCCCATAGGCGCGAAATCCAGAAGCGCAGGGCAGCGGCGCGCAGCAGGGCGGGCAGCAGGCGCCGTTCGGCGGCCTGCAGCTCGCGCACTGCGCAGTAGGCGCTCAGGAAGGCGTGCGCGCGGGTGGGGTCGTGCGCGGCGGTGGTCAGGTCGATGCACCAGTCGTTCATGCACACCGCCACGTCGAACAACCAGGCATCGACGCCCGCGAAATAGAAGTCGAAGAAGCCGGTGAGCTCAGCGCCGTCGAACATCACGTTGTCGCGGAACAGGTCGGCGTGCACCGGGCCGCGGGGCAGTGCTGCGTACGCGCCGGAGGCGGCGATATGGTTCTGGTAAGCCAGTTCGCCCAGGATCAATGCAGCCTGTGACGGGCTCAGAAAGGGCAGTACCAGGGGCACCGTCTCGTTCCACCAGGGCAGACCGCGAAGATTCGGCTGCTGACGGTCAAAGTCCCTTCCGGCCATGTGCATGCGCGCCAGCATCGTCCCCACGGACGCGCAGTGTTCCCGATCGGGCGCGAGCTGGCTCCTGCCGCGAAGGCGGCTCACCAAGGCAGCGGGTTTGCCGCAGACGGTGTGCAGGATCTCGCCGTCCTGGTTGGCGGCCGGGTCAGGCACGGGGATGCCGTGCGTCGCCAGGTGCTTCATCAGGTAAAGGTAAAAGGGGAGCTGCTCGAATGTCAGGCGCTCGAACAGCGTGAGCACGTAGGCGCCGTCGCGGGTGGTGGCGAAATAATTGGTGTTTTCGATGCCGCCTTCGATCCCGCGCAGCTCGGTGAGCTCGCCCAGGTTCAGTTCGTCCATCAGGCGCTGGGCCTCGTCGCGGGATACTTCGGTAAAAACAGCCATCAGTCAGTGAAATCTTTGGGGCGGCATCGGGCGATTGTAGAGTCCGCCAGCGCGGCCCCGGCCCATGCACAATGCGACCATGACCGAAAAGAAGACGCTGCTGCTGGTGGACGGGTCCAGCTACCTTTACCGCGCATTCCATGCCATGCCCGATTTGCGTGCCGTGCCGGGCGACCCCACCAGCCCGGCTACCGGGGCCATTCGCGGCATGATCAACATGATGGAGCGGCTGCGCAAGGACGTGCGGGCCGACTACGCCGCCTGCGTGTTCGACGCCAAGGGCCCGACCTTCCGCGACGCCATTTACCCCGAATACAAGCAGCACCGCAGCCCCATGCCGGACGATTTGCGCGCGCAGATCCCGCCGATCCACGAGGTGGTGCGCCTGCTCGGCTGGAAGGTGCTGGACGTGCCCGGCGTCGAGGCCGACGACGTGATCGGCACGCTGGCGGTGACGGCCGCACGCCAGGGCATCGAGGTGATTGTCTCCAGCGGCGACAAGGACCTGGCGCAGCTGGTGGACGAGCACATCACCATCATCGACACCATGAACGGCCGCCGGCGTGACCTGGCGGGCGTGGAAGCTGAATTCGGCGTGCCCGCGCGCCTGATGGTGGACTTCCAGACGCTGGTGGGCGACCAGGTCGACAACGTGCCCGGCGTGGAGAAGGTCGGCCCCAAGACCGCCGCCAAGTGGTTGCAGGAATACGGCTCGCTCGACGGCGTGGTGGCCAATGCCGACAAGATCAAGGGCGCGGCTGGCGAGAACCTGCGCAAGGCGCTGGACTGGCTGCCGACCGGGCGCTCGCTGCTGACGGTCAAGACCGATTGCGACCTGAACGGCTGGGTGCCCGAGCTGCCAGATATGAATTCGATAGCAATCAATGACCCTGACACGCTGGGATTGATCGATTTTTATGAGAAATTTGGCTTCAAGGGGCTGGCCAGGGCCCTGGGCGGCCAGGCCGACATTCCGGCGAAGACCGCCAGTGCCAGGCAGGGCGCCCGGCCGGAGCGGCAGGCGGCGCCAGGCCTGTTCGACGATCCGGCGCCACAACCGTCCGAAGCCGGTTCAGACGCCGGTCCCAGTGGCGCCACTCCGCGCTACGACACCGTCCTGACCTGGGATGCTTTCGACGCCTGGCTGGCCCGCGTCGAAGCCGCCGAGCTGGTGGCGCTGGACACCGAGACCACCTCGCTCGACGAGATGCGCGCCCAGATCGTCGGCATCAGCTTCAGCGTGACGCCCGGTGAGGCCGCCTACATCCCGCTGCGCCACGCTGGCCCCGACGCACCGGAGCAGTTGCCGTTCGACGCCGTGCTGGCCCGCCTCAAGCCCTGGCTGGAGAACCCGTCGAAGCACAAGCTCGGCCAGCACATCAAGTACGACCGCCATGTGTTTGCCAACCACGGCATCGAAGTGCAGGGCTACGTGCACGACACCATGCTGCAGAGCTATGTGCTCGAAGTGCACAAGCCGCACGGCCTGGCCAGCCTGGCCGAGCGCCACCTGGGGCGCAGCGGCATCAATTACGAAGACCTATGCGGCAAGGGCGCGCACCAGATCCCCTTCGCCCAGGTGGACGTGGCCAGGGCCGCCGAGTATTCCTGCGAAGACTCCGACCAGACGCTGGCCGTGCACCTGGTGCTGTGGCCGCGGCTGGCGCACGACCTGAAGTTGCGCGCCATTTACGAGCTGGAAATCGCCAGCAGCGAGGCGCTCTACCGCATCGAGCGCAACGGCGTGCTGATCGATGCGCCCACCCTGGCCGCGCAAAGCCATGAACTGGGCCAGCGCATCGTGGCCCTTGAAAACGAGGCCTACGCGATCGCCGGCCAGCCCTTCAACCTGAGCAGCCCCAAGCAGCTCGGCGAGATCTTCTTCGACAAGCTGGGCCTGCCGGTCATCAAGAAGACCGCCACCGGCGCGCGCAGCACCGACGAGGAGGTGCTGGAGAAGCTGGCCGAGGACTACCCGCTGCCGGCCAAGATCCTGGAGCACCGCGGCCTGGCCAAGCTCAAGGGCACCTACACCGACAAGCTCGCCCAACTGGCCGACCCGCGCACCGGGCGCGTGCACACGCACTACGCACAGGCCGTGGCCGTGACCGGGCGGCTGTCGAGCAACGACCCCAACCTGCAGAACATCCCGATCCGCACCCCCGAGGGCCGGCGCGTGCGCGAGGCCTTCGTGGCGCCGCCCGGCTGCGTCATCGCCAGCGCCGACTACAGCCAGATCGAGCTGCGCATCATGGCCCACCTCAGCGGCGACGAGGCGCTGCTGCACGCCTTTACCGCCGGCCTGGACGTGCACCGCGCCACGGCGGGGGAGGTGTTCGGCGTGGAGCCCGATCAGGTCAGCAGCGAGCAGCGCCGCTACGCCAAGGTCATCAACTTCGGACTGATCTACGGCATGAGCGCCTTCGGCCTGGCGAAGAACCTGGGCATCGAGACCAAGGCGGCCGCCGCCTACATCGACCGCTACTTTCAGCGCTACCCCGGCGTGAAGCGCTACATGGACGAGACCAAGCAACTCGCCAAGGCGCAGGGTTATGTCGAGACCGTGTTCGGCCGGCGCCTGTACCTGCCCGAGATCAACTCGCCCAACGGCCCGCGGCGCAGCGGGGCCGAGCGCGCCGCCATCAACGCGCCGATGCAGGGCACGGCGGCCGACCTGATCAAGATGAGCATGGTGGCGGTGCAGCAGGTGCTGGACGCCGAGCAGCGCGGCACGAAGATGATCATGCAGGTGCACGATGAACTGGTGTTCGAGGTGCCTGAGGGCGAGGTGGAATGGCTGCGGTTGGAAATTCCGCGCCTGATGGCCGGTGTCGCCGAGCTCAAGGTGCCGCTGCTGGCCGAGGTGGGCGTGGGGCCGAACTGGGACCAGGCGCATTGACGCGGAGACGGGTCCGTATCGAAAGACCGTGAGCGCTGCAGGCATTCGTTTTTCTACCTAGACTCGGGGTTGGTTTTTTTCCGCACCCTCTGTCAGGAGTTCTATCGATGCTGCGCGATGACCTGAAATCCGAATTCGATGCCCTCCTGCCGGGGCGCTCCACCGAGGCTGGCGCCACCCGGCGCACCGCGCTCAAGGCGGCGCTGGGCGTGGGCTACGCCGCATCGAGCCTGCCGATCATGGCGCAGACGGCCATCAAGACCTTCGGCCGACGGCCTGACGGCGGGCGAGGTGACGATCGACGTCAGCGGCTTCAAGATGGGGGCCTACCGCGCCGCGCCTGCCGGCAAGACCGGTTTGCCGGTAGTGCTGGTGCTGTCCGAGATTTTCGGCGTGCACGAGTACATTGCCGACACGACGCGCCGCTTCGCCAAGGCCGGCTATCTGGCCATCGCTCCCGAGCTGTTCGAGCGCCAGGGCGACGCGCAGAGCTATGGCGAAATGGCCCGGCTACTGGCGGAAGTCATCGCCAAAGTGCCGGACGCCCAGGTCATGGGCGACCTGGACGCCACCGTCAAATGGGCTGCGGCCAACGGGGGCGACGTCAGGAAACTGGCCGTCACCGGCTTCTGCTGGGGCGGCCGCCAGACCTGGCTCTACGCGGCGCACAACAAGAAAGTGAAGGCCGGCGTGGCCTGGTACGGCCGCCTGGTGGGCGCCCAGAACGAACTCACGCCGAAGAACCCGATCGATATCGCCGCCAACCTGGCCGGCCCGGTGCTCGGCCTCTACGGCGGGGCGGATACAGGCATCCCGCTGGACTCCGTCGAAAAGATGAAGGCGGCGCTGGCGGCGGGCAATGCGGCGGCCAAGGCGTCGAAATTC
Source organism: uncultured beta proteobacterium (assembly GCA_963726365.1). Classification (GTDB taxonomy): domain Bacteria; phylum Pseudomonadota; class Gammaproteobacteria; order Burkholderiales; family Burkholderiaceae_C; genus JAABQG01. The sequence continues at coordinate 136,828 of CAVSCI010000023.1, read as the reverse complement.
GTGGTCTACCCGGACGCGCCGCACGCCTTCCACGCCGACTACCGCCCGAGCTACCGCAAGGAAGCCGCTGACGACGGGTGGAAGCGGGCGCTGGAGTGGTTCAAGGCCAACGGCGTGGCCTGATCCCGCTCGCCCGTCCCGGACAGCCGCCCGAGGGCGGCTTTTTTCGATCCGGGCAGCCCGGCTCATCCCCCGTCGCGCACCACGCGGCAGGAGTCGATGTCGAATGAGACGGTGCCGATCGTCAGCGCGGTCTGGTCCCTGAAGCCTGCGACAAACGCCAGAAACCGCTCGACATCGTTGAAATTGCTGGCCAGCCCGGTGGACACGCGGATGGCGCCTGCGCTCTTGCCGCCCCGGCCCTGCATCACTTGAGCGAAACGCTGCAGGTTGATCTCGGCGCCCACCGCCTGGATGCCGGCGCGCATGTCGTCCTCGTTCAGGTCTTCGGCGCTTTCACCGGCGCCCGGGTTGCAGAAGCAGCCCGTGCGCAGCGAGATGTGGGCCTCGCCCGCCAGTTCCTCGACGCGGCGGTAGTCCACCAGGTGGCCGTTCGGGTCGTACAGGTTCAGGGTGACGGTGCCGCCGCGCATGTGCATGTTCGCCGGGCCATACAGGCGAACCATCGGCCGGCCGTTGGTGTGGTGCAGGGCCAGCAGCTGGGTGATCAGCCACTGCGTCAAGGCGTTGACCCGGGCCTGGATGTTCTCCATGCCCACGCGCTGCAGGTGGCGCAGGCCGATCTCCACCGCCGGAATGCTCAGGTAGTTCAGCGTGCCGTCTTCAAAACCCGCTTCGCCTTTTGACAGCACATGCATGCGGCCCTGAACCGTGGCAAAGTTGACCGTGCCGCCGCCAAACCAGGGGCGGCGCAGTGCCGCCAGCGTCTCGTTGCGCACCAGCAGGCAACCCACGCCGGTCGGGTAGCCGAACATCTTGTAGAACGACATCACCACGAAGTCCGGCTGTCACCTCGCGCAGGTCCAGCCGGTTGGTCGGCACAAAGGCCGCCGCGTCCAGCAGCACGTGCCAGCCTTGTGCCCGGGCCTTGTCAATCAACGCCAGCGGGTGCTTGACGCCAGAAAAATTGGACTGCGCGGGAAACGCCAGCAGGTTGGCCGCCGCTGGGTCGGCCTGCGCCAGCAGGGCGTCCATGGCCGGTTGATCGATGCGCAACTCCGGGCGCGTCAGCGGCGCATAAGCCACGGCGGCCCCTCGGGCCTGCGCGAATTCCCGGATGCCGTTCACAGAGTTGTGGTTGTCGGCCGTCAACAGCAGTCGCCCGCCCGGTGCAAACGGATAGGACTCGCCCACCAGTTTCAGCGCGCCCGAGGCGTTCAGCGTGAAGATGGCGGTGTAGTCGCCCGCGCCGTTGAAATACGCCAGTACCGCCGCGCGCGCCTGTTCCACGCGGCGCGTCATTTCCATGGAGCTGGGGCTCACCGAATGCGGATTGCCAAGGACGTTTTCGGCGAGCATTTCCGCGTGCTCGCGCACCTGCCCTGCGGCATGCAGGCCGGCACCGGTGTAGTCGAGATAGACCTGGCCCTGCGCGTCGAGCCGCCCGTACTCCGAAGCGCGCAGGCGTCGAGCGAGTGGGTCGTGGCGTAGGCGGGGTGTTGCTGCAGGAACTGATCGAACGAGGTCATGCAGTTGATTCTAGGGTTCCAGTGGGGTCCGGCCCCAGAGGGCCTCCGGCGCCCGCCGCCTTCACAAACGGCGAATCCCTGGCGCAAAATGCAGCGATGACCTATTCGCATCTGCTCGTCAGCGCCGACGGGCCCATCACCACCGTGACACTCAACCGCGTCGACATACGCAACGCCCTGGCGCTGGACGTGATGCGTGAGCTGACCTTTGCCCTGCGCGAGATTGCCCCAAGCGACGCCCGGGGGATCATCCTGGCGGCGAATGGCCCCGTGTTCAGCGCGGGCCATCATTTTGCCGACATGGCCGGGGCGACGCTGGAGCAGGCGCGCGAACTTTTCGAGGTCTGCACCACGATGATGAACACGATCCAGGCCCTTCCCCAGCCCGTCGTGGCCCGGGTTCACGCCCTGGCAACGGCCGGCGGGTGCCAGCTGGTGGCCAGTTGTGACCTGGCGGTGGCCGCCAGCACCGCAAGCTTCGCCATTCCCGGCGGCAAGGCGGGACTGTTCTGCCACACGCCGCTGGTGGCGGTGGCACGCAACGTGGGGCGCAAGCGCGCGCTGGAAATGGCCATGACCGGCGACGCTATCGACGCCGCCACGGCGGCCGACTGGGGCCTGATCAACAAGGCGGTCGCGCCGGATCGGCTGGAGGCCGAGACGCTGGACCTGATCCAGCGGGCCACGCGCGGCAGCGCCATGTCCAAGGCACTGGGCAAACAGGGTTTCTATCGCCAGATCGACCTTCCCCAGGATCAGGCCTACGAGTTTGCCGTGGAACGCATGGCAAGCGCCTCACTGCTCCCCGACGCCAAGGAAAGCATTGCGGCATTTCTGGAGAAGCGCCCCGCCCGGTACGACCAGATGCCTGGCGCGGACGAACTGCCCTGAAGGGTCGCCAACGCGTTGCGCGATGGGGGCGAACGCCGCGATGCCTGACGGCAAGGGCTTGCGGATTCGCCGGGTTGACCGCTTCCTGCGCATCGGTCGCCGCCAGCACAGTCTGTATGGGCAACACTGCCCTGACTGCCACTGGCGCGTGCGCAACCCCCCCCAGCCCGCCGCGGCCGCGGGTCTTGCGGCTGGTGCGGTGGGCGAGTTTGAATCCGCCCCGGACCACACCCCCGTCGCGAAGTCCGACGGGAGCCCCTATGCCGCCATCGCCCGGACGATGCCCCACAGCGCACCCAGCCAGAGCACCACAAAGGCGGTGAAGGACAGGCCGAACGCCGGGCCGCGCTTAGCCGGGTCGGCCTGATAGGCCAGCGCATACCCGATCCGGGCGACCAGCCACACCGCGCCCACGGCCGCTGCACCCCGGTCGCTGATGAAGCCGGCAAACAGCCACAGGGCCGGCAACAGCGGCGCGGCGCTTTCCAGCGTATTCATCTGGATGCGGTAGGCCCGCTCGAACAGTTCATGGCCGGTGACCGCGGGCGCCTTGATCCCGTATTTGCCCCGGGCGCGGCCGACGTTGATGCCGAGGGCCAGCATGAGCAGGCCGATGAGCAGGGTGATGAGTGAAGTCAGGGGAAGGGATGTCATGGCGGGCTCCTGAAGGGTTGAACAATTGCGAATCGGGACCGGCTTTTGTCTTGGGACTGCACGGCACGCGCTGCGCTTTCCCGACATGGCGTCCTCACCCCGCTCAGCCCCCGTCCCCAAACAGGTCGCCCAGCGTCTTGCCGCTTTCTGAAGCCGCGCTGCGTGTCATCGGCACGCCCTTCGGATACTCCTCGGCAATCCGGTCCTCCCAGTAGGTCGCCGGGGTGGGTGCGCTGCAAAGGCGGCGAAAGACCTCGTATGGGACCGACTTGTAGGCCAGCACCGACTTGTTGTCCCAATGCAGGTCCAGCTGTTGCGATGCGGGGTCGTAGTCGGCCTTCCTGATGCGGCCGCTGGTGAAGGTCTTCGAGGGCATGTCTGAACTCTATGCGCGCTGGTCGGCAATGCGTGATGCAGCCAGTGTACGCAGTTTTCCCGGGCGGACAAAGCGCCGCCGAGAGGATGGCCGACACCACCTCGCAGCATGGGCGGCATCCCGGCCGACCGGATATGCCTTTCGACGGCCACGCGGCATCTTGAAGACACTTTTGTGCGACAAACGGGCCAATTCCCGACGTCAAATGGTCATATCCTGCTACAAAAAAAGGGCATGTCCAGACCGCTGGCGCCCATCCTGGCGTGAACAAAGCTTGACTTGCGGCAAGTCCGTGGCATTGCCCCGGCATCGGTTCGGTGCGATGCTAGCGCCTGCGCCTGGCGGCCCTGTGGGGCCCGTGGCGCATGGCACGAAATTCGAGGAGACCCGCCCATGAAGCCTCATCCGCCCCTGCGCCTGCACGTGCCGGAGCCCTCGGCCCGACCGGGGCACGAGACCAATTTCGCCTACCTGCATCTGGCGCCGGCCGGCGCGGCCCGTTGCCCGCCGCTGGACGTCAAGCCGGCGCAGACCAGCGACCTGGCCTTCAACCTGGTGCGGGTGCTCGACGACGAGGGCCAGGCCGTCGGCCCCTGGGCGCCGAAGCTGGATCCGGCGTCTGCTGCGCAAGGGTCTGCGCGCGATGCTGAAGACGCGCGTGTTCGACGCCCGCATGCTGATCGCGCAGCGGCAGAAGAAGCTGTCGTTCTACATGCAGAGCGTCGGCGAGGAGGCGATCGGTTCGGCGCACGCGCTGGCCTTGAACGAGGGCGATATGTGTTTCCCCACCTACCGCCAGCAAAGCCTGCTGATGGCGCGCGAGGTGCCGCTGGTCGGGCTGATCTGCCAGCTGATGTCCAACTCGCACGACCCGCTCAAGGGCCGGCAGCTGCCGGTGATGTATTCGATGCGCGAGGCCGGCTTTTTCTCGATATCCGGCAACCTGGCCACGCAGTTCATCCAGGCGGTGGGCTGGGCCATGGCCTCGGCGATCAAGGGCGACACGAAGATCGCCTCGGCCTGGATCGGCGACGGCGCCACCGCCGAGGCCGACTTCCACACCGCGCTGACTTTCGCCCATGTGTACCGCGCGCCGGTGATCCTGAACGTGGTGAACAACCAGTGGGCGATCTCCACCTTCCAGGCGATTGCCGGCGGGGAAGGCACCACCTTCGCGGCGCGCGGCATCGGCTGCGGCATTCCGTCGCTGCGGGTGGATGGCAACGATTTCCTGGCGGTGCATGCGGCCTCCACCTGGGCCGCCGAGCGCGCGCGCAGCAATCACGGGCCGACGCTGATCGAATGGGTGACCTACCGCGCCGGGCCGCATTCCACCTCGGACGACCCGAGCAAATACCGCCCCGCCGACGACTGGGCGCACTTTCCGCTGGGCGATCCGATCGCACGGCTCAAGCAGCACCTGATCCGCGAAAAGCTCTGGTCCGAAAAGGAGCACGCTGCGCTGCAGGCGGAGCTGGAGGCCGAGGTGGCCGCAGCGCAGAAGGAGGCCGAGTCCTATGGCACGCTGCTGGACGGCCACATCCCCAGCGCGGCCTCGATGTTCGAGGACGTCTACAAGGACATGCCCGCGCACCTGCGCGGCCAACTGGCGGAACTGGAGGCGCGGTCATGAAAACACAGGCGAACGAAGGCGCGAAGACCACGCCGATGAGCATGATCCAGGCGCTGCGCTCGGCCATGGACGTGATGCTGGAGCGCGACCCCAACGTGGTCATCTTCGGCCAGGACGTGGGCTATTTCGGCGGCGTGTTCCGCTGCACCGAGGGCCTGCAGAAGAAATACGGCAAATCGCGCGTCTTCGACGCGCCGATTTCCGAAGGCGGCATCGTGGGCGCGGCGGTGGGCATGGGCGCCTACGGCCTGCGCCCGGTGCCGGAGATCCAGTTTGCCGACTATTTCTACCCGGCTTCGGACCAGATCGTGTCGGAGGCGGCGCGGCTGCGCTACCGCTCGGCGGGCGAGTTCACCGCGCCCATCACCATCCGCATGCCCTGTGGCGGCGGCATCTATGGCGGGCAGACGCACAGCCAGAGCCCGGAGGCGCTGTTCACCCAGGTCTGCGGGTTGCGTACGGTGATGCCGTCCAACCCCTATGACGCCAAGGGGCTGCTGATCGCGTCGATCGAGAACGACGACCCGGTGATCTTTCTGGAGCCCAAGCGCCTGTACAACGGCCCCTTCGACGGCCACCACGAAAACCCGGTCGTGCCCTGGTCGCAGCACGCCCTGGGCGAGGTGCCCGAGGGCTACTACACGGTGCCGCTGGAATCGGCCTCGATCTTTCGCGCTGGCAGCCAGCTCACCGTGCTGGCCTACGGCACCATGGTGTTCGTGGCCGAGGCGGCCGCGCGCGAGACCGGCATCGACGCCGAGATCATCGACCTGCGCAGCCTGTGGCCGCTGGACCTGGACACCATCGTCGCGTCGGTGAAGAAGACACGGCGCTGCGTGGTGGTGCACGAGGCCACGCGCACCTGCGGCTTTGGCGCGGAGCTGCTGTCGCTGGTGCAGGAGCACTGCTTCTACCACCTGGAGGCGCCGATCGAGCGCGTGACCGGCTGGGACACGCCGTACCCGCACGCCCAGGAGTGGCTGTATTTCCCCGGCCCCGCCCGCGTTGGCGCGGCCTTTCTTCGCGCCATGGAGGCATGATGGGCACGTACATCATCAAGACGCCGGACATCGGCGAAGGCATTGCCGAGGTGGAACTGGTCGCCTGGCATGTGAGGGAGGGCGACACCGTCGTCGCCGACCAGGTGCTGGCCGACGTCATGACCGACAAGGCCACGGTGGAGATCCCCTCTCCGGTGGCGGGCCGGGTGCTGACGCTCGGCGGCCGCATCGGGCATGCCGTGGCGGTCGGGTCGGAGCTGATCCGGCTGGAAGTGGAGGGCGAGGGCAATCTGAAGCCGGGCGCGCAGGCGGGCGCCGGCGATGCGGCCAAACCGGCCGCGCCATCCGCCTTCCCGGTCCTACCCACCTTTGCCGTGCCGCCCCCGCGTCAGCTGCCGGCGCGCAGCGTGCGGCAGGCGATTGAAGCAGCGGCGGCGGCCCAGATCCCAACCGGCAGCTGCGACGGATCGCCCCATTGCCTCGCCGGCCGTGCGCCGCCGCGCCTGGGAGTTGGGCATCCCGCTGGAGCAGGTGCGCGCCACCGGTCCGGCCGGGCGCATCGTGCAGGCCGATCTGGACGCCCATGCCCGAGCGCATCCCGGCCTGGCGCCGCCCGCGCCGGCACGCGAGGCGCCCGCTGCGCCGGCCGTGGCGGTGCCGGTGCGGGTCAACACCTTTGGCGAACTGAACAGCACGGAAACCATCCCCGTCATCGGCCTGCGCCGCAAGATCGCGATGAAGATGCAGGAGGCCAAGCGGCGCATCCCGCATTTCAGCTACATCGAGGAAGTCGACGTCACCGAGCTGGAGGCGCTGCGCCAGCAGCTCAATGCGCGCTGGGACGGAAAGCGCCCACGCCTGACGCTGCTGCCCCTGCTGGTGCGCGCCATGGTGCTGGCGCGTGCGCGAGTTCCCGCAGATCAACGCCCGCTTCGACGACGAGGTGGGCGTCGTCACGCGCCACGGGGCGGTGCACCTGGGCATTGCCACGCAGACCGGCAACGGCCTGATGGTGCCGGTGCTGCGCCACGCCGAGGCGCTGGACCTCTGGGCCTGCGCCGGCGAGATCGCCCGCGTGGCCGAGGCGGCCCGGGCGGGCAAGGCGACGCGCGAGGAACTCAGCGGATCGACGATCACGCTGACCAGTCTGGGCGCGCTGGGCGGCATCGCCAACACGCCCATCATCAACCACCCCGAAGTGGCCATCGTCGGCGTGAACCGCATGGTCGAGCGCCCGGTGGTGCGGCGCGGCGCCATTGTGGTGCGCCAGATGATGAACCTGTCGTCGTCGTTCGACCACCGCGTGGTGGACGGCCTGCACGCGGCGCAGTTCGTGCAGGCGATTCGCAGTTTTCTGGAAGCGCCCGCCACGCTGTTTGTCGAATAGGGCGCCGCGCCGGGGGACGTCGGCGCTTGACACGCTTGCTAAGATGACTCCGGCTCTGGGCCCAGGTTTCTGCGGCGCATCCGGCGTCAGGAACGCATCCAGGCCGCCCGTGCGGTGGCTTTTTTGCCATTTATGAAAGAAATTGACCTCTTCCCAGCGTCGAATGGTCATAGTCAGCTATGTTATTGATATCAATCTGGATCGGCACCCTGGCCGCCGGCATCGGCAGCGTGTGGATTGCCGCGGCCCTGAGCTTTGGCGTGCTGGCGCGATACACCCAGCACATGCTGAGCATGGCCGCTGGCGCGCTGCTGGCCACCGCCTTTCTGCACCTGCTGCCCGAGGCCTTCGAGAGCCAGGCCGGCGCGCACGACCTGTTCCTCACGCTGTTGATCGGCCTGGTGTTCTTCTTCCTGCTGGACAAGGCCGAGCTGTGGCACCACGGGCACGAACACCACCACGAGGCTGCGGCCGGCACGCCGCACCATCACGCCCATGAACACCCGCAGAGCCATGTTCACGCCCAATCCCATGGACATGACCTTGTCCAATCACACAGCCACGCGCCCAAGCCCGGCAGCTGGGCGGTGCTCACCGGCGACAGCGTGCATTGTTTCGGCGACGGCATCCTGATTGCCTCTGCGTTCGTTGCGGACATGCGCCTGGGCGTGATCGCCTCCCTGGCCGTGCTGGCGCACGAGGTGCCGCACCACATGGGCGACCTGGTGGTGCTGCGCGGCGGCAGCAATGACCGGCGCATGGCGCTGATCAAGGTGTCGCTGGCGGGGGCCGTCACGGCGCTGGGCGGCACGCTGGGCTATTTTCTGGTGGATCGGCTGCACGACTACCTGCCGTACTTCCTGGCCGTGGCCAGCAGCAGCTTTATCTACGTGGCGCTCGCCGACCTGATTCCGCAGCTGCAAAAACGCCTGTCTGCCCGTGAAACCATCGCGCAGATTGCCTGGCTGGGCGCGGGCATCGCTCTGGTGACGCTGGTCAGCGGGCTGGCGCACGGGCATTGATCAGTGGCCAACGCTCAGCGCGTGCCGATGGCGGCACGATGCGGAGCGCCGACCAGGGGTCCTCGTTTGCCCGTTTCGGGGCGCCCAGGCCTGACGGGTCAGCGGTGATTTCCCGCTAGACTGGAATTTTGGCACAAGGAACACGGTCAATGGCGAGGCCCTTCAGAAATTCATCCCAGCGGCGCCGACGCGCCATTGAGTCGGGTGAAGATTCACGCTTTGACAAACCCGACCTGTTTGGGGGGATGGTCACGTTCCAATTGCGGCGCCTGGAGCCGCTGGTTGCCTGGGCCGTCGCCGGATACACGCTATGGGTCACAGCGGTGCTGGGCGTCAGTGGCGCCGCCTACTGGGCGATTGCCCTGGTCGCCGCCTGTATCGCGGGCTGGGGCGGGATGTTTCCGGCACGGGTGCATGCCACCATGTTGTTGCGTGCTCTGCTGCTGCTGGCCGGGGTCCTGTTGTTGTTTCTGGCGCCGGGTTCCGGCGGCGCCGCCGGCCCCTATTTTTTTGGACCGGGCGTGGTTGCAATTTTTTATTCGCTGCTGTTGCCTCGCGTCTGGGCGATTGTGGTGACCGCGCTGGCCGTGGGCGGGTTTGGCCTTGCTTGCTGGCTGGTGCAACCGGTGACGGCATGGTCAGAGGCTTTTCCGCATGGATCTTTTATGCTCCTGGCTTCGATTTTGGCGATGGTGTTTGGCCGTTCCATGCGCCAGTCCGACCAGCGAGCCGAAGCGCCAATGCGCGATGTCAGAACGCGGCTCTACAACGCGCGAGGCTTCTTCGTGCACGGCACCGTGTTGCTCAGGGAGTGCCACAGGCAAGGGCAGCCGTTTTCGATGGCCTTGCTCAGCGGCTCCGACCTGGAGGATATCCGCGGCCTGTTGGGTCAAAAGGTGACTCACGACCTGTTCATCCAGCTGGTGCAAAAGATAGGCGCGGTACCCGGACAGGGGATTGCTGCCCGTATCGAGTCACTGGAGTTTGCGGTATTGCTGCCGGGTGCGACGGCGGATCAAGCCACCAGACTGCTGCAACAGCGGCTGGGCAACCCGCCCAAGCTTGAGGTCCTGATTGACAAGCGAGCCGTGGTTGTCGGACTGGATCTGGCCGTGGCCCAGGCGCTGGACAAATCCTCGACTATTGAGGAAATTTACGAAAGCCTGCATTCGCGATGGGCCAACGCACCCGCGCACAATGGCGTGCGGACCCAGGAAGCACGCATCGATCTGGATGACAGTACGCAGCAACTCACTCGCCGCTCAAACAATCCGACCGTGCCCATGCCGCTCACCGACAAGGAGCGCAGGCCGTCGCCTGCGGGGGAACGCCGCCGGGTCAATCGATAGGATCCTTGACCGGATGAGCCCATCTGTCGAAGCGTGACGTTGCACAAGATGGCGCAAGGATCATTCACGCAGATTCACGCAGGTCTGATATTTCAGGAGACGGACGATGCAAAACGCCTTGACCGGCAAGCGGGTGCTCATCACCCAGGCCACCGAGTTCATGGGCCCGGTGCTGTGCGAGGTGTTCGCCGAACAGGGAGCCGAAGTGGTGGCCAGCACGGAAGACCTCAGCGTGGCCGGGGCGGCCCGGCGGGTGGTACTGGAAGCCGGGCCCATCGACGTGCTGGTGGCCAATCTGGCCATCCGGGCACCGACGACGGTGGCGGTGGAAGTGAGCGATGCCGAATGGCGCCAGGTGTTCGCCGCGCTGGTGGACCCGCTACCGCATCTGGTCGGGGCTGCCGCGCCCGGCCATGATCCAGCGGGGCGCGGGCAAGATCCTGGTGATGGGCAGCGCCTCGGCCCTGCGCGGAATGAAGCGCGCCTCCACCTACAGCGCGGCGCGGGGCGCGCAACTGGCCTATGTGCAGGCGGTTGGGGTGGAGCTGGCGCCACACAAGGTCCAGGTCAACGCGATTGCCCAGAACTTCGTGGACAACCCCACCTACTTCCCGGCCGAGGTGCAGGCCAACCCGCGTTTCCAGGAACGGCTGGCCCGCGAGGTGCCGCTGGGCCGGCTGGTGGCGGCGCGTGAAGACGCCCAGTTCGCCGCCTACCTGTGCAGCAGCGCGGCGGACTGTTTTGTGGGGCAGGTGTTTCCGGTGTGTGGGGGCTGGGTCGCCCGGTAGGCGCGCCCAGCCGTCGGGCCCGTCGTCAGTTCACCATCACCAGCTTGCCCATCACGCCGCGTGAGCCCATGTGGGCGAAGGCGGCCTTGAGCTCGCTCATGGGCATGGTGCGGTCGATCACGGGCTTGATCTTGCCCTGGGCGTACCACTGGGCCAGCTCCACCATCATGGCGGCGTTGGCCTTGGGCTCTCGGCGCGCGAACTCGCCCCAGAACACGCCGACGATGGAGGCGCCCTTGAGCAGCGCCAGGTTCAGCGGCAGCGACGGGATCGGGCCCGCCGCAAAGCCGACCACCAGGTAGCGTCCGCGCCAGGCGATGCCGCGGAACGCGGGCTCGGCGAAATCGCCGCCCACCGGGTCGTAGATCACGTCCGGGCCCTTGCCGTCGGTCAGCGCCTTGAGCGCGTCGCGCAGGTTTTCCTTCGTGTAGTTGATGGTGGCGTCCGCCCCGAGGGTCTTGCACAGCGCGCACTTTTCGTCGGTGGAGGCGGCGGCAATCACCTTGGCGCCCATCACCTTGGCGATCTGGATCGCCGCGGTGCCGACGCCGCCGGCGGCGCCCAGCACCAGCACGGTCTCGCCGGCCTTGAGCTGCGCCCGGTCCACCAGCGCATGGTGCGAGGTGGCGTAGATCATGATGAAGGCGGCCGCATCCACGTGCGAGAAGCCGGGCGGCAGCGGCATGCACAGTGCGGCCGGCGCGATGGTGTGGGTGCCGAAGCCGCCGGTGCCGGAGAGGCAGGCGACGTTCTGGCCGACCTTCAGGTTCGTGACGCCTTCGCCCACGGCAGCCACCACGCCGGCGTATTCCGAGCCGGGCACGAAGGGCAGGGGCGGCTTCATCTGGTACTTGTTCTGCACGATCAGCAGATCGGGGAAGTTCAGGCTGGCGGCCTTGATCTCGATGAGCACCTCGCCGGCCTTGGGCGCGGGGGTGGGCAGTTCTTTCCAGGTCAGGGCATCGACGCCCACGGGGTTTTCACAAAGCCAGGCATGCACAGGAGGTCTCCTTCAGAACAAGAGGGCGATGATAGGGTGCGTTATGCGCCTTGCAATGTCTCACCAGCGACCCCGCACCGATCAGGGTCGGATGGGTTCACCGCAACGGCTCGCCACCTACAATCCCCTGCAACCCGAATCACCCATGAAAATCCTGATTTCCAACGACGACGGCTACCAGGCGCCCGGCATCGTGGCGCTGTACGAGGCGCTGAGAACCGTGGCCGAAGTGGAAGTGGTGGCGCCCGAGCAGAACAACAGCGCCAAGTCCAACGCGCTGACGCTGCATTCGCCGCTGTACGTGCACACGGCGGCCAACGGTTTCCGTTACGTCAACGGCACGCCGGCGGACTGCGTGCACATCGCGCTGACCGGCCTGCTGGGCTACCGCCCCGACCTGGTGGTCTCGGGCATCAACAACGGCGCCAACATGGGCGACGACACCATCTATTCGGGCACGGTCGGCGCCGCGATGGAAGGCTACCTTTTCGGCATTCCGGCCATCGCGTTCTCGCAGATCGAAAAAGGCTGGACGCATATCGACGCGGCAGCGGCCAAGGCGCGCGAGATCGTGCAGAACATGGAGCAGCAGCACCTCGTCGGGGCCACGCCCTGGCTGCTGAACATCAACATCCCGAACCTTCCCTTCGACGCGATCAAACCGGTCAAGGTATGCCGTCTGGGGCGGCGCCATTCCGCGGAAAGCGTCATCACCCAGCTCAGCCCGCGCGGCGAAACCATGTACTGGATCGGCGAGGCCGGGGCGGCGAAGGACGAAGCCGACGGCACTGACTTTCACGCGACCGCGCATGGCCATGTCGTGCTGACGCCCCTGAAGGTGGATTTGACGGACCACGATCACCTGCGCTACTGGGCGCAGACTGCCGCGCAGCTGGGCGCCGGGCCGGACAAGGTGGTTTGATGACGCGTCGACCGACCTTTCCTGCCCGGATCGATTTTTCGCAGGGGCAACCCGCGCCCGCCAGAAAGGCCGGTGTCATGGCGACAGAAGTGCCGCGGCGCGGCGCTGTGGAGCGTATCCCGCTCGGGCCGCAGGGGTTGGGCATGGACTCCGCCGCCGTGCGCGCCAGCATGGTGCAAAAACTGGCGGCACAAGGGGTGGCCGACCCTGCCGTGCTGCGGGCCATGAATGCGGTGGAGCGCCACCGGTTCGTGGAGCCGGCGCTGGTCAACCAGGCCTACGAAGACACCAGTTTGCCGATCGGACTGGGTCAGACGATTTCCAAGCCCAATGTGGTGGCCCGCATGATCGAGCTGCTGCGGCACGGCGTGCCCGGCAAGATGGGGCGGGTACTGGAGATCGGCACCGGTTGCGGCTACCAGGCGGCCGTGCTGTGCCAGCTGGCCACAGAGGTGTACAGCATTGAACGTCTGCGCGGCCTGCACGACAAGGCCCGCGAGAACCTTCGGCCCTATGCGGCTGGCCAATCTGCACCTGCTGTTCGGGGACGGCATGGCCGGGTTCGCCAAGGGGGCGCCGTATGCCGCCATCATTGCGGCGGCGGGCGGCGAGGCGGTTCCGCCGGCCTGGCTGGACCAGCTGGCGCAGGGTGGGCGTCTGGTCGCGCCCATGGTGACTGCCACCGGCCAGCAGGCGCTGGTGGTGATCGACAAGACGCCGGATGGCTTGAAACAGACGGTGCTGGAGGCGGTTCATTTCGTCCCCCTAAAATCAGGTATCGCTTAAGGGGAATGGACATGTCAGGTATTTCGACTCGGTGGGGACTTGCCGGCGCAGCAGTGGTGATGGTTGCCGCGCTGGCGGCCTGTTCGTCAAAGCCGGCCAACCGTGCGCCTGTGGAGGACCGCAGCGTCAGCGCGACCAAGCCTGCGGCCGTGCCGGTGACGACAGACGGCAAGCCGATGCCGGGCGCGGAAAACGCCGGAAAGCCCGGCTACTACACCATACGCAAAGGCGATTCCCTGATGCGCATTGGTCTGGACACCGGTCAGGCCTGGCGCGATATTGCACGCTGGAATGGCATTGAAAACCCGAATTTGATCGAAGTGGGGCAAGTGATCCGCGTGGTTCCCCCCGTCGGGTCCGCGGTTTCATCCGCAGCCTCTGATGCGCCCTCCGTGGCAGTGACACGTCCTGTGACATCGTCGTCGGTGACGCCGGTCACGCCCGGGACGGTGGTTCCGGGCCCAGCACCCGCAGCCAGCGCAGCCGCGCCTGTCGCGTCCGCCAGTGCGAGCGCGGCGCCTGCGGCTTCAGCGCCTGCCGCTGTCGCAGGCGAAGATGAGCTCGCCTTCATCTGGCCGAGCAGCGGCGTCTTGCTGGCGGGGTTTGACGAGGCCAAGAACAAGGGGCTGGACCTGGGCGGCAAGCCCGGGGACCCGGTCCAGGCTGCCGCCGACGGCCGGGTGGTCTATGCCGGGGCCGGGCTGCGCGGCTACGGTAACCTGGTGATCCTCAAGCACAACAATACGTACCTGACGGCGTACGCCCACAACCAGACCTTGCTGGTCAAGGAAGACCAGTCTGTGCGCAAGGGGCAGAAAATTGCCGAAATGGGCAACAGCGACGCTGACAGGGTGAAGCTGCACTTCGAGATTCGCCGCCAGGGCAAGCCGGTGGATCCGGCTAAATACCTCCCTGCCCGGTAATCTGCGGTAATCTGCCGCAGGGCCGGGTGCCATCGAGGGGGTGTCAGCGAAGGGCCGCCCGTGCTGCTGCCACTTCACGCCCCAGTTCGATCACCGCCATGGCGTAGTAACTGCTCCAGTTGTAACGGGTGATGGCGTAGAAGTTTTCGGTACCGGCCACGTAACTTGCCGGGGCTTCGCCGTTCTGCAGTTCGACCAGCGCCAGCGGTCCCGTGTGGTTCAGGGCCTCGCCTTCGAGCACTGCACCTTTCGCGGTGAAGCTGGCGACACTGAAGGTTGGCAGGATGTCCGGGGCCAGCAGGGCGTCCTTGTCGAGGCGGCTGTCGTCAAAGCGTACCGGGTAATGCGTCGGCTGACCGTTCTGCCAGTTGAAGGCCTTGAAGTAGCTGGCCACCGAGCCGATGACATCGGCGGGGCTGCCCGTCAGGTCGATCCGGCCGTCGCCGTCGAAGTCCACGGCGTACTTCACCACGCTGGACGGCATGAACTGTGGCATGCCCATGGCGCCGGCGTAGCTGCCCACGGGCGCCAACGGATCCTGCCCGGTGCGGCTCACCAGGGTCAGGAACTGCTCCAGCTCGCCCCGGAAGAACTCCTGGCGGGCCGCCGCGCGGGGGTGGCCCGCCGGAAAGTCAAACGCCAGCGTGGCCAGGGCGTCCAGCACGCGGTAGCTGCCCATCTGCTGGCCGTAGATGGTTTCCACACCAATGATGCCGACGATGATTTCGGCCGGCACGCCATATTCCTTTTCGGCGCGCTCCAGCGTCGCGCGGTTGTCCTGCCAGAAGCCGACACCGGCGCGGATGCGGATCGGGTCGATGAAGCGGCTGCGGTACACCCGCCAGTTCTTGGCCGTGCCGGCGGGCGGGGGCAGCATCAGGCGCGGGACCCCTGGAAGGTAATGCGACTGGCTGATCGCCTGGCGCACCCATTCGCGGTCCAGGTCGCGCCGCTCTGCCATGTCATCGGCCCAGCGCATCACGTCTTCGCGCGTGGCATAGGCGGCCCCGAGCGCCGGCTTGCGCGCAGCGGAGACCCGTTCGAAGCCCTGGCCCCTCTTTTTTGAGGCTTTTTCGGCCAAAGCCAGCGTCGAAAGGCCAAAGTACGCTATGCAAAAAATAGCAATCGAAGTCAGTCTCGTCATCGGTCAGGCCAGGCCAGTTGATTGAATTCCCGTCGCAGTGTAGCGAGGCGGGCCCGGGTGCCAAGGTTGGCGGATGCCGCGGGCGCATAACGCAGGTGCTCAAGGCGGAGCAGCCAGTCCTGCAGTGCCTGCCCTCTTGCCGTTTCGGCGCCTTCGTAGTGCAACTTGATCTGGCGTGCCAACTCCCGGGGCGGCGCCTGGGGCGGCACCGGGATACCGGCTGCAACGAGCTTCCTGCGCGCACGCGCCAGCAGGCGCAGCCAGGGATCGTGCTGGGTCCGTTCCCACAGGGTCCAGGCCGCGCCACACAGGCTCACGAAGACCACGATGCCGATCAGAAGGTAGCTCAGGTCTTCCCAGCCCGGCGATTCAAAACCCAGGTTCTTCAACAGGTCGAACTGCTTGCTCTGGGTGTAGTTGAGTACCCATTGATTCCAGCCGTTGTTGAGGGCTTCCCATCCCTGGCGAAGCCTGGCAACCAGGTCGGGACTGATTCCCCCGAGCGCGCCGGCAAACACGCCAGTCGGCGGTTGCAGCCGTTGCAACGAGCCGATGCGCGACGGGGCAACGGCCGAGGTTGGGTCCACACGCACCCAACCCTGGCCGGTCTGCCAGATCTCGGCCCAGGCGTGGGCATCGCTCTGGCGCACTGCCCAGAAACCATCGACTCCGTTGAGTTCTCCGCCCTGGTAGCCGGTGACGATCCGTGCGGGAACGTCCAGTGCGCGCATCAGCACCACGAAGGCTGAGGCGATGTGTTCGCAGAAGCCTTCGCGGGCGTCGAACCAGAACTCGTCGGCACTGTGCTGGCCGGTGACACCCGGCGCCAGCGTGTAGCGGTAACCGCCCGTGCGCAGCCGGTCCATCACGGCCGCTGCGAGGGTCGCTGCACCGGCCGTGGCCAGGCGGGCGTCGCGCCGCAAGTCGGCCGCAAGCTGCAGGGTCCGTGGATTGAAGCCGGGCGGCAGGTCCAGGTATTCCTGCAGGCCAATCAGCGTGTTGCCCTTGGCGCTCACAGGGCCATAGCGGAAAGCAGGGTAGCTGGACGCGGTGTAGCGGACGATGTCGGTCACCGGTCGATCGACCAGCCACTGGAGATCGGGCGTCATGGTGGGCTGGAAACCTGGGACTCTTGGCGTCCCGGGCGTGGCGTCCATGACAAAAATCCAGGGACGGTTGTTGGGCTCGAGTGTCACCTCATAGTTCACGGCGGTGCCGCTGACCACCAGACCGCTCGATGGCGGCATGCGCTGACTGAGTCCGGGTGGCAACGGCCGCCATTCGCGGCCGTCAAAGCTGGACAGCACCGGCCCGCGGAAATACAGGTCGGGCTGCGGGGGCGGGCGGCCCTCGAACTTGATGCGCATTGCGATGCTGCTGTCGAGCACCAGACTCGCAATGTTGCCGATCTGCATGGTGGACGACAGGCCACTGCGCCCGCTCATCGCATCGGATGGAATGCCCCACAGCGGGGCCAACCGGGGGAACAGCACGAACAACAAGGCCATGATGGGCGCGCCGAGCAGCGCCATCCAGCTGGCCGTCCTGAATGCCGCCGTCAGCGCCGGGCGTCCCACCACCATGTGCGCGTTGACCAGCGCCGTCAGCAGACCCAGCAGGCCGATCAGCATCGCCCCGGCGGTGAGCAGAGACTGCGAGAAAAAGAAGTTGGTGAGCATCGTGAAGAAGCCCAGAAAGAAGATCACGAAGGCATCGCGGCGCGCGCGCAGTTCCAGGGTCTTCAAGGCCAGCAGCACAACGATCAGCGTCACGCCTGCATCGCGCCCCAGCAAGGTGCGGTGGGTGTACAGCGTGGCTCCCAGCGTGACAGCGAGCAGGCCGAGCAGCCACCATTTGCCAGGGAGCGGTCGCGCCGTGAGCGCCAGCCAGCCGCGCCAGATCAGCACCCCGCCCGCCAGCAGGCTGCACCACACCGGCAGATTGCCGACCTGGGGCATGATGACCCAGGCAATCACCGCCAGCAGGAAAAGCGTGTCGCGCGCGTCGCGTGGCAGGACGTTGAGCCGGTTCAGCACAGGGCCAGCGCCTCCAGACAGGCCAGGCGGTGCGCCGCACCACAGGACGGACGGATCTCCAAACCTGGCAGGCGCAGCCCGTAGTCCACACCAAGCCGGTCAGCGGCCAGCACCCAGGCGCAGAGCCTGCGCAACCGGGCTTCGGTTTCGGGCAGGCCGGTCTGTACGAAGTCGAGCCAGAGCTCATAGCGCTGGGCGTGCTGGGTGTCGCGACTGACCAGTTCGTCCGCCTTGGCGAGTTTTTTCCAGACCACCAGCTTCATCGGGTCGCCGCGCCGGTAGGCGCGCACGCCATCGAATTCTCCGGTGGCTTGCGCGCTGGCGGCACTGGCACCGCCTGAACGCGGCTCACCGGGGGGGAGCGGCGGCGCAAGGGGCTCGGGCGCCGGGTAAACCAGCACTTCAGCCGCCGGTCGCCAGACGGTCCACACCCGGAAGGTGCCCAGCGGAAAGCGCGTTTCCGCAGTCAGCGCCGGAACCCGGTGCCGTCCACGTTTTTCCGGCCGGAAGGCAATCCGCACCAGTGCTTCGGCCTGGGCTGCAACGTCGGTCCAGGACCAGTGGCCGGTTCCCAGCACACTCAATCCTATGGCGTACCTCGGGCTGCGGCGAGCGTTGATCAGCTTAACGTCAAAAAAGGCCGTATCCATTGCGAATAGATTGTTTGGTGCTATCAAATGCAGAGTCATCCCGCGCAGCGTGCCGTGACACACATGCATGCCCACCACCGCGCTTCCGGACAGCAGGAAGGTCAGCAAGTAGCCCAGGTTCAACTGGTAATTGATCGAGGCCACCAGCAGCACCAGCAGTGTCGCCCCCAGCATGAAGCCCGGGCGGGTGGGCAGGATGTAGACGTTGCGCTGGGTCAGTGCGAGCGTGTCCGTCAGCGGCAGGCGGGACTGCCACCACTGCCGGAACCGGCCTTGAAGGTGGCCAACGGGGCTGGTCAGGGGATTGGGCAGGCTTGGAGCGGGCGTCATGGGCGCATCCGTTGCAGTGCCTTCATGGCAATGGCACTGCCTCGACCATGGCGCGCACCTGTTCCACCGCGCCGCGCCCGGCGTCGCTCACCGGAATCAGTCGATGCGCAACCGTCTGCGGCAGGATGGCCTGCACATCGTCGGGCGCCACATAGTCGCGCCCGCCAAGCAGGGCCTGGGCCCGGGCGGCCCGCACCAGCGCCACGCCGGCCCGTGGCGAAAGGCCCTGGAGAAACCAGCGGCCGGAGCGCGTGGCGGCGATCAGGTCCTGGACGTAGTCCAGCAGAGGCCCGGCGATATGAACCTGCATCACCGCCTGTTGCAGTTTCGCCAGCTCACCGGCGGTCAACAGGGGGGGAGATGCTCCACCATGTCTCGGCGATCGGCGCCGGCCAGCAGTTGCCTTTCCGCCGTGCGGTCGGGATAGCCCAGGGAGATCCGCATCAGGAACCTGTCCATCTGCGACTCGGGCAGGGCATAAGTGCCCAGCTGGTCATGCGGGTTCTGCGTGGCAATGACAAAAAAAGGCGAGGGCAGGGCACGGGTTTCGCCCTCGACCGTGACCTGCCTTTCCTCCATCGCCTCCAGCAAGGCACTCTGCGTCTTTGGGCTGGCGCGGTTGATCTCGTCGGCCAGCAGGACCTGGGCAAAAACCGGCCCGGGGTGGAACACGAAAGCTTCCTTGCTGCGCTCGAACACCGAGACGCCTGACAGATCGCTGGGCATCAGGTCGGCGGTGAACTGGACCCGGGAGAACTGCAGACCAAAGGTGCGCGCCAGCGCATGGGCCAGGGTGGTCTTGCCCACGCCGGGCACGTCTTCGATGAGCAAATGTCCCCCCGCCATCAGGCAGGCCACGCAGTCCTGGACCTGGACCTGTTTGCCTACCAGCACCGTGTTAAGCTGATCGAGAATTGATTTGATTTTGTGTTGTGCATCCATGGCATGACGTTATCCGAAAAATGAGACAGGGGTTCCCGCCGTGAACAAAACAGGCTATTTCACCCACCCTGATTGCCGCAAACACGAGATGGGACGGGGGCACCCCGAGTGCCCCGAGCGGCTCGATGCCATCGATGATCGCCTGCGGGCCACGGGTCTGCGCGATTCACTCGAACGACTTGAGGCGGATCCTGCATCGCTCACCGACATCGAACTGGCACATGGCCGAATGTATGTGGCCGGCCTGCGCGGCCTGAGCGACGTGCTCAGGGAAGAGATCGATGCTGGCGGGCCGACGCACACGCAGGTGGATCCCGACACCTCGCTCAATATCCACACCTGGGACGCGGCGCTGCGGGCTGCCGGTGCTGCGCTGGCCGCCACCGACGCCGTGATGGCCGGCGATCTGGACAACGCATTCTGTGCCGTCCGGCCGCCGGGTCACCATGCCTGCCGCGACAGCGCCATGGGGTTCTGCTTCTTCAACAACGTGGCCATCGCTGCGAAGTACGCGCTGGAGCGCCATGGCCTCAAGCGCGTGGCCATTGTCGATTTTGATGTGCACCACGGCAACGGCACGGAAGACATCGTGGCGGGTGACGAGCGTATTCTCATGGTGAGCTTTTACCAGCATCCTTTCTACCCGGTCGGTGGCTCGAAGTCGAATGCCGCCAATCTGGTCAACCTGCCGGTGCCGGCCTATACCCGCGGCATGGACGTGCGTGAACTGATCGAGATGGCGTGGATGCACCGCCTGGAAGCGCATCGACCGGAGATGATTTTCATCAGCGCCGGCTTTGACGCCCACCGGGACGACGATCTGGGCCAGATGGGCCTTGTGGAGCAGGACTATGTCTGGATGACGCACCGGATCATGGACGTGGCCCGTCGCCATGCAAAAGGGCGCATCGTGAGTTGCCTGGAGGGCGGCTACAACCTCGGCGCACTCGCGCGCAGCGTAGAAGAGCATGTTCGCGCGATGGCGGACTTGTGATGCCGACGGACAAATCAGCCAAAATCAGGGCATGAGCGAACGCCCGATCAATTACTGCGCCCCTGACAGTCCGGTGCTGCATACCCGTGACACACGCGGCGTCCACACCCTGGTACTCAACGCGCCAGCGACGTTCAATGTGCTGGGTGAGGCCATGCTGGAGGCGTTGCAGTCCGCGCTGGATGTCGTGCGTGACGATGGTCGCGCGCGCGTGGTGGTGCTGTCGGCCCTTGGCAAGGCCTTTTGCGCCGGACACAACCTCAAGGAGATGCGGGCGCATCCCCAACTTGACTACTACCAGAGGCTGTTTGCCCAGTGCTCGCGAATGATGCTGGCGATCCAGAACCTGCCGGTTCCCGTGATCGCGCGGGTCCAGGGCCTGGCGACGGCCGCGGGGTGTCAGCTGGTGGCGCAGTGTGACCTGGCCGTTGCGTCCACTCTGGCGAGATTTGGTGTCAACGGCATTGATGCTGGCCTGTTCTGCGCCACGCCCAGTGTGCCGCTGGTGCGCAACATGGCCCCCAAGCAGGCAATGGAGATGTTGCTGACCGGCGAATTCATCAGCGCCGACGAGGCGCGCGCGCGCGGTCTGGTCAACCGTGTGACCGAACCTGATGCGCTGGATGCCGAAACGGCGCGTCTGGTCGATGCATTGCTGACCAAACCTCGCGAGACCGTGGCGCTGGGCAAGCAGCTGTTTTACAAACAGCGCGAGATGGGGGTTGAGGCCGCCTACCAGCTCGCCGGGCAGACCATGGCTTGCAACATGATGCTTCCCGTGGCCCAGGAGGGGGTGCTGGCCTTCATTGAAAAGAGGAAGCCGCAGTGGCCGGCTTGAAGCCAGTTTCCCCGCAGGCCGGCGATCTCGACAGCTGGTTCGCTGCCCTCATGCAACCCGCGACCCTGAAGGAACTTGCGGCATTGCTGATTTGCGGGGCGCTGGCCTGGATGCTGGTCTGGCTGGCGCGCCGGACGACGGCACCGCGGGAGCCGTCCATCCTGTTCGGCCAGCGCATCATTGACGGTGTGCTTTTTCCGCTGTTGCTGTTGAGCCTGGCGTATCTGGCGCAGACCCTGCTGGCGCGCTGGCTTCCGCTTGCGCTGTTTCGACTCGCCATCCCGGTCCTGGTTGCTCTGGCCGCCCTGCGGCTGGGCGTGAAGGTGCTTCAGGTGGCCGTCATCGACGCCCCGTGGGTGCGCGCGCTGGAGCGAACCATCTCGTGGGTGGCCTGGCTGGCCATGGTGCTGTGGGTCAGCGGGCTGTTGCCGATCATGCTGGAGGAACTTGACCAGGTTCACTGGAAGGTGGGTGCCAGCCGGCTGTCGGTGCGAAACATCATCGAGGGCGGGCTGACGGCGGGTGCCGTCCTTATCCTCACGCTCTGGATCTCTTCTGCCATTGAAGCGCGGTTGCTGCGCGCCGCCACGGGTGGTCAGCTTTCATTGCGCAAGGCCATCAGCAACGCCATCCGCGCGCTGCTGATGTTCATCGGCCTGTTGCTGGCGCTCTCGGCGGTGGGCATTGACCTGACAGCATTGTCCGTCCTGGGCGGCGCGGTTGGCGTGGGCATTGGCCTGGGCTTGCAGCGGCTGGCCGCAAATTATGTCAGTGGCTTCGTGATCCTGGCCGAACGCAGCATGCGCATCGGCGACAACGTGCGGGTCGACAATTTCGAGGGCCGGATCACCGACATCAATGCGCGCTATTCGGTCATCCGGGCTCCGACCGGGCGGGAGTCGATCGTGCCTAATGAAATGCTGATCACCAGCCGCGTCGAGAACCTGTCGCTGGCCGATTCGAAAGTCTGGCAATCGACCGTGGTGTCCGTGGCCTACGACAGTGATGTGGATCTGGTGCAGCGGCTCCTGAAAGAGGCCGCGCTGGCGCAGGATCGCGTGCTGCGCGATCCTGCGCCCAGCGCAGCCCTATCGGCGTTCGGGGCCGACGGGCTGGAATTCACCCTGGGCTACTGGATGATGGACCCGGAAAACGGCCAGCTCAACCTGCGCTCGCAAATCAATCTGGCCATTCTTGCCGCGCTGCGCGAAAATGGGATCGGGATTCCATTCCCGCAGCGCGTCATTCATCACACACGGTCGGATTGAGCCGGGGCAGGTCGGGTTTCAGTTCATGAACGAAGGCAGCCACAAGCTGAGAAACGGAAACGCCAGCAGGATGCCCAGCGTGATGATCTGAACGACCACGAACGGCCACACGCCGCGAAAGATGTTGCCCAGGCCGACCCGTGGCAGCAAAGTGTTGATGACAAAGAGGTTCATGCCCACGGGCGGCGAGATCAGACCGATCTGGATCACCATCACGATCAGCACGCCGAACCAGACCGGATCGAAGCCCAGCGCCACCACGATCGGGAAGAACAGCGGGATGGTCAGCAGCACCATGGTGAGTTCTTCCATCACGGTGCCGAGCAACACGTAGATCACCATCATCGCGCCGACGATCATCACGGGCGACAGGCCCAGGTGGGTGATCCAGTCCTTGAGGTCGCCCGGCATGCTGGTGAAGTTGACGAAGTTGGCGAAGATCGTCGCCGCGATCAGCAGCGTGAACAGCATGGCCGTGGTGCGGGCTGACTCGATCAGGACGTCGAGTGTAGACCTGACGGTCAACGCCCGGCGCGCCACGGCAAACAGGAATGCCCCCGATGCGCCAATGCCCGCGCCTTCGGTCGCGGTGAAGAATCCGCCGTAGATGCCCCCCAGCACAACGATCACGAGCAGCAGCACGCCCCAGATGCCGCGCAGGGCTTTCCAGCGCTCGGCCCAGCTGAATTTCTCGCCGGCAGGTGCGTGCTCCGGGTCACGCGAGGTCATGATGACCACGGCGACCATCAGCAGGATGGCTGTCAGCAGACCGGGAATGACGCCCGCGGCAAAGAGCTTGCCGATGTTGGTCTCCGTCACGATGCCGTAGATCACCATGATGGTGCTCGGCGGAATCATGATGCCCAGGGTGCCACCGGCGGCGATCACACCGGTGGACAGCGAATCGCTGTAGCCCAGCTTCTTCATGGATGGATAGGCGACCTTGCTCATGGTCGCCGCGGTGGCGATCGACGAGCCGCAGATGGCGCCGAAGCCGGCGCAGGCGGCAATCGTGGCATGGGCGAGGCCACCGCGCAGGTGGCCGATGAACACGTAGGCTGCGTGAAAAAGTTCGTGGGCGAGTCCCGCTCTTGCGACGAAGTTGCCCATCAGGATGAACAGGGGAATGACCGACAGCGTGTAGGCAAAGCCGGTTTCCTGGACCACTTGGGCCGTGCTGGCCAGGGCAGGTCCCCAGCCGCGGGTCAGGCCGATGCCGGCGATGCCGACCAGTCCCATGCCAAAAGCCAGCGGCACCCGCAGCAAGGCCAGGGCAAAGATGGCGACGAATCCGATCAGGGCCTCGGTCATAGCGTGCCCACTTCGCTTTCTTCCATGCCTTGCGCGGGCCGGATCGTGAACGCCAGGTGCACCATCCCGGTGACCGCGCACAGCAGGCTCATGCCGTAGATGAACGGGGCCTTGAGGATCTTCAACTGAGCGGTGGTTTCGCCGCTTTCCAGGAAGTTGCCACCGGTCTGCCACATCAGGACGCCAAGACCCAGCAGCGCGATACCGCAAAGCAGTTGCACCAGCATGCGTTGCACCAGGCGCACGGCGCTTGGCAGGTACGGGTCGAGCGAGTCGAAGACGACGTGCTCACCGCGCAGGGACACCAGCGGCAAGGCGGCAAAGATCACCACAACCATGAGCAATTCGGTCAACTCCAGCGAGCCGGTGATCGAATGGGACAGCAGTTTGCGTCCGCCCACGTCGAAGAAGGTCAGGGCCATGATGCCGAAAAGGGCCAAGCCGGCCAGCACGCCGCAAATGGTTTCGAGGAGCTTTTTCAAGTTGCAGTCACCTGGTCAAACAGAAAAAAAGGCGGCTCCCATTTTCAGTGGGGGCCGCCCGGTCAGCCGTGTAAGCGGCTGATTTTACTTCTCGAGCTTGGCGATTTCGGCGCGGAACTCGGCCAGGACCTTGGCGGGGTTCTTCATACCCTTGGCTTCGGCGCTCTTGATCCAGTTCTGTTCCAGGGGAGCGGTCTTTGCCTTGACGTCAGCCACGAACTTGGCATCGGCCTTGGTGATCACAACACCGTTGGCCTGCATCAGGGCCAAGGCGCGCGTGTCGACCTTGTCCCAGCCGCGGCCAAAGATGCGCGCAGCGGTCTCGCCCGAAATCGCGTCCACTGCCTTCTTTTCTTCCGGGCTCAGCTTGTCGTACTTGGCCTGGTTCATCATGAACACGAAGCTGGTGTTGTAAAGGCCGCCGGGGAACGTGGTGGCATATCGGATGATCTTGTCGATCTTGAAGGATTCGGTTGATTCGGCGGGGAACAGCGTTCCGTCCATGACGCCGCCTGACAGCAGTTCATACGAGTCCGGCGCCGGCTTGAGCGTGACGTTCATGCCCAGCGACTTGGAAATGTCGTTGACCATGCCGCCGCCCACGCGGAATTTCAGTCCGCCCAGATCGTCCACCTTGGCAATCGGACGTTTGGTGTTGAACACGATGCCGGGGCCGTGGGTGAAGAAGGCCAGCACCTTCACACCCTGGTGCTCAGCGGTGAATTCAGGGTATTTGGCGGCGATGCGGCTGTACGCGATGGAAAGCGGCTCCGAGGTGTTGCCCAGAAAAGGCATCTCGGCCATCTGGGTGTAGACAAAGCGGCCCGGCGTGTAGCCATGCACGGTGAAGGAGATGTCGGCGAGCCCGTTCTTGATGGCGTCGTAAGTGCCTGGTGCGGCGGTCACACCGCGCGGCAGGAAGTTGCATTTCATCTTGCCTGCGGTGTTCTTTTCCAGCAGGTCGCACCACTCCTTTTGGGCCATGCTGGCCGTGTGGGTTGGCGGTAGCCAGCTCGACACGGTGAACACCGTCTGGGCGCCAGCGATGCCGGAGGTCAGGGCGGCTGCGGCGGCCGCCAGGGAAATGGCAAATGTTTTCATAGAAATGCTCCAGTGAGTCGGTTTTGTTGCGCTGCACACTGTAATCGACGCAGTCGTCCGGTCATGTCCAGACTTACCCGAATTAACCAACCCTCCGGTCGGTTAATGATTTGTCGTTTGGCGGACAGGGCGATTGGGTGCGCGCGTCTAAACTACACCGTAGCCTTGGCTATAATAAAAAGCACGGTCGTTCGTTTTTTTGGCGAGCCCCGTCATACAATGTGACGTTTACGTAAACGTCAATCATTTCTTGCATCACTATCTGGAGCGGTATCCCATGAAAGTCCTGGTCCCCGTCAAACGCGTGGTCGACTACAACGTCAAAGTCCGGGTGAAATCGGACAACACGGGCGTCGATATCGCCAACGTGAAGATGAGCATGAACCCCTTCGACGAGATCGCCATCGAGGAGGCGGTTCGCCTGCGCGAAAAGGGCGTAGCCACCGAAGTGATTGCCGTGTCCTGCGGCGTGGCCCAGTGCCAGGAAACCCTGCGCACCGCCATGGCCATCGGCGCCGACCGCGCCATCCTGGTCCAGACCGATGTGGAACTGCAACCCCTGGCCGTGGCCAAGCTGCTCAAGGCCCTGGTCGACAAGGAACAACCCGGATTGATCATCCTGGGCAAGCAGGCGATTGACGACGACTGCAACCAGACCGGACAGATGCTGGCCGCGCTGGCCGACCTGCCCCAGGGCACCTTTGCCAGCAAGGTCGAGATTGATGGCAGCGTGCTCAAGGTCACCCGCGAGATCGACGGTGGCCTGGAAACCCTGTCCATGAGCCTGCCGGCCGTCATCACCGCCGACCTGCGCCTGAACGAGCCGCGCTACGTCACGCTGCCCAACATCATGAAGGCCAAGAAGAAGCCGCTCGACACCTTCACGCCCGAGGCCCTCGGGTGTGGATGTCGCCCCCCGCCTGAAGACCCTCAAGGTTTCCGAGCCCGCCAAGCGCGGTGCCGGCATCAAGGTGCCCGATGTCGCCACCCTGGTCGACAAGCTGAAGAACGAAGCCAAAGTAATCTGAATGATTTGTGGGTCAGACCTGGATTTGCGCAGCGAAACCGCTCTGTCCCCAACTGATCAAGGAAACAAAAAATGACCTCTCTCGTTATTGCCGAACACGACAACGCCTCCATCCGGGGCGCGACCCTCAACACCGTGACGGCCGCGCTGGCCTGTGGCGGCGACGTCCATGTGCTGGTCGCTGGCGCCAATGCCGGCGCCGCAGCCGCGCAGGCCGCCCAGATTGCCGGCGTTTCCAAAGTCATCCATGCCGACGGCGCGCAGTTCGCCCATGGCCTGGCCGAGAACGTGGCCGCCCAAGTGCTGGCCATTGCTGCCAACTACAGCCACATTCTGTTCCCGGCCACCGCAGGGGGCAAGAACGTGGCCCCACGCGTGGCGGCGAAGCTCGATGTGGCGCAGATCAGCGACATCACCAAGGTCGATGCCGCCGACACCTTCGAGCGCCCGATCTATGCCGGCAATGCCATTGCCATCGTGCAGAGCCTGGACGCCACCAAAGTGATCACCGTGCGCACCACGGGCTTTGATCCGGCTGCAGCGACGGGGGGCAGCGCCAGTGTGGAAACCGTCGCAGCTGCGTCGGACAGCGGCAAGAGCACCTTCGTCGGCAGCGAGATTGCCAAGAATGACCGGCCTGAGCTGACCGCGGCCAAGATCATCGTCTCCGGGGGCCGGGCCCTGGGCAGCGCCGAGAAGTTCAACGAAGTCATGACGCCGCTGGCCGACAAGCTGGGTGCGGCCATCGGCGCCAGCCGCGCGGCGGTGGATGCCGGCTATGCGGCCAACGACCTGCAGGTGGGCCAGACCGGCAAGATCGTGGCGCCGCAGCTGTATATCGCCGCCGGCATCTCCGGCGCGATCCAGCATCTGGCCGGCATGAAGGACTCCAAGGTGATCGTGGCGATCAACAAGGACCCCGAGGCACCGATCTTCTCGGTGGCCGACTACGGCCTGGAGGCTGACCTGTTCACGGCGGTGCCGGAGCTGGTCAAGGCACTCTGATTGACAGCGCATCGAAAAGGGCATCGTTCGCGATGCCTTTTTTTGCATCCGGATTCATTGTTCCCAGGAGACAAGCATGAGTTACATCGCCCCCGTCAAGGACATGTTGTTCAACATCGGACATTTGGCGCGCATCGACCAGGTCGCACAGATCCCTGGGTTTGAAGACGCCGGACTGGAAACGGCACAGGCCGTGCTGGAGGAATGCGCCAAATTCAACGAAGGCGTGATTGCGCCTTTGAACTGGGAAGGCGACAAGAACCCGTCAAGCTGGCATGACGGCGTTGTCACGGCCACACCGGGCTTCAAGGAGGCCTTCAAGCAGTTCTCGGAAGGTGGCTGGCAGGGCCTTCAGCACCCCGTGGACTTTGGTGGCCAGGGCCTGCCAAAAACCATTGGGGCAGCCTGTGGTGAAATCCAGAACTCTGCCAACATGAGCTTCGCCTTGTGCCCCCTGCTGACGGATGGGGCGATCGAGGCCTTGCTGACCGCCGGCAGCGACGAGCTCAAGGCCACCTACCTGGAGAAAGCTGGTTTCCGGCCAATGGACCGGCACCATGAACCTGACCGAGCCGCAGGCCGGCAGTGACCTGGCGGCGGTGCGCACCCGTGCCGAGCCGCAGCCCGATGGCACCTTCAAGCTGTTTCGGCACCAAGATTTTCATCACCTGGGGCGAGCACGACATGGCCGAGAACATCGTCCATCTGGTGCTGGCCCGCGTCGTCGGCGCGCCCGAAGGCGTGAAAGGCATTTCCCTGTTCGTCGTGCCGAAGTTCATGGTCAATCCGGATGGCACTCCGGGTGCGCGCAACGACGTGCACTGCGTGAGCATCGAACACAAGATGGGCATCAAGGCCAGCCCCACGGCGGTGCTGCAATTCGGGGACCACGGCGGTGCGGTGGGCTATATCGTGGGTCAGGAAAACCGTGGCCTGGAATACATGTTCATCATGATGAATGCCGCCCGCTATGGCGTGGGCGTGCAGGGCATTGCGATTGCCGAGCGGGCCTACCAGAAGGCGGCGATGTTTGCCAGGGAGCGCGTGCAGAGCCGCCCGGTCGATGGCTCCGTGGCCGCGGGTGCGTCCATCATTCATCACCCTGATGTGCGTCGCATGCTCATGACCATGCGCGCCACCGTGCAGGGCTGCCGCGCGCTCGCCAGTGTCGCCGCGGCCGCCTACGACGCCGCGCACCACCACCCCGACGCTGCGGTTCGCAAGCCCAATCAGGCCTTTTACGAATTCATGGTGCCGCTCATCAAGGGCTACAGCACCGAGATGAGCCTGGAAGTGACTTCGCTCGCCGTCCAGGTGCATGGCGGCATGGGCTTCATCGAGGAAACCGGTGTGGCCCAGTACTACCGGGATGCCAAGATTCTGACGATCTATGAAGGCACCACCGCGATCCAGGCCAATGACCTGATCGGGCGCAAGACCTCGCGCGATGGCGGCCAGACGGCCAAGGCCATTGCTGCCCAGATCGAGACCACCGAGGCGCAGCTCATCAGCAATGGAAGCGCCGACGCCGAAGCTGTGGCGCGCAGCCTCAAGGCCGCACGCCTGGCCTTCATTGACGTCGTGGACTTCGTGGCCGGCAACACCAAGGCCAGTCCCAACGCCGTGTTTGCAGGCAGCGTGCCCTATCTCATGCTGGCTGGCAATCTGATGGCGGGCTGGCAGATGGCACGCGCACTGCTGGTGGCCCAGGAGCAGATCGCCGAAGGCAATGACGTGGCATTCATGCGCGCCAAGATCATCACGGCGCGGTTCTATGCCGACCACATCCTGACTCGCGTGCCGGGATTGCGCGACAGCATCGTGGACGGCGCTGATTCGGTCACGGCGCTGGCCCTCGAAGCGTTCTAGTCCGGCTGCATTTGCTACTCAATAGATAGCAAAGTTTGACCGACCGATGCTGGGGTTGAGTCGTTTTTCCTATTGATTTTCCATTTTTGGCCGTAAATCCATGTCCAGACTTCCCGCCCCGCTCGACCGCCTGCCTTTCCCCGTCATCGGCTCGCCGCTGTTCATCATCAGCAACCCCAAGATGGTCATTGAGCAGTGCAAGGCCGGCGTCGTTGGCTCCATGCCAGCGCTCAACGCCCGGCCTGCCGCCCAGCTCGATGAGTGGCTGGCCGAGATCACCGAAGCGCTGGCGGCGCATGACGCCGCGCACCCGGAAAGCCCGGCGGCGCCATTCGCGATCAACCAGATCGTGCACAAGAGCAACGACCGCCTCGAGCATGACATGCAGGTCTGTGCCAAGTACAAGGTGCCGATCATCATCACCAGCCTCGGTGCGCGCGAGGACGTGAACCAGGCCGTGCATGCCTGGGGTGGCGTGGTGCTGCACGATGTCATCAGCAACGTGTTTGCCCACAAGGCGATCGAGAAGGGTGCGGACGGCCTGATCGTGGTCGCCGCCGGCGCCGGTGGCCATGCCAGCGTGAAAAGCCCGTTTGCGATGGTGCAGGAGATCCGCCAGTGGTTCGACGGCCCGCTGGCATTGTCGGGCTCCATTGCCAGCGGCGGCGCGATTCTGGCCGCGCAGGCGATGGGCGCGGACTTTGCCTACATCGGCTCGGCCTTCATTGCCACCGAAGAGGCGCGCGCGGTGGACGGCTACAAGGAGATGATCACCGAAGTCCAACTCCGACGACATCGTCTACAGCAACTTCTACACGGGCATCCACGGCAACTACCTCAAGGGCAGCATCCGCAACGCCGGCATGGACCCGGACCATCTGCCGGTCAGCGACCCGAGCAAGATGAATTTCTCGACCGGCGAGGGCGCCAATGCGGCCAAGGCCTGGAAGGATATCTGGGGCTGCGGTCAGGGCATCGGCGCGATCACCGAGGTGGTCAGCACGGCCGACTTCGTGGCACGCCTCAAGCGTGAGTACCGGCGAGGCGCGCGAACGGCTGCTGGCGCTGCCGGCCTGAACCTTTCACCCACGCTGAAAAGCCGCCCCATCAGGCGGCTTTTTTTCTGGTCGCTCGACGGACAGGCTCAGCCCGCGCAGCCACAGCCCCCAGCCGACCCGCAGCCGCCGGCTGTGAATGCCTTCGGCTCGAACTGGGGAAACAGCACATTGTTCTCCAGGTGGATGTGGTTGATCAGGTCGTCGCCCAGTTGGGCAACCCCGGCGTAGAGTGCGCGCCAGGTGTTGCACGCGCCCTCGGGCGGCACGGCATCGTGGGTCAACGCCATCAGGTGCTCCAGCATGGCGCCGTGGCTGGTGTGTTCCTGGCGCATGATGCCGATGGGGTAGGCCACCATCGCCGTGCCACCCGCCTTCAGATTCGGGAAGATGATCTCTTCTTCCTTTTGCATGTGGTCGAGCAGTTCTTCCTGCGCCTGTTCCAGCACGTCGGCCAGGCCGACCGGCAGGTCCGCGTGGCCCCGGTGCACCGCTTCGACCCGGCGCGCCATGCGGATGAGTTCCGGCAACTGCTCGCGGTGCACGGCGTGGTAACGCTCAAGGATGTGGTCGATCAGCGCGCTGGCCGTCACCGTCGCGGGCAATGCGTCGCTGCGCTTCAGGGCCGCCAGCTGGCCCACAACGTCGTCCAGGTCCAGCCCCTTGTCCAGCGTCGCCTGGCGCAGGCTGATCTGGCCGCCGCAGCAGAAATCGAGCTTCAGGCGCCGGAACACGGCGGTGGCGCCCGGTAGTCTCGACGGCAATCTGGCCGATGGCTTGGTCTGACAGGTCGGCCGCGAGGCTGGTTTCAGGGATATCGACGCGAGCGTTCATGGGATTTCCTTTTAAGATTCATGTTGAGTGAATGTATTATTCAATAAAATACAATTCATGTGAATCTTTAACCCTGCGGTCCGGCGGGCTATCGCAGCCACCGCCGGGCTTCAACCGGAACGCCCGATGCGCCTGACGAACTGGACTGACTACACCCTGCGCGTCCTGATGTACTGCGCCGCCAGCGAGGGAAGGGCGACGCCCGTCACGATCAGCGAGATTGCCCAGGCCCACGCCATCTCGCGCAGCCATCTGACCAAGATCGTGATGGATCTGGCGGGCCAGGGGCTGCTGGCGACCACCCGGGGCCGGGGTGGCGGCTTGCGCCTGCTCAAGCCCGCCAGCGAGATCGTGCTGGGCGACGTGGTCCGGCTGACCGAAAGCGATTTCACCATGGTGGAGTGTTTCGACCCTGGCACCAACCAGTGCCGCCTCAGTTCGCATTGCGGCCTGAAAGGCGTGCTGAATGCGGCGTTGCAGGCCTACCTGCGTGTGCTGGACGGCGTGACCCTGGCCGACCTGCTGACGCCGCGTCCGGGCGCGGCCGAGTTGCCCGTGGCCTTTCGGGCGCTGGCGGTCCCGGGCTTGCCCGCGGCGGCGGATGCCGGCGACCTTCCACCGCCCGATGTTTGAACAAAAAGTTCAATTCCCCAGCATCACCGGGTCGTATGCAGCTATCAAAAGAATATCAACTGATGGCCTGCGCTTCAGCGCTTTTCGTGGTGGCGAGGGTTTTGCCGTTGGGATCGCGGTGAGGGAATTCCCCCGCCCCAACCCCGCGCTTGGCGGCCTGTTTCGGGTGCATACTGTTCGGGCGGCAGGGCCGGCCGGGTCAATGCCGTCATCACAAACCACTGAGGAGATGTGTCCATGAGCATGCAGACCAAATACCTGCTGAACGAAAGCCAGATGCCCAAGTTCTGGTACAACATCCAGGCCGACCTGCCCAAGGCCCTGCCGCCGGTGCTGCACCCCGGCACCATGCAGCCGGTGGGCCCGGCCGATCTGGCGCCGCTGTTCCCGATGGAACTGATCATGCAAGAGGTCAGCACCGAGCGCGAGATCGAAATCCCCGAGCCCGTGCGCGAGATCTACCAGCTTTGGCGCCCGGCGCCGCTGTACCGTGCCCACCGCCTGGAAAAGGCCCTGGGCACGCCGGCCAAGATCTTCTACAAGTACGAAGGCGTCAGCCCCGCCGGCAGCCACAAACCCAACACCGCCGTGCCACAGGCGTTCTACAACGCGCAGGCCGGCGTGAAGCGCCTGACCACCGAGACCGGCGCCGGGCAGTGGGGCACCTCGCTGGCCTTCGCCGGCAACATCTTCGGGCTCGAGGTGCTGATTTTCCAGGTGCGCGTGTCCTACGACCAGAAGCCCTACCGCCGCGCCGTCATGGAAACCTACGGCGCGCGCTGCCTGCCTTCGCCTTCCACCGAGACCGTGTACGGCCGCAGCGTGCTGGCCCAGCGGCCGGACCACCCGGGCAGCCTGGGCATTGCCATCTCCGAAGCCGTGGAGCTGGCCGTGCAGCGCGACGACACCAAGTACGCGCTGGGCTCGGTGCTGAACCACGTGCTGCTGCACCAGACCATCATCGGCCTGGAAGCCATGGAGCAGATGCAGATGGCGGATGTGTGGCCCGATGTGGTGGTGGGCTGCACCGGCGGCGGCTCCAACTTTGCCGGCATCGCCTTCCCCTTCATCGGCCACGGCCTGCGCGGCGGTGCGAAGCCGCGCATCGTGGCGGTGGAGCCGGCGGCCTGCCCGTCGCTCACGCGCGGCAAATACGCCTACGACTTCGGCGACACCGGCCACATGACGCCGCTGACCAAGATGCACACGCTGGGCAGCACCTTCACGCCGCCCGGCTTCCATGCGGGCGGCCTGCGCTACCACGGCATGGCGCCGCTGGTTTCGCACATCAAGGAACTCGGCCTGCTGGAAGCCACGGCCTACACCCAGGGCCAGTGCTTTGAGGCCGGCGTGCTGTTTGCCCGCGCCGAGGGCATCGTGCCCGCGCCCGAGGCCAACCACGCGGTCAAGGGCGCCATCGAGGAAGCCCTGCGCTGCAAGCGCGAAGGCAAGAGCGAGACCATCCTGTTCAACCTCTGCGGCCACGGCCATTTCGACATGACGGCCTACCAGAAGTACTTTGCCGGCGAGCTCAAGGACGAGCAGTACGATGAAGCCGAACTGGCGATGGCCCTGTCGGGCCTGCCCAGCGTGCCCGAACCTGCCTGAGCGGGAAGCGCCTCAAACAAAAACGCCGCGGATTCGCGGCGTTTTTTTCATGCCCGGCAGACCTCGAGCAGCCGGTCCAGCCCGCCCATGTCGATGGCCACCTTGGCCTGGGCGCGCACCTTGGGCTTTGCGCGGTAGGCCACCGACAGCCCGGCCACGCCCATCATCTCCAGGTCGTTGGCGCCGTCGCCCATGGCAATGGCCTGCGCGGGGTCGCAGCCGATCAGGCTGCAGGTGCGCAGCAGGGTCTCGCGCTTCATGGCGCCGTCGCAGATGTCGCCCCAGCTCTGGTCGAGCATGCGGCCGGTGAGCTTGCCGTCCACAATCTCCAGCCGGTTGCTGCGCGCGAAATCCAGCGCCAGCCGCTCGCGCAGGCGCTCGGCAAAATAGGTGAAGCCGCCACTGACGAGCAGCACCTTCAGCCCGGCCGCCTTGCAGGCCAGCACCAGCTCGGCCGCGCCGGGGTTGAGCTGCAGGCGCGAGC
Source organism: uncultured beta proteobacterium (assembly GCA_963726365.1). Taxonomy (GTDB): domain Bacteria; phylum Pseudomonadota; class Gammaproteobacteria; order Burkholderiales; family Burkholderiaceae_C; genus JAABQG01. The sequence continues at coordinate 102,836 of CAVSCI010000023.1, read as the reverse complement.
GGTACACGTGCGCCAGGTGCGCCTCGGTCACGCCCTTGAGCAGCGCCACGCGTCGGCGCAGGCTCTCCTTGTAGTCGGTGATCTCGCCGCGCATGGCGGCCTCGGTGATGGCCGCCACCTCGGCCTTGCGCCCGGCCGCGTCGGCAATCTCGTCCACGCACTCGATGTTGATCAGCGTGGAATCCATGTCGAAGGCGATGAGCTTGAAGTCGCGCAGCCGCAGCGGGGGCGTGAAGCCCTGGATCACGAGGCCGGGGGCGAATTCGGTGGTGGGCATGGCGGGTAGTGACTTCAAGTTTGATAGCGGAAAATGACCAATTGGTGCTGGGGTATGGCTGTTTTGGCTGCCAATTCTACCTGTGCAGGAGGTTTGGGGCCACTTGGTTTGGGCGCTGGTCGTCTATCTGGCGGAGCATTGGCGTTCTCGGATGACCAGCCCCGTCGATTCCACCGGCCTGGGTAATCCACCAACCCCACAAGCAGAGTCCGGGGCCGCCAAATAACTATAATTAAGTAGCGACTCATAGCCCCGACGCTGGGTTAGGGCTATTTTTATGCTGAAAACGGCACTCTCAAGCCCTTTCAGCCGGCCCCTGGCGTTTGCGTGGACTGAATAGGGCATCCGGTCATGCCGATGCCCCCCTTCAGGGCAGAAACCTTCGCCAGCCACCGATGTTGTAAACGTCCGGATACCCGTTTTTCTTGAGCAGCAGTTTGGCCATGCCGCTGCGCGATCCGCTGGCGCAGCCGACGACGACGGGGGACGATTTGGGGATTTCGGCCAGCCGGCTGCCCAATTCCGGCAGGGGGATATTGACGGTGCCGGGCGCGTGGGCGCTGGCGTATTCAGCGGCGCTTCGCACGTCAACCAGCGTGGCGCCGCGTTGTCTGAGTTGCGGCAGCAGGGCGGCGACTTTTCGGGAGTTCCACCATTTGTAGCCAAACCAGAGCGCCAGCGCCAGAAAAGGCCAATATTGTTTGAAAGCGGTCGAGAAATCCATGTCACTCCTTGTTGAATAAATTGATTCTGATTTGATAGCTGGTGAGGACCGGTTGGCGATGGGCCGAGCCAGTTTTCTACCTTGAGTCCGGGCACGCGCCGATATTCTTCGTCTGCGGTGACCAGGGTGGCGTCCAGTGCCAGCGCGTGGTCGGCGATGAGGGTGTCTTTCCCGCCGATGGTGGGTGCCGGCCTGCTCCAGGTGGGCACGTGGCCGGGGCCAGCAACAGCGCGGCCGCCGAGCCTTTCCCGGGCCACTCGGGTACCTGCTCCAGGATGAGGCGATTGCCCTCCCGGAAAATGAGCGCGTCGGTGCTGGGCCATTCGAACTCCTTGGGAATGCGCACCGCCTGGTTGGCCCCGTTTCGGAAGAGCTTGACGGCCTTGGCCCACGTGGATGGACCACAAGGCGCTACGTTTTCAGAAGCGGTTTGCGGCGTGGTGGCTGGTGCAGCTCGGATTCGTACAGACGCCCAGCTTACCTTTCCCGCGGCTACGTCGGCTCGTGGCGGCCGGGCGCTGCCGCTTTCAGCCTACTGGGGCGTCAGGCCGGCGGCCTTGACCAGTTCGGCGTGCAGCTTGATGTCGGCGCTGATGGTGCGCTGAAGCTCTTCGGGCGTGCCGGGGGCGACTTCAATACCGCTCTCGGCCAGTTTGGCCTTGAAGTCGGCGTCCATCGCGGCGCGCACCGCGCGGTTGAGCTGGTCGATGATGGGGCGCGGCGTCTTGGCGGGGGCCAGCAGGCCGATCCAGGCCGACAGGTGAGATCGGCCACGCCGGCTTCGGCCATGGTCGGCACGTTTGCCAGCACCGGCGAGCGCTGCGGGCTCATCAGGCCCAGCGCGTGCAGCTTGCCCGAGCGGAGTGCGGCAGGGCCTCGGGCAGCACGGCAAACATGGCGTCCACGTTGCCGCCCAGGATGTCGTTGATCGCCAGGGCGCCGCCTTTGTAGGGCACGTGCAGCAGCTCGGTCTTGGTGCGGGTCTCGAACATCAGGCCCGCCAGATGCTGCGGACTGCCGTCGCCGGACGATGCGAAAGTCAGTTTGCCGGGGGTCGCCTTGGCGGCGCTCAGGAAGGCGGCCAGGGTGGGGAACTTCTGCCGGTCCCGCACCACCAGCACCATGGGCTGGTTGACCAGCTTCGAGATGGGCGCGAAATCGGTCTCGGGGTCGTAGGGCAGGGCCTTGAAGATGCTCTTGTTGGTGGTCAGGAACGAGGCGGGCGACACCGTCAGCGTGTAGCCGTCGGGCGGCGCCTTGGCCACGGCCGGCATGCCGATCTGGCCTGAGCCGCCGGCGCGGTTGTCCACCACGAAGGGCTGGCCCATCGCGGCGGCGAGTTTCTGCCCAGCATGCGGGCAATCATGTCCACGCTGCCACCGGCCGGTAGCGCGACGATGATCTTGACCGGCGGTCCGGGAAAGCGGCCTGCGCCGACGCGGGGGAGCCGGTCGCCATTGCATACAGGGCACCGATGGCGGTGAGGGCGGTTCGTCGGGTGTGCATGGTCTTGGCCTCTCTGAGGTTTGGGGACAGGGGTTGCGGGTGGTTGATTGTGATGCGGACCGGCGCCGCGCGCCGGCACCGGCTTCGCGAAGCAAGACCTGCGCCAGGAAAGCCGCCGGGCCGGATCAACTGGCCAGGCGGCGGGCTGGGGCTGCCCCAGTGAGCGCAGCACATCGCGCACCATCTGCGCGCGGGCCTTGGGCTCGGGCAGTTCGCGCTCGATGCGCAGTTTTTCGTTGCCCACCAGCTTGATGTGGCGGTTTTTCTGGATCAGCTCGATGATGCGCATGGAATCGATCGGGCGGGTTCGGCTTGAACGTGATGTGGATCACGCCGGGCGCGGCATCCACCTTGACCACGCCGTAGGGCTGGCTCAGCACCCGCAGGCGGTGCACGTCGATCAGCGTCTGCGCCTGCGCGGGCAGCTTGCCGAAGCGGTCCACGATTTCCTCCAGCAGTGCGTCGATCTGCTCGGCCGTCTTGGCCGTGGCCAGCTTCTTGTAGAACGACAGGCGCAGGTGCACGTCGCCGCAGTAGTCGTTGGGCAGCAGGGCCGGGGCGTGCAGGTTGATGTCGGTGGTGACCGACAGTGGGCTCAGCAGGTCGGGCTCGATGCCCGCCTTCAGGCAGCGCACGGCCTCGGAGAGCATTTCGTTGTACAGCTGGAAGCCGATCTCGAGCATGTTGCCGCTCTGGTTTTCGCCCAGCACTTCGCCCGCGCCGCGGATTTCCAGGTCGTGCATGGCGAGGTAAAAGCCCGAGCCCAGCTCTTCCATCGCCTGGATGGCGTCCAGGCGCTGTGCCGCCTGTTTGGTCAGGCCCTGGGTGTCCGGCACCATCAGGTAGGCATAGGCCTGGTGGTGGCTGCGGCCCACGCGGCCGCGCAACTGGTGCAACTGGGCCAGGCCGAACTTGTCGGCGCGGCTAATCACGATGGTGTTGGCCGTGGGCACGTCGATGCCGGTCTCGATGATGGTGGAGCACAGCAACAGGTTGGTGCGCTGGGCCACGAAGTCGCGCATCACGCGCTCCAGCTCGCGCTCGGGCATCTGGCCGTGGGCCACGGCGATGCGCGCCTCGGGCAGGAACTCTTCCAGCTTCTGGCGCCGGTTCTCGATGGTTTCGACCTCGTTGTGCAGGAAATACACCTGCCCGCCGCGCTTGAGTTCGCGCAGCACCGCCTCGCGGATCACGCCCTGGCCTTCGTTGCGAACGAAGGTCTTGATCGCCAGGCGCCGCTGCGGCGCGGTGGCGATCACGCTGAGGTCGCGCAGGCCCTCCAACGCCATGCCCATCGTACGCGGGATCGGCGTGGCGGTGAGCGTGAGCACGTCCACCTCGGCGCGCAGGGCCTTCATCTTTTCCTTGTGGCGCACGCCGAAACGGTGCTCCTCGTCGATGATCAGCAGGCCCAGGTTCTTGAAGTGGGTGGATTCGCTGAGCAGCTTGTGCGTGCCGACCACGATGTCCACGCTGCCGTCGGCGATGCCCTTCATCGAAGCGGTGATTTCCTTGCCGGACCGGAAGCGGGACACCTCGGCCACCTTGACCGGCCATTTGCTGAAACGGTCCACCAGCGTCTGGTAGTGCTGCTCGGCCAGCAAGGTCGTGGGCGCCAGCAATGCGACCTGTTTTCCGCCGGTGACGGCGACGAAGGCGGCACGCAGGGCGACCTCGGTCTTGCCAAAGCCGACGTCGCCGCAGACCAGGCGGTCCATCGGGCGCGGACTGATCATGTCCTGGATCACGGCATGGATGGCAGCGTTCTGGTCGGCGGTTTCCTCAAAGCCGAAGTCGTTGGCAAAGCTTTCGTAGTCCTGCGGCGAGTAGCGGAAGGCATGGCCCTCGCGCGTGGCCCGGCGGGCGTAGATGTTGAGCAACTCGGCGGCCGAGTCCCGCACCTGTTCTGCGGCCTTGCGTTTGGCCTTTTCCCACTGCCCGCCGCCCAGCTTGTGCAGGGGGGCCTCGTCGGCGCTGACGCCGGTGTAGCGGCTGATGAGCTGCAACTGGCTGACTGGCACGTACAGCACGGCCTGGTCGGCGTATTCGAGGTGCAGAAACTCCTGCACGGCAGGCGATCCGTCAGGGTTCTTTTCGCCCAGGTCCAGGTTGATCAGTCCCCGGTAGCGGCCGATGCCATGCGCGCTGTGGACCACCGGGTCGCCAACGTTCAGTTCGGCCAGGTCCTTGATCAGCGCCTCGACATCGCTGACCTGTTCCTGCTTCTTGCGCCGACGGGTCGTGGGGCCGGCGGCGAACAGCTCGGTTTCGGTGACGAAATCCAGACCATCTTCCAGACTGGAAAAACCGACGGTCAGCCCGGCAGTGGCGATGCCGAGCGGCTCGTCGCTGCTCTGGAACTCCAGCAGCGAGTCAAACGCGGGCGGATTGACGCTGCCGGCGCGCAGGAAGTCGAGCAGGCTCTCGCGCCGGCCGTCGCTTTCGGCCAGCAGCAGCACGCGGTGCTGGGTGTTGCGGATGTGGGTTTGCAGGCGCGCCAGCGGTTCTTCGGCGCCACGCACCACGGAGAGGTCGCCGAGTTTGTGAAACCAGGCGTTGTCCTCGACGCCGTCAATGCCCGTGCCAGCGCCGGGCCGCCCCAAGCTGGCGAGCGCCCCCTCGGGGGCAGCGAACCACGCGCGGCGGGGAGCGTGGGGGCGCTGGGTCTGATGGCCAGTTGTGCATGGGCGTTGGCGCGCGCATAGAACTGCTCGGTGCCCAGGAACAGCGCTTCGGGCGGAAGCACCGGGCGCTCGGGGTCGCCCTGCACCAGGCGGTAGCGCTCCTTCGTGTCCTGCCAGAAATGCTGGAACGCGGGTTCCAGGTCGCCATGCAGCACCACGGTCGCGTCGGCTCCCAGGTAGTCGAACACCGTGGCGGTGTCATCAAAGAACAGCGGCAGGTAGTACTCGATGCCGGCGGTGGCCACGCCGTTGCCGATGTCCTTGTAGATGCGGCTCTTGGTGGGGTCGCCTTCCAGCAATTCGCGCCAGCGGCTGCGGAATTTCGCCCGCGCCGGATCGTCCATCGGGAACTCACGGCCGGGCAGCAGACGCACCTCGGGCACCGGGTACAGGCTGCGCTGGCTGTCGGGGTCAAAGGTGCGGATGCTGTCGATCTCGTCGTCGAACAGGTCCACGCGGTAAGGCACGGGCGAGCCCATCGGGAACAGATCAATCAGCCCACCGCGCACCGCGTATTCGCCCGGGCTCACCACCTGGGTGACGTGGCTGTAGCCCGCCAGCGTGAGTTGCGCCTTGAACCGGCCTCGTCCAGCTTCTGCTTGACCTTGAAGTGGAAGGTGTAGCCGGCCAGGAACGACGGCGGCGCCAGCCGGTACAGGGCCGTGGTGGCGGGCACGATGACCACGTCGGCGCCGGTGTCCTTGTCGCGCTGCTGGATGCGCCACAGCGTGGCCAGGCGCTCGCTGATCAGGTCCTGGTGCGGCGAGAAGGTGTCGTAGGGCAGCGTTTCCCAGTCGGGGAACAGGGCGCAGCGCAGGTCGGGCGCGAAAAACGCCATCTCCTCGATCAGCCGCTGCGCGTCGGTGGCGTCCGCGGTGACGATGGCGGTGAGCCGGCCCCCGGCTTTTTCCCGCTCGGCCAGGCGGGCCAGCAACAGGGCGTCGGCCGAGCCGGCGGGGCGGGGCAGCGTGTAGCGCTTGCCGGGGGTGAGTTTGGGAAGGTCCATGGAGACGGCAAAACCAAAGCACCCCCCGCCGGGATTGGCGGGGGGTGCTGAATCTTGTTCTGGGCTAGATTCTAGAATGGTGGCCTCACCCATGACCGAACCAAATTCTTCTTCACCCATCCCGACTCCGCCATCGTCCCGCATTTTCGCGGTGATTCCATGTGCCGGGAGTGGTTCACGCGCGGGCACCGTCGTTCCCAAGCAGTACGAGCCACTTGCCGGGCAGCCGATGGTGTTGCACACACTGCGTGCACTGGCCGGCGTGGCCCGGCTTTCGCGCTGCCTGGTGGTGGTGGCGCCAGGCGATGCCTTTGCTGATGCTGACGACGCGCGAACCAGCGTGGCGCAATGTGGCGGAGCGACGCGTGCCGAGAGTGTCCTGAACGGGCTGAACTGCCTGCGGGAACTCGGCGCCCTGGCCGATGACTGGGTTCTTGTGCATGACGCGGCCCGTTGTCTGGTGACTGCCGCGCAGGTCGAGGCTTTGATACAAGCCTGTGAAAACGATGCCGTGGGTGGACTGCTTGCGCTGCCGCTGCCGGACACCCTGAAATGCGAGACCGCCGGTCGCGTCGCTGCGACGCTGGACCGATCCGGCAAATGGTTGGCCCAGACGCCACAAATGTTTCGCGTCGGCGCGCTGGCTGGCGCATTGCAGTGCGCAGCCCGGGATGGTTTCGCCGGCATCACCGACGAATCCAGCGCGATGGAGGCCATGGGTATGCAGCCTTTGCTCGTGCGCGGCAGTGCGCAGAATTTCAAGGTCACCTACCCTGAAGATTTCGCCCTGGCCGAAGCCATTCTGAGGAGTCGGACTTCATGACAACCCCCCCTGATTTCAGGATCGGCGAGGGCTGGGATGTCCACGCCCTGGTGCCGGGTCGCAAACTCATTCTCGGTGGTGTGGAGATCGCGCACCCCTTGGGCTTGCTCGGTCATTCGGACGCCGATGTCTTGCTGCACGCCATCACCGATGCCCTGCTGGGCGCGGCTGCCCTGGGCGATATCGGCACGCATTTTCCGGATACCGATGTCCGTTTCAGGGGCGCTGATTCAATCGTGCTGCTGGTCGAGGCGGCGAGTCGAGTTCGGGCGCAAGGCTGGAAAATTGGCAACATTGATTGCACCGTGGTGGCACAGGCGCCGAAGCTGGCGCCATACATGGACGCCATGCGGGCTGTCATTGCGCGCGCGTTGTCGCTGGCTGTCACGCAAACCAATGTCAAGGCAAAGACTGCGGAGAAGCTCGGGCCGGTCGGCCAGGGTCAGAGCATCGAGGCGAGGGCGGTGGTGCTTCTTTATCGATAGCATCTAGTGACCATCCTGCGATGGGTAAATGGCGAAAATACTTGAAAAAAGCTACTTTGCTTCGTGCAGCTTGATATGGGCTGAAAGCCCGCCGGAACTGCTGTTGACCAGCACAAAAGAGCCCCCCATTCGCTGAACGGTCTTGTCCACGATTGACAAGCCGAGACCTGCTCCGGTGGCAGCGGTGCGCGCCGCGTCGCCGCGAAAGAACGGCTTTGTCAGGTTCGCCAGCGCATCGGGGGACACGCCGATGCCGTGGTCGCGGACCTTGATCAATATCCAATGGTCGCGCGCCCGGGATGCGATGTCCACGATTGCTACGCCAGTCTCAACGCTCTTTCCGTAGCGACGCGCGTTTTCGAGCAGGTTGGAAATCACCCGGGCCAGTTCGACTTCGTCAGCCATGACCCGCAGGTTTGGCGGTACATCGACGTTGACACGGATATCGTCGGAATCCTTGAAAGGGTAGACGCAGGCTTCCACGATTTCAGCCAGTGAGACGGGGCTGAGCACCGCCTGCCCAGGACGCGCGTAGTCCAGGAACTTGTCGATGATCGCGTCGAGTTGTGCAATGTCGGCTGCCATGTGTTCGCGCGCATCTTCATCGGCCACGCTCATTTCCGTCTCCAGCCGTAGCCTCGCCAGCGGTGTCCGCAGGTCGTGCGAGATACCGGCGAGCATGACGGCGCGGTCCTGCTCGATCTTCGCGAGTTGCTCGGCCATCCTGTTGAAGCCGATGTTGACCTCGCGGATCTCGCTGGTGACGACCTTTTCGTCGAGGTGACTGGCATCGAAATCGCCGCCGCGCACCCGGCTCGCCGCAAACGAAAGCTGTTTGAGAGGCTGATTGATCAGCCGGGCGATCACGGCTGCACCGGCCAGTGAAAGTACGGCAGCAGTGAGGAACCAGATCAGCCAGGTCTTGCTGTCCACGGGGCTGACGCGCGACCTGTCCATCAGCAGCCAGTAGGAATCGTCTTCCATCATGAAGCCAACCCACAGCCCGGACTTGCCGTTGACACTGCTGGCCACCACCGTGCCCGGCCCCAGGCGCGCGGAAAGCTCCTCGGTAATGCGCTGGTCAAGTGTGCTTCCGCCAAACAGTTCATATTTGTCGCCCGGCTCCCGGGGAAGAATCCGGACGGCCTCCTGGTCAGCCAGGGTTTTGATGAGCGACACGCGCGCGATGGAATCCGAATAGATCAGTGCTGCCCGGCTGAAATTGACCAGCGAGGCGATCTGCTGCGCCGCCAGTATCGCGCGCGGCTCATATTCCAGCGACCGGAAGGTCTGGAGCCAGGCCACGGTGCTGCCGATCAGCAGCACCGCCAGCATGAAGAAGGTGCGCCAGAAAAGGCTGAGGCCGATCCGGGGGCGCAAACCCAGCGGGGCTGGCGCGGTCTCAAGCGGCGGTATGTCCGCTTGGCTGGCATCCGACCTGCGGCGGACGCTATTCTTTGCTTTCAGCAAAGCAGACGTCCCGTTCATCCGGCGCCGTCCGGCACAAACACGTAGCCGATGCCCCAGACGGTCTGGATATAGCGCGGCGCCGCCGGGTCCTGCTCGATCAGTTTGCGCAGCCGGGAAACCTGCACGTCCAGGCTGCGGTCAAACGGTTCGAATTCCCGACCACGGGCGAGCTGAGCCAGTTTTTCGCGCGACAGCGGCTGACGTGGATGCCGCGCCAATGCCTTGAGCATGGCGAACTCACCGGTCGTCAGCGGCAGCTCCTCGCCATTGCGACGCAACAGTCGGGCACCCAGGTCAAACGTGAACGGTCCGAAGTTCAGCACTTCGTTTTCACTCGAGGGTGCGCCAGGCGCCTCCGGTGATGGGCGGCGTCGCAGTACGGCGTGCACGCGCGCCAGCAGTTCACGCGGGTTGAAGGGCTTGCCAAGGTAGTCATCCGCGCCGACTTCCAGGCCGACGATGCGGTCCACGTCCTCGCCCTTGGCGGTGAGCATGATGATAGGCGTGCGGTCATTGGCTGCGCGCAGGCGCCGGCAGATTGAAAGGCCGTCTTCGCCCGGCATCATCAGGTCGAGCACGATCAGGTCGACGGTCTCGCGCAGAAGGACGCGACTGAGCGCCTTGCCATCCTCCGCGACCATGACCTCAAATCCCTCCTGGGCAAGGTAGCGGCGAAGCAGGTCGCGAATGCGGGCGTCGTCATCGACGATCAGTATCTTGTCGTTGCGGCTTGTGGTGGCGTTCATGATGCGTGGACCTGTATTTGTAACAGAGCCGATTTTGAGCGGCTTGTCGCCGGCCAGACCGATTTGACCGGCGGTTTTTCACACTGTTACAAATAATGTTCCCGGAGGGCGGCAATTGCGCCAAACTTCGGCCCACCCCCTGAATCCGACGAAATTAATGGCCCAAAGGACATACAAATTCTTTTCCCCGCTCGCTGCCGTCCTGTTTGCGGAAGCGGTGGCCGCGCAGGCATTGCAGGGGTCTGGCACGGCACCGGTGCCACCGGTACAGGTTCAACAACGGCGCGATGATTTGCGTCAGGCCGTGACGTCGCAGCGCACGGCCGTTGAGCATGGCGAGATCAAGGAACGGCGACTTTCGCCGCAGGAAAAGGCTGAGTTGCGTCAGCAGGTCCGGCTCCAGGGACAGGCGAACGGCAGCCCGGGGCGCTGAGCAATCATTCCTGCCAGAGAGCGACCCTTCGGGCCACGGCCTGGGCGGATTGGCCCAATTCATTCAATTCAAAGTGCGAACCATGAAAATCGTCCGTGAAACCCTTGCCATGATGGCCATGCTGGTCATGATGGCGAACCTGCATGCCCAGGCACCGGCGGTGCCGCCACAAAACGTCGCCCAGCTTTCGGCCAGTGGTTCCGTCGAGGCGCCACAGGATCTTCTGTTGGTTTCGCTCACGACGACACGAGAGGCGGCGGACGCCGCGACGGTTCAGACTCAACTCAAGACGGCGCTGGACGCTGCGATGACCGAAGCCAGAAAGGCGGTATTGCCAGGGCAACTGGACATGCGGACCGGTGCATTCAGCCTTTATCCGCGCTACGGTCGGGACGGCAAGATTACAACCTGGCAGGGCAGTGCGGAGCTGTTGCTGGAAGGCCGCGACTTTGCACGCATCAGTGCGACGTCCGGAAAAATCCAGACACTGACCGTGAATCAGGCCACTTTCAGCCTGAGCCGGGAACAACGCGCCCGGTTGGAAGGGGAGGCCCAGGCGGTCGCCATCGAGCGCTTCAAAGCGAAGGCCAGCGAGATTGCCCGGGGCTTTGGCTTCACTGGCTATACCTTGCGGGAAATCACCGTGACGGCCAACGATCAGGGCTATGTACCCCGCCCGCGCATGATGGCCATGGAGGCCAAGTCGTCACCGGTGGATGCGCCTCTGCCGGTCGAGGCCGGGCGCAGCACCGTTCAGGTCACGGTGTCGGGGTCGGTGCAGATGCGTTGAATGAAGTTGTGAGGCCTGCTTGGCACGAGGCCAGCACAGAATGATCGCTTTGAGCTATCAATTTGGTAGCTAAAATGACTCTGCTACTGGGCGGTCCACCCGCCGTCCATATTCCAGGCCACACCGCGCACATTGTTGCCGGCAGGCGAGCAGAAAAACGCGGCGAGTTCACCCAGCTCCTCGGGGGTGGTGAATTGCATCGAGGGCTCTTTCTCGCCCAACAGCACTTTCTTGGCCTCTTCGTTTGACACGCCTAGGGCCGCCGCCTTGGCATCGACCTGCTTCTGCACCAGCGGGGTGAGCACCCAGCCCGGACAGATCGCGTTGCAGGTGACGCCCGTTGTCGCGTTTTCCAGCGCCGTGACCTTGGTCAGGCCGACGATTCCGTGCTTGGCTGCCACGTAGGCCGACTTCTCCGCGGACGCGACCAGGCCGTGAACCGAGGCGACGTTGATGATGCGGCCCCAGTTGGCCTTGCGCATGGCCGGCAGTGCCAGTCGCGTCGCGTGGAAGGCACTGGTCAGGTTGATGGCGATCACGGCATCCCAGCGCTCGACAGGAAAATCCTCGATGCGCGCCACATGCTGGATGCCAGCGTTGTTGACCAGGATGTCGATTCGCCCGAACTCGGCGGCGGCATAGGCCATCATCGCCTCGATCTCCGCGGGCTTGCTCATGTCGGCGCCGTGGTAGCCGACCTTGACGCCGAAGCCCGCAATCTCGGCCGTCGGGCCTGCGACGTCGCCAAAACCGTTCAGAACGATGTTTGCGCCCTGGCGAGCGAGTGCCTTGGCGATACCCAGGCCGATCCCGCTGGTGGATCCGGTGACGAGGGCTGTTTTGCCTTTCAACATGGTGGGTTCTCCGTATGAATTAGGATGCAGACAAGTGATGATCGAACCCGCATTTCACCATGACTGAACCTACGCTGAATTACGTACATTGCCCTGATGCCTCTGGCGGCCACCGCATGGCGTTCTGGCAGTGGGGGGACGCTTCCGCTGCGCATCTGGTGGTCTGTGTGCACGGCCTGGCCCGGCAGGGTCGGGACTTTGACACCTTGGCCAGGGCCCTGGCGGAACGATCGAACAGACCGATTCGGATCGTCTGCCCGGATATCGCCGGCCGCGGCCGCAGCGACTGGCTGAAAGACCCGATGGCTTACCAGTTCCCAACCTATGTTGCGGACATGCTGGTGTTGCTGGCCCATTTGCATCAGCAAAGCCCCGTTCAAACGCTGGACTGGGTCGGCACCAGCATGGGCGGTCTGATTGGCCTGATCATCTGTGCTCAGCCGGATTTGCCGCTACCGGTGAAGATTCGTCGCCTGGTGCTCAACGACGTGGGGCCGGTGATCGAGGCCGCTGCATTGCAGCGCATCGGTGCCTATCTGGGCGAAACCGGGCGGTTTGAAACGGTGCAGCAGGCCGCCGATGCGACCTGGGCGGTTTCCACCACGTTTGGCCCGCACACACCGGCGCAATGGCTGGCACTTTCGCAGGCGATGGTGCGGCCACATCCTGACGGGGGACTCACCTTGCACTACGACCCGGCGATTGCCGTGCCGGTCCGGGCCATGACGCAGGAGTCGGCCGAACAGGGGGAGGCCATGCTGTGGCAACTCTATGACGCACTGACCTGTGAGACGTTGTTGGTGCGGGGAGCCTTGTCTGATCTGCTGTCGCCCGGGACCGCCCTGGCCATGACGCAGCGCGGACCGAAGGCGCAGCTGGTTGAGTTTGCAGGGGTGGGTCATGCGCCGACGCTGATCGCGCCGGATCAGGTCGAGGCGGTGGCGGCCTTTGTCCTGAACGATTGAGAGGCGGGTCGCGATGAAGTCCAGTGCCGCCCATGGCTCCCCGGAGGGGCAGACCGTGGCGGCTGATACTGCGGGAATTCCGGAGCTCCTGAGCGTCACTGCGGATGGACTGCCGGATTCAGCCGGGACACTCTTGCGTGCCCGCAGTTTCGCGCAGCCTCTCATCGTGCACGAAACCCTCGATACCGGCGAAAACATCATGGCGCACGCCGACGCCGTTGCTGCCATTCTGCGAACCATTGGGGGTTCCGAGGCCATGCAGGCCGCCTGTTATCTGGTCTACGCTGGAGAGCACCTGAATCATCCTCAGGAGGTGATTGCCAAAGCCTTTGGCGAGAGCTTTGCGACGTTGGCCGTGGAGACCGCCAAGCTGATCCGCGTGCAGCGCCTGTCGCGCGACGCGCAGAGTGACGCGCAACTGATCGACGACCCCAAGCTGCGTACCGAAAATGTACGCAAGATGCTGTTGGCGTTCAGCCGCGACCTGCGTGTGGTGATGCTTCGGCTGGCGTCGCGATTGCAGACGCTGCGTTACCACGCGGTCAGTCGGCAGGCAGCGTCGCCGAACCTGGCGCGCGAATCTTTGCAGGTGTTTGCGCCTCTGGCCAACAGGCTTGGCATCTGGCAGATCAAATGGGAGATGGAAGACCTTGCGTTCCGTTTTCTGGAGCCCGAAACGTACCGGACGGTGGCACGGTTGCTGGACGAAAAACGCGCTGAGCGCGAGAGCAGCATGGAGCGACTTCGCGCTGGGCTGGCGTCGGAACTTCAAGCACAAGGCATCCGGGCGACGGTTCAGGGCAGGCCGAAGCACATCTACAGCATCGTGAAGAAAATGCGAGGCAAGGCGCTTGACTTCGACAAGGTGTTTGACATCCGCGCGCTCCGGGTCGTGGTGCCATCCGTACCCGACTGCTATGCGGCGCTTAGCTGGGTTCATTCGCGATTTACGCCCGTGATTGATGAGTTCGACGACTACATCGCAAAACCCAAACCCAACGGCTATCAGTCCTTGCACACTGTCGTCAGGAACGCTGCCGGGCAGCCCATTGAGATTCAGATCAGGACCCAGGGCATGCACGACCATGCCGAGCACGGCGTGGCAGCTCATTGGGCTTACAAGGAGGCCGGCGCCAAAGGCTATGCCGGAGTGACAGCGGGTGGACAATACGACGCCAAGATCGCTGTTTTGCGCCAGTTGCTCGCCTGGGAGCGGGATTTGTCCGGCGCGGTGCAGGACAAGGGGCTGTTTGAGGACCGAATTTATGTCCTGACCCCTGACGCGGCAGTCGTCGAGTTGCCGCAAGGCGCCACGCCGGTGGATTTTGCCTATACCGTCCACACCAACCTGGGGCATCGATGCCGGGGTGCACGGGTGGACGGCGCGATGGTTTCATTGAACACGCCGCTGCAGAATGGGCAGACCGTGGAAATCACGGCAGCGCGTGAAGGAGGACCTTCGCGCGACTGGCTGAATCCCGACCTCGGCTATCTGGTGAGCAGCCGTGGCCGTGCCAAGGTCCGTGCCTGGTTCAACGCGCAGATTACCCATGAGACGGTGGCACGCGGTCGCGAAGCCGTGGAGAAACTCCTGCAGCGGGAGGGCAAGACCGCAACCAGGCTCGAGGATTTGGCATCGAAGCTGGGATTCAAGTCCGCGGACGCGCTGTTCGAAGTGGTGGGCAAGGACGAGTTCTCCTTGCGCAACATTGAATTGCTCCTCAAGCCGCCGCTGCCGGTCTTGACGCCCGATGATTACCTTCTGCTGAAGAAGACCCGGCACTCGGAAAAGATCCCGCGCAGTGGCGTTCTGGTGGTCGGCGTCGACTCACTGATGACCCAGCTCGCCAAATGCTGCAAACCAGTGCCGCCGGACACCATTGGAGGCTTCGTTAGCAGGGGCAAGGGTGTGAGCGTGCACCGTTCCGATTGCAGCAATTTCCGGGAATTCGCAGCGCGCCACGCTGAGCGGGTCATTCAGGTCGCCTGGGGTGTACCCACTTCGAAGGAAAGTGCAGTCTACCCCGTGGACGTGGCGGTCGAAGCTGCGGATCGTCAGGGCTTGCTGCGGGATATTTCCGATGTCTTTGCCAAGGAAAAAATGAATGTGATTGGCGTTCAGACGCAATCAGTCAAGGGCACGGCGTGGATGACGTTCACCGTCGAGGTTCTGGACTCGGGACGGCTTGAACGCGTGCTGGCAGTTGTGCGCGATGTGCCAAATGTCCGGTCTGCGCGCAGGCGATGAGCTCTCCGTTTGAAGGGCTGCCGCATCTTAATGACTGGGCGTCCGATGGCGCCATGCTTTGCTGCTATACTCGTCATCTCGGACAATCCTTAGGCGCGTAGCTCAGCTGGTTAGAGCACCACCTTGACATGGTGGGGGTCGTTGGTTCGAGTCCAATCGCGCCTACCAATTTCCTTTTTTGCTTCAGATGAAATGCTCAGGGTAAACCTTGGGCGTTTCGCCCTTGGCTGTTCCCTAGAATGTGTTGCGGTGCAGTATGCGTCCTGCATTCGCAAAATATTCAGAGCCGACCGAGGAGTCCTGCAGTGTCAACCAAATCAGCAGCCAGCGGCAAGCCAGCGCTGCGCGTCATCAAGAAATATCCCAACCGGCGCCTCTACGATACCGAGACTTCGTCATACATTACCCTCGCGGAAGTCAAGGATCTCGTCATGAGCAGCGAAGCCTTTGTGGTCCGGGACGCCAAGACCAACGAGGACCTGACGCGCAGCATTCTGCTGCAGATCATTCTGGAAGAAGAAGCCGGGGGTGCGCCGATGTTTACCGAAGCGGTGCTGGCCAATGTGATCCGCTTCTACGGGCATGCCATGCAAGGCTTCATGGGTTCCTACCTGGAGAAGAATGTTCAGGCCTTTACGGAGATGCAAGCCAAACTGGCCGAGCAATCGAAGGGGCTTTCGCCCGAGATGCTGGCGAAGTTCATGAGCCTGCAGTCACCCATGTTGCAAGGCATGATGGGCAATTACTCGGATCAGTCCAGAGGGGTGTTCGAGCAGATGCAGGAACAGATGCAGAAACAGGCCGAGCAAATGTTTGGAGCGTTTGGATTAAAGCGCTAAGCACGCCAGGAACTGGGACAATGCAGGCATGAGCGAAGTAATTTCCCCTGCAATTTCCCTCGCCACCGCCGCTGGCGTCGCACCGCGTATCGGATTCGTGAGTCTGGGCTGCCCCAAGGCACTGACGGATTCGGAACTCATCCTGACGCAGCTTAGCGCCGAGGGGTACCAGACTTCGAAGACTTTCGAAGGCGCGGATCTGGTCATCGTCAACACTTGCGGCTTCATTGACGATGCCGTGCAGGAGAGCCTCAACACCATCGGTGAAGCACTTTCGGAGAATGGCAAGGTAATTGTCACAGGTTGCCTG
Source organism: uncultured beta proteobacterium (assembly GCA_963726365.1). GTDB lineage: Bacteria > Pseudomonadota > Gammaproteobacteria > Burkholderiales > Burkholderiaceae_C > JAABQG01. The sequence goes on along the minus strand of CAVSCI010000023.1, from coordinate 86,676 downwards.
GGCGCCAAGACGGGCGAGGGTGGGGCGAACCTGGTACGCCAGATGCACCCCAGCGTTCTGGCCGTCACCGGGCCACACGCAACCCAGGAGGTGATGGATGCGGTACATGCCAATCTGCCCAAACCCCATGACCCTTTCATTGACCTGGTTCCCAATGCTTTCGGCGTGGCGGGCATCAAGCTCACGCCCCGCCACTATGCCTACCTGAAGATCAGTGAAGGCTGTAACCACCGATGTACCTTCTGCATCATTCCATCGATGCGCGGGGATCTTGTCAGCCGACCGGTGGGCGACGTGCTCAAGGAGGCGCAGGCACTGTTTGAGGGGGGCGTGAAGGAACTGCTGGTCATCAGCCAGGACACTTCCGCCTATGGCGTGGACGTCAAGTATCGCACCGGCTTCTGGGATGGAAAGCCCGTCAAGACGCGAATGCTCGAACTGGTGCACACCCTCGGCGAGATTGCCGAACCCTACGGTGCGTGGGTCCGTTTGCATTACGTTTACCCCTATCCCAGCGTGGACGAAGTCATTCCGCTGATGGCAACCGGCGCGGTGTTGCCTTATCTGGACGTGCCCTTTCAGCACAGCCATCCGGAGGTCCTGCGCCGGATGAAGCGGCCCGCCAGTGGCGAGAGAAACCTCGAGCGCCTCCAGCGCTGGCGCGACCTGTGCCCTGAACTCGTGGTTCGAAGCACCTTCATCGCCGGCTTTCCCGGCGAAACGGAAACGGAATTCCAACATTTGCTGGACTTCATGCGGGAGGCTCGAATCGATCGTGCGGGCTGCTTTGCCTATAGCCCGGTCGAAGGTGCCGTCGCCAACGATATTGCGGGGATGTTGCCGCCCGAGTTGCGGGAGGAGCGGCGAGCCCGTTTCATGGCTGTGGCCGAAGAAGTCTCCATCAACAAACTGCAGGAACGGATTGGTGCCACGATGCAAATACTCGTGGATTCAGCACCGGCCATGGGGCGCAAGGGGGGTGTCGGTCGAAGCTATGCGGATGCTCCGGAAATCGACGGCGTTGTGAGACTGCTGCCGCCCGAAAAGATCAGCAAGACGCTGAAGACCGGTGAATTCACCCGCGCCCGTGTTGTCGGCACCCAGGGGCATGACCTGGTGGCTGTGCCGGTTTGATGCTGCGGGCTATGAGGACGGGCATGAATCACAACGCGCAAATGAAAAAAGCCGCTGAGATTTCAGCGGCCTTTCGCCCACTTGACCTTTTCAGGTTTGTTTAAACTTGGTGCCCAGGAAGGGACTCGAACCCCCACGAAGTTACTCGCTAGTACCTGAAACTAGTGCGTCTACCAATTCCGCCACCTGGGCATCTCAGGAAAGATAGGATTATATATCAAGAATTTAGACACTCCCAGCGGATTGCTGGACGAAATTGAAGGCTCGGTGCAAGGTCATCGCGATGGGCATGGCTTTTTGATCCGCGATGACGGCGGCCCGGACATCTACCTGCCGCCCAACGAAATGCGCGCCGTATTGCACAAGGACCAGGTCAAGGTTCGTATCGTGCGCCAGGACCGAAAGGGCCGTCCTGAAGGGCGCGTACTTGAAATTGTTGAACGGCCGCCCCACCCCATCATCGGGCGGCTACTTCACGAGAGCGGCATCTGGATCGTGGCCCCGGAGGACAAGCGTTATGGTCAGGACGTGATGATCCCCAAGAGCGCCACGGGCACGGGAAAACCGGGACAGGTGGTGGTGGTGGAACTGACCGAGCCGCCAGCCTTGTTCGGCCAGCCGGTGGGCCGCGTGAAGGAGGTGCTTGGCGAGATCGACGATCCCGGCATGGAGATCGAGATCGCCGTGCGCAAGTACAGCGTTCCTTACGAGTTCTCGGACGCCTGTATCGCGCTGGCCCGTACCTTGCCCGACAAGGTTCGAGCCCAGGACAAGAGGCACCGCGTCGATCTGACGGACATTCCGCTGGTGACCATCGACGGCGAGGATGCGCGGGACTTCGACGATGCCGTTTATTGCGAGCCCGCCAAGGTCGGACGTGGCAAGGGGTGGCGAATGCTGGTGGCGATCGCCGACGTCAGCAACTATGTGGAGACGGGGAGCGCCATCGATGTGGATGCCTATGACCGTGCCACGTCGGTTTACTTCCCGCGCCGCGTGATCCCCATGCTGCCCGAGAAGCTTTCCAACGGCTTGTGTTCGCTCAATCCCGAGGTGGAGCGGCTGTGCATGGTGTGCGACATGCTGATCACGGCCGCCGGTGAGGTTCACGCTTACCAGTTCTATCCTGCCGTGATGTTCAGCCATGCCCGGTTTACCTACACCGAGGTGGCGGCCATTCTCGCCAATACTCGCGGACCGGAAGCCCTGCGGCGCAAGGATCGCGTGACTGACCTGCTGAATCTGCATGACGCCTATCGTGCACTGCTGGCGGAGCGCACGGTGCGTGGTGCGGTGGACTTTGAAACCACCGAGACGCAAATCGTCTGTGACGAAAGCGGCCGCATTGAAAAGATCATTCCGCGCACCCGCAACCAGGCGCACCGTCTCATAGAAGAGGCCATGCTGGCTGCGAACGTCTGCAGCGCAGATTTCATCATGCAGAGCAAGCACCCCGGACTTTTCCGGGTTCACGAAGGCCCCACGCCTGAGAAGAAGGACGTGCTGCGCAACTATCTGAAGGCGGTCGGTGTCGGCCTGACCATCAGTGACGAGCCAAGCCCGGGTGAGTTCCAGAAGATTGCCCTGGCGACCAAGGAGCGACCGGACGCGCAGCAGATTCACTCGATGCTGCTGCGTTCCATGCAACAGGCCATCTATACGCCGGTCAACAGCGGGCACTTCGGACTGGCTTACCCCGCCTATACCCACTTCACCAGCCCGATCCGGCGCTACCCGGACTTGCTGGTGCACCGTGTCATCAAGGCTATCCTGGCGAAGCGCCGCTACCAATTGCCCGAGTTGCCCGTGCCCGGAGAGGCGCACGCCAAGTTGGCCAAGCGCTTGCAGAAGGGTCTGGCCAGCAAGGTGCGCGAACCGGAGCAGAAGCCGAAGAAACTCAGCGCCGACCAGCTTGCCTGGCAGGCCGCCGGATTGCATTGCAGCGCCAACGAACGCCGCGCTGACGAAGCCAGTCGCGATGTCGAGGCATGGCTCAAGTGCAAGTTCATGCGCGAGCACCTCGGCGAGGAATACAGCGGCGTGGTCACATCAGCGGCAACCTTTGGGATCTTTGTGACCCTGGATGAGCTGTACGTCGAAGGCATGGTGCATATCACCGAACTCGGCGGCGAGTACTTCCGGTTCGACGAGGCGCGCCAGGAATTGCGTGGCGAGCGCAGTGGCATGCGCTACGCCATTGGAACGCGCGTTCGGGTGCAGGTCAGCCGGGTGGATCTGGACGGACGCAAGATCGATTTTCGCCTGGTGCACGATGGAGGAGAACTGCCTTCACGGGCAATGCGCGACAAAGGCACTGCAGCCACGCCGGGGATGTCACCCAGGGATGCCCGAAAACGTGGCGAATCCGGTGCGGCGACCATGGAGCGAGCATCCGGCCCCTCAAGCAAGGGGATCAAATCGGTGATCAAGAAGGCGACATCGAGCAAGGGTTCGGCCAAAGCCCGCAAGCCACGACGCTGAAGATTGGCTATTCACAGGTTCGCGTCGGTCGCAGGAGAAAAGTCAATGAGCATTCAGCCAGGAATAGCGATCGTGACGGGTGCAGGCAGCGGTGTGGGAAAGGCGGCCGCGTTGGCACTGCTTGCCGAGGGATGGCACGTGGCATTGGCCGGGCGCCGCTTAGGTGCCCTGGAGGCTGTGGCCGCGGCATCAGGAGCGGGTTCGCACGCGATCCCCATCGTTGCGGATGTGTCCGATCCATTGTCTGTTCAGCGGCTGTTCGACAAGGTGGTTCAGGCGCTTGGACGAGTGGACCTTCTGTTCAACAATGCAGGGATCAGCGCCCCGGGGGTGCCACTGGAGGATTTGACCGTCCAGCAGTGGCGTGATGTGGTCGATGTCAATCTGAGCGGCATGTTCTATTGCGTTCAGGCCGCATTTCGCGTGATGAAGGTCCAGACGCCACGAGGTGGAAGGATCATCAACAACGGCTCCATTTCCGCAACGACGCCGCGGCCGAATTCCATCGCCTATACCGCTACCAAACATGCGGTGACCGGATTGACCAAGGCGGCATCGCTGGATGGTCGAAAGTACGATATTGCAGTGGGGCAGATTGACATCGGCAACGCGGCCACTGAAATGGCCGCACCGATGGCCCGAGGCGTACCGCAGGCGAACGGCGAGATTGCCGTGGAGCCGCTGATGGACGTGGCCATCGTGGGCAAGTCGATTGTGTACATGGCCAGCCTGCCGCTGGAGGCCAACGTGATGTTTCACACGGTGATGGCGACCAAGATGCCCTTTGCGGGTCGGGGTTGATCTGGCGCTAAGGGTGAGCACGGTCCGTCAGGCGGTGAGACGACGGGCCAGTGCGCTCGCAGTCAGCGCCTGATTGGCTGGCCAGACATCGGCTGCGGCGCCATGCTGGTAGACGGCCGAGCAGGCGGCAGTGAAGGGCTGATTTCCCGCCGCAAGTCGCGCGCCCAACAGACCGGCAAGGACATCCCCCGTGCCGGCGGTGCCAAGGAGGGGGTTGCCTGTCGGATTGATGGCGGGCGTTTCTCCGGGAGCGGCAATCACGGTGCCCGAGCCCTTGAGCACCACGACACACCGCAGGTCACTGGACAAACGGCGGGCGGCAGCGAGGCGATCGGCCTGTACGGCATCGGCGCTGCTGCCAAGCAGGCGCGCGGCCTCCAGCGGATGTGGTGTCAGCACCGTGGACAGATCGCGCGCCGAACGCTGCTGAAGGAGGATTCGCAGTGAGCTGTCATCAGCGATCGCGTTCAAGGCATCGGCGTCCAGGACCAATTGCAAGGACTGTGACAAAACCCTGGGCAGCACGGCTCTCACAGCCTGACCGCCGCCGCAGCCGCAGACGACCGTCAGAACGCGCAAATCAAGAGCATCAAGACTGCGCATCATCAATTCAGGCTGGCTGGCGGCGAGAGTCAAAGCGCCATCATCCAGCAGGTTGACCAGCACCCGACCGGCACCGCCATACAGTGCCGCAGTGGACGCCAGCAGCGCCGCGCCGGTCATGCCCATGCCGCGGGATCCCGCTCCCTCGCCGCCGATCACGGCGACGTCACCGTGGCTGCCCTTGTGCGAGGCGTGGGGCCGGCGCGTCGCTGCGGGCGGGACGTTCAATTGGGCGCAGGCCGGCTCGGTTGTGGCGGTCACCCCGAGGTCGTCAAACCATACCGCGCCGGCAGCGTCCCGGCCGTGCGCCGTGAACAGTCCAGGCTTGCAACTGAGCAGCGTGAGCGTGCTTCTTGCGTGAATCTGACCTCTTCCCAGCGCCGAATGGTCATGTTTAGCTATTGTTTTTGCTGTGCATTCGCCCGTGTCCGCGTTCAGGCCGGATGGAATATCCACGGCCAGTATCGGAGCGGGGCTCGCGTTCAGTGCCGCGAACCATTCCGCCATCCTGCCTTGCGGGGCGCGCGTGGCGCCGATGCCCAGCAATGCGTCGATGCACAGGTCATCAGGCCCAAGACCGCCGGGGGGAAAATCAGAGAATGTCACACCAGCTGCGCGTGCCGTCGCCAAAGACGCCAACGCATCTGGAGGCGATGACGACTCGTTGCCGAGCCAAGTGACGACGGGATGGTGCCCCCAGCGCTGCAAGTGGGCGGCAGCCTCCAGGCCATCGCCGCCGTTGTTGCCGGGGCCGCAAGCTACCCAGACGGTGCGCGCGTGGGGTGCCAATGCAATTGCCAGGCGCGCCACGGCCAGCCCTGCGCGCTGCATCAGTGTGTGGGGTGGTAAGCCCGCCGCTGCCGCCGATTCCATCCGGCGGGTGGTGGCGACGTCATACAGCGGGAGGGGCAAGGCGGGTGTGACGCGGTACATGGCCACATTGTGCCGTGACATGAGCCGCTGTGGGCACGGCTACATCAGTGGCGCAGTCGCTCCACGCCCAGCCCCTCCAGGTCGACATCCGCTGCCCGGCCGGCCATCAGGTCGGCGAGCGCGCGGGCGCTGCCGCAACTGAGCGCCCAGCCGCTTGAACCATGACCGAGATTGAGCCAGACACCCGGCAAGCCACTGGCCCCGAGGACCGGTGGGCCGTCAGGCAGCATCGGACGGGCACCCTTCCATTCCTGTACGCCGCTGGAAAGGTGGGCCGCGCCTGGGAACCAGTCATGGAGCACTTTGTAGAGCGTCTGCAACGAACTGGCGCGCAGGGCTGTGGCGGAGCCACCCAGTTCTGCACTGCCGGCCACGCGCACGCGCTGGCCCAGGCGTGATATGGCGACCTTGTAGCGCTCATCCATGACTGCGCTGCGTGGCGCGTTGAGAGGCTCGCGAACCTGGGCGCTGACCGAATAGCCATGTACCGCAATCATCGGCACTTTGAGCCCGAGCGGACGCAGCAGTGAAGCGCTGTCAAGCCCGGCGCACAACACGATCGCATCAAAGACGCGGGGCGCAGCTTCACCGACGATTTTCAAAGCCGGTGAAGGTGTCTGCGCGAGGCTCGCCACAGTCGTGTTGAACTCGAACCGGGCGCCCAGGTGGCGCGCCTCGTCTTTCAGCAAGAGGGCAAACTGACGGCAGTTGCCCACTTCGTCGTCGCTGAGGTGGATAGCGCCGGCAAATGCCGTATCCGGGTTGAGGGCAGGCTCCACCTTGCGAGCCTCGTCCGGGCCGACCTCCTGAAAATTCACGCCGGCGTCGCGCAGAACCTGCAGACCTGGGCGTGTCAGCTCACGTTCTTTTTCAGAGCGCAGCAGGACCAGATAGCCATCACTGCGGTCGTATTCAAGCTTGAGGTCAGCCGTGATCTGGTGCAGGCGCTGGCGACTGTAAAACGCCAGTCGCTGCATGCGGGCCCGGTTGACTGCGTAGGTTTCCAACTTGCAGGCGCGCCACCATCGCCACATCCAGGCCAGTTCTCTGCCCGAAAGCGGCATGCCGAGCTTGACCGGCGCATGGCGGCTCAAGAGATAACCCAGCACCTTGCCTGGCATGCCGGGCGCAGCCCAAGGTGTGACATAGCCGGGCGCGACCAGTCCGGCATTGGCGAAGCTGGTTTCCTCTGCGGCTGCGCCGCGCCGCTCGAATACAGTGACCTCGTGGCCGTCAGCGGCCAACTCATACGCGGTGGTTACGCCGATGATGCCGGCGCCCACAATGGCAATTTTCATGGATGTTTGTGCAAAAAACGCCTCTTACCCAGCGTCGAATGGTCGTTATAAGCTATTGTATTTGAAGTAATTCCTCGATCCGAAGACCGACATTCAGAACGGTGTCGTCGCGCATGGCGCCATGCCAGACCATCAGGCCTACCGGCAGTTCGTCGGCGGCATGGCAGGGGAGCGAAAGGGCGCAGCCGTCGAGCATGTTCACGACGCTGGTGTTGCGCAACAGCAAGGCGTTGACCCTGAAAAACTCGGTGTCCCTTGCTGCGTCCACCAAAGTATCGACACCACGAGCGGGCGCCACCGACGCAATGGCCGGACCCACGACGGGTACCGTGGGGGAGAGGACGGCATCGTAGCCGTCCAGTGCAGCCTCGACGCGGCGTATCCACTGGCGCCGTGCCGTCACAAGTTCGATGTACTCATGGGCCTTCATCGCCGCGCCGCGCTGGATTCGCACAGCAACCCGCGGGTCGTACTCGCTGGCACGCGAGGCCAGCAACTGCCGATGCCAGGCGTAGCTTTCGGCCGCTGAAAAACCGCCGGTGGATTGAATGGCGCTCAGGTTGCCAATTTCGGACAGCGGAATTTCATCGATCTTCGCCCCGGCCATGCGCAGGACCTTCAAGGTGCGTTGAAACGCCCTCAAGACGGTTTCGTCGAGTCCGTCGAGCAGGGTGGTCTGCGCAATGGCGATCCGATAAGCCGACAACGGCGCTGGACTGCGCGTGACGCGACATGCCGCCAGGATCTCATGGGCGAGGACGGCATCCCGAACGCTGCGGGTGAGGGCACACACGGTGTCCAACGTGGTCGACAGCGGGATGGCGCCTTCCGTGGGCACCCGACCCGCCGTGCTCTTGAAGCCGACAATTCCATTGAGCGCCGCCGGAATCCGGATCGAGCCGCCGGTGTCAGATCCCAAGCCGATGAAGGCGGCGCCCATGGCAACCGAAACGCCGGCGCCGGACGACGATCCGCCCGGAATTCGCGGCTCGCCAGGATCGCCCACTGCCTTGCCAAAGCGACCATCCCAAGCTGCGGGCGTCGGGAAGTGTGGATTGGTTCCCACGCCCGAGAAAGCGAACTCCACCATGTGGGTGCGTCCGATCATGGCGCCGCCGGCGGCTTTCAGGCGTGCCACCGCAGGGCTGTCGGATTGTGCCGGTGCAGAACCTGCCAGAACCTGTGATCCTGCACGCGTGGGCTGGCCCGCGACATCGAACAGGTCTTTGACTGAAAATGGGAGTCCGGCCAGCCGCGACATTGGGGCAGATGTTTGGCTGGCGTCGGCTTGGCGCGCGACGTCCCGGGCCTCGTCAAACTGCGTCTGCAAGAAAGCGGGGCAGCATGCGGCGGATTGCGCATGCTCGATGGCTTGCCCGATCGCCGCGGAGGCCGTCAGTTCGCCAATAAGGATGCGCTGCCGGGTGGCAAGGAGGTCAATGGGCATGTTGTGGGGGGGGCGTGCTATAATTTAAGAGTTTTGCAGAGTCAAATCGACGATTCCGCCAAGACAAATCGCAAGCCAGTCCCTCAAGGTGTCGCAACTTCTTCATCGTGTGACGGTATGTCACCGAAGTTGCGATTAGTGGGCTGGATTTTAGACTTAACCTTTGGAGTAGAAACCATGTCCGTTACCATGCGCGAAATGCTGGAAGCCGGTGTCCATTTCGGTCACCAGACCCGCTTCTGGAATCCCAAGATGGCCCCCTTCATCTTTGGCCACCGCAACAAGATCCACATCATCAACCTGGAAAAATCGCTACCGATGTTCCAGGAAGCAGCCAAGTTTGCGAAGCAACTGTCGGCTAACCGCGGCACCATCCTGATGGTCGGCACCAAGCGCCAGGCTCGCGAAACCGTAGCGTCAGAAGCGAAGCGCGTTGGCGTTCCTTACGTTGATCAACGTTGGCTGGGTGGCATGCTGACCAATTTCAAGACTGTCAAGACCTCGATCAAGCGCTTGAAGGACATGAAGACGCAGCAGGAGGCTGGCCTGGATTCCCTGAGCAAGAAAGAGCAACTGATGTTCAAGCGCGAAATCGAGAAACTCGAGCGCGACATTGGCGGCATTCAGGATATGGCTGCGCTGCCGGACGCGATTTTCGTGATCGACGTGGGCTACCACAAGATTGCCATTGCCGAAGCCAGGAAACTCGGCATTCCCCTGATTGGCGTGGTCGACACCAACCACTCGCCCGAAGGCATTGACTACGTGATCCCGGGCAATGACGACTCGGCGAAGGCCGTGACGCTCTATGCGCGCGGCATTGCAGACGCGATTCTTGAAGGTCGCTCCAATGCCGTGGATGATGTTGTCAAGGCCGTCGCTGCGGAGAGCGCCGACGAGTTCGTGGAAGTCGAGAACGCCTCAGTCTGAGCCCTCCAGGCCACATAGAAAGGGGCTCTTTTGCCCCTTTTTTTTAGTCCCATCCCCCTCTTTGAATTGATTACGGAGTAGAAAAATGGCAGCAATTACTGCAAGCATGGTCGCTGAACTGCGTGGCAAAACCGATGCCCCGATGATGGAGTGCAAAAAGGCGTTGACGGAGGCCGATGGCGACATGGCCAAGGCGGAGGAACTCTTGCGTGTCAAACTGGGTACCAAGGCAGGCAAGGCGGCGTCCCGCGTGACGGCCGAAGGCGTTGTGGTGTGCAGCATCGACGGCACCACCGGCGCATTGCTGGAAGTCAATTGCGAAACCGATTTCGTGACCAAGAACGACGGCTTCCTGGCACTGGCAAACGCCGCTGTGGCATTGATCGCAAAGCACAATCCGGCGGACCTGGCCGCTTTGGGTGCGCTGCCTTGCAGCCTTGAGGGCTATGGGCCAACGCTCGAGGACGTGCGCAAGGGCCTGATTGGCAAGATTGGCGAGAACATGGCCTTTCGCCGCTTCAAGCGCTTCTCTTCTGGCGCAAAACTGGCCAGCTACCTTCACGGCACCCGGATTGGTGTCGTGGTTGAATTTGATGGCGACGATACAGCCGCCAAAGACGTTGCCATGCATGTCGCCGCAATGAAGCCGGTGGCCTTGTCAAGTGCGGATGTCCCCGCGGAGCTCGTGGCCCGTGAGCGCTCGGTGGCTGCTGCCAAGGCGGCTGAAGCCGCGGCCGAAGCCGTTGCGGCCGGCAAACCCGTTCAGTCTGATGAGATCGTGGCCAAGCGGATTGATGGTGGAGTGCAAAAATACCTCAAGGAAGTCAGCCTCTTCAATCAGTCGTTCGTCAAGAATGACAAGCAGACCGTGGAGCAGATGCTCAAGGCGTCGGGCACCACAGTCAAGGGTTTTACCTTGTACGTGGTGGGTGAGGGCATCGAAAAGAAGGTCGATGATTTCGCAGCTGAAGTCGCTGCCCAGGTGGCCGCGGCCAAAGGTGCAGTCTGACCGCTTTTCGCCCACAGGCGGCTAAACTTAGTTCAACTGCAGGAGCCCAACCATGACCCTCGTCAAGCCAGCCCACAAGCGGATTTTGCTCAAGCTGTCCGGCGAGGCGCTGATGGGCGACGACGCTTTCGGCATCAACCACGCCACCATCGTTCGCATGGTCGAGGAAATTGCCGAGGTTACCCGTCTTGGGGTCGAGGTCGCCGTGGTAATTGGGGGTGGGAACATCTTTCGAGGGGTCGCCGGTGGCTCGGTCGGCATGGACCGGGCCACCGCTGATTACATGGGCATGCTGGCCACTGTCATGAATGCGCTGGCGCTGGCTGACACCATGAACAAGGCCGGCCTGACTGCGCGCGTGATGTCGGCGATCGCCATCGAACAGGTGGTGGAGCCCTACGTGCGCCCCAAGGCACTTCAGTACCTTGAAGAAGGCAAGGTCGTGGTTTTTGCGGCCGGCACCGGAAATCCGTTCTTCACAACCGACACGGCTGCGGCACTTCGAGGCGCCGAGATCGGTGCCGAGGTGGTGCTCAAGGCGACGAAGGTCGACGGCGTGTACACCGCCGATCCCAAGAAGGATCCTGGCGCCAAGCGATATGCCAGGATTACCTTCGACGAGGCGATGGCACAGAATCTGGGCATCATGGACGCGACCGCGTTTGCTTTGTGCCGTGACCAGAAACTCCCCGTCAAGGTGTTCTCGATATTCAAGCATGGCGCGCTCAGGCGCGTGGTGATGGGAGAAGATGAGGGCACTCTGGTGTATGCCTGAGGTGTGCCTTTTGTTCAGGAGAAAACGCAAATGACAACTGCTGATATCAAAATGACAACCGAAGCCAAGATGGATCAGTCCATTGCAGCTTTCATGCACAACCTGACGAAGATTCGGACCGGTCGTGCGAATCCTGCCCTGCTGGACTCGATTCATGTCGACTACTATGGCTCGATGGTGCCGTTGAGCCAGGTGGCCAACGTTTCCTTGCTCGATGCCCGCACTATCAGCATCCAGCCGTGGGAAAAAGGCATGGGTGCCAAGATCGAGAAGGCCATTCGTGAAAGTGAGCTGGGCCTCAATCCATCGTCCATGGGGGACTTGATCCGCGTGCCGATGCCGCCCATGAGCGAAGAACGCCGCAAAGAAATGACCAAACTGGTGCGGCATGAAGGTGAGAACGCAAAAATTGCCGTACGGAATCTGCGACGCGACGCGAACGAGGCGGTCAAGAAACTGGTCAAGGAAAAGCTGGCCTCTGAAGATGACCAAAAGCGTGCTGAAGCCGATATTCAGAAGGTGACAGACAGGCATGTGATCACGATCGATCAGCTCGTCGCCGGCAAAGAGCAGGAAATCATGGCCGTCTGACGACCCTCCAGGCCCACCAACCATCATGACTGCATTGACCGCGATTCCGCATCACATTGCCATTGTCATGGATGGCAATGGACGCTGGGCCACCCGTCGTTTTTTGCCTCGTGTGGCTGGACACAGGCAGGGGGTCGAGTCACTTCGGCGCTGTGTCAGGGCTTGCTCGAATCGCGGTGTCGCGGTGTTGACAGTCTTCGCCTTTTCGTCGGAGAACTGGAATCGTCCCCAGGAGGAGGTTTCGGGTCTGATGGAAATATTGGCAATGGCCTTGGGCCGCGAGGTGCCACAGCTCCATAAGGATGGCGTATGCATCCATATCATTGGTGACCGCTCGGGCCTGACCGAGAAGATGCGGGCAGGGCTCGTTCAGGCTGAAGAAACGACTGCCAGGAACTCCGGCCTCGTGCTGAACGTCTGCTTCAACTATGGCGGCCGCTGGGACATCGCCCAAGCCGCAGCCAGGCTGGCCGCCCAGGGCGTGGCTATCACGGAAGTCAGCCTTGACCGCGCCATGGCCTTGGCGCATGTGCCAGATCCCGACCTGTTAATCCGGACGGGAGGCGAACGGCGTATCAGCAACTTCCTGTTGTGGCAAGCTGCCTACTCGGAGCTCTATTTCAGTGAGCGTCTCTGGCCCGACTTTGACGAAGCCGCGCTGGATGAGGCCATCGCTGATTTTGGCCAGCGCGAACGCCGGTTTGGGCAGACATCCGATCAGCTTGCAAACTTACCTGTCGGCAAGATCGCCGCCTGACTGAATTACGCAATGCTCAAGCAGCGCATCATTACCGCCCTGATCCTGCTGGCCATTCTGTTGCCTGCCCTGTTTTACCCCTCGCCGGCGCCTTTCGTGGCTGTTGCACTGGTGCTGATCGCGGCGGGTGCCTGGGAATGGGGGCGACTGAATGGCTGTACCGGTGCGCTGTCGATGATCGTTGCTTCGGCTTGTCTCGGCTTGTGTGCTGTTTGCTGGCGTCTGGGCTGGCTGGAGCAGTCGATGCCAGTTCTCTGGAGTATCGCCGGTGCCGCCTGGGTGCTGGGCGGTTCCTGGCTTCTGCGAAGAGGTGTGGCGGGCTGGCCCACGATTCCGCGAAGCCTGCGCCTGTTCGGAGGGGTGGTCGCGTTGTGGCTGGCATGGTTGGCCGTTGCCCAGGCTCGAGTTATCGGTATCAATTTCCTTCTTTCAATCCTGGTTCTGGTTTGGGTGGCAGATATTTTTGCCTATTTTTCGGGGCGTGCATTCGGTGGACGGTTCAGTCGTGGCAAGCTGGCACCTGCCATCAGTCCGGGGAAGAGCTGGGAGGGCGTCTGGGGGGGGATGGCGGGCGTGGTGGTGCTGGCCCTCGTGTGGTCGTGGGCTGATCGGTCAATGGGAGCCAGCGTGCCCAGCTTCTACAGTCGCCTCTCACTTCATGGCGCAGGGCTGCTGTTCATTGCGGTGCTCTTCATGTCGGCAATGAGCGTGGTGGGAGATCTGGTTGAGTCGCTTATCAAGCGCAGCGCGGGTGTCAAGGACAGCAGTGGACTTCTGCCAGGTCACGGCGGCGTTCTGGACCGTGTTGATGCATTGCTGCCAACCTTGCCCCTGGCCATGATGCTGGTTTCGCTGGGCACGTCATGAAGCAGCGCGTTACGGTTCTGGGGTCCACCGGCTCCATCGGAACCAGCACCCTGGATGTTGTGGCAAGGCACCCGGACCGGTACGAAGTATTTGCACTCAGTGCATCGACCCAGGTTGAGCTCATGCTGGCACAGGTCGCGCAGTTCAAGCCGCGGTATGTTGTCATGGCAAGTGAGCCGCACGGCCGCATCCTGGCTGAGAAAATCAGGATAAACGGGCTTGATTCCACCGTCTTATGGTCCAAGGATGCTCTTGAAATAATAGCGTCGCACGAATCAGTGGATGTGGTCATGGCGGCGATCGTAGGCGCAGCCGGCCTGGCACCGTGCCTGGCCGCGGCCGAAGCGGGCAAGCGGCTACTTCTGGCGAACAAGGAAGCGCTCGTGGTCGGCGGCGATGTCTTCCTGCGCGCTGTCAAGAAGGGGGGCGCCACGTTGTTGCCCATCGACAGTGAGCATTCCGCGGTGTTCCAGTCCTTGCCATCGGATCCCGACTCCTGGGCGCATTGCATCGAAAAGATCATTCTGACGGCGTCGGGCGGGCCTTTTCGCACGCGCGACGTTGGAACACTCAGGGACGTGACTCCGGAAGAGGCTTGCGCGCATCCAAACTGGGTCATGGGCCAAAAGATTTCAGTGGATTCCGCCACAATGATGAACAAGGCGCTCGAAGTGATCGAAGCCAGGTATCTTTTCGGGGTGTCGCCAGAACAACTGGAGGTTGTGATCCATCCCCAGAGCATCATTCACTCAATGGTCCAGTTTCACGATCACTCGGTGGTGGCGCAACTGGGTACGCCTGACATGCGCGGACCGATTGCCTATGGCCTGTCCTGGCCTGAACGCATTGCATCGGGCGCTGCGGCGCTTGATTTTTCTGCCATCCCGGCGATGACCTTTGAGGCGCTTGACGTCAACGGCCATCCTGAGCGCTTTCCGGGATTGCAACTGGCTTGGGCGGCCTTGCGGGGTCCCTCGGGGACCTGTGCTGTGCTCAATGCTGCCAACGAGGTTGGGGTTGCGGCATTCCTCGGGCGACGTATCCGTTTCGACCAGATCCATTGCGTCAACCTCGAAACGCTGGCAACGGTGACCTGTGGCCAACCGGATTCCCTGGAAGACCTGATTGAATTGGACGACGTAGCCCGAATGGCTGCGAATGGCGTGGTTGGGCGCATTTCGCGCTGACGACGATCAAGGAACTCCATGCTGACCGTCATTGCGTTTGCCGTTGCGCTGGGTGTGCTGATCGCCGTCCACGAATATGGCCATTACCGTGTGGCTGTCGCCTGTGGCGTCAAGGTTCTGCGCTTTTCCGTCGGGTTCGGTCGACCCCTGCTGCGCTGGCAGCCCAAAATCCAGCGGAAAGGACAGGCAACCGAGTTCGTGATCTGCGCATTTCCGCTGGGTGGCTACGTGAAAATGCTGGATGAACGGGAAGGGCCGGTAGCGCCAGCAGATTTGCCGATGGCCTTCAACCTCAAGCCCCTGCGCTATCGCGCTGCCGTGGTGGCGGCAGGCCCGTTGGCCAATCTTCTGTTGGCTGTGGTTCTTTACTCGATTGTCAACTGGTCGGGTGTGCATGAACCCAAGGCGGTCCTGGCCAGTCCGGTGCCGGGTTCGATCGCTGAGCGAGCTGGCATCCGGGGTGGAGAATGGGTACAACGCGCCGGGTTCGCAGGCGAGGAGCCGGCCGAGGTATTGTCTTTCGAGACTCTGCGCTGGCTGCTCACGCGTGGCGCGCTTGATGCCAGGGATGTTCTCCTGACCGTGGCTTCAAGTCCTGACGGCGCGGGGCGCGACTTGGTTCTGCCCTTGTCAACGCTCAAGGCAAACGATGCCGATCCACAGTTGTTTCAAAGGATTGGAATCGCGAGCCCCTGGACCAGAGCCGTCATCGGCGACGTCTTACCTGAAAGTGCGGCGGCACGCGCGGGCCTGCAAAATGGTGACCTGGTCTTGCGTGTTGGCGAGACCCCGGTTGTCGATGGTCATCAGTTGCGTCTTCTGATTCGAGCCTCTGTTCGGGGACAGGAACCGATAGCGAACACCTGGCGTGTTGAGCGGGAGGGGCAAACGCTCAACTTGACGGTTGTGCCGGAAGTCAAACCTGACGGCACACAGATTGTCGGACGGATTGGCGCCTACGTCGGGGCGGCACCCGAGATGACGATCGTTCGCCATGGCCCTCTCGACGGATTGTGGAAGGGGGTTGAACGCACCTGGGAGGTTTCGCTGTTGACGTTGCGCATGATGTGGCGCATGGTGATTGGCGAGGTTTCCCTGAAAAATCTGAGCGGGCCGTTGACCATTGCAGACTACGCTGGGAAATCTGCCAATCTGGGGATAACTCAGTACCTCGTATTTCTTGCGCTTATCAGCGTCAGTCTGGGCGTGCTGAACCTGTTGCCGCTACCCGTCCTCGATGGAGGACACCTGATGTATTATCTTTGGGAGGGGTTGACGGGGCGTGGCATATCCGAGATCTGGATGGACCGGCTCCAGCGTGGCGGCGTTGCCGTACTGCTGGCCATGATGTTCGTCGCGCTTTTCAACGATGTCACGAGGCTTCTTGGCTAACCCTTTGGGCCAGCGCACGGGCGTTGTGCCGTCATTAGACACATTCATGAATAAGCAATTCAAAAGTTTTCGTCTACGAACCGCATCGGCCGTAGTGGCCATGGTCTTTGCGGCCAATACGGCTTGGGCTGTCGATCCGTTTGCGGTCCGTGACATTCGCGTCGAAGGACTTCAGCGTGTTGAGGCGGGTACCATTTTTGCCTCACTGCCTTTTCGGATTGGGGACACCTATAACGACGAAAAGGGCACGGCAGCAATTCGGGCATTGTTTGCGCTGGGCCTGTTCAAGGATGTGCGCCTCGAAGTAAGTGGTGATGTGCTGATCGTGATTGTCGAGGAACGGCCGACCATCGCCAACGTGGATTTTGTCGGGACCAAGGAATTTGACAAGGAAGCGCTACAAAAGATGTTGAAGGAGGTTGGCCTTGCGGAAGGGCGTCCCTTTGACAAGGCGTTGGCTGACCGGGCTGAGCAGGAACTCAAGCGCCAATACATCAACAAGAGTCTGTATGGCGCTGAAGTCGTGACGACAGTGACGCCCATCGAGCGCAACCGTGTCAATCTGACATTTGCCGTCACCGAGGGCGACACGGCCAAGATCAAGGAATTGAACATTGTTGGCAACAAGGTTTTCAGTGAATCGACCTTGTTGGGCACCTTCAGTCAAGACACAGGTGGATGGCTCAGCTGGTACACCAAATCCGACAACTACTCCCGTGCCAAGCTCAATGCGGACCTGGAGAACCTGCGGTCCTACTACCTTTCACGGGGCTACCTTGAATTCCGGATCGACTCCACCCAGGTCGCGATTCTGCCGAACAAACAGGACATCTCGATCACGATCAACGTCACTGAGGGTGAGCGTTTCGTGGTCTCTGCCGTCAAGCTTGAGGGTAACTTTCTTGGCAAGGAAGACGAATTCAAGTCGTTGGTGACCATCAAGCCGGGGGAGCCCTTCAATGCAGATGACGTGGCAGAAACGACCAGGAGATTTACCGAGAACTTCGGTAACTACGGCTTTGCCTTTGCACGCGTAGAGGCGAGGCCCGAGATCGACCGGGTCAACAACCGCGTGACTCTTGTGCTGCAGGCCGAACCTTCGCGCAGGGTTTACATACGGCGAATCAACATCAGCGGGAATGACAGGACACGCGATGAAGTCATCCGCCGTGAATTCCGTCAGCTCGAATCTTCGTGGTACGACGGTACCAAGATCCGCCTGTCCCGTGATCGTGTCGATCGATTGGGTTTTTTCACCGGGGTTGCCATCGATACGACGGAGGTGCCTGGCACAGGCGATCAGGTCGATCTGAATGTGGTGGTCACAGAGAAGCCGACGGGCAGCATTAGTTTGGGGGCCGGCTTTTCAACGGCCGACCGTATCGCATTGAGCGTCACGGTCAAGCAGGAAAATGCTTTTGGGTCGGGCAATTACCTCGGTATCCAGCTCAACACGAGTAAATACAACACGGTCCTGGTGCTCAACACAACGGACCCGTACTTCACCAAGGACGGCATCTCCCGAACGTATGATGCCTACTACCGCAGTACAAAGCCCTATGCCAATCAAGGCGGAAGCTACCAACTTGTTACGGCCGGAGCCGGGGTTCGATTTGGCGTGCCGTTCACTGAAAGGGACACCGTCTTTTTCGGCGCGGCGCTTGAGCGAATGGACATCAAGAACGGGACCAACATTCCCGCAGCCTACCTTTACTACGCGGAAAAGGTGGGCAATCCAAGCAATACGCTTCCCTTGACCATCGGCTGGTCCCGAGACGACAGGGACAGCGGCTTGCTGCCGACGAAAGGTACAAATCAGAGGTTTGCGTCGGAATGGGGTGCCGCAGGGGACGCGCAATTCGTCAAGCTCTACTACCAGTACCAACTGTACCTTCCGGTCACCCGTCAAACCAACCTGGCCTTCAATTCGGAGTTTGGATGGGGAGAGGGGCTGAATGGCAAGCCCTATCCGGTATTCAAGAACTTTTACGCAGGCGGTCAGGGTTCCGTTCGAGGATTCGACCAGAATACGCTTGGTCCCAGGGACGTAACAGGATCTTTTATCGGGGGCGCAAAGAAGTTTGTACTCAACGGGGAGTTCTATGCGCCGGTGCCGGGTACAGGGACTGACAAGGCGCTGCGGATGTACGCTTTCGCCGATACCGGTTACGTATGGGCAGAAAACCAGACACCTTCAGCTGAACAACTCCGGGCTTCTGCGGGCGTCGGTATCAGCTGGATCTCGCCGCTTGGGCCGCTCCGAATAGCATATGCATATCCGTTCCGGACACAACCAGGGGATAGAATTCAGAACTTTCAATTCCAGATTGGCTCGTCCTTCTAATGAAATTCCTACGATCCACCCATTGGTTGACATTGGCCTTGGCCGGGCTTGCCTTTGGCACTTCAGTGCAAGCACAGGAGTTCAAGGCTGGCTTTGTCAACACCGACAGAATATTCCGGGAAGCCAGTAGCGCAAAGGCCGCGCAGAGCAAGCTCGAGCAAGAGTTTTCCCGGCGCGAGAAGGAAATCAGCGAGTTGGGCAATTCCATCAAGGCCGCGTCGGAAAAGTTCGAGCGTGATGCGCTGACATTGTCAGAAAGCCAGCGTTTGACCCGGCAAAAGCAATTGGTTGAGCAGGATCGGGACCTGCAACGCAAGCGCCGTGAATTCCAGGAAGATCTCAATGCCCGCAAGAATGAAGAACTGCAACAGGTTCTTGAGCGGGCCAACCGGGTTGTGAAGCAGGTCGCCGAGGCCGAAAAGTACGACGCAATTTTCCAGGAAGCTGTGTACATCAATCCCAAGCACGACATCACCGACAAGGTGCTGAAGGTCTTGAACAGTGGCAACGCCAAATAGAAGGGCGTCCACTTAAGGACGTTTTGCGCGCCCGCGCGGCGGTGAGGCGTGAGGATGACCGCCAGGAGACGCGGCGAAATTCAGCACGGAGTGCTGGTCGCTGGGGGGCGCTTCTCGACCCGGCGGATAAATTTCCGTCATTTTGCGTAGCCGGTCCGACGCCTGCTTCACCCGGTCCTGGCGATAGCGCTCCCTTCCGGCGCGAACGCATTGGCAGACGCGGCTTGGCGTCGAGGTATCTGAAACTTGTTGGTTCGCCCGCCCGTTTTCTCACCCGCATTGACAGCTTGGCAAATGGCAATGCTTGCCCAGCCACACCTCGCGCTAGGGCAGCACGTCTGCAAATAGCGTGTATTGTCGGCAACTCCGTTTCTACCGCTTGCGCGAGAGGCCAAGTCGCCCTGATTGTGGGTCACGAGACTTGGTATGCTGGCACTTGCGGCATTGCTGATGCGGCAGTTGAAGCCTTGGCTCTCCGTGGTTCGCCGGCACCGTCTCCATCGACGACAATGCTGCCTTGGAGAAGGCAGCCGGCATCGCGGAGCTTGCTTCCCAGGCATCGCGATCGTCAGCCAGCGCTGAAAGTGGACTCAACGGAAGAACATTGGAGACAGGGATTTGCATCATGATGAATATTCACGAAATACTTAAGCGGCTTCCGCACCGCTACCCCTTCCTCCTGGTCGACCGGGTGCTTGAACTGGAGACGGGCAAGAGAATCAAGGCTTTGAAGAATGTCTCGATCAATGAACCCTTTTTTGTCGGGCATTTCCCTCAGCGTCCCGTAATGCCGGGCGTATTGATGCTCGAGGCCATGGCCCAAACCGCAGCGTTGATGGCCTTTGACGCCTTGGGCGTGCTCCCAGACGATCAGACCATTTTTTATTTTGCCGGTATCGATGGTGCGCGATTCAAGCGTCCTGTCGAGCCCGGGGACCAACTTGTCCTGGAGGCCGAGCTCGATCGCATGAAAGCTGGGATTTACAAATTCAAGGCGCGTGCCAAGGTCGGCGATGAACTGGCCTGCGAGGCTGAACTGATTTGCACCATCCGCCGCGTTGTGTGAGCCGCGTCATGGTGAACATCCATCCCACCGCGCTGGTGGATTCAACTGCCGAGTTGGACTCGACCGTTACGGTCGGACCTTATACGGTGATCGGGCCCGATGTGCACATTGGACCCGGGACGCACGTTGGACCCCATTGCGTCATCGAGGGCCGCACCACCATTGGGAAGAACAACACAATTTTTCAGTTCAACTCGATCGGCGCTGTGCCACAGGACAAGAAGTACGCAGGTGAACCTTCGGAGTTGATCATCGGCGATGACAATACCATCCGCGAGTTCTGCACCATCAATCTTGGCGTGCAGGCCGCCGGCGGCGTTACCCGCATCGGTAGCCGGAACTGGATCATGGCCTACTGCCATATTGCGCATGACTGCCGCGTGGACGATCACACCACGCTGGCGAACAACACCACGCTGGGCGGGCACGTTCATCTGGCCGATTGGGTGACAGTCGGTGGGCTGACGGGGATTCACCAGTTCGTCAAGGTTGGCGCGCATGCCATGATCGGCTTCGCAAGCGCGGTTTCTCAGGATGTTCCACCGTTCATGCTGGTGGATGGCAATCCCATGACCGTCCGCGGCATCAATACGGTCGGATTGCGCCGGCGTGATTTTTCCGCGGCGCGGCTGGCAGTGGTCAAACACATGCACCGACTGCTGTACCGTCAAGGCATGACCCTGGACGGAGCCCGTCAGGCCATTCTGGACCTCGTATCCGATGCGCCGGAGGTTGCGGGCGACATCGCCTTGATGAGTGCATTCCTCGCCAACGCACCGCGCGGTATCGCTCGCTGAAGCAGGGGCGTGGAATTGGAACCCCGTAAGCTCACTTTCGGCATGGTTGCTGGCGAGCCCTCGGGGGATCTTCTGGCAGGATTGCTCCTTGATGCCCTTGTGGTGCGCTGGCCAGGACTGCAGACCGTGGGCATCGGTGGGCCGCAGATGCTGCGCCGTGGATTCGACGCCTGGTGGCCTCAAAGCTTGCTGGCCGTGAGGGGTTACATCGAAGTTCTGCCACATCTCTTCAGGTTGCTGTCGATTCGCCGCGAGCTCGGGAGACGCTTGTTGACCAGCAGACCTGAAGTCTTCATCGGTATCGATGCCCCGGATTTCAATTTCGGACTTGAAGCACGACTCAAGGCCGCCCGGATCCTGACTGTGCATTTCGTGAGTCCTTCCTTTTGGGCCTGGCGCGCCAGAAAGCTCGAAAAGCTGCGGCGCTGCGCTGACCACGTTCTGTGCATATTTCCGTTTGAACCGGAACTTTTGGCTCAGCACGGAATTGCCGCAACCTATGTCGGTCACCCGCTGGCGAGTGTGATTCCCATGGTTCCTGACCGGCTCGCTGCCCGGGCTGCATTGGGACTGCGCCCTGATGAGACCGTGGTGGCACTGCTCCCGGGGAGCCGCGAATCTGAGGTCAAATACATTGCCGGCCCCTTTTTGGCGGCTGCAAGGCTGATTCTGCAGGCGCGGCCCTCGGTGCGTCTTGTTCTTCCGGCCTTGCCGTTCCTGCGCTCTGCAATCGAGGCTGCCGTGGGTGCCAGCGGGCTTGCCGGGCGCGTGGAAGTCGTGGCTGGCCAGTCACACCAGGTGCTTGCGGCCTGCGATGTCACATTGATTGCGAGTGGCACGGCAACTCTGGAGGCGGCCTTGTTCAAACGCCCGATGGTGATTGGCTATCGGATGAACTGGATCTCGTGGCAGATCATGCGCCGCAGGAATTTGCAGCCATGGGTCGGTTTGCCGAATATCCTTTGCCGGGAATTCGTCGTGCCTGAACTCCTGCAGGGAGACGCCACACCTGAGGCCATGGCCGGTGCGGTGCTGAACTGGCTTGATTCGCCGGAAAAGGTCCGTGCTCTGGAGCACCGATTTACCTCGCTGCACCATGAACTTCGCCGCGATACAGCACAACTGGCCACAGATGCGATCGAGAAACTTCTTGCAAGCTGAGCAGGCTGCGCTGGTATGGCACGGACCTGGCTTGATTGCGGGCGTCGACGAGGCCGGTCGAGGGCCACTTGCCGGGCCCGTCGTTGCTGCCGCCGTGATCCTGGACGATTTGAATCCCGTAAGCGGTCTGGCGGATTCCAAGAAGTTGACGGCGCTCAGGCGTGAAAGGCTTTTTGACGAGATTCGTGCCCGGGCGCTGTGCTTTTCGATCGCCGAAGCAAGCGTAGAGGAGATTGATGCCTTGAATATCCTGCAGGCAACGATGCTGGCCATGCAGCGAGCGGTCGAGGGTTTGCGCCTGAAACCCGCCAAGGTGCTGGTGGATGGCAATCGCCTGCCCCGGCTGGATGTACTGGCTGAGGCCATTGTCAAGGGCGACGACAAGGTGTCGGCGATCTCTGCCGCATCTATTCTGGCAAAAGTGCACCGGGATCGGTGGTGCAATCAGTACCATGACCGCTTCCCGCAGTACGGATTTGCCGGACACAAGGGCTATGGCACGGCAGAGCATCTTGCTGCACTTCGTCTGCATGGGCCCTGTCCACAGCATCGACGTTCTTTTTCTCCCGTCGCAGCCGTCTTGCCATGAATCAGGCCGCAGCTCTTTTCATCAAATCTCGCGATAACGCCCTTGTGAAGGACTTGCGCCGGTTGTCGCAGGACAGTACCGCGTACCGCAAGCAAGGCCTGGTCTGGCTGGAGGGAGATCACCTGTGCCGGGCGGCGCTGACCCGAGGTCTGAAACCGGCGGTTTCTGTTGTTTCAGAGTCATTTTTTGCCCAGCCCAGCGTTGAATGGGCATATTGCGCTATAAAAAACGTAGTACTTTCGGATCGCCTCTTTGCAGAAATCAGTGCGCTGGGGTCGCCGGCCTCGATGGGGTTCCTGATCGAACCGCCCGCTGGCAGCGACCTATCGACGGGGGCCGCCACGGTTGTTCTGGACCGCATACAGGATGCCGGCAATGTCGGCTCCATTCTGCGCAGCGCGGGCGCATTTGGATTCCGCCAGATCGTTGCGCTCAAGGGGACGGCAGCATTGTGGTCGCCCAAGGTGCTGCGTGCCGGCATGGGCGCGCATTTCGGCCTGCAACTTTTCGAAGGTGTCGGGCCCGATTTTCTTGACGCACTGGCGATACCCCTCGTCGTGACCAGTTCCCACCAGGGCGCGTTTCTTCACGAAGTGGTGCCGCCCTTTCCCTGCGCCTGGGTCCTGGGTCATGAAGGGCAGGGTGTTGGCGCAGCGCTCGCCGAAAAGGCGTCGATTTCAGTGCGGATCGCCCAGCCTGGGGGTGAAGAGTCGCTCAATGTCGCTGCGGCAGCGGCGATCTGTCTGCACGCCAGCGCGCTTGTGTCGGCTGGCCAGCGCTGAACTGTGTACCGGGCGCGAGGCGCAGTTGCCGTGCCTGCCCGCCAAAGCTCGATTCAGGGTTTCCCTCGCTATAATAGGAGGCTTTCCCGCATCAACCGTACGCTCAAGCCGCAGTCTTAGCTAAATTCCCACAAAAGCAGCCATCAGGAGTCATGTCTTGATTGCGTTTGGGCGTACCCGCAACCATCCGGAGAACCCAGTGCTTTTGTCTCTCAAGGGAACTTTCCCGTCCGCCATCCTGGCGCTCGCAGACGGCACGGTCTTTATTGGCAATTCGATCGGAGCTACCGGCTCCACAGTCGGCGAAGTGGTGTTCAACACCGCGATGACCGGCTACCAGGAAATCCTCACCGACCCCAGTTACTGCCAGCAGATCGTGACTCTCACGTATCCGCACATCGGCAACTACGGTGTCAACGCCGAGGACATCGAAGCCGACAAGGTCCATGCCGCAGGGCTCATCATCAAGGACCTGCCGCTCCTGGCCAGCAATTTCCGCCAGTCGCAGACACTGTCCGAGTACCTCGTCGCGGAAAAAACAGTGGCCATCGCCAATATCGACACCCGCAAGCTGACACGACTGCTGCGCAGCAAGGGGGCGCAGAACGGCGCCATCGTGGGGCTGGCCGCCGGCGCGGTCGTGACCCAGGCTTTGATCGACCAGGCCGTGGCGGCCGCGAAAGCTGCGCCCAGCATGGCCGGCCTGGACCTGGCGCGCGTGGTGACCACTTCCGCCGGGTATGAGTGGCGCCAGACCGAGTGGCGGCTGGGAAGCGGCTACGGGACGCAGGTCGCACCGGGATTTCACGTGATCGCCTACGACTTCGGCGTCAAGAAAAACATCCTGCGCATGCTGGCCGAGCGCGGCTGCAAGGTCACCGTGGTACCGGCGCAGACGATGGCCAAAGAAGTGCTCGCACTCAATCCCGATGGCATCTTCCTTTCCAACGGTCCTGGCGATCCGGAGCCCTGCGACTACGCCATTGCCGCCACGGCAGAATTGATCGAGACCGGCATACCGACGTTCGGTATCTGCCTGGGCCACCAGATCATGGCTCTGGCCAGTGGCGCGAAAACATTCAAGATGAAGTTCGGCCACCATGGCGCCAATCATCCGGTGAAAGACCTGGACAACGGTCGCGTCAGCATCACCAGCCAGAACCATGGTTTTGCAGTCGACGAGAAGACGCTCGGACCCAACCTGCGCGCCACGCATGTGAGCCTTTTCGACGGCACGCTGCAAGGACTGGCACGCACGGACAAGCCGGCGTTCTGTTTCCAGGGTCACCCGGAAGCCTCACCCGGCCCCCACGATATTGCCTATCTGTTCGACCGCTTTACCGCGCTGATGGAGACCCACAAAAATGCCTAAGCGCATCGATCTCAAGAGCATCCTCATCATCGGCGCCGGGCCGATCATCATTGGCCAGGCCTGCGAGTTTGATTACTCCGGCGTGCAGGCCTGCAAGGCACTGCGCGAAGAGGGCTACAAAGTCATCCTGATCAACAGCAACCCAGCGACGATCATGACCGACCCGGCCACCGCCGACGTGACCTATATCGAGCCCATCACCTGGCAGACGGTCGAGAAGATCATCGCCAAAGAACGGCCCGATGCGATCCTGCCCACCATGGGCGGCCAGACCGCGCTGAACTGCGCGCTGGACCTGTGGCATCAAGGTGTGCTCGACAAATACAAGGTGGAACTGATCGGCGCCACGCCTGAAGCGATCGACAAGGCCGAAGATCGTCTGAAGTTCAAGGATGCCATGACCAAGATCGGTCTGGGTTCCGCGCGCTCGGGAATTGCCCACAGCATGGAAGAAGCCTGGACAGTCCAGAAAACGCTGGGCTTTCCAACGGTGATTCGACCCAGCTTCACGCTCGGTGGCACGGGCGGGGGCATCGCCTACAACTCGGAGGAGTTCGAGGTCATCTGCAAGCGTGGACTTGAGGCATCTCCGACGAACGAACTGTTGATCGAGGAGTCGCTGCTCGGCTGGAAAGAGTACGAGATGGAGGTCGTGCGCGACAAGGCCGACAACTGCATCATCGTTTGCTCGATCGAGAACCTGGACCCCATGGGCGTGCACACCGGTGACTCGATCACTGTGGCGCCGGCCCAGACGCTGACCGACAAGGAATACCAGATCATGCGCAACGCCTCGCTGGCTGTTCTGCGCGAAATCGGGGTCGACACGGGCGGTTCCAACGTGCAGTTCTCGATCAATCCGAAGGACGGCCGGATGGTCGTGATCGAGATGAATCCCCGGGTATCTCGCTCGTCCGCCCTGGCCTCCAAGGCCACCGGCTTTCCGATTGCCAAGGTTGCCGCCAAGCTGGCCGTGGGCTACACCCTGGATGAACTGCGCAACGAGATCACTGGCGGAGCGACGCCAGCCAGCTTCGAGCCCAGCATTGACTACGTGGTGACCAAGATCCCGCGCTTTGCCTTCGAGAAGTTCCCGACCGCGGACAGCCGCCTGACCACCCAGATGAAGTCGGTCGGTGAAGTCATGGCCATGGGCCGGACGTTCCAGGAGTCGTTCCAGAAGGCGCTGCGCGGCCTCGAAGTCGGTGTGGACGGGATGAACGAGAAGACTCAGGACCGGGAAATTCTTGAGAAGGAACTCGGGGAACCGGGCCCTGACCGGATCTGGTATGTGGGCGATGCCTTTGCTTCCGGCTGGACGTTGGACGAGGTGCACGACGTCACCAAGATTGACAAGTGGTTTCTGGTGCAGATCGAAGAGATCGTCAAGATCGAACTGGAGCTTGACCACTTCGCGGCCGGCAATGGCGACGGCGCGCTGGCCCTGCTTGACGCTGGCACGCTGCGCTCGCTCAAGAAGAAAGGTTTTGCAGACCGACGCCTTGCCAAGTTGCTCAAGACGACGGAAAAAGCGGTCCGTGATGCGCGGCGAACCTTGAATGTCCGCCCTGTCTATAAGCGCGTGGACACCTGTGCCGCCGAATTCTCAACAGACACAGCCTACATGTACTCGACCTATGAGGATGAATGCGAGGCGGAGCCAACGAATAAAAGAAAGATCATGGTGCTCGGCGGCGGGCCCAACCGCATCGGCCAAGGCATCGAGTTCGACTATTGCTGCGTCCATGCCGCGCTCGCCATGCGCGAAGATGGCTATGAGACCATCATGGTCAACTGCAACCCTGAGACCGTTTCCACCGACTACGACACCTCCGACCGCCTTTACTTTGAGCCCCTGACACTGGAGGACGTGCTGGAGATCGTGGACAAGGAGAAGCCGCTGGGCGTCATTGTCCAGTATGGTGGGCAAACGCCGTTGAAGCTGGCGCTCGACCTGGAAGCCAATGGCGTGCCGATTATCGGCACCAGCCCGGACATGATCGATGCGGCTGAAGACCGTGAGCGTTTCCAGAAGCTGCTGCATGCGCTGGGCCTTCGCCAGCCACCCAACGCAACCGCACGGACCGAGCCTGAAGCGCTCGAGAAAGCCGCTGCGCTGGGTTATCCCCTGGTCGTGCGACCGAGCTACGTGCTGGGTGGGCGCGCGATGGAAATCGTGCACGAGCAGCGGGATCTGGAGCGTTACATGCGCGAAGCGGTCAAGGTCAGCCACGATTCGCCGGTGTTGCTCGACCGCTTCCTGAACGACGCCATCGAATGCGACGTGGACTGCCTGCGCGACCCCGAAGGCAAGACCTTCATCGGCGGCGTGATGGAACACATTGAACAGGCGGGCGTGCACAGTGGCGACTCGGCCTGCTCGTTACCTCCCTACAGTCTGTCGGCCGAGACCGTGACCGAGCTCAAGCGTCAGTCAGCTGCCATGGCCGGAGCCCTGAATGTGGTGGGACTGATGAACGTTCAGTTTGCCATCCAGAACGTCGACGGCCAGGACGTCATCTACGTGCTCGAAGTGAATCCGAGGGCTTCGCGTACCGTGCCCTTTGTCTCCAAAGCCACCGGCATCCCGCTGGCAAAAGTCGCGGCACGCTGCATGGCCGGCCAGACGCTCGCGGCGCAAGGCATTTTTCACGAGGTGTCTCCGCCCTATTTCAGCGTCAAGGAAGCGGTATTCCCGTTCGTCAAATTCCCAGGCGTCGACACCATTCTCGGCCCGGAGATGAAATCCACTGGTGAGGTGATGGGCGTCGGCAAGACGTTTGGCGAGGCCTTCGTCAAGAGTCAACTGGGTGCCGGCACCCGGTTGCCGAAGCCGTTCGACGCTGCCGGCGAACCGGCCGGCAAAGTGTTCCTGACGGTGAAGAATGGTGACAAGCCACGCGCTGTCGAGGTGGCACGCCAACTCAGCGACCTGGGCTTTGTGCTGGTGGCGACCAAAGGTACGGCGGCCGCGATTGCGGCGTCGGGGGTGCCGGTGAATGTGGTCAACAAGGTCACGGAAGGGCGCCCCCATATCGTCGACATGATCAAGAACAACGAAATTGCGCTGGTCATCAATACCGTGGAAGAACGCCGGAACGCCATCATGGACTCGCGCCAGATCAGGACCTCTTCGCTGCTGGCGCGCGTCACAACCTTCACGACCATCGCCGGGGCCGAGGCCGCTGTCGAGGGCATGAAGTACATGGACAACCTCGGCATCATCTCAGTGCAGGAAATGCACGCGCAGCTGGCGGCTTGAGGCACCGGTTCGCGGCATAATCTGCGCTTTCAGACACCGCCGGACGGCAACGCTCGGCGGTTTCCTTTTGGAGAAGTAAATCATGGCCACTATTCCCATCACCAAACGAGGCGCTGAGAAGCTCAAGGCTGAGTTGCACCGGCTCAAGACGGTTGACCGCCCGTGGGTGATCAACGCCATCGCGGAGGCGAGGGCACAGGGTGACCTGAGCGAAAACGCCGAGTACGAGGCCGCGAAGGATCGGCAGGGCTTCATCGAAGGCCGTATCCAGGAGGTCGAAGGCAAGCTCTCGGCGGCCCAGGTTATCGACCCCAGCACGCTGGATGCCGGCGGGCGTGTGGTTTTTGGCGCGACGGTAGAACTTTCTGACGAAGACTCGGGCGCCTTGGTGACCTACCAGATCGTTGGTGAGGACGAGGCTGATCTCAAACATGGCCTGATCAACATCTCCAGCCCCATCGCGCGAGCGTTGATTGGCAAGGAGGAGGGCGACACGGCTGAAGTGCTGGCGCCTGGCGGTATCCGTCGGTACGAAGTCGTGGCCGTTTCCTACACCTGACCATTTCGAACACGGTGAAAGAGCGTCTTGCACTGGTTATCGCTGCCCTGTGGTGGGGCAGCCTCACGACACTGGGTTTTCTTGTGGTGCCAATGTTGTTTGCCCATCTTCCAACGCCGGCACAAGCCGGTGGCATGGCGGCAAGGTTGTTTGCTGCGCAAACCGGCGTGTCTGTGGGCTGCGGTCTGCTCCTGTTAATGATTTTCGGGCCAAAAAAGTCTTTTCCCAGCGTCAAGGGGTCGTTTAATGCTATCGGTCTGATAGCGTTTTCAATGTTGTTGTCGCTTCTGGTCGAGTTTGGCGTGTCCCCGCGTATCGTGGCGCGCGAAAACCTCAGTTTCTGGCACAGCGTCGGGAGCGCCATGTATTTCCTTCAATGGATTTGCGTCGGCCTGCTTTTGTGGCGGCTGACCGCGCGCCAGGCGCCCTGAAATCTCTGCTCGCAGGGATCAACCCCACTCCAATAGCGATTCGGCTATTCGCGCCAGTGTTCGGCAATCCAGCGCGCTGGCCGAATGAACCGGAAACGGCGGTTGCGTCGCCCCACCAGCGCATCAGGCGGGTTGCATTCGCCATGAAAAATGACGATGCGGGCATCGGCCGGGATGAATGGCGGCTTCCAGTAGTTAGAGGGCCATATCGGGATGCCGTGGTACTTGAAGCTCGGGCACCAGGCAGTCGGCCAGTATTTCAGTTTGCCCTGCTTATGCAGAAAGTCGGAAAGATAGGCCTGCTCATTGCGGAACTCTTTTCGCACTTCCTCTACGTGTGTGCGGAAATAGCGCAGCACATCAGGGTGTGCCCCCAGCTCGAAACGGTAAACAGACGAATTTCCCGTGATCCGCCACGGGCGCTTGTAGTCGTGGATGACGAGAAATTCGCCCGGCACTTCAAAAAAACCGTCCAGCGATCCTACGACGACCACATCCACATCAAGGAACAGTGCCGTGCCCTTCAATCCATACAGGTCCTCGGCAAAGCTGACCAGTTTGGTCCAGCCGCGTTCAGGAATGCCCGGTGGCAGATCCAGAGCCGGGATGGGGAAGCATTCCACCTCGTTCCGTATACCTGTTGCGTCGTCGGTCAGGCAGACCATGCGGAAGTCGCCAGTGAGGTGCCGGCGCACCATTGCATACAGCCGGTTGACGTATTCAGGGCCGTATTTCGTGCCCCATTTCATGCAGATGACGATGCGTTGAGACGGGTCAGCGGACATCATGGTGATCAGTCGTGGCGACCTTTTTTCAAGGACTTCATTTTTGGTTTGGCGCGCTTGACCTGCCCGCCAGGAGTCAGGCGCTGATTGCCCAGAACGCGCAAAGTCTTCACTTCGGGCCTTTGGCCGCCGCGCTTGCTGTACTTCAGGACCTTGAAGTCGCGCGGGCCGGGCATTCGGTCCTCGTCAACCGCTTTTTCTTTCTCGGGCATCGGGCGCCAAAGCACCAGCAGTTTGCCGATGTGCTGTATCGGCGCAGCGTTGAGCTCATTGGCCAGCGCTTGATACATCAGCTCGCGGGCGGCGCGGTCGTCGCCGAGCACGCGGATCTTGATGAGTCCATGCGCACTCAGCGCAGCGTTGGCTTCCTTGATGACGGCGGGTGTCAGTCCATCTCCACCGATCATGACGACGGGGTCCAGATGATGGGCGTCGGCGCGGTGGACCTTGCGCTGGGCAGGGGTAAGTTGAATTTGAGGCATGGCCGTATTATCAAGGCCAAGATGAAAACCAGAACCCAGAGCAAAAAAGTCAACAAGGCGTGGCTTAACGACCATGTCAACGATACCTACGTCAAGCTGGCCCAGAAAGAAGGCTACCGCGCCCGCGCTGCTTACAAGCTCAAGGAAATCGATGAGGCGTTCGGCCTCGTCATTCCGGGCCACGTGGTCGTTGATCTCGGATCGGCACCGGGGGCATGGAGCCAGTACTTGCGGCGCAAACTATCACCCAGAACGGCGACTGGCGGGGGCGCGGCGGCGGGAGAGTTGAACGGCACCATCATTGCTTTGGACATGCTTCCGATGGAGCCGGTGGAAGGCGTGACTTTTCTTCAGGGCGATTTTCGCGATGCCGATATGCTGAACCGGCTTGAAGCCGCTCTGACCAGTCGACGCGCCGATGTCGTGGTCTCTGATATGGCGCCCAACCTTTCCGGCATCCCCTCAGCCGATGCAGCCCGAATCGTGCACTTGGTCGAACTTGCGGTGGAGTTTGCGAAAAAACATATGAAACCCGATGGGACATTGGTCGTCAAGCTGTTCCATGGGGGCGGTTACGACGAACTGGTCAAGTTGTTCAAGGCAACATTTCGCATCGTCAAACCAATCAAGCCGAAGGCCTCGCGTGACAAGTCCTCGGAGACTTTTTTGGTGGGCCGGGGACTGAAATCGTCTGGCGAAAGCTAACGCAGATCAAGAATGCTGCCTGAAACAGGCACAAACCCATGCAGCGTCTGTGGCTGGAATGGGCAAAAACCATGGATGGTGCGCTTGAAACGCCTAAAATGACCTTCACTTATCTTTGCTTAATGAAGTACTGTGACTGGAGCCCGGCTTGAATAATCAGTGGTTTTCGAAAATTGCCATCTGGCTCGTCATTGCCATGGTGTTGTTTACTGTGTTCAAGCAGTTTGATACCCGTGGCGTTGCGGGCGCAACGTATATGGGTTATTCCGACTTCCTTGAAGAGGTCCGGGGCAACCGCATCAAGGCCGCAACGATTCAGGAAGGTCAGGGCGGTACGGAAATCATTGCCACGACCACGGACGACCGCAAGATCCGCACGACTGCGACCTACCTTGATCGCGGTCTGGTCGGCGACCTGATCAACAATGGCGTCAAGTTCGACGTCAAGCCCCGCGAGGAAGGCTCCCTCCTGATGACGTTGTTGGTCAGCTGGGGCCCGATGCTGCTGTTGATCGGGGTGTGGGTCTATTTCATGCGCCAGATGCAAGGTGGTGGCAAGGGCGGTGCATTCAGCTTTGGTAAAAGCAAGGCCCGGATGCTGGACGAGAACACGAACCAGGTGACTTTCGCGGATGTGGCTGGTTGCGATGAGGCCAAGGAAGAGGTGAAGGAGGTCGTGGACTTTCTCAAGGATCCACAGAAATTCCAGAAGCTTGGGGGGCGCATCCCACGCGGCCTTCTTCTGGTCGGCCCTCCCGGAACCGGCAAGACGCTGCTGGCCAAGGGCATTGCCGGCGAGGCAAAGGTGCCGTTTTTCAGTATCTCGGGATCTGATTTCGTTGAAATGTTCGTCGGTGTGGGTGCGGCTCGTGTACGCGACATGTTCGACAATGCCAAGAAAAATGCGCCCTGCATCATCTTCATCGATGAAATCGATGCGGTGGGGCGCCAGCGCGGCGCGGGCCTGGGCGGCGGCAATGACGAACGTGAGCAGACGCTCAACCAGATGCTCGTGGAAATGGACGGCTTTGAGACCAATGTGGGCGTGATCGTCGTTGCGGCCACCAACCGGCCTGACATTCTGGACGCGGCGTTGTTGCGCCCTGGTCGTTTTGACCGTCAGGTCTACGTGACCTTGCCGGATATTCGCGGCCGGGAGCAGATTCTCAATGTGCACATGCGCAAGATTCCGATCGGACAGGACGTGGCACCGGCCATCATCGCGCGCGGAACACCCGGCATGAGCGGCGCTGACCTGGCAAACCTTTGCAATGAAGCGGCGTTGATGGCGGCTCGGCGGAATGCCCGCGTCGTCGAAATGCAGGATTTCGAGAAAGCCAAGGACAAGATCCTGATGGGTCCGGAGCGCAAGAGCATGGTCATGCCGGAGGAAGAGCGTCGCAATACGGCGTACCACGAATCTGGACATGCCCTGATTGGGAAGTTGCTTCCCAAGTGCGACCCCGTGCACAAGGTGACCATCATCCCGCGGGGGCGCGCCCTTGGCGTCACGATGAGTCTGCCCGCGCAGGACCGCTACAGCTATGACAAAGATTTCATGTTGCATCAGATCAGCATGTTGTTTGGCGGGCGCATCGCCGAGGAGGTGTTCATGAACCAGATGACCACTGGCGCCAGCAACGATTTCGAACGTGCCACCCACATTGCGCGCGACATGGTCACGCGGTATGGCATGACCGACGCCCTGGGCCCCATGGTCTACGCTGAGAATGAAGGAGAGGTCTTTCTGGGCCGCTCGGTCACCAAGACCACCAATATGAGTGAGGCCACCATGCAAAAGGTGGACGTCGAGGTGCGCAAGATCATTGATGAGCAATATGCTTTGGCCCGCCGTCTGATCGAAGAGCACAGTGACAAGATGCATGCCATGGCCAAGGCGTTGCTCGAGTGGGAAACCATTGATACCGAACAGCTGGACGACATCATGGCTGGGCGCGATCCGCGCCCACCCAAGGACTGGTCACCGCGTACCCCGCCAGCGGGTGGGGGGGGCGGCAATGGCACACCGGAGGTCAAGACCGAGCCGGCCCCCACGGTGGCCTGACCCGCCTGCCGGCTCGATCAAGGCAGCGACCATCACGGGGCTTCGGCCCCGTTTCCTTTTCCCCGTATCCTTACTCATCTCTCCGGCCCTCCGCTTCGCATGTTCTGGCAGACCTCCCGCTTTCGCATCGACCTCGCGCGTCCGCAGGTGATGGGCATCGTCAACGTCACGCCCGATTCGTTTTCCGACGGCGGGCAGAATGCGACCACAGCCGCTGCGCTGCGACACTGCGAGAAATTGCTGAAGGACGGGGCCGACATCCTCGATATCGGCGGTGAATCGACGCGACCGGGCTCGCCCGCCGTTTCGCGCGAGGAAGAACTGGCGCGTGTCGTGCCGCTGGTGCGCGAAGCAACGAAGCTCGGCGTGCCCGTTTCGGTGGACACCTACAAGCCGGAGGTGATGCAGGCCGTGCTCGATCTGGGCGCGGACATCATCAACGACATCGCGGCGCTGAGCCACAGCGGTGCGGCCGGGGTGGTGGCGCGGCACCCCTCCTGCGGGGTCTGTCTCATGCACATGCACCGCGAGCCACAGACCATGCAGGTGGCCCCCATGGAGGGCGACGTGGTCGCGCCGGTGCGGGCCTTTCTGGCGCAGGCATCCGCGCGCATTCAGGCGCTGGGGGTGAACCACGATCGCATCGCCCTCGACCCCGGCGTGGGCTTTGGCAAGACCGTGGTTCAGAATTTCAGCCTGCTGGCCCGACAAGACGAGTTTCTGACGCTGGGTTTTCCACTGCTTGTCGGCTGGTCGCGCAAGTCCTCGCTCGGGGCCGTGATCGCACGGCGTGGCCAGGCTCCGGCACCGGCTGAACGGGTGACGGCCAGTGTGGTCGCCGCGCTGCTGGCGGTCGAGCGGGGTGCATCCATCGTGCGGGTGCACGACGTGCGTGCGACCGTGCAGGGCCTCCAGGTACTTCAGGCGGTCCAGGCCGCTTCTGCAGATATATAAAATCGATAGCAAACAATGACTGAGGGACGATGAGATGACAAGAAAATACTTTGGAACCGACGGAATTCGCGGCACCGTGGGCGAGTACCCGATCACGCCTGATTTCGCGCTGCGCCTGGCCCACGCCGTAGGCCGTGTGCTGCGACAGACCGAGCCGAACCCGACGGTGCTGATTGGCAAGGACACGCGCATTTCCGGCTACATGCTAGAAAGCGCCCTGGAGTCGGGCTTCAACTCGGCCGGGGTGGACGTTGTGCTGCTCGGCCCGGTGCCCACGCCCGCCGTGGCCTACCTCACACGGGCGCAGCGTGCGGCTCTCGGTGTGGTGATCAGCGCCAGCCATAACGCCTTTCCGGACAACGGCATCAAGTTCTTCAGTGCACAGGGCGCCAAGCTGCCCGACGCGTGGGAGCAGGCTGTCGAGGAAATGCTGGAAGAGCCGCCGCAATGGGTGGATTCCGCGAGCCTCGGCAAGACCAGGCGCCTGGACGATGCCGCCGGCCGCTACATCGAGTTCTGCAAGAGCACGTTCCCGCACGACCTGACGCTGCGGGGCCTGAAGATCGTGGTCGACGCCGCCCATGGCGCGGCCTACCAGATTGCCCCCAAGGTTTTCCATGAGCTCGGTGCCGATGTGGTCGCCATCGGCTGTAGCCCGGACGGGCTGAACATCAACCACGAGGTGGGCGCGACGCACCCCGAGGCGCTGATCGAGGCCGTCAAGGCGCACAAGGCCGACTATGGTGTGGCACTCGACGGTGACGCTGATCGCCTGCAACTGGTGGACGCCGATGGGCGTCTGTACAACGGCGATGAACTGCTCTACCTGATGGTGGCCGATCGCATTGCCCGAGATGAAGACGTCCCCGGCTGCGTCGGCACCCTGATGACCAACATGGCCGTGGAGGTAGCGCTCAAGGCGCGTGGCGTCATGTTTGTGCGGGCCCAAGTGGGGGACCGCTATGTGCTGGAAGAGATGACTCTGCGTCGCTGGATCCTGGGGGGTGAAGGCTCGGGCCACCTGTTGGCGCTGGACAAACATACCACCGGAGATGGTCTGGTCAGCGCGTTGCAGGTGCTTCAGGCCTGTGTGAGCAGCGGCCGGACGGTGGCCGAATTGCTCACGGACGTCACCTTGTTCCCGCAGACACTGATCAACGTGCGTCTGCGGCCGGAGCAGGACTGGCGAGCCAACACGACCTTGTCTGATGAAATCAAGGCCGTGCAGGCCGAATTGGGCGACTCCGGCAGGGTATTGATTCGTGCCAGTGGCACCGAACCTCTGCTGCGCGTGATGGTCGAGGCGCGCGACGCGGCGCTGGCGAAGTCCTGTGCCGAGCGGCTGGTTGAGGCGGCAAGGGCAGGATAGGGGGCCGGCAGGCGCTCCCATTTTGCGGGGCCATCATGAGCCGAGCCGGCATTTCGGCCGTGACCGGTGCAGGCTCCATAAAACAATCATTAAATGTGCCTTAACCCAGCGTACATGGGACATTTATAGCTATCAATAGAGAGGTGCTTTTCTGGCCACCAGCCTGCGCGGGACCCGGGCGGGCGAAGCAGATGTTGCCTGCGGTGGAAACCATTGCACAGGCGCGTGGCGCCTGCAAGCTGACGCTGGAGGTGCCTTCCGGAAGCGACATCACGTTGCGTCTGTTCCGCCGCATGGCGTCTGCTGACTACCAGCTAGACCCGGCGATGTGAAGGGCTCAATTTCTGCAGAATTGGCTGTGGTGAGCCCCTATCCGCCGAACCTGTGCAAGGCAATCATCGGGTTATTAGAAGTGTTGTCAGCTGAATGCAGGATTTCGAGGGCAAAATCGAAGGGTTTACCAGGCCCTTCCTAAGCCACAGTCGCATCCGCAAATCGGTCTAGCCGTGTCGCGGGAGGTATTTCAACCAGCTAATGTTCCCTGAAGGGGAATTGAGGTCAGCGAAACATGAGTGAGACCAAGTCCGTCTATGCCGCCTACAGCGGCAATACCTATCTCTTCGGAGGCAACGCGCCTTACGTCGAAGAGATGTACGAGAACTACCTTGCCAACCCCGGCAGCGTGCCTGACACGTGGCGCAGCTACTTCGATGCGCTACAGAACGTGCCCGCGGGCGACGGCAGCGACACCAAGGACGTCCCTCATCTGCCGGTGATCAATGCCTTTGCCGAACGTGCCAAGCAGGGCGGCACCAAGGTGGTGCAGGCCAGTGCCGATGCCGAAATGGGTCGCAAGCGCACGGCGGTCCAGCAGTTGATTGCGACCTACCGCAACGTGGGCCAGCGCTGGGCCGACCTGGATCCGCTGCAGCGCACGGAGCGCCCGGCCATTCCCGAGCTGGAGTCGTCGTTCTACGGTTTCAGCGACGCCGACCAGGAAGCCGTGTTCGATACCAGCAACACCTTCTTTGGCAAGGACCGTATGTCCTTGCGCGAACTGCTCAATGCGCTGCGGGAAACCTATTGCGGCACGATCGGTGCCGAGTACATGTACATCACCAACCAGGCCGAGAAGCGCTGGTGGCAACAGAAATTGGAGAGCATCCGCAGCAAGCCGAGCTTCAATGCTGCACAGAAGAAGCACATCCTTGACCGACTGACCGCGGCCGAGGGCCTGGAGCGGTTCCTGCATACCAAATTTGTTGGACAGAAGCGTTTTTCGCTTGAAGGGGGCGAGAGCTTCATCGCTGCCATCGACGAGCTCATCCAGTCTGCTGGCGCACGGGGTGTGCAGGAAATCGTGATTGGCATGGCCCACCGTGGGCGTCTGAACGTGCTTGTCAACACTTTGGGCAAGATGCCCGGAGACCTGTTTGCCGAATTTGACCACACCGCACCCGAAGACCTCCCCGCCGGGGACGTCAAGTACCACCAGGGCTTCAGCTCCGACGTCACCACGCCAGGTGGCCCTGTGCACCTTTCGCTGGCTTTCAACCCCTCGCATCTTGAAATCGTGAACCCGGTGGTCGAAGGCTCGGTGCGCGCCCGCATGGACCGCCGTGGCGACCGCCTGGGCAACCAGGTCCTGCCGGTGCTCGTCCATGGCGATGCAGCTTTTGCCGGGCAAGGCGTGAACCAGGAAACGCTGGCGCTTGCGCAGACTCGCGGCTACACCACGGGCGGCACGGTCCACCTCATCATCAATAACCAGATCGGATTTACGACTTCGGACCCGCGCGACCTGCGTTCCACGCTTTACTGCACCGATATCGTCAAGGGCGTCGAGTCTCCGGTGCTGCACGTCAACGGCGACGATCCCGAAGCGGTGGTGCTGGCGACCCGGCTGGCATTGGACTACCGGCTGGAATTCCGCAAGGATGTTGTCGTGGACATCATCTGTTTCCGAAAGCTGGGCCATAACGAACAGGATACGCCCGCGCTGACCCAGCCATTGATGTACAAGAAAATTGGCGCTCACCCCGGTACCCGAAAACTGTACGCCGACCGCCTGGCGTCGCAGGGAATGGGCGATACGCTCGGCGACGATATGGCCAAGTCTTTTCGCGCCGCCATGGACGCCGGCAAGCACACGGTGGATCCGGTGTTGACCAACTTCAAGAGCAAGTTTGCGGTTGACTGGTCGCCGTTTCTTGCAAAGAAGTGGACCGATGCGGGCGATACCGCCATTCCCATGGCTGAATGGAAGCGGCTGGCCGAGAAGATCACCACGATTCCTGAAAGCGTGACGCCGCACCAACTGGTTCGCAAGGTTTATGACGATCGCGCCGCGATGGGACGGGGCGACATTCCCGTGGACTGGGGCATGGGCGAGCACATGGCTTTTGCCTCCCTTGTGGCCAGCGGCTATCCGGTTCGCCTGTCGGGCGAGGACTGCGGTCGCGGCACGTTCACCCACCGGCACGCTGTGATTCATGACCAGAAGCGCGAGAAATGGGACGTGGGTACTTATGTGCCGCTGGAGAACGTGGCGGAGAACCAGGCGCCGTTCGTGGTGATCGACTCCATCCTTTCCGAGGAGGCGGTGCTGGGCTTCGAGTACGGTTACGCATCGAATGACCCGAACACGCTGGTGATCTGGGAAGCCCAGTTTGGTGACTTTGCCAACGGTGCCCAGGTGGTGATCGACCAGTTCATCGCATCCGGCGAAGTCAAGTGGGGCCGTGTCAACGGCCTGACGCTGATGCTGCCGCACGGCTACGAGGGACAAGGGCCGGAACACAGCTCTGCGCGCCTGGAGCGCTTCATGCAGTTATCGGCCGATACCAACATGCAGGTGGTGCAACCCACCACGGCCAGCCAGATCTTCCACATCTTGCGTCGCCAGATGGTGCGCAACCTGCGCAAGCCGCTGATCATCATGACCCCGAAGTCGCTGCTACGGGCCAAGGACGCGGCATCACCCCTGAGCGAGTTCACCAAGGGTGGGTTTCAGACGGTGATCGGCGAGAGCAAGGCGCTGAAGGCCGACAAGGTCAAGCGTGTCATTGCCTGCTCGGGCAAGGTGTATTACGACCTGGTCAAGAAGCGCGAGGAAAAGGGCGCCGATGACGTGGCCATTCTGCGTGTGGAGCAGCTCTATCCTTTCCCGCACAAGGTGTTTGCTGCCGAGTTGAAGAAGTTTCCCAACGCCACAGAAATCATGTGGTGCCAGGACGAGCCGCAGAACCAGGGCGCCTGGTTCTTCATCCAGCACAACATCCACGAGAACATGCTGGAAGGCCAGCGGCTGGGCTACTCCGGCCGCGCCGCATCGGCGTCGCCGGCGGTGGGCTATTCGCACCTGCATCAGGAGCAGCAGAAGGCGCTCGTGGAAGGTGCCTTTGCCAAGCTCAAGGGCTTCATCCTCACCAAATAAGGCGGCTGAGACACAGCGCACCCAACAAACACTGAAAGAATTGAAATGGCAATCGTAGAAGTCAAAGTACCGCAACTGTCCGAGTCTGTGGCAGAAGCCACCCTGTTGCAGTGGAAGAAGAAGCCGGGCGAGGCCGTCGCGATGGACGAGATCCTTATCGAGATCGAGACCGACAAGGTCGTGCTCGAAGTGCCGGCTCCAGCCGCTGGCGTACTGGCAGAAGTTCTGGTGGCGGATGGCGGAACCGTCGCCGCCGAGCAACTGATCGCACGCATCGACACCGAAGGCAAGGCAAGCGCTGGCGCAGCGGTGGCGACACCCGCGGCGGCTCCGGCAGCCACCCCCGTGCCCGCCGCGCCGGCAGCAACCGGCGGGTCCATGTCGGGCGTGGCCATGCCAGCAGCAGCCAAGCTCATGGCCGACAACAATTTGGCCGCCGGTTCGGTTGCGGGCACGGGCAAGGACGGCCGCGTGACCAAGGGTGACGTGCTGGGTGCTGTGGCGGCGCCCAAGCCGGCCGCCGCTGTCGCGGTCGCCATTCCCACCGGCGTGCCGACGAAGGTGTTGCCGCAAGTGGCCACGCCCTCCGTAGACCTCGGCGATCGCCCTGAGCAGCGCGTGCCTATGACACGGCTGCGCGCACGTGTAGCCGAGCGCCTGTTGCAGTCCCAGTCCACCAATGCCATCCTGACCACGTTCAATGAAGTCAACATGGCGCCCGTCATGGAGATGCGCAAGAAGTTCCAGGACGCCTTCTCGAAGGAGCACGGCGTCAAGATCGGCTTCATGAGCTTCTTCGTGAAGGCCGCGGTGCACGCGCTCAAGAAGTTCCCGGTGCTGAATGCGTCGGTGGACGGCAATGACATCGTCTACCACGGCTACTTCGATATCGGTATCGCCGTTGGATCGCCGCGCGGCCTGGTTGTGCCGATCCTGCGCAACGCCGACCAGATGAGTTTTGCCGAGATCGAGAAGAAAATCGCCGAGTTCGGCCAGAAGGCCAAAGACGGCAAGCTGGGCATCGAAGAGATGACGGGCGGTACGTTCTCCATTTCCAACGGCGGCACGTTCGGCTCGATGATGTCCACCCCCATCATCAATCCGCCGCAGTCGGCCATCCTGGGCGTGCACGCCACCAAGGACCGCGCCATGGTGGAGAACGGCCAGGTCGTGGTCCGACCCATGAACTACCTGGCCATGTCCTACGACCACCGCATCATCGACGGGCGCGAGGCCGTGCTCGGCCTGGTTGCGATGAAGGACGCGCTGGAAGATCCGGCCCGCCTGCTGTTCGACATCTGAATTTGATCAACCAAGCAGGACTGCCGCGCGGCAAGGGCGTGCGCGGTCCCCAACCGACACAGAATCATGAGTAAACAATTTGACGTGGTCGTCATCGGCGGCGGGCCCGGTGGCTACATCGCTGCCATTCGCGCAGCCCAGCTGGGTTTCCAGGTGGCCTGTATCGACGAGTGGAAGAACAGCAAGGGAGGTCCGGCGCCCGGTGGCACCTGTACCAACGTGGGCTGTATTCCCTCCAAGGCACTGCTGCAGTCCTCAGAGCATTTCGAGCACGCGAACCACCACTTCGCCGACCATGGCATCAGTGCCAAGGACGTCAAAATGGACGTGGCGAAGATGGTGGCCCGCAAGGACGCTGTCGTGAAGCAGAACAATGACGGCATCCTGTACCTTTTCAAGAAGAACAAGGTCAGCTTCTTCCATGGCCGTGGCTCGTTTGTGAAAGCCGTGGATAGCGCCTACGAAGTTGTCGTGACCGGTGCGGCCGACGAAACCCTGGTCGCCAAGCAGGTCATTGTTGCCACCGGCTCGAGCGCCCGCGCGCTGCCAGGCGCGGCCTTCAATGAGGAAAACATCCTGTCCAACGACGGTGCGTTGCGCCTGGGGGCCGTGCCCAAGAAGCTGGCGCTGATCGGCTCTGGCGTGATCGGCCTGGAAATGGGCTCTGTGTGGCGTCGCCTGGGCGCTGAAGTCACGGTACTCGAAGCATTGCCGACTTTCCTGGGCGCGGTGGACGAACAGATTGCCCGCGAAGCCAAGAAGGCTTTCGACAAACAGGGACTCAAGATTGAACTCGGCGTGAAGGTCGGGGAGATCAAATCCGGAAAGAAGGGCGTTAGTGTCGCCTGGACAAACAGCAAGGGCGAAGCCCAGACGCTGGACGTGGACAAGCTCATCGTCTCGATTGGCCGGGTGCCGAACACCACGGGGCTGAACGCTGAAGGGGTTGGCCTGCAACTCGACGAGCGTGGCGCCATTGTGGTGGACGGCGACTGCCGTACCAACTTGCCCGGTGTCTGGGCGGTGGGCGACGTGGTTCGTGGCCCCATGCTGGCGCACAAGGCCGAGGAAGAGGGCGTAGCCGTCGCCGAGCGTATTGCCGGACAGCACGGGCACGTCAACTTCAACACCATTCCGTGGGTGATCTACACCAGCCCGGAGATTGCGTGGGTCGGCCGCACCGAACAGCAGCTCAAGGCCGACGGTGTCAAGTACAAGGCGGGTACCTTCCCGTTCCTGGCGAACGGTCGTGCGCGCGCCTTGGGCGACACCACCGGCATGGTCAAGTTCCTGGCGGATGCCACCACCGACGAGATTCTGGGTGTTCACATCGTCGGCCCCATGGCCAGCGAACTGATCTCCGAGGCTGTCGTCGCCATGGAGTTTCGTGCCAGCGCTGAGGACATTGCACGTATTTGCCATGCGCATCCCTCCTTGAGTGAAGCGACCAAGGAAGCGGCGCTCGCTGTTGACAAGCGCACGCTGAACTTCTGAATCACGGATTCGGAATCACTTTTGTGACCAAAGCTGGCCCGGTTCGTTCGGCCTACGAAGCAGAACTCAAGGCGCGGGGTTACATCAGCGATCCAGCGCAGCTTCTTGCTGTTGACGCGCTG
This sequence comes from uncultured beta proteobacterium, assembly GCA_963726365.1. Classification (GTDB taxonomy): domain Bacteria; phylum Pseudomonadota; class Gammaproteobacteria; order Burkholderiales; family Burkholderiaceae_C; genus JAABQG01. The sequence continues at coordinate 44,876 of CAVSCI010000023.1, read as the reverse complement.
GAACGGTGTGCGGCCGACTGGATCGCCTTCAAAGGCAAACGATCCAACGCGCTCAAGAAGCTTGTCAACCGGCCGGAAACGCCGCGCGGGGTGTACATGTACGGCGGTGTAGGGCGCGGCAAGAGCTTCCTGATGGACTGCTTCTACAGTGTCGTGCCCTTGAAGCGCAAGACACGACTGCATTTCCATGAATTCATGCGTGAAGTTCACCGCGAACTTGGCGTATTACAGGGCACGGTCAATCCATTGGACGAGCTGGGTCGAAGAATCTCCAGGCGGTATCGCCTGATATGTTTTGACGAATTTCACGTTGCCGACATTACCGATGCCATGATTCTTCACCGTCTGCTCGTTGCCATGTTTGACCACGGTGTTGGTTTCGTGACCACCTCCAATTTCGAACCAGACCACCTCTATCCTGATGGATTGCATCGTGACCGCATTCTGCCTGCCATCAAATTGCTCAATGAGCGACTTCACGTGGTCAACGTCGACAATGGGACTGACTACAGGCGACGCATGCTGGAAGACATGCAGCTTTATCACACACCACTGGGTGAGCATGCAGATGCCGAAATGGCCCGAGCTTTTGACCGTTTGTCGGTGACGGCTGATGAAAATCCCGTCCTGCAAATTGAAGCGCGGGAGATTCGCGCAAGGAGAAGAGCGGGTGGTGTTGTCTGGTTCGATTTCAGGACAATCTGCGGCGGGCCCCGTTCACAGAATGACTACCTCGAAATTGCGACGCAGTTCCATACGGTGTTGCTCAGCGGCGTTCCGCACATGCCGGTGCGCATGGCGTCAGAGGCCAGAAGATTCACCTGGCTGGTAGACGTACTGTATGACCGGCGAGTCAAGCTGATCATGTCCGCCGCCGTCGGACCCGATGCACTCTATTCCGAGGGCCCTTTGTCCCATGAGTTTCCACGAACTGTGTCGCGGTTAAACGAAATGCAGTCGGGTGAATATCTTGCGCTTGAACATCGAACCGTCGATACCGGTCTGACCTGAGTTTCGACAGGCTTTGGAAACAACAGCGTCAGTCCATGGGAAGTCAGAAATCTTCGATCCTGACAATGGCCAGGGAAATGTTGTCCCCGGCCCCCTTGGCCCGTGAGCGCGCCTTCTCTATCAAGAATTCGCTGGCTTCACGTGGCGTCAGCGAGTCCAGGACATAGGCCATTTCTTCCGGGGTGAAGTAGTGCCACAGACCATCGCTACAGGACATCAACACATCACCCGAACGGACTTTCGAAATGTAGTCCAAGCTGACAGAGGGCTCATCCTCAGTTCCCAGGCAGCCCATAAGAATGTTGGACTGGGGGTGTGATTGTGCTTCCTCCTCTGTAATTTCGCCTCGGTCCACCAATGCCTGAACGTAGGAATGATCAAAAGTGCGCTTGACCATGCGACCTGAGCTGAAATGGTAGATCCGCGAGTCGCCTGCATGCAGCCAGTGTGAATCGGCGCCAGGATTGATCAGGAACAGCGCGATGGTGCTGTGCGGCTCCTGCTCGGCGGATATCGCTGTAAGGCGGATGACGATATGTGCCTCCTGGGCTATCTGCCTGAGCATGGAGGGGGCATCGTCAGTGTCTGGTGAATAGCGTTCAAAGAGTTGGCGCGCAGTCAGCATGACCTGGTCCGACGCCTTTCGCCCGCCACTTCTGCCGCCCATACCGTCGGCGAGCACCGCCAGAAGGCAGCCAGCAACGCGAGGATGGGTCAGCACAGCGACCTGATCCTGTTGATACTCCCGATCACCCTTGTGGATGCCTGTGGCTGCGATAAGTCGATAACCTGTGGTCATGGTGGAATTGGAATTAGAGCTTCAGGACTCGAAAAATCTTCAGTAAACCCGTATTATTCAACGAACCTCTCCAAAGGCTAGCCCCTTTGTCCATTTTTGCCCTTCAATTTGCACTCCCCTGGTCGACGCTTGATCGAATTGAAGATCGAGCATGCGGATCTCGATGCCTGGATCGATCGTCTGGGTCAGGAAATTCCGGCGGATGAGTTGATGCTACGCCGCCTGAAGAAGCGTCGACTGGCGCTTCGCGATCAAATCGTCCGACTTGAACTGGCGTTGGGACCCAAGGAACCGGCCTGATGGAATTGCAGGAGAAGGTTGAAGGGGCATTTTTGCCGCAGGGTCCTTTGTCCAGTGCCGCAGGTCATTTTCTGCCACGTGCCGGCCAGACGCAGATGGCACTGGCGGTCGCCAGAACAATCGAGCAGGGCGGCGCACTCGTGGTTGAAGCCGGAACCGGTGTCGGGAAGACTTTCGCCTATCTGGTGCCCGCGCTCTTCAGCGGTGAGCGCGTCCTCCTTTCAACCGCCACCAAGACACTTCAGGATCAGCTTTTTGGAAGAGACTTGCCAGATCTGGCAACGGCGCTGGGGTTGCCGGTTCGAATGGCACTGCTCAAAGGACGAGGCAATTATCTTTGTTTGCACCGGCTGGAGATGGCCTGCCAGAGAGAAGATTTTTCCGACCCGGAACGGGCATCCGGGTTGGCCCGGGTTGCGCGCTGGGCGGCCCGAACCGTTTCCGGTGACCTCGCTGAACTGCCGGAGCTTGATGACCGGTCCGATTTGATTCCAGACATCACTTCCACAAGGGAGAATTGCCTTGGAGGAGAGTGCCCCAAACTGCAGGCCTGTCATGTCATGCTGGCAAGGCGTGATGCGCTGGAAGCCGATGTCATCGTCATCAATCACCATCTTTTTTTTGCCGACCTCACGGTTCGGGAAGCAGGCATGGCGGAATTGTTGCCGACGGTGAAGGTTGTCATTTTCGACGAGGCGCATCAGCTCAACGAAACTGGCGTGCAGTTTCTTGGGCGCCAGCTTTCAACAGGACAAATGCAGGACTTCGCGCGCGACTTGATCTCGGTCGGATTCCAGCGGGCACGCGGTTTTGCAGATTGGGAAGGCCTGGGAGAAGCCGTCTTTGGCGCGGCGGACGCTCTGAGATCCCGATTGAGTCGTGGTGGGTCCAGCGGGCTCCGCTTGGGCTGGACAGATGACTCGTCCGAAGGCCGTGCGGTGAATCTGTCACTCGTGGAGGTTGCCAAGGCATTTTCCCAATGTGCAGGCGTGCTGGGCACACTGCACGAACTGACGCCGGAATTGATCCGCCTGCATGAGCGTTCGCTCGAAATATTGCAACGCTGCGAGGCCTTCGCACGCGACTGTGAGCCCGGCGAGGTTCGGTGGATCGACCTGGGAACACAGGTAAAGCTGGTGCAGGCCCCGCTGGACATCGCACTTGCCGTTCAATCCCGGATGCTGAATCCCGATAGCGAAGAGTCGCAAGGGCGGGCGTGGATATTTACCTCCGCGACACTCGGCGCGGATCAGGCACTGACCCGGTTCACTGAACCCTGTGGCCTGAGTCTGGCCACGATCCTCAGAGTGGAAAGTCCGTTTGACTATGCGAGTCAGGCATCGGTCTACGTACCGCGGCACCTTGCATTGCCCAATCATCCCGACCATAGCGCCCAAGTCGCATCCTTTGCTTGCGCCGCAGCGCGCACGCTCTCTGGGCGCACACTGTTGCTGACAACCACACTTCGCGCCATGCGAAAAATTGGCGAGTTGTTGCGACGCGAACTCGCCGGCTCCAACGTCGAAGTGCTCGTGCAGGGCGAGTTGCCGAAGCGTCTATTGATGGAACGTTTTCGCTCAGTCGATGGGGCGCAGCCAGGAGGGTTCATTCTCGTGGCTTCGGCCTCATTCTGGGAGGGGGTCGATGTACCCGGTCATGCCTTGCAACTGGTCATCATCGACAAGTTGCCATTTCCTCCACCCAACGATCCACTGGTGGACGCGCGATCACAAAGACTGCAAGGCGAAGGGCGGAGCGCATTCCGAGATTATTTGCTACCTGAGGCCTGCCTCGCGCTGAAGCAGGGTGCCGGCCGGCTGATTCGCCGAGAAACAGATCGCGGCATACTGGTTGTATGCGACCCACGCCTTGTGACGAAGGGCTATGGACGACGGATCATGGCGGCCCTGCCTTCGATGCGACAGATCGAGACAGAGGCCGAGTTTCAGCTTGCCCTTGATTTGCTCACCAGAGCTTCCACCACGGCCTCGATACCGACTTGAAGCCCTGAGTCAAATACTCACTACTCGGATAATTCTTCTCGAGCACGCGCCGCGCGTCATCACGGAGTTGCACCATGCCCAATGCGTTGTAGGAATTCACGATGATGGCGAGCGCTTCCTCGACTGCAGGGACGTTGCTGTATTCTGCGAGCGCAATCTGTGCACGGTTGATTGCTGCAACATAGGCACCCCGCGAGTAGTAGAAACGGGCGACATGGACTTCGTACTGCGCCAGCGAGTTAACGATGTAGGTCATACGCTGGCGGGCATCAGGTGCGTACTTGGAGTCGGGAAAACGGGTCACCAGTTCCTTGAAGGCTTCAAAGGACTCCTTGGCGGCCTTCTGATCCCGCTCCGACAGGTCTTGCTGCGTAAGGGATGAAAGGAATCCCAAGTTGTCGTTGAAGTTGACAATTCCCTTCAGATACATTGCGTAGTCCAAGGCGGGGCTCGCCGGATGCAACTTCATGAACCGGTCAAGGGTGGTGATCGCTTGCGCCTTTTCGCCGTTCTTGAAGTAAGCATAGGCTTTGTCAAGTTGAGCCTGTTGTGCCAGCGGGGTGCCAGCGGCACGACCCTCCAGTTTTTCAAGCAGCGGAATGGCCTTGTCGTATGCACCTGAGCTGATTTCGTCGCTTGCCTCGGCGTAGATCTTGTTCGGGCTCCAGCCAGCCGTATTGTCAACTGTCGTCGTGGAGCAGCCCGGGAACAGGACAATCAGGGCGACTGTCACCCACGCCGGAACAACCGATAATTTGGCACGAAGCATCAGTTACAACTTTCTTGAAACAAGGCAAAACCATTATATCGAGCGACCTTCAGGTCGCTCCTGAAGATCAGAGCGATGACGACTCGCAGGAGGTCGGGCCAGATCACGAGTTGCGCGGGCTGACTGTGCCTGACAGGCATCATGCGCAACGGCTGGACCGTGCCCTCGCCGAATTGATCCCGGAGTTTTCCCGCAGCTACCTGCAGCAGCTGATTGAGGCCGGGTTCGTTACTGTCAATGCGGCAAGGACCGCCAAATCTTCGACGCGCCTTCGGGCGGGCGATCAGATTGTCGTGGAGCTGCGACCGACACCGCAGACGCAGGCCTTCAAACCGGAGCCCATGACCTTGGATGTCGTGTACGAAGATGCGCACCTGATGGTGATCAATAAGCCAGCAGGCCTGGTCGTCCATCCAGCGCCGGGCAATTGGTCCGGCACACTTCTCAATGGACTTCTGTCCCGAGATTCAGGTGCCAGTTTGCTGCCGCGCGCGGGCATCGTCCACCGGCTGGACAAAGACACTAGTGGCTTGATGGTCGTGGCCCGGTCGCGGCAGGCGATGGACGCGCTTGTCCAGCGGATCGCTGCCCGGGAAGTCAGTCGCCAGTACCTTGCGCTGGGACATCGAAGATGGTCGGGGCCAGCACTTAGAAAAGTGGAAGCGCCGGTAGGGCGTGACCCGCGCAACCGGCTGCGAATGGCTGTGGTCGACTTGACTTTAAACGGTGGAAAGGCGGCATCGACGATCATTCGCCTGTTGAAGAACAGTGAAAACTGCTGCCTTGTGGAGTGCACCCTGCAGACCGGGCGAACCCACCAGATTCGCGTACACATGGCGACCCTGGGGCACTCTTTGCTGGGGGACGTCCTCTACGGAGGCGCGCCGCTTGCCGGAATTTCCAGACAGGCTCTGCACGCGTACCGCTTGGGGTTTGAGCACCCGGTGACATCGCAGCAGCTGGAGTTCACTGCGCCGCCACCCGAGGACATGCTAGTCGCCATGGATGAACTCAAGCTCAGCTACAATGGCGCGTAGCCGCGTCCATGCCTGCTACTTTGCCTTGATTTGACCCACAGTTGCTCGGGCTCCCTCTGCAATATCTCCTGTCGCACGGTCTCCGCGGACTGGATTGTTTCTGAAATTGCGCTCGAAGCGCCTTTCCTCCGGAATTACGAAAAATGAATACGGCGGATGCCAAGCGTGTCCTCGAAACCGCCTTGATTTGCTCCCAGCAACCGGTGCCCGTGCGCGAGCTTCGTACCCTTTTCGATGATGCGCTCAACGCCGACAGCATCAAGTTGCTTTTGCGTGAATTGCAGGCGGAGTGGTCCCAGCGCGGCGTCGAGTTGATGTGTGTCGCGTCGGGATGGCGGTTTCAGAGCCGGCCCGAAATGCGTGAGTTTCTGGATCGATTGCATCCGGAGAAACCGCCAAAATACACGCGAGCCACGCTTGAAACGTTGGCGATCATCGCCTATCGGCAACCGGTGACCCGTGGCGACATGGAAGAGATTCGGGGTGTGATGATCAATTCGCTCATCATCAAACAGCTTGAAGACCGTGGCTGGGTCGAGGTTATCGGTCATCGCGAGGCGGCGGGCCGCCCGGCGTTGTTCGCGACGACCCGGCAGTTTCTGGATGATCTAGGGATAGAGTCCCTGGATCAACTGCCCACTCTGGACAGTTCTGCGGGCGAGGCGCACGTGCTCCAAGCCCTTCACGAAGGAATTGAGGATAGGCAGCCGGCGCTGTCCATTGGCAATGAGCCCGAGCCCGAGCCCATCGAAGGAACTCGGCAGCCTTCCATCAGTGAGGCAGTCTCGACCCCGGAGGGTACTCAAAATGAACCATCAAAATACTGATCCATCGACACCTCAAGATGACGAAGATATTTCGGGAGTTGACGCGATGCCCGGCGCCTTTCAAACTACCAATGCTATAGATATTGAGGTGGTCCAGGCTGATTCACCGCAGGCTCGACCGTTGAGCCAGGCATCTCCTCCTGATTTACCCGCTATTCGTTTTGCCGACGTCGTTTCCGGCCAATACGACGCGGATGAGTGTCCTGAAGCGATCGAGCCTCCCAAGCGGGTGCTGGTGCCGCTGGCTGAGACGCCCAAGCTACACAAGGTCCTTGCGCAAGCAGGGTTGGGTTCGCGCCTTGAGATGGAGCAACTCATCATGGAAGGGCGCATCTCGGTCAACAACGAACCCGCGCATATCGGTCAGCGGGTGCAATTTGGTGACCAGGTCAAGGTTAACGGCAAGCCCATCAGGGTACGTATTGACCCACCACCGGCGCGCGTGATCGCGTACCACAAGCCTGTCGGGGAGGTGGTTACAAACGACGACCCTCAAAACCGCCCGACTGTTTTTCGGAAACTGCCGCGGCTTTTTCAGGGCAAATGGCAGTCTGTAGGACGGCTGGACTTGAATACCGAGGGGCTTTTGCTTTTCACCAGTTCTGGCGAGTTGGCAAACAAGTTGATGCATCCGCGCTTCGGGCTGGAACGGGAGTACGCGGTGCGCGTATTGGGGGCCTTGAGCAACGAGGAGAAGCAGCGCCTGCTCGACGGCGTGAAGCTCGATGACGGACTGGCTCGCTTTGGCTCCATAGAAGACGGCGGCGGGGAGGGCTCCAACTGCTGGTACAGGGTGACCATCTCCGAGGGTCGCAACCGCGAAGTCCGTCGGATGCTTGAAGCCGTAGGTCATGCCGTCAGTCGCCTGATCCGCATTCGCTACGGTGCAATGGTGCTGCCCCGGGGCCTCAAGCGCGGTGCCTGGATGGAACTCGAAGAACGGGACATCCGCGCGCTCGTCCAGGCAGCGGGAGGCGAAAAGGGGCGAGAGCCCGGCGACCCGAATGCGCGGCGAAACAGCGGACCTGCCGAGAGTCCGACAGGCCAGAACGCACGCAGCCGGCGGTCTGGCGGGCGCGGTGAGGGGTCAAGGGGGCCGGGCACTGGGTCACGCAAGGCTGACCGAGGAGGTCAAATTCCCAGCCCGGTCGCTGACCCGCGGCGTAAGCCGCGTGGCGACCAAAGGGACGGCGGCGCGCAGCCCGATCCCTTGAAGACGTCGGTGGGCTATATCGGTGTCGACAGCTTCACTCGTCAGCGGCAAGGGCAGGGCCCCGGGGCGGGACAACGCCGGGGTGGCGCCATCGGTGGAGGCGCGCGCAATGGCGGTCGCCGTGGTGGAGGGCGAGGGCGGTGAACCGCAGGGTCAAATGACTCTGCACCGACCAGCGAAAGTCAATTGATCGATTCGATGAGATTCCCGACACAGAGTAAAATTGCAGGCTTTGCTCAAGCGGCGAAAACTCAAACACCTTATCAGGACTATCAATCATGGCAATCGAACGTACTCTTTCCATCATCAAGCCCGACGCCGTCGCCAAGAACGTCATTGGCCAGATCTACGCCCGCTTCGAGGCGGCCGGACTGAAAATTGTCGCTGCCAAAATGGCGCATCTTTCGCGTGGTGAGGCAGAAGCCTTTTATTCGGTGCACAAGTCACGCCCCTTCTTCAAGGACCTTGTTGACTTCATGGTTTCAGGTCCGGTCATGATCCAGGCGCTGGAAGGGGAGAACGCGATCCTGAAAAATCGCGACTTGATGGGGGCAACGGATCCAAAGAAGGCTGCTCCCGGCACCATTCGTGCCGATTTTGCCGACAGCATTGATGCCAACGCCGTGCATGGCTCAGACGCTGCCGAGACGGCCGCCGTGGAAATTGGTTTCTTTTTCCCCGGCATGAACGTTTATTCGCGTTGACACCCCGACGGGCCAGGCCATGACGGTCAACCTCCTTGAATTCGACCTGGAGGGGCTGGCCGGCTTTTGTGACCAACTCGGTGAAAAACAATACCGGGCGACCCAGCTTTTCCGTTGGATTCATCAAAGAGGCGCTTCGGATTTTGAACAGATGAGCGATCTGGCAAGGTCCTTGCGCGAAAAGCTCAAGTCTCGGGCGCACATCGCGGGCATGCGCGTGATCAGTCAGCACGAGTCGGTCGACGGCACCATCAAGTGGCTTTTTGATGTGGGAGGCGGCAATGCCGTTGAGTCCGTATTCATCCCCGAGGATGATCGTGGAACGCTCTGCGTGTCTTCGCAGGCGGGTTGTGCGGTCGGATGCCGTTTCTGCTCGACGGGGCACCAAGGTTTCAGCAGGAACCTGACCACTGGTGAAATTGTCGCTCAACTCTGGTTCGCCGAACACTTTCTTCGCCAGCGTCTGGCGACCCAGAGTCGCGTCATCTCGAATGTCGTCATGATGGGCATGGGAGAGCCACTGCAAAACTATTCGGCATTGCTGCCTGCATTACGCGTCATGCTCGATGACCATGGCTACGGCCTTTCGCGACGCAGGGTTACCGTGTCGACGTCGGGCGTGGTTCCAATGATTGATCGGCTCGCCGTGGATTGTCCCGTCGCACTCGCTGTTTCGCTGCATGCGCCCAATGACCCCTTGCGCGACAGCCTGGTTCCGTTGAACCGCAAGTATCCAATTGCAGAGTTGCTTGAAGCCTGTGCGCGTTACCTCACACGTGCGCCGCGCGACTTCATCACACTTGAATACTGCATGCTGCAGGGTGTAAATGATCAACCCGAACATGCCCGGCAACTGATCGAGCTTGTCCGGGGGAGTGCGAAGAGCAAGGGACTGCGTTGCAAAGTCAACCTGATACCGTTCAATCCGTTTCCGGCATCCGGCCTGTTGCGCTCTCCTGCGCCGGTCGTCGCGGCGTTTGCCGGGATTCTCGGTGATGCTGGTATCGTGACCACAGTCCGGAAGACGCGCGGCGATGACATCGATGCGGCATGCGGGCAACTGGCCGGTGATATTCAGGACCGCACCCGTGTGGATGAGCGCATGGCACAACAACGGACCTTCATGATGCAGCCGGTCCAACAGCGCTAGTTCGATTAACGGGGACATACACGTGATGAACAGATTGAAAGTTGAGCGTATCAACAGCGGTTTGCGGTTCACCTCTGCTGCGAGCAGCATGGTGCTTGTGCTCGGCTTGTTCGGTTGTGCGTCTTCCAGTACGCCGGTGTCGCCCGATGGGACGGCTGCCGCAGTCTCCGCTTCAGCCAGGCAAGCGGGCGGCGGCGCTGAAATCGTGACGGCATCTGACGAGACCGACGTTCAAAAACGTGCCCGGCTCAGGTTCGAGCTGGCAGTCAATTATTTTGAACTGGGGCAGACTACGGTAGCTCTCGATGAGCTCAAGCAGGTGCTGAATCTTGACCCGAACTTTGCCAACGCCTACAACTTGCGTGGGTTGATCTACATGCGACTGAATGACAACAGGCTCGCCGAGGAGAGCTTTCGGCGGGCCCTTGCGCTCAGTCCCCAGGATTCCAGCGCTCTGCACAACTACGGATGGTTTCTTTGCCAGCGAGGCCGCTACCCGGAATCACTCAGGGTCCTCTCCCAGGCGCTTGCCAATCCGATGTATCTGGATCGAGCAAAGACCTTGCTGGCGCAAGGTCTTTGTGAAGCAAGGGATGGTCGGCGCGAAGATGCCGAGCGCACCCTTGCCAAGGCCTACGAACTGGATGCGGCAAACCCGGTCACGGGCTATAACCTGGCCTTGCTGCTCTATCTGCGTGGTGATGTCACCCGGGCGCAGTTTTACATACGCAGGATCAACAACAGCGAACAGGCGAACGCAGAGTCGCTCTGGCTTGGCATCCGTATAGAACGCCGGCTAAAGAATCCTGACGCCGAATTGCAATTGGCCAGTCAACTGAAGCGGCGATTTCCTCAGACGAAGGAGGCGATTGCCTACGAACGTGGAGCATTTGATGACTGAGCCCACGGTGTCGGTGGCGCGCACGTCTGAGCCCGGGGCCGATGCCCTGGATGGCGCAGGTTTGACCCTTCGCAGGGCACGCGAAGCCGCCGGGATGCATCTGGAAACCCTTGCCGCGACACTGAAGATTCCGGTCTGGAAGTTGGAAGCCATCGAGGCAGATCGATGGGATCTCTTGCCTGATGCGGTCTTTGCCCGCGCCCTGGCTGCAAGCATCTGCCGAACGCTGAAAGTGGATTCTGCGCAGGTTCTGGGGAGGCTGCCACTCGTCAAACCCAGGCTTCTGGCCGAGGATCCGGGGATCAATGCACCGTTTCGTGGCGCACCAGGGGTCAATGCCGGTGGTGCTACTCTGTTCCACCTGTCCCGACCTCTGCTGCTGGCGGTAGTTGCACTTTTCCTGGGTGCCTTGATCCTCGTTCTCATGCCTTCGGCTCCGCCTCTTTCACCGAAGCCGGGATCAGCCCCTGTTGAGGACGAAAAGAAGCCGGATACGCCCTCGCCAGCGCCTGTGAAGCAAGCAGCACCCGAGGTTCCGAGTGCACCAGAGTCAGCCACGTCGTCCCCGTATCCTTCGGGCGCCATGCCTTCAGGGGTAGTTGTGCCTCAGTTGCCGTCCTTGCCCGTGTCCGCGCCGTCACCGACCGATGTGCCGGCGGGTGCGATGAAAGCCGAGGTGGGTCAGCAAGCGCGAATGTCCGAAACCGCGATCCTGTTCAGGACAACCGGACCATCATGGATACAGGTTACGGATGCCCGGGGCACTATCGTGCTGAGGAAGTTGATGGAGGCCGGCGAGTCGGCCACAGCGACGGGCGTCTTCCCGCTGGCGGTTCTGGTCGGACGGGTGGATGCCACCACCGTGGAAATTGGTGGCAAGCCCTTTGACATGACGGCAATAGCCCGTGAAAACGTCGCCCGTTTTGAGGTGAAACAGTGATGCCTCGTGTTCAGGCCATTGAAGTCGCACAGCCGCGGGCCCGCCGGTCCCGGCAGGCCCGAGTGATATGGGGCTCAAGGGTTGTGACCGTGGGCGGCGATGCGCCTGTCCGTGTGCAGTCCATGACCAATACGGACACCGTAGACGCAATTGGGACGGCGATACAAGTCAAGGAGCTTGCGCTTGCCGGTTCAGAAATGGTTCGACTCACGGTCAATACGCCCGAGGCTGCCCAGGCAGTGCCCTACGTGCGGGAACAACTCGACCGTATGGGTGTTGACGTTCCTCTGATCGGCGACTTCCACTACAACGGGCATCGCCTCCTGACGGACTTTCCTGCCTGTGCACAGGCCCTGTCCAAGTACCGTATCAATCCCGGCAACGTGGGCAAGGGCAACAAGCGCGACAAACAATTTGGCCAGATGATTGATGCCGCAATGCGTTGGGGCAAGGCCGTACGGATCGGGGTCAATTGGGGCAGCCTGGACCAGGAACTTCTGGGCAGCCTGATGGATGAAAACAGTCGCCGCCAGACGCCTTGGGAAGCGCGTCAGGTCATGTACGAGGCATTGATCAGTTCTGCGATCGAATCCGCAAGCCTGGCTGAAAGCATGGGGCTCGACGGCAACCAGATTCTTCTGTCTTGCAAGGTCAGTGGCGTGCAGGACCTGATCTCGGTCTATCGCGAACTTGCGCGCCGTTGTGACTTTGCGCTTCATCTTGGCCTGACCGAGGCCGGCATGGGCACCAAGGGGACGGTCGCTTCCGCAACCGCATTGTCGATTCTTCTGCAGGAGGGCATCGGTGACACCATCCGCGTTTCGTTGACACCCCAGCCCGGCGAGTCGCGCACCCAGGAAGTGGTCATCGCGGCCGAAATCCTCCAAGCGCTGGGCGTTCGCAGCTTCGTTCCGAGCGTAACAGCGTGCCCTGGTTGTGGACGGACCACCAGTGGCACCTTTCAGGAACTCGCCAAGCAGATCGACGATTTTCTTCGAGCGCAGATGCCTGTCTGGCGCAGTCGTTACCCTGGAGTTGAAAAACTCAAGGTGGCCGTGATGGGCTGTATCGTCAACGGTCCAGGCGAGAGCAAGCATGCCGACATCGGCATCAGTCTTCCCGGCACGGGGGAGGCGCCAGCCGCCCCGGTGTTCATCGACGGCGAGAAAAGAATGACCTTGCGCGGTGAGCGCATCGCCCAGGAGTTCCAGTCCATTGTTGAGGCTTATATCGATAACCGCTTTGGCGTGCCGCTGGCCGCCGCAGCAGACTAAACGCATTTATGGCGGAAAAATCACGCGTGGAGCGCAATGAAAGACTGACGGCCGTCAAGGGAATGAATGACATCCTTGCACCGGACTCGGCGAACTGGGAGTGGCTGGAAGACAAAGTCCGAACGGTCATGGCGCGGTACGCGTACCGCAACATCCGAACGCCAATCGTCGAACCGACAGCCTTGTTTGTCCGTAGCCTCGGAGAGGTGACCGACATCGTCGAAAAGGAGATGTACTCCTTTGAAGACCGGCTGAACGGTGAGGCCCTGACCCTGCGCCCGGAATGCACCGCTGGCGTTGTGCGGGCCGTGGTCGAGCATTCAATGCTGTACGAAGGCGGAAAACGCCTGTATTACATGGGTCCGATGTTTCGTCACGAAAGACCTCAGCGTGGACGCTATCGCCAGTTTCACCAGGTTGGCGCTGAAGTGCTGGGCTTCCCCGGGGCAGAAGTCGACGCAGAGATCATCCTTCTGGCCGCGGCCTTGTGGCGCGAACTGGGGCTGGACGACGTCCGGCTTGAACTCAACAGTCTTGGGCAACCCGACGAACGGCTCGCACATCGCAAAGCACTGATTTCTCACTTTGAACTGAACGAGCAAATACTCGACGGCGACGCAAAGCGTCGACTGCACAGTAACCCGCTGCGGATTCTGGATACGAAAAATCCGGCCATGACGGCGGTGGTCGAGTCTGCCCCCAGGCTAATGGATTTTCTCGGTGAAGCGTCCCTGGCCCACTTCAGGTCACTGACGGCCATACTCGATGCCAATGACATCGCCTTCACAGTCAACCCCCGCCTGGTACGCGGCATGGACTACTACAACCTGACGGTATTCGAGTTCGTGACAGATCGTCTCGGCTCCCAAGGCACAATCTGCGGGGGTGGGCGCTACGACTACCTTGTCGAACAAATTGGCGGTAAACCCGCACCTGCCGTGGGTTGGGCGCTGGGTGTCGAACGTGTCCTGGAATTGCTTCGCGAGCAGGGGCACGGCCCTCGCCCTCTGGTACCAGATGTCTATGCGGTCATTCCTGACCGGGACAGTCTGCCTTTTGCCCTCAAGACCCTCCAGACGCTTCGGGCCCTGGGTGTCAGCGCGCAGATGCATGCGGCGTCCGGTGAGGGAATGGGTAGCATGAAGGCGCAATTCAAGAAGGCTGACGCCAGCGCTGCACGATTTGCCTTGGTGTTTGGTGTCGAGGAGGTCGCGCGTGGCGAAGTGATTGTGAAGTCACTGCGTGACGGCCGTGGCGAGCAGACAACCCGCCCCGTCTCAGAGCTTTCCGCATGGGCACAGACCCTACAATCCAACTCCTAACAATTGACTTTCATGGCAAAACAACTCGACCTCGAAGAACAGGAGCAACTTGACGAACTCAAGCACTTCTGGAAGACCTACGGAAACCTGATCACATGGGCGTTGATCGCTGTGCTTGGTGCTTTTGCTGCCTGGAACGGTTACCAGTACTGGCAACGGGCCCAGGCGCTCCAGGCTGCCGCACTGTTCGATGAAGTTGATCGTTCTGCCGCCGCCGGGGATCTGGGGCGACTGAACCGCTCTTTGGCCGACATGAAAGACAAGTTCGGCGGCACGACATACGCTCAGCAGGCGGCCTTGCTGGCAGCAAAAGCCTATTTTGAAGCGGACAAGGCTGATGCGGCCAAGGACGCTTTGCTGTGGGTGTCGGAAAAGGCGTCTGATGAAGGCTACCAAGCGGTGGCCAGACTGCGGCTTGCCGGCTTGATGGTCAGTCAAAAAGCCTATGACGACGCATTGAAGCAACTTGACGGCAAATTCCCCAAGGACTTTGAACCCCTGGTGTTCGACCGCAAAGGCGATATCGCGATCTTGCAAGGGAAGACCCCGGAAGCCATTGCCAATTACGAGAAGGCCTACAAGCTGTTTGGCGAGCGCGCCGAATACCGGCGCCTGGTGGAGGTCAAACTCAACGCATTGGGTGTTGATCCGCTCGCCGGCGTCGTTGCCTCGACGGCGGCGGCTCCGGCTTCCGTGCCGGGAGACAAGAAATGAGCCTATCTGCCCATGGCCTTTCTGGCTGTGTTCGTGCGGGTCTGGTGGCTTGGTTTGCCGGCATGCTGGTCGCCTGTGCGGGAGGCGCCGAGAAACCCAAGCCCACCGAGCTACCGCCCAACGCCGCACTGATCGGAGTCCGCCTCGCGTGGAGCGGCAGCATCGGCGCCGTGACCTTTCCCCTGGACGTCCGCGTGAATGGAAGCACGGTGGCCCTCGCAAGCAGTGATGGCACTGTGGTCGCCCTTGATGCGGGTAATGGTCGCGAGATATGGCGTACCAAGACGGGCGAAACCCTTGCCGCTGGCGTCGGCAGCGACGGAAAGACTACGGTGGTCGTCACGCGCTCCAACACGGTCGTGGCCTTCAATGACGGTCGCGAACTTTGGCGGCAGAAGATTCCGGCGCAGATCTATACCGCGCCGCTCGTGGCTGGTGAGAGGGTCTTCGTGCTGGCGGCAGATCGCTCGGTCACCGCGCTTGACGGGCTCACCGGCCGAAAACTCTGGGCGCAACAGCGACCGGGCGACCCACTGGTGCTACGGCAATCCGGCGTGATCCTGGCAGTAGGCGATACCCTGGTGGTTGGATTGTCCGGCCGCATGGTCGGCATGAATCCGCTGAATGGCAGCGTGCGGTGGGAGGTGCCCCTTGCCACGCCGCGCGGGACGAATGACATTGAACGCCTGGTTGATCTCGTTGGCACTGTCAGCCGGGACGGCAGCAATGTCTGCGCGCGGGCTTTTCAGGCGAATGTGGGTTGTGTCGATACTTCACGTGGTTCACTGCTCTGGGGCCAAGCGTCCAACGGCATGGTGGGCGTCGCGGGAAATGCAAAGTCACTTTTTGGCGTGGAATCTGACAGCAAGGTTGTCGCCTGGAACCGGATCAGCGGTGAACGCCTCTGGACCTCGGAGCGGCTCAGGTACCGTGGTTTGAGTTCACCGGTCGTCGCTGGGCGATCGGTTGTCGTTGGCGACAATACCGGCCTTCTTCATCTTCTCTCGGTGGAAGACGGCAGCCCGCTCAATCGTCTGGCCACTGATGGGTCCGCCATCGCGGCTCCCCCTGTCATGTCAGGCGACACGCTGATCGCAGTCACCCGCAATGGCGGAGTTTTCGGCTTCCGACCGGAATGACGAGACAGGCCATCTGACGTGAAACCTGTTCTGGCCCTGGTCGGTCGACCCAACGTCGGCAAGTCAACGCTTTTCAATCGTCTCACAAAGTCGCGCGATGCGATCGTGGCCGACTTCGCCGGCCTGACACGTGACCGCCACTATGGCAATGGCAGGCAAGGCAAGCACGAATTCATCGTGATAGATACCGGCGGATTTGAGCCGGATGCCGCCAGCGGCATTTTCAAGGAAATGGCCAAACAAGCGCAGCAGGCGGTTGCTGAAGCGGATGTCGTCATCTTTGTCGTGGATGCGCGGGCCGGGCTGTCCGCACAGGATCATGACATTGCCAAGTACCTTCGAAAGCTCGGAAAACCCTGCGTCCTGACCGCCAACAAGGCCGAGGGGATGCACGAAGGCATCCAACTCTCCGAGTTCTTCGAACTGGGGTTCGGGCAGGTCATTCCAGTGTCTGCGGCGCATGGGCAGGGGATCCGCGAACTCGTTGAACTGGCGCTGGCACCGCTTCATTTGCCGGACCCTGACGACGAGGTCGTGCAGCCGGATCCTGGCGTGATCAAGCTCGCGGTGGCAGGACGGCCGAATGTCGGCAAGTCCACGCTCATCAACACCTGGCTGGGCGAAGAGCGCCTGGTGGCTTTTGATTTGCCCGGGACGACACGGGACGCAATCACGGTGCCGTTCGAGCACAAGGGACAACGCTTCGAACTGATTGACACTGCCGGATTGCGGCGCAAAGGCAAGGTGTTCGAGGCGATTGAAAAATTCTCGGTCGTCAAGACGCTGCAGGCGATCGAAACCGCCAATGTCGTGCTACTGCTGCTGGATGCCACGCAAGGCGTGACGGACCAGGACGCCCACATCGCCGGTTACGCCCTCGAAAGTGGGCGGGCGGTGGTGCTCGCCGTCAACAAGTGGGACGCCATTGACGCCTACCAGAGGGAGCTGGTTCAGCGCTCCATAGAAACCCGTCTGGCCTTCCTCAAGTTCGCGTCCCTGCACTTCATCTCGGCCCGCAAGCGGCAGGGACTTGGGCCTTTGTGGACATCCATCCTTCAGGCCCACAAGGCGGCGACTCGCAAGATGTCGACACCGGTCCTGACGCGGCTTTTGCTGGAGGCGGTCCAGTTTCAGTCGCCTCAACGCGCAGGAATGTTCCGGCCCAAGTTGCGCTATGCCCATCAGGGCGGCATGAATCCCCCGATCATCGTGATCCATGGCAATTCGCTGGAACATGTCACGGAATCCTACAAGCGCTTTCTCGAAGGCCGCTTTCGCAAGGAGTTCGACCTGGTCGGGACGCCATTGCGTATCGAGATGAAGAGTTCAAAGAACCCTTATTCAGCACAGGACGAAAGCTGAGGCGCTTTCCGCCAAATCAGGATTTTCATAGGGTAATTTCCTCCCGCTTTCGGGATGCAGCGACGTCGCTGTGTTAAGGTAGATACTCAATAACAACTTTTGAACACGGAGAATATCGTGAGCAACAAAGGGCAACTTTTGCAGGATCCCTTCCTTAACGCCCTCCGGCGAGAACATGTTCCGGTGTCGATCTACCTCGTCAACGGCATCAAGCTGCAGGGACAGATCGAGTCGTTCGACCAGTACGTTGTCCTGCTGCGCAATACCGTGACGCAGATGGTCTACAAGCATGCCATTTCCACCATCGTCCCCGGGCGCGCGGTGAACTTCTCGGCAACTGAGGGTGCTGAGCCTGCACCCGTCTGACATGCGTCTTGTGATCAGCGGACATTGCCGCATGGAGCGCGCTCCAGCCGCTGCGCTGCGTTGAGCCCGGCTGACAAACCCAACCCCGCCACCGCGCTCGCTGTGCTTGTCGGCGTGGATTTCGGGCTGCCCAACTTTGACGCGGGCCTGGAAGAACTGGGTCTGCTGGCACAGACGGCGGGACTGACGCCGGTTGCCCGCATCACCTGCAAACGCAAGGCACCCGATGCAGCGTTGTTTGTCGGCAGCGGCAAGGCGGATGAAATCAAGTTTCTCGCCGAACAGCATGGGGCCCGGGAAATCCTCTTTGATCAGTCCCTCAGTCCTGCCCAGCAGAGGAACCTGGAGCGCCACATCGGCTTGCCGGTCAATGACCGCACCCTGCTGATACTTGAAATCTTCGCCCAACGGGCCCGTAGTCACGAGGGAAAACTCCAGGTGGAACTCGCCCGGCTGCAGTACGTGAGCACGCGCCTGGTGCGCCGCTGGTCTCACCTGGAACGCCAGAGTGGCGGCATTGGCATGCGAGGAGGGCCGGGCGAAACCCAGATCGAGCTCGACCGACGGATGATTGGTGACGCCATCAAGCGCACCCGTGATCGACTTGAAAAGGTCAAGCGGCAAAGGGCCACGCAACGCCGACAGCGTGCCCGGCGCGACAACTACGCGATATCACTGGTCGGCTACACCAACTCTGGCAAATCCACCTTGTTCAATGCCTTGGTCAAGGCGCAGACCTATGCTGCTGACCAGTTGTTTGCGACACTGGACACCACGACGCGGCAGCTTTATCTGGGCGAGGCAAGCCGCTCGGTGTCCCTTTCCGATACTGTCGGATTCATCCGCGATCTCCCGCATGGCCTGATTGATGCATTTCGCGCCACCTTGCAGGAAGCCGCCGATGCCGACCTTTTGCTGCACGTCGTGGATGCTGCCAACCCGGGCTATCCGGAGCAGATGGCCGAGGTGCGCCGCGTGCTCGACGAGATTGGCGCCAGCGGAGTGCCGCAAGTATTGGTCTTCAACAAGATTGACGCCCTTGAACCGGAGCGTCGACCCCTGCATCTGACTGACATGTTCGATATCGATGGCATCGCCGTCCCCCGCGTTTTCGTCAGCGCCCGCACCGGGGAGGGGTTGCCAGCGCTTCGCGCGCGGCTTGGCGACATCGTGCGCAAGGCAATGCCCGGACAGAACGCACCGGATTACCTGAGCCAATTCAACGACGCCACTCCCTGATTGGGCACAATCGGGGTTACAGAGACACGACAAACATGCGAATGAAACTCAATTTAAGCGCCTTTCAAAGTCTAGGACTTGGGCACCGCATCCGGGGGATGTTCAATCTGAACGACCCCCGTTGGGGACGTTCGGGTGACAAACCCTCCGAAGGTGATCAGCCCGAGCCGCCACGCCCGGACGCCGAACCGCCCTTGCCGCCGTCTGGAAACAGCCGGGATCAGGGCAAGGGGTCCAACCAGGGTCCACCGGATCTTGACGAGTTGTGGCGCGATTTCAATCGCAAGCTGGGCGGCCTTTTCGGTAGCGTACGGGGCGGCGGGCGTGGCGGCAGCCCTAACGGTGGCGGCGGTGGCGGTTTTCAGCCACCCGACATGAAAAGCGCAGGGCTGGGGGCCGGTTTGGTTGCCGGCGTGGTGCTGCTGATCTGGCTGGGCACCGGGTTTTTCATCGTCCAGGAAGGTCAGCAGGCTGTCATTACCCAGTTTGGCAAATACCACTCCACCGTGGGCGCTGGTTTCAACTGGCGCCTGCCCTATCCGGTACAGCGTCACGAAATCGTGGTGGTGACCCAGATCCGCTCGGTCGATGTCGGGCGCGACGTGATCGTCAAGGCGACAGGGCTGCGGGATTCCGCCATGCTCACGGCCGATGAGAACATCGTCGAGATCAAGTTCGCCGTGCAATACCGGCTGAACGATGCCAGAGCCTATCTTTTCGAGAGCAAGGATCCTTCAAGCGCAGTCGTCCTTGCCGCTGAATCCGCCGTCCGTGAGGTGGTCGGAAAAATGAAGATGGACATGGCCCTGGCCGATGAACGGGACCAGATCGCGCCGCGGGTTCGGGCGCGAATGCAGGATATCCTTGACCGCTACAAGGTCGGCATCGAGGTCGTTGGCATCAACCTGCAGCAAAGCGGTGTGCGTCCGCCCGAGCAGGTTCAGGCCGCTTTCGACGACGTGCTCAAGGCCGGGCAGGAGCGTGAACGCGCCAAGAATGAAGCACAGGCCTATGCCAATGACGTGATCCCGCGGGCCGTCGGTTCGGCCTCCCGATTGCGCGAAGAATCTGAAGCCTACCGCGCGCGCATCGTGGCGCAGGCCCAGGGTGATTCGCAGCGCTTCCGCTCAATCCTGACGGAGTACCAGAAAGCGCCTCAGGTCACGCGCGACCGCATGTTCATCGACGCCATGCAGCAGGTCTACACCAATGTCAGCAAGGTTCTCATTGAGTCGCGTGCCGGGTCCAACCTGCTGTACCTGCCGCTGGACAGGATATTGCAGATGACCGGTCAAGGTGGCGCCGCTGCAGCTGCTGACGCAGCCGTGCCGGCGTCGGGTGCCACCCCCCCGCCCCATTGCCCGCGTCACCGGCCCCTGCCGCCCCGGCCGATTCCCGTTCGCGTGACGCCGCACGCACGCGCGACCGCGAAACCCGCTAAGGAAGAACAAAGTGAACAGAGTCGGATTTATTGCTTCCTCCCTGCTGATCCTGCTGGCGTTGCTCAGCTCCACGCTGTTCGTGGTCGATCAGCGCCAGTTCGGCGTGGTGTTTGCGCTCGGGCAGATCAAGACCGTGATCACCGAACCAGGCCTTCATGCCAAGTTGCCACCACCCTTCCAGAACGTCTCCTACATTGACAAGCGCCTGCTCGTGCTCGAGAGCGTCGACTCCGAGCCCATGCTGACGGCCGAAAAGCAGCGCGTGGTGATTGACTGGTACGTGCGCTGGCGCATCACCGAACCCACCGAATACATCCGCAATGTCGGTCTCGACGAGAAGGCCGGTGCCAACCAGCTCAATCGTGTGATCCGCAATGCCTTCCAGGAGGAAATCAACAAGCGCACCGTCAAGGACCTGCTGGCAAGCCGGGATTCCCTGGTGGCGGATGTCAAGCGCGAAGTGCTGCAGGCCGTGCGCGGGGCCAAGCCCTGGGGTGTCGATGTGGTCGATGTCCGCATCACGCGCATCGACTACGTCGAGGCCATCACCGAGTCCGTGTTCAAGCGCATGGTCGCTGAACGCCAGCGTGTGGCCAACGAGTTGCGCTCCACAGGTGCGGCCGAAGGCGAAAAGATCCGCGCTGACGCCGATCGCCAGCGCGAGGTGACGGTGGCCAACGCCTACCGGGATGCCCAGAAAGTCAAGGGCGAGGGCGATGCCGAAGCGGCCCGCACCTTTGCCGAAGCCTTTGGTCGCGATCCACAGTTCGCCCAGTTCTACCGAAGCCTCGACGCGTACAAGGCCAGCTTCAACAAGAAGAGCGACGTCATGGTCCTCGACCCTTCGTCTGAATTTTTCAAGGCCATGCGTGGCAGTGGCAATGCGGCAGCTGCGGCGGCGCCCGCCAAGAAGTAACGCTTGGACAGCAACACCCTGCTGACGGCGCTGGCCCTCGTTCTGCTGATCGAGGGCCTTTTGCCTTTTCTGTCCCCCGGCGGCTGGAAACGGATGTTTTCGCAACTGCTCCAGTTGCACGACGGGCAGATCCGGTTTTTCGGCCTCATTTGCATGCTGCTGGGGCTGATGATCCTTTGGCTGGCCACGTGAAGCGGCCTGCAAGCCCGGTAAAATTGCGTTTTTAACAGCTCCCTCATCACATGTCCGCCTGGGTCCTGCCGGATCACATCGCCGATGTCCTGCCCTCCGAGGCCCGCCACATCGAAGAACTCCGCCGCTGCCTGCTGGACACAGCCTGTAGTTACGGTTACGAACTCGTCATGCCGCCGCTGCTGGAGCACCTCGAGTCGCTCCTCACCGGCACGGGTGAAGCCCTCGATCTGCAAACCTTCAAGCTCGTGGACCAGCTGTCCGGGCGCATGCTGGGCCTGCGCGCCGACACCACGCCCCAGGTTGCCCGCATCGACGCCCACCTGCTCAATCGTGCGGGTGTCACGCGGCTTTGCTATTGCGGCCCGGTGCTCCACACCCGACCCGAGCGCGCCTATGCCACGCGCGAACCGTTGCAGCTCGGCGCCGAAATCTATGGCCATGCCGGGCTGGAGGCCGATCTGGAAATCCTTTTGCTGGCACTCGACTGTCTCAAGGCCGCTCGCGTTCCTGACCTCAGCGTGGACCTGGCCGACGCCAGCATCGTCGGCGCACTGCTGTCAGGGGTGTCCGTCAGCGCCGAGGTGTTGGCCCAGGTGCATGCGGCACTGGCCACCAAGGATGCGACCGAGCTGGCTTCCCTGACCCGGGCTTTCCCCGCCGCCATTCGCCAGGCCTTGCTCGCCCTGGTGCAACTTTATGGTGATGAAAGCGTTCTCGATGAGGCGAAAATTGCCCTGAAGTCGGCACCAGGCATCGACAAGGCGCTATCGAACCTGAAGTGGCTGGCACGCCAGCTGGGCGATGCCAAAGTGACGTTCGACCTTGCCGATCTGCGTGGCTACGCCTACTACAGCGGGGCCCGCTTTGCCGTCTACGCGCAAGGCGCAGGCGACGCCGTGGTGCGAGGCGGGCGCTATGACGGTGTGGGCGCCGTGTTCGGCCACAACCATGACCGGGCGCGTGCGGCGGCTGGCTTCAGCCTCGATCTGAAGGCGCTGGTCGCGGTCGCGGCGTCGCGCCCGCTCAAGGCGGCTGTCCGGGCGCCTTGGGGCGAAGCCGACGGGCTGCGGCGTGCCATTGCCGCATTGCGCGGTCGCGGCGAAACCGTGGTCTGCGTCTTGCCGGGCCATGAAAGCGAGATAGATGAGTTCCACTGCGACCGCGAGCTGATCGAAGCCGCAGGGCAATGGGTCGTGCAGGCCATTTGAGAAACACCGAGATGAACATGATCAAAGGTAGAAACGTCGTTGTCGTCGGCACCCAATGGGGCGACGAGGGCAAGGGCAAGCTGGTCGACTGGCTCACCGAAAGCGCGCAGGGCGTGGTGCGCTTCCAGGGCGGGCACAACGCGGGCCACACGCTGGTCATCAACGGCGTCAAGACGGCGCTGCACCTGATTCCCAGCGGCATCATGCGTCCCGGCGTCAAGTGCTACATCGGCAACGGGGTCGTGCTTTCGGCGGCCAAACTGTTCGAAGAGATCGAAGGACTGGAGAAGGCCGGTGTCGAGGTGCGTTCACGCCTGCGCATCAGCGAAGCCTGTCCGTTGATCCTGCCATTTCATGCGGCGATCGACGTGGCCCGCGAGGCCGCGCGGGAGCAGGGCGGTGCCGAGAAGATCGGCACCACCGGCCGTGGCATCGGCCCGGCCTATGAAGACAAGATTGCCCGGCGCGCGCTGCGCGTGCAGGACCTGAAGTACCCGGAGCGCTTTGCGGCCAGGCTGCGGGAGCTTCTGGCGCTGCACAACCATGTGCTGACGACCTTCCTGGGCTCGGCCAGCTTTGCCTTTGGCGATGCGCTCAAACCCTACATCCGCAACGGCGAAGTCCAGTTCGACGCCGTCTACGACGAAGCCATGCGGCACGCCGAGCTGCTCAAGCCGATGATGGCCGACGTGTCGCGCGAACTCAACGAAGCCCACCTGCATGGTGCCAACCTGCTTTTCGAAGGCGCGCAAGGCACGCTGCTCGACGTGGACCACGGCACCTACCCCTATGTGACGTCGAGCAACTGCGTGGCCGGCAATGCCGCCGCCGGCTCCGGCGTGGGCCCGGGCATGCTGCACTACATCCTGGGCATCACCAAGGCCTACTGCACCCGGGTGGGCGGCGGTCCGTTTCCGACCGAGCTGGAATGGGAAAAAGAAGGCACGCCGGGCTGGCACATGAGCACCGTGGGCGCTGAAAAGGGCGTCACCACCGGTCGCAGCCGCCGTTGCGGCTGGTTCGATGCCGCGCTGCTCAAGCGCAGCGCGCAGGTCAACGGCCTTTCGGGCCTGTGCATCACCAAGCTCGACGTGCTCGATGGCCTCAAGGAGCTCAAGCTGTGCACCGGCTATGAACTCGATGGCGAAGTCATTGACATCCTGCCCATGGGCGCCGACGAGATCGCGCGCTGCACGCCCATTTACGAGACCCTCGCCGGCTGGACCGACAGCACCGTTGGCGTCACCCGTTATGACAAGCTGCCGGTCAATGCGCGCCTGTACCTGGAGCGCATCGCGCATGTCACCGGCGTGCCGATCCACATCGTCTCCACCAGCCCGGACCGGGATCACACCATCATGATGCGCCACCCTTACCTGGCGGACTGAAATCAGGGATTTCATTAAGAAAACGGCCATATCCCAGCACCGGATGGTCATTGTTTGCTAATTTTTCAGGAGTAATTTACATGTTGACGGAAGACGGCAAGCACCTGTACGTGAGCTATGACGAGTACCACAACCTCATCGAAAAACTCGCGCTCAAGATCCACCAGTCCGGCTGGCATTTCGACACCATCCTGTGCCTGGCGCGCGGTGGCATGCGGCCTGGCGACATCCTGTCCCGCGTGTTCAACAAGCCGCTGGCCATCATGTCCACCAGTTCCTACCGAGCCGACGCCGGCACGGTCCAGGGCAATCTGGACATCGCCCGCTTCATCACCACGCCCAAGGGCGAGATCGCCGGGCGGGTGCTGCTCGTGGATGATCTCGCGGACACCGGCCACACGCTCAAGGCGGTGTTCGAACTGCTCAAGAGCAACTACGCGCCCATCACCGAGCTGCGCAGTGCCGTGATCTGGACCAAGGGCGTGTCCACCTTTGTGCCGGACTATTCCGTGGAGCTTCTGCCGACCAACCCCTGGATCCACCAGCCGTTTGAAAGCTACGACAGCCTGACGCCCGAAATGCTGCTGGAGAAGTGGAAGCTCTGAGCGCCGGCGCGGTGGCAGGCTACCATCGAGCGCATGAGCTCATCGCAAATCGACCCCGTCACCGCCCTCATTCACCACCCCTACGCGCCGCCTGCAGGTTTCGCGGCGCCCCAGCCGGGCACATTCAAGGCCTCCACCGTCATCTTTCCCAACGTCGCGGCCATGCGGGCCCGGAACTGGAAAGAGAAGTCCGGTTACACCTACGGTCTGCACGGCACCCCGTCCACCTTCCTGCTCGAAGAACGGCTGTGCGCGCTTGAAGGCGGTTTGCAGTGCCTGCTGGCGCCCAGCGGCCTGGCGGCCATCGCCACGGTCGCGCTGGGCCTGCTGCGAACCGGCGATGAAGTCCTGATTCCTGACAACGCGTATGGCCCGAACAAGGCGCTGGCCGAGGGCGAGCTCGCCGCCTGGGGCATCACCCACCGGCTCTACGACGCCATGGACCCCGCCGATCTCGCTGCAAAGATCAGCGCGCGCACAAGGCTGGTCTGGCTGGAGGCCCCGGGCTCGGTCACCATGGAATTTCCCGACCTGCCAGAACTCGTGCGTGTGTGCCGCGCCCGCGGCGTCACGACCGCGCTGGACAACACCTGGGGCGCAGGCCTGGCCTTCCAGCCGTTTGACCTGGGCGGCGACGGTACCCGGGGCCTGGGCGTGGATATCTCCGTGCATGCCCTCACCAAGTACCCCAGTGGCGGCGGCGATGTGCTGATGGGCAGCGTGATCACGCGCGATGAGGCACTCCACCTGAAACTCAAGCTCAGCCACATGCGCCTCGGCGTCGGGGTAGGCGCCAATGACGTGGAGGCCGTGCTGCGTTCGTTGCCCAGCATGGCGCTGCGTTACCGGGCCCACGACGCTGCGGCGCGGGAACTGGCGCTGTGGTGCGCGCAGCAGCCCCAGTTCGTCCAGGTGCTGCACCCGGCCTTGCCAGGGGCACCGGGCCATGCCCACTGGCAGCACTTGTGTGCCCCGGGGCTGGCCGCCGGCCTGTTCAGTGTGATCATCGATCCACGCTTCACGGCTTCGCAGGTGGATGCCTTCTGTGATGCGCTGCGCCTGTTCAAGCTCGGTTACAGCTGGGGCGGGCCGATGAGCCTGGTCGTCCCCTACGATCTGGCGTCCATGCGCAGCCCCTGGCCGGCTCAGGTCCGGCGCGGCACGCTGGTTCGATTCTCGGTCGGGCTCGAGAGCGCGGCCGATCTTCGAAACGACCTGCAACAGGCCCTGCAGGCGGCGCTGGCCTGAACCGGAGGGCGGCTCAGTGTTTTCCGCACTGGTCAACGCGCGGCCCTGTCGGTAGGCTCGCCAGAAGCCGATTCCGTATCCCAGTCTCCCATAGCACGCCCATGACCGACCCCACGCCGCCGCAAGACCCGCAGACCACCGAGGCGCCGCCTTACGTCCCGCCCCCCCCTGTCGGGCCGAGAGCCCTCATGGTGCCGCTGGGTTGGGGTGCGCCGTTCCGATGGCTGGCGCTGGGCTGGCAGGATTTGAAGGCCCATCCAGGCATTGGCCTGTTTTATGGCTGCTGTTTCTGGGTCATGGCCTTGACGCTGGGCTTCGTGTTTCGCGCCAAGCCCGAATACGCCATGTCGATCGCGTCCGGTTGTCTGCTCGTCGGGCCGTTTCTGGCCATGGGCCTGTACGAGGTCAGCCGGCGTCGGGAGCAGGGCCTGAAGCCCGATCTGGCCAGCTCCATCACCTGCTGGGACTCCCACATCCGCAGCATGGGCATGCTGGTGCTGGTGCTCATCGTACTGGAACTGCTCTGGGGCCGCGCCTCCCTGGTGGTTTTCGCGGTGTTCTTCAACACCGGCATGCCGTCCACCACCGGGGTTCTCAAGGCGGTCTTCAACCCCGAAAACTGGGAGTTCCTCGCCGTTTACCTGGCGGTGGGGGGCGTTTTTGCCGCATTGGTCTACGCCACCGCCGTGGTTTCCATCCCGATGATCCTTGACCGCGACACGGACGCCATCTCGGCAGCGATCACCAGCATCCGCGTGGTGTTCGAGAACACCGGCGTCATGCTGCTGTGGGGCGCCATCCTGACACTGCTGGTCGTGGTGGCGCTCCTGCCATGGGGCGCGGGTCTGGTGCTGGTCGGCCCATGGCTCGGGCATGCCAGCTGGCACGCCTACCGGGGCGCCGTGACCTGGCAGGAAGCATCCACCGATGCCGCCGTCCAGGCCTGACGCGAAAGAGCCGCTGCCGAATATCCAGGGGTGTCGCGCAAACTGTTAAAGTGGGCTTTACCTACTGAACAGTGAAAGCAAACATTGGCTACTCCCAACTACGGATACGAAAAGCGCCAGAAAGAACTGGCCAAGAAGCGCAAGAAGGAAGACAAGCTCAAGGCGAAGTCCGAGCGCCGGACGGACGCTCCCGATGGCGACGTGGTGTCGGGCGAGACTTATGTCGGCGGCGATTCAGCCGTACCGCCGGATTCCCCGGAGCCGTCCCCGCAACCCTGAACCCGGTTTCCCGGCTGCGCTCGCGTGCATGACGCCAGCGGTTTCCTGATCCCTCGGGCTCAGGGGCCGTCGGGTGCCGCAAGCAGCCCGCGCGCCAGTTCGCGCATCGCCGCCACCGAACGATCCCGGGCCACCAGCACCCCGGCCTGGTCAAAGCGGGCGAAATTGCGCCGGGTCGACGCGGCATAGCCCGGGTCGTAGTGCCTGAGCAGCAGTTCACGCACCACCGGCTCCACATTGCCCGCGCGCACCTGGGCTTTCCATCCCTCGACCACCGCCTTGCCGCGCAGCGTCGTCAGCGCATCCAGCCGCTGGCAGAAAAACTCAGCGTCGTTCGCAAAGAACGCATAGTCCTCCAGCAGCAGCGCCACCCGCTCGTCGTCGGTGAGCTGCAGCAGGAAACAGGGGCTGGCGCGCATCGCCAGGATCAGGCTTTCCGGCACCGCCAGGTTGCCGACCTTCTTGCTCTCCGCCTCCACAAACACCGGGCGTGACGGGTCGAAGCCGCGCAGCGCATCCCACACCAGGGTGTCAAAGCGCTTCTGGGTGGGCTGGGGCTGCCCCGGAATCACGCCCAGCACCGAACTGCGGTGGCTGGCCAGCGCCTCCAGGTCCAGCACCTGGGCGCCGGCGTCCACCAGCGCCTGCAGCAGGCGCGTCTTGCCCGAACCCGTGGGGCCGCAGATCACCCGGAACGCCAGGCGTGCCACCTGCAGCGGCAGATCGGCCAGCATGGCCGCGCGAAAAGCCTTGTAGCCGCCTTCGAGCAGGTGCACCTTGAAGCCGATCTGCCCCAGGATCAGCGCCAGCGAGTTGCTGCGCTTGCCGCCGCGCCAGCAGTAGATCAGCGGTTGCCAGTTCTTGGGCTTGTCCATCACCTCGCGCTCGATGTGGCCGGCGATGTTGCGCGCCACCAGCGCCGCGCCGATCTTCTGCGCCTCGAACGGGCTGACCTGCTTGTACAGCGTGCCCACGCGGACGCGTTCGGCGTTGTTGAGCGACGGCCAGTTGATGGCGCCCGGCAGGTGGTCCTCGGCGTGTTCGCCTTCGCTGCGGGCGTCGATGATGGCGTTGAAGCTCGCGAGCCGTGCCAGGGCTTCGGCGGCGGGAAGAGGGTGCAGACTCACTTGAGCAGCTTTCCGAGTTCGGGCCAGATCGTGGCCAGGATGATGGGGTGCGCTTCCTGCGTCGGGTGAATGCGGTCGGCCTGGAACAGGCGCGTCGGGTCGGCGCCATCGGCCACGCCCTTGAGCATGAAGGGCACCACGGCGGCCTTGTTGGCCTTGGCGACCTCCACAAACACGGCTGAAAAACGCCGGCCATAGTCCGCGCCATAGTTGGGCGGCACCTGCATGCCGACCAGCAGCACCCTGGCGCCCGCCTTCTGCGCGGCCTGCGTCATCCAGCCCAGGTTGTCCGCGGTGAGTTCCAGCGGCAGGCCGCGCAGCGCGTCGTTGCCGCCCAGTTCGATGACGACCACGGCCGGCCGGTGCTGGGCGAGCAGGGCAGCCAGGCGCGAGCGCCCGCCCGAGGTGGTGTCGCCGCTGATGCTGGCGTTGACCACGCGGACCGGCGCCTTGTCGCGCGCGAGCTTCTGCTCCAGCAGCGCCACCCAGCCGGTGCCGCGCGGCAGGCCATATTCGGCGCTCAGCGAATCTCCCAGCACCAGAATGACTTTCTCCGGAACGGTCTTGGCCGCTGTCGCCGGGCCAGTCGCCGCAGTCGCCGTCTGGGCGGCCGAAACCCCCACGCCCAAGGCCATGGCCACAGTCGCGATACAGTGTCGTCGATTCAAGATACAAAGTCCTTCATGTCCATTCCCGCCCGTTCAGCCATCATTTCCGTGGAGCACGTCTTCAAGTCCGTGACCGACTCCACCGGCACCCTGGACATTTTGCGCGATATTGATTTCACGCTCGCATCGCAGGAGACCGCGGCCATCGTCGGCGCCTCGGGCTCGGGCAAGAGCACGCTGCTGTCCATCATCGCCGGGCTCGACACCCCCACGCGCGGCACCGTGCGCCTTGCCGGGCAGGATATCTTTGCCATCGATGAAGACGCGCGCGCCGCGTTGCGGGCGCAGAAGGTGGGTTTCGTGTTCCAGAGCTTCCAGTTGCTGGGCAACCTGACCGCGCTGGAAAACGTCATGCTGCCGCTGGAGCTGGCCGGGCGCAAAGACGCCCGCAAGGCCGCCACCGAGATGCTGGCACGGGTCGGACTGGCCGAGCGGCTCGGCCACTACCCCAAGGTGCTCTCGGGGGGCGAGCAACAGCGCGTGGCGCTGGCGCGCGCCTTCGTCGTCAAGCCCGCCGTGCTGCTGGCCGACGAACCCACCGGCAGCCTGGACTTTGCGACGGGCGAGAAGATCATGGAACTGATGTTCGAGCTGAACCGCGAACAAGGCACGACACTGGTACTCGTCACGCACGACCAAGGCATTGCAGCCCGGTGCGAGCACCGCATCACCATCGAAGCCGGGCAGATCGCCAGATCTTGACGAAATCGGCGCTTGGCCAGCGTCAATCGGTCTTCGATAGCTATCAAAAAGAGAGTTTCCGCCTAGCGCGATTTCCTGCGCGATGCCGCCGACTTGGCGCCCCGGCTGGTTTTCTTCGATGCGCCTGACCTTGCGGACGGGGCCGAAGCCACCGGTTGGGCGGCGGGCTTGTCGCTTTTCGCCGGCTGGTCGCCGATCACCGACGTGAGCGGGCAGACTTTGAACACCGGGCACTTGGCGCAACCAACGGCCATGGCAATGGGGCAAATCTTCATGGGAACTTTCTTGTCGTGAACAGGGAATGCGTCCAGTATGCGCGCCCAACGGCCCGTTTCGCAGGCCCGTGCGGCGTCTAGAGCGGGCAGTCGATAATCGAACGATGTCTTCGCCCAAAGTGCTTTACGGCTTTCATGCCGTTGGTGTGCGCCTGAAAACCGCGCCGAAATCCATCATCGAAATCTATTTCGAACCGACGCGCCGCGACGCGCGCATGCGCCAGTTCCTGGAGCGCGCCACCGAGGCCGGTGCGCGACTGATCGAGGCCGATGGCCTGCGCCTGGCCAAGCTCTGCGGCAGCCACGGCCACCAGGGCGTGGCCGCGCGGGTGGAGCCACTGGCCCAGATCACCTCGCTCGACGACCTGCTCGACACCCTCACCGAGCCCCCGCTGCTGCTGGTGCTCGACGGCATCACCGACCCGCACAACCTGGGCGCCTGCCTGCGTGTGGCCGACGGCGCGGGTGCCCATGCCGTGATCGCGCCCAAGGACCACGCCGCGGGTATCAATGCCACCGTGGCCAAAGTGGCCAGTGGCGCGGCCGAAACCATGCCCTATTTCATGGTGACCAACCTGGCGCGCACGCTCAACGAGTTGAAGGAGCGCAGCATCTGGATCACCGGCACCAGCGACGACGCGCCGCAGACCCTTTACCAGGTCGACCTGAAGGGCCCGACGGCCCTGGTGCTGGGCGCCGAGGGCGACGGCATGCGCCAGCTCACGCGCAAGACCTGCGACCAGCTCGTCAGCATCCCCATGAAAGGCGCCGTTGAAAGCCTGAACGTGTCCGTTGCCAGTGGCGTGTGCCTGTACGAGGCCCTGCGCCAGCGCGGCTGAAGGCGAGGGCACAGCGCCATGCCAGCCATCGCCGATACCGTGACTGTTCAGAAATGGCTGCGCGAGGCCCGCTCCATTGCCGCTCTCACCGGTGCCGGCATGAGCGCCGAGTCCGGGGTGCCGACCTTCCGTGACGCCCAGACGGGCCTGTGGGCGCGCTTCAACCCCGAGGAACTGGCCACCGAGGCCGCCTTCCGCGCCAACCCGCAGCGCGTGTGGGACTGGTACGCCAGCCGCCGCGAGATGATGAAGGACGTGGCGCCCAACGCCGGCCACCGCGCGATTGCGGCTTTCCAGCAGCGCCACCCGGGCCGGCTCACCCTGATCACCCAGAACGTCGACGGCCTGCACCAGAAGGCCGGCAGCACCGATGCGCTGGCCCTGCACGGCAACATCTTCGAGGACATCTGGCTCGACCCCTGCGCCGGGGCGCGCGGGCGCGCCGGCATTTGCGACGTGTCGCTGGCCGAGCCGGGACGCCCGCCGCATTGCGCCGACTGCGGCAATCCCCTGCGCCCCGGCGTCGTCTGGTTCGGCGAAATGCTGCCCGCCGGCGCGCTGGCTGCCGCGGAATATGCGGCTGACCATTGCGACCTGATGCTGGTGATTGGCACTTCGGGCGCCGTCTACCCGGCCGCGGGACTGGCGCACACCGCGCGCCAGGGCGGTGCGCGCGTGGTTGTGATCAACCCCGAGCCCAGCGAACTCGACGGCGTGGCACACGCGCTGCTCCGTGGCAAGGCGGCAGAACTGCTGCCCGCCTTGCTGAACGATTGATTGAACCAAGCAGGAGATAACTTTGAAATCAATAGCAATAAAACGCCATTTGGTGCTGGCAATGGCCGTATTTCTTCTCTCTGCCTGCACCCAGGAGCAGCAGAACAAGCTCAGCCGCGACATCCAGAACTGGACTGGCACCAACGGCGTGCTGGAGATCTACGCCGGCGACAAGGTGGTGCGCCGCTTCCTGAAGATCGACAAGATCAGCACGGCCCTGGGGACCGATGACGGCAAGCCCCGTGCCTATCGCTACGGCTACGGCGTGCTCGATGAAAACCTCAACATGCTGGTCGATCCCGGCGAAAAAAAGGTTTACTTCGAGATCAGCGACTACACCAACGCCGTCTTCTTCGAGAATCCGCACTGACCGCGGCCATATCACTTCAGGAGCCTTCCATGACAGACGTATTCGCAAAGAATGTGGCCACGACCGCGGCGGATGCCGCCAGGATCGTTCCCCGCGCCGAGTTCCGTGTGTTTGGCACGGGTGTGATCGATACCGTCAAGGAGCGCATGTGGAACGGCAAGACCGTGCTGTTCCAGGCCCGTCGTATGCCTGTGGAAACCTATTTCCTGTCGGCCAATACGGACGAAGCCAATGTCAAGGTGCGCGATGGACTGCTCGACATCAAGGTCAAGGTCGGCGAAACCCCGGAGGGCTACGAGATCTTCCAGCCGCGCGGCAAATTCCAGTTTCCGGTCAAGCGCGAAGACCTGGAAACCATACTTTCTTACCTGAAGGTCAACACGCCGCTGGACCAGGACAGCTACTCGATTGAGAGCTTTATTGGCATGGCGCGCAGGCACCCCGAACTGTGCCCGGTCACGGTGGAGAAGATGCGTTACGGCTTCACCATCGATGGGATCATCTGTGAATACGCCCAGGTCTGGTTCAATGGCGCGCTGCTTGAATCCGCCTGTGCGGAAAGCGAAAATTACGCCGGCATGAAACAGGTGATTGAAGGCTTGGGTATTTCCGGCTTGCCCAACACGAACTACTTGAAGGCCGCCAAGCGCGTGGTCGGCATGAGTTGAGGGTGCGATGCGCAGGGGGATGTTCAGAGGACCGATTGCAAAGACGGCGGCATTTTTTGCCACCGCCCTCGTGCTGGCATGCAGTGCCCGTATGGTCCTGGCGGCGCAACCGAAGGGCTTCGAAACTGATGCCGTAGCAATAGCTGAAAGTGTGGGCGGGTACGAGTACAAGTTCCTGGTTCAGCCCGGCGCGAGGATATCGACCGCCGATGAGGGCTTCAGGGAGGTCTGGAGTCGGGTCAAGGCCTCGGCTGCCAGAAATGGATACGCGGTCACCGAGAGGAAGAATGATCCCCTGAAGATCGAAACTTCAACCAAGGAATATTTCGACACCAGGGACCAGGCCCTGTGGCGCGCCGGCTACGTCCTCAGAATCACGACCCACCTCTCGACCCACCATGAAGGACGGAAGCCGGACTCCATGGTGAACGTCACCGTGAAGGCGATCCACGAGGATGCATCGCGCACGCTGGCCACACCGCTGACCGTGGTGGGCGTGCAGAAGGTCAGCGTCGACGCCGAGGAAAACATCGGGTTTGTGCCGGGTGGCAAGCTGGGCGGCTATGTCGAGAAGGGCGCCTCGTTCAGCGTCCCGCTTGCGTCATTGGGAAAGTTCACGCTCGGCGATTTCGGGCGGTACATGCCGGAGTTGCTCGGGCTGGGCCTGCCGGCGGATACCGCACTGGCCGGCGTCAAGGTCTTCTCCTGGAGCGTCAAGCCGGGTGCGATTGCGTTGCCCGGCATCAAGCCGAGCGGCGTGACCATGGAAGCCTGGAGCAAGGCCGAAAACGGCGTGCCAGAAATCTTCGATCTTTCCTTTGGCTACAAGACCGGGGATTCTCATGCGGCGGGCCAGACCCGCGCCGCCGCGGAGCAGTTCATGGTCAAGGTCCTGCAGGCTGGCCTGTCGGAATGGCGCGGGCCCGCAGACGACAAATGGGGCGGCTCCAAGGTCCGCAGGCTGATGGACCGCCCGGTCGCCGCACGGTAGGCGACTTCCCCCGCTTCAGACCCAGCCCATCCCGCCCAGAAGCGCCCCGGCACCAATCATCCACAGCAGGTGCAGCCTGGTGCGCCACACCAGCAGCGTGGCCACCGCCGCGAGCAGCCACAGCGGCCAGTCGCGCGCCGGGACGTTCTTGGCGGCGATCAGCAGCCAGCCGGTGGCCATCATCAGCGCGATCACGATGGGCGCCATGCCGGTCTTGAACGCACGCACGCTGCGCCGCTCCCGGTTCCTGTGCGCCCATCGGGTGGCGGAGTAGGTCAGGATGGAGGAGGGCAGCAGGATGCCCGCCATCGTCAGCGCCACGCCCAGCAGGGCCAGCGCCAAGGCACCCGGCCCGGCGCCCAGGCCGCCCCCGGCGTTCAGGCCCACGTTCCAGCCCATCAGCGCGACGAACAGCACATTCGGCCCTGGCGCCGCCTGCGCCAGCGCCACGCTGGACGTGAACTGGGCGTCGGTCAGCCAGTGCTGGTCCGACACGAGGTAACGGTGCATGTCGGGCACGGTCGTGATGACGCCGCCCACGGCCAGCAGCGAGAGCGCGGTGAAATGGACGAACAGGCTGAGCCAGTCGGCCGGGGTCAAAACGATGTTCAAGCGGATTCCCCCGCATTTGCAGCGTTGTTTGTGGCCAGCTTGACCCAGGCCCAGAGGCAGGCCGGGCCTCCAACGGCTGGCAACACCCAGGCCAGCGGCCAGCCCAGCCCCACGATGGCGGCAAACGTCAGCACGGCCAGCCCGGTGCAAACCGGCAGGCCCATGGCGTTCGTTCCCAGGGCGCTGACCAGTTTCAGGCCGGTTGCCGTGACCAGCCCGGCCGCCACCGCGCCCATGCCGCGCAGTGCGCCCTGGGCCATCGGCAGGTCGGCCACGCTGCTGTACAGCGCCGCCAGCAGCAGCACGATGACCAGCGGCACCGTCATCATGCCAGCCATCGCCGCAACAGCGCCGCCCAGGCCGAAGTAGCGCCCGCCGATCATCATCGACAGGTTCACCACGCTGGGCCCCGGCATGACGTGGGCCACCGCCCAGTCTTCGACAAACTGCTCGCGCGTCATCCAGCGCTTGCGGTCCACCAGCTCGCGCTGCACCACAGCCACCACCCCGCCAAAGCCCTGCAGGGCGAGCAAGGTGAACGAGATAAAGAGGTCGGCCCTGGAGTCGGGCCGGTTCAGTGCGGGTTCGGGGCGGGGCAGGGCTGGTCGTTCGTCGGACATCGGGGGATTATCCCAGCGGGTCCAATGATCTGAACGCCGCCTGCCGCAGGCGTCAATGACCCAAGGGCTGCGGATAGAATCAACGGCTCTCACCACCCCTCAAAACGATGTCCATTCTCGTTACCGGCGCGGCCGGCTTCATCGGCAGCAATTTCGTTCTCGACTGGCTGGCCCAGTCCG
This sequence comes from uncultured beta proteobacterium, assembly GCA_963726365.1. Taxonomy (GTDB): domain Bacteria; phylum Pseudomonadota; class Gammaproteobacteria; order Burkholderiales; family Burkholderiaceae_C; genus JAABQG01. The sequence continues at coordinate 9,749 of CAVSCI010000023.1, read as the reverse complement.
ATGAACCCGTCATCAACCTCGACAAGCTCACCTACGCGGGCAACCTGGAAAACCTGGCCTCGCTGCAGGGCGACGCCCGCCATGTGTTCGTGCAGGGCGACATTGGCGACAGCGCGCTGGTGGCGCAGCTGCTGGCGCAGCACCAGCCGCGCGCGGTGCTCAACTTCGCCGCCGAGAGCCATGTGGACCGCTCCATCCACGGGCCGGAAGACTTCATCCAGACCAACGTGGTCGGCACCCTGCGCCTGCTGCAAAGCGTGCGCTCGTACTGGCAGGGGCTGGATGAGGCCCGGCGCGCCGCCTTCCGCTTCCTGCATGTGTCCACCGACGAGGTCTATGGCAGCCTCGCGCCCACCGATCCCGCGTTCACTGAAACCCACAAGCTCGAGCCCAACAGCCCCTACTCGGCCAGCAAGGCCGCCAGCGACCACCTGGTGCGGGCCTGGCTGCACACCTACGGCCTGCCGGTGCTCACCACCAATTGCTCCAACAACTACGGCCCCTACCACTTCCCTGAAAAGCTGATTCCCCTCATCATCGTCAACGCCCTGGCCGGCAAGCCCTTGCCCATCTATGGCGACGGCCTGCAGGTGCGCGACTGGCTTTACGTCAAGGACCATTGCAGCGCCATCCGCCGGGTGCTGGCCGCGGGCCGGGTAGGGGAGATCTACAACGTCGGCGGCTGGAACGAAAAACCCAACATCGACATCGTGCACACCGTCTGCGCGCTGCTCGACGAGCTGCGGCCCAAGGCCGACGGCACCGGCTACGCCAGCCAGATCACCTACGTCACCGACCGCCCCGGCCACGACCGGCGCTACGCCATCGACGCCAGCAAGATCGAACGCGAACTCGGCTGGAAGCCCGCCGAAACCTTCGACACCGGCATCCGCAAGACCGTGCAGTGGTACCTGGCCAACCCCGAATGGGTCGCGCACGTGCAAAGCGGCGCCTACCGCGAGTGGGTGCAGACGCAATACGCCGGCACTGGCAAGCCCTGAGCGCCCATGAAAATCCTCTTGCTCGGCCCGAACGGCCAGGTTGGCTGGGAGCTGCAGCGCAGCCTGGCCCCGCTGGGCGAGCTGATCGCGCTGGACCGCCACAGTGTGGATCTGTGCGGCGACCTGGGCAACCTCGCCGGCCTGGCCGCCACGGTGCAGCGGGTGCGCCCGGACGTCATCGTCAATGCCGCCGCCCACACCGCGGTCGACAAGGCCGAAAGCGAGCCCGAGCTGGCGCGCACCCTCAACGCCCTGGCGCCCGGCGTGCTGGCGCGCGAGGCCGCCAGCCTGGGGGCCCTGCTGGTGCACTACAGCACCGACTACGTGTTTGACGGCAGCGGCCAGCGGCCGTGGGCCGAGTCCGACGCGCCGGCGCCGCTCAACGTCTATGGCCAGACCAAGCTCGAAGGCGAGCAGCTCATCCAGGCCGCCGGCCCGCGCCACCTGATCCTGCGCACCAGCTGGGTCTATGCCGCGCGCGGCGGCAACTTCGCCAAGACCATGCTGCGGCTGGCGCGCGAGCGCGACAGCCTCAACGTCATCGACGACCAGTGGGGCGCCCCCACCGGCGCCGAGCTGATTGCCGACGCCAGCGCCCACGCCATCCGCCAGGTGCTGCAGCGCCCCGCCGACGCGGGGCTGTACCACCTGACCGCCAGCGGCGAGACCAGCTGGTGTGGCTATGCAAATATGGTTCTAGCCAGCGCGGAATCATCGCGGGCAGCTATCAAAGATGAAGCGCTCCGGCCGCCCCCCCTGAAGGCCCGCATCGCCAGCCCCATCGCCACCAGCGCCTATCCCACCCCCGCGCGCCGCCCCCTGAATTCGCGCCTCGACACGCGCAAGCTGCAAACCACCTTTGGCCTGACCCTGCCCCCCTGGCAGGCGGGCGTGGCGCGCATGCTGGCCGAGACGCTTTAACCTGGAACCCATCCCATGACCCAACGCAAAGGCATCATCCTCGCCGGCGGCTCCGGCACGCGGCTGCACCCGGCCACCCTGGCCATGAGCAAGCAGCTGCTGCCGGTGTACGACAAGCCCATGATCTATTACCCGCTGAGCACCCTCATGCTCGGGGGCATGCGCGACATTCTGGTCATCAGCACGCCGCAAGACACGCCGCGTTTCCAGCAACTGCTGGGCGACGGCGCGCAGTGGGGGCTCAACCTGCAGTACGCCGTTCAGCCGTCGCCCGATGGCCTGGCGCAGGCTTTCCTGATCGGTGAAAAGTTCCTGGGCAACGCGCCCAGTGCGCTGGTGCTGGGCGACAACATCTTTTATGGCCACGACTTTGCGCACCTGCTGGCCGGCGCTGATCAAAAAGCCAGCGGCGCCACCGTGTTTGCCTACCATGTGCACGACCCCGAGCGCTATGGCGTGGTCGCATTCGACGCGCAGGGCCGGGCCAGCAGCATCGAAGAAAAGCCCGCCCAGCCCAAGAGCAACTTCGCCGTCACCGGCCTGTATTTTTACGACCCGCAGGTGGTGGACATCGCCAAGGCCGTCAAGCCCAGCGCCCGTGGCGAGCTGGAGATCACCGCCGTCAACCAGGCCTATCTGGAGCAGGGCACGCTGAACGTGCAGATCATGCAGCGCGGCTACGCCTGGCTCGACACCGGCACCCACGACAGCCTGCTGGAAGCCAGCCAGTTCATCGCCACCCTGGAAAAGCGCCAGGGCCTGAAGGTGGCCTGCCCCGAAGAAATCGCCTGGCGCAACGGCTTCATCGACGACGCCCAGCTGCAAAAGCTGGCCCAGCCGCTGGCCAAGAGCGGCTATGGGCAGTACCTGCTGCGCTTGCTCGGTGAAGAGGACGCCCTAAAGCAAGGCATGGTGAGTTGATGCTTTCGATGATTTTCAATCAACTTATCAATCCCTTTTGAAAAACAAGATGCGCACTACCTTGGATATTGACGACGACGTGCTCGCCGCCGCTAAAGAGATATGGCGCGCCACGAGCACCTGAGCGCCGGCCAGGTCATTTCACGCCTGGCGCGGTTTGCGTTGACCTCACAGGTCGGTCAGCCATCGGGGCGTTCGGTGGCGGGGTTCAGGCCCTTTGCTGGGGGCGTGCTGGTCAGCAATGAACTCGTCAATTCCCTGCGTGAGGCCAAAGGCGTTTGATGGTCGCGCTGCTGGATGTCGACGCGCTCATTGCCTTGCGGACAAAGCTCAGGCTTATCATTTGGGGCGCTGGATCAAAGCATCCGCCTGTCGGCTGTGCAGTGTGCGCAAGATGCAAACCTCGCGGTCCTGAATGCACGTTGTCACTGACTCGGCCACTTGATCACACGCCCATCCCCCATCGCAAAACGCCAATGCAAGCCACCCCCACCGCCATCCCCGACGTTCTCATCCTCGAACCCAAGGTTTTTGGTGACGCGCGCGGCTTCTTTTTTGAGAGCTTCAACGCCCGCACCTTCGAGCAGGCCACCGGGCTGAAGCGCGAATTCGTGCAAGACAACCATTCGAAGTCGGCAAAGAACGTGTCTGCGCGGCCTGCACTACCAGATCCAGCAGCCGCAGGGCAAGCTGGTGCGGGTGGTGCAGGGCGAAGTCTTCGACGTGGCGGTGGACCTGCGCAAAAGCTCAAAAACCTTCGGCCAGTGGGTGGGCGAGGTCTTGTCGGCGGAGAACAAAAGGCAGATGTGGGTGCCTGAAGGCTTTGCCCATGGCTTCGTCGTGCTCAGCGAGACCGCGGAGTTTCTCTACAAGACCACCGACGTACTACGCCCCCGAACATGAGCGCAGCCTGCTGTGGCGTGATCCTGAACTGAATATCCGTTGGCCGATTGCGCTGAGCCGACGCTGGCTGCCAAGGACGCGGCGGCGTTGACGCTGGACCAGGCTGCGGTGTTCTCATGATTCGTGGCAATTGTCGCCGCCAAGAACTATTTCGGGTTTTTTTAAGGATTGACTTCTCGCATGCATCCAGACGTTTCCGTCATTCTTAATGTTCATAGAGAGTCCGTTATGTCCTTCGTACGCTGCGCTCGCTGGATGAGGCCGCGAGCTTTGCCCGCCACGAAGGAGCTTATAGCGAGCTGATCGTTGTGCTTGACCGCGCTGATGAGCTGTGACGCGCAATGTCACGAAGTCATCCAATTGCTGCGGATTCCAGACAGTCCGTTATGTTGAGGCTGATCACGGTTCGCTGGGCCTTGCCCGTAATACGGGGATTGCAGCGGCGAATGGCAAGTATGTCTGGACGGCTGATGCCGATGACCTCGTTTCGTATGACTGCATAGCAGCATGTACGTAATGGCTGAAGCCACGCCTGGGTCAGTGGTCTTTCCGGAGTATTGGATTTCATTTGGAGGCAGTTACTTCTGCATCAAATTTTTCGATGATTCCATCCACAGGATAGCTTCTTTGCCGCTAAGAAAACTCTTTGCAAGTAGCCGTCATATAGTCCGATTTGAGACTATAGCGTCGCTGTCATGCAACGCGACGATGAAATCGTTGAAGCAACTGAACTTGGCTGAGCGTTTAGGGAAGGAAGGTAACCTCTCGGTCAACGCTCTGCATGGGTATTTACACTAAACATAGTTTAAAAATTATTTTGAATAGTATAAGTATTATTTTATTTGTGACGGAGTTTCTGATCAATGTATAATGAATTAATAGACATTTCTCTGAGGGATATGGTTGCGGCAGCAAGACGTTACCCGTTGGTGGGTATGCTTGGTTGGCAGGATGTCCGCCAACGATACAGACGCTCAGCGCTCGGGCCTTTTTGGCTAACGATCAGCATGGGGGTAATGATCGGCACAATAGGTATCGTATTCGGGCAAATATTTAACTCACCAATGACAGAGTTCCTACCCTTCCTTGCGGTCGGAATGATTGTGTGGAATTTCATATCTTCGGTCATCGGCGAGGGTTGCACGGGGTTTATAAGTGCAGAAGGAATTATCAAGCAGCTTCCAATACCCTTATTCGTTCATATCTTGCGAATGATCTGGCGAAACATTTTGATCCTTGGCCACAACCTCGTGATTCTTCCTCTCGTTTTCATGGCAGTTGGGAAATCATTAAGTTTGGTTGTTCTGCTAAGTGTTCCCGGTTTTTTTCTGGTAGCAGTCAATCTGGCCTGGGTAGCACTGATACTTGCTGTACTTTGCGCCAGGTACCGTGACCTCCCGCAAATTGTGGGCAGCATTCTTCAGGTTGTTTTCTACCTGACGCCAATCATGTGGATGCCCAGCCTTTTGCCTCAACGGGCGGCACTCTATTTGCTTGAGCTGAACCCGATTTTTCATTTGCTGGAAATTGTCAGGGCACCGTTGCTAGGCCAATTGCCGAGTGTGACTAACTGGGTTGTTTCTTTTGTTCTTGCACTGATTGGTTGGGGATTGGCGTTGGCTATCTACGGTCGTTATAAACGTCGAATCGCTTATTGGCTTTGAGAGAAATATGGCTTATATCGAATTCACTGATGTTTGCGTTGACTTTCCCATTTATAACGCAAATGGCCGGTCACTAAAAAGACGTTTGATCCAGGTTGCCACCGGTGGCCAACTGGGTTCGGATCAGCAAGGGCGTGTGGTTGTACGAGCATTGGACGGCCTGAGTTTTACGCTCAAGGACGGTGATCGCGTTGGCCTACTTGGTCATAACGGGGCAGGAAAAAGTACGCTTCTACGCTTGCTAAGTGGAGTTTACGAGCCGTCTTCGGGTTCCGCCCGTATCGACGGCGAGATTGGATCACTCATCATATCTCTCTGGTATCGACCCTGAAGCCACTGGAAGAGAAAATATCTACCTTCGCGGTGGCCTGTTGGGCATGACGCGTTCCGAGATCGAGGCCCAGATCGACGATATCATCGAATTTTCTGAGCTGGGTGATTTCGTTGATATGCCGTTGCGGACCTACTCAACTGGCATGCATCTGCGTTTGGCGTTTGCCGTATCGACAGTTGTGCGACCAGAGATTCTCCTGATGGACGAGTGGCTTTCAGTCGGTGACGAAGGATTCAAGCGCAAGGCGGAAATACCTACGACAGAGTTAGTCCAAGCCACGAATATTCTGGTGATTGCTAGTCATTCGCGTGATTTGGTATTGCACACATGTAATCGGGTCATCTGGCTGGAGCATGGAAAAATTCGCATGGATGGAGACCCTAAATCGGTTGCAACGGCATATTTCGGAGGATGAAGAGATAAATGAATAGAATATTCAGAGCTCGATAGAAATTTCAATTGACTCAGATACTTTATGTCAGGTCAATTTTGAACTTTTACATCTAATCGTCTATGCTGATGAAGTGAACAATGCTGACTTTCAGGGATCTGAACAACCCCATGACATACAAGCTTGGGCAGGCCTTTGAAGTGACAGTCACTCAATGAAGAATGTCGATGTATCCGTGGTGTTGAACATGCACCGAGAGGCGCCTTATCTGCGCGCTACCCTCGTTTCGCTGGATGCCTGTGCAATTGCGGCACGAGAAGCTGGGCTGAGTTGTGAATTGGTCGCCGTGTTCGACCGGGCCGATGATCGCGACTAGGCAGGTATTTGAGGCCACCCGCCTTGGAAGGGTTTATGTCCACGGTGGTGGTAGAAGTCGACGTGGGCTCCTGGGGCCTGCGCGCAATGCCGGAGTCGATGCTGCTTCGGGCGAGTACATCTGGACCGCAGACGGCGACGATCTAGTTTCAAGAAACGCCATCATTGAGTTGCATCGTACAGCGCTATCTCATCCAGATACGGATTGTGCTGTTTTTATCGAACTATTTGATTGCGTTTGGCGAGTCGTTTCATGTCGGAAAGTATTTTGATAGCAGTTACTTCACGGTAGCGGACTTCGCCTATAAGCATCCTTATGTGTCCAGGATATTTCTTAGGCGATCGGTTTTTTTCACACCTTCGATATTCCGATCTGCGAGTAACCTCAGGTTTCGCCTACGAGGATTGGGAATTCAATGTTCAGCTCAGGTATCTTGGCTTCAGATTCCTGATTGCAAATAACACGATTCTTTTCTATCGCCAACGAACTGGAAGTCTTCTCAAGCAGGCAAATAGCACATCGGCCCGTATTATTCCGCAATGTAAATTTTTCGATCCTGCGTGGTTTGCAAATGAGCTTATGCGTGAAAAAAAGCAAATAAGTGACTGGTCAGAATTCGTTCACATCGAGAAGAGCAAGCGTCTAGAAAATTATACAGATAAAATCATCAACTCGCCGGAGTTGCTTTCCTATCTATTGGAAGCATGCCGCCTGGATCCAGAAATTGACCTATTTAAGATTGAAAGGCGACCAGTTACGCTCCAGTCCCTTGGCACTCAAGATCACTGGGGTTTCCAGCTCGCTGATGCCTATCGTTTGGCAGGGTCGGTTCCTGTTCACCGATGTTGTACTTCTGCCGTGGCTGAACGCGGGTGGAGCAGAGAAATATATTCTCCAGGTTTTGCAAGAGCTGGCGGTAGCAAACCCTTCGGCCAACTTTCTTGTACTTTGTGGAGAGCCTTCAAAAACTCATCTTTGGGCAGGTAAACTGCCACGCGTTTGATATTGGTCGACATCTACAACGCCTTCCCACTGCTTAGCGATGAGGATCGTGATCGCCTGACCGTGCGACTTTTACTCGGTTAACCTGCTACAAGGTCGCGATTGCATATTAAGAACAGTGCATTTTCACATCGACTTATTGATAGTTTTGGAAGCGTTTTGCTCATCATTTCTCGGGAATATATTACCGATTCTCCGATCAAAAATTGTCATGGAAAGGCTTGAAAATCGACGCATCCTTTACGATCAAGTTTTTAACGAAGTCATCTAGCCATGCTGGATACCGTCATTTGTGATTGCCAAAAAATTGCAGACCGGGATTTTCAGCGAATCGGTCTCGCGAAAACAAAGTATCATGTACTTTATGCCTGCATGGAGATTAAATCCAGTCCGCCAAGAATCTCTACACCGAAGAAACGGATTCTCTGGGCATCCAGGGTTTCCGGTGAGAAAAGGCCCGAACTGCTTATTCTAATAGCTCAACAGGTCCAAGACGCCATCCCCGAGATAATTATCGATGTCTTTGGATCTGCCGATGAGGATCAGCAGGCTCTGGCGCTTTTTGATAATCCGGGATTGAGTTATTCAGGCCCATTCGATGGTTTCGAGTCGATCCCTGCTGAAGATTATGACGCATTCATGTACACTACCGCCTTTCGACGGCTTGCCCAATGTAATTCTCTAAGTACTTGGTGCAGGGCTTCCTGTAGCATCGTCTCCTGAATATCGGTGGGATATCCGAAGCGGTAATCGCAGGAAAAACCGGATTTCTTGTCCCCGATGAGAGTGATGATCTAAAACTCGTCGAGCATTATGCCGGAGCAATTCTGTCGCATTATATGAGATTGGAACGTCACTTGCTCAATGGCCCTGTCAGCCAGGAATCTAGCTGCTACCCAACATGGGCAAGCCCTATTTAGGCAACGCATTTCCGAGATTTTTGCCTGAAAACAGATCTTGACATCGTCGAATAAAAGAGACCAACATAAGGAATTGATTGGATTGTGATGACTCCCAAGTTTTTTATATATGCAGATGCTCAGAGCATTGCCGTTCTCGAAGAACCTGCCGAGAAACTTTTCTCGTTGGCGGCGATTTCGGATAGGGCACTTTCGGCGACGTTCTCCAACATACCAACTCTATTTCCTTCCACCGAGACTTGGGCAGATATCGAACAGTCTCGGTCATGGCTACAAATGCCATCGACTACCGCAATTTTCCAGAGTTCGTTCGCACCGCTTACGGTTGCGATGCAGCGGTCTTTGTATCCGAATTTCCACTTGATCTTACCGAGTCAAAACTGCCATTGGCGCCGATTCCTTCGATTCGGAATGCGTCGGCATTGCACCTTTACGGAGGTGGCTTCCTGAACGACAAGTGGCAGACTTCGTACTAGGCGTGACCGAGTATTTGCTCCACATCTTGCAGATCCCGACTTACGTGGTGTCCGGGCCAGCAAATCACCCGGCCTTACGAATCACGGGTTGTGCGGCACGTCAATAGGTGCCGGCCCATTCTCTTTGGCGTACGCGACGCACTCTCGCAGCAATGGCTCGATGAGGCCGGTTATCGCAGAGTTCTTCGTTCGACGACGCCACTGAAGCACTGCAGTCGTTGAGCGTACGGTTACCAGTCCGGCAAGGCAAAGGCTTGCTGTTGCACCTGAATGTATCCGACCACCAGAATGGACTCGATAACACAGCTCTTGTTGCCGAACTGAGATGGTTGCCGGCATGGCTGCAGTCGGCACGGCGCGACCATCCTGCAAGCTTTTTCATGCCGGCGCAGGGAGGTCAGCGATTCGCGCGAAGCAATCAAAGAGCTGGAACGCGCAGTTTCCGTTCTACGACTACCGCCAGTGGAGCTGACGGGACTGCCGTACCAGCCAGGAACGGTTCTGCCGGCAGGCTTGCACGGCGAGCTCGGCTATTCCTGCTCTTACCATGTGGCGCTCTGGCTTCAACTCGCGGGTATTCCATGCTGGTGGCTCGCCAGGCAGTAATGCGTTCTATCAGCAAAAGACGACGGCCCTCCAAGTTCGTCAAGATTTGAGTTCCTTTTCTCAGCATCTTATCTTGCCGACCACAGCACCAACCTTGAGCAGCGTGCCCAATGGCAGGAGGAGTTACGCAAGGTTCTCTTCGTCGCTGCTCCCGGAATGCTCAGTTTGTCTGCGAGCTTCCACAGCCAGAGGAAGGCGCGGCATTGCCGTTCCGGTTCAAGGCCACCCCAACTT
>CAVSCI010000022.1:0-77443 GCA_963726365.1 uncultured beta proteobacterium | reverse complement strand
ATGCTGTCGGGCATGAAGAAGAACCCGGATGGCTCGCTGACGCTCATCATCCAGAAGGACTCGCCCGGCAAGGCGAAGGAGGCCAACTGGCTGCCGGCGCCGGACGGCCCGATTTACCTGGTGATGCGCCTGTACTGGCCCAAGGACACGCCACCGTCCATCCTGCCCGCCGGGGCCGGCAGCTGGCAGCCACCGGGCCTGTTGGCGACCCGGTAGGCCGCCAACCGAATCACACGCTGCGCAGGTCGCGGCGAAGGATCTTGCCCACGGTGGACTTCGGCAGCGCGTCCAGGAACACCACCGTCTTCGGGACCTTGTAGGCGGTCATTTCCTTGCGGCAATGGGCGATGACCTCATCGGCAGTCAGGGTGGCGCCGGGCGCCTTCACCACGAACAGCTTGACCGCCTCGCCGGTCTTGTCGTCGGGCACGCCGACGCAGGCGCATTCGGCCACGCCGGGGCAGGCGGTGGCCACCGCCTCGACTTCGTTCGGGTACACATTGAAGCCCGAGACCAGCACCATGTCCTTCTTGCGGTCGACGATCTTGAGGAAGCCCTGTTCGTCGAACACGCCGACGTCACCCGTCTTGAAATAACCGTCGGGCGTGAAGGCCGCGGCATTGGCCTCGGGCTGGTTCCAGTAACCGCGCATCACCTGCGGCCCCTTGGCGCAGACCTCGCCCGACTGGCCGAGCGCGACTTCAACGCCCGCATCGTCGAGCAGCTTGATGTCGGTGCCGGGTAGAGGCAGGCCGGTGGTGCCGGAAAACTCCTTGATCGACGCCGGGTTGAATGACAGCACCGGGCTGGTTTCTGACAGGCCGTAGCCCTCGCGGATGAACTGGCCGGTGATCTCCTTCCACTTCGCCGACGTGGCCCCCACGACGGCCGCACCGCCGCCGCCGGCCAGGTGCAGGTGCGAGAAATCGACCTCGCGGATCTTCGGGTGCATCACCAGGCCCGCGTACAGTGTGTTGACCCCCATGAAGACGGTGAGCTTCGACTTCTTCAGGGTCTCGACGAAGCCGTCCATGTCGCGCGGGTTGGCCACCAGCCAGCTGTCGGCCCCCACCGAGAAGTAGGTCAGGAAGTTCACCATCAGCGCGAAGATGTGGTACAGCGGAATCGCGGTGACGATCACTTCCTGCCCGGGGCGCACGGCCGAGGGCATGGTGGCCTTGAACTGCTCGACGTTGGCCACCAGGTTGCGGTGCGACAGCGCCGCGCCCTTGGACAGGCCCGTGGTGCCCCCGGTGTACTGCAGGAAGATCAGGTCCTCGCCGCTCAGCGCCACCGGGGTGCGGGTCAGCGCGGCACCGTCGCGCAAGGCATCGGCAAACGCAATGCTGCCCGTCAGGCGCGGATCGACCGGCGGTGCGGGCAGGGCTGCACCTGTGCCGTCGCCCGGGGCCACGGTGATCACGGTCTTGATGCCGGCCTTGGTGGCCACTTCGGCGAGCGTGGGCGTGGAGCCGTTGAAGATGATGATGGTCTCGCTGCCGGAGTCCTTCAGCTGGTGTTCCAGTTCACGCGGGGTGTACAGCGGGTTGACGTTCACCTGCACCGCGCCGGCGCGCAGGATGCCGATGCAGGCGATCGGAAAGGCCATCAGGTTGGGCAGCATCACGGCGATGCGATCGCCCTTCTTCACGCCCAGCGTGTGCTGCAGCCAGGCGCAGAACGCGCCCGAGAGGCGGTCCACCTCGGCGTAGGTCAGCGTCTGGCCGAAGGACCGGAACGCGGGCTTGTCCGCGTAGCGCTGCATGGCGTCTTCGAGCAGATGGACGACGGACGGCCAGGCGTCGGCATTGATGGTTTCGGGGATGCCGTTTTCGCGGTAGGTGGCGAGCCAGGGCTTGGTGTTCATGCTTGGGTTCTCCCGATGAAAAAGAGTCTGACTTTACTTGGTCACGATCTGGAAGGTGCCCGGCGCCTTGTCGATCAGCGTGAAGAAGCGCACCAGGTCGATCTTGCTGCCGTCCACCTTGAGGTCGTCGCTGAGCAGGGTGTCCTTCACGCCGGCCGTGCCGGCCATCATCTTGATGAAGATCGGCTTGGTCAGCGTCAGGGTGGCGTTGGCGCTGGCGTCCGGCGGGGCCTTCTTGAAGTGCAGCACCGCGTTTTCAATCCACAGCACGTAGGAGGTCTTCTGGTCGGTCAGCACCAGGTTGACCTTCAGGTCCTTGCCTTCGGCGTCGGGGCCGTTGAGGCCGGCGGCCATGGCCTCCAGGAAGCGTTCGATCGGCGTCTGGTACAGCATGTCGATCAGGGCCGAGCGGTCGATGCCCTTCTTGGGCGGGCCATTGCGCAGCTCCATCGCGGCGGTCAGGTAGCTGTTGCGCCAGGTGGCCGCCTCCGACATGTAGCCCATCTGGTCGTAGGTGCGCGCCAGCAGTTCCTTGGCGGGCTTGTTGTCCGGTGCACCAAAGACGGCGTGGTTGAGCAGCTCGGCCGCCCAGCGGTAGTCGCCCTTGTCGAACGCGGTCTGCGCCGCGGCCACGGCCTTGTCGGGGCCGCCGAGCAGCTCCAGGTAGCGCTTGGCCGATTCCTGCGGCGGCAGCGGGTTCAGGTTGGCGGGGTTGCCGTCGTAGGCGCCCAGGTAGAGCTGGTAGACCGCCTTCACGTTGTGGCGCAGGTCGCCGTAGTAGCCGCGGGTGTTGGGGTAGGACGCCAGCGACTTGGGCAGCTTGATCAGGTCGGCAATCTCGCGCGGGGTGTGGCCGGCGTTGGCCAGGCGCACGGTCTGGTCATGGGTGTACTTGTAGACGTCGCGGTTCTTGGTGATGAACTCGCGGATGCGGGCCTGGCCCCAGACCGGCCAGTTGTGCTGGCCCACGTAGACCTCGGCGTCGCCGAGCTGGTCCAGCGCCTCCTGCATGTAGGTGGACCAGCGCAGCGCGTCGCGCGCCTTGGCGCCGCGCACCGGCAGCAGGTTGTGCATGGTCTGCGCCAGGTTCTCGGCGCCGCCGTAGACCTTGTACTCGGGGACCGAGAAGGTCATTTCGGCCGGGGCCTCGGCGCCGGGCACGTTGTGGAACACGAAGCGCACGCCGTCGAGCTCAAGCTCCTGCGTGGGCTTGGTGATGAGCTGGGTCGGCTCCAGAATGCCGATGGCGCCGTAGGAGACGTTTTTGCCCAGGCCGGTGTCGACGATGCCCTTCGGGCCAGGTGTCAGGTTCTTGCCGAACTGGTACATCGAGCGGCGCGCCATGGCGGTGCCGACCAGGATGTTCTCGCTGGTGGCCTCCTCGACAAAGCCTTCGGAAGCAATGACCGGAATCTTGCGCTCCGCCACTTCCTGCGGCGTGACCACGCCGAGCGCGCCGCCGAAGTGGTCGGCGTGGCTGTGGGTGAAAACCAGCGCCGTCACCGGCTTGTTGCCGAGGTGCTTGCGGGCAAAGGCCAATGCCGCGGCCGAGCTCTCCTTGGAGGTCAGCGCATCCACCACGATCCAGCCGGTCTTGCCGTCGATCAGGGTGATGTTGGAGATGTCGAAGCCGCGCAGCTGGTGCACGCCGTCGCGCACCTTGTACAGGCCCGGTCCCTTGTTCAGGGTGGCGTGGCGCCAGAGGCTCGGATTGACCGTGGCAGGCGCCTTGCCGTCGATGAACTTGTAGGCATCGAAGTCGATCAGCACCGTGGTGCCGTCGGCCGCGAGGATCTTGCCCTCGGGTGCGGCGATGAAGCCGCGCTTGGCATCCTCGAAGTCCAGCGGATCGTCGAGCTTGAGTTCCTGGGCGATCAGTTCGTTGGCTTTCTGGGTGGCCGCCTCGGCGTCGCCGGCGGTGCCGCCGACACCGGCATTCTTGCCGCAGCCGGCGAGGGCGAGAAGGGTGATCAGCAGCGCGCTGCCAAGGGTCGTTTTCATGGTCTTGTTCACGGGAGTCTCCTGGAATGGTTGAAGTTGTTGGAAGGCGTTCAGGCGTTGGAACGCAGCAGGTCAGCCAGCTTTTCGCCGATCATGATGGCGGGGGCATTGGTGTTTCCACCAATGAGGGTGGGCATGATGGACGCGTCGGCGACACGCAGGCCCTGCATGCCGCGCACGCGCAGCTGGGCATCGACCACGGCCATGGGGTCGCTGTCGGGGCCCATCTTGCAGGTGCCCACCGGGTGGTACTGGGTGTCGGCGCGGTTGCGGATGTCCTGCGCCATGCCGGCCGGATCGTCGATGCGCGCCGGGTAGAGCATCTTGCCGCGGATCGGGTCGAAGGGCTTCGATTCCATGATGCGCTGCTGCATCTGGCCGCCCTTGACCAGCACCGGCAGATCGCGTTCGTCGGACAGGAATTTCGGGTCGATCAGCGGGGCGTCGTGCGGGTCAGTGCTGGCCAGGCTGACGGTGCCGCGGCTGTGCGGGCGCAACAGGTCGACGTGGCAGGAGATGCCGTGGCCCATGTGCAGCTTGCGCGCATGGTCGTCGACGATGCCGAGCACGAAGACCAGTTGCAGGTCGGGCAGCGCCGCCTCGGGCGATGAGCGGAAGAAGGCCCCGCAGGTCGCGATGGCACTGGTGACCAGACCGGTGCGCTTGTTCTTCCATTCCAGCATCGCGCCGGTGACCCTGGCCGAGCCGCGCAGCGACACGCCAAAGGTGTCGGTGTGGCTGGGCACCCGCCAGGTCTGCACGTAGTCGATGTGGTCCTGCAGGTTCTGGCCCACGCCCGGCAGATCGTGTGCCACGGCGATGCCAAGCTTCTGCAGATCGGCTGCCGCGCCGATACCCGAGAGCTGCAGCAGTTGCGGCGAACCGAAGGCGCCGGCGGACAGGATCACTTCGCGGCGCGCGAGCACGGTCTGCAAGGCACCGCTTTGGTGGTAGGCCACGCCGCTGGCGCGGCGGCCGTCCATCGTCACCTTCGCAGAGACGGCGTGGGTGATGACCTTGAGGTTGGGTCGTGACAGGTTGGGCGTCAGAAATGCCTTGGCGGCGCTGCAGCGCTCGCCGTTCTTGTGCGTGACCTGGTACTGGAAGGCGCCTTCCTGCACGGCATTGTTGTAGTCCGGATTCAGCGGGATGCCGTTGAGCGCGGCGGCTTGCAGGAACATCTGGTTGACCGGGCTCTGGTGCTGCTGGTAGGTCACGTTCAGCGGGCCGCCCTGGCCGTGGAAAGCGTCCTGGAATTGCTCGTTGTGCTCCGAGCGCTTGAACAGCGGCAGCACCTCGTCGTACGACCAGCCGGGGTTGCCCAGCGATGCCCAGTGGTCGTAGTCCCACTTGTTGCCGCGCACGTACAGCATCGCGTTGATGGAGCTGGAGCCGCCCAGCGTCTTGCCGCGCGGCTGGTAGCCCTTGCGGCCATTGAGGCCGGGTTGCGGCACGGTCTCGTAGGCGTAGTTGTTGATCTTGGTGGGCACCATCGCCACGACGCCGGCCGGCGCGTGGATCAGCACGCTCTTGTCGGGGCCGCCGGCCTCCAGCAGGCAGACCGTCACGTCCGGGTCCTCGCTCAGGCGCGCGGCCAGCACGCAGCCGGCCGAGCCGGCGCCGACGATGACGTAATCAAAGGTTTGGGGGTTCATGCTTTGTCTCCAGTTGGGAAACGCCTTCTGCGAGGCGGATTGCTGGATGATCCGGTTCCCGGTACTATTTGTCCAATGCATTCGAAACATTGATTCGATAATCAGGACTCATACATGGAACTCCGCCAGTTGCGCCACCTCATCGCCGTGGTCGAACACGGCAGTTTCAGCCGAGCCGCCGAGGCGGTGCACCTGACACAGCCCGCCCTGTCGCGCAGCATTCAGGCGCTGGAGTCAGAAGTCGGCGCGGCGGTGTTGGAGCGCAACCGTGGTGCCATCGTGCCCACCGACATCGGCCACCTGTTGCTCACCCACGCGCGCCTGCTCGACACCGTCACCCGCGACCTGGACCGCGACATCGCGCTGACCCGCGGGCTGGAGCTGGGCGAGCTGCGCATCGGCGTGGGACCTTACGGGGGCTCGGCGCTGGTGGGCCCGCCCATCGGCCAGCTCAATTTCGCCCACCCGGGCCTGCGCCTGAAGACCGTCCTGGCCCCCTGGCAGGAGCTGCCCGACCGCGCCCGCGCCCGCGACGTCGACATCATCGTGGTCGAACTCAGCCAGGTGCAGCAGATGGAAGACTTTGCCGTGCAGGGCCTCACCGAGCACGCCATGGTGCCGGTCTGCCATCCCCGCCACCCGCTGACCCGCATGGCCTCGCCCACCCTGGCCGACGTTTTCAGCTACCCGGTGGCCGGGCCCAGCCTCACCCCGGCTTTTGCCAGCGTGCTGCAAGACCTGCTCCCTGCCAACCTGCGCGCCCAGCAGCAAAAGCGCGGTCTGCTGGCGGTGGAGTGTGACCTGTCGGGCATGCTCAAGGACGTGCTGCGCCACAGCCACGCCATTTCGCTGATGCCGGCGTTCATGGTGGCCGCGGAAGTGGCGGCGGGGCAACTGGTGTGCGTGCCCGGCGTCGAGCTGGGCCTGCGCGTGCGTTTTGGCTGCGCCTGGCTCAAGGCCCGCACCCTGTCGCCCGTCGCCGCGCGCTTCATGGAACTGCTGGCCGAGCATGACCGCAGCCTGGCGGCACTGGCTGGCCCTGCGCCCTGAGGGTCTGGCTTTTGCCACCTGCCCGACGCAACGGGGGTGCCCACAGCTGTTTTTGACAAGAAATCCGGCCTTCCCCAGCGTCATCCGGACATAGACCGCTATCGATTGTGCAGCGTCACCGGGCCCGCCGCGCCTCGCGCCGCGCCATCCACAGCGTCGCCGCGCTGATGATCACACCGCCCAGCAGGGTGCTGAAGGTGGGCAGGTCGCTGAAGAACAGCCAACCCATCGCCGCCGACCAGATCAGGTCCAGGAACTTCACCGATTGGGTGGCCGAGATGTCCGCCACGCGGTAGGAGCGCGTCAGGAAAAAATGCCCGGCGCTGCCCAGCACGCCGCAGACCGCAAAGCCCGCCCATTGCAGCGCCGTGGGCGCCTGCCAGCCCGGCAGCGCCAGCGGCAGGCTGAACAGCGTCACCGTGATCGCCTGCCAGACCAGGATGGTGCCGGTGGTCTCGTAGCGGGTGAGCGCCTTGGTGACCAGGAAGGACGCCGCGAACAGCGGCGCCGAGCCCAGCATCACCAGGTGCCAGAGCCCGCCGCCGCCCTGGCCGATCGACAGCTTCGGGCCCACCACGATCATTACGCCGGCAAAGCCCAGCGCGGTGGCCATCCAGCGCTCCCAGTGCATCGGCTCCTTGAAGAACAGCCAGGCGCCGATCATGATGAAGATCGGCCCGGTGAAGCCGATGGCCGTCATGTCGGCCAGTGGAATGCGCGGCAACGCGATGAACCACAGGCACAGCCCGGCCGTGTGCAGCGCGCCGCGCGTGAACTGCCCGCCGATGTGCTTGGGCCGGTAGGCCGCCAGGCCGTGGCGCGCCACCAGCGGCAGCAGCACCAGCAGCCCGAACAGGTAGCGCAGAAACTGCGCCTGGAACGGATCGATGTGCAGCGCCAGCGCGCGCATCAGCGCATTGAGCACGCTGAAAGTCAGCCCCGCGCCCGCCGACCACAGCAGCCCGCGCGTGGTGGGTGGCAGGTGCGCGGTGCGGCGGTGAATGGCGTCGTGCGCCCGCTGCCAGAGTCCCGCCGGGCGATGGGGGCGGTTCATGCGGGTGTGCCTTCAGGGCGCCGGCTTGCCTGACGGTGGCCTGAAGAACATCGGGTGGTGCCGCGCCACCACGGGGCCAGCGAAATCCCAGGCCAGGCATTTGCCCAGGTGGTGGGGCGCTCGCGACCGGTCGGCGGGCTCGGCCTCGTCGGGCAGCGTCTGGTAGGCGGCCGTGGCCATGTTGAACAGCAGCTCGCGCAGGTGCGCGCAGCCCTGCACGCCGCCCAGGTGCGTCTCGATCGCCTTGCGCCAGCCCGGGCCCATGGTGGCGCCGATCATGCGGTGCATCGGCGCCTGCGCCTGCGGGCATTCGGGGTGCGGCACCTCGTCCATCGCCACCGCGATGTCGCGCACCGTGAAGGCGCGGTCGATGGTGACGCGGATGATCAGGCCGTGGATGGCCTCGCCCGGCTGCCAGACGCCGTCACCGGGAATTTCGAACACCTGTTCCTTGGTGTCGCGCAGTTCGCCCTCGATGTCCCACAGCCCGTCGTCGCGGCTGGTAGCCACGGAACACGGTGGTGCGGGTGTGCTGGTGCGTGCGGGGCGCGGGTGGCGGCAAAGGCAAGACGGACTCCTTTCCTGGGCAGGGCGTTCAAGGGGCAAACGGGAAAGGCTGGATTGTCCGGGATTGAAGGCAAAAGCGCTGTCGCGTGTGGGTGGGCGCGGGGCGGGAGGGTGTCCGCGCGTTCAAGGGGGCTGCCAGGGTCATTAAACTGGCTTTAAGTGAAAAAATGGCCAGTACCCAGCGTGGATTGGTCATTTCAAGCTATGAAAAATGTACCGAATGGCCGTGCCAGGCAGCCTCGGAATGATTGACATATTCCGCTCGCGGCCTATGCTGCCTGCGCCGGACTGCGCCTGGCTTGGAAGTCCCAAACCCGAGGATCGTGCGAATGAAACAATGGATATTTCTTGGAGTGGCGATTGTCAGCGAAGTCATTGCCACGTCAGCCCTCAAGGCGTCTGAAGAGTTCACTCGCCTGTGGCCATCGCTCATCGTTGTCGTTGGCTACCTGTCAGCCTTCTATTTCCTGTCGCTCACGCTCAGGACGATTCCGATCGGTGTGGCGTATGCGATCTGGTCCGGCGCAGGGGTCGCACTCA
Organism: uncultured beta proteobacterium; assembly: GCA_963726365.1. Taxonomy (GTDB): domain Bacteria; phylum Pseudomonadota; class Gammaproteobacteria; order Burkholderiales; family Burkholderiaceae_C; genus JAABQG01. The sequence continues at coordinate 68,709 of CAVSCI010000022.1, read as the reverse complement.
TCGCGCTGATCGCATGGGTCTTCTTTGGGCAGGCGCTGGACGTTCCCGCAATCATTGGACTTTCATTGATCGTGGCAGGGGTTGTCGTTCTCAACGTGTTCTCCAGGACAGTTTCTCATTCGTGAGCCGTTCCATCCATCATTCCACCGGACCCGCGCGGGAAGCGGCGCAGGCCCGTGCAGCGCGAACGGCCTTTCAACGCGTGCACGAGATTTCTTCGCACGCTTCGGGGCTGGCCAGCCAGCCGGGGCCGTAGCCCAGATTCACTTCACGGACCCGTTCACACCATGTCTGTCCTGCGATGGATCACGCTGACGATGGCGGCACTGGTTGTTGTCATCGCGGGTGTGTACCTGTGGCAGATGGGCCGCGCATACGACCGCATCGCGGGCCAGAGCAAGGTCTTCGCTGCAGGAGGCGAGCGCATCGAATACGTGGAGGGCGGCGCGGGCCCGCCCGTGCTTGTGGTGCATGGCAGTGGCGGTGGCTTCGACCAGGGGGCGCTGATCGCAGGTGCCGTGATCGGCGACGGTTTTCACTGGATCGCGCCGTCGCGCTACGGCTACCTGCGCTCGACGCTGCCCCCGGGCGCCACCTTCGAGACCCAGGCCGACGCCTATGCCCGCCTTCTGGATCATCTGGGCATCCGGCAAACGGCGGTGGTCGCGATGTCGCAGGGCGGGCCTTCGGCGCTGTTCTTTGCGCTGAAATACCCCGAGCGGGTGCAGTCGCTGGTACTGCTTTCGTGCGGCGTGGCGTCGTCCACCGATCCGCAGCAAGCCGAGGCGAACCGCTCGGGCGATATGTTGAAGACCCTCTTCAAATATGACCTGGCCTACTGGGGCGTCAGCACCGCACTGCGCAAACCGCTCATGCATCTCCTGGGCGCGAGCGACGAGGTCATCGCCAGGTTCACGCCCGAGCAGCAATGGGTCGTGGACCAGGTCATCGACTTCATGAACCCCGTCGCCCCGCGCTATGCCGGGGTGGCGCTGGACAACCGCGCGGCGATGCCCGACGGGCGCATTGCGGCCGTTCGCGCGCCCACACTGATCTTTCACGCCACGGATGACACGCTGCAGCTGGTGCGCAACGCGGAGTTCGCGGCCGCGACCATCCCCGGTGCCCGGCTGCGTCGCTTCGAGCGCGGCGGGCATCTGCTGATTGCGGTGGAGCAGCCGCGCATCCGCGCCGAGGTGCAGGCCTTCATTCGCTCCCATTCGGCGCCATAGTTCGAGCACAAGGACCGACCCGGAAAGCACACAAGAAACAGAGCCCATGACTGTGAAGTTCACGCTCCGCAACGAAACTGCGGCCGACGCCGGCGCGATCACGGAAGTCACCGCCGCCGCCTTCGAGACCCTGGCGATCAGCCAGCACACCGAGCAATTCATCGTTGCGGCCCTGCGCGCGGCCGGGGCCCTCACGGTGTCGCTCGTCGCCGAAGCCGGGGGCCGTGTGATCGGCCATATCGGATTTTCGCCCGTGGTCCTGTCGGACGGATCCCCGAACTGGTATGGCCTTGGCCCGGTGTCGGTGCTGCCGCAGTTCCAGCGGCAGGGCGTGGGCCGGGCGCTGATTCAGGAAGGCCTGGCGCGCCTGAAAGCCATGGGGGCCCAAGGCTGCTGTCTGGTCGGGCATCCGGGCTACTACCGGCAGTTCGGCTTCAGGAATGCGCCGGAACTGGTGCTCGAAGGGGTGCCGCCGGAGGTCTTCTTCGCGCTGTCGTTTGACGGGCACCTGCCGCGCGGCACGGTGATGTTCCACGAAGGCTTCCGCGCGGATGGTTCCGGGACCCCGGCGAAAGATGGAACGGCCAAGGCCGCGCCAGAGCGTTGAAACCCGACAGGAGGCTACCCATGCAAAGTTGGTTTCTTTCCCCGCTCCTGGTCGCGGCACTGGTGACGGCTGCACTGCTGGGCGGATGCGCGGGCACGGCCACGACCCGGGTCACGTTGACGCCACCGGACCAGGCGCCGGTCTGCCAGCCCCAGGCGGCCGTGAAGGCGTCGGTGCTCTGGCGCACCCGTTGGCGGGCGGACCAGAAGGACGTGCCCGAGCGTGAAGCGGCTGCAGCGCAAGGCGTTACCCGTTTCTTTGCCGATGGCGTCTGCTTTCCTTCGGCGGCGGTGGCCCGCGTGGACCCGGGCGTCACGGTCGTTTGCCGTGCCCCCCGGATCGGACCTGCTGCTGGTGCTGACCGTGCGGGAGCTGGGCCCCACGGTCAAGCTGCTGTCGTCAGCCGCCCTCGTCGAAGGCGGCACGGAGGTCGTGGTGGATGTGGCGGTGTACCGGCCAGGGCGGCGCGAGCCGGATCGCGAGTTCTCGATTCGCTGGCAGGACGGTGGGCCTGGCGTGGTGAAAGGGGTGCAGACACTGCCCGCCGATATGGCCGCGGCCTTGAAGGCGGGTTTGCAGGCCCGCTCGGGCCGCTAATGCCGCCGAGTCGGCGCGAAACGGCTTCCCAGCCGTAAATATGAATGAAAATGACCGGAAGCCAGCGTCATCCGGTCATCTTCAGCTATAAGAAAAGAAGTTTGTCAGGCCAGTTCGGATACTGGCACGCAGCTGCAGAACAGGTTGCGGTCGCCATAGACGTTGTCCACGCGGCCAATCGGCGGCCAGTATTTCACCGCAACCTGCGCATGCTTGCGGCCGGCCGTGGCGGCACCGACGTCGCGCGCGTAGGGGTGCGTCCACTCGGCGGCCATCAGGCTGTCGGCCGTGTGGGGGGCGTGCTTGAGCGGGTTGTCGTCCTGCGGCCAGAGGCCGGTTTCAACCAGACGGATTTCTTCGCGGATGGCGATCATGGCGTCGATGAATCGGTCCAGTTCTTCGAGCGTTTCGCTCTCGGTGGGCTCGACCATCAAGGTGTTGACGACGGGGAAGCTCAGCGTGGGCGCGTGGAAGCCGTAGTCCATCAGGCGCTTGGCCACGTCCTCGGCCATCACACCGCTGGTGTCCTTCAGGCGGCGCAGGTCCAGGATGCACTCGTGGGCGACATGCCCGTTGGCCGATGCGTACAGCGTGGGGTAGTGGTCTTTGAGTCGCTTGCTGATGTAGTTGGCGGCCAGGATGGCGGCTTCGGTGGCGTGCTTGAGTCCATCGGCGCCCATCATGCGGCAGTACATCCAGCTGATCGGCAGGACTGCGGCGTTGCCCAAAGGGCGCAGCGCTGACAGCGCCCACGCCGCCGGGAACGCCGCCGGTCGCATGCCCCGGGAGATATGGCACAAGGTCTTCCACGACGCACACCGGGCCGACGCCCGGGCCGCCGCCACCGTGCGGAATGCAGAAGGTCTTGTGCAGGTTCAGGTGGCTCACGTCGCCGCCGAACTCGCCCGGTGCGGCCACGCCGACCAGCGCGTTCATGTTGGCGCCGTCCACATAGACGCGGCCGCCGTGGCGGTGCACCAGGGCGCAGAGTTCCTTGACCTGGGTCTCGAACACGCCGTGCGTGCTGGGGTAGGTGATCATCACGGCGGCCAGGTTGGCGCTGTGCTGCTCGCACCTGGCCTGCAGGTCGGCCATGTCCACGTTGCCGCTGTCATCGCATTTGGTCACGACCACTTGCAGGCCCGCCATCTGCGCGCTGGCCGGGTTGGTGCCGTGCGCGGAGGATGGGATCAGGCAGATGTTGCGGTGGCCCTGGCCATGGGCGTCATGGAAAGCCTTGATCGCCAGCAGGCCGGCGTATTCGCCCTGCGAACCGGCGTTGGGCTGCAGGCTGATGCCGGCGTAGCCCGTGGCCTGGCACAGCCAGGCGCGCAGCTGTTCGTCCAGCTCCTTGTAGCCCTGCAACTGGTCGGCTGGCGCAAAAGGATGGACGTTGGCGAACTCGGGCCAGGTGATGGGGATCATCTCGCTGGTGGCGTTGAGTTTCATGGTGCAGCTGCCCAGGGGGATCATGCTGCGGTCCAGCGCCAGGTCCTTGTCGCTCAGCGCCCGGATGTAGCGCAGCATGCCGGTCTCGGAGTGGTAGCGGTTGAACACCGGGTGCGTGAGGAAAGCGCTGGTGCGGCGCAGCTCGGCGGGGATCAGCGGCTCGAGGCCTTTCTCGAACGCATCGAACATGGGCAGCGTCTGGCCGTCCCTCGCAAACACGGACCACAGCAGGGCGATGTCGTCGCGGGTGGTGGTCTCGTCCAGTGACAGGCTGATGCAGTCACCCCAGGACAGGCGCAGGTTGGCGCCGGCCGCGCGGGCCCTGGCCATCAGGCTGGCGGCCCGGTCGCCGGTCTTGAAGGTCAGCGTGTCGAAAGCGCTGGTGCTGGTGGGTTTCCATCCGAGCTGCGCCAGGCCCTGGGCCAGGAGGGCGGTATAGCTGGCCACGCGCTGCGCGATGCGTTTCAGACCCTGCGGTCCGTGGTACACGGCATACATGCTGGCGACCACGGCCGGCAGAACCTGCGCCGTGCAGATGTTGGAGGTGGCCTTTTCGCGTCGGATGTGCTGTTCACGGGTCTGCAGTGCCAGGCGGTAGGCCGGGTTGCCATGCGTGTCCACGCTCACGCCTACCAGGCGGCCCGGCATGGAACGCTTGTATTCGTCACGGCAGGCCATGTACGCGGCATGGGGGCCGCCCGCGCCCATGGGCATGCCGAAGCGCTGCGTGGTGCCGACCACGATGTCGGCGTCGAACTCGCCGGGCGGCACCAGCAACGTGAGCGCCAGCAGGTCGGCGGCCACGATGAAGGCGGCCTGCTTGCTGTGCACCGTCAACACGTCGGCGCGCAGGTCGTCAATGCGGCCGCTGGTGGACGGGTACTGCGCCAGCACGGCGAAGTAATCGCCACCCGCCAGCGCCTCGGCCCACTCCGACGCCGAATTGGCTAGCTTCACGGTCAGCCCCAGCGGGCGGGCGCGGGTCTGGATCACTTCGATGGTTTGCGGGTGGCAGTCGCCGGCCACGAGGAAGGTGCTGGATCTGCTCTTGACCGAGCGCCGGGCCAGCGTCATGGCCTCGGCGGCGGCGGTGGCCTCGTCAAGCATCGAGGCGTTGGCGATGTCCATGCCGGTGAGGTCGGTCACCATCGTCTGGAAGTTGACCAGCGCCTCCATGCGGCCCTGCGAAATTTCGGCCTGGTAGGGCGTGTAGGCGGTGTACCAGGCGGGGTTTTCCAGGATGTTGCGCAGGATGACGCCGGGCGTGTGGGTGCCGTAGTAGCCCTGGCCGATGAAGCTCCTGAGCACCTGATTCTTCTTTGCCATCGCCTTGAGTTCGGCCAGCGCGGCGGCTTCGGTCACGGCGGGCGGCAGGTCCATGGGCGCGCTGCGGGCGATGCTGCGCGGCACGATGGAGTCGATCAGCGTGCGGCGCGAGGCCTCACCGATCACCGACAGCATGTGAACCTCGTCGGCGGCGCTGATGCCGATGTGGCGGGCGATGAATTCCGTGGGGTTTTCGAGTTCGCCCAAGGGCAGGGCGGATGGCATCAGCATGGAAGACTCCCGATCAAAACATTGGGCACGGGGCACTCCGCAGAATGCCCCGCACGCAAGGCTTTGCCAATCAGGCGTTGGCCGCGAACGCGGTGTAGGCGGTCTCGTCCAGCAGCGCAGCCACTTCACCGGCGCTGGACAGCTTGACCTTGAAGAACCAGCCGGCGCCCAGCGGGTCGCTGTTGGCCAGCGAGGGGTCGGCGCGCAGGGCCTCGTTGACTTCAACGATTTCGCCACTCACCGGCATGTACACGTCGGCCGCAGCCTTGACGGATTCCACCACGCCGGCGACCTCCTTCTGGGCAATGGTCTTGCCAACGTCGGGCAGCTCCACGAACACCACGTCACCCAGGGCATCTTGCGCATGGTGGGTGATGCCAACGGTGGCGACATCGCCTTCCACGTTGATCCATTCGTGGTCTTCGGTGTATTTCATGCTCATGGGTTTCTCCAAAAATTGATGGCTCATCTAGAAACAGGGGGGGATTCCAGGGGGTACGGCTGCGGTCGGATTCAGCCGCGGTGGTAGCGGGTCGGGACGAAAGGTGTCGCGGTCACCTCCATCGGCACCGGCTTGCCACGCACCATCGCAAACAGCTCCGTGCCTGCGACCGCATAGTCGGGCTCGACATAGGCGATGGCCACCGGCTGGTTCAACGTGGGCGAGAGCAGGCCACTGGTGACTTCGCCGACGATCTGGCCGTCCATGTTTTCCAGCTTCACGTGCTCTCGCACGGGCACGCGCTCGCTGGCCACCAGGCCAACGCGCAGCCGCTGCAAAGGCAAAGTGCCGTTCAATTGGGCGAGCACTTTGTCCGCGCCGGGGAAACCGCCGGCCCGGGCGCCGCCGGTGCGGCGCACTTTCTGCATCGCCCAGTTCAGCGCGGCCTCGACCGGGGTGGTGGTGGTGTCAATGTCGTTGCCGTAGAGGCACAGGCCGGCTTCGAGGCGCAACGAGTTGCGTGCGCCCAGACCAATCGGCTTGACCTCGGGCTGGGCGAGCAGGGCGCGTGCCAGTGCCTCGGCTTGATCGTTGTGCACCGAAATCTCGAACCCGTCTTCGCCGGTGTAGCCGCTGCGCGTGATGAAAAGGTCCGCGCCGTTCCACTTGAAACCTTCCCCGGTCATGAACACCAGTTTTTCGACGCCAGGCACCAGTCGTGCCAGCGCCGCCACGGCCTGCGGGCCCTGCAGGGCCAGCAGCGCGCGCTCTGGCATGGGGATGACGGCGCAGCGCTGGCCGATCCGGGCCTGGATATGCGCGATGTCATCGACCTTGCAGGCGCCATTGACGATGACGAAGATGTCAACGCTCCGGTTCACAAACATCAAGTCGTCGATGATGGTGCCTTCATCCGTCAGCAGCAGGCCGTAGCGCTGTTTGCCGGCGGGCAGGCCGATCACGTCCACGGGAATCAGCGATTCGAACGCGGCAGCGGCGTCCGCGCCCACCAGTCGCAACTGGCCCATGTGCGACACGTCGAACAAGCCAGCGCCGTTGCGCGTGTGGTGGTGTTCGGCCACGAGGCCGGCGGGATATTGCACCGGCATCGAATAACCGGCAAACGGCACCATGCGGGCGCCGAGTTCAAGGTGCAATGCGTTCAGTGGCGTGGTGAGCAAAGGGGCGGCAGTGGCAGACAAACCATTCTCCAGACAGGCAAACTAGAACCATGGCACATCGTGCCATGGGCTGCCCTCTCTGTCCGCTTTACCTGAGAGATTCGCCGGGCCTGCGTCGTCGCGCTTCGGGGCGCGGTGGCAGGCTGCGGGTTGCTCCTTCGGTGGGCCTTGCTGCGACGCGAACCGCTCAGGGCCTCTCTCCAGTGAGGAAACGCCTTTTCAGGCGCTTGTCAGTCCTTTTGCCTGAGCGTTCAGGACCCGTTTCGGGGCCTCCTGCGCCTTCGGCGGCCGCCTCAACGGGCGGCGCTCTCCTGACACCTTGAATTCTAACGCCTGGGATCCGGTTGCAGGTCGATCCTGCGGAGCTCAGTTGTTCTTTGCGCCTTCATTGACCCAGACCTTGAGCGTCTCGATATCCTTGTCAGGCAGCTTGTCCTTGCCATGCGGCATGCGGATGGAAGGTGCCGCGCGTCCTTCCACGAGCATGTTCATGGCGCTGGTGAAGGCATCGCCGGGCTTGACCAGCGCGCCGAATTTCCCGCCCTTCATGACCGCCTGGTAGTTCGTGGTATCGAGCCCGCTGGCTTCGAGCCCTGGCTTTCCGGGCGCATGGCATTCGGAACAGTTCTTGGAAAGAATGGGCTGCACGTCCTTGCTGTAGCTCACGTTCTTGGGGGTACACGCGCACATCACCAGTGCGCCCGTTATCACGGCGGTGCCGCGGATCAGTTTCGTTAACATTCTGGTCCCTCCAGTAGGTTCATGATAGCGCAAATGGGGGGTGTTGGGCGACAAAAACCGGCGTCAACAGGGAGGCATCGGCCAGGGGGCGGCCGGCCGTTGAACAGCCTGAAAGCGCTCACGCGCGCCATCTATTTGGCATAGACCAGGTCGCGCAGGCCCAGCGACAGGACCGGCACGTAAGTGATGACCATCAGGCAGGCGAGGATCACCAGCACGAAGGGAATCAGGTCCTTGATCATGCGGTCCAGCGAGATGCGCGCCACCGTGCAGGCGGCGAACAGGTTCACGCCGAAGGGCGGCGTGATCATGCCCAGCGCCAGGTTCACCACCATCACCAGACCGAAGTGCACCGGATCGATGCCGAAGTGCATCGCCACGGGCGCCAGGATCGGCGCCAGCACGATGATGGCCGCGCTGGTCTCGATGAACATGCCGATCAGGAACAGCGCGGCGTTCACGCCCAGCAGGAAGTAGGCGGGCGACTTGAGCACCTCCTGCAGCCAATGGCCGATGGCGTCCGGCACGCCGGCGCGCGTGATCAGGAAGGCAAACAGCCCGGCGTTGGCGATGATGAACATGATCACCGCGCTGGACAGCACCGACTTGCGCAGGATGATGGCAAGGTCGGGCAACTTGATCTCGCGGTAGATCACCAGCCCGACGATCAGCGCGTAGAACACGGCCACGGCAGAGGCCTCGGTCGGCGTGAAGACGCCGCCGTAGATGCCGCCCAGGATGATCACCGGCATCGCCAGCGCCCAGCCGGCCTTCAGCGTGGCGCGGCCGAAGCCCAGGCGGCCGTCGCCATCGTTCTTGCCCCAGCCCTTGATCCGGCAGTAGACCCAGACAAACAGCATCAGGGCCAGGCCGATCAGGAGGCCCGGGCCGAAGCCGGCGATGAACATTTCGCCGATCGACACTTCGGCGCTGACGCCATACAGGATCATCGGAATCGACGGCGGGATGATCACGCCGAGTTCGGCGCTGGTGGCCTGCAGTGACGCCGCCCAGGTGGTCGGGTAGCCGTGCTTGATCAGGGCCGGGATCAGGATCGTGCCGACCGCGAAGGTGGTGGCCACCGACGAGCCCGACACGGCCGCGAAGATCATGCAGGTCAGCACGCAGGTCATGGGCAGGCCGCCCTGCACGCCGCCGACGATGCTCTTGGCAAATTCGACCAGGCGGCGCGAAATGCCGCCGGTTTCCATGATGTTGCCGGCCAGGATGAAAAACGGAATGGCGGCCAGCGGAAACTTGTTGATCGCGTTGAACATCTCCTTCACGGAGATCAGCATGTTCGCGTTGTTGACCTGAATGCCCACGATGGAGGCCAGGCCGATCGACACCGCAACCGAGATGGTGAGTGCAAAGCACAGCACCATGGTGACCAGCATGACGATGCTCATTGCGCGGTCTCCAGTTCGAGGCGCTGCGGATCGAGCAGATTGCCGATGATGCCGATCACGCTGAACACGCCGCCAACCGGCATCGCCAGATAGGCCCAGAACATGGATACATCTTCAAGACCGATCATGGTCTGTACCTTGCCGCGGTTGGCATAGTCCCAGCCCCACCAGATGATGACGGCGATCAGCGCCAGCGCGGCAAGGCAGACCACCCAGTCGAGCACGCGCCGCATGCCGCGGCGGGCTCCAGCGGTACAGCACATCCACGCTGACCATCGCGCCCTGGCGAAACGCCATCGGAATGCCCATGAAAGACCATCCAGATCAGGCTGAAACGGATCAGCACCTCGGTCCATTCGGCCGGGGTTTCGAGCACGAAGCGGATGATGATCTGGAACATGCCCAGGCGACGCGGCCAGCGCCAGCATGGCGCAGGCCGCCAGCATCGCCAGCGCCGGTGGTCAGCCGCTCAAACCGCAGAAAAGTTTGCTTCATGGGCGTCTGGGCAAGCGAAATTAGGAATGAAAAACGCCCGAACCCAGGAGAGACTTCGGGCGTAGTCCGGATCAAAGTGAACCGTCGGGACGATCTTACTTGAAGTTGCGGATCCTGTCGATGTTGGCCTTGCCGAACTGCTTTTCGAACTCGGCGTTGACCGGGCCAGCGCAGCGACGAACTTGGCCTTGTCCACGTTTTCAATGACGGTCATGCCCTTGGAGCGCAGGTCGGCCACGCCGTTGGCATCGTCGGCATCGACGCGGGCACGGTTGGCCTTGGCGCCTTCCTTGGCGGCTTCCAGGAATGCTTGCTTGTCGGCCGCGCTGAGCTTGTCGAAGGCCGCCTTGTTCATCAGGAAGATGGCGGGCGAATACACGTGGCCGGTCAGCGACAGGTACTTCTGCACCTGGTCGAACTTGGCCGACATGATCACCGACAGCGGGTTTTCCTGGCCATCGACCGTGCCCTGCTGCAGGGCGGTGAACACTTCCGGGAAGGCCATGGGCGTGGTCACGATGCCGAAGCCCTTGTAGGCGGCCACGTGCACCGGGTTTTCCATGGTGCGCATCTTCAGGCCCTTGAGGTCATCGGGCGCTTTGACCGCGCGCTTGCTGTTGGTCATGTGGCGGAAACCGTTCTCGGCCCAGGCCAGCGCCTTGAATCCCTTGGCATCGAACTTGACCAGCATTTCCTGGCCGATGGGGCCGTCCAGCACGGCGCGGGCATGCGCCTTGTCACGGAACAGGAAGGGGATGTCCAGGATCTTGGCTTCGGGCACGAAATTGGGCACCGGGCCGGTGGAGCTGAAGGCCAGTTCCTGCGTGCCCAGCTGCACCGCCTCGATCGATTCGCGTTCGCCGCCCAGCGAGCCGGAGTAGAAGGTCTGGATCTTGTAGCGGCCGCCGGTGCGTTTCTCGACTTCCTTGGCAAAGGTGTCGATGGCCACGCCCTGGTGCGAGTTCTGCGCCACGGAAATGCTGATCTTCATGGTGGTCTGGGCGGATGCCACGGCCACAAAACCCATGGCCATGCTCAGGCCGATCACCAGTTTGTTCAATTTCATTCACGTCTCCTTCGTTGGAAAAAATGGCGGGCTGCCCAAAGACAGGGGTCAGTCCGGATTGAAGTTGTATGACAACTTTCGATTATGGCTGCAGCGGCAGGCGGATCGCATCGGGGTTTTCGCGGATGTAGTCCCGAATGATTGTTTCGAAATCCGAGTCCGGGAGCAAGCCCAGTGCGCGGGCGCGGGTCGACGCAATGTTGCCGGGCCAGGTGCTGACCACGCTCAGGATGGCCGGGTCAGGGGACCAGTCCAGCAGATCGGTGGCGGCAGTGCCCGCGACGCGACCCAGCGCTGCGGCCATCTCGCCCACGGTGGTGCGCAAGGCGGGCAGGTTCATGGCGGTCAGGGGGCCCCACGCCGCGTCGGGGGTCTGTGCCGCGCAAATCAGTCCCTCTATCGTCCGACCGGGGGAGGACAGCGCCACGGCAATGTCGGCCGGCACCGGGCAGGCAGCTTGAACGCCGGCCAGTGGTTCGCGGATCATGCCGCTCAGGAAGCTCGATGCCGCACCATTGGGTCTCCCGGGGCGTACGCTGACCGTCATCAGGCGCACATTGCGCCCGCGCACGAAGCCTTTGCGCGCGTAGTCGGCGACAAGTTGTTCACCGATGAATTTCTGGATGCCATAGCTGCTTTGCGGCGTGGGCAGGGTGCTGTCTTCGATTACCTCTGGCAGTTCTTGCCCCGGCGGCTTGCCGAACACGGCCAGCGAGCTCGCAAACACGAACGTGGGGCGGGTTTTCAACGCCCTGCAGGCCTCGAGCAGCGCGCGGGTCGCGTCGAGGTTGCTACGCATGCCAAGGTCGAAATCAGCCTCGCACTCACCGCTGACGGCGGCTGCAAGGTGAAACACCAGGTGCGTGCCGGGGGGGATGGCGGCGGTGCCGGTCGGGCCGGGTTGCAAAAGATCATTCAAGTCACCCACCACGGCTGCAATGCGAGGATCGTTCAGCAGATCAGCCGGCGGTTGTGCGCGGTCCACGAGCGTGATGCGGGCAACAGCCTGGGGTGAGGCGCTCGCGAGCGAGAGTTGCCCTTGGGCAAGCAGGGTGCGCGCGAGTCGCACGCCCAGAAATCCGGCACCGCCGGTGATCACGACATTCATGGTGGGCTTGTCTCCAGTAAGGATGGACTTTACATGGCGGCGGGTCGGGGTGCCCGTCACCCGTTCGACAGTGCCTGATATAAAAAAAAGGGGCCAGAAGGCCCCTTTCGGACGCGGCGCAAGTGCGCCTACATGCCTGCGTAGTTCGGCCCGCCGCCGCCTTCCGGCGTGACCCAGACGATGTTCTGCGTCGGGTCCTTGATGTCGCAGGTCTTGCAGTGCACGCAGTTGGCCGCGTTGATCTGCAGGCGCTGGGCGCTGCCGCCCTTGGCCTCGTCGGGCACGAATTCGTACACGCCGGCCGGGCAGTAGCGGGCCTCCGGTCCGGCGAACTTCGCGAGATTGACGTTGACCGGCACCGACGCATCCTTCAGCGTCAAGTGGGCAGGCTGGTTTTCTTCGTGGTTGGCATTGCTGATGAACACGCTGCTCAGGCGGTCGAAGGTGAGCTTGCCATCGGGCTTGGGGTAGTCGATGGGTTTGCACTCGGCGGCCGGCTTCAGGTAGGCATGGTCAGGCTTGTCGCGGTGAATCGTCCAGGGAAAGTTGCCTTTGAGGGCGAATTGCTCCAGGCCGTTCATCAAGGTGCCGACAGTCAGGCCGTATTTGAACCAGGCCTTGAAATTGCGCGACTTGTTGAGCTCGGTGTAAAGCCAGCTGGCTTCGAAGGCTTCGGGGTAGGCGCTGAGCTCGTCATGCGATCGCCCGGCGGCGATGGCTTCGTAGGCAGCCTCTGCGGCCAGCATGCCGGACTTCATGGCGGCATGGCTGCCCTTGATGCGACTCACATTCAGGAAACCTGCTTCACAACCGACCAGGGCACCCCCGGGAAAGACGGTCTTGGGCAGGGAAGACAGGCCGCCAGCGGTGATCGCGCGGGCGCCATAGGCAAGGCGCTTGGCGGGCTTGAGCCCCTTGTCCTCGCCTTCGAGGTACCAGCGGATGTTGGGGTGGGTCTTCCAGCGCTGGAATTCCTCGAACGGGCTCAGGTAAGGGTTGGCGTAGTTCAGCCCGGTGATGAAGCCCAGCGCGACCTTGTTGTCTTCCATGTGGTACAGAAACGAGCCACCATAGGTGTTCGCGTCCATCGGCCATCCGGCCGTATGTACGACCAGGCCGGGCTCGTGACGGGCCGGGTCAATCTCCCACAGTTCCTTGATGCCGATGCCGTAACTCTGCGGATCACGCCCCGCGTCCAGGTTGAACCGTGACAATCAGCTGGCGACCGAGGTGACCGCGCGAGCCTTCGGCAAAGATCGTGTACTTGGCGAGCAGTTCCATGCCGATCTGAAAGGCCTCGCCGGGCTCGCCATCCTTGCCCACGCCGAGATTTCCGGTGGCCACGCCCCTGACGGCGCCGTCCTCGGAGTACAGCACTTCAGCCGCCGCGAAGCCGGGGAATATCTCCACACCCAGATTCTCCGCCTGCTGCGCCAGCCAGCGGGTCAGGGCGCCCAGGCTGATGATGTAGTTGCCGTGGTTCTGGCTGCACTTGGGCAACAGGAAGTTGGGCGTGCGATGGGCGCCCTTCTCGCTGAGAAACATCATGGCTTCGTCGGTGACGGGCTGGTTCAGCGGCGCACCCATCGCCTTCCAGTCCGGAAAGAGCTCCGTCAAGGCAATCGGATCCAGCACGGCACCCGAGAGGATGTGGACGCCGGGCTCGGCGCCTTTTTCAAGCACCACGACCGAAATCTCGGTGCCCTTTTCCGCGGCCAGCTGCTTGAGGCGGATGGCGGTGGAAAGCCCAGCCGGGCCGCCACCGACCACGACCACGTCGTATTCCATTGCTTCGCGCGGGCCGAACTGGGCCAGTATTTCCTGGTTTGTCATGGGATGTCTCGGTTGGTCATGGGCCGTAGGGTGCCGCACAACAGAGGGAGATGTCTGTCGGTTGGGCGACTGATTTTATGCCGTTCACGGGCACAATCGAACGATCGTTCTCTTCGTTTAGTGGAGGTTCCTCAATGGCATACAACATCGATCTTTCCGGCCGCGTGGCCTTCATCACGGGGGCCTCCGGCGGCCTCGGCGCGCAGTTCGCGCGGACCCTGGCAGCGGCCGGTGCGGGGGTCGTGCTGGCCAGTCGCCGCCTGGAAAAACTCAAGGAGCTGCGCGCCGAGATCGAAGGCGACGGCGGTGATGCCCATGTGATCGAGCTCGACGTCACTGACAACGATTCGATCAAGTCCGCGGTGGCCCATGCCGAGACCGAGATGGGTTCCATCGACATCCTGGTCAACAACTCCGGCGTCAGCACCACGCAGCGCATCCAGGATGTGGGCGAGGACGAATACGACTTCGTCTTCAACACCAACGTGCGCGGCGCCTTCTTCGTGGCCCAGGAAGTCGGCAAGCGCATGCTGGCCCGTTCCCGCGGCGCCGCACCCGGCAGCTTCACCGGCGGGCGCATCATCAACATCGCGTCGATGGCCGGCCTGAAGGTGCTGCCGCAGATCGGCGTGTATTGCATGAGCAAGGCCGCCGTGGTGCAGATGACCAAGGCCATGGCGCTGGAGTGGGGGCGCTTCGGCATCAACGTCAACGCCATCTGCCCCGGCTATATCGACACCGAGATCAACCACCACCACTGGCAGACCGAGCAGGGTCAGAAACTCATCCAGATGCTGCCGCGCAAGCGCGTGGGCCAGCCGCAGGACCTGGATGGCCTGCTGCTGATGCTGGCCAGCGACCAGAGCCATTTCATCAACGGCGCCGTGATTGCGGCGGACGACGGTTTCGGGGTATGAATGTGACCCCCACGCTTGCCACGGCGTGTGCTGCGCTGCCCCCCTTGGGGGTTTCGCAGTCGCCTTGGGGCGGCCCGGCGCCGCTTAGCCGATCCATGACCTGGGGCATCGTCGCGGGCCTGCTCGCGGGTGCGCTGTGGGGTCTGGTGTTCGTGGCGCCGCGCATGACGCCGGGACTGTCCTCGGTGGATCTGGCGGCCGGCCGTTTCCTGGCGTATGGCGCGATGTCCGCGCTGGTGCTTTTGCTGGTGCCCGGGCGCAGGCGCCGGCCCAGATGGCTCCCAGATGGTCTGGGCGCTGGCCTTGAGCGTGCTGGGCTTCACCGGCTACTACTGGCTGCTGGTGCTGGCCATCCGCGACGCCGGCACCGAGGTGCCCACGCTCATCATCGGCACGATTCCGCTGTGGGTCATGCTGTTGGGCAAACCCCTGGGACTGCGCTGGGCGGCGCTGCTGCCCGGCCTGGCGCTGACCGCGGCTGGGCTGGCGCTGATGATGGGGGTCACCCAAGGCAGTCTGACGACGGGGCCCGGTGATCAGCCGGATTTCTTGCGCGGCGTGGCCTACGCGGCAGGGGCGATGGCTTGCTGGACTGCTTTTGCGCTGCTCAACGCCGCCTGGCTGCACCGGCATCGCGAGGTGTCAGCGGCTGACTGGGCCAACTGGCTCGGGGTGGCCACCGGTGGCGGCGCGCTGCTGATGTGGATGGTGCTGGGCACCCCGGCGCGCGAATTGGTCGCACATCCCGGCTTCGCATGGGCCGCGACGGTGTGTGTGGCCACCGGGCTGGGCTCGGCGTGGCTGGCGACCATTCTGTGGAATGTGGCCAGCCAGCGGCTGTCGGCCAGCCTGTGCGGCCAGCTCATCGTGAGCGAGACCGTGTTCGCGCTGGTTTATTCTTTTGCCTGGGATGGTCAGTGGCCGTCCGTCCCCCAACTCCTTGCCAGCGTGTTGTTCACGCTGGGCATCGTTTTTTCCATCAAGGCGCACCGATGAAATTTGAAATTCCCGCACTCAAGAGGCTCGTGTTCGAGATGACGGTGCCGATCCGCTGGGGCGACATGGACGCCATGAACCATGTCAACAACACCACCTATTTCCGCTATCTGGAGATCGTCCGGATCGAATGGTTTCGTTCAATCGGCTGCATGGTCGATCCGCAGGGCGAGGGTCCGGTGATCGTCAACGCCTTCTGCAATTTCTACCGGCAACTGGAATATCCCGGCGATGTTCTGCTGAAGATGTACGCCAGCGACCCGGCGCGTACCACGTTCGAGAGCTGGGCCACGATGGAGCGTGCCAGCGAGCCCGGCGTGATCTGTGCCGCCGGTGGGGCCACGACGATCTGGGTGGACTTCCCGAAGCAGAAAGCCGTGCCCCTGCCAGACTGGATGCGGCAACTGGTGGAAGAAATCGGATGAGGCGTGGTGCAAGCCCGTGCTTATTTATTAGATTCACTTATGTTAATTAAAATCAATTAACACAGCTTCTCAAAATAGACGTTCCTCCGCACAATCGCTCCGATCAACCCATCAGGAGACGAACATGCTCATCGGCGTCCCCAAGGAAATCAAGAACCATGAATACCGCGTCGGCCTGACGCCGGCCAGCGTGCGCGAACTCACGGCGCACGGGCACCAGGTGCTGGTGCAGAACGGCGCCGGCACCGCGATCGACCTGACCGATGCCCAGTACGTGGCGGCCGGTGCCGAAATGGTCGCGACGGCCACGGAAATCTTCGCGCGTGCCGAGATGATCGTGAAGGTCAAGGAGCCGCAGGCCGTGGAATGCGCCATGCTGCGTCCGGGCCAGATCCTCTACACCTACCTGCACCTGGCGCCCGATCCCGAGCAGACAAAGGCGCTGGTGAAGTCCGGCGCGGTCTGCATCGCCTACGAGACCATCACCGGCCCCGGCGGCGGCCTGCCGCTGCTGGCGCCGATGAGCGAAGTGGCCGGTCGCATGGCGGTGCAGGCTGGCGCCACCTACCTTGAAAAAGCCCATGGCGGGCGCGGCCTGCTGCTCGGCGGCGTGCCGGGCGTTCAGCCTGGCCATGTGGCCATCATCGGCGCCGGCGTGGTCGGCACCAACGCCCTGCAGATGGCGGTGGGCCTGGGCGCCCGCGTCACGGTGCTGGACAAGAACGTCGACCGCCTGCGCCAGCTCGACCTGGTCTTCGGCAACCGCATCAGCACCGTGTATTCCACGGCTTCGAGCATCGAGGAGGCCGTGCTGGACGCGGACCTGGTGGTCGGTGGCGTGCTGGTGCCCGGCGCGGCCGCGCCGAAACTGGTCACGCGTTCCCACATCTCGCGCATGAAGAAGGGCGCTGTGGTGGTGGACGTGGCGATCGACCAGGGCGGCTGTTTCGAGACGTCTCACGCGACGACCCATGCCGAGCCGGTCTACATGGTCGACGGCGTGGTGCATTACTGCGTGGCCAACATGCCGGGCGCGGTGGCGCGCACCTCGACCTTCGCGCTCAACAACGCCACCATCGGCCACGCCTTGGCGCTGGCGGAAAAGGGCTGGAAGCAGGCCCTGAAAGACAACATTCACCTGTGCAACGGCCTGAACGTGTGCCAGGGCCAGGTGACCTACGAGGCCGTCGCGCACGACCTGGGCTACACGTTCGTCGAGCCAGGCCAGCCTGTTGGGCTGAAGCGCGCCGGGGCGCTATCGCGCCGTCCGGCGCTGTATCGGCTTTCCGGAAATCCGAAGAAAACAGAGGCCAATCCCAGCGTCGATAGGTCATTGTCATGCTATCAATGGCAGTAGTGCCTACTTCTGCCTGGGTTGCCGGCCCATCAGGTAGAACTCGGGGTTGGGCATCATGCCGCTGAAGCTGGCCATGCGGTTGGACAGGCCGAAGAAGGCGGTGATGGCGGCGATGTCCCAGATGTCCTCGTCGTCGAAGCCGTGGGCGTGCAGGGCTTCGAAGTCGGCCTCACCGATCTCGTCGGAGTGCTGGCAGACCTTCAGCGCGAAATCCAGCATGGCGCGCTGGCGTGGCGGGATCTCGGCCTTGCGGTAGTTCACCGCCACCTGGTCGGCCACCAGTGGCTTCTTTTCGTAGATGCGCAGGATGGCGCCGTGCGCGACCACGCAGTACAGGCAGTGGTTGGCGGCGCTGGTGGTGGTGACGATCATCTCTCGCTCGCCCTTGCTCAGGCCGCTGGTGCGGCCGACCGACTCGGGCACCATCAGCGCGTCGTGATAGGCGAAGAAGGCGCGCCACTCGGCCGGGCGGCGCGCAAAGCCGAGGAACACGTTCGGCACGAAGCCGGCTTTTTCCTGCACTTCCAGCACTTTGGCCTTGATGTCGTCAGGCAGGTCGTTGAGGTCGGGGGTGGGGTAGCGGTTCATGGTGGTCTCCTAATGGGGATGAGGACAGAGCAAATGTTTCACTGCGTGAGGTGTACTACTCTTGGTCTGTCCCGCAATTTCTCATGGGGTTGTTCGGGCATGATTCTGGGCTGATTGTGAAGGAGCTTCAATCCATGGATTCCCAATTCGACAAAGGTCTCGCCACCCGCAAGCAGGTGATGGGCGAAGATTTCGTTGCCCGCGCCTTCGGCGGCGCCACCGATTTCACCGCGCCGATCCAGCAATACATCACGCGCAACGCCTGGGGCGATGTCTGGCAACGCCCGGGCCTGGACCTGAAAACCCGCAGCCTGATCACCGTGGCCATGCTCACCGCCCTGGGCAAGCAGCATGAGCTCAAGGGCCATGTGCGCGGTGCGCTCAACAATGGCGCGACGCCGCAGGACATCCAGGAAGTCCTGCTGCATGCCAGCATCTACTGCGGGCTGCCCGCTGCCGTCGAAGCCTTTCGCACGGCCGCCGAGGTGGTGGACGCGCCGAAAGCGCCCTGAAACCTGTTTTCCGATCGATTTCATTGCTTTTCCGGCTGGACTCCAGCGCCAAATGGCGATGATTCGCTATGAATAATGAAGTTCGTGCAGGTTTGGCATGGCGCAACGTGCCCACGATCCGCCCGGCGCAAATCCGGTGCGGCTATCCCGCCAGAAGTTTGTGGACCAGGTCCGCGGCCGTGCTGGCCTTGTACTTGCGCATCAGGCGCGCACGGTAGATCTCCACCGTGCGGTGGCTGATCGCGAGCACCTTGCCGATTTCCTTGGCGGTCAGGCCGACCATGACGTGGGCGGCCACCTCGCGCTCGCGCGCCGTGAGTTCGGCCTTGACGGGGCGGCGTGAGCTCAGGTCTTCGAAGCTCCAGATGCCCGCTTCGTGTGGCGCCTCCCGGTTCAGTGCCCGGCCGGTCACGTGACACCAGAAGGTCTCGCCCTTGAAGCGGCCGTCCACGCGTTTCATGATGCGGTCATCGGCGTAGGTTCCGTTGCGGTTGAGCAGGGGGGCAATGCGGGCGCCGGTGCGCTCGTACTCGTCGGCGCTGGGGTAAAGAATCTGGAAGCTCTGGCCGACCAACTGCTCGCGCGCGGCGCCGAACATCTCGCAGACGCGCTGGTTGCAGTCCACCATGGTGCGGTTGCGTGACAGGACCAGCCCGATGGGCGCGAGGTTGAAAGCAAGGCGGTAGTCGATGTCCTGGGTCATGGCTGGCGAGGGCGCCCGGGGGTTGCCCATTACGAAATACTACGTACAGGATTACGTAGTATCGTTCAGGCTTCCCTTTTCAGGAGACCTGTGTGAACAAGCTCTATCCCTCTGCGGCTGCGGCCCTCAAGGGCATCGTCGCCAATGGACAGCTGATGGCCGTGGGCGGTTTCGGCCTGTGCGGCATTCCCGAGGCGCTGATCGACGCGCTGCGCGATTCCGGCGTCAAGGACCTGACCGTCATCTCGAACAACGCCGGTGTCGATGGCTTTGGCCTGGGCAAGCTGCTGGAGACGCGGCAGATCAAGAAGATGATCTCGTCCTACGTCGGCGAGAACAAGGAATTCGAGCGCCAGTACCTGGCCGGTGAACTCGAGCTGGAGTTCACGCCGCAAGGCACGCTGGCCGAGAAGCTGCGCGCCGGCGGTGCCGGCATTCCGGCCTTTTACACCCGCACCGGCGTCGGCACCCTGGTGGCCGAGGGCAAGGAGTTGCGCGTATTCGACGGCAAGACCTACGTCATGGAACGCTCGCTGCTGCCCGCCGTGTCGCTGGTCAAGGCGCACCGGGCCGACCGCTCGGGCAACCTGCAGTTCCGCCTGACGGCGCGCAACTTCAACCCGGCCGTGGCAATGGCCGGCAAGGTCTGCGTGGTCGAGGTGGAAGAGATCGTGGACGTCGGCGACATGGTGCCGGACCAGGTGCATCTGCCGGGCATCTACGTGCACCGCATCGTGCACAACCCGAGCCCGGAAAAGCGGATTGAAAAACGAACCATCACTGAAAAGGCGGGGGTGTAATCATGGCCTGGACACAAGATCAGATGGCGGCGCGCGCTGCCAAGGAACTGCAGGACGGTTTCTACGTCAACCTGGGCATCGGCATTCCCACGCTGGTGGCCAACCATGTGCCCAAGGACATCGAGGTCTGGCTGCAAAGCGAGAACGGCATGCTCGGCATCGGCCCGTTCCCGACGGAAGAGAACGTCGATGCGGACCTGATCAACGCCGGCAAGCAGACCGTGACCACCATCGCCGGATCCTCGATCTTCGGCAGCCATGACAGCTTCGCCATGATCCGCGGCGGCAAGGTCAACCTGTCGATCCTGGGCGCCATGCAGGTCAGCGAAAAGGGCGACCTGGCCAACTGGATGATCCCCGGCAAGATGGTCAAGGGCATGGGCGGCGCGATGGACCTGGTCGGCGGCGTGAAAAGCGTCGTGGTGCTGATGGAGCACGTCGCGAAAAAGAAGGACGGCAGTTTCGACCTCAAGATCCTGCCCAGTTGCACGCTGCCCCTGACGGGCGTGGGCGTGGTCGACCGCATCATCACCGACCTGGCCGTGATTGACATCACGCCGCACGGGCTGAAGGTGGTGGAGATGGCGCCGGATGTGACGCGCGAAGAGCTTCAGTCGAAGACTGGCGTGGCTTTGCTTTGACGGTGGCTGCCGGAATCCGAAAACAAGAAAGGCTCCTGATGGAGCCTTTCTTGTTGGTGTCATGGAGCGGGTGAAGGGAATCGAACCCTCGTATGAAGCTTGGGAAGCTGCCGTTCTACCATTGAACTACACCCGCGAAGCGCGTAGTTTACTTGAGGATGTCGCCCACGCAGAGGTACTTGAGCTCCACGTAGTCATCGATGCCATGGTGCGAGCCCTCGCGGCCGAGGCCGGACTGCTTGACGCCGCCGAACGGCACGTGCTCAGTGGCCAGGATGCCGACGTTGATGCCGACCATGCCGTATTCCAGCGCCTCGGCGACGCGGAAGATGCGGCCCACGTCGCGGCTGTAGAAATAGCTGGCCAGGCCGAACTCGGTGGCGTTGGCCGCATCCACGGCTTCCTGCTCGGTCTTGAACTTGAACACCGGCGCGAACGGGCCGAAGGTTTCCTCGCGGGCGCACAGCATGTCGGCCGTGGCATCCGCCACCACCGTGGGCTCGAAGAACTGGCCCGCCAGGCGCTTGCCGCCGACCAGCACGCGCCCGCCTTTGGCCACTGCATCTTCCACGTGGCGCTGCACCTTCTCCAGCGCCGCCTCCTCGATCAGCGGCCCCTGGTTGACGCCGTCCTCGAAGCCGTTGCCGACTTTGGCCGTGCGTACTTTTGCAGCGAACTTCTCGACGAATTCGTCGTACACGCCGTCCTGCACATACAGCCGGTTCGAGCACACGCAGGTCTGGCCGGCGTTGCGGTACTTGCTGGCAAAGGCGCCTTCGACGGCGCTGTCGATGTCGGCATCCTCGAAGACGATGAAGGGCGCGTTGCCGCCGAGTTCCAGCGACAGCTTCTTCACCGTGGGCGCGCTCTGCGCCATCAGGATGCGGCCGACTTCGGTGGAACCCGTGAAGCTGATGTGGCGCACCACGTCGCTGGCGCACAAGCACTTTGCCGATGGCGATGGAATTGGCGCTGTCGGCGCAGAGCATGTTCAGCACACCGGCGGGGATGCCGGCGCGAATCGCCAGTTCGGCTGCGGCCAGCGCGGTCAGCGGGGTCAGTTCGGCCGGCTTGATGATGACCGGGCAGCCGGCGGCCAGCGCCGGCGCCACCTTGCGCGTGATCATCGCCAGCGGAAAGTTCCAGGGCGTGATGGCCGCGCACACGCCGATCGGCTGGCGCAGCACCATGCAGGCGGCGGTTGTTGTCGAACTGCGGCAGGGTCTCGCCGTTGATGCGCTTGGCCTCCTCGGCGAACCACTCGACGAAGCTGGCGCCGTAGGCCACTTCGCCCTTGGCCTCGGCAAACGGCTTGCCCTGCTCGGCGGTCATGAGGCGGCCCAGGTCTTCCTGGTTGGCCATCAGCAGGTCGAACCACTTGCGCAGGATGATGCTGCGCTCCTTGGCGGTCTTGCTGCGCCAAGCCGGCCAGGCGGCGTTGGCAGCGGTGATGGCCGCTTCGGCATCGGCCGTGCCGAGGTTGGCGACGTCGGCCAGCTTCTGGCCGGTGGCGGGGTCCATCACGTCAAAACGTGAAGATGCCCGCGATCCACTGGCCATTGATCAGGCCGTCGGTCTTGAACAGGGTGGGGTCGTTCAGCAGGGCCAGGGGGGAGGTTTTCGTGTCCACGGGGTGTCTCCTGTCGGTGGAAAGGGGCTGTTGCGGCTGGTTTATTTAACTTGTTAATGAAATTCAGCCGAGGATGCAAGCATAGCGTCTTGGCAAAACTCTGCCTGTCACGCGGGGAGCCCCAAACCTATAATCGAATGTTCAAGCAAATCAAGCCTTTACGTGCTGTTGACCGACGATGGCCGGCACGGCAAACCACCCAGAAAAATGAGCACTCCCACATTTTCCGTCGCTGACATCCGCAAGAGTTTCCTGGATTTCTTTGCTTCCAAGGGCCACACGGTCGTCGCGTCGAGCCCGCTGGTGCCCGGCAACGACCCCACGCTGATGTTCACCAATTCGGGCATGGTGCAGTTCAAGGACGTGTTCCTGGGCACCGACAAGCGCAGTTATGTGCGCGCGGCCTCGGTGCAGGCCTGCCTGCGTGCCGGTGGCAAGCACAACGACCTGGAGAACGTCGGCTACACCGCACGTCACCATACGTTTTTCGAGATGCTGGGCAACTGGAGCTTTGGCGACTACTTCAAGCGCGAATCGCTCAAGTGGGCCTGGGAACTGCTGACCGAGGTCTACAAGCTGCCCGCCGACCGCCTGCTGGCCACGGTGTACGAGGAGGACGACGAGGCCTACGACATCTGGACGAAAGAAATCGGCCTGCCGCCCGAGCGCGTGATCCGCATCGGCGACAACAAGGGCGGGCGCTACAAGTCCGACAACTTCTGGATGATGGCCGACACCGGCCCCTGCGGCCCCTGCTCGGAAATCTTCTACGACCACGGCGACCACATTCCCGGCGGCCCGCCCGGCAGCCCTGACGAAGATGGCGACCGTTTCATCGAGATCTGGAACAACGTGTTCATGCAGTTCAACATGGACGAAACCGGTGCCGTCACGCCGCTGCCCGCGCCCTGCGTGGACACCGGCATGGGCCTGGAGCGCCTGGCCGCCATCCTGCAGCACGTGCACAGCAACTACGAGATCGATCTCTTCGATGTGCTGATCAAGGCCGCCGCGCGCGAGACCGGCTGCGCCGACCTGAACAACAAGTGCTCTGCGCGTGATCGCCGACCACATCCGCGCTACGGCCTTCCTGGTCAGCGACGGCGTGATTCCGTCCAACGAAGGCCGCGGCTATGTGCAGCGCCGCATCGTGCGCCGCGCTATCCGCCACGGCTACAAGCTGGGCAAGAAGACCCCGTTCTTCCACAAGCTGGTCAAGGACCTGGTGCGGGTCATGGGCGCGGCCTATCCCAACCTGGCCTCGCAGGAAGCCCGCATCACCGAGGTGCTTCGCGTCGAGGAAGAGCGGTTCTTCGAGACGCTGGCGACCGGCATGCAGATCCTGGACGAAGCCCTGGCCGGTGGCGTGAAGGTTTTGCCTGGCGAAGTCGCCTTCAAGCTGCACGACACGTACGGCTTTCCGCTCGACCTCTCGGCCGACGTGTGCCGCGAGAACGGCGTTGAAGTGGACAGCGCCGGCTTCGCCGCAGCGATGGAGCAGCAAAAGGCGAAGGGCCGCGCCGCCGGCAAGTTCAAGATGGACAAGGCGCTGGATTACACGGGGATCGGCAACACCTTCACCGGGTACGAACACCTGGAAGAAGGCGCGGCCAAGATCGTCGCGCTCTATGCCGACGGCATCAGCGTCGCCGAACTGAAGTCCGGTCAGAACGGCGTGGTGGTGCTCGACACCACCCCGTTCTATGCCGAAAGCGGCGGTCAGGTTGGCGATGAGGGTGAGCTCATCAGCGGCTCGGCCCGCTTTGCCGTCGGCGACACGCAGAAGATCAAGGCCGACGTGTTTGGCCACCACGGCACGCTGGAGGCCGGCACGCTCAACGTCGGCGACCACGTCACGGCGCGCGTCAACACCGCGGTGCGTGCGGCCACCGTGCGCAACCACTCGGTCACCCACCTGATGCACAAGGCCCTGCGCGAAGTGCTGGGCGGCCATGTGCAGCAGAAAGGCTCGCTGGTCAACGCCGAGCGCACCCGTTTTGACTTTGCGCACAACGCGCCGGTCACCGACGCGCAGATCCGCGAGATCGAACTGCGCGTCAACGCGGAAATCGTGATGAACGTGCCGACCCAGGCACGCGTGATGGACATCGAGTCGGCGCAGAAGACCGGCGCCATGATGCTGTTCGGCGAGAAGTACGGCGAAACGGTGCGCGTGCTCGACATCGGCAGCAGCCGCGAACTCTGCGGCGGCACCCACGTGCAGCGCACCGGCGACATCGGTTTCTTCACCATCATTGCCGAGGGCGGCGTGGCGGCCGGCGTGCGCCGCATCGAGGCCGTGACCGGGCTGAACGCGCTGGCCTATGTGCAGGGCATGGAAGCCACGCTGGGCGGCGTGGCCGGCACGCTGCGCGTGACGCCGGGCGAGGTGCCGGCCCGCATCGGCGCGATGCTGGAGCAGGCGCGCGAGCTGGAAAAGGAGCTGATGGCCCTCAAGGGCAAGCTGGCCTCCAGCCAGGGTGACGAGCTGGTGAACCGGGCGGTGGACGTCAACGGCATCAAGGTGCTGGCCGCGCGGCTGGAAGGTGCGGACGCGAAGGCCCTGCGCGAGACCCTGGACAAGCTCAAGGACAAGCTCAAGTCCGCCGCGATCGTGCTGGCCGCCGTGGACGGCGACAAGGTGCAGCTGGCAGCGGGCGTCACGGCCGACTGCATGGGCCGGGTCAAGGCCGGCGAGCTGGTCAACTTCGTGGCGCAGCAGGTCGGTGGCAAGGGCGGCGGCAAGGCCGACATGGCAATGGCCGGCGGCACCGATGCCAGCAAGCTGGCCAGCGCCCTGGCATCGGTGCAGGCCTGGGTGGCGCAGCGGGCCTGAGCGGCTGCACCGACATCTCGTCAAGCGGCTGCGGCGGCGGTCCAGGCGAGCGATCGCCGGCTTTCAAATTCGCGTTCTGACCCGGTCACCGGGTCGGTGAAGGCGATGGCCCGGGCCAGCAGTTGCAGGGGCTGACGGAAGTCGTCGGGCTCGAGCGGGCCGCGCAGCACGCGCGGGTACAACTGGTCACCCACGATCGGCAGGCCCAGTGCGTTCATGTTCACCCGCAACTGGTGACGCCGGCCGGTCAGGGGTTGCAACCGGTAGCGCGCGCGGGTGCCGCGTACCTCCAGCAGGTCGATCCGGGTTTCACTGTTGGGCTCGCCCGGCGCCTCGACCATGCGGAAAAAGGCGTTTTCATCGTCCAGCACACGGCTGCGGTGGATGCGGGGGAACTCGAGCGCGCCGGGGGCAGGTGCCAGCGCTTCATAGGTCTTGGCAACCGCACGGTCCCGAAACAACGCATGGTAGGCGTCGCGTGTGGCGGGCTGCACCGCAAACAGCACCAGCCCCGCCGTTTCGCGATCGATGCGGTGGATCGGGGCCAGCGTGGTGATGCCCAGGCGGCGTTTGAGGCGCACCAGCAGGCTTTGCTGCACATACCGCCCGGCTGGCGTTACCGGCAGGAAATGCGGCTTGTCGGCGACCACCAGCCAGTCGTCCTGGAAGAGGATGGTTTCCTCGAACGGAATCACCGGTTCGTCAGGGGCGTCGCGGTAGTAGTGGAGGTGCTGTCCCGCACGAAAAGGTGCGTCCGCTGGAACAGGCTGACCGGCGTCGTCCAGCACCCGGCCGGTGGCCATGCGTTTTTCCCACTCTTCGCGGGCGATGCCGGGCATGCGAGCGCACAGAAAATCCAGCAGCGTGGCCCACGGGCCGGGGGTGACCGACACGCGACTCGGGCCGACGCCGTCACGGGTGGGAAACGCATTCATGGGCGGCGCATCCATATGGGCCGACCCGGATCAGATCCGCTGGAACACCAGGTCCCACACACCGTGACCCAGTTTCAACCCGCGGTTCTCGAACTTGGTCAGCGGCCGGTAGGTCGGCTTGGGGGCATAGTCGTTAGCGGTGTTGGCCAGCAGCGGCTCGCCCCCCAGCACCTGCAGCATCTGCTCGGCGTAGGGCTGCCAGTCGGTGGCGCAATGCAGATAGCCGCCGGGTTTCAGCCGCGCGGCGAGTTTGGCGACCAGTGGCGGCTGCAGCAGGCGGCGCTTGTTGTGCTTGAGCTTGTGCCACGGGTCCGGAAAGAAGACGTGCACGCCGTCCAGCGAGGCTTCGGGCAGCATGTGGTCGATCACCTCGACCGCGTCGTGCGACAGGATGCGGATGTTGGTCAGGCCCTGTTCACCGATGCGCTTGAGCAATGCACCCACGCCGGGCTGATGCACTTCGCAGCACAGGAAGTTGTCACCGGGGCGCACGGCGGCGATGTGGGCCGTGGCCTCGCCCATGCCGAAGCCGATCTCCAGGATCAGCGGGGCAGCACGGCCGAAGGCAGCGGGCGCATCCAGCGGCGCCCCGGTGTAGGGCAGCAGGAATTGCGGACCCAGGTCGGCAAACGCCTTCGCCTGTCCGGTGGTGGTGCGACCGGCGCGACGCACGAAACTCTTGATGGTTCTTGGATGCAGAACCGCAGCGGGTCCTTCGTCGCCGGCGATGGGCTGGGTTGCAGTCGGTGCGATGGGATGCGTCATGTTGGACAGGCGGTGATGCGTCCGATTCTAGGGGGCGCGCCCGTCGCACCGGACTGTGCGTCAGCCGGCGGCCCAGCGCCCGCGCCATTGGGCGACCCAGCGCGCGAGTGCATCCGCCGGCGTGCCGCTTTCCCCGGGCAGGTCCAGCACCGCCGCTGCGGCATTCAGGGCGGCCAGTGGGTCGCCTGTATCGAGCGCCTGCGCGCCGTTTTGCTTGGACAATTTCTCCCCGTTGGCGCCCAGCACCAGCGGCGTGTGCAGGTAGCGCGGCGTGGACACGCCCAGTGCGCGCTGCAGCAGGATCTGGCGGGGCGTGTTGTCGGCCAGGTCTTCGCCGCGCACGATGTCGGTGATGGCCTGTTCGGCGTCGTCCACCACCACGGCGAGCTGGTAGGCCCACAGGCCGTCGGCGCGCTTGAGGACGAAGTCGCCGACTTCCAGCGGAACGTTCTGTTGCTGGGGTCCGAGGCGACGGTCGTGCCAGTGAATCACCGGGTCCGGGAACGGCAGCGATTTCGCCTCTGGCGTCGGGTCGCTCACTTCAGTATCAATAGCATTCAATGACCGATTGACGCTGGGATGATGCCATTTTGATTCAATATTTCCGGTTTTCAGCCGCCAGGCGCGCGCCGGGCGACCCTGCAGGCCTTCGCGGCAGGTGCCGGGGTACACCAGCTCCGTGTTTCGACTGCGTTCGATGCCCTGGCTTTCCAGGGCCGCCTCGATGTCGCGGCGCGAGCACGCGCAGGGATAGGCGAGCCCGGCGGACACCAGCCGATCGAGCGCGCTCTGGTAAAGCGCACCGCGCCGAGATTGCCACACCACGGGTTCATCCGGGAGCAGGCCGCAGGCTGCGAGCTGCGCCAGGATCACGGCATCGGCGCCGGGCACACACCGTGGCGTGTCCACGTCCTCGATGCGAACCAGCCATTGCCCCCCCTGCGCGCGGGCATCCAGCCAGCTGGCCAGCGCCGCGACCAGGGAGCCCGCATGCAGCGGGCCGGTGGGCGAGGGCGCGAAGCGGCCCCGGTAGGGCATGGCCCCCACGCTCCCCGCTGCGCGTGGTTCGC
The DNA here is from genome assembly GCA_963726365.1 of uncultured beta proteobacterium. Classification (GTDB taxonomy): domain Bacteria; phylum Pseudomonadota; class Gammaproteobacteria; order Burkholderiales; family Burkholderiaceae_C; genus JAABQG01. The sequence goes on along the minus strand of CAVSCI010000022.1, from coordinate 40,817 downwards.
TGCCCCCCGAGGGGGCGCTTGCCGCCTTGGGGCGGCCCGGCGGCGGCTCGGTGGCCTCCACGCTCCCAGCCAGGCTCACACCGCGGCCAGCGCCAGTTCCAGCCCGGAGACAAATGCATCTTCCACGCGGTGACCGATGCACCAGTCGCCGCAGGCGCCGATGCCGGACTTGGCATCCCACAGGTGGCTCTGGCCCAGGGGCTTGAGCGTCTGGGCAAAGCGCCAGCGGTGCACGGCGGTGTGCGCAGGCGTGGCGTAGATGCCAGTGACCTCGGCAAAGGCCTTGAGCATCTTGGCCTCGACGCGCGCCGGGTCGTCCTGCAGGTGCTCGCGCGACCAGGTGGCGCTGGCCTGCACGGTCCAGCGTTCCATCGGCTCGCGTCCGGGCTTGGACGATTCACGCGCCAGCCAGGCGATGCGGTGGTGCGTGCTGCGCGCTGCGTTCCATTGCGGGCCCAGGGTCCCCAGGCCGGGCTGCATGGCATTGGGAAAAGCCAGCATCAGGGTCCAGCACGGGGCCACATCCACGCCAGCCAGCCGGCTGCTTCCCTTGGGCGACAGGTCCGAGCTTTCCAGCAGGTCCGCGGCCTGTGGCGCCGGCAGGGCAAGCAGGACACCATCAAAGCCGCCGTACACATGACGGGCGTCGCCGGCTTCGGTGCGCAGTTGCCAGCCCTTGGGCTCCAGGGCGTCGGGCTCGATCCGGATCACCCGCGTCTTCAGTTCGACCTGGGTGGCCGCGATCAGCGGCCGCGCCCAGCGATTGGCCAGTTCGTTCATGCCGGGCACCGGCACCCAGTGCGACTCGCGGGCGGGAAGGGGCGCTTCGGTGACGCGGCCGTGGGTGTCGAGCACGCGCACCGCGTTGGCACTCCAGGGCTTGCAAACGCCAGGCACGGTGGCCAAGGCCTGGGCAAAGCGCGGATCGCGCACCGTGAAGTACTGGACACCATGGTCGAAGCTGCCAAACAGGGTGCTTCGCGTCGCCATGCGCCCGCCCAGGTTCGGGCTTTTCTCGAACACGGTCACGCTGTGCCCGGCCTGCACCAGGGTGCGGGCGCAGGTGATGCCGGCGATGCCGGCGCCGATCACGGCAAAGTGTCTGGGGCCTCTGGATGCTGCTGCCATGGCGGTCTCTTTTCGTTGTGGTGATGGGTTCCAATACTTCGCACTCTACCTGCTTTCAATGGTGGTGCCTCTCCAGCAGGGCCAGGCGTGTGACCGGGCTTTGCAACTGGTCCAGCCACCACTGCAGTGCGCGTCCGGGCCGGCCGGCCGCGCGCCAGGCATAGCGGGGGTGGGCCACCAGGGGCGCTCGCGCCACGCGCCGCACCACCAGGCGGCCGGTTTCGATATAGGGACGGGCCATCGGTTCCGGCAGGAAACCGCTGCCCAGGCCGCGCAGCTGTGCATCGAGCTTGGCCTGCATGGTCGGTACCGTGAACACGTCCTGCCCGCCCAGCAGGCTGACCGACACGCCGCCGCCACGCTGGACCGAATCGGCCACGGCGATGGCCCGGTGGCGGCGCATCTCGTCGTCGTCGAGCACCCCGTCGCCCGCGGCGAGCGGATGGTGCGGCGCCACCACGAAGACAAAACCCACGCTGCCCATGGGCTGGCTGTGGATGCCGGGCACGGTGCCGGAGCCCGGACTCACACCCAGCGCCAGATCGGCCTGGCCCGAGGTCAGCGCCTCCAGCGTTCCTGAGAGCGTCTCGTCACGAATGCGCAAGCGGGTGGGGGGCTCCAGATTGAAGAAGGCGCAGGCCAGCTCCATGATCACTGGGCGCGCCACCAGGCTGTCGGCGGCCAGCGTCAGTTGGGGCTCCCAGCCGGTGGCCACGCGCTTGACGCGGTTGGCCACGGCGTCGATCTCCCGCAGCAGCCGGGCGCCCTCGCGCAGCAGTTCGGCGCCCGCCTCGGTCAAGCGCGCCTGGCGCGCGCTGCGGTCGAACAACAGCACGTCGAGCGCGTCCTCGATCTGGCGCACGCGGTAGGTCAGCGCGCTGGGCACCAACCCCAGTTGCCGCGCGGCGGCGGCAAAGCTCCCGGTCGCCGCAACGGTCTGCAACATCGCCAGGGCGTCGGGGGTCAGGGCATCGCGAGGTGTTTGCATGATGGGCTTGCTTGTATTCAAATAATTTGAATGATGCCATCAAACGGACTGGACCTGTGAGGCCTTGATCATCCCTACAGTTGAGGCTTCAACGCAAGTACCTTGCGGGACAGCCCAAGAGTTACACGCAGTCAACTTTGCTCTGTCCTCAACCATTTAGGAGACACAACATGCTGACCCTTCGCAAATCACTCGAACGCGGCTATGCCGACCACGGCTGGCTCAAGTCCTATCACAGCTTCTCGTTCGCCGGCTACCACGACCCGGCCCACATGGGCTGGGGCAACCTGCGGGTGATCAACGAAGACCGCATTGACCCCGGCAAAGGGTTTGGCACGCACGGCCACCGCGACATGGAAATCATCAGTTATGTGCTGGAAGGCAACCTGGCCCACAAGGACAGCATGGGCAACGTCAAGGGCATTCCGCCCGGCGACGTGCAGCGCATGAGCGCCGGCAGCGGCGTGATGCACAGCGAGTTCAACCATGCCGCCGGCCAGACCACGCACTTCCTGCAGATCTGGATCGAGCCGAATGTGCGCGGCATCGCGCCCGGCTACGAGCAGAAAACCATTGCCCCGGCCGAGAAACGCGGCGCGCTGCGCCTGGTAGCGTCACCCGATGGTGCGCACGACTCCGTGTCGATGCATGCCGATGCGCGCCTGTACGCCGGCCTGTTCGACGGCGACGAGACCGCCACGCTCGCGCTCGACCCGGCGCGCAAGGGCTACGTGTTTCTGGTGCGCGGTGCCTTGACCGTCAATGGACAGGCGCTGGCCGCAGGCGATGCTGCGCTGCTTTCCGGCGAAAGCCAGGTCACGCTGACTCAGGGCGCAGACGCCGAGGTGCTGGTCTTTGACCTTGCCGCCTGATGCCCATTTCTACCTTTCTTTCGAACCAACCCTGAGGATTCCCATGTTCAACGCCCTTCAAAACCCCTTGTCCCTCGCCGGCCGTCTGTTGCTGGCACTGCTCTTCCTGCCGGCAGGCATCAGCAAGATCGGTGGCTTTGCCGGCACGGCGGGCTATATCGCCTCCAAGGGGCTGCCGATGCCCGAACTCGGTGCGGTGATCGCCATCGTGGTCGAGGTCCTGGGCGGCCTGGCGCTGATCGCCGGCTTCGGCACCCGCGTTGCGGCGCTGGTGCTGGCGGTGTTCACGCTGGTCGCCACCGTTTTCTTTCACGCCTACTGGGCGGTTCCGGCGGAGATGCAGATGGTCCAGCAACTGATGTTCTTCAAGAACATCGCCGTGGTCGGCGGCTTGCTGGTGCTGGCGGCGTTCGGTGCCGGTGGCTGGAGCCTGGACGCGAAGCGCCAGGGCTGATTTGACGGTCGTTCCCGCCTGTCGCGCTTGCGGAAACCGCACCGGGGCGTCAGCGGCGGTCAGACCTAGTCTTGTCCCTGAAAGGCCCGTGCAGAGTTTTTGGACGGGCCTTTTCCCGCCTGAAATGCAATTTTCAGACAAAGATGGCATGAACCCAGCTTAGAAAGGTCACTTTAAGCTCATGTTTTGATAGTTGACAGCGCGCTGTCCAGCGCCCGGCGCTCGTCGAACACGAAGCAGCCTCCCGCGTAATGCGCGCTGCCAACTTCCTCAAAGTACTTCAGGATGCCGCCTTCGAGCTGCCAGACATGGGGCAGGCCCGCCTCGCGCATGAAGATCGCCGCCTTTTCGCACCGGATGCCACCGGTGCAAAAGCTCACCACGGTCTTGTCCTTCAGATCGGCCTGGTGATCCAGCAAAGCCTGTGGAAACTCGGTGAACTTGTCAATGCGCCAGTCGATGGCGTGCTCGAACGTGCCATGGTCCACTTCAAAGGCGTTGCGGGTGTCCAGCGTGACCACCGGACGTCCGGTGTCGTCATGGCCCTGGTCCAGCCAGCGCCTGAGTGTGTGGGCGGTCACCGCCGGCGCGCGCCCCCCTGGATCGGAAAAGTCAGGGCGGATCGTCGGATGGTTCATCCGGATGATTTCCCGCTTCACCTTGACCCGCATCTTTCTGAAGGGCTGGCTGTCGGACCAGCTTTCCTTTGGCTGCAGGTCGGCAAATCGCGGGTCTTCACGCAACCCGTCGATAAAACCATGCACCGCACCGGCCGACGCCGCCAGAAACAGGTTGATGCCTTCCTCCGCCAGCAGGATGGTGCCCTTGAGTTGCAGGTCGAGGGCGCGCTGGTGCAGGGTTTCCCGCAGGTTCTGCGCGTCGGGCAGCGGGACGAACTTGTAGGCCGAGATATTGAGGATGGTGTTCACACGTGCATTTTAAAAAACTGTCAAGCCCCCGCGCGGCGGCCTGCGACTTCTACAATCAAATCCATGTTTGTCCATCTGCGTCTCCACACCGAATTTTCCGTTGTCGACGGCACCAACCGCATTGACGAAATCGTCAAGGCCGCTGCGGACGACCGCCAGCCGGCGCTGGCCATTACCGACCTGAGCAACCTGTTTGGCGCCATCAAGTTCTACAAGGAGGCGCGCGGCAAGGGCGTGAAACCGCTGATCGGCACGGAGATCGTGGTCGAAGGCCTCGGCAAGGACGCTCTCGCCCTGTCGCGCATGGTGTTGCTGGTGCAGGGGCGCCAGGGCTACCTGAACCTCTCGGAACTGCTGGCGCGCGCATGGACCCAGAACGTGGTCAAGGCGCAGGCGGTCGTCAAGCTGGCGTGGCTCAAGGAATTGTCCGAAGGTCTGATCCTGCTTTCGGGCGCGCAGGCCGGGCCCGTCGGCCAGGCGCTGGTGCAGGGGGACGCCGTGCGGGCGGCGGATGTCGCGCTGCAGCTGGCGTCGATGTTTCCGCACCGCTTTTACCTGGAGCTCCAGCGTGCAGGCCGAGCGGATGACGAGGTGCATGTGTCGGCTGCCGTGCAACTTGCCGCGCGGCTCAAGCTGCCCGTGGTGGCCACCCATCCGGTGCAATTCACCACCCGGGACGATTACGAGGCGCACGAGGCGCGCGTGTGCATTTCCGAAGGGGAAATCCTGGGCAATCAGCGGCGGGTGCGCCGGTTCACCACCGAGCAGTATTTCAAGAGCGCGGCGCAGATGCAGGCCTTGTTCGCCGATGTGCCTTCGGCCATTGCCAACACGGTGGAGATCGCGCGGCGCTGCAGCCTGACGCTGGTGCTGGGCAAGCCGCAACTGCCCAATTTCCCGATTCCGCCAGTGAACGGCGAGATCCTGTCGGTCGAGGCGTATTTCCGCCACGTTTCCACCGAGGGGCTGGAGGATCGGCTCAGGCAGCTGTACCCGGATGCGGCCGAGCGCGAGCGCCGCCGCCCGCTCTATCAGGAGCGGCTGGAGTTCGAGATCACCACGATCGTGAACATGGGCTTTCCCGGCTACTTCCTGATCGTCGGCGACTTCATCCAGTGGGCCAAGACCCACGGCTGCCCGGTGGGGCCGGGGCGCGGCTCGGGGGCCGGTTCGCTGGTGGCTTATTCGCTGAAGATCACCGACCTGGACCCGCTGCAGTACAAACTGCTTTTCGAGCGCTTCCTGAACCCCGAGCGGGTGTCGATGCCCGACTTCGACATCGACTTCTGCCAGACCAACCGCAACCTGGTGATCGACTACGTCAAAGACAAGTACGGCAAGGACGCGGTGAGCCAGATCGTCACCTTCGGCACCATGGCTGCGCGCGCCGCCATCCGCGACGTGGGACGGGTGCTGGACATGAGCTACACCTTCTGCGACGGCATCAGCAAACTGATTCCGAACAAGCCGGGCACGCACATCACGATTGACGGCGCGATCAAGGCCGAACCCGTCCTGGCCGAGCGTCTGGAGAAGGAAGACGAGGTCAAGACGCTGCTGGCGCTGGCCCAGAAACTCGAAGGCATGACGCGCAACGTCGGCATGCACGCGGGCGGTGTGCTGATCGCGCCGGGCAAGCTGACGGACTTCTGCCCGCTGTACCAGCAACCGGGCAGCGACTCGGCGGTCAGCCAGTACGACAAGGACGACGTGGAGGCCATTGGCCTGGTCAAGTTCGACTTTCTGGGCCTGGCCACGCTCACCATCCTGGAGATCGCGCGCGAGTTCATCGTCAAGCGGCACAAGGGCCAGGAGAACTTCAGCTTCGACGCCATTCCCCTCGACGATGTGGCCACCTACCGGCTGTTCGCCGACGGGCGTACCGAGTCGGTGTTCCAGTTCGAATCCCGCGGCATGCAGGGCATGCTCAAGGACGCCAAGCCCACGCGGCTGGAAGATCTGATCGCGCTCAACGCGCTGTACCGCCCCGGCCCGATGGACCTGATCCCGAGTTTCGTGGCGCGCAAGCACGGGCGCGAGGAAATCGAATACCCGCATCCGCTGGTGGCCGAGATGTTGTCGGAGACCTACGGCATCATGGTCTACCAGGAGCAGGTGATGCAGACCGCGCAGATCCTGGGCGGCTACTCGCTCGGCGGCGCCGACATGCTGCGCCGCGCGATGGGCAAGAAAAAGGCCGAGGAAATGGCCGAGCACCGCGCCATCTTCCGCGCCGGTGCGGCGAAGAACGCCATCGGCGAGGCCAAGGCCGACGAAATCTTCGACCTGATGGAGAAGTTCGCCGGCTACGGCTTCAACAAGTCGCACGCCGCGGCCTACTCGCTGCTGGCCTACCACACGGGCTGGCTCAAGGTGCACTACACAGCCGAGTTCTTCTGCGCCAACATGACGGTGGAGATGGACGACACCGACAAGCTCAAGGTGCTGTTCGAGGATGCGCTCAAGTTCGGCCTTACGTTTGATCCGCCGGACGTCAATCGCGGCAGCCACCGTTTCGAGCCGGTCTCGGACAAGGTCATCCGCTACGGCCTGGGCGCCATCAAGGGCACGGGCGAGCAGGCGATCGAGGCGATCGTGGCGGCGCGCGAAGGACATGGGAGCGGCCCCAACGGCGCCACGTGCGGCCCGTTCAAGAGCCTGTTCGACTTCTGTGTGCGCGTGGACCGCACCCGTCTGAACAAGCGCACCGTCGAGGCCCTGATCAAGGCCGGCGCGTTCGATTCGCTGCAGCGCAACCGCGCCGCGCTGGTCGCCAGCATCGACCGGGCGTTCGAGTTCGCCAACGCGACGGTGGCCAACGCCAACCAGGGCGGGCTGTTCGACATGGGTGACGGCGACGACCATGGCTCCAGCACCCAGGAGCCCGATCTGGTGGACGCCACGCCCTGGGGCGTCAAGGAGCAGCTGACGCTGGAAAAAACGGCGGTCGGCTTCTATCTGTCCGGCCACCTGTTCGATGAGGTGTCGCGCGAAATCCGCCAGTTCATCCGGCGCTCGCTGGACGAGGTGACCGATTCCCGCGAGCCCCAGTTGCTGGCCGGCATCGTGACCGATTTTCGTGTGATCAACGGCCAGCGCGGCAAGCTCGGTCTTTTCAAGCTGGACGACAAATCCGGCGTGATCGAGGCGCGGGCCGACGAGGCGCTGATCAACGCGAACCGCAACCTGCTGAAGGACGACGAACTGGTCATCGTCATGGGCAAGCTGCAGCCCGACCGCTTTTCAGGCGGCCTGCAGCTGACCGTGACCCAGGTGTGGGACCTGGCCACTGCACGCTGCCGTTTCGGCAAGTACCTGCGCGTGATGGTCAATGGCGCGGCACCCGACATCCAGCGCCTGGTCAAGGAATTTCCGGCGCGCCGCGAGATGACCGAGCAGGGCGAACTCCTGCGCGGCTTGCCCGTGCGCCTGAGGGTGGAGCGGCAGCTGGAGGCGGGTGGCGTCAGCGCCGAGCTGCAACTCGGTGACGAAGCCCGGTTCTTTCCCAGCGATGAGGCGCTGGCCAGCTGGTCGGCGCAGGCGCTGCATGGGCGCGCAGTCATCGTTTACGACTGAATTTCAGGCATTTTCGGCCTTTGTCCAGCGCCGAATGGTCATATCAAGCTATCTTATAGGTAGCGAAATGGCCTCATCGGATGTTCAATCTTTGGGACGGAAACTGATGACCAGCGCTGCTGGCACGCGCCCGTCGTTGTCCAGCGGGAGCTTTTCGGTCTTGTCGATGGCCTTGAGCACCGCGTCGTCCCAGGCCTTGCTGCCGCTGGACTTGACCAGCTTGCGGCTGAGGATGCTGCCATCGGGCGCCGTGCGCACTTCAACTTCCGCCGTCGGGTTGCCGGCGATGTCGTCGGTGAAAACAATGTTGGGTTTGACTCGAGCGGCCACTTTGCCCGCATAGCTTGCAGACGGGGCTGAGGCGCGCTGCGCCGTGCCCGTGGACGTCTCGGCGCCGGTGGCACCCGCCAGGCCCGTCATGCGCCGCAGGTTGGCCTCGCGCTGCGCCTTGAGGTCCTTTTCGGCCCTCGCGGCCTCTTCCTTTTTCTGGGCGTCCTGCGCCAGCTTCTTCTCGGCCGCTTTCTTGTCGTCGGCGAGCTTTTTCTGTCGCTCCTTGTCCAGCTTTTCCTGCGCCAGGCGCTTTTGCTCGAGTTCGCGCTTCTGGGCTTCCTTCTTCTCGGCCTCAACTTTCTGGCGCCGCTTCTGTTCCTGCTCCAGCTTCTGCTTTGCGGCCAGTGCTTCGGCTTCCTGCTTCTGGCGGGCCAGCGCGATGTCGGCGTTGCGTTGAGCCAGGTCCGGGGGCGGTGGGGGTGGCGGTGCCGGGCGTGCGACAGGCGCCGGGGCGGGTTCCGGGGGCGGTGGCGGCGCCTCGAGTTTCGGCGCGGCCTGCTGCGCCACGGCGGACCACAGTTCGGCCTCCACGGTCAGGGTGGTGTCCACGTGGCGCCAGTTCACGCCCCAGGCCAGCGCGCCCAGCAGCAGCACATGCGCAAAGATCGCCAGGCCCAGCGCGCGCAACTGCGCGGGCGGTGGTGGCGGGGCAAACTCGGCCCAGTCAGCTGTGGCGGCTTGCATGGTGCGGCAGATGTTCCTGGCGGCGCCTCAGGGCGCCAGTTGCACGGACAGGCCGACGCGCTGGATGCCGGCGCGCTGCAAGGTGTCCATGACCTTCACCACCGTCTCGTACTTGACGCTGCGGTCGGCACTGATGACCACGGCGCTGTTGGTCTGGCCGGTCTGGAGGGCCTTGACGGCGGCGGCCACTTCGCGCTGCGTGAGCTTGCGTGTCTTGTCGCCGGTCTTGAGTTCGAGAGACTCATCCTTGCCGATGACGATCTGCACGATCTGGTCGGGTTGCTTGGCCGCCTTGCCGACGCTGGGCAGGTCGATCATGCTCGGCGCAATCAGTGGCGCGGTGACCATGAAGATGATCAGCAGCACCAGCATCACGTCGATGAAGGGCACCATGTTGATCTCGCTGATGGTGCGGCGGCCGCGACCGCGGGAAACTACAGCAGGCATGAAAAGTCTCCGTCAGGGCGCGCAGCAAGCGCAGGGACAAGCGTTGGGGCCATGCTAGCGGCCCGAAGGCGTGGCGGACCCGCCAGAGCCCAGATTGCGCTGCAGGATGTTGGAGAACTCCTCGATGAAGGTCTCCAGCTTGTTGGCCACGCGGTCGATATCGTGGGCAAAGCGGTTGTACGCGACCACCGCCGGGATGGCCGCAAACAGGCCGATGGCGGTCGCCACCAGCGCCTCGGCAATGCCGGGTGCCACGGTGGCCAGCGTGACGGTCTGCAGGCTGGCCAGTCCGGTGAACGCATGCATGATGCCCCACACCGTGCCAAACAGGCCCACGTACGGCGACACCGAACCGACCGAGGCGAGGAACGACAGGTTGGACTCCACCACGTCAAGCTCGCGCTGGTAACTGGCCCGCATGGCACGACGCGCGCCGTCGAGCAGCGTGCCGGCGTCGGTGATGTGGCGTTCCCGCAGTTTCTGGAATTCGCGCATGCCGCTGGCAAAGATGCGTTCCATCGGGCCGGCAACTTTGGCATTCTGCGCGGCCGAGGCGTACAGGTCGTTCAGGCTGGTGCCCGACCAGAAATCGCGCTCGAAGGCTTCGTTGAGCGCCTTCACCCGCTTCAGGGCAAACAGCTTGCGGAAGATGGCCGCCCAGCTGGCCACCGAGACGGCAACCAGCAGCAGCATGACGAGTTGCACCACGAAGCTGGCGTTGAGCACCAGGTGCAGGATGGACAGATTGGCGGTCATTTCATGGCTTCCAGGACGTGCTGCGGCATACGGGCCGGCTTGAGCGTGGCGGCATCCACCCAGCCGATCCGGATGATGCCTTCGCAAAGAATGAGAGTGTCGCCGGCCGGCGTTCGTTCATTTTTCGCCAGCGCCTGCTGGACAATGGTGATCGAGGCCCGGCCGGCTTCGGTCAGGTGGGCGGTGACGATCAGTTCATCGTCGAGCCGCGCTGGCCGGTGGTATTTGAGGGTGGTTTCGCTGACCACGAAGATGCCCCCGGTGGCTTCGCGCAGCGCGCGCTGGCTGATGCCCAGCGAGCGCAGCCATTCGGTACGCGCGCGCTCGAAGAATTTCAGGTAGTTGGCATAGAACACGATGCCGCCGGCGTCGGTGTCCTCCCAGTAGATGCGAACGGGAAATTCAAACGCCATGCTGTTCAGGCCAGAAGTGCGCGCAGGCGCTCGACGGCGGCCTGCAGTTGGGCCATGGAACTGGCCGTGGAAAAGCGGATGAACCGCGCGGTATCGGCGGCGCCAAAGTCGCGGCCCGGCGTCACGGCCACATGGGCGCGCTTCATGATTTCAAAGGCGAAGTCCCAGCTCCCGCTCACGCCGAGCTTCTCGCAGGCCGCCGTGCAGTCGGCCCAGGCATAGAACGCACCGTCCGGCATGACCGGCACGGTCAGGCCCATGGCGTTGAGCGCGGGAATGAAGTAGTCGCGCCGCGCCTTGAATTCGGCGCGACGGCGCTCGTATTCGGCGAGGCTTGCGGGTTCGAAGCAGGCGAGCGCAGCGTGTTGCGACACTGTGCTGGGGCAGATGAACAGGTTTTGCGCCAGTCGCTCCACGACCGGCACCAAGGCCTCGGGCACCACCATCCAGCCCAGGCGCCAGCCGGTCATGTTGAAGTATTTGGAGAAGCTGTTGATGCTGATGATCTGGTCGTCGAGGGCCAGCGCCGTCTGCCCGAAGGCGGCCTCATGGCTCAGCCCGAGGTAGATCTCGTCGATCATCGTGATGCCGCCACGGCGCTGCACCACCGCGTGGATGCGGCGCAGCTCGTCGGGGTGAATCGAGGTGCCGGTCGGGTTGGACGGAGAGGCCAGCAAGACGCCCCGGGTCTTCGGACCCCAGGCCGCCTGCACCTTGTCGGCGCTGAGCTGGAAACGCTCCTGCGCGGTGGTCGGAATCAGCACCGCCGTGCCCTCGGCCGCGCTCACGAAGTGCCGGTTGCAGGGGTAGCTCGGGTCGGGCATGAGGATCTCGTCGCCGGCCTCGATCAGCGCCAGGCAGGCCAGTTGAAGGGCTGCCGACGCACCCGCCGTGATGACGATGCGGCTGGCGGGCACATCCACATTGAAACGTTCCCGGTACCAGCCGCTGATGCGCTCGCGCAGGGCCTGCAGGCCGGTGGCCTGCGTGTATTGCGTGGCCCCCTCGTGGATGGCCCTGACCGCGGCCTCCTGCACACCGGGCGGGGCGGTGAAATCGGGCTCGCCGATGTTCAGGAAAATCATCGGTGCGTCGCTGTGCGCCACTTCACGCGCCATGGCCGAGGCCGCCTTGGCGACCTCCATCACATAAAACGGCTCGATGCGCTGGGCGCGCCTGGAAATCTTCATGGACGGGCTTTGCCGCTCTGGCGGTCGGCTTCGACCTCGGCCGCGCGCAACTGCGGGGCCAGTCCGTTGAGCACCGCATTGACGTACTTGTGGCCGTCGGTGCCGCCAAATTCCTTGGCCAGTTCGATGCACTCGTTCAGCGCCACCCGCCAGGGCACGTCGGGGCAGTGCAGGAACTCCCAGGCGCCGATCCACATGATGCCGTGCTCGATGGGCGAGATTTCAGCCATCTTGCGGTCGAGCAGGGGCAGGATCAGCGCATCCAGATCGCCCGCCTGTTCGATGCAGCCGTGCAGCAGGGCGTCGTAGTGCGCCGAGTCGGCCTTGTGGAACCCGGCCAGGTCCCGGGTGAAGGCATCGATGTCGCTGGTCTGGTTGCCGCCGACCAGGTGCTGGTACAGGCCCTGCAGCGCAAACTCACGCGCGCGGCTGCGCACGGATTTGGAGGCCGCCTTGCGCGCGCCCGTGCCGGTCGTGCCGGTGCGGACCTGGCGGGGCGGTCGCTTGCCCGACGCTGCGGGTTTTGCCGGAGTGTCGCTCATGTAATTTCGTCCAGCAGGTTGGCCATTTCCACCGCCACACGGGCGGCGTCCCGGCCCTTGTCGGTCTGGCGGGCAACGGCCTGCTCGACGTTCTCGGTGGTGATGATGGCATTGGCCACCGGCAGCTGGTAGTCCAGCGCGATGCGGCTGACACCAGCGCCGGACTCGTTGGCGACCAGCTCGAAGTGGTAGGTTTCACCGCGAATGATGCAACCCAGCGCAATCAGCGCGTCGTACTTGTCTTTCTCGGCCAGTGCCAGCAGCGCCACGGGCACCTCCAGCGCGCCCGGCACGCGCACATGGTCGATGTGTTTCGGGTTCACGCCGAGCGCTTCCAGTTCGGCCAGGCAGGCCGCCGCCAGCGCGTCGGTGATGCTTTCGTTGAAGCGGGCCTGCACGATGCCGATATACAGTTTCTTGCCATCCAGCCGGTCGGCTGTTCCTTTTTCTGCGCCAAACATGATTTATTCCTTGGGGATGTAGCCGGTGATTTCCAGGCCGTAGCCGGTCATGCTGGGCATGCGGCGCGGGTTGCCCATGAGGCGCATCTTGTGCACGCCACATTCGCGCAGGATCTGCGCGCCAATGCCGTAGGTGCGCAGGTCCATGCGACCGCGCTCGGGCGCCTGGGCGGCGCGCGCGGTGCCTTCAAACTGTTCCAGCAATTGCCCGGCACTCTCGCCGCAATTGAGCAGCACGGCCACGCCCTTGCCCTGGCTGGCCAGGTAATGCAGGCTGGTGTCCAGGCCCCACGAATGCATGGAGCGGTTGACTTCCAGCGCGTCGAGCACCGACAGCGGCTCATGCACCCGCACTGGCACGGTGTCGCCGGCCTCCCAGCGGCCCTTGACCAGCGCCAGATGAACCGACTGGCTGGTCTTGTCACGGAACGCATGGGCCGTGAATTCGCCGTAGGCAGTCTGCAGGGGACGCGCGCCGATCTTCTCGACCAGCGATTCATTGCGACTGCGGTGGTGGATCAGGTCGGCAATCGTGCCGATCTTCAGGCCGTGTTCCGCCGCGAAGAGCTGCAAGTCGGGCAGGCGGGCCATCGTGCCGTCGTCCTTCATGATCTCGCAGATCACGGCCGCCGGCGAGCAGCCGGCCATGGCAGCCAGGTCGCAGCCGGCCTCGGTGTGCCCCGCGCGGATCAGCACGCCGCCGTCCACCGCCTGCAGCGGAAAGATGTGGCCGGGCTGAACCAGGTCGGCCGGCTGGGCATTGCTGGCGACCGCGGCCTGAACGGTGCGCGCCCGGTCGGCCGCCGAAATGCCCGTGGTCACGCCTTCGGCGGCCTCGATCGACACCGTGAAGGCCGTGCTGTAGAACGTGCCGTTGCGCGCGGCCATGGGCGGCAGGCGCAGGTGCTCGCAGCGCTCGCGGGTCAGCGTCAGGCAGATCAGACCCCGGCCGAAACGCGCCATGAAGTTGATGGCTTCGGGCGTGACGTGGTCGGCCGCCAGCACCAGGTCGCCCTCGTTCTCGCGGTCCTCCTCATCGACCAGGATGACCATGCGGCCGGCACGGATGTCGGCAATGATGTCCTCCACCGGGGAGATGGGAACGGGGGTGGGGGCAGTCATGCGGATTCCTTGGGTGAATGCGTGGGGTCGGTGCTGAGCATGCGTTCCACATAGCGCGCGATCAGGTCGATTTCCAGGTTGACGGCGGCGTTCTCCTGAAGCGCGCCGAGGGCGGTGTTCTCGACGGTGTGCGGAATCAGGTTGATGCTGACTTCACACCCTTCGGGCATTGTCCTTGATGCGGTTCACGGTGAGGCTGACGCCATTGACGGTGATCGAGCCCTTGTAGGCCAGGTACTTGCCCAGCGCGCCGGGCGCGAGGATGCGCAGTTCCCAGCTTTCACCCACCCGGGCAAAAAGTGTCACGCGGCCAATGCCATCCACATGGCCCGAAACGATATGGCCGCCGAGCCGGTCATGGGCGCGCAAGGCCTTTTCCAGGTTGACCGGCCCCGTCTGGGCGAGGCCTGCGGTCTTGTCGAGCGATTCGGCTGAAATGTCGATGGTGAACTGCCGGGTGGCGGGGGACACCGTGGTGACCGTCATGCAGGCGCCGTTGAGCGCAATGCTGTCGCCAAGACCGACATCGTCGAGGTAGCCGGCGGGCGCCTCGAGGGTGAGGCGCTTGCCGTGGTCCAAAGAGCTGCCCAGGTCGTGGACGGCGACGATACGCCCCACGCCGGTAATGATTCCGGTAAACATCCGGGCATTTTCGCAGGGATTGGCGCCCGTCCCGGGGCCGGCGGCGTAAAACCTGTCTAAAAGGCGTCTCGACCCGGAATCCGGGCCACAACGCGCAGGTCCGGGCCGATCATCTGCGTGGACATGAACGCCAGCGGCACGGCATCGTCCAGCGCCGTCAGGGGGCCGAAGCTGGCCATGGCGTGCCCTTGTCCGATGAGCTTTGGCGCCAGGTAGACCACGAACTCGTCCACCAGAGCCTCGCGGATGAGCGAGCCGTTGAGCTTGTGGCCGGCTTCCACGTGCAACTCGTTGATCTCGCGCCGGGCCAGATCGCGCAGCATGGCGGCCAGGTCGACCTTGTCCTTCGGTCCCGGCTTGCTGGCCGGGCAGATAGATCACCGTGGCGCCCCGGGCCTCCAGCGCGGCCTTGCGGGATTCGTCCTGAACTGCTGCGTAGATGAAGATCTGGCGACCGGGCGTGAAGAGTTGCGCGTCCAGGGGGGTTTCGAGCCGGCTGTCCACCACCACCAGATGCGGCTGGCGTGGCGTATCGACGAGGCGCACGTCGAGTCGCGGGTTGTCGTCCAGCACGGTGCCGATGCCGGTCAGCACGGCGCAGGCGCGCGCGCGCCAGGCGTGGCCATCAGCACGCGCCGGCGCTGAGGTGATCCACTGGCTCTTGCCATTGGTCAGCGCGGTCGTGCCGTCGAGCGAGGCGGCGATCTTCATCCGCACCCAGGGCGTCTGGCGCTGCATGCGGCTGAAGAAACCGATATTGAGTTCGCGGGATTCATCGGCACCGGGGCCGACTTCCACGTCGACGCCCGCCGCCCGCAAACGCGCGAAACCCTGGCCGCCCACCAGCGGGTTGGGATCGGCGATGGACGCGACCACTCTCGAGATGCCGGCTTCGATCAAGGCATCGCAGCAGGGCCCGGTGCGTCCGTGATGGGCGCAGGGCTCCAGCGTGACCCAGGCGGTGGCGCCCCGGGTCGATGCGCCACGCGCCTGCGCATCGCGCAGGGCCATGATTTCCGCGTGAGGACCGCCGGCTTGTTGTGTGTGGCCGGCGCCGATGACTGCTCCGTCCGGGGAAGTCAATACGCAGCCGACACGGGGATTGGGGCTGGTGAGGTTGATTGAGTACTGTGACAGCCTCAAGGCCTGCGCGAGGGGCGCTGGCAGGCCTGCGCCCGCCAACGAACTGTCACCGCCAGCACTTCGGATCATTGCTTGGCAGTGTCCCGGAACTTGTCTTGACGCCAGCCTGGTTGATGGAAACCGCTGCGCATTCGGTGTCGTCCGCCTGCCGGCCTTGAGGCGTGGCAACGATCCGGAAAGTGGTCGCCGTGGGCTCGCCCGATGCGAAAGCAATGGTGTAGAAATTGGCGGTATCGGTTCGGCACGCCGTATTGGGCAATGTGGCGCCCACATAGGTCATCGACGTGGTGTAGGCGCGTTCCATGTACTGCGCGAACTCCAGCAGGCATCCCTGCGCGGCGACCCGCTTGGTGCGCAAACCATGCCGTTGATAGCTCGGGAAGGCAATGGCTGCGATGATGCCGATGATCGCCACCGTGATCATCAGTTCGATCAGCGTAAAACCCCGGTGATTGTGTTTTTGCATGATGTTCAGTCTTTGATGATTTCACGCCACGAGATGCGGCCTTTGATGGGGGCGAAGCCCAGGTTGACGCCCACATCGGAAATCGGGTTCTTGTCATCCGGGTTGGTGCCACCGACCACCAGCCGGTTGCCGATCAGGGTCGGCCGGCTCGGCAGGCCCACGCCCAGATCGACCGAACCAATGAACAGGCCCGAGAGGACGTCGTCCTTGTAATTCTTGTTGTTGTTCACATCCAGGATGCCCACGCCCAGGGATCCTCCCGTGAACGGATTGAGCGCGTTGACGTAGCCCGTGCCTCCGGGCACGCAGGGGTCACTGCCTGACGGAATGATGGAACTGGCCACCAGCACGTTCGTTGCGAGTTTGTAGGCGACGGGCTCGGTGACCATGCGCTCCCCGGGGGGGGTAGTGGTGAAATCCAGATACCAGCCGCTCTTTCCTGCCATGTCGTTCGTGCCCGCGACTGAAAACGCCCGCACGGATTTTCCCGCGAAGGTACCGGTGGCTGCGACCGTGCGGGGCTGCATGTTCGACCGGTCGGCGATCACCGAGCCTTCATCGATCAGTCCATACCAGGTCTGGATGGCCGTGTTGGTCGGGTCGCCCGTGCGGAAATAGGAGCCCGTGCCAAAGAAGAGGAAGCGCTTGCCGGCATTCGCATCCGCCAGGTCGGTATTGACCGCCACAGTGATCGGCGCGGTGATGGGTTGCGGATTGTTCGACGCATCCCTGGCCTTGAAAAGCGGGTTGGGGGTCAGGGGCAGGGGGCTCAGGTCGACCTTCCAGGACGCAGTGGTGGCGCCGCTCACGTCGAACTTCCACACATTGCCCTTGAGGTCTCCCGCATAAATATAGTCAACCGTGCCGTTGCCATCGGCATCGATCACGCCCGGTGTCGCCAGCCCGTTGTCACCGAGGGTATGGGTGTCAAGCTTCACGACACTGGTCAACGCGCCAGACGTGTTCAGCAGAAAAATGTAGAGTGCGGCCGTGCCACTGGTGCTGTTGTAGCCGTTGCCCATGATGATCGCGGCCGTGCCGTTGTTCATCTTGGCGTAGACGGGCCGTCCCAGCATGAGTCCCAGGTCGTTATCGGCAGCGGCTGCAGAACTGCCGGTGGGCGTGTATTCCCAAAGGAACTTCGACGCACTAAAAGTTGTGGGATCGGTCACATCGAGCGAGAACAGGCCTTTGCCGCCCCGCCCCATTGCGGCGAAGAGCAGGTTCTTGTTTCCGGTTTCCGTGGTCTTGGGCGACACCGTCACATCGCCGTCGACAAAGTACTCGTGGACATAGCCGGTTGCGGCCGTGTTCTTGAGGCGGGGAATGGCTTCTGATGGAATGAAGCCGAACAGTTCCGTGCCGGCGCTGCCCGGCACGGTGCCGTCGCTGCCCTTGAATGCGTGGAGCATGCCGTCGTTGGCGCCGACGTAAACCGTGTCGCTGTCCTTTTCATAGAACGGGGCAGAGTGCACGATATCGCCCAGCACGGTGTCCTGGGCGCGGGTGCGGAATATGCCGCCTGCGCCCTGCACCTCGTTGGTACGGTCCCCGCGCAGGTAGTTCACGAGGTTCTGGCTGTTGCCCAGCAAGGTCTTGTCAGCCGACGGCAGGCTGCCCCACTCAAACAGCGTCGTCGTGCCGCCCGTGGTGCGGACGAACAGCTTGCGCGCGCCCGCTGCCGGCATCCTGAGTCGGGCGTTCCAGTCCTGGTTGCCGCTGACGCCGTCACTGGTGATCGGGTAGGCCACCAGGTCGCCCGACCAGCGCACGGCATTGAAGCGCGCCTGGAAGACACGCGTCGTGCTGGACACGCTGGAACTGTTGGCAATGACGTTGCTGGCACTGGAGTTGGTCTTGAAGATCGCGTCAAAGGCGCGTTTCAGGGCGTCCTTCAGCTTCAGCGGGTTTTGCACCAGGAAGTAGGTGTCTGGCACGCCATCCCCGTTTGTGTCCCATTCGCTGGTCAGGTCGGGCACGTTTTGCCCGGTGCCCGGGTTCAGGTCGTTGAAGCCGCCCCACTTGGCGGCGTACCAGAGCGGGTCCTTGAGCAGCGTGGCGCGCTGCTGCTGCTGGCGGTGAACGTTCTGGTGCTTTTTTCCAGGCTGCCCGCGCCACCAATGTACGGCAGCTTCTTGCATTCGTTCGGCATGGTGGCGACGTCGCAATAGCCGGGGTCCTTGCCGGGCGGCACGTTCAGGAAGTAAGGGCGGTCGACGTTTTCATCCTGCACCACGAGATAGACACCGTCCTTGGTGGTGCCCGAGATGATATAGCCGATGGAATGCTGGATACTGCCTGCCTCATAGGTAGGTTTCACGATGACCGTCACGGTCGCCATTGCTGTTCGCCTTGACTTCGTATTCGACGATGGCGTCCATGTCATGGTCGGCGCCTTGCTCGACGTCTTCATAGTTGATGCGGAACTTGGCATAGAAGAGGCCGCCATTGACGCTCGCGTTAGCGTCAGCCGCGCCGGAATTGGCGATCGTTTCCACATAAAAATCGACGATCTGGTTCGTCGGCTGGAAACTGCCTTTGGCGTTGGAGATGTTGCCGCTGCCGGCGCCGCCGCCGACCGATTTGGCGAAAGGGCACCAGCGTGATCTTCTTGCCGCCACTGTTGGGGATCGGCACTTCCATGCGCGGCAGCGGCGACGCCAGGGCCACGGCAAAGGTGTCGATGTTTTGCGACCCCGCCAGATCGCTGCGAAGGTCGTTCCGTTTCGCATAGGACGCTACCGCCGCAGCGTAGTAGCTGCCCTGCTTGGTCGGTTCCTCGGGTGCCAGCCCGCGAATATTGCCCAGCGAGGTGACGTTCTTGACGGTCGGGGCCGAGTCGGACGTGGGCGTGTTTGAAAGGGATTCCCCGATAAACCGCTGCCCGACGACGCCGGATTCGACGCCGCTGATGAAGTCGGCCTCTTTGGTCACGTCGATCGGCCCCCATGTCGCTGCCGAAGACGCCGAACGAGGTGCCCGGCAACTGGTCCGAGTCAAAAGAGGGGTTGATGTCGGAAATGGTCAGGAAGTTGGCCTTGGCGCATCGCGGTGCCTGGGCTTTGCTGGCGCTGGAATAGGGGTCGTCCCAGGTAACGGTACTCAGACCGACCTGCGCATCCACCGCGCCGCCCGAGGTGAAAGACGGGGTCGGCAGCGCTTTCCCTGCGAAATAGCGCACGCCTTCGTACATCATTTCACCAATCGGGTTGCCCCAGTCCGGGAAGTCGCCCTCGGCCATGGGCGCGGTAGCGAGCCAGCCCCCTTTGTAGGCCTGGTCTGTCCGGCCGTTGTTGAAATCGCGGATGCGCAGGTTGTCGAAGGTTTTCACGATGTTGGCGTTGCTCGTGAAAATGCCGGTGGCGGGGTCCACCTCGTCCTTGAACGAGGACACCACTTTGCGCAGCAGGCCGCCCGACATGTTCTTGTCGTAGCTGCCCGTGATCAGGCCAAACAGCATGGAGTCGGTTTCGCCGTAATCGTGCAGCAGGCCGGTCGGCTTGTACACCGAACCATACTTCTTGCAGCCTTCGTTGTACGTGGCAGTGCAGACTTCCACGCGCACGGTGTAATCCTTTCGATCGCCCCCATGGCTGCCATCCAGCACCGGGCGTTCCTTGGAGGCCCATTCCCAGACCCGCTTGCCAGAGTTCTTCACCACCGACATCCGGGGCGGTCGTCCGCTGCAATCGCTCAGCGTGGCGCAGTCGGTGCCTGAATTGGAGGTCAGGTTGCCGAAGAAGTGGCGTTTGTTGGCGTCTGGCGGGTCAAGGGGCGTGTAGTCCTTGATCTTGTAGCCGTCGACCGCTTCACTGGTGTATTCCTTGGCCCAGGAATGGGCGTCCTGGGGAATATAGGCGCGGCGCAGAATGGTCTGGGTGGTGCTGTCCACTTCACGGTAGCCGCCATACAGCACCTTGCGCAGCGAGTCGATGCGGGCGGTGGTGATGTAGTTGAGCCAGTTGCCTGACCACTTGCCCGAACAGGTATTCAAAGTCCCCGCAGCGGAATACGGGGTGAACAGCCCGGTGTTGTCACCTTTGTCGTTGTGCTTGTAGCAGACCTTGGGATCAAACAGGCCGTAGTAGGTGATGGTGGGCTTGAAGCGGATGTCGATGGAGCCGTCGCCATCGATGTCGCCGGCGTCGTTGTAGGCTTCGTAAAAAAGCTTGTGGTCCTTGCCGGCGACCAGCATCACCATGGGCTTGGCCGTGACCTGGGTGACCAGCGGTGTGTTGGGGATGGTGACCGCGCTGGAGACCAGCGCGGCAAAGGCCGCCAGGGTCAGGGCGATGGACTTGACACTCAGGGAAAAGTAGTTGGTGTACTTCATGACGGTTCCTTGTCTGTACGCTGGGGCGCCTCAGTCGGTGGCATAGACGGACTGCAGCATGACCATGGTCTTGCCGCCGGTGCCGTCACTGCTGCGCGCGGTAATGCGATAACGCTTGCAATCGTTGGGGTCCGTTGCATTGCCCGGGCGGCAGGCAAACGTGTTGCCGAGGTATTCGACAAAATACTGCGGCGTGACCGCCAGGGTGCCGCTGCCCACGGCGGGCAGGGCTTCCCATGAGGCAAATGCCGTGTCATTCCACCGGGGGGTGTCTGTGGCAAGCGGCGCGCCGCAACTCATGAGCCCATTCACCAACGCACAGGCCGCGCCGGCCGCAGGCGTGGGTTTCTTCGTTTCGATCAACTCTTCGACCGTGCGCAATGCGGACTCGGTGGACTGGAAGGCCAGGCTGCGCGAGTAGTTCTGCCCCGCCATGCGCTCTTCCTGGGTGATGGAGCGGATGACCGCCAGCCCCAGCAGGGTCATGACCACCAGCAGGATCAGGCTGGTGATCAGCGCAATGCCGCGCTGCTGGGCGGATGCACGGGATGAGGTTGGGCCGGAAGCGTTCATGGCGTACTGTCGAAAAGGGTGTCGCGGCTGCGCAGCCCGACGACGTGAATCAGCTGGCGCTGGATCGGAAGATTGTTGGTCCCGACGTTTTCCTCACTCTGCAGCGTCATGACGATGCGCGCGGCCACCGCCTGGCTGACGTTGACCTCTGACCAGGCGCCGACGCCAGGATCAAACACGGCATCGCTGGCCGCAACCCAGTCCGTGGCCAGCGCCTCCGTGGAGACGTTCTTGGTCAGGTAGGTCATTTGCAGATCCTGCACGCCGGTGACCATTTCCTCGGGCTCCGTCGTGATGGTGGGCACACCCGCGACGGTCTTCTTGATGATGCGGGTTCTATAGAGTGAACGCTTGCCGCTGGCGCTGTAGCCGATGTACCAGAACGAGGCGGAAAGCTTGGACAGCACCGCACCGGCCGGAAAAACCTTGACGGGCGGGGCCGCGCAATTGATTGGTGTTGGATAGCCCAGTTTGTCACTGCAGTTCAAAGCGGCAAAACCAGGGTCGTAATTGATCAGGCTCAGGCCAGCGCTGACCGTTCCAAGCTGGAAAATGGCGGCACCTTGCATGTCACAGGCCAACACCACGTCGTCCGCGACCAGGCCCGTGACGGCCTTGAGCGTCATTTCGAACGTACCGGCTTGATGATTGATGACGGCCTTCTCATCCTGCTCGGCCCGAATGACCAGGACGGCATCGGTGCCGGCGACGCGGGCGTTGGTGGTGGTGCCAAACGCCACGATGTCAGTCCTGTCAACGCTGCCGTCAACGCCAATGATCGGGCCACTGTTCCAGTCGGCCCACCAGGGAATCGCGCCGGTTTTGCGTATGACGTTGGCCACCAGGGTGGTGCCGCACGGGTTTTGCCCCGCCTCCCGGACATCGCGGGCCATGAAATCGAAGCCGGCGCGTGCGTTTTCCTGGATACGCGCCAGATTTTCCGTGACGCGAAAGGTTTCCCGGTTCGAGACAAAAATATTGAGTACCCCGAGAATCAGGACCAAGCCCAGCACCAGGGCCACCAGCAATTCGACCAGGGTCAAACCGGCTTGACCGGACGGGGTCCGTTGATTGCGGTGGCACGCGTTGAACCGGCCGCGTTGATTGGATGAAGTCGCTCGTGTCATTGCCGGATGCCTCAAAGCTTGGTGCGGGTCTCGATGGTCTGGACGCCCAGGCCACCGGCACGACTGTCGTCCCAGCTCACTTTCACCAGGCATAGGCCGTCGGCATCACACTGTATTTCGCCACAGGTCCCATCTGCGTTGACGAGATCCTTGTCGTTGCCAAGGTTGGTCTGGAGGGATTCAATCCAGTGCTTGAGGTTGTGGTCAGGCAGGTTGGTGCCAGAAAAGGAGGCGGCGGAACAACTTTTTCCCCGGTTGTAGTTTCCAGCCTTGGCATTGGCGCGGTCCACCCGCATGGCATCCAGGATGTAGTAGCTCATCATGACCGCCTGGGTGCGCTGCATGGCACTGTGATTTCCCTTGACGGCCCGGGCCTGCAAGCCCGCCATGCCGAGGAGGCCCAGACTGAGTATCAGCAACGCCACCAGAATCTCGATGAGCGTCGCGCCTTTGGCAAGCGTTCGCCTTGGTTGCCGTGCAGGGGTGCGTCTTTTTTGCATGTCATTCGTCCAGGATCATGGGAACGGGCACGTGGCCGCGATGTTGGTTTTCCGTTCCACAAGACTGCGCCCCGTGCGGTTGATGATCAGGTCGCGCGCGCGTTTGTCGTTTGAAAGCGAGGCCACGGTGCTGCAGATCCGGATGGTCCCGAAGTAGGCACTGCCATTCATGTTCTTGGGCAGGCCATCGGCGCCAAACGAAACGTAGTCCATATTGCTCTTCATGACGATGCCATTGGTCAGTGCCGGAGACGCAAAGGTAATGGTTTCGCCGGCATCAACCTTGGCGTTTACCAAGCTGTGATCGTCGTCGTTGAACATGATCCAGCCTTGCTCCCAATTGCCTGTGGTCACACAGTTTGCGCCGTCTGAACTCTTGCAAACTGTCACGCGGCCCCCGCGCCGAATCGCGTTGGAGCGCGCCTGGGCCAGTGTCGCCATGAAGTCATTGGTTGCGGTGGTTACCCTGGACGAGGCAATCACGCCCTGAAAACTCGGGATACCCACAGCCATCAAGACGGCAAGGACCGAGATCGTGACCATCAGTTCGACCAAGGTGAAGCCTTTTGCAAGGCTTCTGAACTGGAAAGGCGGTGGGCGGTTCATTGGGTTGAAATTGTGATTTCCGTTGGCGCTGATTACATATCGACTTGCATGGTCATGGCACGTCGATCTGCCGAATGGTCGTTTTTGGGGGACAAACGGACAGTGGCCCCTGGCAGGTGTCCGCTGACGGCATCGCGAGAAGGGTCGGTGGGCAATTCGCCAGACGGGCACTGGAAATGCACCGTGCCGTGAACTTTGCCTCGTCAGGATCCCTTGGGGTCAAACCCGCAAGGAGGGCTTGGCTGCCGCCTAACGCCGCACCTCATCCACCAGCGTCTTGAACTCGTCGATGTCCTCGAAGCTGCGGTAAACGCTGGCAAAACGGACGTAGGCGACCTTGTCGAGCTTCTTGAGTTCGCGCATGACGAGTTCGCCGATGCGGTTGGACTGGACTTCGCGCGCGCCCAGGTTGAGCAGTTTTTCCTCGATGCGTTCGATGGCGCTGTCGATCTGGTCGGTGCTCACGGGGCGCTTGCGCAAGGCCAGGTTGAAGGACGCGAGCAGTTTGGCGCGTTCGTAGTCAATGCGCCGGCCGTCCTTCTTGACGATGGCCGGGAAGTTGACATCCGGGCGCTCGTAGGTGGTGAAGCGCTTTTCGCAGGCGCTGCACTGGCGGCGGCGGCGGATGAAGTCCCCGTCCTCGGCGATCCGGGTCTCGACGACCTGTGTCTCGGCGTGGCCGCAGAAAGGGCATTTCACAGCGGCACCGAGCGCCGCGCCGGGCCGCCCCAAGCAAGCGAGCGCCCCCCCAGGGGGCAGCGACGACGCGAAGCGCGAAGCGTGGGGGCTGTCATTTGTAGACCGGGAAGCGTGCCGTCAGCGCATTCACCTTGGCGCGCACGGCGGCGATGTTGGCCGCGTCGCGCGGATTGTCCAGCACGTCGGCGATCAGGTTGGCGGTCAGGCGGGCTTCTTCGTCCTTGAAGCCGCGGGTCGTCATGGCCGGGGTGCCGATGCGCACGCCGCTGGTCACCATGGGCTTTTCCGGGTCGTTCGGGATGGCGTTCTTGTTGATCGTCATGTGGGCGCTGCCCAGCACGGCTTCGGCTTCCTTGCCGGTGATGCCCTTGGCGCGCAGATCGACCAGCATGACGTGACTTTCGGTGCGGCCGCTGACGATTCGCAGGCCGCGCGATACGAGCGTTTCGGCGACGATGCGGGCATTTGTCAGCACTTGTTGCTGATAGGTCTTGAATTCGGGCGCCAGCGCCTCCTTGAAGGCCACCGCCTTGGCGGCGATCACGTGCATCAGCGGGCCGCCCTGCAGGCCGGGGAAGATGGCGCTGTTGATGGCTTTTTCGTGCTGCGACTTCATCAGGATGATGCCGCCGCGCGGGCCGCGCAGGCTCTTGTGGGTGGTGGAGGTCACCACGTCGGCGTGCGGCACAGGGTTGGGGTAGACGCCCGCGGCGATCAGGCCGGCGTAGTGGGCCATGTCGACCATGAAGATGGCGCCCACGTCTTTGGCCACTTTGGCGAATCGCTCGAAATCGATGCGCAGGCTGTAGGCCGAGGCGCCGGCGATGATCAGTTTGGGCTTGCTCTCGTGCGCCTTGCGCTCCATGGCGTCATAGTCGATCGCTTCGTTGGCGTCCAGGCCGTAGGAGACGACGTTGAACCACTTGCCGCTCATGTTCAGCGCCATGCCATGGGTCAGGTGGCCGCCTTCGGCCAGACTCATGCCCATGATGGTGTCGCCAGGCTTCAGAAAGGCCAGGAAAACGGCTTCGTTGGCCGAGGCGCCGCAGTGGGGCTGCACATTGGCGGCATCGGCGCCGAAAATCTGCTTGACGCGGTCGATCGCGAGCTGCTCGGCGATGTCCACGTACTCGCAGCCACCGTAGTAGCGCCGGCCGGGGTAGCCTTCGGCGTACTTGTTGGTCAGCTGCGTGCCCTGCGCCGCCATGACGGCGGGCGAGGCGTAGTTTTCGCTGGCAATCAGCTCGATGTGCTGTTCCTGGCGGGCGTTTTCCGCCTGGATGGCGGCAAAGATTTCGGGATCGGTCTGTTCAATGAGAATGTTGCGGTCGTACATGGCAGTCCTTCAAGACGGTGTTCCTTGTGCGGTGACAAGGGCTGCCCAGGCGAACGGCTGAACGCCCGAAGCCTGCCTGACAAGCCAGGACACAGGGGCGGCGCGCTTCCCAGTGGTTGTCCGAAAGAAGGCCTGTCGGGAGTCCACGTCAACGCGGCATCTCCGCAAGGGAGGCCGCGCCTATCGCCAGTTGCGCACGGTATCGAGTGTAGCCGAGAGCAATCTGCCCGGGCACCCGGCACCTACATGCCGTAGTTCGAGGCGATTTTCTCGTCGCGCGGCGCGCGCGAGCCGTTATCCACCACCGGCATGACCGGATTGCCGGTGCTTTGGGTCGTGGGCAAATTACGGCCCCTGGCGACCTGGGCCAGTCGGGCATGTTCGCTCAAGACCTTGCCGGCATAGCCGCCATCGGTCTCGTTGTTGCCGGCACCCACGTACAGCTTCAGGCCCCCTTCGACCGAGCCGGCGCGGGCGATGCATTCCTGCAGAACCTTCACGCCGACGCGCAGGTTGGTCACCGGATCGAACGCGGCCAGCTTGCCGCCAAAGCTCTCGTATTTGTCCGAATGCACCTGGGTCATGACCTGCATCAGGCCTTGTGCGCCCACGGCGCTCTGGGCAAACGGGTTAAAGCTTGATTCCACGGCCATGATGGCCAGGATCAGGGTGGGGTCGAGCCGGGTGCGCTGGCCAACTTCATAGGCTTCGGCCACCAGAGCGCTCAGGGGTTCGGGCGCCACGCGGTATTTCTTGCTCAGCCAGTAGGCCACGGCCGCCTGCTCCTTGGGCAGATCCTTGGGGTTGGTGGCGGTGGCGCGCTCGGACGCCTCGGGTTCGGGCTCGATACCGAGCACGGCCACCTGGCGGGCCTTCAGCCAGCTCACGAGTTCTTCTTCGCCGGCCTGGCGCAGGTCGGGCCGGGCGGTCAAGGTGATCACGGCAAACACCACGGCCAGCCCGAGGAGGGCAAAGCTGTTGTGGGTGATCTCGAAAAATCCGTCGGCAATGTCACTCGCAAAAGTGCGCAAGCCTCGGGTCACTTTTCCTAGCGCTGTCATAGCATTTCCTCATCGTAGCGGGAGCTCTGGCACGTGATGCTGCAGGCAGCTTCACACGGCAGGCTCCTCGTTTGGATTGGTACGCAGTCCATTCAGCGAGGCGTCGGGTTGACTGGTTTTCGCGGAATCGACCTGGCCGTTGGGAGCGGCAGCGGGTTCGGGTTGTCCCTAGGTTTTGGGGGACGATTGAATTCTATGGGCCGCATTCATATCGAGTCAATACTTAAAAATAGGTTAGTTAGATTAAATATATGCATATCAAATCCCCTGTTTTGGCGTCGCTTGCAGATGCAAAAATGGGGCTCAACACCCAATGCGGCCGGTTTGCAAGACCCGGAAAACAATCACTCGCCGTTCCTTGATTGGAAAAGCCGATTTGAATCGCTTCGCACGAGTGGCTACACTGAATTTGCTTGAATGACATCGAGCATCGCGCCGACAGGAGCGAGTCGCGGCCTCCGGGCAGACGACAAAGCAGCCCCGGCCAACCTACGGAGGCAATCTCTTGCCTCCAGTGCAATGTGGAACATCCGTCTTCCCATTGCCAAAGCCGACGGCATGGACGTTCGTCCGCCGTCAAGCCCGGTCGGCCGGCTTTTTGCCTGTTGACCGGGCTTTCACATTTCCGGGGTGCCGGGGCATTGCGGCACCGGCTGTTTGAGTCGTGGCACCATTGACACCCCGACGGAAAATCAGACCCATGGACACTCAAACCCTTCAGAACAACAAATGGGCGCGGCGTGCCGCCTGGACGCTGGGGGGCGTGGCAGCGCTCTGGGCGATCAGCTGGCTGGCCGTGCCGCCTCTGCTCAAGCACTACGCCCAGAAAATCGCCAGCGAGAAGCTCGGCCGCGCCGTGACCCTCGGTGAAGTGGATTTCCGGCCCTGGTCGCTGGCGTTGACCTTGTCTGACCTGGCGATTGCCACGGCCGACGGGAAATCCGACCAGCTCCGCATCAAGCGCCTCTATATAGATAGCGAACTGCAGTCCCTGTTGCGCCTGGCGCCCGTGGTGGACGCCATCACGGTGGACGAGCCGGTCGCCCGCCTGACCCACACCGGTGAGGGCCGCTACGACATTGACGACATCCTGCAACGACTCGCACCGCCGGCTGACCAGCCGCCTGGCGAACCCGCCAGGTTCGCGCTCTACAACCTGGCCCTCAACGGCGGATCGCTCGACTTCACCGACCAGACCGTCGGCAAGACCCACACCTTGCGCGACGTGCGCCTGGCGGTGCCTTTCCTGAGCAATCTGGAATCCAAGCGGGAGGTGCACACCGAACCGCAACTGGCCTTCAAGCTCAACGGCAGTGCGTTCGACAGCGCGGGCCAGACCACGCCGTTTGCCCAGACCCGCAAAACTGACGCCACGGTCAAGCTTCAGGCCATGGATCTGACCCCCTACCTGGGCTACATCCCGGCCAGCGTGCCAGTGCGCTTGCTGGCTGCGGTGGTCGATGCCGACATCAAAGTCGCGTTCGAGCAAAACCCCGCGCCTGCCGTGCGGCTGAGCGGGGTGGTGCAGGTCAGCCGTGTCAAGCTGGCGGATACCCAACAGCAGGAATTGCTCGCCTTTGACAGCCTGAAGGCGGTCCTGGCCGATGTGCGCCCGCTGGCGCAGACAGTCAAGCTCGCGTCGGTCGAGCTGACCGCACCGACGCTCACAGTCCACCGCGCCGGTGACGGGCGTTTGAACCTGGACCTGAGCGCGCCGCCTGCGCAAGGCATGACGAAAACTTCAAAAACAATAGCTGAAAAGGACCAGAGCGCGCTGGCTGAGGGCCAAAAAGAGCCGAAAAATTCGCCTTCAGGCAGCTGGAAGGTCGATGTGGCGACCGTTGCGGTGCGCGGTGGCCGGGTGGACTGGACGCGACGACACGACGGCGGTCGGCAAGGGCGCCACCGCGCGCCTGGCGCTGCGCGACCTGACGCTGGACGCCTCGGGGCGTTGCCCTGCCGATGGACGCGCCCGGCGTGCAACCCATTCCCTTCACCGGGTCGGCCGCGCTGGAGGCTGGCACCGCCCCAGCGGTCGATGCGCCCAAAGGAGCCAAGGTGGTGGTGGCGGCCCCGGCCGCACCGGCGGCCCTGCGCTTCAGTGGCACGGCCCTGGCTTCGACTGCCAACATGACGGCCACCGTCAGCGACCTGCCACTTTCCCTTGGCGCGCCCTATGTCGCCCAGTTTCTGGAGCCCACGCTGGCCGGCACGTTGAACGCGGCCGTTGGGATGGCCTGGACACTGGGCACGAATGTGGCGGCCCTGCAGAAAGAAAAGGGCAGCACCTTCGACCTGAAGCTCAAGGTGGACCGCCTGACGCTGGACAAACTGGCGCTGACCCAGGGCAAGCAGCTGCTCGCCGGCATCCAGAGCGTTGAATTGACCGATGCCGAGATCGATCCCGTCGCGATGTCCGCGACGCTCGGAAAACTGGCCGTCACCAACCCCAGGCTGAAGGTCGAGCGCGACGCTGACGGTCGCTGGATGGTCGAAAAATGGCTGAAAGGTGGCGCTTCTGCCGTCGCTGGCGCTCCCTCGAAAGGCGATGCCGCAGGGCCATCCGCACCAGTGGCGAAGGAAGCCAGCCCGTGGAAACTCGCCATCAACGACCTGTTGCTCAGTGGCGGCACGGTGGGCTGGAGTGATGCCGCGACGCCCCGGCCGGTGGCCTTCGAGGTGTCGGCGCTAAAGGTGCAGTTGCAGAACTTTGCGCTGGATGGCAAGAAGCCCGCGGCACTTCAAGTGGCGGCGGGCATCGGTGCCGGGCAGACCCCACCCGGGCGGCTCAGCTACCGCGGCACGCTGGGCCTGAACCCGGTCGCCACGCAGGGGGCTGTCGAGGTGGTGAATCTGCCGGTCCACGCTTTCGAGCCTTATTTTGGTGACGCGTTGAATATCGAATTGTTGCGGGCGGACGCCAGCTTCAAGGGAACGGTGAAGTTCGCCAGCAGCCCGGCTGGCCCCAGCGTGCGGATCAGCGGGGATTCGGCCATCGACGCTTTTCGGGCCAACAGCGTCCAGGGCACGGCAGCAGCCGGGGCGTCACCGGTGGCCAGAGCGGGTGCAACTGCAGTCGCTGCGGCGGGCCGGGCGGTCAGCCGTACCGGCATGGCCGGTGACGAGGAACTGCTGGCCTGGAAGAGCCTGAGCCTGCGCGGGCTCGATATCGCGCTGGCCCCGGGTACGCCAACGCGAGTGGACGTCAAGGAGACGGCCCTGAGCGATTTTTACGCGCGGGTGATCCTCAGCGAAAGTGGCCGGCTCAACCTGCAGGACCTCGTCAAGGCCCCGGCGGGCAGTGCGCCGGCGGGCGCCACTGCGACGGTCGCCACCCCGTCTGCGGCGCAGGACGCCACGAAAACCGTCGCGGACAACGAAACGCCGAAGCCGGCAGCGAACCAGCATGACTCGAAAGGCAGTGCCGGGCCAGCGCCCCAGGCGAACGTGGCGAAAGCGAGCGCCTCGTCAACCGACGCGGTCATCAACTTCGGCCCGGTCAGCCTGGTGGGCGGACGGGTGTACTTCTCGGACCGGTTCATCAAGCCCAACTACTCGGCCGACATGACCGAGCTCACGGGCAAGCTCAGCGCGTTTTCCAGCGTGTCGCCCGAAGGTTCGCCACAACTGGCGGACCTCGAATTGCGCGGGCGCGTCGGCGCCACCGCCTCGCTGGAGATCCTGGGCAAGCTCAACCCGCTGGCCAAGCCGCTGGCGCTGGACATCCAGGGCAAGATGCGCGACCTGGAGCTGTCGCCGCTGTCGCCGTATTCCATCAAGTATTCGGGCTATGGCATCGAGCGCGGCAAGCTCAGCGTGGACGTGGGCTACAAGATTCTGCCCAGTGGCCAGCTGACGGCGAGCAACAACATCGTGCTCAACCAGCTGACTTTTGGCGACAAGGTCGAGGGCTCCACCGGCAGTCTGCCGGTGAAGCTGGCGGTGGCGCTTCTGGCAGACCGCAACGGGGTGATCGACATCAACCTGCCGATCTCCGGTTCGCTCAACGACCCCCAGTTCAGCCTGGGATCCGTCATCCTGAAAGTCATCGTCAACCTGATCACCAAGGCCATCACGGCACCGTTCAGCTTGCTGGCGAACGCTTTTGGCGGTGGCGGGGACGAGCTCGGCATGGTGGCCTTTGCCCCCGGCAGCGCCGTTCTGGCGCCCCAGGCCGACCGAGGGTCTGGACAAGGTGGCCAAGGCGCTGGCGGACCGCCCCTCCTTGACGATGACGGTGGCTGGCACCGCCCGCCTGGACGTCGAGCGCGAAGCCTACAAGCGTGAGCGCCTGCAGGCGCTGGTGCAGGCCGAGCAGCGCCGCGTGCAGGGCGGGAGCACCACTGCAGTTGGTACCGCGACCGTGACGGTGAGCCCGGCCGACTACCCGGCCCTGCTCAAGGCGGTGTACAAGCGCGCGGACATCCCGAAGCCCCGCAACCTCGTCGGCATGGCCAAGGACATTCCACAGGCCGAGATGGAGGCACTGCTGCTGGCCGACATCCCGGCCACGGATGAGCTCATGCGCGAGCTGGCCCTGAAGCGGGGCCTGGTGGTGCGCGACTACCTGGCGTCGCGCCAGTTGCCGCCGGAGCGCCTGTTCCTCGGGGCGCCGAAAATCGCGCCTGACAAGGCGCCGGCACCGAACGCAACAGCGACCAGCCCGGCTGCAGCGCCCTGGACGCCGCGCGCGGAACTGGCGCTGACGATGAAATAGCCTTTGCTCGGGCTGGCGTGCGCTGGCCTTGATGTGTGCAGCCAGGTGACACAAGGACAAGGGCGTGCGCTCGAGTGCGAGTGCGACTTGCTTGTTGAAACCCCCTTATCCCGGGAGGCACCTGTGAAATTCGAACGTATCGGCCTGATTGGCTATGGCGAAGTCGGAAAGATCTTCAGCGTCGGGCTGCTGAAACAGTCGGGCGTCACCGCTGTCAGCGCGTGGGACCTCAAGTTCGCGAACCCCGCCACGCAGGCCGCTGAGCTGGCGCACGCCGCGCAGGCCGGCATCGCAGCGCAGACTTCCATGCAGGCGCTTTGCGCGGCCAGCGAGCTGATCCTCTCGGCCGTCACCGCGTCGAACACGCTGGCCGTGGCGCAGGAGGCCGCACCCTTCGTCCGCCCCGGCACGGTTTTCCTGGACTTGAACTCGGCCTCGCCCGGCACCAAGCAGCAGTGCGCGGCGCTGATCGATGCGGCTGGCGGGCAGTATGTCGAGGCCGGTGTCATGACCTCGGTACCGCCCTATGGCATCAAGGTGCCGATGCTGCTGGGCGGCGCCCGTGCAGACGCGCTCGCGCCGGCGCTGACCAGCTGGGGCATGGACGCGAAGGTCGTCAGCGACCGGCTCGGCGTGGCCAGCGCGATCAAGATGTGCCGCAGCGTGATGATCAAGGGCCTGGAGGCGCTGGTGATCGAGAGCTACAGCACCGCGCGCGCCTACGGCGTGGAAGACCACGTGCTGCCCACGCTGCAGGAGACCTTCCCCAGCATCGACTGGAGCGCGCAGGGCGCCTACTTCTTCAGCCGCGTGGTGCAGCACGGCCAGCGCCGCGCCGAGGAAATGCGCGAGTCCGCCAACACGGTGCGCGAAGCCGGCTTCGAGCCTTTCATGGCCTCTGCGATTGCCGACAAGCAGCAGTGGGTGGCCGACCAGGCCAAGGCCGGCGTGTTTGCCGGCGTGGCCCAGGGCGCCAAAGCTCCTGCGGCCTGGCAGGACTACGCCGACGCGCTGCTGGGCGCGCGCAAGCCTTGAGGTCCCGACCCAACCGACTACGACATGCTCGACATCCTGGCTATCACCGGCCCCATCTACATCACCATCGCGCTGGGCTACTTTCTGACCCGGCGCGGCTTGTTCGCGCGGGCCGACATGCGCGTGCTGGGCCAGTTCGTCATCAATCTCGCGCTGCCGGCGCTGCTGTTCAACGCGCTGGCGCAGCGCAAGCTGAGCGACATCCTCAATGGTCGCTACATGCTGGTCTACGCGCTGGGCTCGCTGGCGGCGATGGGCCTGGGCTTGCTGTGGGCGCGTCGCGGTGCGCGTCAGGATGCCAACACCAGCGTGTTCTGGGCCATGGGCATGTCCTGCCCGAACAGCGGCTTCGTGGGCTATCCGATCGCGCTGCTGGTGGTCGGCCCGGTGGCCGGTGTGATGCTGGGGCTGAACATGATCGTGGAGAACCTGCTGCTGATCCCGCTGCTGCTCGCGCTGGCAGAGAGCAGCAGCGGTGGCGGTGGACGCTGGCACGCGGTGCTGCGCCAGTCGCTGGTGAACCTGGCACGCAACCCGATGGTGTTGGGGCTGGCGGCGGGTTTTGCCGTGTCGGCACTGGAATGGCAGATGCCGTCGCCGGTGGCGCGCACCGTGACGTTGTTCGCGCAGGCCAGCGCGGCGCTGTCGCTGTTCGTGATCGGCGGCTCGCTGGCCGGCCTGCACATCGCCGGGCTGCGCCGCCCCGTGGCGCAGATCGCCATTGGCAAACTTCTGCTGCACCCCGCCGCCATGCTGGGCGCACTGCTGCTGTGCGAGGCCGCCGGCATGGTGCCAATGGACCCGGCCCTGCGCGTCGGCGTGGTGCTGACCGCCGCCTCGCCGATGCTGGGCATTTTCCCGATCCTGGCACAGCGCCACGGCCACGACGGCCTGGCTGCTGCGGCGTTGCTGGGCACGACGGTGGGCTCGTTCTTCAGCATCAGCGCGTTGCTCTGGATCTTCAGGCAAGTGCCGGGTTGGGGTGGCTGAGAAGCGAAGGTGGAAGACTCCCGTTTCGATAGCAGTCAATGACCATTCCACGCTGGGTTTCCGCTAAAAAATCTTGAAAAATGGCATGGCGGCCTTTCCGGTCCCACGCGGCCCGGGCGGGCGAGCCCATCCGTCGATTCCGACAACCCAGGCTTCAGATTTACGGCCAGAACCCGTTGATCCATCCCAGCAAAATGCGGTTGACCTCGGCGGGCTGCTCCATGGTCAGCATGTGCCCGCTGCGCGCGATCAGTTCCAGCCTGGCGCCCGGAATGGCGTTCGCGATCACTTGTGAATGCTCGGCGGGGGTCAGCTGATCCGCCTCGCCGCAAAGCACCAGGCTCGGGCAGTCGATGCGTCTCAGATGCGTCCGCGCGTCGGGTCGCGCCATCACGGCGCGGTTGTGCCGGATCAGCGTGTCGGTACCCGCGTCCAGCACCATGTCCAGATACAAGGCCGTCAACGCCAGGTCGCCGGCGTGGTCCGGGTGAAAGGCCAGCGCCACGTTGGCGCGGATGAGCTCCTCGGCGCGCCCCTGCTCGAACAGCGCGATGGCGTCGCTGCGCAGCTGGTGCATGTCAGGGGTTTCCGGGTGCGCCACCGTGCCCAGCAGCGCCAGGCCGCGAACCCGTGAGGGCGCCAGCCGGGTGGCCTCCAGCGCGACCATGCCGCCCATCGAGGCGCCGCACAGCAGCAGTTCGCCCTCGAATTGCGCCAGCACGGCCTGCGCCATGGCGGTGATGCTGTTGCAGGCCTGGTGCGCGGTCGCCACGGCGGTCGGCCATTGCGCGCCGAGTTCGTCGTGCTGGGCCTGCCACATGCGCTGGTCGGCGGCCAGGCCGGGGATCAGGACCAGGGTGGGTCTGTGGCCCCCACGCTCCCCCGCTGCGCGTGGGTCGCTGCCCCCCGAGGGGGCCTTCGCGCCTTGGGGCGGCCCTGCGGCGCTCATTGCGAAACCTCCGGCAGTCCCAGTGCCGCGTAGACGGGCCGGAGCTGGCGCTTCAGCCGCAGCGACTGCGGGCAGGCGTTGGCGCGCTGCTGCATCAGATGCTGCGCGCTGCGCCAGTGGCCGGCGCGCAGCAGCGCATCGAGGTGCAACTGCTCGAACAGGTCGCGCTGCGCGTGGCTGCCGCCAATGCTTTGCAGCTGCGGCAGCGCCTGGCCCAGGCCCTCGACCGCGCCATGCCAGTCGCCGTTCGCATGCGCCAGCAGGCCGCGCGCCGCGGGCACGGCAACCTGCTGCCAGGCCGTGCGTGACCACGCCGGGGCGCGGTCGGCAAAGGCTTCGATGCGCGACAGCAGCACGCCGGCCTCGGCACGCCCGGCGCGCGCCAGTCCGTAGAGGTATTGCAGGTCCAGGAAAGGCTGCACATGGTCGTCCAGCCGCAGCGCAAGATGATCGGCCACGTCCTGCCAGCGCTCGCCCACGTCCACACCGGCGATCTCCAGGCGCGCCAGCAGCGAGACCGCGCCGATCTGGTCCTGCGAGTAGGCCTTGACCACGCCCCAGACCTGGCGGTCGTACAGCTCCAGCACGGCCGCCGTGTCGTCAAGCTCCAGCGCGAACAGCGCCAGGTGCCACCAGTTGTGCGTCACCATGAACGAGTTCAGGCCGGTCCATTGTCCGCTCACCGCCGCCATGAAGTCGCGCCCCTCGGTGATGCGCCCCTGCGTCAGCATCACATGGGCCAGCGCGTGCTGCGCCCAGGGCTCCTTGGGCCGCATGCCGATCGCGCGGCGCGCCGCCGCTTCGGCCTGCGTCAGCAGATGGCACTGCTCCCAGCCGAAGGCCGCCATGCCGTGCAGGTAGGGCACGTCGGCGGCCGCGGGCAGCGCGGCCAGCGCCAGGCGCAGCATGCCGGGCGAATCGCCGAGGTTGAACAGGTGGTACTGCCCGAGCTTGAGCGAGGCCAGGTCGCGCGGGTGCTCGCGCGCCTGCTCCTCGTGCAGCGCGATCGCGCGCGGCAGGTCGCCATCGACCCAGGCCGCCACGGCTTCGACGAAGCGCTGCTCGCGCTCGCTGATCCGCATCGTGCGAGCGCCGCGCGGCTTCGATGAAGGGCGCGGCGTTGCGCGGCGCATCGCCCGATTCGGCAAACATGTGCAGCGCCGCGCAGCAGGCCTGCACCAGCGGGCTGGGCTCGGTTTCGGCGACGCTCAGCACGTTCACTACCCGCGCCTCGCAGGCGATGAAGCCTTCGACGAAATCGTTCAGCGGGCCCAGGCTGGCGGCGTCGGCGAGGGTGACGGCGTTGCCCAGGAGTCGTGGTGGGAGGCGTGCATGGACAGGGCTCCGGGTGGGTGGGCCGCATGTTAACCCGATGGCCTGCAGCCGGCTCACCAACTCCCGATTCGATAGCAGACAATGACCATTTCACGCTGGGATGGCGCCAAAAACGTTCAGAAAATCGGGCTTGAAGCGCGTGTTTCAGTCCGCCTTCACCCGCCCCGAGGTGATCACCGGCTTCCAGCGCGCGATTTCGCGCACGATGAGCGCGCCGAAGGCCTCGGGCGTGCCGGGCGTGGCCACCGCGCCTTCGCTGGCCAGGCGGGCTTTGAGCTCGGGGGCGTTCAGGGCCAGGTTGATCTGGGCGTTGAGCTTGGTGACGATCTCGCGCGGCGTGCCGGCCGGCGCCACCACGCCGTACCACTGGTCGGCCTCGAAGTCCTTGTAGCCGCTCTCGGCCACGGTCGGCAGGTCGGGCAGGGCGTCCAGCCGCTTCGGGCTGGAGACGGCCAGCGCGCGCAGCTGGCCGCTCTTGACGTGGCCGATGACGGCCGGCGCGCCGGTGAACAGCACCTGGATCTGCCCGCCGATCAGGTCGGTCACGGCCGGCGCCGTGCCCCTGTAGGGAATGTGCACGATGGCCACGCCGGTCTGCAGCTTGAAGTACTCGGTGGCCAGGTTGGCCGCGCTGCCGTTGCCGCCCGAGCCGTAGTTCAGCTGCCCGGGCTTTGCCTTGGCCAGCGCCACCAGTTCCTGCACGTTCTTCGCCGGCACCGAGGGGTGCACCACCAGCACGTTGGGCACGCGCGCCACCCAGGCCACCGGCGCGAAGTCCTTCACCGGGTTGTAGGGCAGCTTCGGGTACAGGCTGGGGTTCACGGCCAGCGTGCCGATGTGGCCCATCAGCAGCGTGTAGCCGTCGGGCGCGGCCTTGGCCACCTTGTCGGCCCCGATGGCGCCGCCCGCGCCGGGCACGTTGTCCACGATCACGCTCTGGCCCCAGGCCTTGGTCAGTTCCTGGCCGATGGCGCGCGCCAGGATGTCGGTGCTGCCGCCGGGCGTGAAGGGCACGACCAGGCGGATGGGCTTGGTCGGGTAGGCCGCAGGCTGGGCGGCTGGCGGACCCTGCGGCAAGCTGCCGCCAGGGCCAGCAGGAAGATGGCCGGACAGGCGGTGCATGCGGTGTCGACGCGGCGCGTTCAGAACTCGGCCTTTTCGCCGGGCTTCAGCGGGATCAGCTTGACCGGCGCATTGCCCAGCGCCTGCTGGAACTGCGCGGCCGTGCCCTTGGCCAGCGGGTTGGCGCCGTAGTGCATCGGGATCACCGTGCGCGGCTTGAGCCATTCCCTCGTCGCGTAGGCGGCATCCACCGGGTCCATCGTGAAGTTGCCGCCGATCGGCATCAGCACGACGTCGGGCTTGTAGTACTCGCCGATGAACTTCATGTCGCCAAACAGCCCGGTGTCGCCCATGTGGTAGATCTTCTGGCCGTCTTCCAGCTCGATGATGAAGCCGACCGGCTCGCCGCCCACATGCACCTCGTCGGCTTGCTGGTCGGGTTGCTCCAGACGTAGGCCGAGGAATGCTCCGCCTTCACGGCGGTGATCTTGATCTTCGGCGCGTCGGCAAACGGCGTGACCGTTCCGCTCTTGTTCATGCGCGGCGCCAGTTCCGCCGGCAGCACCTTCAGCACGGTCAGGGTCTGGTTCAGGTCGCCGGGCGCGAACACCCGGGCCTTGTGCAGCATGGCCAGCGCCGGCGCGTCGGCGATGTGGTCGAAGTGGCCGTGCGTGACCAGAATCAGGTCGACCTTGCCGAGCTTCTCAAGGTCCTTGTACTCCGCGGGCGTGGTGGGGTTCGGCCGCAGCCACGGGTCGATCATGATGACCTTGCCGCTCGGCGTGGTGAGGCGGAACGCGGCCTGCCCGAGCCAGAGCAGTTCGGTCTTGCCGCTCTGGGCGAAAGCGGTGGCGGCGCACAGCAGCAGGGTGAAGGCGGCGAACAGGCGGGAAAGAAGGGTGCGCATCGAGGGGTCTCCGGGGGGTTCGATCGGTGGCCGGCGGATGGCCCCGGCCGCGCATGATCAATCAGGGAGGTTCAAAGATCAAGCGGAAGGACGCGGGTCGAGGGTTTGCACGGTCCGGGGCGCAGAGCCTGGCAGCGGTTTCCCCCGAAAAATCAAGGAAAAAAGGCTCTTACCCAGCGTCGGATGGTCTTTGTCAGCTATGAAAATAATAGTTTTAGGGGTTGGCCAGCCGCGCCTGCGTGGTGGCGCGCATCAATTCCAGCGTGGCCAGCTGCGTGAGCGTGGCCGGGCGCAGCGAGCTGGTCGCCAGCGACAGGCGGGTGCGCAGCGGCGGCTCGTTGATGGCGCGCACCGTGAAGGCCGAGGGCTTGATCGAGCTGGCCACGGCGTTGCGCGACAGGATGGCGTTGCCCGCGCCGTCGGCCACCAGGTCCAGGATGGCGGAGACGCCGTCGATCTCCAGCGCGATCACCGGCCGGCAGCCGATGCCGGCCATCTCCGACTCCACGTGCATGCGGATGGCGTTCGGCCGGCTCGGGATGACCAGCGGCAGTTTCGCCACGTCTCTCAAGGCGATGGGCGCCGGCGGCGGGTCTTCCGGCAGGCCGGGCGGGCGCAGTTGCACCAGCAGCAGGTCTTCGTCGAGCAGCGGCGTGATCTCGATGCCGTTGGCGGGCTGCGCGTTGTAGAGCACGGCGATGTCGAGCCGGCCGTTGACCAGCCATTCCTGCATCGCGGCCGACAGGCCTTCGCTGATGGACAGCTGCGCGTCGGGCATCTGCTGGCGGAAGGCGCGTGTCAGCGGCACCGTCAGCACCCGCGCCAGGCTGGGCGGCAGGCCGATGGCCACGCGCCCGGCCAGCGCGCCGCGCACCCGGCCCAGTTCTTCGCGGGCCCGCTCCACCTGGTGCAGGATGCCGCGGGCGTGCTCCAGCAGCAGCTTGCCGGCCTCGGTGGGCGTGGCGCCGCGGCCATTGCGCACCAGCAGGCTCTGGCGCAACTCGACCTCCAGCAGGCGCACCTGGCGGCTGAGCGCGGGCTGGGCGATGTCGAGCGCAATGGAAGCCCGCGTGAAGCTGCCCAGTTCGGCGACGCGCACGAAGTATTCAAGCTGCTTGAGGTCCATGACCACAGTTTATTCGCATAGCCCGTCCATGGATATGCTGGTTTGCTCTAGCTGATAGAGGGTGCGCATGCTGGTTGCAAGGCGCCGGGATGCGCACAATCGTCCCTCATCAGCGTCAGTCACAGGAAGGTCCCATGAAGCAAGCCATGATCATCGATTGCCACGGCCACTACACCACCGCGCCCAAGGCGCTGGAGACCTGGCGCAACCAGCAGATTGCCGGCATCAAGGACCCGGCCCTCATGCCGAAAGTGGCCGACCTGAAGATCAGCGACGACGAGCTGCGCGAGTCCATCGAGACCAACCAGCTGCGCCTGATGAAGGAGCGCGGCTCCGACCTCACGCATCTTCTCGCCCGCGCGCCAGCTTCATGGCGCACCACATCGGCGACTTCAACGTATCAGCCGACCTGGGCGGCGATCTGCAACGAGCTCTGCTACCGCGTGTCGCCAGCTGTTCCCCGACCACTTCGTCGCCCGCCGCCATGCTGCCGCAATCGCCCGGGCGTCGACCCGGCCACCTGCATCCCCGAGCTGGAGAAGTGCGTCAAGGAATACGGCATCGTCGGCATCAACCTGAACCCCGATCCCTCGCGGCGGCCACTGGACCAGCCCGCCGCTGACCGACCGCGCACTGGTACCCGATCTACGAGAAGATGGTCGAGTACGACATCCCGGCGATGATCCACGTCTCCACCAGCTGCAACGCCTGCTTCCACACCACCGGCGCGCATTACCTCAATGCCGACACCACGGCCTTCATGCAGTGCATGACCAGCGACCTGTTCAAGGATTTCCCGACGCTGAAGTTCATCATCCCGCACGGCGGCGGCGCCGTGCCCTACCACTGGGGCCGTTTCCGCGGCCTGGCGCAGGAGCTGAAGAAGCCGCTGCTGAAGGACCACCTGCTGAACAACATCTTCTTCGACACCTGCGTCTACCACCAGCCCGGCATCGACCTGCTGAACACGGTGATCCCGGTGAAGAACGTGCTGTTCGCCTCCGAGATGATCGGCGCGGTGCGCGGCATCGACCCGGAGACCGGCCACTACTACGACGACACCAAGCGCTACATCGAGGCCTCGAAGATCCTCAGCGCGCGAGGACAAGTACCAGATTTATGAAGGCAATGCGCGGCGCGTGTTTCCGCGGCTGGACGCGGCGCTGAAGGCGAAAGGGAAGTAATTTTCGTGGGCGATGCGGTGGGGGGATCAGGGTGGCTGGGCGCTTTGCTGCGTGTCCCCCGCCCGCGATGCGGGCTCCTCCTTGACCTTCGCAAAACGCCCCGCCACCCTGATCCTTGGGCGGTCCGGGCTGGGTTGAAATGAGGAAGACCCCCGTGGTAGCGGCAGAGTCGGGGTGAGTGCCGCAGCGAAGTCAAGGAGGAGCCCGCAAAGCGGGCGGGGGACATGAGCGGAGGGACTTGCCCCGACTCTTGTTGCGGGTTCAGAGCGCAAACGGTATGACAGCATTATTTTGGAGAAATGAACATGTACGAACTAGGCGTTGTCTACCGCAACATCATCCGTGCCGACCGCGCAGCCGCCGACGGCCTGGCCGCGCTGGGCTCGGCCACGGTGCACGAGGCCATGGGCCGCGTCGGCCTGCTCAAGCCCTACATGCGCCCCATCTATGCCGGCGCGCAGGTGTCCGGCACGGCCGTCACGGTGCTGCTGCAGCCGGGCGACAACTGGATGATGCACGTCGTGGCCGAGCAGATCCAGCCCGGCGACATCGTCGTGGCCGCCGTCACGGCCGAGTGCACCGACGGCTACTTCGGCGACCTGCTGGCCACCAGCTTCCAGGCGCGCGGCGCCCGCGCCCTGTCATCGACGCCGGCGTGCGCGACGTGAAGACGCTCAAGGAGATGGACTTCCCGGTGTGGAGCAAGGCCATCAGCAGCAAGGGCACGATCAAGGCCACGCTGGGCTCGGTGAACATCCCGGTGGTCTGCGCCGGCATGATCGTGAACCCCGGCGACGTGATCGTGGCCGACGACGACGGCGTGGTCTGCGTGCCCGCCGCTTGCGCCGTGCAGACGCTGCAGGCGGCGATCAAGCGCGAGAGTTTCGAAGGCGAGAAGCGCGCGAAGCTGGCCTCGGGCGTGCTGGGCCTGGACATGTACAAGATGCGCGAGCCGCTGGCCGCTGCGGGGCTGAGTACATCGATTGATTCTTTCGCCAGTTGGTCCGGTGGTGACGGCGCGATCCGGCGGAGCTGACGGTCCTTCGGCCAGCAAATTGCCCCGCCGCCGCCCGCCATCACCGCCTCATTGGCTCGCGATATTCTTAAAGGTTTTTTCATGAGCAAAACCACTTC
>CAVSCI010000021.1:0-338442 GCA_963726365.1 uncultured beta proteobacterium | reverse complement strand
TTGCCGTGCGTCACCGGGCCGGTGGGCATGGCGGTCTGCGCTGCGGCGATGGCGGCATTGGCACCCACCGGGCTGGCGTTGCCGTAGCAGCCGGGCCAGTCAGGGCAGCCCAGGCCCGAGTCGGTCAGACGCGTGAAGGCGCCGAACAGAACGAGGTCGAAGGTCAGGAAGAGCGTCAGCAGCGTCAGCGCCTGGAGCCGCCGGGCCGGCGTGGCACCGGTATGGCGCAAGCCGACCCAGGCCAAGGGTCCGAGCGCGACGACCACACCCATGAGCATCATGCGCGCCAGGGGGGAGAGATCGACCAGGGCCTGCGAGTCCATGGCGTGGTCCTAGCGGGGCGCCTGGGGACGGCCGGCTTCGTCCCAGGAGACCGAGGCGCGCAGCATGCGTTCGAGGTCGCGCTTGGCCTTGCTGGCACCCGCCGGGTCGAGACCGGCCGGCAAACGCATCATCCAGTTGCCCTTGGGATCGACGACGTAGAGGTGGTCGGCCAGCGTGTGGCCGGCGGCCGGGGTGAGCCATTGGGCCAGCTGGGCCTGCGGCACGCGCAGCACCGTAGCCTGCGCCAGGCCGGGGCGCAGCGCCTCGGCCACGGGTGCGTCATCGGGGATCAGCCAGACCCAGTCGAGCCGGTCCTTGTCCTTGCCCAGGCCTTCGCGGATCTGGCGCTGCAGGTAGAGGTGCTTCTGGCACGCGGCATCGCAGGCGCCGCCGGCCACGCTGACCAGCAGCCACTGGTCCTTGAGGGCGCGCAGGTTGGTGCCCTGACCCTGCAGGGAGGTAGCAGCCACGTCGGGCAGCGGGCGCTGGGGATCGATCAGCTCGCCGTGGTTGCGCCGGCCTTCGGGGCGCACCACGTAGTAGGTGAAGTAGGACGCGACCACCGGCGTCGCACAGACCAGCGCCACGAGGATCATTTTCCAGCGGCCCATGCGCACACGGCGCGCATCGTCCGGCACCCCGTCTTGCGGCACGG
Source organism: uncultured beta proteobacterium (assembly GCA_963726365.1). Taxonomy (GTDB): domain Bacteria; phylum Pseudomonadota; class Gammaproteobacteria; order Burkholderiales; family Burkholderiaceae_C; genus JAABQG01. The sequence goes on along the minus strand of CAVSCI010000021.1, from coordinate 337,463 downwards.
GGATGGAGTGCACGGTCAGGTGCAGGGGCTCATCGCGCTGCGCGGGGTGGGAAGAAGAAGCGTCGGACAATTTGAAACCAGACATAGAGGATGAAAATCAGGCCGGCCAGGCCAAACCACTGGAAGGCATAGCCATAGTGCTTGTCGACGCCGGTGGCCGGCTCGGCCCACTGGCGCAGCAGCCCTTCACTGGCGTCGCCGGTCTGCAGCACGGTGACGGGGAGCAGGGGAAGGCGCGTCTCGGCACTGAACTCGGCCAGGTCGAGATTTTGCCGGATCGGGCCGGCAGGCGCCCCGGCGAAGTCGTATAGCTTGGCCGGCGCGGGGGCGATTCGCCCCTGGACGGTGACCCGCCCGGTGGGCGTTTCGACCTTGGGCAAGGCGGCGCGGTCGGCAAAATTACGAGGCGTCCAGCCGCGCTGCACCAGCACGACTGACGTGCCGCCTTCGAGTTGCAGCGGAGTCAGCACGTTGAAACCGGGTTTTCCGTTCATCTGGCGGTTGTCCAGGAAGACGGTGTGCTGCGCCAGCCAGGTGCCCTGCACGATGACCTGGCGATGGAACGGCGCCCCGGTCTGCAGTGCGCTGGCGTCCAGCGGGGCCAGGCGGTGCTGCTCTTCGACCTGCGCCTGCAGGGCTTCCTTGAAGCTGGCGCGCGACAGCTGCCAGGCGCCCAGCGACACGGTGAGCGCCACACCGGCCAGCGCGGCCAGCGTGGCGAGCCAGAAGCGCCAGCCCAGGGCGGTGCGGCTCACGGGATAATCCCCCACATGACGTACCTTGTTGCCATTGCCTTCATCGCCATCATTGCCAGCCTGGGCGCCGCGCTGTTCTTCATGATGAAGGGCAGCGGCACCGATGCCGACGGCCGCGCCAAGTCGCGCGGGATGGCGCGGGCACTGGCGTTTCGGGTCGGTTTTTCCATTGTGCTGTTTCTCTGCATTCTGCTGGCCTGGAAGCTGGGCTACATCCAGCCGACCGGCATTCCACCGGGCAAGTGAGCGGCCTGGAGCTCAACAAAAAAAGCGCCTTCCGGCGCTTTTTTTACGGCTGGCGCGGATTACATCCAGTAAACGAGGATGTAGAGGCCCAGCCAGACCACGTCCACGAAGTGCCAGTACCAGGCGGCGCCTTCGAAGCCGAAATGGCGGTCTGCCGTGAAGTGCCCTTTCATCAGGCGCAGGGTGATGAACAGCAGCATCAGCATGCCGACGAACACGTGAAAGCCATGGAAACCGGTCAGCATGAAGAAGGTGGAGCCGTACACACCTGACGCGAGCTTGAGGTTGAGCTCATTGTAGGCATGGTAGTACTCGTAGCCCTGAACGCACAGGAAGATGACGCCCAGGATCACCGTCACCCACATGAAGCCGATGGTCTTGGCACGTTGGCCCTGCTGCAGCGCGTGGTGGGCGATGGTCAGGGTGACCGCCGAAGACAGCAGCAGCGCCGTGTTGATGGTGGGCAGCCAGAACGGGCCCATGGTCTGAAAGGGTTGAATGATGCCGGCCGGCGATGCGGTGGCGCCGGCGCGACACGCTGGGCCAGACCGCCTGGAAGTTGGGCCAGAGCAGCGCGTTGTCCAGGCTGCCAAGGGCTGGCACGGAGTGGGTGCGGGTCCACCACAGGGCGGTGAAGAATGCGCCGAAGAACATCACCTCGGAGAAGATGAACCAGCTCATGCTCCAGCGGAAGGACAGGTCGACCTTGTACCCGTAAAGACCGCCTTCGCTCTCGGTCACCGCGTCGCGGAACCACTGGTAAAGCACGCCCAGCCACCAGGCCAGGCCAAAGAAAAGCGAGTACTTGCCCCACTCGACGCCGTTGATCCACTGGCCAGCGCCCAGGATCACGAAGAACAATCCCAAAGCCGCCATGGCCGGGTGACGGGAAGGTCCCGGAACAAAGTAATAGGGCGTACTGCCGTGCGTGGTTGAACTCATTGCTTCTCCTGCTCTCTCAAATGCTTGTCGGTCTCAATCGGTTCGGGTGATCGGCTTATTTCGCCACCACCCAGTTCACCAGGGCGGCCAGCCCCAGCACAAAAATCATGGCGCCCAAAATGCCGACGATGATGACGTGAAACGGGTTGATCCGCGCCATGTCTTCGGTGGATTCACTTTTCTTGCGGATGCCCAGGAAGGCCCATGCCACCGACTTGACGGTTCGCAAAAACGAGGTCTTCGCGGGCGCGGCAGCGGCATGCGGTGCGTTCACGAACCCACTCCCGGCTGGACCTGCGTGGCGGCAGCGGTAGGCGACGAGGGCGCAGGCGGGGTCTTGCCACCGACTTCGAAGAAGGTATAGGACAGCGTGATGGTGGTCACGTCCTTCGACAGCTTCGGGTCGATCACGAACGACACCGGCCACTGCTTTTTTTCGCCGGGCGCCAGCGTGTACTGGTTGAAGCAGAAGCACTCGAGCTTGTTGAAGTGGGCGGCGGCCTGGTGCGGTGCGTAGCTGGGGATGGCCTGGGCGGCCATGGTCCGGTTCTGGGTATTCTGGAACTCGTACATCACCGTGGTGAGTTCACCGGGATGGACCTGCACATAGCGCGTGGCGGGCTTGAAGTCCCACGGGCCGCGCGCGTTGGCGTCGAACTCGACGGTGATGGTGCGCGACCGGTCGATTTGCGAATTGCCGGGCACGCGGACGTCCTTGCCGGTGGTGCCGTTGCCCGGCACATTGCGCTCGGACACGGACAGGATGTTGATGCCGGTGGCTTCGCAGATGTGCTTGTAGATGGGGATCAGCGCGTAGCCAAAGGCAAACATGCCCGCCGTCACGACGACCAGCTTGCCCACCATCCGGATGTTTTCGCTGCGAATGCCCATGGTGTTGGCCGGCGCTTAATGGCTCAGCAGGACCATCTTGGTCATGAAGCCCAGGAAGAAGGCCAGCGCAACGGACGCCAGGATCAGGCCCAGGCGCAGGTTGCTTTTCTTTTGCTCAGGCGTCGTCATGGCGCGTGTCCTCAGCCGATCACCCGGGTGGCCGTGGCGTCGAGCTTGGGCGGGTTCTCGAAGGTGTGGAAGGGTGCGGGCGAAGGTACTTCCCATTCCAGGCCCTCGGCACCCTCCCAGGGGTTCTGCGGCGCCTTTGCGCCCTTGCCACGCATGGTGGGGATCACGATGAACAGGAAGAAGTAGACCTGGGCAAAGCCAAAGAAGAAGCCGCCCACGGAGGCAATCGCGTTGAAGTCGGCAAACTGCATCGGGTAATCGGCGTAGCGGCGCGGCATGCCGGCAAGACCCAGGAAGTGCATCGGGAAGAAGGTCACGTTGAACGAAATCAGCGACCACCAAAAGTGGATCTTGCCGCGGGTTTCGTTGTACATGAACCCGGTCCACTTCGGACTCCAGTAGTAAAAACCCGAGAACATCGCGAACAAGGAGCCTGCCACCAGCACATAGTGGAAATGGGCCACGATGTAGTAGGTGTCCTGCAACTGGGTGTCGATCGGGGCAATGGCGGGAATCAGGCCGGTAAAACCGCCCATGGTGAACACGAAGATGAAGCCCACGGCGAACAGCATGGGGGTCTCGAACGTCATGGATCCGCGCCACATGGTGGCGATCCAGTTGAAGATTTTCACGGCGGTGGGCACGGCGATCAGCATCGTGGCGTACATGAAGAACAGCTGGCCCGTGACCGGCATGCCGGTGGTGAACATGTGGTGCGCCCAGACGATGAACGACAGGATGGCGATGGATGAAGTGGCGTACACCATGGAGGCGTAGCCGAACAGCTTCTTGCGCGCGAAGGCGGGCACGACCTGGCTGATGATGCCGAAGGCCGGCAGGATCATGATGTAGACCTCGGGGTGGCCGAAGAACCAGAAGATGTGCTGGTACATCACCGGGTCGCCGCCGCCGGCGGGGTTGAAGAAGCTGGTGCCGAAGTGGCGATCCGTCAGCGTCATGGTGATGGCGCCGGCCAGCACGGGCATGACGGCGATCAGCAGGTAGGCGGTGATGAGCCAGGTCCAGGCGAACATCGGCATTTTCATCAGCGTCATGCCGGGGGCGCGCATGTTGAGGATGGTGACGATGATGTTGATCGAGCCCATGATGGACGATGCGCCCAGGATGTGCATGGCAAAGATGCCGGCGTCCATGGACGGGCCCATCTGCAAGGTCAGTGGGGCGTAGAGCGTCCAGCCGGCGGCAGGCGCGCCGCCGGGCATGAAGAATGAGCCGGCCAGCATCAGGCCAGCGGGAATCATCAGCCAGAAGCTGAAGTTGTTCATGCGTGCAAAAGCCATGTCGGCTGCGCCGATCTGCAACGGAATCATCCAGTTTGCAAAGCCCACGAAGGCCGGCATGATGGCGCCGAACACCATGATCAGGCCGTGCATGGTGGTGAACTGGTTGAAGAGTTCGGGGTTGACCAGTTGCAGGCCCGGCTGGAACAGCTCGGCACGGATCAGCAGTGCCAGGACCCCGCCGATCATCAGCATGGTGAAGGCGAACAGCAGGTACAGCGTGCCGATGTCCTTGTGGTTGGTGGCGTACACCCAGCGACGCCAGCCGGTGGGCGCGTGGTGGTGGTCGTCATGGGCGTGATCGCCGTGGCCGTGGTGGTCGAGAACTGCACTCATGTCGATTTCCTTCTCAATACTTTTCTAAATGCGGTACTGGATTAATTGCTTACTTGCGGGCCGTCTTGACGTCGGCGGGCTGCACGAGCTGACCGGTCTTGTTCGACCAGTTGTTCTTGGTGTAAGTGATCACGGCGGCGATTTCAGTGTCGGACAACTGCTTCCAGGCCGGCATGGCGCCGTTGTTTTGGCCATTGAGGAGCACGGCGATCTGCTTGGCCTTGTCGGCGTCGAGCACGACAGCAGCACCATCCAGCGGCTTGATCGGGCCGGCGCCCTTGCCGCTGGCCTGGTGGCAGGCGGCGCAGTTGGCGGCGTAGACTTTCTCGCCACGCGCCAACAGGTCGGCCTGCGTCCAGACCTTGGAAGGATCATCGGCCTTGGCAGCCAGTTTCTTCTTCTCGACATCAACCCATTTTGAATAGTCTCCGGCCGAAACCACCTTGACGTGGATGGGCATGTAGGCGTGCTCCTTGCCACACAGCTCCTGGCACTGGCCATAAAAGTCGCCGGTTTTCTCGGCGCGGAACCAGGTGTCGCGCACGAAACCGGGAATGGCGTCCTGCTTGATGCCGAACTGCGGCACGGCAAAGGCGTGGATCACGTCGTTGGCCGTGGTGATGATGCGGATTTTCTTGCCGACCGGCACCACCAGCGGGTTGTCCACCTTCAGCAGGTAATCGTCGCCCGCGGGCTTGCCCTCGGTGGACATGACGCGCTGCGCGTTGTCCAGCGTGGAAATGAAGCCGATGCCTTCGCCTTCGCCCTTGAGGTAGTCATAGCCCCACTTCCACTGGTAGCCGGTGGCCTTGATGGTCAGGTCGGCATTGGTGGTGTCCTTCTGGGCGACGACCAGCTTGGTGGCCGGCAAGGCCATGAGGATCACGATGATGAAGGGAATGACCGTCCAGACGATTTCAACCGTCACGGACTCATGGAAATTGGCGGCCTTGTGGCCTTTGGACTTGCGGTGCTTCCAGACGGAATAGAACATCACCGAAAACACCGCCACGAAGATCGCGGTGCACAGGATCAACATCATCCAGTGCAGCGAATTCTGCTCGGCGGCGATCTTCGTCGCCGGCTCCGGCAGGTTGAGCTGATTGACAGCGGGGCCACCGGGCAGGTCGTTGACGGCATGCGCTGCCGTTGCAACCCAGGCGCCGGCCCACACGCCCGCATGACACAGCATTGAAGCCAGCTTGTTGGGAATGTTCTTCATCGTGTTCACTTCTCTTGCCTCAAATAAACCAGTCATCCCACACGGCACCCCTGTGGGGCCACCGCTCCGACATCACGCCCGGCGCAATGCCCTTCGAATTTCGTGCGCCAGCACCGGACGCAACTCCGGGCGCACGTAACGCCCCACCTGAACACTGCGGCCCTGCCCCGACACCTCGATCAGCGAAGTGTCCGAGGCCCGGGGTTCGACCCGGACCCAGTCCCGGTTGAACTCGGCCCGCTCGCGCCGCCCGGCCGACTCCGTTTCAACCACCAGCTGACTGCCCCGAAGGGAAATCATTTCGCCGTCGCTCGCATGCCGGACATACATGAAGAATGCCAGACCCACGGCGATCAGCTCTACCCACGCAAACCCGAGCACGAATGGGGCGCCCAACAGCCAGAACCCAACCCCGATGCCCAGCGACACCACGCACAGCATCCCGTAGGCCCAGCCCAGTTGGGTCGGCGTCACGGAACAATTGCGCTTGAGCATCCAGTCGATGTTTTGACCGGACACCATGGCAAAACGAAACACTGGATTTGACACTCGTCAAGCTCGGGAAGACAGGGACCCAAAAAGACCCCCTGCGGATAAATCAACAGCCGCTGATTTTACCCGACTCCAGACAGGTCTTTGATATTTCTCAATGAATCGGCGGATTCTTTTTGCGCTGGCGCAACGCGACGCGCATTTCTTCCAGGCTCACCTGGCTCTCGGCCTGCAGCCGCAGGCGCGGTGCCGGCTTGAAGGCATGGCCATAGTTGATCTCGAACGTGAGGCTCAGCGGACCGCCGGCGGCGGACCCCGCCATCCCCGTTGCCAGCGCCTGATGCAGTTGCGCCAGCCAGGCGCGTCCGCGCAGGCCCTGGAAACGGCCCGGATGCAGGTTGCGACCGAGTTCGCGAAGTTCCTGCAGCAGCCGCTGCGGGGTTTCAAAAGTCAGGGTGATGCGCTCCATGTCCATGACGGGTTCGGCGAAGCCGGCCTGGGCCAGCATGTCGCCCCAATCGTGCATGTCGGTGAACTCGTGCGCCGGCGCCGGCCAGCCCAGGGCCTGGTAGAGCCCCCGCAGCTCGCGCAGGGTGTCCGGGCCGAAGCAGGAGAACATCAGGAACCCATCGACCGCCAAAGCGCTGTGCCATTGCGCCATCAGCGCCTGCGGGTCGGCCGCATGGTGCAGCAGCATGTTGGACCAGAGCATCTGCACGCTGCCGTCGGGCGGCGTCTCGAAGCGCGTGGGCGCGGCCGTCCAGCGCGCCGGACTCCACCAGGGCTTGCTCAGTGTTCTGATGGCAGCGCGTGATCTCGCGGCGCTCGAATCAACCACATAGCATTCAGCACCCGGATAGCGACGCGCCAGCAGGCCGTGCGCCTGCAGGCCGCCACGCACCGCTTCCCAGTGCGCCCAGCGCTGCGGCTGCAGCTTGATCCAGCCGAGCCGCTCTTCCATGCGCCGCGCCACTTCTTCATGCAGCCAGGGCGATCCACCCGCATCCGCCCGCCCTTGCTCCGGGTTTGGCACGGCCAGCGCGGCCCAGCGCGCGGCGGCCGCGGGGTCGATGGTGGGGGGAAGTTCGTGGGGCATGTGCAATCGCGGCGCGGGAGCCGTTTCAGGCGTCGAAGTATATTGATTCCATGTTTCGCCAGTTGATCCGCAGGGCATCGCAGCAAATACCGGCGCGCTGCGCGGTGTGCCATGCCTGGCCGTCGCGCGTGGTGTGCGACGCCTGCGTGGCGCGTTTTGCCCAGCCCGTGCCGCGTTGCCGCACCTGCGCGTTGCCGGTTCCCGCCGGCGTGGGCCAGTGCGGCGCGTGCCTGACGACTCCGCCCCCGCTGGACGGCTGTCTGGCCGCCGTGGCCTACGCCTGGCCGTGGTCGCACTGCATCGCACAGTTCAAGTTCGGCGGCCAACCCGGCTGGGCCGCCGCGCTGGCAACGGTGATGCGCAGCACGCCCTGGGTCGAGCCCGCGCTGGACCAGGCCGACCGGGTGCTGCCGATGCCGCTGGCCCGAGAGCGGCTGGCGGAGCGCGGTTTCAATCAGGCCCTGATGCTGGCGCAACGCCTGGCGCCCGGGCAGACCGACGCGAGCCTGTTGCTGCGCACCCGCCATACGCCGGCACAGAGCGCGCTCAAACGCGCCGAGCGCCTGCGCAACGTGCAGGGCGCCTTCGCCGTGGAGCCCTTGCGCGCCCATGAACTGCGCGGTCAGCGCGTGGTGCTGGTCGATGATGTCATGACCAGCGGCGCCTCGTTGCACGCCGCGGCGCTGATGCTGCGCCAGGCCGGCGCCGCGCAGGTCACGGCACTGGTTTTCGCCCGGACAGAGTAAATTTGACCCATGTTCCACATCGTCCTGGTCGAGCCCGAGATTCCGCCCAACACGGGCAATGTGATCCGCCTGGCAGCCAACACCGGCTGCACGCTGCACCTGATCGAGCCGCTTGGGTTTTCGATGGACGACAAGCACATGCGCCGCGCCGGGCTGGATTACCACGAGTACGCCGAGCTGCGGCGCCACGCCAGCTGGCAGGCATTCCTCGATACGCAAGTGCCCGACCCGGCGCGCCTGTTCGCGCTGACGACGCGCGGCACACGCCGGGTGCATGAGGTGGCTTTCCAGGCTGGCGACTGGCTGGTGTTCGGCGCCGAAACGCGCGGCCTTTCGCCCCCTGTGCGGGAGGCCTTTGCCGAGGACCGGCAACTGCGCCTGCCGATGCGTGCCGGCCAGCGCAGCCTGAACCTGTCGAACGCGGTGGCGGTGACAGTGTTCGAGGCCTGGCGCCAGATCGGCTTCAGCTAGAAGCTGCCGGCCGACCGGCGAAAAACTACATTATTGATAGCTTCAAAGCGCCATTCGACGCTGGCTTCTTGTCAAAAAGCCTGAGCTCCGGCCTCAATAGCGCCGCGACAGGGACTCGGCGATGCACACCGGCTTGGACGCGCCTTCGCGCTCCACGGTGATTTCCCAGGTCATCTGGTAGCCGTTGTTGTCGATCGGCTCGGCCGACAGCAGCTTCATGCGCGCACGCAGCTTGCTGCCCACGGGCACCGGGGCGATGAAGCGCACCTTGTTCAGCCCGTAATTGACGCCCATGGCCGATTCGACCACCTCGATGGTGGATTCAAAAAAGCGCGGTAGCAGCGACAGCGTGAGAAAGCCGTGTGCGATCGGGCCGCCGAACGGGCCCTTCCTGGCCTTCTCGACATCGACATGAATCCACTGGTGATCCCCCGTGGCCTCGGCGAACTGGTTGACCTGCTCCTGGGTGATGGTGATCCAGTCGCTGGTGGCGATGTCCTGGCCGGCGCAGGCCGCCAATTCCTTGAGTGTCCGGAAGGTTTTCATGAAGTCACTTTAGCCGCGCGGGCGTTCAGGGTGTGTCCAACCAGCGACAGATGTCCTGCCATTGCGCCAGATCCTTCTCGACGCGGCCCGGCGCGACATCGAACAGCGTGAGCCCGCGCGCGGCGAGGTGAACGTAATTCTGCGTGTCGCGCAGGAAACCCAGCACCGGCAGGCCCAAGCCGTCAACGAACTCGCGCAGCTGCTCGGCGGCAATGGTGCGCGCGTCCACGCGCATGCCGACCAGGCCCACCTTCAGGCGCCCGGCGTGGCGCTGCTCGGCCAGTTCGTCGAGGAAGGCACGGGTCGCGAAGATGTCAAAGATGCTTGGCTGCAGGGGCACGATCACCTTGTCGGCCACGCGCACCATTTCCTTGAACCGCTTGCCATGCAGGCCGCCCGGCGTGTCGAGCACCACATGGCTGGTGCCCTTGGGCGGGCGGGCGGTCATGTCGGGTGTCACGTCCCAGCTGGTGATGCGCCGCGCCGTGGCGGGACGCAGACCCAGCCACAAGCGGCTGGACTGCTGGCGATCGGCGTCGCCCAGCATCACAGCGTGGCCGTGGGCGGCCAGGTAACCCGCCACGTTGGTGGCCAGTGTGGATTTGCCCGCCCCTCCCTTGGGATTGGCGACGACGATGACCGGCATGTGGGACTCCTGCAAACTACAAATCGACCGGGTAGCCTGCCCGATGCGCATGCACCGGGCATGAGGTATGTTAACGGCATGGAACACACCCCCGCCTGGCTGGTCAACAGCTTCATCTACCTGGCCGCCGCGGTAATTGCCGTGCCGTTGTCGCGCGCGCTCGGCCTGGGCGCCATCATCGGCTACCTGGCGGCCGGCATGGCCATCGGCCCGTGGGGGCTGGGGCTGGTCAGCAACGTCGAGGACATCCTGCACTTTGCCGAGTTCGGCGTGGTGCTGATGCTGTTCCTGGTCGGGCTGGAGCTGGAGCCGCGCCGCCTGTGGAGCCTGCGCCGGCCGATCTTCGGCTGGGGCAGCGCACAGGTGCTGGCCTGCACAACCGCGCTGGCAGGCGTGGCCGTGGCGCTCGGCGTGCCCTGGCCCACGGCCCTGGTCGCGGCGCTGGGCCTGGCGCTGTCGTCCACGGCCATTGCGCTGCAGGTGATGCAGGAGCGCAACCTGCTGCGCACCTCCAGCGGGCAGGCGGGCTTTTCGATCCTGCTGTTCCAGGACGTCGCCGCCATTCCGATCCTGGCCCTGCTGCCGTTGCTGGGCGGCCTGGTGGACGGGCGTTCCGGATCCAGTCACGCGGCTCCCGGCGCCAATGTGTGGCTCCAGGCGATCACGGTGATCGGGATCGTGGGCGGGGTCATCCTGGGCGGCCGCCTGTTGCTGCGTCCGGCGCTGCGCTGGATCGCCAAAAGCAAAACGTCGGAGGTCTTCACGGCGGCCGCGTTGCTGCTGGTGGTGGGCATCGCGATGCTGATGCAGTGGCTGGGGCTGTCGATGGCGCTGGGCGCCTTCCTGGCCGGCGTGTTGCTGGCCGACAGCGAGTACCGGCGCGAGCTGGAGACCGACATCGAGCCTTTCAAGGGCCTGCTGCTCGGGCTTTTTTTCATTGCCGTGGGCATGAGCATCGACTTCGGCGTGCTGATCGCGCATCCGGGCGCCATGGCGGCCATCCTGCTGGGCTTCATGGCGGTCAAGCTGGTGGTGATTTATGTGCTGGCGCGCGCCATGCCACTGCCGTTTCAGGAACGCCCGGTGTTCACGCTGCTGCTGGCGCAAGGCGGCGAGTTCGCCTTCGTGGTGTTCCAGGCCGCCGCCGGCGCCAAGGTGTTTTCGCCCGAGGTCGCGTCGCTGCTGATCGGCGCGGTGGCGCTGTCGATGCTGCTCAGCCCGCTGTTGCTGCTGGCCGTGGACCGCCTGCTGCTGCCGCGCTACGCGAACTGCAATGTGCCGGTGCTCGAAGAGATCTCGGAACCGCAGGACGCGCCCATCATCATTGCCGGCTTCGGGCGCTATGGCCAGATCATTGGCCGCATGCTGTCGGCGCAGGGCATCCCGGCCACCGTGCTGGACCATGACGCCGAAATGATCGAGGCCGCGCGCGCCTTCGGCTACCGCGTGTTCTACGGCGACGCGACACGGCTCGACCTGTTGCGCACCGCTGGCGCAGCGACCGCACGCATCCTGGTGGTGGCGGTGGACGACGTGGCGCAGTCGCTGGCCATCGTGGACCTGGCGCGCGAGCACTTCCCGCAGCTGCAGCTGGTGGCCCGGGCGCGCGACGTGACGCACTGGAACGGCTTGCGCGAACGGGGCGTGACGCGGGTGCAGCGCGAGGTGTTCGAGTCCAGCCTGGGCAGCGCGGCCTGCGTGCTCGAACTGATGGGCCAGACGCCGGAGGCGGTACAGATCAGCATCGGGCGCTTTCGCGCCCACAACCTGGCGCTGCTGGAGCAGATGTACCCCCACCACAAGGACCGAAACAAACTGATTGCCGTGGCCCGGCAGGGACGCGAGCAACTGGAGGCCCAGATGGCACAGGAGCGCGCGGAACGGGAACAGGCTGCCCGCGACGCGATGCCCGGGGGGGCTGCGGCGCGTTCCAGCTGATTTCTTAGATCAAACTGGCCATTTCCCAACGTCGTATGGCCATTTAATGCTATTGATTCAGGACCCGTCAGCGAAAGGCATCCGACAGCAGCTTGATGCCGGTGAGAAACATGCCGGCGTAGATCAACCGGTAGAACAGCACTTGATTGATGCGCCGCGCGATGCGCACGCCGACCCAGACGCCCAACGGCGCCAGCGGCAGAAGCACCAGGGAAGTGGCGAAATTGCGCATGTCCAGCAGGCCGAGCCAGGCGTAGGGAATCCACTTGGCCATGTTGATGAAAAAGAAGAAGAACGCCATGGTGCCGGTAAACACCATGGGCCTGAGCTTGAGCGGGATCACGTAGGCGTTGATCGGCGGTCCGCCGGCGTGGGCAATGAAGCTGGTGAAGCCCGACGTGGCGGTCAGCATGGCGCCGATCCAGCGCGGCGGCGGTGCGCTGTCGGGCCGGGGCGGAAACAGCAGGCGCTGCGCCAGGAACAGCAGCGTGAAACCACCCACGATGCCGGCCACCAGCCGAGGCTCCAGCAGCTTGAAAAGCAGCGCGCCCAACCCGATGCCCAGCAGCCCGAAGGGCAGCAGGAACTTCAGCAACTGCCTGTCGAAGTCCTTGCGAAACGCCGCCATGCCCAGCAGGTCCATCGCCAGCAGCACCGGCATCAGGATCGCCGCTGCCTGCGGCACCGTGACAGCCAGCGCCATCATTGGCACAGCCAGCGCGCCAAAGCCCGCGCCAAACCCGCTTTTGCTGATGCCCATCAACAGCACGGCGGGGATGGCGACGGCGTAGAAAAACGGATCGGTGATGAGGGGGAAGTCCAAGCCTGCATTCTCGCCGAGCGATGGAAGACTTTCCGCCCGGCCACTGCGTCAAGGCCCGATCACGCAGCCAGCCGGCCACCAGCCCCTTGAAGCTCGTCTTTCATCGGCGGCTCCCATTCCGGTCGTTGAATACGGGTTCCCTCTGTCGGCGGGACTGTCAAAGTCCGGGACAATTTCCAGAATCAGGGCCGGGCACGCAAGGCGGATAAGCCCTGCATCGAAGGCACCGGCCGCGTCGGACGGGATGGACTGAATGAATGAACACATTGAAACCGCCGTATTGATCGCCGGTGGCGGCCCCTGCGGCCTGATGCTGGCCAATGAACTGGGCCGGCGTGGCATCCGCTGCCTGCTGGTGGACCCCAAGCCGGGCACGGCCTTCAACCCGCAGGCCAACGCCACGCAGGCGCGCACCATGGAGCACTTCCGGCGCCTGGGCTTTGCCCAGGACATCCGCGCCAGGGGTCTGCCGGGCGACCACCCGACCGACATCGCCTACCTCACGCGCTTCGGCGGCACCGAACTGGCCCGCCTGCGCCTGCCCACCGCCGCCGCCGCGCCGCAGGTGATCAAGAACCTCTCCGGCGCCTGGAGCGCCGCCGAACTGCCGCACCGCGTCTCGCAGAAATACGTGGAAGTGAGCCTGCGCCAGCACGCGCAGCAACTGCCCTCGGTCGAGCTGCGCTACGGCTGGCAGCTGAAATCCTTTGCCGACACCGGCACGGGCATCGAAGCTGAGGTTCAGGCGGTCGAAGGCGGCGCGCCCGTCGCCGTTCGGGCAGCCTACCTGATGGGTGCCGACGGCGCGCGCAGCTTCGTGCGCGGCCAGCTCGGCATTGCCTGGGGGGGCGCCACCGGCTTCAAGCGCAACTTCATGGGCGGCAAGATGCTGGCCGTGTACCTCAAGGCGCCCGAGTTCTACGCGCGCAATCCGAACGACCGGGCCTGGATGTACGTGGTGGTCAACCCGCAGTTGCGCGCCTTCATCATGTCGGTCGATGGCGTCAGCGAATTTGCCTTCCACATCCAGATGGCCGACGATGCCGCGACCGAGGCGCTGACCGAGGCCGATGCGAGGCGCCTGTTCGCGCAGGCCTATGGGCAGGACATCCCGATCGAGATCCTGTCCATGGCGACCTGGCTGGCGGGCCACGCGCTGGTGGCCGAGCGCTTTCAGGAAGGCCGCGTCTTTCTGGGTGGCGACGCGGTGCACCTGTTCACGCCCACCGGCGGCCTGGGCTACAACACCGCCGTGGAAGACGCGGTCAACCTGGGCTGGAAGCTGGCCGCCGTCCTCAAGGGGCAGGCGCCGGCAGCGCTGCTGGACAGCTACGAGCGGGAGCGCAAGCCGCTGGCCGAGCGCAACACCAGCTACGCGCGCCAGTTGGCCGATTCGATCGGCCTGTTTGACGCCGCGCCTGAGCTCGAAGACGACACGCCCGCCGGCGCGCGGGCGCGTGCCAGCGCCTCGGACTACCTGAACGGCCATGTGCGCCGGGAATTCAACATCCCCGGCATCACCTTCGGCGGCCGCTACGACGGCTCGCCCCTCATCGTGCCCGACGGATGCACACCACCGCCCGACCAGCCCAACCACTACACGCCCACCGCCTGCCCCGGCGGCCGGCCACCCCACGCCTGGCTTGGCGACGGCCGTTCGCTGTTTGACAGCTTCAATTTCGAATGGACGCTGCTGGCCCTGGGGCCCGACGCGCCGGATGCCCGTGGATTCGAGCGCGCCGCGCAACGGATGGGGCTGGACCTGAAAGTCGTCCGGCACACGGATCCGGAACTGGCGAGGCTCTACGAGGCCCCGCTGGTGCTGATCCGGCCGGACCAGATCGTCGCCTGGCGCGGCCAGGACGGCCATGCCTCAACGGTTGTGATGGCGCGGGCAACCGGGCTTGGCGCGACAATCCCGGCGTGAACACGATTCAACCCTGGGGCGAGACGCTGCGGCTGCTGGTGGAGTTGGCGGCCACCGCCGCGTTCGCCCTGTCCGGCCTGATGGAGGCGGCGCGCAAGAAACTGGACGCCGTGGGGATCTGCGTGGTGGCCTTCCTGACGGCGTTTGGCGGCGGCACCCTGCGCGACCTGTTGCTGGACCAGCGGCCCTTCTTCTGGGTTCAGCAGGTCGGCGTGCTCTGGGGCGTGCTGGCGCTGTGTCTGCTGGCGATGTTGTTCATGCGGCACCGGCACTTCGAACTCACGGAAAAGGCCATCCAGTGGCCCGACGCGCTGGGGTTGGGCCTGTTCGCCGCCACCGGCGTGCACCACGCGCTCGACGCCCAGATGCCGGGTCTGGTGGCGGTGATGATGGGCCTGGTCACCGGTGTGTTCGGCGGCGTGCTGCGCGACATGGTCTGCAACGAGATCCCAACCGCCTTTCGCGACCACCGGCCGTACGCCGTGTGCGCCTTTGCCGGCGGCTGGGTCTATGTCGGCCTGTGGCAGCTTGACGCGCCCGGCTGGGCATCGCTGACGGGTTGCCTGGCCGTCACGGCAGGCCTGCGCGGCCTGGCCCTGTGGCGCGACTGGCAACTGCCGGCTTGGCGGGTCTGACGGTTTTCATCGCAGCCGCAGCACCATGTGGACCTTGGCGTAGTCCTCGCCGTCCACCTTGATGGCGTGCGGCAGAACGCCATAGACCGTAAAGCCGTACCGCTCGTACAGCGCCTGAGCCCGTTCATTGCCCTGCGTCACCGTCAGGTCCAGCTGCTCCAGCGCCGCCAGGGCGCGGGCGCGCTCCAGAAGGTCCTGCATCAGCGCACTGCCCAGCCCCTGCCCACCGGCCTCAGGGGCGACGAACATGCCCACAACGCTGGCGTTGTGCCGCTCCTTGGCCCGGTAGCGGCCCTGCAGGCCGACCATGCCCACCAGCACGCCCTCCTGAAACGCACCCAGAAAGAAGTCATGGGGCCGCTGCGGATCGACGCTCAACCGCTGCTCCGACCAGCTCAACGGACGCACCGTTTCTTCTTCAAAGCCGGAGGTAAAGGCCTCGGGATGCTCGCGCAGCGCGCGCAGGCGCAGCGCACGGTAAACGGCCGCATCGTCCGGCACCAGAAGGCGGATGCGGGACGGCAGGGCGGTATCGCGGTCGGGCATGTTTTCGAATGCCGGCTTCAAGCCTGCAGGGCGCACCGAGGCAGCCACCGTAAGCCCGTCCGTCAGACCCGTTCCAGGATCAGCGCAATGCCCTGCCCCACGCCGATGCACATGGTGCACAGCGCGTAGCGCCCGCCGGTGGCATGCAGGCGGTTGATGGCCGTGGTGGCCAGGCGGGCGCCGGAGGCGCCCAGCGGGTGGCCCAGCGCGATCGCGCCGCCCCAGGCATTGACGCGGGCGTCGTCATCGGGCAAACCAAGCTGGCGCAGCACGGCCAGGCCTTGCGCGGCGAAGGCTTCGTTGAGTTCGATCACATCGAGCTGGGCCAGCGTCAGCCCGGTCAGCGCCAGCACCTTCTGCGTGGCGGGCGCCGGGCCGATGCCCATGATGCGCGGCGCCACGCCGGCACAGGCCATGCCCACCACGCGGGCCCTGGGCACCAGGCCGTTCCTGGCGGCCGATGGCTTCATCGGCCAGCAGCAGCGCACAGGCGCCGTCGTTCACGCCGCTGGCGTTGCCCGCGGTCACAGTGCCATCAGGCCGAACGATGGGCTTGAGCCTGGCCAGCGCTTCGAGACTGGTTTCGCGCGGGTGCTCGTCCTGGTCCACGACGACGGCATCGCCCTTTTTCTGGGGAATGCTGACTGCGGTGATCTCCCGGGCCAGGTGGCCGGCTTTCTGCGCCGCCACGGCCTTCATCTGGCTGGCCATGGCCATCCTGTCCTGCGCTTCGCGCTGAATGCCGAATTCGGTGGCGACGTTCTCCGCGGTCTCGGGCATGGAGTCCACGCCGTACTGCGCCTTCATCAGTTTGTTGACGAAACGCCAGCCGATGGTGGTGTCGTACACCGCGTTGGCGCGGCTGAAGGCGCTCTCGGCTTTGGGCATGACGAACGGGCGCGCGGCTCATGCTCTCGACGCCGCCGGCGATCATCAGGCCGGCTTCACCGGCGCGGATGGCGCGTGCCGCCGTGCCCACGGCGTCCAGGCCCGAGCCGCACAGGCGGTTGATGGTGGCGCCGGGCACCTCGATCGGCAGGCCCGCCAGCAGGCTGGCCATGTGGGCGACGTTGCGGTTGTCCTCGCCGGCCTGGTTGGCGCAGCCGAAGAGCACGTCGGTCACGGCGGCCCAGTCGACCTTGGGGTTGCGCGCCATCAGCGCGCGCAGCGGGATGGCGCCGAGGTCGTCGGTGCGCACGCTGCTCAGGGCGCCGCCGTAGCGGCCGAAGGGGGTGCGGATGGCGTCGCAGATGAAAGCCTGGTTCATGGGGGATCTCCACAGAGTTGTCGGTTCAGGGCAAGCGAGCCGACGATGCGCCTGTGACGGCACCGCTGCATCACTGCCCGAAGATCCACACTGTACCCAAGGCGGGGCACGGGCGCTGTCCGTGGGCGACAATCCGCAGCATGTTGATCCAGCCCAGCCAAGCCGATGTGCGGCGCTTTTTCTGCTCTGTCTACGCCAAGGCCTGCGCCGGCGAGCGGCTTGAAGCCATCGAGACCCTCGCCAGCCTGTGGATAGCGGAACACCCCGAATACCATGCTGCCCTGTCCGATGTGGACGCGGCGCTGAAAACCATGGCGGTGCCGGACGAGACCAACGCGAATCCGTTTCTCCACCTGTCGATGCACCTGTCGATCAGCGAGCAGTGCAGCATCGACCAGCCGCGCGGCATCCGCCAGGCGGTGGAGTTGCTGACGCACCGGCGCGATTCGCTGCACGACGCGCACCACGAGACCATGGAGTGCCTGGGCCAGATGGTGTGGGAGAGCCAGCGCGCTGGCCGCCCACCCGACGGCGCCGCCTACATCGACTGTGTGCAGCGCCACGCCACGCGGGATTGAGCGTCTGCGCCAGCCTCTCATTAACCTATCTTGTTGATAGCAGAATTGTGTCCATTCTGACGCTGGAAAATGGCCATTTTTCTTCAATAAACCCGCAAAAAAGCCCGCCGGAGCGGGCTGTCGGGGCCGAAAACGCCATGGGCGCCTTCTGCAGTGCGGCTTACTTGAATTTCGCCTGCGGGACCGTCTTGAGTTCGCCGTCGAGCGATGAGATGTAAGCTGGCAGCAACTTGAGTTCGGGGAGCGAGAACTGCTTGTCAACGCCAGCCATGATGGCGTTGTTGCGGCCCCAGGTGCTGTGGCCGTCGGACTTGTAGGCCCTGAGCGCGGCATACAGGTAGTCGCCGTGCTGCCCGGCGAGCTTGGGATAGCTGGGGTCAATCGGTTTGGAGAAGTTGTCGCCGTGGCAGGACACGCAGGCGCCTTTCTTCAACAATTCAGCCACCGCCGGACTGGGCTCGCGCGCCGGCTTGGCAGGCAACACGGCATCGGTCTTGCCATGTTGCTCGTAAAAGGCGGCCACGTCAGCCATGTCCTGATCGCTCAGGCTGGTCGCAATGGCGCCGCATGGTGGGGTGCCTGCGGTCGCCCTTCTTGTAGGCACTCAAGGCCGAAACGATGTATTTCGCACCCTGGCCAGAGATCATCGGCACCTTGTAGACTTCGGGGAAGCTGGCCTGGTAGCCCTTGATGCCGTGGCAGCCAATGCACATGGCGATCTTCTTGGCGCCGGCCTTGGCGTCGCCCTTGACCTCCTGGGCCTGGGCGGAAATGGCGGTCACGGAAGCGACAGCAAAAGCAAATACCGTGGTCAACAACTTGTTCATTTTGCGCGCACAATCGATCAAAGATTGATAAATATCAACCTCGGAATTATATCGGCCCTCGGCTACGCTCGCCTTTCACGTTTTCCATTATTCATCCCCCTCCCCCATGAAATTCCAAGGCACCCAGAACTACGTCGCCACGCAGGACCTCATGCTGGCGGTCAACGCCGCCATCACCCTGAAACGCCCGCTGCTGGTCAAGGGCGAGCCCGGCACCGGCAAGACCATGCTGGCCGAGGAGGTGGCGCAGGCGCTCGACCTGCCTTTGCTGCAGTGGCACATCAAGTCGACCACCAAGGCGCAGCAGGGCCTGTATGAATACGACGCCGTGAGCCGCCTGCGCGACTCGCAGCTGGCCGACGTGGACGGTGGCGAGCGGGTGAAAAACATCCACAACTACATCCTCAAGGGCGTGCTGTGGCAGGCCTTCACGGCCGAGCAGCCGGTGGCACTGCTGATCGACGAGATCGACAAGGCCGACATCGAATTCCCGAACGACCTGCTGCGCGAGATCGACCGCATGGAGTTCTACTGCTACGAGACGCGCGAGCTGATCCGCGCCAAACATCGCCCGCTGGTGTTCATCACCTCGAACAACGAGAAGGAACTGCCCGACGCCTTCCTGCGCCGCTGCTTCTTCCACTACATCAAGTTCCCCGACGCGGAGACGATGAAGCAGATCATCGACGTGCACTTTCCGAACCTCAAGAAGGAACTGCTGACAGCGGCCATGAAGACCTTCTATGACGTGCGCAACCTGCCGGGGCTGAAAAAGAAGCCCAGCACGTCCGAACTGCTGGACTGGCTCAAGCTGCTGGTCGCCGAAGACATTCCGCTGGAAGCCCTGCAAAGCACAGACAACAAGGTGTCGGTGCCGCCGCTGGTCGGTGCGCTGCTCAAGAACGAGCAGGACGTGACGCTGTTCGAGAAGCTGGTGTTCATGAACCAGCGCAACCGCTGAAAACACAGCGCCGGGTTGAAATCGGCCTGGTTCGACATCGAAGAATTTACGCCATGAGTTTCGTGCAAGCCGTCACCCTGTCCGAGCGCGGCGTCACGCTGGAGCCGCTCGCGCTTTCGCATGAGGCCGGCCTGCGCGCGGCGGCAGCCGACGGCGCGCTCTGGAACCTCCGCGTCACGTCGGTGCCGGAACCCGGGCAGACACGCCAGTACATCGAGGACGCACTCGCCATGCGCGAGGCCGGCAGCCGCTTCGCCTTCGCCGTGCTGGACACTGCGACTGGCCGGGTGCTTGGGTCCAGCAGCTACCACGACATCCTGCCCGCTGTGAAACGGCTGGAGATTGGCTACACCTGGTACGCGCAGCAGGCCCAGCGCACCCACGTCAACACCACCGCGAAGCTGCTGCTGATGCGCCATGCCTTCGAGACCCTGGGTTGCGCCGTGGTGGGATGGCGCACCGACAACTTCAATTTCGCCTCGCAGGCCGCCATCGAGCGCCTGGGCGCGAAGAAGGATGGCGTGATCCGCGGTCACGCCCTGCGCCGAGACGGCACCATCCGAGACACCGTGATGTACAGCATGCGCGCCGGCGAGTGGCCCGAGGCGCGGGCGCAACTTCTGTACCTGCTCGACCGGCGAACCTGACCGGACCTGACTTTGGGAGATCGCCATGCTGATCGACTTTTTCTACACATTGCGCAGCGCCAAGCTGCCCGTCTCGGTCAAGGAATACCTGACCTTGCTTGAAGCGCTGCAGGCCAATGTGGTCGGGCCGAATTCGGACGACGCCTACAAGATCGACGACTTCTACTACCTCTCGCGCACCGCACTGGTGAAGGACGAGAAGCACTTCGACAAGTTCGACCGCGCCTTCGCCGCCTACTTCAAGGGCGTGGAGATGATCGCGGACTTCACCAAGGAAGTGCCGCTGGAGTGGCTGCGCAAGAACCTGGAACTCGAACTCAGCCCCGAGGAGAAAGCCAAGATCGAGAAGATGGGCTGGGACGAGCTCATGGAGACGCTGAAAAAGCGCTTCGAGGAGCAGAAGGAGCGCCACGAAGGCGGCAACAAGTGGATCGGCACGGGCGGCACTTCGCCGTTCGGCGCCTATGGGTCGAACCCGCAAGGCATCCGCATCGGCCAGGACAAGGGGCGCAACAAGAGCGCCGTGAAGGTGTGGGACCAGCGCGCCTACAAGGACTACGACGACACGCAGGAGCTTGGCACGCGCAACATCAAGGTGGCCCTGCGCCGCCTGCGCAAGTTTGCGCGCGAGGGCTCGGTGGAGGAACTCGACCTGCCCGACACCATCCGTGCGACGGCGGCCAATGCCGGCTACCTGGACATCAAGATGATTCCGGAGCGGCACAACAACGTGAAGGTGCTGCTGCTGATGGACGTCGGTGGCACCATGGACGAGCACATCCATCGCGTGGAAGAGATGTTTTCGGCGGCCAAGTCGGAGTTCAAGCACCTGGAGTTCTACTACTTCCACAATTGCGTCTACGACTTCATGTGGAAGAACAACCGGCGCCGCTTTGCCGAGAAGTTCCCGACCTGGGACATCATCCGCAAGTACAACAAGGACTACAAGCTGCTCTTCATCGGCGACGCGACGATGAGCCCCTACGAGATCCTGCAGCCCGGCGGCAGCGTCGAATACAACAACGAGGAAGCCGGCTCCGAATGGATGCAGCGGCTCACCCACGCCTTCCCCAAGTTCGCCTGGATCAACCCCGAGCCGCAAGGCGTCTGGCAGTACCGCCAGAGCATTTCCGTCATCCAGCAGCTGGTCAGCCAGCGCATGTTTCCCCTGACGCTCAAGGGGCTGGAAGACGCGATGCGGCTGCTGAGCAAATAGCCTAGCAGGGGCCGGGGAGCCAGCAAGAACGAAGCCGCCCCAGAGGCTCGCCTGGCGTTCACCCGGCCCTGCGCCGCGCCTGCATCTCGGCGCCGATGCGCACCAGGCCGGCGTCGTCAAAACAGGCCCGCGCGGCCGGGTACACCAGCCCCTCCTCGGTGACGATGTGCGTCGCGTACAGCCCGATGAAAGCGGCGGCCGTACAGCGCGTGGCCGCATCGGGCGGCGGCGCGTCATCTTCGTCGCGCCAGCACAGCAGGGCGCCACGCAATGCTGACCAGAGCGCGGCCATGCGCGTGTGCTCGTCCATCAGCGTGGCGATCGCGGTTCGCAGCGGCGCATCTGCACTGGCGGCCAGCGCCGGGAACACGTGCAGTTCCTCGTCCTCATGGTGCAGCGGCGCGGCGATATCGAAGTAGCGCAGTACGTCGGCCGCGGCCGAGCGGGTCGAGCGGTCGTGGCCCCGCGTATCGAGGTAATCCATGAGGCGCTTCAGCAGGTCCAGCGACCGCTGGACGCGCTCGTGGCAGGCCACCAGCATCTCGAAGGGCTGCTCGAAGCCCACGGCGGGCGCCTCAAAACCCGGCAAAGGTGCTGAATGGGCCACGAAGAGATCTCCTAAAAACCGGCCATTGTGCGCGTGCTGGTAAATTGCCCCTTTT
Source organism: uncultured beta proteobacterium (assembly GCA_963726365.1). Taxonomy (GTDB): domain Bacteria; phylum Pseudomonadota; class Gammaproteobacteria; order Burkholderiales; family Burkholderiaceae_C; genus JAABQG01. Next base: position 315,617 of record CAVSCI010000021.1, on the reverse strand, counting down.
CAGAACGATTGCACGACGATGGACATCACCCACTTTGACGACTTTCTCGCCGCCGCGCGCCAGCAGTCCGAGCCGCAGCGCCTGCTGTTCACGTTTGCGGTGGCGGAGCTGCCGGGCGATGCCGACGCCGCGCAGCAGGCCGCGTTCGAGCGGGGCGAGGGGGGGGCGCTGGTGCCCGCCGTCTGTGTCGACAAGGCCTTGGACGAACTGAGCACGTTCGCGGCGTTTGCCGAAGAGGCTGAACAATTCAGCCTGGACTGGGTCATCGTCTTTGCTGCGAGCCTGCCCGGGCGCGCCGGCGCGGCCCCCAGCGCCGCCGACGCCGAAGAACCGCTCAAGCGCATGGTGGCCATGATCAAGGCCGGAGAACTCAAGGCCCTGCTGCCCTTCAACCGGCAAGGAGAGCCGGTGCGACTGGGCTGAGCCGGCGCATCCGAGCGTCCCGATGAACCTTGGCCGGCACTGCTCCCGCGCCCGGTGGCTGGCCTTGGTGCTGCTGCTGGCATGGGGCTGCGCGTTGCTGCCGACGCATGCGCAGGCCCAGGTGCAGACCCAGGAGCAAATCTCGGCGCAGGAGCAGGACCCGGCCCGGGAGCAAAGGCGCGCTCAAAGGCGGGCAGAGCGGCAGGCTCAAGCGTCTGCGGACCGCAAACCCGCCTTTGAAATCGACGTGCGCGCACCCGCGGACGTGCGTGACGTGCTGGCGCGCCGTCTGGAACTGGTTCGCTTCGCCGAGCTGACCGACCTGGCCGACAACGAGCTGGATCGTCTGTTGCCCCTGGCCCGCAGCAACGCCGAGGAGATCCTGGCCACGCTGGGCTATTTCTCGCCCACGGTCCGGGTCGAATCGGTCGCGGCGGCCGGTCCGGTTTCGCGCCGTGTCGTCATCGACGTCGATCCGGGCGAACCCACCCTGGTGACCGACGTGCGCATCGATTTCACCGGTCCGATCACGACCGACGCGGCCAACCTGACCCAGCGGCTGCGGATCGAGGCCCTGTGGCCGCTGCGCGCCGGCATGCAGTTCACCCAGGCCGGCTGGGACGCCGCCAAGCTGCTGGCGCTGCGCGAACTCACCACCTTGCACTTCCCGACCGGGCGGCTGGCGGACAGCCGCGCCGACATCGACCCCGAGACCCGCAGCGCCCGGCTGCGCGTGACGCTGGATTCCGGCCCGGTCTTCACCGTCGGCGAGATGGTGGTCAGCGGACTCGACCGGCATTCGCCCGAGCTTGTCACGCGGCTGGCGCAGCTCCCGCCTGGCGAACGGTACGAACAGAGCCGCATGCTCGAAGCGCAGCAGCGCCTGAGCGACAGCGGATTTTTTGATTCCGTTTTCATCACCCTGGACACGACGGGCGACCCCGACGCTGCGGTGGTACAGATCAAAGTGCGCGAAGCCAGGCTGCAGAAGCTGATCCTCGGCGTGGGCATCAACACCGACACAGGCCTGCGCCTGTCGGCCGAGCACACGGTGCACCGCTTGCCGGTCATCGGCTGGCGCGCGGTGACCAAGCTGCTGTACGAGCAGCCCAAGAAATCCCTCGGCACCGAATGGACGGCCCCGCCCGACGCCAATTTCTGGCGCTGGCGCACCTCGGCGCAGGTGGCGCGCGAGGAATCCGGCAGCTTCGAGGTCGACAGCGTGATGCTGCGCGCCGGACGCACCCGAGCGGCCGAGTTCGTCGACCGCTCCTATTTCCTGCAATACGAGCGCGCCCTCAACAGCGGTTTCAACCCGCCTCCGGCCGCCAACGCCGTGAGCGCGAACTACGTCTGGACCCGCCGGGACTTTGACAGCCGGCTTTTTCCCACGCGCGGGCACGGCTTGTCGCTCGACCTCGGCGGCGGCATGACCATGGATGGCGGCCGCTATCCCTTTGGCCGCCTCGTCGGCCGGTGGCTGGGCTATTTCCCGCTCGGCCGTCCGGATGACGCGGCCGAGCGAATGGGCGCCGTGCGAGGCACACGCATCGCGGCGCGGGCTGAATACGGCGCGGTGCTGGCCAACGATCGCGCCAACCTGCCCACCACGCAGCTCTTTCTCACAGGCGGCGACAACACGGTGCGCGGCTACGCCTATCGCAGCATCGGCGTCACCCTGCCCGACGGGCAGACGGCCGCCGGGCGCTATGTGGCCGTGGGCAGCCTGGAGCTGCAGCGCCCGATCATCATCGACGGCCTGACAACGGCCTGGGACTTCATCGCCTTCGTCGACGCAGGCGGCGTAGCCAACAAGCCGCAGGATCTCACCGCAAAGGTCGGCACAGGCGCGGGCGCGCAATGGAACAGCCCCCTCGGCCCCTTGCAGGTCAACCTGGCCTGGGGCGTGGCCACCCACCAGCTACGGCTCAACCTCAGTATGGGAGTGAACTTCTGATGCGGCGCATGGCCTTCCTGCTGCTGCGGCGAACGCTGGTCGCGCTGGTGCTGGCCGCGATGGGGCTGGGCGCCTACCTCTGGACCGGCGCCGACCATTCGCTGGGCGCCAGCCTGAATCTGGCCGCCCGCTTCCTGCCCGAGGGGCAGTCGTTGGAAACCCGCGAGGTCACCGGCAGCTTGCGGGCGGGCGGACGCATCGGCTGGCTGCGCTGGCGCCAGGGCGAGCTCAGCGTCGAGGCGCGCGACGCGGAACTGGCCTGGAGCCTGCGCAGCCTGATCGACAGCCAGCTGCGGCTACAGCGCCTCAGTGTGCGCCACCTGCGCATCGAGGACCAACGCCCCCCCACGCCGGCCACGCCGCCGGGCGAGCTGATGCTGCCCATCCAGGTGGAGGTGCCGTTCGAGGTGACGACGCTGGAATGGGCCGGCTCGGCGCCGGTAGTCGTGAACGGCTTGTCCGGAAAATACACTTTTGATAGCAAACAACACCGGATCGACGCTGGGAAGGCCAGTATTTCTTCAGGAAACTACCGCTTTTCGGGCGAGCTCCAGGCGACGGCCCCCCTGGACCTTGCCTTGCGACTGCAGGGCGAGGTGCTGACCACGCCTCCGGGCAGCCCGCACACCGTGACGCTGGTGGCCAGCGCCGAGGCGCAAGGCGCCTTGGCGGGCATGGGCGCCTCCCTGGAGGTATCCGCCCGCCTGGAACCCCAGACCCAGGCCACGTCGCACGCCGGGCGCAACGGTGCTGCCGCCGGTCCCCCTGCCAGCACCCCCATGCACGCCACGGTCACCGCCACGCATGCATCCCTGGCAAGCCGCAACCCGTCGCCAGCGCCCAGGCCGCCTGGCAAGGCCTCGACCTGGCTGCGCTGTGGCCGCAGGCGCCGCGCACCCTGCTGCAAGGCCAGGCCACGGTCACCCCCCAGGGCCATGGCTGGCTCGGACAGGTCGAGCTTGTCGAACGCCCTGCCCGGCCCCTGGGACCGCGGGCAACTGCCGGTGTCCCGCCTGAACGCCCGCGCCCGCAACGCCGGCGCCCAGTGGACCATCGAATCGCTCGACGCCGCCGCTGCCGGCGGGCAGATCCAGGCGCAGGGTGAGGTCAGCACCGCGCCGGCCGGCGCCAATGCCGCCGTGGCGGGCTGGAACGGCCGCGCCAGCTTCCGCGGACATCAATCCGGCTGCGGCCGACTCGCGCCTGGCCGCCGCAGCGCTGAACGGCACGCTGTCGGCCCGCCTGGAGGGTCAGGCCTGGGTCTTCGAGACCGACCTGGACGGCGTCCAGCAACGCGCCGCCACGGCGGCGGCGCCGGCGCGCGGCCTGCGTTTGAACCGGCTTCGCGCCCAAGGCCGCTGGGACGGCAGCGCCCTGACGCTGCCCAGCGTGCTGGCGCAGACCGACGACGCGCAACTGCAGGGCAGCCTGGGCTTCAACACCATCAGCCGCTCGGGGGACGCCCGGCTCAGCCTGAACCTGCCCGGCGGCACCGCCACCCTGGCCGGCAGCTTCGGCGAAACCCGGGGCGACGGCGCGCTGGCCCTTCAGCTCACCGATGCCGCCCAGGCCGCGCGCTGGATCGCACGTTGGCCCGGCCTGCCCGCCGATCTGGCGAAGGCCACGGTCCGGGGCTCCGCCACCCTGAAGGCGAATTGGCGCGGCGGCTGGCAGAACCTGGGCCGGCAGCTCCAGGTGCAGGGCGAACTGTCGGTGCCGCGCCTGGAGCTGGGCGCGCCCGGCGCAGCTGCGGACGAGTACTGGACCCTCACGGACGGCCGCCTGGAGCTGGCGGGCTCGCTGCCGGCGCTGCGCCTGAACACCCAGGCCAAGGTCGGCCAGGGCGAGCGGACCTTCGAGGTCAAGACCGCGGCCCAGGGCGGGCGAGCCAGCGAAGACACCTGGCAGGCCCGAATCGAGACCCTGCAGGTGCGCTCGCAATCCACTCATCAGAGTGGCACCTGGACCCTTCAGCTCGGACAGCCGCTGACCGTAGACTGGAAAGATGCGAGCGTCACTCGCACGCTGCAGGTCTCTCCCGGCGAGCTGCGGCTGACCGGGCCGATGCCTGGCGAAGCGCGCATCGAATGGCAGAGCGCGCGCTGGAGCCAGCGCGACGGCGCCCCGGCCCGCTGGAGCACCCAGGGTCGCCTGCACGGACTGCCGCTGGGCTGGGCCGAACGCCTGGCCGGCCTGGGACTGAAGGGGCTGGAAATCACCGAAGACGTGGTGCTCGGCGGCGAATGGGATGTGGCCTCGGGCGACACCCTGCGCGCGCGCGCTTCGCTGGAGCGCACCCAGGGCGACATTCAGGTGACGCTGGACGACGCCAGCTCCAGCACGATCAACGCCGGCGTGCGAACGGCGCGCATCGACCTCCATGCCGACAACGGCGAGTTCGAACTGCGCGCCCTGTGGGACAGCGAGCGCGCGGGCCGGGCCCAGGCCAGTTTCATCAGCAAGCTCAAGCGCCAGGCAGACGGCTGGGCCTGGCCGGCCGACACCGCCATCGAAGGCAAGCTGCAGGTGAAACTGCCCCGCCTGCGCGCCCTGGCGGCACTGACCCCGCCGGGATGGCGCATCCGCGGCACGCTGGAGGCCAACGCCACGCTGGGCGGCACCCGGGCCGTGCCGTACTGGGACGGCACCATCGCCGCCGACAACCTGGCGCTGCGCTCGGTGGTGGACGGCCTCGAATTCAGCCAGGGCAAGCTGCGCGCGCGTCTGGAGAAGCAGCGCCTGGACCTCACCGAATTCAGCCTGCTGGGCGCCAGCGGCGCGGCCGGCCCGGGCGGGCGGCTGAACCTGACCGGCCATGCACTCTGGCCGCGCGTTGAAAGGCGGCGATCCACCGGCCTGGAGGGCGTGAAGATGGAGTTGGAGGCCAAGGCCGAGGCCTCTGCGCGTCAGCACCCGGGCCGACCGCCGGATGGTGGTGTCCGGCACGGTCAATGCCAAGCTCGCCGAAGCCCGGCTGCAGGTGCGCGGCGGCATCAAGGTCGACCAGGCCCTGATCATCCTGCCCGAGGAAATCGCCTCCGGCCTCGGGGCCGACGTGGTGATCGCCACCCGCCCCACGGGCACCGAAACCACGGCCAGCGTGACCGCCACGGCCGCGCCCCCGACCGCCACCGAGCCCGCCGGGCCGCGCCCGCAGGTGGAACAGGACGTGTCGGTGACGCTGGACCTCGGCCCCGACTTCCAGTTGCGCGGCCAGGGCCTCAGCACCCGCCTGGCGGGCCTGTTGACGGTCAGCAGCCGCGGCACCGGAATGCCCCAACCACGCCTGACCGGCGAGATCCGCACCGTGCTCGGCACCTACCGGGCTTACGGCCAGCGGCTCGACATCGAAGAAGGCGTGCTGCGCTTCACCGGGCCGTTCGACAACCCGGCGCTGGATATCCTCGCGATCCGCCCGAACCTGACCCAGCGCGTGGGCGTGCAGATCATCGGCACCGCCCGCTCGCCACGGGTGCGCCTGTTCTCCGACCCGGTGCTGTCGGAGGCCGAGACCCTGTCCTGGCTGATGCTCGGGCGCAGCGGCGCCAACGGCGGCGCCGAAGCCGCGATGCTGCAGCAGGCGGCGATGGCCCTGCTCGGCGGCAGCGCCAACGGCATTTCGGGCCAGCTCACGCAGGCGCTGGGTCTGGACGAGCTGTCGGTGCGCTCGCAAGGCGGCAGCGCCGACGGCAACGCCACCGGGGCCACCGTCATGGTGGGCAAGCGACTGGCGCGCAACTTCTACGTGGCCTACGAGCAGGCCCTGAGCGGCGCCATGGGCAGCTTCCAGATCTTCTACGACCTGACCAGCCGCCTGACCCTGCGCGCCCAGATCGGGCAGCAAAGCGTGATCGACCTGATCTACACCGTGCGCTTCGACCATGCCAGCGAGATCTTCCAGCGGCCACCCAACCCCCGGCAATTACAATCCAGCCCCAAGCCGCCGTAGTTCAATGGATAGAACGGGGACCTCCTAAGTCTCAGATACAGGTTCGATTCCTGTCGGTGGTACCAAATCACCGTTTCAGGCAGCATCAAAGAACCTCACAACCCCCTCCGTCATTGGAGCGCGGGTTTTTTCTTTGTTTCGTGCGGTTTCATCGGATAACACCCCATGACAGCGCTTTTGACGGTACCCACTGGATTCCCGGTGGAAGATACCGTCATTCAGGGGATAGCACATGGCATTGCCAGCTCTATCGCATGGGGGCAATCAGTAGCTGGCACGGCGCGAGACCAAATGCAAGAGCCTGACGGACCGGATGGCGACGACAGAATCGCTTTTGGCCGCCAACAAGTTTTGTTTCCTGTGGCAAGTGTTGGCTGATGGGATCACATCGTCCAACACCGTGAAGACTGAAGCGGCCAGCGCAGGTGTGTCGTGGGCATCGGTGCGACGTGCTGGTGACAGTTTGGGTGTCATCAGATCCAAGGGTACAGGCAACTTCTCGTACTGGAATTTGCCCAAAATGTCCAATCAAGGCGCTCAACTTTTGAAGGTTGAACAAGTTGAAACGGAAATCCAGTCGGAAGCCGAAGATTCTGAAGTGTTCAAATTGAGCGCTGGGTACGTTATTGACACGCCGCATGACGCTGGCCTGAGCATCACCCTGATGCCCTGGCAGGGCCTGAAGGTGGCGCCAGCCAGCCTCATGACGCCTGAACTGCGCGACTTGATCCACAAGGCAGGATGTGCTGAATGATCTGCGGGCGCGAATGAAAGCCGCGGATCCGGATCGTTGCGCACGGCTACACAGCACGGCAATGAACGGCACGGAACTGGACGCCTTCACGGCGACAATTGGCGCTGTTCATCGACCAAGCACCCGCCCTAATCGCGAATCTGGATCAGCTTGCCGCTGTCGGTGAGCAAGTAGAGCCAGCCGTCTGGCCCTTGCCGGACGCAGCGAATGCGCTCGCCAAGTTCGCCGAACAACCGCTCGCGCGCCACCTCGCTGGTGCCGGAAAGTTGCACGCGCCACAGCGCCGCGCCCGCCAGTGCGCCAAAAAAAGCATTGCCCTGCCATTGCGGGAAACCGCTTCCGGTGTAGAACACCAGCCCAGCTGGCGCTATCGAGGTGGGCGCCCAGTAGCTCACCGGTTCCATGTATGGCGACACATGGGCGCCGCCGCCGATACGACAGGCCTCACCGACCGGATCACCGTAATTGCAGCCGTAACTGACCAGCGGCCAGCCATAGTTGGCGCCGGCCTGGATGCGATTGAGCTCGTCGCCCCCCTGGGGGCCATGCTCGGTTTCCCAAAGCTCGCGGGTCACGGGGTGAATCGCCGCACCCTGCGGATTGCGGTGCCCGTAGCTCCAGATCTCGGGTCGTGCGCTGCTGCCCCAGGCGGGATTGCCAGCCGGGATGGTGCCATCGCGGTTGATTCGGATCACCTTGCCCAGCGTCGTCGACAGGTCCTGCGCGGGGCTACCTTTCTGACGTTCGCCAAGAGTGACAAAGAGCGTCTTATCGTCCCTGAATGCAAGGCGCGAACCAAAGTGGCCCGAACCCGAAACCTTGGGCAACTGCCGGTAGATCACACTGATGTTTTGCATGACGTTACCGATGAGTTGGCCGCGCGCCACTGCCGTGCCACTGAGCCCGCTCTCGGCGCCAGTGCCAGGCTCCGAGTAGGTCCAGTAGACCCACGGCGTGGTTGCGAAATCCGGGTCGAGCGCCACATCGAGCAGTCCGCCCTGGCCCGCGCTGTCAACCGCAGGCAGGTTGTTCAAGCTTGCCTCCACACTGGCACCGTCGGCGCTCAGGATCACCATGCTGCCGCCCTTCAGGGTCACCAAAAGGCGTCCATTCGGCAGGAATGCCATTCCCCAGGGTGCAGTCAGGCTCTTGTTCAGCGTGACGGCGCGCGGCACGACGACGCCCGCCGGCGGTGTCGGCGAGGCCGTGGGCGTTGATGTGGATGAAGGCGTGCTGGGCACGGAGGATGAAGTGGCGGGCGCCGCCGTCGTGGAATCACTGCCACCGCCGCAAGCTGCCAGCAAGAATGGAGCAAGCGCGAGCGTTGCCGCAAAAAGGGAAAGCTTGGGCATGGTTGTCGACTCCCCAGAGGGTTCAGGTCAGAAACAGAGTGGCATCTCAACCGACATTTTTTTCACTATCGCATCTTGGAGCAGCCGTCGATCTGTGTCGCCTGTAAAACCTGTAACCAGTTGACTGACTGGTCTACCTCATAGCCATCCATCCGCCCGAAGTGCTGACAAACTCACCCACTGACTAGTGGTGAACTGATGAACCTGGCATACATGAGGGTTGCAGCCAGTTCTCCGGTTCCTGTCGGGACAGACCGGATCGGTCAGGCCGAGAACCCGGGGTTGGGCAGCCCGCCAGTGATTTTGGGTGTATTGAGTTTGCGCGCCGCCACCTTGCCCCCACGGGACTTGAGCCAGGTTTCCACGACATCCCAGACCATCGGATTGCCAGCTGACCGGGCCTCCTCGGCGACCGGGGCCCACCCGGCGACCTTGTATTTTTTCCCCGCCTCGATGGGCTTGCCCTTGAGCCGCATGTCGTTGATCCGGTTGCCCATGGTGCCCACCGGATTGCAGCTGTATTCCAGGCCACCCACGCGCACCATGTCGCCGCCTTGCTGGTAGTACGGATCGGGGTTGAACAGGTTGTCGCACACGTCCTCGAGCACGGTCTTGATGGTCTCGCCGGTCATCTCCGTGACGGTGGCGTAGGAATAGGTCGTCGCGGTCATGTCCATCAGCCATTCGCGGGTGATGGCCTGGCCGGGCAGCAGGGAAGTGCCCCAGCGAAACCCCGGGGAAAATGCGATTTCGGCGCCCTGCACCTCCATCAGCGCATCCACCAGCAACTGGTCGCCGGTTCCGTTGAAGTTCCCGCGGCGGTACAGGGTGCCCTCGGTCACGGCGAGTTTCTCGGCCAATTTGGCCTCGTAGGGTCCGCGGACTTTCTTGATGAGCGCGTCCATCTCGGCATCCGCCGGCAGCATGTTGGCGAAGACCGGCAGCAGCTTGTAGCGGAAGTCCGTGACCTTCTTGTCCTTGACATCAAAGTCCAGTACGGCCAGAAACTTGCTGTTGGAGCCGGCGTTGGTGACGATGGTCTTGCCGCCCTTGTTGCTGATGATCGAGGCCACAGGCATGCCATCGTGGGTGTGCCCGCCCATGATCGCGTCGATGCCGCTGACCCGGCTGGCCATCTTGAGGTCCACGTCCATGCCGTTGTGGCTCAGGACAACCACCACCTGGGCGCCCTTGCCGCGCACCTCGTCCACCATCTTCTGCATGTTCTCGTCCTGGATGCCGAAGGCCCAGTCCGCCACCATGTAGCGCGGGTTCGCGATCGGCGTGTAGGGGAAGGCCTGGCCGATGATGGCGCAGGGCACGCCATTGATCTCACGAATGACATAGGGCTTGAACACCGGATCGCCGAAGTCCTGCGTCTTGACGTTCTGCGCCACAAAATCAACTTTCCCCTTGAAGTCTTTCTCGATGATTTCCTTGACACGCTCCATGCCCAGCGTGAATTCCCAGTGCCCGGTCATCACGTCCACGCCCAGCAATTTGCAGGCGTCGACCATGTCCTGGCCGTTGGTCCACAACGCCGTGCCGGAACCCTGCCACGTGTCGCCGCCGTCGAGCAACAAAGCTCCCGGACGACCGGCCTTCATGCGTTTGACCAGTGTCGCCAGGTGGGCGAAGCCGCCCACCTTGCCGTAACGCAGTGCCGCCTTGTCAAAGTCCAGATAAGTCAGGGCATGGGCCTCGGCCGTACCCGCACGGACGTTGGCTACTTTCAGCAGGTGTTCACCGACCAGATGAGGCAACTGGCCTTTCATCGAGCCAATACCCATATTGATGCTGGGCTCACGGAAATAGATCGGCTTGAGCTGCGCATGGCAGTCGGTCATGTGCAGAAAAGAAACGTTGCCGAACTTCGGAATGTCATAGAGGCCATTGCTGGCCGTTGCCGCGTCGGCATTGGCATACCGGCCCATGCCCATGCCGGCCATGGTGCCCGCACCCAGCAACTGGAAAAATTCACGCTTGGTTAGATTCATAGTTATGCAATCACTGAATTAAAAATCGAGAGAAAACCCGGATGAACCGGGCTCCCGCAGTACCTGTGCTTACTGGTTGACCGGCGACTTCGGGTCCAGCAGCAGCGCGACGAGGTCGGCCACCTGGGCCTCGGTCATGATGCCCATGTGGCCCGCGCGCGGCATGTTGGAGCAGGCGTTGTAGGCCTTGGCGTTCCAGATCTTGCCCCAGGTGTACTCGACCATCCCCTTGGAGACCGGACTGGACGGGTCGGCCACGCCGCGCAGTTTGCCGAAGTTGTACAGGCTCGGCCCGATGGTGCCGAAGGAAATTTCCTTCTTGTCGATCTGGTGGCAGTTGTAGCAATTGCCGCCATTGGGCGTGTTGACGTCATCGGTCCAGGTCAGGCCACGGCCACTTTGCGCCAGTTTTTCGCCCTCTTGCCAACTGCCCAGGAACTTGCCATTGGCCGGCCATTTGATGGTCTTCATGTTGGCCGCCTCGATGGCCTTGGCCGTCTTCTCGTCCAGCGGCTTGCCAGCCACATCGGCGGCACTGCAGGCCTTGTTGGTCTCGTCCGTGTCCAGCACGGAGGCCTTGACGATGCCCTCATCCCGGAACGATGACTTGACGATATCGGACGTCATCTTGTCCAGATCGGCGGAACTGGGCGCCGTGGCGCAGCCGGCAATGATCGCGGCAGCCGCCAGCAGGGACAGCGTGATTTTGTGTTGCTTCTTCATGAGGTTGCTCCTGATCGATCAGCGCTTGATGGCCGGGGCAACGGAGGCCGAGCCCTGGCTGTTGACGCCCAGGTAAACGCCCAGCGCCACAGTGGCATCGCTGGCAAAGCCTGGGTAAGGGAAACGCTGCTGGCGATAGCAGTCGTTCAGGCGCTGCTGCATGCCCCACATCTGGCCGTTGGAAACACGGTAGGCGGGCCAGGCGGCAAAGCCCACACCATCGCCCGGGTTCTTGGTCAGGTTGGGCAGGTCCTGCAGGCGAATGCGGGTGCCATCCTGGCCGTGGCAGGAGGAGCAGGAGAAGTCATGCGGACCGGCGCGCTGAAAGAACAGGCGCTTGCCGACTTCATAAAAAACTTTCTCCTGAGCATGGGACTGTGGAAGGTTGAACTTCATGCCTTTGGATTCGGCCGATATCCAGGTGGCCAGTGCCGTCATGTTGTTCTGCTCGCCCCGCCCAAACGGCGTCTTTGCAATTTCGGTGGCGTTCAACCCCTGCAGGGTTTCCATGCAGGTCAGCAGGCGCGACTCCAGATCCTGCACCCGGCCGGTGTCGGCAAAGTAGCGCGGGAGTTCGACGAACGCGCCCTTGACCACGCCGGGGCCCTTGCCCAGATCGCACTTCTCCAGCGAGGCGTTCTTCGGCCCGCGCTTTTGCTTCCACAGGTCCTCCCCCTTGGCTTCGAATAGGTCAGCCGGGTTACCGTCCTGGAGCATGGCGCGGTATTCCTCGATGCTTTGGACGGCCGTCTTTTGTGCCATCACGGACGTGCTGCCCAGCGCGGTTAGAAAAAAAATAACCGGGAATGCTTTGGTCATCCTCATAGCCACCTCTTCACGTAATCTGGAAAAGAAAAAAGGGTGAAGTGCTTCACCCTTGTCTGACGGTCTCGAAGCGGTCAGGACACCGTGGCTTCGTCGGTGCGGGTGTCGCCCTTGTTGTCTTTCCAAGTCACCGCGATCTTGTCGCCGGCCTTGGCCCCCTTGACGTTGAACTGCAGGAACGGGTTCTTGGACACTGCCGCACCCCATTCGGCGGTCATCACGGACTTGCCATTGAGCTTGGCCTCCACTTCCTGGATATGCCAGGCAGGAACAACTTTGCCGGCGGCGTCCTTGCGCTGGCCGGACTCCATTTCGTGGCTCATCAGGACACGGACTGTGGCTTTGTCGCCTGCTGCCTGGGCGCGTATGCGCATCGGATCTGCCATTTTCTTTCTCCTGTTCAGTGATTCAAAAGGTTCAAAGGATTCTTGTCTCGCGTCAGCCGCCGCAGCCGCCGAGGGTGACCTTGACTTCTTTTTTGGCGTAGAGCGCTTTGCCATCCGCCATGAGGGCTACCGCATACACGTCGGAAGACTGCCCCATCTTGGAGCGCGTGGCAAAGTTCGCGTCCACGCTGTCGGTCATGTTGAAAACGGCCACCAGGGCAGTCGGGTTCTTTTCAACCAGGATCAGCATCTGCTTGACGCCTGCAAGTGAGGTGCTGACGCCCAAGGGAACAACAGCGCCGTTTTCTGCGATATCCGGGCCGGTGATGGTGACGTCTTTGCTTTCGACCGGCGCGCCACCGCCCAGCGCCTTCAGCGCGTCCGCCACGTTCTTGGCTTCAAACGCCGTCTTGTTGAACGCCGCATGGGCGTATTGGGGAAACAGCCCCGTGGAGGCCAGAAGACCGGCCACCATTGCGCTTTGCTTGAGTGTCTCGCGACGAGTTTGCATATGAAATCTCCTTGGTTGAGTGAATGCTAATTAAAAATACGGGTGCGGGTACCCGTGTATTCCCGAACTTACTTTCCAGCACCCGAAGCCAGCCAGGCGGCGATGGTCCTGGCATCTGCGTCACTGAGGGTTTGCGGCGGCATGGGGATGGGACCCCACAAACCAGAGCCACCCGACTTGATCTTTCCCGCCAGATAGTCTGTCTTGCCAGCGTACTTCTTGGCAACATCCGCGAATGCCGGACCGACGATCTTGTTGCCAACCCCGTGGCACACCATGCAGCCATTCTTGTTGGCGAGTGCAAGGGCTGCCTTGCCATCCGTTGCGGCAGCGTCCGGTTTCGCCCCCGTCGTCTTGGCGTCGGCTGCCGCCTGGGCCACCACCACGGTCGCCGCGGTCGCAGCACCCGACGCACCGGCCTTGCCTTCGGGCTTGCTGGTGTCAGCGCCGCGCTGCGGCCCGACGATGCGGTTCTGCTCCAGCAGGTTGCCATGGGCGTCACGGGCAAAGTCCGGCAGGAATGAGGCGACCTTGGGTTCAGTCGAGCAGTTTTTCATGCAAGCCACATTGGCTGTATCGGGCTTCTTCGTGCCACCAAATTCATTGCCCGGCCACATGTCATGCCGGGTCTGCATGCCGTTTCGGTTGGGCATGCGCGCCTGCAACTCGTCCATATTCTTGTTCGAAAGCGTGAAATTGTCCGGCACGATACCTGCAAGGTTGAGCAGGAACGCCGTGACCGAGTAGACCTCGTCCGTCGTGAGCGACTTCGGCGCGGTCCAGGGCATGGCCCGATTGATGTAGTCCCACACGGTGGACAGTGTCGCCACCTTCATGAAGGTGGTCCGCCCTCCTTCGGGATCCTTCAGCTTTGCCACCCGCCCAGTCTTGATGTCATCCGCCGAAGTGCCTCCAATCAGCGGGTTGAATACCTCGTTGGATTCGCCAAAAACACCATGGCACTGGGCGCATTTCGCCTCCCACACGTCTTGTCCCTTGGCCACCGTGCCGGAGCCCGCCGGCAGCCCCTTGAAGTCGGGGCGAACGTCAATATCCCATGCGGCGACCTCTTTCGGCGTCGCGTCGCGCCCGACGCCCGGGTATTTGCCAGAACCTTGGGCACCGGCGATGCCGGCAACGGCCATCAGGGTGAGCGTCAAGAAAACCTTACGAAAGCTGGACATTCTTGATCTCTCCGTTTTCCTGGACCAGCCACGACTGGATCGCGTTGTTGTGATATATCGATCGGGTCCCCCGCACGGCCCGAAGCTGTTTGTAGGTCGGTTGGACAAAGCCCGTGTCGTCGGTCGCACGGCTCTGGATCAGAGCCGGCTTGCCGTCCCACACCCAGTCGATATTGAAGCGCGACAGCGCCTTTGACATGACCGGGGTTTCCAGACGGGCGGGGCGCCAGTTGCGCCCGCCATCGACTGAAACGTCGACCTTCCTGATCTTGCCCTTGCCTGACCAGGCCAGGCCGGTGATGTTGTAAAAACCTTTGTCCAGGAGCACCTGGCCACCTGATGGCGTGGTCACCACGCTCTTGCATTCCTGCAGATTGGTGTATTGGCGGTGCATGCCGTCCGGCTGGAGGTCGATGTAGTGGATCGCTTCATCCTTGGTGGCATAGGGCTTGTCGCCCACTTCGACGCGTCGCAGGTATTTCACCCAGCTCACGCCCTGGACACCGGGCACCACGAGCCGAAGCGGGTAGCCGTTCTCCGGACGCAGCATCTCCCCGTTTTGTCCGTAGGCAACGATCACTTCACCGGACAGGATCAGGCTCATCGGAATCGTGCGCGTCATGGACGAGCCTTCACCGCCCTCGGCCAACACGAACTTGCCGTTCTTCAGGTCAGCGCCAGCGAGTTCCAGCAGGGTGATCAGGGGCACGCCCGTGAATTCACTGCATGAGATCATCCCGTGGGTGTACTGCACCGTGGGCACGGCCACATTGCCCCACTCCGCAGCCGTATTGGCGCCGCACTCGATGAAATGAAAACGCGACACCGAAGGCAGGCGCATGATCTCGTCCATGGTGAAGACCTTTGCCGCCTTGACCATGCCGTTGACCATGAAGCGATGCTTGGACGGATCTATATCCCACCAGCCCTGGTGATGCCGCTCGAAATGGAGCCCGCTGGGCGTGACGATGCCGAAGAGAGACTGCAGGGGCGCGAACGATACCGATGCCTGCGTGGTCTGCGTCAGGCCCGGGCTCTGCCGGCGCTGCACATTGGATTCGAACTTGGACGGTTTGCCGTAGCCCTCGGTCGCAACGCCCAGCCCCAGTCCCTTGGCGTGTTCGGGCAGTTCGAGAATGAAAGGATCGCCGCCTTCGGGCGGCACCGGATTGACCTGCGCCATGGCCATCGGCGCCGCGGCACCTGCCGCCGCCGCAGCAAAGGCGCTGCGGATGAAATCGCGGCGCCCGCCCCTGGCCTCGGCAAACACGGTCTTGATGCCGTCTTTGCTCAGGAAGTTTTCAGGCGCTTTCTGCACCCTTCCCGAGGTGATGTCTTGTTGCTTCACACAATCTCCTTCAATCAATTGCCAAGTTGCCCGTTTCAATCCACGATCCACCGCATCGCGACACCGGATGCCTTAAAACTGCCCATCCAGTTCGCCAGCGACCTGAGTGCAGACAGCACGGCATACCAATGCTGCTGACTCATCGGCGATGCGATAAAAAACCTGTGCGCCGTTACGACGTTTGGCAACCACGCCCGCGCGGTACAACATGTTCAGGTGCTGCGACATGTTGGGTTGGGCGACCTCGATGCATTCCAGCAACTGCCCGACGTTCTTCTCGCAGTTGCACAGTTCGCTGATGATGCGCAACCGTATGGGCGTTGAGAGCAGCCCGAACAGTTCCGCTGCGCGCTCAAATACCGCCAATTTCTGGGCCTCTTCGTCTGTCAATTTATTAGTGCATCTAAATATGATTGCATGCGAATATATACGCTTATCAAAAAAAATTGATCAGGGATTACACCTAAAAGCGACCGCATCAGGGGGTGCGGCGCGCGCTTGCTGGCAAAGTGTTGGCGGGCTCTGAGTGGGGCGACCCAACGGGATGCACCAGATGTCAGTTTGTCTGGAAGGGCACGTCGATGGGCCTTCGTCCCGAGCACGCCGTCGAGCGACATGCCTTACTTGAAGCGGTAGTGATCCCGGTTGAGCACTGCCGCGACAGCGGTGACTTCCTCGGGAAACAGGCCAAGGTTGAGTTCCGTGTTGCACTGCTCGACCATGCCCCTCAAGAACCCCGGTGTATTGATCTTTCCCGCCGGCTTGTACATGGCGCTTCCATCTCCGCCGACCTTTTGTCGATGGCACGCTACGCACTTGTTTTCTGCAATGAGCCGCTCGCCCAATTTAAGGTCGGCCCCCTGAAACAGGGCGGGCTCCTGGGCCAGCGCAGGCAGTCCGGGCAAAAACAGACACGCCAGCCAAACAGTGAACGCATGTTTCATTGCAAACTCCAAATTGAACCTTCAAATGCAACTCGTGAACCTATCGTTGCACTTCAGCTCTTAGGGGCCAGCTCAAAGGCGACAGTGAGACCGATGTCGGGACGGCACTTCCCAAACATCCAAACAGGGTGGGCTCAGCTGAACGGGCCTGCCCAGGAATCACCGATGATCACTTGGCGCCCGCCAAAATCCAGACTGCAAGCGCCGCGGCGTCGGCATCGGTCAAAGCAGTCTGCGCTGGCATGGGAACCGGCCCCCACTTGCCCGAACCACCGGCCTTGATGCTCTTGGCCAAGGTCGCCTCCACGTCTTTCTGTCCCGCATATTTCTTGGCAACGTCCTGATAAGCGGGGCCCACCAGTTTCTTGTCAGGGGCATGACATGCCAGGCACGCGCTTTTCTGGGCCAACTCCTTGCTGGCCAAGGCCGCGGTTGAAACCAGGGTGGCAACCATGGTCGCAGTCGTGACATGAAGCAATCGCATGAATTCTCCTCATTCGTTCTTACGAATATAACCAGCTTTTAATTCTATTGATTTGTCAGACATCGGGCACATCGAGTTCACACCTGGGCATCAGGGATTCCCCGGATTTTTCAGCAGCGCCAGTCATGCCCGTATTCATTTCCGACCTGCGCTTCAGCGCCATGAATCGCTCGAAGAAGGGCGCGATGCAAAGTTTTCGCATGCAGGGTGCAATTGCACCGATGACAAACGTGCGGATCCAGTTTCGCATGTCCATCTTGTTGCGTCCGATGCACGCCAAGCAGGCTCACCCCTTTTGCGCAACGCCTCAAAAAGGGACAAAAACCCCACTACCCAAATGGGCTACCCTCCATCACCCTTCGCGGTGATAGACGCGCAGAGATGCCTATTCAAGAATCGCGTCATGCTATGGGCATGGTGTCCCTTTGGTCGTTTTGGACGCACTCTTTTTCGGTAAATAGCTGGCTGGAGACAGCCTAAAAATGGAGATAAACATGGATTTCAACAAAGAATTTGATGCCTCAGGCCTTGCCTGCCCGCTGCCCATCGTCAAGACCAAGAAGGCTTTGGCCGACATGGCATCCGGCCAGGTCCTGCGTGTGATTTCCACCGATCCTGGATCGGTGTGCGACATGGCCGCGTTTGCAGAACAAACGGGCAATGCCTTGCTGGAGCAAGCCAGCGAAAACAGCAAATTCGTGTTCTATCTCAAGAAAGCTTGAGCGACCTGCGTTTCAACCCACATCTGAGCACAAGCATGGCAACCAAAAAAATGGCGCTGATCGCCACCAAGGGCACCCTGGACATGGCCTATCCGCCGTTCATCCTGGCTTCAACTGCGGCAGCGCTGGGCTGGGAGGTGCAGATTTTCTTCACGTTCTACGGCCTGCAGTTGCTGCGCACGAGCCTCGATGGCATCAAGATCAGTCCGCTCGCCAATCCGGCCATGCCCATGCCGGTACCCATGCCGGTCTTCGTGCAGATGCTGCCAGGCATGGAATCCATGGCGACGATGATGATGAAAAACAAGATGAAGTCCAAGGGCGTGGCTTCTTTGCAGGAACTGCGTGACCTCTGCCTTGAGGCAGAGGTCAAGTTCGTTGCCTGCCAGATGACCGTGGACTTGTTCGAGTTTGAGACCAGCGAGTTCATCAAGGACGTGGAATACGGCGGCGCCGCCACCTTCATGAAGTTTGCCGGCGAATCTGACGTTTGCCTGTTCATCTGATATTGCATTCGGGGCGGACACCCGCCTTGAATGTTCCCGCGACCAAGACCGACCATGCTTTTGAGCGGGCATTGCCACGTTCAGAATCAGCGCGGTGACCCGTTTGGAGAACTGCATATGAAGAAACTGATCCTGGCGTGTGTCCTGCTGCTCACGTCCCAAATCTGCCTGGCACTCGCGCCCTACCTCCAGGGGACCAGACTCCCCGAGGCAGACCTGCCAACCCAAATGGCCGTTCTTGAGAAGAAACTTGACGCCGAAGGATTCAAGGTCATTGGACGCCACGCACCAAAAGGGCTGGCCGGGCGCGCCACTCTGGTGGTCACCGACCGGGCCATGCTGGAGACCATCCGGGCCATTGGCGGCTCCGCCGTCATCGCGTCCGGAATTCGCGTGGCGGTGCAGACCGACGGGACAGTGTCCTACATGAATCCGGACTATTGGTATCGTGCCTATCTGCGGGGTCAATTCAAGACCGCCAGGCCCGCCGTCAAGTCGGTACAGGCCAGACTGGAGAAGGCGCTCGGTGAGGGGCGGCCCTTCGGTGGCGACGTGCCTGAGGGCGATTTGGCCAACTACCGCTACCTTATCGGCATGGAACGATTCGATGCCGCCAACAGCGAACTGAGCTCACACGCCAGCTTTGAAGACGCGCTCAAAGCGGTACAGGATGGACTGTCCAAGGGCACGGGAAACACCAGCCGGGTTTATGAGTTGGTCATGCCCGAACAGAAAATTGCTGTGTTTGGTGTTGCCATGAACGATCCAGGTGACGGCGAAGGCTGGTGGGTCAACAAGATCGGCGCGGACCATATGGCTGGACTCCCCTATGAGGTTTTCATTGTGGGCAACAAGGTCTATGCCCTGTATGGCCGCTATAGAATCGCCCTGGCCTGGCCTGCGCTCGGCATGGGTCAGTTCATGGGGATCATGAATGCGCCGGAAGCGATCCGCACAACGTTGACCCGCGTCGCCGGCGGCCCCGAAAAAGGCAACTGATCCCTCCCCGATATGGAGCAGCCATGAACGAAGCCGTCAGCCCAGCCACAATCGTCACATGGGGCGGCTTTGTGCTGGCCTTCATCTTTGGTGCAGTGGCCAACAAGACCAACTTTTGCACCATGGGCGCAATCTCCGATGTTGTCAACATGGATCACTGGGGTCGCATGCGCATGTGGATCCTGTCCATCGCGGTGGCCATCATCGGCACAAATCTTCTTTTCTACTTTGGTTTGATCGACCTGTCCAAGTCCGTCTACCAGCGCCCCACAATCACTTGGCTGTCCATGCTGTTGGGGGGCTTTCTTTTCGGCATAGGAATGACGATCTCGGCGGGTTGCGTCAACAAGAACCTGGTGCGGCTGGGCGGGGGCAGCCTGCGGTCCCTGGTAGTGCTGGTCTTTTTGGCGATATCGGCCTACATGACACTCAAGGGCTTGTTCGGCCAACTTCGTGCCAGCTTTCTGGATCCGGTGGCCATCGATTTGGCGTCATTCGGCCTGGCCACGCAGGGGTTGCCGCTGATGGTGGCGAAGTTGGGTGGATTGCCGGAGAAGACGGCTTTGCTGGGCACCCTGGCAACGGTCAGTGTGTGCTTGCTATTTTTTGTTTTCAAGGACAAGCGCTTTCGGGACAACCATTCCCACGTCTTTGGCGCGATCGTCCTTGGCCTGTTGATCGTGGCAGCCTGGTACCTTACGGGGCACCTCGGGCATGGAGAAAACCCGGATACGCTGGAAACTGTCTACTTCGCTACCAACACCCGCACGCTGGAGTCCATGAGTTTTGTGGCGCCCGCCGCGTACAGCCTGGAATTGCTGATGTTGTGGACAGACAAGACCCTGCACGTGACCTTCGGCATCGCCACGGTGATGGGGGTCGTTGCGGGGTCATTCGCCTATGCCGTCAGCACGCGACAGTTCCGTTGGGAAGGCTTTGCCTCGCTGGAGGATTTGCGGACCCAGTTGGTCGGCGCGGTGCTTATGGGATTCGGCGGCGTGACTGCGATCGGTTGCACGATCGGCCAGGGCCTTTCAGGCATCTCCACCCTGGCTCTGGGATCGTTCATTGCGCTTGCAGGGATCATCAGCGGGGCGGTGGTCACGATGAAGTGGCAACAACGGTAAAGAAAGCGCTCACACGATGCGCCGGATGGATGCGCCGGCACACGCAGTGATCTAGCTTTGAGGCTTGGCCGCGCGGCGCCGGATTTGCCAGGCCAGGACGTGTGAGACGATTTCCCCCCAGGGTAAATCCAGCAGGCTTGCGTCGTTCGCCAACGCCTTGCGCACCATCACATGAACGTCTGGGGTGGGCTCATTCAGAACCGCCTGCAGGCCGTGAAGGCCCCCGCACTGCAACTGCATTGCTTTTGCATGGGCGACAGGCAAACCCAGAAGGGGCAGCCGAAGTGCAAAGGTGGCACGTTCGCGAAACAGCCTTGCAAGCGTCGTGCAATTGATTTGCGCCACTTCACTGGAACAAGCAACGAGTTCACGCTCGGCCAGTGCATGCCGACTGGCAAGCTCGCACTGGGCGCAATTTGAAAGGATGGCCTTCTCAAACACGCAAGGCACCGGGTTCAGTTGCGGCCGACGTGCGTGAAAGGCGAGTTCGTCCACGTCCTTACTCTCAGTCGTCACCCTTGGGACCGGGGGTGCGCACCTGGCACAACAGATCTTCCGCTTGCAACTCATCTTCGGCAAACATGATCTTTATTTTTCCCGTCATATCAGTGGGTTGAGCCGCGCGCAACACCTTGGCTTGCGCCGAGGCCTCCTTGAAGGCCCCGAACTCGGCGACTTTTTCAAACTGCGAGAACGGCTTGATCCTGTAGATGTAGTAAGGCATGACGGTTGAACTCCATTCGGTCCAGTTCTGGCTTTAAATATAGCGTTTGGAAGCCCGCCTGCGCCCAGGCAACGCCTTCTGGATGATCACCCCGCGCACGCCCGAGAAATCCTCCAGCGGCACGTCTTCGAACTCAGGGTTCAGTGGATGCAGTACCCACTCTGCGCCAGACCGCAGGAGTTGCCTGAAGGTCCACTCTTCTTGGTTCCACGCTAGAACATATGAGCCCTCCCGTGCCAGACCGTCAGGCTCGATGACGATGATCTCGCCTTCATTGAACTCGGGCGCCATGCTATGCCCCAACACCATCAGGGCGAAGGATTCACCACCGGCACAGTCTGGCAAAGCTGTGTGCGCTTCAGGAGATGACGCGTCGGCATAGGTGTCGCCAACTAGCGCCTCCATGTCTTTGGGCATTGGCATATGAAGTGAAGTGATGGCGCTGATTCAAAGCGACTGGGAAAAAATCTGTGCCGCCGCGACCCCTGCTGCACGAAGTTCATCGTGCAGGGTTTTGACAAAGTCTTCCGGCCCACACAGATAAAAATCGCAGTCAATGTCAAACAGATCGGCGCGCATGGCCTGGGCGATTTGCCACGCACCCAGATTTGCATCCACATGCGAGACCAATTCATATTCAAACTGGTCCAAGGCTTCAGACCAGGCACGACACTGGTTGCTGCTGAAATGTCCGTCACTGCGCGTGGCGAGCCAGAACAAGGTCAGCGAAGGTGCTGCGTCAAGGGACAGTGCGTGCTCGATCAGGCTCTTGATCGGTGCGAACCCCCCGTCACAGGCGGCGAATACCAGGGGACGGTGCCCATCAGCCAACACAAACTCGCCCGTGGGGCCCAGCACTGTAACGCCTGCGCCAGATTTGATGTCACCGGCAAACAGATGCCGCGCGAATGCGTCGGACCCATCACGTGCGACAAAAAAGAGCAGGTTTCGATCGTCGCATGGACAGCTCGCCACCGGGTACGTCGCATGCACGTCGGCCTGGCCTGGCAGGGTCCAGCCCAGCTGAACAGACTGCCCCGCCAGAAAACGCAGCCTGTGCGTGCGCGGTGTCTGCAAGTGCAACAAGCGGGTATCCGGCGCCAGTGTAGAAACGGCGCGCACCTGGGTCAGGATGAGTTGCTCGGGAATGTCCTGCGGCCCGCTCGCCTCGAGCATTTCCAGCGTCAAATCGCTGCTGGCTGCCGTGTGACAGCACATCAGCGTGTAGCCCTGAGCCTTCTCGGTTTCGGAGAGCGGGTAGTCAAAGTGCTGTGTCTTCACGACGTCGCCGGAAATGACGCGCACCTTGCACATGCCGCAACTGCCGTTGCCGCACCCGTAGTTCAGTTTGAGTCCGGCATGCAGGCCCGACTGCAGCAGGTTGGTATGCCCTTCCACCATGAACTCATGCCCGCTGGGGCGCACCGTGACGTGTGATGTCATGACTTTGAGCATATCGTCAAGAACCTCCAGGAAGTCGACTGATTCAGTTGCAAGTGCTTTCGCCAGCCCCTGTGTAACCTGCCGCTCCATCTCCAGCCAGGCAGCGTCATCCGGATCCTGCGCGCCGAACTCCCTGATGCGCCGCTGCAGTTCCAGAACCAGGCCGTGATAGCGCTGCAAATGTTTTCGAACATCCGCCAGCTCCTGGCTTTGGGCAAAAAGCCGCTGCGCCAATACCTCCTGACTGGGCAGCATGCGCTCCCGCACCCGCTTGCCAAAAGCCTCATCACGGATCTGCGCGACCCGCTCCAGCAAACCTGATTCCTCGAGAACCACACCGGGGTACAGGCCCATCAGGTCGTCCGTTGAAACCATGCCGTCACTCAGCATCAGGGCGCCTTCACGCACCTGCTGCTGCAAGACCCCTCGGGCTACGCCCACGAGCTGGGCGGCACGCCAAACACTCACGAGATGGGACATTGTGATATTGCTATATTATTTGTAGCTATCAATGCATGAGGATCGAGGGACATCTTCCTATTTCTCCATCAACCCGATGGAGAGGCCCATGGCTGAACTTGTGCAGGCCCATCGACCCGATCCAGATAGCGGGCCCGGTACAGCAGTCGGGGATGCCGGGGATCGTCAACAAAGGCCGCACGGTCATGCAGCACGTTGTTGCACACCAGCCCCATGCCGGAATCCAGACGCAAGCGAAACACGTGCGGCCCATCACTGTCGAGCAGTCGCGAGAGAAACCCTGTAGCGTCGCTTGTGATCTGGTCATCCTTCCACTGGATGCTGCGAGTGCGGGCGGTGTAGCGCATGTGCAGCGCGCCGCTTTCTGCATCGACCGAAAATACAGGCCCGGTCTGCTCGGGGCGCGCGACTCCGTCGTCGTCCAGCCGCGCGGGAATGGTCATGGCATCAGGCGCCATCAATGCGTTCACCCAGTTCGGATTGGCTTCACGCAGGGCAATGTAGGCCATCTCATGATCCATCAGCGCTGTCCCGCCGCCTTCGGAGGCAGCCCGCACGCAATGCAGGACCATGGCCTTTATGTGGCGCGAGCCCGGATGGTAGTACCCATCGGTATGCCACTTGATGGCTCGATTGGTATAGGGGATGAACGCTGGCCGATCACCGCCCGACGGCGCCACCGCAATCGGTGAGATGCCGTCTTCATCGGCGAGCCAGTTGGCATCGAGCCGGTGCAGGCCCAGCTGCGCGGCCAGCTTGCGCGGGATGGCCTTGTCCTCATTTGTCAGCGGACTTCGGTAGATGGCCATGTTGGCCGTGGCACAGCGTTGCAGCAAAGCCTGGCGCTCGGCATTGGTCAGGGCGCGCGGGTCGGCCACGTCCACCACCAGATCCTGGGCCTGTACCGGATGGCTGGCGCGCTTGGCATCACGCCAGAGCCGGTAAGCGGCGTCATTGTCCAGATCGAACGGAGTGCTCATCATGATGACCAGATCAGTCGCCAGAGATCCCCGCACGGGCGCGGCGCGGCGCGCGCGGCTCGGTGGACAGTACGCCCTGCATGGCGCGCCGAAGGATGTCCACCGCTTCGGGCACTTCGGTGGCCATCATCTGATCGACCACCCAGCGACGGTCCTTTGCCGGCATGAGCGCTTCAATGCGGTGCCCCAGGTAGCGCATGAAGGCAAAATCCGGCCCATCCGGCCCGAATCCGAAATCCGCGTAATGCTCGGCCAGCTCGTTGAAAAGATCGATGAACTCGTCATAGTGACTGGGCGCACCCTCGGGCGGCACACCCAGAAGGCTGTCTTCATTTTCCTGCAGCACCTCGGCCACCCGGCGTACCAGCGCCGTGATGAACTCGGCGCGGCCTTCAGGCTCCATGCGCTCGTAGGCCATGCGGTCGAGCACCTGCGTCAGGAACACCAGCACCTCGCGCGTGAAAGCGAAATACTGGGGCCCCACCTCGATGTCGAAACGCGCGGTACGCATCTGCTTCAGCGTGTTCTGCGCCACCCTCCAGGCAATAAAGGCCATCGCGCTCGCCATCTGCGCAGGGGTCTTGGCGGTTCCAGTCTGGAACCAGTCGCTCTTGATTCTCAACTTGGCCATGTCAGGCCAGCGCCTTGCCGCTGCGTGCAAGGCATTTAATATCCGCCCTTGCCAAGTGGCTGAGGCAGCGCGGCCACCTTTGGACCCTGCTTGGCAGGACCGATTGGAAACAGGTCGTAAAGGTACTTGCTGTCCACTTCAGGGCGGATCTCTGCCATGCCCTTGAGCATGGCGCGAAAATTCGGAGTGTGACCGTGTTCACGGTACTGATCGCGCAGGTAGTTGATGACCTCCCAGTGCGCATCGGTCAGCGTGATCTGCTCAGCTGCAGCGATGACGCGCACCGCCTCATCATCGAAAACTGGCTCCAACAGGTAACCCTGCTCATCAGCTTCAAGATCCACGCCATTAATGTTGTACATCATCGCCCGTTCTCCATTTCCGTTGTCAAAAAAACTATGCGCCCACCGCCGCAGCCGACTTGTGAGGCACGAATATCCCGCATCCCATCAGACGGTGGGATCGCAAACCGCGCTCCTGCAAGCGCAGGGACTGCTCCGGAGGCAATGCATGCAGCATCAGGCTGAAAGTGTCCAGCGAGCGTCCATCGACTACCATGGCCTGGTGTTTGCCGCAGACGCGCTCACCCCCAATGGCCATTTGTGCCAGTTCGGCAGCCACAGCGGCCATGAACGTGACCTCATCGGCACTGTCCGCAGCCACCCTGTAGGCGTACAGAGTGCTGTGGGGCTGCAGGTCGTGCCGGTGCGGCACCCCCAGGCGCAGGGTGTGCCCCGCTACTTTGAGTTCAAGTCCGGCAAGCGCCACCAGTTCATCCATCCGCTGCGCCGCGACGCGAAGCAACAGACGCGCCCGCCTTGATAGCAAGGCCGGCACAGCGCTGCCCGGCACCAGCTTGACGGGATGGATGCCAGCCACGGGGTCTGAATCCAGCCAAGGCAAGATCGCGCACAAGGCCTGCTGCAAGGCCTGCGCATGCTCGCGCGGCAAGGCCTGTCCTTCCAGGGGGAACACTGCGTCGGTGGCCAAATCGTCGACAGCCATCCGCGCCTTCATGCAGGATCCCCCGCTTGAACTGCCGTCGTGGGCTGGGCTCGGGCCCAACGCACCAGGGCCTCGCCCCATTGCAGAGCGGTCTGAGGGTCAATCTCGAACACCGTGAAGCGACTGCCCTCCCGAATGCGCGTACGCAACAGGCTCATGCCGCCGCCGGCATGGTCGAGTTGCTGCAATTCGATGACCTGGCGTCCCAAGGGGCTGGTCATCTTTTCGATCGGTGTAATGGTCGTCATTCAGTCTGCCTGCTTCATTGCCACACATCCGTCAGCGTCAGGGTCGCAAAACCCGGCCTGCCTGACAAGCGCGGCCTTTCAAGTCGCTATTTAGCGCAATCGCGGGGCACGCCGTCTATAACCGGGTCGGGTGGGGTGATATAGCCCCAATGGGTAGCACTCGATACTCAACGAGGGTGATAGCGCAGCACACCGGCCCAACCGTAATATCCGCTCCAGTGTTGACAGTACACCTGCCGGAAGAAGCGGGCGTCAGCAAGCCCATTCACCGATCGACCCGCCCCGGGTTGCCTTCTGACAGGAGACACTTCATGAGCAAGAAACAGCACGATACCCCGATGCTTGACCAGTTGGAGAGCGGTCCGTGGCCCAGTTTTGTCACTGGCCTGAAGCGGCTGGCCAAGGACAACGACTACATGACCGACCTGATGGGTCAGCTCGAGCACTCCTACAAGACCCGCAAGGGCTACTGGAAGGGTGGCACGGTCGGGGTCTTCGGCTACGGTGGCGGGGTGATCCCGCGTTTCTCCGAAGTGGCCGAGATGTTTCCGGCCTCAAAGGAATTCCACACCCTTCGGGTGCAGCCCCCTGCCGGCATGCACTACAACACCGACGTTCTGCGCAAGATGTGTGACATCTGGGAAAAGCATGGCTCCGGGCTGATTGCCTTCCACGGCCAATCCGGCGACATCATGTTTCAGGGTGCCAGCACAGCCAATGTACAGGGTGCGTTTGACGAACTCAACGAACTGGGCTTTGACCTGGGTGGCGCTGGTCCGGCCGTACGCACCTCCATGTCCTGCGTCGGCGCGGCGCGTTGCGAGCAATCGTGCTTCGACGAAGCCCGGGCGCACCGCCAGGTCGTCAATACATTCCTGGACGACATGCACCGTCCGGCACTGCCCTACAAGTTCAAGTTCAAGTTCTCGGGCTGCCCGAACGACTGTATGAACTCGATCCAGCGCGCAGACATGGCCGTGATCGGAACCTGGCGAGACAACATCCGCACCGACGAAAAACTGGCGCGCAAGTGGTTTGTCAAGCATGGCATGACCGAACTGGTGAACGACGTGGTGAGCCGCTGCCCGACCAAGGCCATCATGCTCAAGGAGACCAAGGACGTCTCCACTGGACCGAAGATCAGCAGCGTGGCACTCAACGACACCCAGTCGCTGGAGATTAACAATGCCGACTGTGTCCGATGCATGCACTGCATCAACGTGATGACCGGTGCCCTGGCGAGTGGCACAGACAAGGGCGTGACGGTACTGATGGGTGGCAAGCGCACCCTCAAGATTGGCGACCTGATGGGCACGGTGGTGACGCCGTTCATGCCCATGAAGACCGATGAAGACTACGAGGCGCTGGTCGATCTTGCCCAGAAATCCATTGACTTCTTTGCGGAGAACGCACTGGAGCATGAGCGGACCGGCGAAATGATTGAGCGGATTGGCCTGATCAACTTCCTCGAAGGCATCGGTCTGGAAATTGATCCCAATATGGTTTCCACACCGCGAACGAACCCCTACGTTCGTACTGACGGCTGGGACGACGAAGTAGCCAAAATCAACGCCCGCAAAGCAGCGGCTTAAATTTCGTTCAAAGTTTCCGACGAAAACAGGAAGACAAACATGGCAACCATGCGCACCCCCATTGAAAGCGGCGTACCAGACAACAAGCAGTACCTGCATCCGCTGATGCTGAAGAACTATGGCAACTGGAAATACCACGACCGGCCCAGACCAGGCGTTCTGCATCACGTTTCGCACACCGGTGACGAAATCTGGACAGTTCGTGCCGGCACGCAGCGGCAGATGGACCTGTACACCATCCGCAAGTTGTGCGACATCGCTGACACCTATGCCGACGGCCATGTACGCTTCACAATTCGCAGCAACATCGAATACATGGTGTCGGATGCGGGTCGGGTGGCGCCGCTTATCGAGGCACTCACAAGCAACGGTTTTCCCGTGGGCGGAACCGGCAACTCGGTGTCCTCCATCGCGCACACCCAGGGTTGGCTGCATTGCGATATTCCGGGCACCGACGCATCAGGCGCCGTAAAAGCCCTGATGGACGACCTGCACGCCGAGTTCATCAAGGAAGAAATGCCCAACCGGGTGCACCTGTCAACCTCCTGCTGCGAGATCAACTGCGGCGGCCAGGCTGACATCGCCATCGTCATCCAACACACCAAGCCGCCCAAGATCAACCACGATCTTGTGGCCAACATGTGCGAGCGCCCCACAGTGGTGGCGCGCTGCCCTGTGGCCGCCATCCGCCCGGCCATGGTCAATGGCAAGCCTTCGCTGGAAATTGACGAGACCAAGTGCATGTGCTGTGGCGCCTGCTACCCACCGTGCCCTCCGATGCAGATCAACGATCCAGAGCACAGCAAACTGGCGATCTGGGTCGGCGGAAAGAACTCCAATGCACGCGGCAAGCCCACGTTCATGAAGATGGTCGCCTCGGGCCTGCCCAACAACCCGCCGCGCTGGCCGGAAGTGTCTGCCATGGTCAAGAAGATCCTTTACACCTACAAAGAGGACGCACGTTCGTGGGAGCGGGTGTCTGACTGGATCGAGCGAATCGGCTGGCCACAGTTCTTCGAGAAGTGCGACCTGCCCTTCACCAAGTACCTGATTGACGACTGGCGCGGTTCACGCTCCAGCCTGAACGCCTCGACGCACATCCGGTTTTGATTGATACCAGAATTGACTGCACCATGAAATTCGGTTTACTTGTGAGCGAAGGTCCTTACACGCATCAGGCATCAGACAGCGCGTACCAGTTTGTGGTCGCTGCACTGGCCAAGGGCCATGAAATTCAACGCGTTTTTTTCTACCACGACGGCGTCAACAACGCGACCCGGCTCACCGAACCGCCACAGGACGATCGCCATGTGGTCAACCGCTGGTCAGCCCTCGCCGCCGAACACAAGGTGGACCTCGTGGTTTGTGTGGCGGCCGCCCTGCGCCGCGGCATCAAGGAGGAGGTTCTGGCGCCGGGGTTTCGAATCTCCGGTCTGGGCCAGTTGGTGGACAGTGGCATCAAGACAGATCGCCTTGTCACGTTTGGCGATTAACAGAAGTCAGGGAAGACACCCCAAATGAGTGAACAGCAAGCTATCACGCCCGGCGGCCCGACCGTGAAGAAATTCATGTTTGTGAACCGCAAGGCACCCTACGGAACGATATATGCGCTCGAGAGCCTGGAGGTCGTGCTGATCACCGCCACCTTCGATCAGGACGTGAGCCTGGTCTTCATCGATGACGGAGTCTATGAGTTGGTCAAGGGACAGCAGACCAAAGGCATCGGCATCAAGAACTTCTCGCCAAGCTACCGCGCGCTGGACGGCTACGACGTTGAAAAGCTGTATGTGGACCAGGCTTCGCTGGAGCAGCGTGGCCTGACCGAGAAAGATCTGCTGGTTCCCGTGGAAGTCCTGGATGCCCAGCAAATGGGGCAACTCATGGCGCAACAGGATGTGATCCTGAGCTTTTGAAGAAAATGAATTTCCATGTTGCACATTGTCAATAAATCACCCTTCCAGACCACGACCCTGGACTCGTGCCTGCGCATGGCGCAACCCGGCCATGCATTGCTTCTCATCGAGGATGGCATCTATGCCGCCACCGTTGGCAGCGCTGCTGAAGCCCGTGTTCGCCAAGCCTGCGCCAGCCTCAAGGTCTATGCGCTGCAGCCCGACATGGACGCCCGCGGAGTGACCGGCAAGCTGATCGACGGCGTGACGCTGGTCGACTATGCTGGTTTTGTCGATCTGACCGTGGAATACAGCACCTCACATTCGTGGTTGTGAAACCGCCACTGTCCGCTACAACTTTTTTATCTGGAGAAAAATATGAGCTTCGAAATCAACGGCAAGAACTACGAAACGGACGAAGAGGGCTACCTTCTCAACTTGGCCGATTGGACCAAAGAAGCAGCCGAACACTTGGCCGAAGAAGAAAAGGTGCCGCTTACCGACAACCACTGGGAAGTCATCAACTTCCTGCGTGAATACTACAACGAGTACCAGATCGCACCCGCCGTACGGGTGCTGACGAAGGCCATTGGCAAGCAGTTCGGCGAGGAAAAAGGCAACAGCAAATACCTCTACGACCTGTTCCCCTACGGCCCGGCCAAACAGGCCTGCAAGATCGCCGGTCTGCCGAAGCCGACCGGCTGTATCTGAGTCCGACGCCCCGCGGTTCGTGATGCGCTCCTAGACTGCCGGCCCTGTCCATGACGCTGCTGACGATCTTCTATACGGTGTTGTTCTACTTTGCCACTGGCGTGTTCGCCATCGGCTTGGTGCTGAAGATCCGTAGCTATGCCAAGGCCCCGGCGCCGCTGAAGATTGCCACGACCCCGGCGCCAGTAACGACCGGCGGTGTGGGTTTGCGCATGGCCCGGGAGGTGATTTTTTTTGAGAGTCTCTTCAAGTCCAGCAAATGGACCTGGGTCTTTGGCTGGACGTTCCATTTCGCACTATTGCTGGTGGTTTTGCGCCACCTGAGGTATTTCCAAGAGCCTGTCTGGCTGCCCGTCGTGCTGATCCAGCCGTTCGGCACCTATGCCGGTTTTGCGCTGGTTGCGGCCCTCGGAGGTTTGTGGGCAAGACGCTGGCTGGTTGACCGCGTGCGCTACATCTCCACACCGTCGGATCACCTGATGTTGGCGCTGCTGATTGCGATCGGGCTGACCGGCATGGCGATGCGTTTCGTGGCACACACCGACATCGTGGCCGTGAAGGTTTTCGTGCTCGGCCTGATGCGCTTTGACTGGCAGCCGGTGCCCGCCGATCCGGTCCTGCTGGTTCATCTGGCACTCGTTGCCGGGTTGATGATCGTCTTCCCCATCAGCAAATTGCTCCACGCACCAGGTCTGTTTTTCAGCCCGACCCGCAACCAGGCTGACAACGCCCGCGAGGTTCGTCATGTCTCGGCCTGGGCCGCCGCGCTGGACAAGCGTTCCTGAGCAACCGCACCTATCATGGCCACAGCCGCGTTTGATACCCCCAAGCTCAAGAGCTATCCGGTCATCCCCCTGGTGCAGGTCGGCGCCATGTCGCACCTCAAGCCCTTTGTGGCGAGTGCGCCGATTCAGACGGCGCTCGGCTTTCCCGGCGAGCTGGTGGATGACTGGCAGGACAAGGCCATTGCCAAGATGGGTGAACTGCTGGGCAAATACCGCTCGCTCCAGGTCTACATGGACGCTTGCGTGCACTGCGGCGCCTGCTCCGACAAATGCCACTACTTCCTGGGCACCGGCGACCCGAAGAACATGCCGGTGGCACGCCAGGATCTGATGCGCAAGGTCTACCGCCGTTACTTCACCTTTGCCGGCAAGCATTTCCCCAGACTGGTGGGCGCGGTTGACCTGACGCGCGAGGTACTGGACGAGTGGTACAGCTATTTCAACCAGTGCTCCGAATGCCGCCGGTGCTCGGTCTTCTGCCCCTACGGCATTGACACCGCCGAGGTCACCATGGCCGCGCGCGAGATCATGGCCTCCGTCGGAATGGGTCAGAAGTACTCGAACGAAATCATCGGCAAGGTGCACCGTATCGGCAACAACCTGGGCATACCCGGTCCGGCGCTGGAGAACACACTCGAAGGCCTTGAAGAAGACACCAAGGACGACACCGGCCTGGACATCAAGTTCCCGCTCAACGTCAAGGGAGCCGAGGTTCTGCTTATTACACCGTCGGCGGACTTTTTCTCCGAGCCCCACGTCGAAAGCCTGATCGGCTACGCCAAAGTGTTCCACGCCGCCGGTATCAGCTGGACGCTGAGTTCGCATGCGTCGGAGGCGGGCAATTTTGGTATGTTCATTGGCAACTATGAGCAGATGCGCAATATCTCGATGCGGGTGCGCGAAGCGGCGTTGGAACTGGGCGTCAAACGTATCGTCGTCGGCGAATGCGGCCATGCCTGGCGTGTGGCCTACAGCTTCTGGAACACACTGATCGGCCCGTTTGACTACCTCGATCCACGCTACCCGGTACCGCAGCACATCTGCGAAGTGACCGATGACCTGATCCAGCGTGGCGCCCTCAGCTTCGACAAAGACGCCAACGACGACCGGATCATCACATTCCATGATTCCTGCAACGTGGCACGTGCCTCGCGAATGGGCAACATGCCCGGTGGGCAGTTCGTGATTCCCCGCAGGATCATCACCTCGGTCGCCAACCATTTCCATGACATGGCGCCGCAGACTATCCATGAAGGCACCTTTTGCTGTGGCGGTGGGGGCGGCCTGCTGACCGACGACCTGATGGAGCTGCGGGTCAAGGGCGCCTTGCCACGGATGGAAGCCTTGAAGAACGTGGTGGACGACCATGGCGTCAACTTCATGGCCACCATTTGCGCCATCTGCAAGGCCCAGTTCACGAAAGTGCTGCCGTATTACGGCTTCAACATGAGCATGGTCGGCGGTGTGCATCAGCTGGTCAGCAAGGCCATCCGCCTCGGCGACAAGTAGTCCATCCCAGCGCTGCGTATTCAAACATCAGGAGACTCCGTTATGTCCACCACCATCGAAAACGTCACCGCAAAACCCCTCAACTTTCGGCGTTACAAAGACGGCGACAACAAGGTGCGCTCATTCCAGAAGGACATCTTTGATGCCGGGCACTCGCACAAGTGTCCGACCTATATTCAAAGCACGCCACCCTGCCAGGGGAGCTGCCCTGCGGGGGAAGACATCCGAGGCTACCTCAACATCGTTCGCGGAATCGAGAAGCCTCCCACCGGTATGGCTTGGCAGGAGTACGCGTTTCGCCGCCTGACCGAAGCCAACCCGTTCCCCTCGGTGATGGGCCGGGTCTGTCCAGCGCCATGCGAATCAGGCTGCAACCGCAACCAGGTGGAAGACTTTGTTGGCATCAACTCGGTCGAACATTTCCTCGGTGACTACGCCATCAAGAACCAGCTCGCGTTTCCAAAGCCGACGGTGCAAACCGGCAAGACGGTCGCCGTGATCGGTGGCGGACCGGCCGGCCTGTCCACTGCGTACCAACTCGCGCTCAAAGGCCATGACGTGACCCTTTTTGACGAGCGCGCGGAGCTTGGCGGCATGATGCGATACGGCATCCCTGGCTTTCGCACGCCACGCGACATCCTTGATGCCGAGATCCAGCGCATTCTGGACCTCGGCATCAAGACCCGCCTGAACTGCCGCATCGGAACCGACATCAGCATGACGCAGATCCGCGCTGAATTTGATGCCGTTTTCCTGGGGCTGGGCGCGCAAGCCGGTCGGGCACTGCCCGTGGAAGGTGCTGAGGCTCCTAATTGCGTCACCGCAACGTCCTTCCTGAAGGCTTTCAACGACGGTCGCTTGCGTCATGTGGGGAAGCGCGTCGTGGTGGTTGGCGGTGGCGACACGTCCATTGACGTAGCGACCGTGGCCCGCCGTCTGGGTCACATCGACAAGATCCATGAGTCCGATCGCCCGGAACACGCCATTACCGGTCATGTGGCGCACGATGTTGCCGAGGCTTCAGTCCGCCAGGGTGCGGAAGTCACGCTGACCACCATCTTTGACGTGGACAAGATGCAGGCCACCCGGCACGAAGTGGAACACGCCTTGTCCGAAGGCATCACCATTCGCGGCGGCATGGCGCCGCTCGCAGTGATCCGTAGCGAAGACGGTCGCGCGATTGCCCTGCGGATTGTGCGCTGCGAAGCGAAAATCGTCGGCGGACGGCTTGATATCAAGAACATCGAAGGCACGGAAGAAGACATCCCGGCCGACCTGATCGTCTCGGCCATTGGCCAGGCGGTCGATTTCACCGGCTTGGACGAGTTCAACAACGGCAAGGGCGCCATCAACAGCGACAAGAATTACCAGGTGCAGGGGCAGCCCGGCTTCTTTGTCGGCGGTGACGTGGTGCGCCCGCATCTTTTGACCACGGCGATTGGACACGGAGCGATTGCCGCTGATGGTATTGATCGCTTTCTGCAAAGCGAAGCGCTGGAGAAGCGCCCCAAGATTGACGTCCACACCTTTGATCTGAAGCGCAAGATGATCGAGAAAGGCCTGGCCTTCAGCGAAGTGCATGAACCGATCCGCGGAACCGACAAGAGCACCGCGGCGATTCACAACTTCGACAACCGCTCGGACCGCTACGTGATTTCGCACAAGGAGCTGTTCCTGGGCCATTTTCCCTTCGTCCCGCGCAACCGGCGAGGCATCGTATCGTTGACCTCCGAGCAGGCGCTGAACAACTTCGAGGAGCGGCTGCAGCCATTGCTGGAAGCCCAGGCCGTGGCCGAGGCCAAGCGCTGCATGAGTTGCGGACAGTGCTTTGAGTGCGACAACTGTGTGGTCTATTGCCCGCAGGTTGCGGTGTTCAAGGTGCCGAAGTCCAAGTCGACGATCGGACGCTATGTGGATACCGACTACAGCAAGTGCATCGGCTGTCACATCTGCGCGGACGTGTGCCCCACTGGCTACATCCAGATGGGGCTGGGGGACTGACTTCATGCGCCCTTTCGCTGGCTTTTCCTTCAGGTCGGTTTGCCGGGTTGTCGCGATGGGCCTGTTGACGGCGACCGCCCTTACCGCCAGCGCCAGCGGGGCAGGGCCCCAGGTCGCAGCGGGACGAGTGCCTCTCCCGATCATCGAGAGCGCCCGTGGCGACAAGTGCGTCCAAGATCCCGCCCTCATGCGACGCAATCATATGGATCTGCTCAAGCACCAGCGCGACGACACCATGCACGGCGGCATTCGAGGCGCGAAGTACAGCCTGAAGGCGTGCATCGGTTGCCATGCCAGCCAGGCTACCGGCAGCGTGGCAGCGGCAAGCACCAACTTCTGTCAGAGTTGCCATGCCTTCGCCGCGGTCAGGATTGACTGCTTTGAGTGCCATTCCAGCAAGCCAGCACCAACAGCCGCCAATCCCCCGTCACCCCAGGAAAAGCCTTCTCAAACCGCCGCTGCACCGCAGGTGCAAGGGCTGGCGCTGCAGCAACAGGTCAAGCCATGACGCAGGACACCAAGTCCCCCTCCATCCAGCCACCAAAGTCGACGTCGGGACGGCGCGGTTTCCTGAGCGTCGCCGCAGCCGGTCTTGCGGGCGTCATGATCGCTCCCGGCGTGCGCCTGATCGAGATCGCGCAGGCGGCAACTGCGGACACCGCGCCAAGCCGGGGCGCCAGCAGCAAGGTCCGCTGGGGCATGCTGATCGACAGTGGAAAATGTGCCAGTGGCTGCACCGACTGCGTCACCGCCTGCAACACGGAAAATGGTCTTTCGGGTGAAACC
Organism: uncultured beta proteobacterium; assembly: GCA_963726365.1. Lineage (GTDB taxonomy): Bacteria > Pseudomonadota > Gammaproteobacteria > Burkholderiales > Burkholderiaceae_C > JAABQG01. The sequence goes on along the minus strand of CAVSCI010000021.1, from coordinate 280,639 downwards.
CGAGCAACGGACTCCCAGTGGATTCGCAAGATAGAAATCAAGGAGGTTCGCACGGGAAAGACCCAGTCCCTTCCCATGATGTGCCAGCACTGCGCCGAGCCACCCTGTGTCGATGTCTGCCCCACAGGCGCCTCGTTCAAGCGAGCCGACGGCATCGTGCTGGTCGACAAGCACATCTGCATTGGCTGCCGGTACTGCGTCATGGCCTGCCCGTACAAGGCACGCTCGTTCGTCCATCAGCCGCTGAGCAACCAGAAGGCCGACGTCCCCCGGGGCATGGGCACGGTGGAAGGCTGCACGCTCTGCGTCCACAAGGTGGACAAAGGCGAGATGCCCGCCTGCGTGAGCGCTTGCTCGGACGCCGGCCACGGCGCGATTCTTTTCGGCGATCTGAACGACCCGAACAGCGAAATTTCCAGACGCCTGGCCAGTTATCCCTCACGCCAGATTCGAGAAGACCTCAATCTGAACACCGGCGTGCGTTACAGCGGCATTTGATGCAGGAAGGCATGACCCATGAAAATCACCCTGCGTGAACTGGACGGCACGAGTCGTGGCTACTACCTGTTGCTGGGAGCGCTGGCGCTGGTCACTGCAATCGGCATGGGGGCAGTCTGGTACATCGAGCACAACGGCCATATCGTTACAGGCATGAACAACCAGATCGTCTGGGGCTTGCCACATGTGTTTGCCGTGTTTCTGGTTGTAGCGGCTTCGGGCGCACTGAACGTGGCCTCGATGGCCTCGGTTTTCGGCAAGACCGAATTCAAGCCACTGGCGCCCTTGTCCGGACTGCTGGCGATCGCGCTGCTGCTCGGCGGCCTGACCGTGCTGATGCTCGATTTGGGCCGGCCCGACCGCCTGATCGTGGCCATGACGCACTTCAATTTCAAGTCGATCTTTGCCCTGAACATCTTCCTGTACTCCGGATTCATGGGTTTTGTGATCGCTTACCTGTGGACCATGATGGAGCGCAGCGCGCAACGTTTTACACCAATGGCGGGTCTTTTCGCCTTTGTCTGGCGCATGGCGCTTACCACCGGCACGGGCTCGATTTTTGGCTTCCTGGTCGCGCGGCAGGCGTTTGATTCCGCCTTGTTTGCCCCCCTGTTCATCGCGTTGTCGCTCAGCTATGGCCTGGCCGTCTTCCTGCTGGTACTCATGCTGGCCTTCAACGGAAGCAAGCGCTCATTGGATGCCGGCCTTCTGGCGCGTTTTGCACGGCTGCAGGTCATCTTCGTCGCGGCGGGGCTTTATTTCGTGCTGGTCTTTCACCTGACCAACCTTTATTTCACCAAGCACCATGATTTTGAGCGCTTCATCTTGCTCGAGGGTGGCGTGCACACCGCACTGTTCTGGCTGGGTCAGGTGGTGCTCGGCGGAATCGTTCCCATGATCCTGCTGATGCACCCGCGCATTGGCGAGTTGCGCGGCCGCATCGTGGCGGCCACCTCGCTGGTTGTGGGCGGCGGATTTGCCCAGATGTGGGTCACCATCGTCGGCGGCCAGGCCTTCCCGCTGGTGATCTTCCCCGGCCGGCAGGTGAGCAGCAGTTTCTATGATGGTGTTGTGAACTCCTACACGCCCACCCTGCCGGAGTGGCTGCTGGGCTTCAGCGGCATCGCCATTGCGGGCCTGATCGTCATGCTGGCGATGAAATTCCTGGGTTTCCTGCCGGCACGTCTGGACGGCGCCGACAAGGACAGTACGCAACGCGCCGCTGCTGCGGCCTGAGTTCAGGCCGAGATGTCGGGTTTTCTGGTTTCGGCCGCGCACAAATCCTCGGGAAAGACCACCGTCACGGTCGGCTTGTGCGCTGCGCTTACGGCCCAGGGGATGGCCGTGCAGCCCTTCAAGAAAGGACCCGACTACATCGACCCGATGTGGCTGAGCGCGGCCAGCCGGCGCGACTGCTTCAACCTTGATCCGTTCCTGATGACGGCCGGGCAGATCACCGGCTGCTTCAGGCATCACGCCGCCCAAGCTGACATCTGCATCGTCGAAGGCAACAAAGGCCTGTACGACGGTTTGGCACTGGACGGCAGCAACAGCAACGCCGCGTTGGCAAAGCTGCTGGGCCTGCCGGTCGTGCTAGTGCTCGACGCGCGCGGCATGACGCGCGGCATCGCGCCGCTCATCCTGGGCTACCAGGCATTCGATACAGGTGTCCTCATTGCCGGGGTTATCCTGAACCAACTGGGAGGCGCGCGGCACGAATCCAAGCTGCGTGCCGTGATCGAGCACTACACCGACGTGAAGGTACTGGGAGCCATCGGTCATGACCCGAGGCTCGCCATCGCGGAACGCCACCTGGGCCTGATGCCAAACCATGAAATTGACGATGCCGAACAGCGCGTGCGCGCCATGGGAGAGATGGTCGCCGCGCAAGTCGATTTGCCACAGGTGTTGAAGCTCGCCGAAAACCATTCCCCCCTGCTGGCGCCAGCGCGCAGTGAGCCACCGGCAGAGGCGGAGGTCGTCAAGCCCGCGTTGCAGTCACGGGTTCGCATCGGCCTGGCACGCGACCCGGCGTTTGGTTTTTATTACCCTGACGATCTCCTCGCCCTGGAAGCAGCGGGTGCCGAGATCATCCCGTTCAACACCTTGCACGACACCTGCCTGCCCGAAGTGGACGGTTTGTTCATCGGCGGTGGTTTCCCCGAAATTTTCATGGCGCAACTGCAGGCCAACGCGGCACTGCGTCAGGGCATCCGTGCAGCCATCGATGCGGGCCTGCCTGTCTATGCCGAGTGTGGCGGCCTGATGTACCTGGCCCGCACCCTGCAGTGGAAGGGACAGGTCTATCAGATGGCTGGCGCACTGCCGGCGGACGTCGTGATGCACGAGCGGCCGGTGGGCCGCGGCTACGTTGAACTTCAGACCACTGCGGATGCGCCGTGGTCCCCCGGTACGGGCATTGACTCGCAGCCGCTGCGCGGGCACGAATTTCACTACTCCAGCCTTGAAAATCTCGCACCGGACCAGAAATTTGCCTACAGAGTTGTCCGGGGTCATGGTGTGGATGGTGAGCGCGACGGCATCGTTCACCACAACGTGCTCGCCTCCTATGCCCATCTGCGCAGCGGAGCGGGATCGGACTGGGCGGCCCGGTTTGTGACCTTTGTCCGTTCAAGAACTGTTTCTTCGAAACGGCAGACCGTGGCCAACATGCGGACTGTCGAAGTCAATGGCCAGCCCATTGCCACCGACGTCGAGGGCTACCTGAAAAACCTGGACGACTGGTCCGAGGACTTCGCACGGGCAGAGGCGCAAGCGGAAGGCTTGGTACTGACCGATGAGCATTGGCAGGTCATCCGTTTCCTTCGCGCGTACTACGATGAGCACCGGGTGCAGGCGCAAGTGCGCGCGATGATCTGGCACTTTGCCAAGGCCTGGGGGCCGAAGCACGGCAACAATCACTACCTTCATGAACTTTTCCCCATCGGAGGCCCCCAGAAGCAAGGCAACCGCCTGGCAGGACTCTTGAAGACCAAGGGCGAACATTAGAAAATTCCGGGGCAAAACTCACCGATTCAAGGTGAGACCTCACTGCCCTCAACCGATCAGGAGCATCGTATGTTTACATTGACCACCAGTGCAGCGCAACAGATCCAGCAAGCGGCAGCGAGCAGCGGGGCCCAGGAGATGGCCCTGCGTATCGCAGCAAAGATTGATCCGGACGGCTCGAAGCAATACGGCATGGGCTTCGACGACCCTACCGAAGAGGACATGAAGCTCGACCTGAAGGGAGTCGCGGTCGTGATTGCCGGCGAGTCGCAGGTGCTGCTGGCGGACACCGTGCTGGACTACGTCGAGTTGAACCCGGGCGAATTCAATTTCATCTTCATCGATGCCCGGGATTTCGAGGACGAGGTCGACCCCGAGCCGGCACCAAGCGGCGCCTGCGGCAGCGGTGCCTGCGCCACGGGCGGCTGCGCCAGCAAGGGGCGCACCCATTGATGGCCGAAATCAAACCAGCGGCCGGGTCTGCCGGGCGCGTCTATCTGGTCGGGGCCGGCCCAGGTGACCCTGAGCTGTTGACGTTGCGCGCCGTACGGCTGCTACAGCAGGCCGACGTGATTGTCTATGACCATCTGGTTTCCAGCGCTGTTCTGGATTTCGTCACCCCGTCGGCAGAACGGATCTACGCTGGCAAGCGCCGAAACGAGCACACCATGCGGCAGGAACAGATCAACGGACTACTGGTCAAACTGGCCAGTGAAGGCAAGCAGGTGGTGCGCCTCAAAGGCGGCGACCCGTTTATCTTCGGACGCGGTGGCGAGGAATTGCAGGCCTTGGCCGCACAAGGTGTTGCCTTTGAGGTCGTCCCCGGCGTGACGGCGGCATCCGGCGTGTCCAGCTACGCCGGAATTCCCTTGACACACCGCGACTACGCACAGAGCTGCCTGTTTGTGACAGGGCACCTGAAAGACGGCACCGCCGATCTGGACTGGCACAGCCTGGTCAGACCCTGCCAGACCGTGGTCATCTACATGGGCCTGGGAGGACTTCCGGAAATATGCCGCCAGCTGATACAGCATGGCGCTCCACCTACCCTCCCCGTCGCCGTGGTGCAGGATGGCAGCATCTCCACACAGAGAGTCGTGACCGGGACACTTGCCGACATTCCTGAAACGGTTGTGAAGGCGGGCCTGAAGTCGCCGTGCCTCACGATCATCGGCGAGGTCGTCAAGCTGCATGATTCACTGGCGTGGTTCACGCCAGCGACCCAGGAAACGACGACCTGATCAGTCCACTGCAAGAACGGATCAGCTTCGAACTTTGTGTGCCGACGCATCGGCAGCCTTGGTGCCGTCGGGGGAATGGCGGTACTCGTAAGCAAAGACGGCCGCCTCGACCCGCGAGCGCAAGTTGAGCTTGTCCATGATGTGTCGCACGTGCAGCTTGACCGTGTTGTGACTGATGTCCAGCGCCTGCGCAATGACCTTGTTGCTCTGCCCTCGCGCGACATGGTCCAGTACCTCGCGTTCCCGCTCGGTAAGCGATGCCACAAGGTCCCCCATGACCGACACTTTGGGTCCGGACTGCAGGATCTGCGCGAGTTTCAGAGTCATGGCCGATGCCACGACCATCTCACCGCGTGCCGCCCTGCCAATGGCGTCAATCACCTCCTCCGGCTCCATATCCTTGAGAAGATAGCCACGAACACCAGCGCGCAGGGCGGCCGCCAGATCGTCCTCGCTGTCACTCATGGTCAAAATGACAACCGGGGTTTCGCAGCCTTCCGAACGGATCATTCGAAGCACACTCAAACCGTCCGTCGTCGCCAGGCGCAAGTCCAGAACCATCAGGTCCGGTTGATGCTCGCGCAGCATCGGTACGACCTGCGCCGGATCACCGGTGGCCATCACGACGGTCATGTCACCGCGGTGTTCCAGCAATTCGGTCAGGCCACTGCGACACAACGCATGGTCATCGACCAGCATCACACGTGTGCGTTCCTTCATGCGTGAACCTCCACAGGCAAGGATCTCACCGGAACTACCAGTCGCACCCGGGTGCCGCCGCCATCGTTTCTCCCCACCTCGATGCTGCCGCCCAGCCGCTGGGCGCGGCCCCGCATGATCTCCAGGCCAAAGTGCCTTGAAGCTCCCAGCCCCGTGGCGGCGGTGACAATCGTCGAAACGAATGGCTCGGTCATTCCCAGTCCGTCGTCTTCAATCAGGAACTCCAACCGTTGGGAATTCTTGTCAATTGTCACGAAGGCCCGGCGGGCCATGGAGTGTTTTGCGATATTGGCAAGCGCTTCCTGAACGATGTGAAACACCTGAACCTCCTGCTCATCTGTCAGGTTCAGATTCTGCGCCGAATTCCGGATTTCCAGTTCAATGCCGGTACGGTCAAAAAAACCCTCTCCGATGCCGTGCAGCGCATGAAGCAGTCCAAGCGGATCCATGCGCGTTCGGAAATAGGTCATGACTTCGCGCAGGTTGTGATGCACCTCACCCACGGCCTTCTTGACGTCCGAGAAATACTTGATTGAAAGCGGGTCGTCGTGCGCCAGCATCGCATCGTTGAGCAGGGGAAGGCGCATTTTCACGTAGGCCAGTGTCTGCGCGAGGGCGTCATGAACTTCATTGACCATTTCCTGACGCTCTCTCATCACCGTCAGGCGCAAGCGCTCACGCTCGATCCGGGCATTGTGCAGTGTCAAGCCCAGCAATTGCCCGATCAACCGCAGTATGGCCTCGGTCTGCGGAGGAATGGTCGCGTCGGATTCAAAAAACAGGTTGTAGATCCCCAGCACCTCGTCGCCGTGAGGCATCGAGATCGCGAGCACGCGATGACACCGCAGTCCAAAATAGGCGTCCGACCCATGGCGGGCACAGGAGCGGACATCGTCGACCCAGCCCAGAACGTCTTTGCTCACGGCGATGCCACACATGCCGCAGTTGCGTTCCACCAGGCGCTCGCTCATCAGAACGTTCGGTGGCAGGCCGAGTTGCCCCACCAGACGCAAGTGCTTTCCGTCATCGGTGAGGACGCGGACTGCCCCGGCCTGGGCACCTGCCAAGGCAATGATGGAAACGAGAAATCGTTCCAGCAACTGCTCGAGATCGCTGCCGCCTGCCAACTCCGCCGACAAATCGGCCACCACATTCCCTGCGTCCATCGGGGTCGCGGGGTTTGAGGGCGCAATGTGAGAAGGGTTCTTTTTCATGTCCATGCAACGAGCGTGCCATGCTAATCTATTACCCATCACTGATTTATCGTGAAAACCCGAAGCAGGCCGAAAATCGGCCAGTCCGGCGCCCCTATTTTCTGAAATCCTGACTTTACCGCCCGAAATAGCCGCGCTACCCATTTGGGTAACCCCGGATTACCCGCAGCGGCTATAGACGGCACGACATCCCCTTGTCTTTAATAGGGTCACTTCGCAACTGAAGCCTTGGCATTCCTGTCACGGACTTTTTCCCTTTCCTTTTGTTGTTCCGTCAGCGAGAAAAGCGCCCATTGCATGTCTGTCACACCGCTTCATGATCCGACCGCCGCGCCTCTGCCCGGGGCCATCACCGAGACACGCAACACCACCTGCTACATGTGCGCCTGCCGGTGCGGCATCCGGGTGCATTTGCGCAACGGCGAAGTTCGCTACATCGAGGGCAATCCGGATCACCCGCTGAACCAGGGCGTCATCTGCGCCAAGGGCTCCTCCGGCATCATGAAGCAGTACTCCCCGGCCCGGCTGACCAAGCCGCTGCTGCGCAGACCCGGCAGTGATCGGGGCGAGGGACAGTTCGAAGAAATCGAATGGGAAGCGGCCTTCTCGATGCTCGAGGAGCGGCTCAGGAAGATCCGGTCCACCGACCCGAAAAAGTTCGCTTTGTTTACCGGGCGCGACCAGATGCAGGCCTTGACCGGGCTGTTCGCCCGTCAGTTCGGCACGCCCAACTATGCGGCGCACGGCGGCTTCTGCTCGGTCAACATGGCCGCCGGAATGATCTACACCATCGGCGGCTCGTTCTGGGAATTTGGCGGCCCCGACCTGGAACGCGCCAAGCTGTTTGTGATGATCGGCACCGCAGAAGACCATCATTCCAACCCGATGAAGGCGGCCCTCAGCAAATTCAAACGCAACGGCGGACGATTTGTCTCGATCAACCCGGTACGCACCGGCTACTCGGCGATTGCCGATGAGTGGGTGCCCATCAAACCCGGCACCGACGGCGCCCTCCTGCTGGCCTTGATCCACGAACTCATCCGGCTGGGCCTGTATGACCGCGAGTTTCTGGCACGTTACACCAACGCCGGTCAGTTGGTGAACCAGGATACCGGCAGTGACGACTTCGGCATGTTCCTGCGCAATCCCGAGGGCGACATCGTGAACCCTCTGCGCCCGGCCAACTTTCGTTGGTGGGACCGACTCACCGAGCAAGGCGTCGCCGACCATGCCGACGGGGCTGACCCGGCCTTGCTGGGTCGCTTCAAGCTGCCCGATGGAACCGCTGCCGTGCCAGCGTTCCAGCTGCTCGAGGATCGCGTCAAACCGTATACCCCAGAGTGGGCTGAGGGCCTCACCGGTATTCCTGCGACCACCATCCGGCGCCTGGCCCATGAGATGGGCATCACGGCACGTGACCAGAAGATCGAGCTGCCCATCTCCTGGACAGACAGCTGGGGCAAGCGCCACGATTCGGTCACCGGGAACCCTGTAGCCTTTCACGCCATGCGCGGCCTGGCAGCGCACTCCAACGGCTTTCAGACGATCCGCTCGCTGTCCATCCTGATGTCGTTGCTGGGCACCATTGACCGTCCGGGCGGCTTCAGGCACAAGGCGCCATACCCTCGTGCAGTGCCGCCCAACGCCCGTCCGCCCAAGGGGCCGCTGGCCGTCAAACCCGATACGCCGCTCGACGGTGCCCCGCTGGGCTGGCCCGAGAGTCCGGACGATCTCTTTGTCGATGATCAGGGGCAGCCGGTGCGCATCGACAAGGGCTTCTCCTGGGAGCACCCGCTGTCCGCTCACGGCCTGATGCACAACGTCATCACCAACGCCTGGCGTGGTGACCCCTACCGCATCGACACCCTGCTGATCTTCATGGCGAACATGGCGTGGAACTCCACCATGAACACCTCCGAAGTGCGCAGGATGCTCAACGACAAGCATGTGGAAGGTGAGCACAGCGGCGAGTACAAAATCCCGTTCCTGGTCGTCTGCGACGCGTTCCAGTCCGAGATGACGGCGTTTGCCGACCTGATCCTGCCCGACACCACCTATCTGGAGCGCCACGACTGCATGTCGATGCTGGACCGCCCGATTTCCGAGTTCGACGGGCCCGTGGATTCCGTGCGCATCCCGGTGGTTGCCCCGAAGGGCCAGTGCAAGCCGTTCCAGGAAGTCCTGGTGGAACTGGCCGGTCGCCTCAAACTGCCGGCCTTCACCCTGCCTGACGGCACAAGAAAGTTCAAGGGCTACACCGACTTCATCGTCAACTACGAGACCGCCCCGGGATCAGGCATCGGCTTTCTGGCCGGATGGCGGGGCAAAGGCGGGGAAAAATCGATGCGCGGCGAGCCGAACCCCAAGCAGTGGGAAATGTACGAAAAGAACAACTGCGTCTTCCACTACGAAATGCCCCCGGAACACCAGTACATGCGCAACTGGAATCGGGGCTACATGGAATGGGCGCAAAAGGTGGGCATACGGCGTGACAACGATCCCGTCGTCATCCACATCTACTCGGAATTCCTGCAGGGCTTCCGTCGTGCTGCCCAGGGCAAGCGACCGGGCAAGCAACCACCGGACCCGCTGCGCAAGCGCGTAGAAACCTACTTCGACCCCCTGCCGTTCTACTATGTCCCGCTCGAAGAGCAGGCCACCGACACCGTCCGGTATCCGCTCAACGCCATCACCCAGCGCCCGATGGCGATGTACCACTCCTGGGATTCGCAAAACGCCTGGTTGCGCCAGATTCACACGCACAACTACCTGTTCGTCAATCCCAAAACCGCCAGCAATGAGGGTATTGCCGATGGCGGATGGATGTGGGTGGAGTCGCAGTGGGGCAAGGTGCGTTGCATGTGCCGCTATTCGGAAGCCGTGGAGCCCGGCACCGTCTGGACCTGGAACGCCATCGGCAAGTCCGCCGGTGCTTGGAACCTGACGCCGGACGCCAACGAATCCCAGCGCGGCTTCCTGCTCAATCACCTGATTTCCGAGGAACTGCCGGCGTCAGGCGCTGGCGCCCATCTTTCGAACTCGGATCCCATCACCGGCCAGGCAGCGTGGTACGACGTAAGGGTGCGCATCTACAAGGCCGGGGAAGACGAGCCGCAGCAAACCTGGCCGCAGTTCAAGGCGGTACCGGCAGCGCCGGGCGTTCAGGCCGTGTTGCCACGCTGGCAAGCCTGGTTTGCCGGCCGGGGAGATCGCAAATGACATCGATCGAGACCTTGGAGCGCTCGCTATGACACAGCTCGCGTTGGTAATCGACCTCAATGTCTGCGTGGGCTGTCATGCCTGTGTGACCAGCTGCAAGCAGTGGAACACTTCGGGCACTGCGGGCTCGCTGGTGGATCTCAACCCCTATGGCGCGGAGCCGAACGGCACCTTCTTCAACCGCGTGCAGACCTTCGAAGTGGGGGAGTACCCCAACACCCAGACGGTGCACTTCCCCAAATCCTGCCTGCATTGCGAAGATCCGCCCTGCGTGCCGGTCTGCCCCACCGGGGCCAGCTACAAGCGTGCCGAGGACGGCATTGTGCTGGTGGACTACGACAAGTGCATCGGCTGCAAGTACTGCACATGGGCCTGTCCCTACGGCGCGCGCGAGTTTGACGAGCAGCGCAAGGTCATGACCAAATGCACCTTGTGTGTCGACCGTGTCACGGATACCGCGCTTCCCGAGCGCGAGCGCAAGCCCGCCTGTGTTCTGGCCTGCCCGTCGAACGCCCGTCTTTTCGGTGACGTGCACGACCCGGAATCGGTGGTCTCCAAGGCCATTGCCGAGCGGGGGGGCTACCAGCTCATGCCCGAATGGGGCACCCGCCCGGCCAATCACTACCTGCCGCGGCGCAAGACAGAAATCCGCATTCACCCCGAAGACCTGGAGCGGGTGGACAACCCCCTGAAGATCGACGGCAAACAGCCCGAAGCCGGCCATCGCGCCCCCGGCCGGGAAGACTTCGCCACCTAGGACCGCGGCATGCATCCTCCCTTTTCAGCGATTTTTCTCACCACCCTCATTGGCGCGGGACAAGGCCTTTTTCTGGTGCTGTTTGGCACTGAACTGTGGTTCGGCCCTCTGGCGCTGACGCCGCAGGCGCACCAGTTCCTGGGCATGGGCAGCGCGGTCTCGCTGCTGCTGACCGCCGGCGGCCTTGTGGCGTCATTGTTTCACCTGGGCCAGCCGCAACGCGCCTGGCGCGGCATGGCCATGTGGCGCACGTCCTGGCTGGCGCGCGAAGGCATTGCCTTGCCGGCGTTCATGGCGGGCGTTTTCGCTTACGGCGTGGCGCACTGGCTGGGCGCAGACGCAACGCGATGGATCGGAGCGATCACCGCCCTGCTGTGCCTGACGCTGTTTGTCTGCACCGGCATGATCTACGCGTGCATCCGCTTCCTGCAGGAATGGGCCAGCCCGCTGACGCCGGTGAACTATCTGCTGCTGGGTTGCGCCTCGGGAGCCACCCTGGCCACACTGCTGGCCGCCCTGGGCGCGCCCGGCCTGGTCCCGGCCTACGCCCAGGTCACGATCCTGCTGACGCTGCTCGGCCTGGTCACGCGCAGCGCCTCCCTTGTGCGCAACGCCCGGCTCAAGCCCAAGTCCACGCTGCAGAGCGCCATTGGCATCAAGCACCCCCGCATCGTGCAGAAAGCACAGGGCTTCATGGGGGGCTCCTTCAATACCCGTGAGTTCTTCCATGGGCGCAGCGTTGCGATGCTGCGCTCTGTCAAGTGGGTTTTTCTGATCCTGGTGTTTCCGGTGCCGTTGCTGTTTCTGGCCCTGGGGGTTTCAGCTTCGTCGCCGGCGCTTATTTTTGCGGCCTTTGCACTGCAATACATCGGCCTCCTGGCAGAGCGCTGGTTCTTTTTTGCCCAGGCCAACCACCCGCAGAACCTGTATTACCAAACCATTTCGTGATGAGAGTGTCTCCATGCGAAAACTCCTTGCCTGCGTCGCCCTGCTTTCAAGCCTGAATGCCGTCGCGGACGATGCTCCCTGGTTGACCGACGCGCGCCAAGTCGCCAGCAGTGTTCCACCCAGGCTGCTCCAGGTGCTGAATGAGGAAATTGCCAAGGGCGGCCCTGAATCCGCCATCGTGGCCTGCTCCGAAAAGGCGCCCCAAATGGCCCGGACAGCGTCCGAGCAGAGCGGCTGGGCCATCCGGCGCGTGAGCCTGCGCAACCGCAACCCCAAGGCGACCCCCGACGCTTGGGAACGTGCGGCACTGGAAGACTTCGACCGACGCGCAGCGGCCGGCGAAAGCCCGGCCACGCTGGAAAAATCCGACATCGTCGCCAAGGGCGATGGCAAGGAATACCGCTACATGAAGGCCTTGCCGGTCCAGCAGGTCTGCCTGGCCTGCCATGGCCCTGCGGAAAAGCTCACGCCCGAGGTCACGGCGAAGCTTCGAACCCTGTATCCGGACGACAAGGGGGTGGGCTACGCCATCGGCCAGATTCGCGGCGCCATGACGATTCGAAAGGCGATGTAGCCTGGCCCATGCCAACCCGCTACGCCTTCACCACCGACCATGCCACTGCCTGACCGATCTCCGATGACGGCCTGGCGCCCGACTCTGGCCTTGAAATGCCTGTGGCTGCTGCTCCTGCTGCTCGCCATGCCCGCGTTTGCCGGTGACAGCGTGGTGCCCTCAAGCGCTTTGCCCTGGTGGTTCTGGCCGCTGGCGCTGTTCGTCACCTGCTTCCTGATCGGCATCGTGGCGGTACCGGCGGGCATCGGGGGGGGCACCTTGTTCGTGCCGATCATTGGCGGCTTCTTTCCCTTTCACCTCGACTTTGTGCGGGGTGCAGGCCTGCTCGTGGCCCTCGCCAGCGCGCTGGCGGCCGGGCCCGTACTGCTGCGCGGAGGGCTCTCCAGTCTGCGCCTGGCCTTGCCGCTGGCGTTGGTGGCCAGCATGAGTTCGATCGCCGGGGCCATGCTGGGCCTGGCCTTGCCTGCGTCAGTGATCCAGACCGCCCTGGGATTGATTGTTCTGGGCATTGTCACGCTGATGCTGGTCTCGAAGAAATCAGAATTCCCGCAGGTGGCGCAGCCTGATCGCCTGTCGTCGGCGCTCGGGATTCATGGCGTCTTCATCGATGGCGCCTCCGGGCGGGCCATCGACTGGCAGGTGCATCGCACACCCCTGGGTCTTGTACTTTTCCTGGCGATCGGTGTCATGGCGGGCATGTTCGGCATTGGCGCGGGCTGGGCCAACGTGCCTGCCTTGAACCTGCTGATGGGCGCGCCGCTTGAAAGTGTCCGCGGGCACCTCCGGGCTGGTGCTGTCGCTGGTGGATTCGTCAGCCGCATGGGTGTACCTGAACCGCGGCGCCGTGCTGCCGATGATCGCTGTGCCCTCGGTGGTTGGCATGATGCTGGGCGCCCGCATCGGCGCACGCTTGCTGCATATCCTCAAAGGATCTGTGATCCGCAAGATGGTGATCACGCTGCTCTTGTTTGCAGGCATTCGCGCCCTGCTCAAGGGTCTGGGGCTATGGGTCTGAAAGTGAACGATCAATGAATACGCCCACCAACGCACGACAACAACTGGACGAGGCCTTTCGCTATGCCTTCCTGCTGGACTGGGGCACGCGCATCGGACTGGTGGCGCTGGTGCTCAGTTTTGCCGCCTACCTGTCCGGACTCCTGACACCGCATGTGCCGCTGGATCAGCTGCCCAGCGTCTGGAACCTGCCGGTGAACACCTTCCTGGAACGTACCGGCACGCCTACGGGCTGGGGCTGGCTGAATTTGGCACACAAGGGCGACATGTCGAACCTGATCGGTATTGCGCTGCTGGCCGGCTGTTCGCTGCCGCCGCTGCTGGGCTTGATCCCGCTGTACCTGAAGCGGCGCGACACGGTGTACGCCGTGATCTGTGCCTTGATCGCCACCGTCCTCGTGCTGGCCGCATCCGGACTTCTGAGCGGAGGACACTGAGCATGGCGCACCTGTTCAACCGCCTGCTTCTGGCCACCGAGCACAGCGAATTCGACACCGGTGCCGAGGCCATGGCTTTCGCGCTGGCCCAGCGCTGCCAGCTGCCGCTGGCCACGGTGGTTCCGCTGCTGAGCAATCCCGAGTACGAGGCGCTGGCGCCGCAAATTGCCGCAAAGGCCGAACAGGAAGCCGCCGTCAAGATTGCGCGGTTGCGCGAACAGGCGGCCGGTGTGGGTGTGACGATCGATCTGCGCCTGCGCCGGGGCGAAGAGCCTTACCAGGAGATCGTGCAGGAGGCGATGCAACAGGGCAGCGACCTGATCATCATCCGCCGCCGAGGCAAACGCGGGTTTCTGGCGAATCTGCTGGTCGGCGAAATGGTGAGCAAGGTGGTGACCCATGCCCCCTGCCATGTGCTGATCGTCCCACGCGAGGCGCACATGTGGAGCCAGCGCGTGCTGGCAGCGGCGGAGCCTACGGCGCAGGGGAGGCGCATCGTCGCCACAGCCACCGCCGTTGCCGTCGAGTGCGGCCTGCCCCTGCATCTGGTGAGCGTTGTGGCCGTCGAGGAAGAACGCCCACAAGCCGATGCGTTTGTCGCCGAAATGCTGGGCCAGGCCCGGCAGGCGGGCGTCGCGGCGCAGGGGGAGGTCCGTAGCGGAAAGCCGTTCACGGAGATTCTTGCCGCCAGCGCGGCTTGCCACGCTGACCTGATCGTCATGGGCAGCCGCGGCGACAACCGCATTGGGCGTGCGCTGCTCGGCGGTGTTGCCCAAAAAGTGATGGGGCTCGCCGAAATTCCCGTCATGGTCCTCAATTTTCAATAGTCAAAGGACAACTTCTCCATGAGTGACGCTCTCAACTACCTGATCAAGGCCCGGCCCGAAGCCATGGGTCACTATTTCGCCTTTCTGAAGGACGCCGGCAAGCATCTCGAACCCAAGACGAGGGACCTGATTTCTGTCATCACCAAGGTCCATGCACAGACCGAGCGCGGCTTCCGGCAATACGTCGGACGGGCCCTGCGCGAAGGCTGCACGCCCATGGAGGTGGTCGACGCACTGCTGATGGCGTTCCCGGCCCTGGGGCTGGCCAAGATCATCTGGGCCGTGGACATCATTCTGGACATGAACATCCCCGGCTTCCAGCCCGAGGCGCTGACCAGCCCCAGCGCGTGGCGCGATGTGATGGCCAGCAAGGACATTCCGGACGGACAGGTGACGCGAACGGAATGCGAAGGGCGCGGCCTGTTCATCTACCGCGAGAAGAAAGCCTTTCAGGTGTTTGACAGCCGCTGTCCGCACCAGAGCACCGACATCCCGGAACTGGCACTGACTGGAAAAACCTTGATCTGCCCCAAACACCAATGGGAATTCAATGCACATACTGGAGCGTGCATAAAAAAAGGCAACAGCCCGCTCAAACGCATCGAGTCCAAAGTTGTCAAGGGCCGTCTGCTCGCTTTCTGGTAAGCCCCACGAACGCCCAGCGCATGAATCCCTTCCACCGATCACCTTCCCAGTGAAAATCCCGCGTCAACCTTTCTTACAACTCTTGGAGACGACCATGAAAGCATCGAAAAAACTCTTTGTCCT
This sequence comes from uncultured beta proteobacterium, assembly GCA_963726365.1. GTDB lineage: Bacteria > Pseudomonadota > Gammaproteobacteria > Burkholderiales > Burkholderiaceae_C > JAABQG01. The sequence goes on along the minus strand of CAVSCI010000021.1, from coordinate 265,413 downwards.
GACCCCTCTTTGCGCCTTGATGGCCGCCGGTTCGGCGTATGCCACGGACGGCTACTTCCCGATTGGCTATGGCATGAAGGCCCAGGGCATGGGCGGCGCGTCGGTCGCGGCAACGGACAGTGCCTATACCGGTTCCAACAACCCGGCCGCGTCGGCTTTTTCCGGCAACCGCGTGGAGGGCGATCTCTCCCTCTTCATGCCGGACCGTGGCATGAGCCGCACCGGCGCAGGTCCTTTGGACGCCAGCGTCGAAAGCGGCAGCAAGACTTTCCTGGTCCCCGCATTGGCCTACACCACCATGCTCAATAACGAATGGGGCGCGGGCATCACGGTCTACGGCAATGGCGGCATGAACACCGACTACGCAGGTGGCGAGATCAACTGCGGTCAAGGGGCTGCCAACGTGCTGTGCGGCTCAGGCAAGCTGGGCATTGACCTGATGCAGTTGATCGTCGCGCCCACCATCGCCTACAAACTGAACGAGAAAAACTCCTTTGGCCTGTCGCCCCTGCTGGTGTACCAGCGCTTCGAAGCCAACGGGCTGCAGGCCTTCACGCAACTCTCCACCGCGCCTGGCAACGTCACCAACAACGGCTATGACAGCAGCACCGGCATCGGCGTGCGCCTGGGCTATATGGGCAAGCTGAGTGACCAGTTCACGGTCGGCGCCTCCTACTCGCCCAAGATCAAGATGGGCAAGTTCGACAAGTACTCGGGCCTGTTCGCCGGATCTGGCTCCTTTGACATCCCCGAGAACTACACCCTGGGGGTCGCCATCAAGGCCACGCCAGAAATTTCCCTGGCGCTGGACTACCAGCGCATCAACTATGGCGGCGTCACATCGATTGCCAACCCCAGCACCCTCATCGGTGGCTGCATGATGGGGAATCCGGCCAACTGCCTGGGTGGCTCTGACGGCGCCGGCTTTGGCTGGTCGAACGTGAACGTCTGGAAGATCGGCGCCCAATGGCAGGCGACACCGCAGTGGAACCTGCGCGCGGGCTACAACCGGACGGACAACCCGATCCAGGCGCGCGATGTGACGTTCAACATCATTGCCCCCGGCGTCACGACAAACCACTACACGCTCGGTGCGACCTACACCCTCTCGACGACCACCGAAGTGACCTTCGCCTACATGTACGCGTCCGAGAACTCCGTCTCCGGTCCGTCGCTCTACAACGGCATGTTTCCGGGCTTGAATGCCACCGAGACCATCCGCATGTCGCAGAACTCGATTGGCGTGCAGTTCGGCTGGCGCTGGTAAGGCAGGTCCAGGGCCGGATCAGGCTGGTCCGGCTCACGCAGCTCTGAATGATGCTGCATCCTTTGCCCGGTCTTGCCAGGTGTCGATGGACTACCAGGCGGGTCCGGGTTGCCCTGTGCGCGGGAGGGATTTCGTGCGCTGTCATTGACACTGATTCGAAGGAGAAGACATGGGAGCCAATCTGATATCGGTCATCAACGTTGCGGCGATTGCCGTCATGCTGGTGTGTCTGTACATGGTGTTCACACTGCGGGGAAAGATCCCGGGCGGTGTGGTGGGCAAGCAGTGGCGATTGCTGACGGTGCTGGTCACGCTGTTCACCGTCGGCTACTTCGTCACGCCATTTTTCACCTTGTTGCCGGCCAACATCATCAACCTGATCGTGGCGCTGATCTTCTTCTTTGGCGCTATCTATGTACTGATCACGGTGCGCCTGATCTATCGCATCATTGAAGAGCTGACCAGCTGACCCCACATGAACGGCACGGTCATCTTTGGCAAGACCCGAAAAGGCGTGGAAGAGCTGGCGCACCGCACGGCGGCGGTCCCGCAAAAGCTGCGCTCCGTGCTGATTCTGGTGGACGGGAAAACCCGTTGCGCCGAGCTGGTGCAGAAGTGTTCATTCATTCCTCAATGTGACGAGCACCTGGCCTGGCTGGAACAAAACGGCTTTATCGAGGCCGTCGGCTCGGTTACGACGGCGGCTTCCGCCTTGCCTGCCGCTTCGGCAAGTCCAGCGCCCATGCAAGCGCCGGCCGCCCCGTCCCCCCGGAAGGCTTTGCTTGATCTCGCGCAGGAGCTGCTGGGTGCCCATGCCGGCGCCGTGGTGCAGCGACTGCAGGACACCGACGACCATCACGACGCCCTGGTTCAGACGCTGGAGCGGTGCCACAAGCTGATCCGCCTCTCCATCGACGAGAAGAAGGCCGAGCAGTTTCGCAAGATGGGTTCAGCCGTGCTCGCGAGCGCACGACGCTGAACCCTCGCCCGGCCAATCGAAACGCCGCTGGATCTCAGCCGTAGCGCCTGGCCATGGCCTCCAGCGGCACCGGCTTTATCTTGGATGCCTGGCCCGCGCAGCCAAACGCCTCGAACCGTGCCTTGACGATGCCGCGGGCCGCGTTCTTCGCGGCCGTCAGCGCCTTGCGTGGATCGAATTCGCTCGGTTGTTGCGCAAACACCTGGCGCATGGCGCCGGTCATCGCCAGGCGGATGTCGGTGTCGATGTTGATCTTGCGCACGCCGCTGCGGATGCCGCGCTGGATTTCTTCCACCGGCACGCCATAGGTTTCCTTGATGTCGCCGCCGAACTGGCGAATGATCGCCAGCCATTCCTGCGGCACGCTGCTCGATCCATGCATCACCAGGTGGGTTTTGGGAATCTGGGCGTGGATGGCGGCGATGCGGTCGATGGCCAGGATGTCGCCCGTGGGCTTGCGTGTGAACTTGTACGCGCCGTGGCTGGTGCCGATGGCAATCGCCAGGGCGTCCACGCCGGTCTTCTCGACAAAGTCCTTCGCCTGCACCGGGTCGGTCAGCATCTGGTCATGGCTGAGCTTGCCCTCGGCACCGATGCCGTCTTCTTCCCCGGCGTCGCCGGTTTCCAGCGAGCCCAGGCAGCCCAGTTCGCCTTCGACCGACACCCCGACCGGGTGCGACATCTCGCAGACGCGGCGCGTGATCTCGACGTTGTATTCGTAGCTGGCCGGGCGTCTTGCCGTCGGTCATGAGCGAGCCGTCCATCATCACGCTGGTGAAGCCCGAGCGGATGGACTGCTGGCACACCGCCGCCGACGTGCCGTGGTCCTGATGCACCACCACGGGGATGTCGGGATGGGTCTCGACGGCCGCCAGCATCATGTGACGCAGGTAGGCTTCACCCGCGTACTTGCGCGCACCGGCGGAGGCCTGCAGGATCACCGGGCTGTCGGTCTCCTGCGCCGCCTCCATGATGGCGAGGATCTGCTCCAGGTTGTTGACATTGAACGCTGGCACGCCGTAGCCGTGTTCGGCAGCGTGGTCCAGTACCTGGCGAAGGGAAATCAGGGCCATGAGTTGTCTCCAGAGGTTAAAAAATCAGGAAATATGAACCGAATTGGCATCAGTCCAGCGTAAAAAGGCCATCTCTTGCTATCACTATTGATGCATCAAGGCGCTGCCCCAGACGCACAGCCGCGCTTCAGCCCGCCGCGCGCCGGGTGAGGATCTCCAGCGCCGGCAGCGTCTTGCCTTCGAGCACCTCCAGGAAGGCCCCGCCACCGGTGGAGATGTAGCCCACGTCCTTCTCGATGCCGTACTTGGCTATCGCCGCCAGGGTGTCGCCACCGCCGGCGATGGAGAAAGCGTCGGATTCGGCAATCGCCTGGGCAATCACCCGGGTGCCGTTCTCGAAGGCGGCGAACTCGAACACGCCCACCGGCCCGTTCCACACGATGGTGCCGGCAGCCTTGAGTTGGGCTGCGAGCTTTTTGGCGGTGTCAGGCCCGATGTCCAGGATCAGGTCGTCGTCGGCCACGTCGGTGGCGGCCTTGATCTCGGCTTTCGCGTCCGCACTGAAGGTCTTGGCGGTCACGACGTCGGTGGGGATCGGCACCTCGGCGCCGCGGGCTTTCATGGCTTCGATCACGGCTTTGGCCTGGTCCACCAGGTCGGGCTCGGCCAGGCTCTTGCCGATCTTCAGCCCGGCGGCCAGCAGGAAGGTGTTGGCGATGCCGCCGCCGACGATGAGCTGGTCGACGTTGGCCGACAGGCTCTTGAGGATGGTGAGCTTGGTGGAGACCTTGGAGCCGGCGACGATGGCCACCAGCGGGCGCTTCGGGTGTGCCAGGGCCTTGGTGATGGCGTCGATCTCGGCGGCCAGCAGCGGGCCGGCGCAGGCGATGGGCGCGAACTGGGCGATGCCGTAGGTGGTGCCTTCGGCGCGGTGGGCGGTGCCGAAGGCGTCGTTCACAAAGATGTCGCACAGGGCGGCCATCTTCTTCGCCAGGTCTTCGTTGTTCTTTTTCTCGCCCTTGTTGACGCGGCAGTTCTCCAGCAGCACGAGTTGGCCGGGGGCCACGCTCACGCCGTCCACCCAGTTGGCGATCACCGGCACTTCACGCCCGAGCAGTTCGCCCAGGCGCTTGGCCACCGGGGCCAGGGAGTCTTCGGGCTTGAAGTCGCCCTCGGTGGGGCGGCCCAGGTGCGCGGTCACCATGACGGCGGCGCCGGCGTCCAGCGCCATGCGGATGCAGGGCACGCTGGCGCGGATGCGGGTGTCTTCGGTGATGGCGCCCGCTGTCGTCCTGCGGGACGTTGAGGTCGGCACGGATGAAGACGCGTCTGCCGGCCGCAAATCCGCTGGCCAGCACGTCGGAGAAACGGAGGACTTTCATGACGGAGGACCTTACGCCGTTCAGCGTGCGTCGGTGGTGCCGACCACGCGCACCATCTCCAGGCACTTGTTGGAGTAGCCCCACTCGTTGTCGTACCAGGCCACGACCTTCACGAAGGTGCCGTCCAGCGCAATGCTGGCGTCAGCATCGAACACGCTGGTGCAGGTCTCGCCGCGGAAGTCGGTGGCCACCACCTTGTCTTCGGTGTAGCCCAGCACGCCCTTGAGCGCGCCCTGGCTCTGGGCCTTCATCTCGGCGCAGATCTCCTTCAGCGTGGCTTCGCTGTTGAGTTCGCAGGTCAGGTCGACCACCGACACGTCGCTGGTGGGCACCCGGAAGGCCATGCCGGTGAGCTTCTTGTTCAGCGAAGGAATGACCACGCCCACCGCCTTGGCCGCACCGGTGCTGGAGGGAATGATGTTTTCCAGGATGCCACGGCCGCCGCGCCAGTCCTTGTTGGAGGGGCCGTCCACGGTCTTCTGCGTGGCGGTGGCGGCGTGCACCGTGGTCATCAGGCCGCGCTTGATGCCCCACTTGTCGTGCAGCACCTTGGCCAGCGGGGGCCAGGCAGTTGGTGGTGCAGCTGGCGTTGCTGATGATGGTCTGGCCGGCGTAGGTGCTGTCGTTCACGCCGAAGACGAACATCGGGGTGTCGTCCTTGGAGGGTGCGGAGAAGATGACTTTCTTCGCGCCGGCGGCCAGGTGCTTCTCGCCGCCGGCCTTGTCCAGGAAGATGCCGGTGGATTCGATCACGATGTCGGCGCCGACTTCGTTCCACTTCAGGTTGGCGGGGTCTTTTTCCTGCGTCAGGCGGATCTTCTTGCCGTTGACGATGAGGGTGTTGCCGTCCACGCTGACGGTGCCCTTGAAGCGGCCGTGCACGCTGTCGTATTGCAGCATGTAGGCCAGGTAGTCGGGCTCGAGCAGGTCGTTGATGGCCACGACTTCGATGTCAGCGAAGTTCTGCAGGGCCGAGCGCAGCACGTTGCGCCCGATGCGGCCGAAGCCGTTGATGCCGATCTTGAGGGTCATGACAGGTATTCCGAAAAAAGCGAGTTGAAGGAATTCAGGCGGGCGACAGCGATGTCAGCGTTGCCAGCAAAGCGGTGAAGTCGGCGATCACCCGGTCCGGCGCGCAGGCCTCGATCGGCTCGCCCATGTTGTAGCCATAGGGCAGCACCCAAACCGGCACGCCGGCGTTGCGCGCCGTGGCCACGTCGATGGACGAGTCGCCGACGAACAACGTGCGGTCGCGTTCCACCTGAAACTGCGCCAGGCAGCTGTGGATGCCGGCCGGGTCCGGCTTCTTCGCGGCCAGCGTATCGCCGCTGACCACACGGTCGAAAACCGGCATCAAATGGTGCGCATCGAGCACCGTGGTGGTGTAGCGCGATTCCTTGTTGGTCACCACGGCCAGCTTCACGCCCTGCGCGCGCAAGGCCTGCAGTACCTCGCGCACCTGCGGGTAGAGGTGGCTGCGCGTGCCACAGCGGCGCAGGTAGTGCTTGTCGAACTCCGCGGCGATCAGCGCCAGGCTGTCGGACTGGCGCACGGTATCCACCGTGGTGTCACCGGCAAACGCGAGCGCCTGGATCAGCAGGGTGCGGGTGCCGTGGCCGATCCAGTCGTTGACCTGCTGCTGGGAAACCTCGGGCAGGTGAAACTGGCGCAGCGTGTCGTTGACCGCATCGCAGATTTCTGGCGCGGTTTCGATCAGCGTGCCGTCGAGGTCAAACAGCATCAGGTCAAAGGCTCTGGACATGGTCACGACCCGGTGAAGCGATTCAGTGGGTGCCCGGCACGATGTGCTCAGGCAAGGGTTGCTCGCCCCGATGCGCCGCGCGGTGCACCAGCGTGCGCACCGCCTCCACCACCCGCTCCGGTGTGATGCCGAAGTGCTTGTACAGGTCGCCGGCCGGGGCCGACTCGCCGAAACTGGCGATACCCACCACCACGCCGGTGCGGCCCACGTACTTGCGCCAGAAGTCGGGGTGCGCGGCTTCCACCGCCACGGTCGGCAGGGCCAGCGGCAGGATCTTTTCCTGGTAGGCCTCGCTCTGGCGGTCGAACACATTGGTGCTGGGCATGGACACCACGCGGGTCGAGATGCCGATGGCGCTCAGAGCCTGGTGCGCGACCATCGCCAGCGAAGTCTCGGAGCCCGTGGCCACGATCACCGCCTGCGGGTTGGGCGTCTCGGCCAGCACGTAGCCGCCCTTGCGGATACTGTCCACCATCGCCATATCGGTCAGGCGCGGCAGGTTCTGGCGCGACAGCGCCAGCGCGCTGGGCCCGTCCCGGCGCTCCACCGCGCAGGCCCAGGCCACGGCGGTCTCCAGGCCATCTGCCGGGCGCCAGACGTCCAGCCCGGGAATGATGCGCAAAGAAGGCACGTGCTCGACCGACTGGTGCGTGGGGCCATCCTCGCCCAGGCCGATGGAGTCGTGTGTGAAGACGTGGATCACGCGCAGCTTCATCAGCGCGGCCATGCGGATGGCATTGCGGCTGTAGTCGCTGAAGGTCAGGAAAGTGCCGCCATACGGGATGTAGCCCCCGTGCAGCGCGATGCCGTTCATGATCGCGGCCATGCCGAATTCGCGCACGCCGTAGCTGAGGTGATTGCCCCAGTGGTCGCGGCCGGCCTTCACGCAGCCCTTGAAATTGGTCAGGTTGGAGCCGGTCAGGTCGGCGCTGCCGCCAAAGAACTCGGGGACCAGCGGCGCCAGCAGGTCCAGCGCGTTCTGGCTGGCCTTGCGGGTGGCCACCGCTTCTGGTTTGGCGGCAATGGCGGCGAGTGCCGCATCCAGTCCGTTGGCGTAGTTCTCACCCAGATCGCCCGCCATGCGGCGCTCGAATTCTGCCGCCTCCAGCGGGAACCGTGAGCGATACGCCTCGAATTTCTCACGCCAGGCCCGTTCGGTCGCGACGCCGCGCGCCACGGCATTCCAGGCCGCCGCAATATCCTGCGGAATCTCGAAAGGCGCCGCCGTCCAGCCCAGCGCCTCACGCGTGGCGGCCACCTCTGCGGCCCCCAGCGCAGCCCCATGCACGTCGTGCGTGCCGGCCTTGTTGGGCGAGCCCATGCCAATCACCGTCTTGCAGCAGATCAGCGTGGGCTTGCCGGCGACATGGCTGGCCTGTGCGCGGGCGCTGTGAACCGCTGCGTCGAGCGCCGCGGGATTGTGGCCATCGACATCGGGAATCACGTTCCAGCCATAGGCGGCAAAGCGGGCCGGCGTGTCGTCGGTGAACCAGCCTTCCACATGGCCGTCAATCGAGATGCCGTTGTCGTCGTAGAACGCAATCAGCTTGGACAGGCGCAGCGTGCCGGCCAGCGAACAGGCCTCATGGCTGATGCCTTCCATCATGCAGCCGTCGCCCAGGAAGGCGTAGGTGAAGTGGTCGACGATGTCGTAGCTGGTGCCGTCTTCCTCGCGGTTGAACTCGGCCGCCAGCAGCTTCTCGGCCAGCGCCATGCCGACCGCGTTGCTGATGCCCTGGCCGAGCGGGCCGGTGGTGGTTTCCACGCCGGGGGTGATGCCGAACTCGGGATGGCCGGCGGTCTTGCTGTGGAGCTGGCGGAATTTCTTCAGCTCGTCCATGGGCAGGTCGTAGCCGGTGAGGTGCAGCAACGCGTAGATCAGCATCGAGCCGTGGCCGTTGCTCAACACGAAGCGATCGCGGTCCGGCCAGTGCGGGTTGGCCGGGTTGTGCCTGAGGTGGCGGTTCCACAGCACTTCGGCGATGTCGGCCATGCCCATGGGCGCGCCGGGGTGGCCGGACTTGGCCTTTTCGACGGCGTCGACGGCGAGCATGCGGATGGCGTTGGCCATCTGGCGGGCGAATTCTGGGGTGGGTGTGTTCATGGTCTTTCCCGCAATTTCTAGTCAGTTGAGGACAGAACAAAGTTCACTGCATGTAACTCTTGGTCTGTCCCGCAAAGTCTCACACTGTGAGCCTGGACGGGGGTGTGCCATCACCCCGCCAATGCCCGCTTGCGCCGTTCCATCATCCGCCAGACAAAGGGCGTGAAGATCAGCTGCATCGCCAGCTCCATCTTGCCGCCAGGCACCACGATGGTGTTGGCGCGGGACATGAACGAATCGTTGATCATGTTGCGCAGGTACTGGAAGTCGATGCCCTTGGGGTTGGCAAAGCGGATCACCACCATGCTCTCGTCGGCGCTCGGAATGTCGCGGGCGATGAAGGGGTTGGAGGTGTCCACCATCGGCACGCGCTGGAAGTTCACGTGCGTGTGCATGAACTGCGGGCAGATGTAGTTCACGTAGTCCGGCATGCGGCGCAGGATGGTGTCGGTCACCGCCTCGGTGCTGTAGCCGCGCTGCTTCTTGTCGCGGTAGAGCTTCTGGATCCATTCCAGGTTGATCACAGGCACCACGCCGATCAGCAGGTCCGGGTGCTGTGCGATGTTGACCTCGGGCGTGACCACGGCGCCGTGCAAGCCTTCGTAGAACAGCAGGTCAGTGCCGGCGGGCACGTCTTCCCAGGGTGTGAAGGTGCCCGGGTCCTGCTTGTAGGGCGCGGCTTCCTCCGAGTCGTGCAGGTATTTGCGGCGCTTGCCGGTGCCGGTGTTGGCATAGTCGCGGAACAGCGTCTCCAGTTCGGGGAACAGGTTGTTCTCGGCCCCGAAATGGCTGAAGTTGTTGTTGCCGGCTGCCTCGGCCTCGGCCGCCCTGAGCTTCATTTCCTTGCGGTCGAAGCGGTGGAAGCTGTCGCCTTCGATGATGGCGGCATTCACGCTCTCGCGGCGGAAGATGTTCTCGAAGGTGCGCGTCACCGAGGTGGTGCCCGCGCCCGAAGAACCGGTGATCGCAATGATGGGATGGCGTTCTGACATGGTGGAGCCCTCGGAGCAGTGGTTTTCGAATCTTTTAAGGCATTACCCAGCGTCGAATGGTCATTGTTCGCTATGGTTTCAGGATTTATCAGTCGCGGAACAGGCTGCGCGGGGCAAACAGCGGGTTCTCGATTTCGCGCGGGATCGGCTCGGTGTGATAGCGCTCGATGCGCTCCACCTCGTTGCGCGAGCCAAACACAAGGCCGATGCGCTGGTGCAAAGTGGTCGGCTGAACACCGAGCACGGGCTGGCGGCCCGTGGAGGCGCGGCCACCGGCCTGCTCGATGATGAAGCCGATCGGGTTGGCTTCGTACAGCAGGCGCAGGCGCCCGGGCTTGCTGGGGTCCTTGGTGTCGCGCGGGTACATGAAGACGCCGCCACGCATCAGGATGCGGTGCGCCTCGGCCACCATGCTGGCAATCCAGCGCATGTTGAAATCCTTGCCGCGCGGGCCGGTCTTGCCGGCCAGGCACTCGTCCACGTAGCGTTTCACCGGCGGCTCCCAGAAGCGGCTGTTGGACGCGTTGATGGCGAATTCCTGCGTGTCGGCCGGGATCTGCAGGTTCGGGTGGGTCAGCATGAACTGACCCAGGTTCGGGTCCAGCGTGAAACCCGCAGCCCCGTTGCCCACCGACAGCACCAGCATCGTGGTGGGCCCGTAAAGCGCGTAGCCCGCGGCCATCTGCTGCGTCCCGGGCTGGAAGAAGTCGGCCTCGACCACGTCGCGCCCGCTGTCGATCACGTCCTGCGGCGCGCGCAGGATGCTGAAAATGCTGCCCACGGTCACGTTCACGTCGATGTTGCTGGAGCCGTCGAGCGGGTCGAACACCAGCAGGTACTTGCCGCGCTGCTGGGCTTCGGGAATCTGGTAGGGGTGGTCCATCTCTTCGGAGGCCATGCCCGCGAGGTGGCCGCCCCACTCCGTCATCTGGGTGAAGTATTCGTTGCTGATGACGTCCAGGCGCTTTTGCTCCTCGCCCTGCACGTTGACGCTGGTGGCCACCTCGGGCTCGGCATGGCCCAGCACGCTGGCTGAGTTCGCCAAAAGCCACCGAGCGGGCAATGGCCTTGCAGGCCAGGGCTACGTCCAGCAGCAGGGCATTGAAGTCACCGCTGGCGCCGGGAAAGCGGCGGCGCTGTTCGATGAGGTATTGGGTGAGGGTGAAACGGCGGCGCGTGGTCATGGTGATTTTCTCTTGGACAGGTTCGGGCAGTCAGGGCAGCGAAGACACGGGCGCGGCGCTTGGGCGGGCGGCCTTGATCAGCTGCTGCATCACGGTGCGATAGCCACCGTCGGCGTCGGGCGCGCCAAACACCGCGCTGCCGGCCACACAGGTGTCCGCGCCCGCCGCGACGATGTCGGCGATGTTGTCGGTCTTGACGCCACCGTCCACCTCCAGCCAGATCGGCTGCCCACCGGCCGCTACATGGGCCTGGATGCGGGCCCGGGCCGCGCGCAGCTTGGGCAGCGTGGAGGGGATGAACTTCTGCCCGCCAAAACCCGGGTTCACGCTCATCAGCAGGACGATGTCGAGCCGCTCCATGACGTGGTCCATCCAGTCCAGTGGTGTCGCCGGGTTCAGCACGATGCCGGCCTTGCAACCGTGGTCGCGAATCAACTGCAGGGTGCGATCCACGTGCCGGCTGGCCTCGGGGTGAAAGGTGATGAGGTTGGCGCCGGCCTTGGCAAACAGCGGGATCAGCGAATCCACGGGCTCCACCATCAGGTGCACGTCGATCGGAATCTGCACATGCGGACGGATCGCCTCGCACACCAGCGGACCGATGGTGAGGTTGGGCACGTAATGGTTGTCCATCACGTCAAAGTGCACCAGCGCGGCGCCAGCCGCCTCAATGGCGCGGACTTCCTCGCCCAGACGGGCAAAGTCGGCAGACAGGATCGAGGGGGCAATGCGCACGGTGTTGGGTGTCATGGGGTTCTCCGGATGGAATCAGGCGCGCAGGGACGCTTTTGCCAAACGCGTTTCAGCATGCCACGCATGCAGGTGGGCCACATTGACATCGCGCAATGAATCCAGCACGCGCAGCGCGCCCTTGAAGTCGTGGTGGGCCGTGAAAGTGTTGGGCGTGATGATCGTCGCCAGCCCGGCGGCCAGCGCGGCCTGCAGCCCGTTGGCCGAGTCCTCCAGGGCCAGGCAGGCCCGCGCAGGCAGTTGCAGCCGCTGCAGGGTCTGCAGGTAGACCTGCGGATGCGGCTTCTTGAAGGGCGCGGTGGACGCATCCTCGACCACGGTGAAATACTGCCGCCAGTCGGGGCCGATGGCGGTGCGCAACAGCGCGCCGATGTTGACCGGCGAGGTGGTGGTGGCGATCGCCAGGCGCAGGCCGTCGGCAAACGCGGCCTCGATCAGCTTGAGAACGCCAGGGCGCAAGGCCACCGCGCCGTCCTGCACCGCTTTTTCATAGGCGGCGGTCTTGAGTTCGTGAATGCGGTTGATGGTGTCCTGCACAGCCTGGCCGTCCAGTGCCCTGATGTCGGGGTGCGCTAGTCTCCAGTAGTGCTGTATGCGCTCCTTGCCGCCGGAGATGCCGAGAAGTTCGGTGTACAAGGGCTCGTCCCAGTGCCAGTCCATGCCCAGTTCGGCAAACGCGTGGTTGAACGCCGCACGGTGCGCGCTTTCGGTGTCGGCCAGGGTGCCATCGACATCGAAAATCAGGGCTTGAAGGGCGGTTGCGTGCATGGGCTTCTTTCAGGTCAGGACGGCGATGGGCTGTATATATCAGTGAAGGTGGATTTACTTTAACCCTGAGAACTCATAAACTCCAATCACGTTTATTGAATTTTTCATCAGACTTATCTGATGGATCTGGAGTCCGGCCATGCGACCCTATTCCCTCAAACAGATCCAGACCTTCCTGGAAGTGGCGCGCCAGGGCTCGGTGTCCAAGGCGGCCGAGCGGCTGTTCGTGACCCAGCCAGCGGTCTCCATGCAGATCCGCCAGCTCGAAGATGCCTTCGGCCTGCCGCTGATCGAGCCTTCGGGCCGCAACATCCGGCTCACCCACGCCGGCGAGGCCTTCCGCACCCACGCGATCGCCGCCATGGGCCAGTTCAAGGACCTTGAAGCCCTGATGGCCGAGCATGTGGGCCTGCAGCGCGGGCGCATCGACCTGGCCGTTGTCACCACCTCCAAGTACTTCATCCCGATGCTGCTGGTGCGTTTTGGCAAGCAGTTTCCGGACATCGACATCCAGCTCAAGATCGACAACCGCGAGAATATCCTCGGCCTGCTGGCGCGCAACGAGGCTGACCTGGTGGTGATGGGCCGCGCGCCAGCCGACATGGATTGCGTGGCCACCCCGTTTGCCACCAACCCGCTGGCCATCGTCGCCGCGCCCGACCATCCGCTGGTGCGACGCAAGAAGCTGCCGTTTTCGGCGCTGGCGGACCACGGCTTCGTGGTGCGCGAGGAAGGCTCGGGCACCCGAGCGGCCATGGAGCGGCTGTTCGCCGACAACAAGACTGCGCTGAAAGTCGTGATGGAAATGCCCAGCAACGAAACCATCAAGCAGGCCGTGATGGCCGGCATGGGCATGAGCTTCCTGTCGCTGCGCACGGTGCGCCACGAGCTGGCCAGCGGCCATATCGCGCTGGTGGACATCGAGGGCCTGCCGGTCATGGGCCACTGGTACGTGACGCACCTGAGCCAGAAGAAGCTGTCCCCGGCCGCCCGGGCCTTCAAGGAGTTCCTGATCGAACAGGGCGGCGCGCTGATGGACTCGTGGAGCTGAATTTTTAGCCGAAAAGGGCCCTCTCCCGGCGTCCGATCGACATAATCCGCTATGGTATTAATACCTCCGCACCGGCAATGCCAGACCGATCGAGGTGCCTGCAGTGTGGTGACACAGCGTTTGAGCGACGACCCGGCATAAGCGAGGCCGGGTCCGATATGGTTGAATCGCCGGTCCATGGACAGGTCCATGGGCCAACTTACCGTGATCAACCCATGAAATTCATCGTTCGAAGCTTCTTCAAGATCCTGCGCATCGTGCTCGGCCCTTTCATGTTGCTGCGCGAGCGCCTGACCCGACCCACAGGGCTGGTGCGCACACCTGAACTGCAGCAGGCGGTGGACCAACAATGCCAGAGCCTGGCGCTTTACCAGTTCAACACCTGCCCGTTCTGCATCAAGGTGCGCCAGGAGATGCGGCGCCTGTCCCTGCCCATCGAGCGGCGTGATGCCCAGAAAGACCTGAAGAACCGGGCCGATCTGATGCAGGGCAGCGGCGTCACCAAAGTGCCTTGCCTGAGGATCACCGACGAAACAGGCCAGAGCCGGTGGCTGAATGACTCGGGCGCCATCGTCGCCTACCTCCGGGGACGCTTCGCGCCGGCTTGACCGGTCTGGACTGCAGCCGCCCTTGACTGATCCGCCGATGCCGAGGGCAAGCGACCGGACCCGCGTCGGGTAGAGTCGAACCATGAACCGACTGCAAGCGGAGTTTCAACGTCTCTACCTGCCGCACAGCCCGGACGGCCCGGCCATTGATTGCGGAGAATCCGGCCTGATCGGCGCCGACGGTCGGGTGCGGGCGATGGTGCTGGGGCTGGCCCGACCCGCCGACTGGAAAACACTGTCGGCGCTGTGGCGCGGGGTGCAGGCGGATCTGAAACTGCCCGCGCCGGCCATCGCGGTCAACGGCATCGACGGCTACCAGCTCTGGTTCTCGCTGTCTGAGCCGGTGCCCGTCGCGCACGCCCAGGCTTTTCTCGACGGACTGCGCCAGCGCTATCTGGGGAACATCGCTCTGGACCGCCTGGCCATGCTGCCTGGCGTTGATGTATCGGCGCCATGGAAACCCTGCTGGCCCCGATGGTGCCGGCATTGCAGCAATAAACCGGCCACTGGTCCGCCTTCGTGGCGCCGGACCTGGCGGCCGTGTTCTCTGACGATCCGTGGCTGGACGTTCCGCCAACCCCGGACGGGCAGGCCGACCTGCTGTCTCGCGTTGAAGTCACCCGGCCCGCTGCATTCCGGCAGGCACTGGACCAGCTCAAACCGGCCGTCGTCCAGGCCCCACCGGATGCAACCGGCAACACCCTCGATCCGCGGGACACCGCCCGGGCCGCCGCGGGCAATGGCTGGACCCAAGGCCCTTGCCCGCGGTGATGAAGACCCCCCGTCGAACTCCTCATCGTGCCGGCTATGGGACTGTTGCCCGGCGAATATCGGCGATGGCCGCTGATTGATTGCCTGGAACGCCTTCCGACATGAGTGACAAGAACGCTTGTTCCTGCAGCAGTGGTTGTGAGTCCACGCCCGCGCCCACCCCATCAGGATCGACTCCAGACAGCGAGGCGCGCGGCGAGGAAACGTGGTTTCGTTCCCGTTTTCGCATTCCAGGCATGGACTGTCCTTCCGAGGAGCAGATGATCCGCCTGCGACTCGACGTGCGACCGCTTCCTGGTATTCGAATTCGTGGCCGAACCTTTGTCGTCGGCCACGCGGGTGACGTCGGCGGTCATCGAGCGACTGGTTCCGCGGCTTCGGGCGCAACTCAGGCTTTCGCGCCATTGCAGACTACATCTTTGGCGGTCCTGACAACGCGGCTAGCCCGGTGCTTGGCTCTTGCTGCCGATCAACGCGGCATGTTTGTCATCGAGAAAATCGCGAGCTGGTGGGCGGACTCCGCGGGACTGATCGCCGATGCGGCGGACATGCTGGCCGACGCTGCCGTGTACGGCGTTGCGCTCTACGCCGTCGGGCGAGCCCCAGGGCACAAGCTACGGGCGGCACGGCTCTCCGGGCTGCTGCAACTGGTGCTTGCCGTCGGCGCCTTGACCGAAACGGGGCGACGGAGCCTCGGGGCAGTGCCCCGCACGAAGCCACCATGATCGCCATCTCGATGCTGGCGCTGGCGGCCAATGTGGGGTGCCTGACCCGATCTCGGGCCATCGCGACAAGGGCTTCACATGCGCGCGAGCTACATTTTTTCGGCGAACGATGTCCTGGCCAACCTGGGGGTGATTCTGGCCGGCGTGCTCGTCATCTGGAGCGGAAGTCCGTTGCCGGACTGGATCATCGGATTCGTGATCGGCATGGTGGTTCTGGTCGGCTCCATCCGCATCCTGAGATTGCGCTGACGGCCCCTGTCCGGTTCATTTCCGGTGTGTAGAAGGTCGAACGTTTTCCATACCGCCAAATCCTTGCTGAACCTTCAAACCCAACAATTTCAAGCTTTTTTGGCACTATCCCAGCGTCGTGCGGTCACTATTTGCTATCAATGCAGGACTTCTCGCCCCGCCCGCCCCGCCTTCGCCCCGGTTCTGAGTCCGGATCGAACCCCCAGAGGCCAATGGGCTTCAAAAGCCCCATGGACGCCATGGTGGCAAGGCGCCGTCTGCTCGGAAGAAAGAATCGCCAAGCCTGTTCGGGCGCGCGCCCGACGAAGAAATGCTGGCCGTCAGCCGGTCGCTGGCCGTGTTTCCGGGGCTGATTCGAGGCGCTGGCAGGAATGATCGCTCAGACTTCGCTGCGCAATGACTTGTAAAGCCCGAGAGCGGGTATTCGACTCAACTCCGACACCTATCCCAATCGACCCATTTCGGTCATTTGCGGTTCGCCGACCAGCCCAACTGCTCTGTCAAGTGGTGGCGAGGTGGCATTGCCTAGGTGCGCGGGTGTCCCACAAGATATGCTGATGACCAAGTCTGTTAGGGTGGCATTGGCAGCATCTGGCTTCAGATCGGTTCAACCCGATTCGTCCCCCCCTGTTGTGCAAAGTTCTTTGTCATCAACTGGAGGAAATTCAAATGGCATATGGTGTAATTTCACAATGGACTTCTAGCGCCGCATTTGATGCGGCAATGGAAGCCGAGGCGAGAGAGAAATATATTCCTGGAATCAAGGCGCTAGGCGCCCTAAACGCCTTTTTCATTTACACCGGCGACACCACGCTCATTTGTCACCATTTACCCGGACGAGGCCAGCGCCACCGCCGATGCGAAGCTGAATGCATTGTGAGAGCAGACCGCAGGCGGAGATGCCAGTCAAGATGGTCGGCGAAATGCGCGGGGCTGTTTTTGCATCGTTCTAGAGAAGTGTCCATGGCGTAGCCTGCATGAGGCGGACCTGGGAAGTAAATGCTGAACACGGGTGCGTGCAGCAGTCACAAGGGGTCGACAGAAGTTGGCCGGTATTTTCCTTGTGACTCTCCGCCTCCAGTGCATCTTGGGGATGGCCCACATTGAGCGCCTGCTTTCGCCGGAACGCAAACTCTGAGCGGTCGATATATCGCCCTGGCGGGCAGCGCGCCATCGCGTGGCCCCCCGGCGTACTGCTCCCGCTGCAATCCCGGCATTCCGAACCATCGTTGCCCGCGCCAGAATACAAATTCTCAAGAACGCCTCTCCCCAGCGTCGCAGGGTCTTTGGTAGCTATCGAAAAATGACTTCTCAGCCCGCCCGCCCCGCCTCCAGCGCCTCGTGCAACTCCACCAGCGCCAAGGTCAGCTTGTGGTTCGGGTCCATAAAGATCATCGGCAAGCTTGCTCGTGCGATTCGCGGATCCGCACTGACGAGGGCAAGTAGGGCTGCAGCACCGGCAAGCCTTCGTCGATCAGTTCCTGCACCACGCGCTGGGGCAGGTTGGCTCGGGGCTGGAACTGGTTGACGACGATGCCTTCCACCGTCAGGTCGGGGTTGTGGTCGGCGCGGATTTCCTCGACGTTGTCCATCAGGGTGTAGAGCGCCTTGCGCGAAAACTCGTCGCAATCGAACGGGATCAGGCAGCCGCTGGCGGCGATCAGGGCCGAGCGGGTGTAGAAGTTCAGCGCCGGCGGGGTGTCGATGTAGATGCGGTCGTAGGTCTCGCCGAGCTTCTGCAGGGCTTCTCGCAGCTTGTAGAGCTTGTGGCGCGACTCCAGCTTGCCCTGCAGCTCATCGAGCGCGGGGCTCGACGGCATCAGGTCCAGCCCCTCGTAAGGGGTGGTCACGATGTATTCGCCGGGCACCACGTTGCGCAGACTGAAGCTCAGGGTGTTCTCGAAGAAGCCCGCCACGCTGGGCTGGTCCTCGGTGGCGCTGTCGCCCATCAGGTAGCTGCTGGAATTGCCCTGCTGGTCCAGGTCGATGACCAGGGTGCGCAGCCCCTGGCTGGCGCTGATGGCGGCCAGGTTGCAGGTGATGGTGGATTTGCCCACCCCACCCTTCTGGTTGAAAACGACGAGCGGCATGACGGAATTCCTTGTACGGGGGTGGGAGTGACGCGACAGAAGCACCGATTGTGCCCAGCTTCAAATCATCATAAAAAAATGATTGGATGCAAAGTTTATTTGAATTTTCATTATGAATAAGCCTGCCTATAGTCCGGTCCATCGTCAGACCCAACCGGAGATTTCAAATGGACCAATCGAACCGCTACGCCGACCTGAGCCTGAAGGAAGAAGACCTGATCACGGGCGGCAGGCACATCCTGGTGGCCTACAAGATGGAACCCGACGCAGGCTATGGTTACCTGGAAGCCGCGGCGCACTTCGCCGCCGAATCTTCCACCGGCACCAACGTAGAAGTGTGCACCACCGACGACTTCACCCGCGGCGTGGACGCGCTGGTGTACTACATCGACGAAGCCACGCGAGGACATGCGCATCGCCTACCCGATCGACCTGTTCGACCGCAACATCACCGACGGCCGCATGATGATGGTGTCGTTCCTGACGCTGGCCATCGGCAACAACCAGGGCATGGGCGACATCGAGCACGCCAAGATGCACGACTTCTACGTGCCCCGGCGCGCCATCCAGCTGTTCGACGGCCCGGCCAAGGACATCTCCGACCTGTGGCGCATTCTGGGTCGCCCGGTCAAGGACGGCGGCTACATTGCCGGCACCATCATCAAGCCCAAGCTGGGCCTGCGCCCCGAGCCGTTCGCCAAGGCGGCCTACCAGTTCTGGCTGGGCGGCGACTTCATCAAGAACGACGAGCCGCAGGGCAACCAGGTGTTCTGCCCGATCAAGAAGGTGATTCCGCTGGTCTATGACGCGATGAAGCGCGCCCAGGACGAAACCGGCCAGGCCAAACTGTTCTCGGTCAACATCACCGCCGACGACCACTACGAGATGTGGCCCGCGCGCGACTTCATCCTGGAAACCTTCGGCCCGGACGCCGACAAGGTGGCCTTCCTGGTGGACGGCTATGTCGGCGGCCCCGGCATGGTCACCACCGCGCGTCGCCAGTACCCCGAACCAGTACCTGCACTACCACCGCGCCGGCCACGGCGTGGTCACCTCGCCCAGCGCCAAGCGCGGCTACACCGCCTTCGTGCTGGCCAAGATGTCCCGTCTGCAAGGCGCCTCCGGCATCCACGTCGGCACCATGGGCTACGGCAAGATGGAAGGCGAAAGCGACGACCGCATCATCGCCTACATGATCGAGCGCGACGAGTGCCACGGCCCGGTCTACTTCCAGGAGTGGTACGGCATGAAGCCCACCACCCCGATCATCTCCGGCGGCATGAACGCGCTGCGCCTGCCCGGCTTCTTCGAGAACCTGGGCCACGGCAACGTGATCAACACCGCCGGCGGCGGCTCCTACGGCCACATCGACAGCCCGGCAGCCGGCGCCATCTCGCTGCGCCAGTCGTATGAGTGCTGGAAGGCCGGCGCCGACCCGATCGAGTTCGCCAAGGAGCACAAGGAATTTGCCCGCGCGTTCGAGTCGTTCCCGGACGATGCCGACAAGCTGTTCCCGGGCTGGCGCGAAAAGCTGGGCGTGCACAAGTAAGAAGCCGCAATGACGCACTCGACTACCGACGATCGCACGACGAGCCGTTCTACCAGCCGCAGAGCAACGAAGTGGCACTCTACGAAGCTGCCTACAACGCGCGCCTGCCGGTGATGGTCAAAGGACCCACCGGCTGCGGCAAATCGCGGTTTATTGAATACATGGCCTGGAAACTGGGCAAGCCGCTGATCACCGTGGCCTGTAACGAAGACATGACCGCGCCGACCTGGTAGGCCGCTACCTGCTGGAAGCCAACGGCACGCGCTGGCTTGACGGCCCGCTGGCCACCGCGGCCCGCATTGGCGCCATTTGTTACCTGGATGAAATCGTCGAAGCGCGGCAAGACACCACCGTGGTCATCCACCCGCTCACCGACCACCGCCGCCAGCTGCCGCTGGACAAAAAAGGCGAACTCATCCAGGCGCACCCGGATTTTCAGCTGGTCATCTCCTACAACCCCGGCTACCAGAGCCTGATGAAAGACCTGAAGCAAAGCACCAAACAGCGCTTTGTCGGCTTTGACTTTGACTACCCTGCGCCAGAACTCGAAGCCTCCATCATCGCCACCGAGACCGGCGTCAACATGGCCGATGCGAGCGCGCTGGTCAAAATTGGCGCTACTGCGCGCGCCCTCAAGGGCCACGGGCTGGACGAAGGCATCTCCACCCGCCTGCTGGTGTACGCTGCCACGCTGATCAAGGCCGAGGTTGCTCCGCTGGATGCCTGCCGCATGGCACTGGTGCGCCCGATCACCGACGACGCTGACATCCGCGCCACGCTCGACCACGCTATTGACGCTGTTTTCGGCTGAGCACCATGAGTGCCGTGGCTGACATCACCAGCCCTGCACCCTGGGCGCAGAACGCTTGCAGGCCTGGCGCAGGCAACTCGACTGCAATTTTGCCCAGATTGACGATGTGTTTGCGGCCTGCATGGCCGATGCACATGCCAAACTCAGTGCCGAAGGCCTGGATGACTACCTGACCCAGGCGCGCTTTCTGGGCAAGATGGGCCGGGGCGTGGAGCCCGCGCTGATCTTCTTGCAGGAATGGCCACCCATCGCCAACACCGTGGG
Organism: uncultured beta proteobacterium; assembly: GCA_963726365.1. GTDB lineage: Bacteria > Pseudomonadota > Gammaproteobacteria > Burkholderiales > Burkholderiaceae_C > JAABQG01. The sequence goes on along the minus strand of CAVSCI010000021.1, from coordinate 245,094 downwards.
TGAAGACGCCCTGAATGCCGTTATGACCACGGTGCGGCTCATCAACAAGTCCCCCAACGGCAAAGCCATCGCGCCGTTTTTGCAGACGCTGGCCGCCGTGGCACGCCGCCTGCCCACCCCGACACAGCTGCAGCACTACATGGACTTGTGCCTGCTGCTGCTGGAGCGCACCAGCGGCTCAATTCACGGCATCTACAAAACCTATGCCAGCCCGAGCCTGGCAGTATTCTTCGAGAAAGCGCCGCTGCTGCGCGCTGCTCAGCCTGCAGGGTTTGAGCAACTGGGTGAACTACGGAATCCGCAACTACAGCCACCACCCCGAGCAACAGCGCGATTTTTTCAATCTGGCATCAGCCGACAGCCGCGCTGTGCTGCAACGCGAGCGTCACGGCACCCTGTTGATGGACCACACCCGCACGCTGGACCTGTATCTGCAGGCGCTGTGGCAGTGCAGCGAGGTGCTGGTGCCTTACTCCACCACCTTCGATGTGCAGCGTCACCCCATGCCCTACTTTGACGCTTTCGGCATGCGTCTGCCCGACGTGTATGACGAGCGTGCGGGCATCAAGGGCATAGACCGCTACCGCGCCGCGCTGGCGCACATGGCGGCACACCGGCGCTGGAGCACGCCGATCTTTGCCGACAACTTCAGCCCGGCACAGCGCCTGGCCATCGAGTGTTTTGAAGATGCGCGCATGGACGCGCTGACGCTGCGTGAGTACCCCGGCATGCGGCGGATTTTCTCGGCCCTGCACCCCACGCCAGTCGATGGCGCGTGCAACCCGGCCACCCACTCCTGCCTACGGCACCGGCTGGCCATGCTGTCACGCGCGCTGCTGGACCCGCCCAGACGCTTTGAGAGCCCGCAACTGGCCGACTGGGTACAACGCTTTCACGCGCTGCTGGCACAAGGCGAGTCCAACACCACAGAGATGGCTGGTCTGGCCCTGAGCTACCTGGGAAAAACCCGCGTGCAAAGTGACCAGTTACCCGACACCTGGTTCCAGGACACAGCGGTCGATTACCGCGACGACAACCGCCACTTGTGGCGTTTTCATGAGCTCAGTGACGACGAAGACAGCTTCGACAACCCCGACCAGACCCCGCCGACGCAGGAAATCCAAAGCCTGCCGCCGCGCCACTACCCCGAATGGGACTACGCCAGCCAGACGTTCCGGCCTGACTGGGTGAGCCTGTACGAGCGGCTGCACCCCAGCGCCAACCCGGCTGACATCGATGCGCTGCTGGCCAAGCATGGCGCGCTGGCCAAGCGCCTGAAACGCCTGCTGGACTTGCTCAAGCCGCAGGACAAGGTGCGCGTGCGCTACCAGGAAGACGGCAGCGAGCTGGATCTGGACGTCGCGATTCGTTCGCTGATCGACCTGCGGGCCGGCAGCCAGCCCGATGCGCGCATCAACATGAGCCACACCACCGACGGCCGCAGCATTGCCGTGACCTTGCTGCTGGATCTGTCCGAATCCCTGAACGAGAAAGCGCGCGGCTCGGAGCAGACCGTGCTGCAACTCAGCCAGGAGGCGGTGTCGCTGCTGGCCTGGGCGATCGAGCAACTGGGCGACCCGTTTGCCATTGCCGGATTTCACTCCAACACCCGCCATGACGTGCGCTACTTCCATATCAAGGGCTTTGGCGAACGCTGGGGTGACGAAGTCAAGGCCCGCCTGGCCGCGATGCAGGCCGGCTACAGCACCCGCATGGGCGCGGCGATGCGCCACGCGGCGCGCACGCTGGGCACGCAGCGGGCCGACAAAAAGCTGCTGCTGGTGCTGACCGACGGCCAACCGTCGGACATTGACGCACAGGATGAACGCCTGCTGATTGACGATGCGCACCAGGCCGTGCGTGAACTCGATACTCAAGGAATATTCACCTACTGCATCAACCTGGATGCCGCGGCGGATGCCTATGTGAGTGACATTTTCGGGCGGCAGTACACAGTGATCGACAACATCACGCGGCTGCCCGAACAACTTCCCAGACTCTTCATGGCGCTGACGCGCTGAATACCGCGCTGCTGGTCCCCGAGCCAGTCTCAACCCAGTGTGTCGTTCATGATGTTGTTCGCCCAGGACATGGCGAAAAGACCCTCGGTGACGGAAGGTGCGGAGGACAGGCCGCCCGCACCGGGCGCGGCCACCATGGTTTTCTTCTCCGCGTCGTATCGGTACACCGCCGCAACGTGGATCACCTCCGACTGCGAGATGAAGCTGTAGCAGGTGTTGGCGATGATGGGCATTTCCGGCACCGGCTGGCCCACGGACAGCGCAGCGATAGCCCCCGCGCACACCTTGGCTTCCTGGTTCGCCATGTGGCCCGATTTGGGCATGCCCGGCGCGCCGGCAATCGAATCGCCCAGCACGTGAATGCCTTTGTGGCGCGTGGACTCGTAGCTCAGGAAGTCCACACCGCACCAGCGGTCGCCCACATTGGCCAGGCCGGCGCGGCGCGCAACGGCGCCGGCACGCTGCGGCGGGATCAGGTTGAGCACGTCCACCTTCTGCTTGCCTTGCACTTTCAGATCTATGGTGCGCGTGGCTGCATCCACCCCTTCGACCTCGGCGTTGGGCACATATTCGAGCAGGCCGCGTACTTGTTTTTCCAGACGGCCTCGAACAGGCCTTTCTTGGCCTGGATCTCGGTTGCGTCGACACCCGTTTGGCGTTGGTTGCGTGCCTGAAGATAATAGGCAATCAGGCTGGCCCGCTCGTACGGACCGGGCGGGCAGCGGTAAGGCACCTTCGGAATATGCATCGCGATGACACCGCCCTGCGGCATGGTGTAGAGCAGTTCCTTCAGGCGCTGAGTCTGCTCGCCAGCCTTCCAGGCGTGCGGTATCAGGGCCTGGGCCTGGGCACTGCCCATGCCAGCAATGCCATCGTAGTTGTAGTCCACGCCGGGTGCGACGATCAGCCGGTCATAGGGGACCTTGTCCTTCCCCGCGCGCACCTCGCGCTTTTCCGGTCGATCTCGTCAGCGGTTGAACGAATCCAACGAAGATCATGCTTGGTCACAAAGCGGTCATAAGGCCGGGTAATGTCCCTGAGCGTCATGCCGCCATGGATGACCCGGTTGCTCATCGGGCACATGATGAAGTCGGCATTCGGCTCGATGAGCGTAACCTTGAGCGCGGGGTTGAAGCGCTTGAGGTAGCGGGCGGCGGTGGCGCCGCCAAAACCGCCGCCGATGATGACGACACTCTGGCCGCTCTGGGCGTGGCTGGCAAAGGGACTGGCCACCACGGCCGCGCCGGCGGCCTGAATCAGGGTTCGACGTGACAGGGTCATGCTGGCCTCACTTGAGTTGGGAAAAGTACTGGGCAATGCGCTTGAGTTCGTCATCACTGTAGCCCTTGGCATGCTGGTGCATGATGGTGGCGGGCCGCTTGCCGGCCTTGAACTCCAGCATAAGGCCGGACAGTTCTTCCGCAGGTCGCCCGCCGATGGACATGGCGGTGCCCTCGGCCCTGCCCTCGGGACCGTGGCAGGCCATGCAACTCGACGCCCACAAGGCGGTCTGGAAATCTGCAGGCGAAGCCTTCGCGGGTTGGGCTGCCACCAAAGGGGCGCTGACTGACAGCGCGAAGGCAACAAGAATAAGCTTTGCCATGTTCATCCTCCAAAAGTTGGGTTTCGCAAGTCAACCGACCCGCTGAAACGGGTCACAACATCATCAATGAGCTACAAATGTTAGCGCGGCCAGGCATTGCAGCCACACAGATTCCGGGCACGTACTGCCGCGTTGGGCGCATGGCAGGTCTCACCGCGCTTGCCCCTACTGCAGCGGCAAGCCACGGCGCAGCCAGCCCGGACCGGCCGCGCTGCCGGCCATGCCTTCGCGGACGTTGAAGACCCGCGTGAAACCATGAGCCTCCAGGTAACGCTGGACCTGGGTCGTGCGATTGCCAGTGCGGCAAATCAGGGCGACCGGGGCATTCTTGTCGCCCTTGGTGTTCTTGAGCAGTTCTTCCATGAAGCCAGGCCCTCCCTTGGGATGCTGCATGTCGATGCGCACCGCGCCTTGGGCCACGCCGGTTTCTTTCCATTCCCCCGGCGTGCGGATATCGACGAGCAGGAGCTTTCCCGCCTTCACCTGCGCCAGCGCATCAGGCGCACTCAACTCCGCGCCGGGAGCCGCGATGGCCGGGGTCAAGGTCAGGGTCAGTGCAGCGAACCATGCCAGGGCACTGCGGCGGGACGTCAGGCAACTGCCGCTCACTGGAAAAAGGCTTTCAGTTTCATTCATATTTGTGCAAAGAAGGATTTCACCTCAGATGCCCTGCAGCAGGGGCAAATCAAGAATGCGGTAGACGCGCCCCTGTTTGTCCAGAGGCTCCATGGCTTTTTCGCGCACCAAGGCACTGACTTCGCGGCTGACGGTCTCAAGCTTGAGGTCGAGCATGGCGCCCATGTCCTCGCGGGAAAACAGCGTGGCGATCTGCGCGTCCGCCGGATTGCGCATCTTCAGGATGAAATGCGCCACGCGTTGGCGCGCGGTGCCGAAGTTCAGATCGGCCAGCCAGTCATCGGCTTCCTTGAGCGCGTGTTGCCATTTTTCCATCAAGCGTTTGTGCAGGCGCGCCGAGGTGCCACCGAGCTGGTTGATGACCGACAAGGGGATCCGGCAGACCGAAATGTCGGTCAAGGCCACCGCATCGGTGGCGTATTGCGAGGTGGCCAGTGCCTCCAGGCCCGCCACATCCCCGGGACGCAGCACCCGCACGATGCGTTGTCGTCCATCGGGTGTCACGCGCACCAGCTTGATCATGCCGGTACGCAGCGTAAAGATGCCCGCGGCGGGCGACGCCTCGGCGAACAGGACCGTGCCCACGTGAAACTCCAGGTCATCGATCGGCGAGTGGATCATGCCGAAGTCCTGCTCATTCAGGTCGGCAAACAACACCATGTCCCGGATGCCGCAGTTACGGCAGTCGGAGGTGCCTTTCCAGGCGGATTCGGTCTTGATGGGAATCATGGCTTGCCGTCAGGCGTCCGTTGTAGTTTCAGGGTCCGGCAAATTGTGGCACGCGCGGCCGGCCGTCATCCTGCCGTTTACCCTGCGCTGACGCCCCGTCCTGTCCAATGATCGCAGCGTTCCTGCGCCACCTGAATGCGCCTGAATACTACTTTATTCATAGCTAATAATGACCAATTGACGCTGGATAGTCACGAAAAAACTCTCAATTCAGTGCAAAAATCAGCCCCGCACGGCCTTTCGCGCGGTTTCCAGCCTTTGGTCCAGATAGGCGCCGTAGAAATCGGGCAGCATGCCTCCGACCAGGCGCTCGGCGACCTCAAGACCGCCACGACCAAAGAACAGCACCGTCGGCGCCAGCTTGATGGCCCAGCGACGCGTCATCTGCTCGTGAGTCAAGGATTGCCCCTGAAAGTCCTTGAGCGGTCGCGCGGTGCGCATGTCGACCTGCACAATGGCGAGCTGGCCTTCCTCGCGCAGCGGAGCGAGGTAGCTGTTGCGGGCCACGACGCAGAAAGGGCACCCCTCCAGGCTGACCATCACCACCAGCGGTTCGCCACGGTGCAGCGCGGCAGCCAGCTCGTCGGCCAGCGAGACCGCCTGGGGCAGCGGGGCCGATGCCGCCCGGGCCACCGGCAAGAAGGCCGCCAGCGCGCCGGCCACCACCAGCTGGCGCCGCTGAAGGGCCACCGCCACGGCGGGAGTGGAAACAGGCAAGGTGTTCATTTGGATTCGTGCTCCATCAGCAGGTAAGTGTTGTAGGCGTTCATGCGATTGGCGACCCGGAACAACGGGAGTTTCTCGAAGCGGCTCCAGTCGGCGGCCTGGTAGGCATCCTCGAAGGGTTCGAGGTTGCGCGCGGCCTCGCCCATGGTCGTGCGCAGGTAGACCAGGTAGTCTCGGGTCTGCTGCATGTCCCGGCGGGCTTCACTGGAAAGCGGGCCATGTCCGGGCACGATGGTGGTGGCGTCAAAGGTCAGCAGCACGTCGAGCGCCTGGATCCACCGGCCGCTGTCGGCCTGACCGACAAACGGGATGCGGTTGCGAAACACCAGGTCGCCCGCGAACAGCACCTTCTCCTTCGGCAGATAGACCACCAGGTCTTCCGGCGTGTGCGAGGGGCCCACATGCCGGATCAAGAATTGCGTGCCGCCCACTGAGAGCGTCTTGTCGCTGTCGATCCACTCGTCGGCGTTCACCAGCCGGGTCTCGCCATCGACCCAGGGCGCAAGCTCGGTGCGGGAGGTTTCGAGCCGCTGCCGGGCGGTCTCGGAGTTCAGGTACTCCAGCGCCGACCGGTGCGCGATGATGCGCGCGCCCTGCGTCTTGAATGTCTGCAGGCCATAGATATGGTCTGCGTGGTAATGCGTGACGATCACGTGCGTCACCGGCAAGGGCGTCAGCTTGCGGATTTCCAGCAACAGGCGCTCGGCCAAGGCGGGCGAGCCCAGCGCATCGATGACGACCACGCCGGCGGGCGTGACCACGAAGGCCGCGTTGGAGATGAAGTTCTGATTGGCCGTGGAACCCAGTGCAGACAGGCCCTCGACGTACCACGCCGACGACGACACCTGAACCGCCTTGAGCCCCGGGGTTCCTTGTGCCAGCACCGGCGACAGCGGCAGCCCGGCCATCAACATGACCAGCCCCACCCGCCGGGCCACCCGGCAAAACGCCTCGAGGGTTTTCATTCACTGTTCCTGACCTGTTTGGGGCCGCCACCACAAGCCCCATCAGGCAGCTGCGATGGTGCGACGACCCATTGAGGGAAACCGCTGCTTCTTGACCGGGATCAACCGTTTGAGCCGACGTGCAGCTACCATCATATAAGTTTTCACTGAATTATTGAGGATCGGCGTGAATCTGGCAACGATTTTGGAGCAGTATGGCGATGGTGCCGTGCTGGCGGCCGGTGGCGCGATGATCGGGGCCTTGTTCGGCTTCACCGCCCAGCGCTCGCGGTTTTGCCTGCGGGCGGCCGTCATCGAGTTCTGGCACCGCCAGCTCGGCGAGAAGCTGGCGGTCTGGCTGCTGGCCTTTTCTTCGGCGGTTGTCGGCGTGCAGGCGCTGATCCTGGTTGGCGCGCTGGATGTGAGCAATGCGCGCCAGCTGGCCGCGCGCGGCAGTCTCTCCGGCGCACTGATCGGCGGGCTGCTGTTCGGCGCCGGCATGATCATGACGCGCGGCTGCGCCAGCCGGTTGCTGGTGTTGTCGGCCAACGGCAATCTGCGCGCCCTGCTTTCGGGGTTGATCTTTGCCGTGACGGCGCAGGCCACGCTGGGTGGTGCACTGGCGCCGCTGCGCAACAGCCTCAGCGCCCTTTGGACAGTCGAAGGCGGCGCGACGCGTGACCTGCTGGCCCTCACCGGCGCGGGCCACTGGGGCGGCTTGTTGTTTGGCCTGGGCTGGATGATCTTCGCACTGGTGGTCAGTCTGCGCAGCGGTGGCGGCGCCTGGAAATGGGTTGGCGGCATTGGTGCCGGGCTCGCGGTAGTGGCCGCCTGGTGGTTTTCCGATGTCGTGGCCCACAACTCGTTCGCCGTGGTGCAGGTGCAAGGGCTGACCTTCAGCGGTCCGTCGGCCGAATGGCTGATGCGGGTGCTCCATGCGCCGGCGCCGGCCATCGGCTTCGACTTTGGGCTGATGCCCGGCGTGTTCCTGGGCTCGCTGATCGGCGCCCTGCTCGGGCGCGACTTCAAGCTCGAGGGCTTCACAGATGGTTACGGCATGCGCCGCTACATCGTGGGGGCCGTGTTCATGGGCTTCGGCTCCATGCTGGCGGGCGGCTGTGCGGTGGGCGCCGGTGTGACGGGCGGATCGGTTTTCGCCCTGACCGCCTGGATCACACTGGCCGGCATGTGGTTGGGCGCCGGCATGACCGACCGGCTGATGGACCACAAGGTAGCCCGCGTGCAGTTTCCTCATGAGGCCCGGGCCGAGGCAAAGGCGCCTTGAACCCGGTCGCCCGACCTACTTGCCGCTGAGGTATTCGGCGACCGCAAGCATCTCCAGCGGCGTCATCTTGGCGACGATCGAGTGCATCACCTCGTTGTCGTTGGTGCGCTCGCGCTGATTGAACTGCTTGAGCTGGGCTTCGATATAGACGGCGTACTGCCCGGCCAGGCGCGGCAACGAGGCCGTGCCCAGACCCTCTTTGCCATGACAGCTGGCACAGGCCGGAAGACTGCTGAACTTGTTGCCATGCAGGTAGATGTACTTGCCCATGCCGGCCAGGTCGTCGTCCTTCGCCGGCTCGCGCGGCGTGGATTTCTTCTCGAAGTACTTGCCCAGCGCCACCATCTCGTCGGGCGTGAGCTTGGCGACCATGCTGCTCATGGCCGTGCTCTTTCGCTTGCCGCTCTTGAAGTTCTCCAGCTGCTTGGCGGTGTATTCCCAATGCTGCCCGGCCAGGCGCGGAAAAACTTCGCTGGAAGACTCGCCTTCAGCGCCGTGGCACACGAAGCACACGCCACCGACAATCTTTTTCGCGCGCTCTTCATCGGCCTGCGCCCAGACTGTACCGGCCATGCCCAGCAAGGCGAACGCGGCGAGCGCCTTGCAAACCGGGGATTTCATCCATTTCATGGTCAGACTCATCACTCACCCATTCACGACATCAAAAAAAAGCGCCGCCGGATTTGCAGCCGGCGACGCTGACCTCGCTCATCAAGCCAGTGTGTCCGCCCAGATATTGCGTGCCCAGGCCAGGGCATATCCGCCTTCGAGTTCGTTCGCCGCGCTGGAGACGCCGCCCGAGCCCGGCACCGTCAGCATCGTCTTCTGGGCAGCGTCATAGCGATGCACGCTGGCCACATGCACCGCGTCCTCGGCGCTGACAAAGCTGTAGCAGGTGTTGGTGTAGATCGGCAGGGTGTTTGGCTGCTTGCCCGTCAGCAGGGCCACCACTGCGGCCGCACAGGTCTTGCCATGCTGGTTGGCCATGTGGCCCGACTTGGGCATCAACGGCGCCACCTGGATCGAATCACCCAGGACATGGATGTTTTTCGCAGCCTTCGCCTCGTGCGTCAGGAAGTCAATTTCGCACCAGCGCTTGTTGGCTGTGGCCAGGCCCGTCTTGACGGCAATGTCGCCCGCGCGCATGTCGGGCAGCACGTTGAGCACGGCCGCCTTCACATCGTCGTTGAACTCGAACTTGAGCGTGTTGGTAGCGGCATCCACATCCACGGCCTTGTGCTTGGGACGGTACTCGACCATGCCCTTGTAGCGATCGGCCCAGGCCTTCTTGAACAGCGGCCCCTTGGAGGTGACATCGTCGTTGGCATCCAGGATCAGCACCTTGCTCTTCGGCTTGGTCTTGGTGAAGTAGCTGGCCACCTGGCAGGCCCGCTCGTAAGGACCGGGCGGGCAGCGGTAGGGCGCCAGCGGAATCGACAGCGCATACACGCCACCATCGGGCATGGCTTCGAGTTGCTTGCGCAACGCGACGGTTTGCGGGCCGGCCTTCCACGCGTGCAGCACCTTTTCCTGTGCACCGGCCTTGCTCATGCCCGGAAGCGTGTCCCACATGAAATCGACGCCGGGCGACAGGACCAGCCGGTCGTAGCTCAGATCGCCGCCGCTGGCCAGCTTGACGGTGCGCTTGTCTGCATCGATGCTGGTCACCATGTCGCGCACCACATTGACGCCATGGCGCTTGGCCAGGTTGTCATAGGAGATGGTGATGTCAGCCATCGTCTTGGTGCCGCCGAGCACCAGATTGGAGATCGGGCACGAGACGAACGCGGCGCTGGGCTCGATCAACGTCACCCGGATGCTCTGGTCCGACCACAGGCGAATGTATTTGGCGGCGGTGGCGCCGCCGTAGCCCCCTCCGACCACCACCACATGGGGGCCGCCCGACCCGCCAGAGGTGGCGCAGCCTGTGATCACCCCCAGCGCGCCGAGCACCGAACCTGCCCCCGCGGCCTGAATTAATTGACGACGTTTCATCGTTGCTTCTCCCTTATTTCTTCAAGGCGGCGAAATAGCCGGCCAGCGCCTGGAGCTGCTCGTCGGAGTAGCCTTTGGACAGCTGGTGCATCAGGGTGGCGGGCTTCTTGCCGGTCTTGAAGTCCAGCAGCTTCTTGACCATCTCGTCCTTGTTGACGCCGGCCAGCGACTCCATGCCGGGTTGGGCAATGCCGGCGGTACCGTGACAGGTGGCGCAGGTCGAGGCCCAGCCGCGCACCTGCAGAGGGTCCACGGCCTGGGCGCTGGCCCAGCCCCCCAGCGCGGCCAGCAGACCGGCCACTGCAATCTTGTTCCATCGGTTCATGTTGTCTCCTGAAAAATGCGTACGGGCGTTCCTTCGTGCCGGGCGCCGTTCGAGTCGCGGGCGATGACCCTGGGTGTCGAACGAAACGCGTTCGACAGGACGGCACACGAGCCCCAGGTCATTACGGACTAAAACGCTTCATCCGAAACTGCTTATATCCACGTTGATCGTACGGCCTTGCAGCCACCGTGGCACACGGTAGAAACCCGATAACGGGTGCCCCGGAGGTGAAAACCTCGACGGTCAGCGCGATTCGGAGTCGGTCTCGATCGCGATCTGGGTGCACACTGCGCGGCACAAAGTCACGACACGGTCATTGATGATGCGGTAGAAAATCTGCACGCCATCGCGCCGCTTTCCAAGGACGCCGGACTGGTACAGCGTATTGAGGTGCTGCGACATGTTGGGCTGGGTGGTCTTGATTTCACGCAGCAATTCGCCCACGTTTTTTTCACCGTTGCACAGGCTGCTGATGATCTTGAGCCGCATCGGCGCGGACATTACCCGGAACACCTCGGCGGCCGACTCGAAAACCTCATCGGATTCGGTGAAGGACGGGGTTTCCAGTTTTTCGCTCGTTTGGCCCATGAATGCGGACTTCCAGTTCGACAGAATTTATCGGTAATTTCGAATATACGCTTATTCTGACGCCTGAAGGCGTAGCCGGCATCGGGGTCAACCCGGCACAGCGTGATCGAGACGCGGCGCCGATGAGCGCAAGGTACGGCTCAACAGCATCACCGGGATCAGGCCCACCAGCACCAGCGCCAGCGAAGGTAGAGCGGCTTCGCCCAGGCGCTCATCGCGGGCCAGCTGGTAGGCCACGACGGCCAAGGTGTCGCTGTTGAAGGGACGCAGCACCATGGTCGCCGGCAGCTCCTTCATGACATCCACAAAGACCAGGAGCGCCGCCGCCGCGGTAGAACGCCGAAGGAGCGGCCAGTGCACCCGCCACAACAGCGCGACCCCGCCGGCACCGAGCATCCGGGCCGAATCATCAAAGCTGACGGGAATGCGCGAGTACCCGCTTTGCACCGACTGCAGTGCCACCGCGCAAAAGCGCACCAGGTAGGCCCAGACCAGACCGAGCACCGTGGCCGTCATGTAGAAGCCCACGCTGGTCTGCGGTGCCACAGCCTGCAGCCAGCCGACCGGCAGCAGCAGGCCCACCACGATCACCGCGCCCGGTATCGCGTAGCCCAGACCGGCCAGTTGGACCACTCCACGCGTCAAGCCGTCAGGCTGGCGACGCACGCTGAACGCCAGAAATGCGGCCAGCACCACGGCCAGCACCGCCGTGATCACGCCCAGTCGCACGCTGTTGAACGACCACGCCACGAAACGGTCCCAGGGCAGGACAGACCAGTCAGCGGCCAGGGGGCGCAGCATGAACATCACCGGCAGCACGAACCCCAGCAGGACTGGCAGGCCACAGACAGCCCAGGCTGCTGCCAGCCGCGCGCCGCGCAGCGGCACCGGCTGCGCCTCGGCCGAGCCGCCGCGCGCGCCGCGACCGCTGGCGTAGCGCACCCGCTTTTGGGCGTTGTGCTCCAGTCGCAGCAGCACCAGCACGACGATCAGCAGCACAGTGGCCAGCTGCGCCGCTGCGATCCGGTTGTCCATCGACAGCCAGGCCTTGTAGATGCCGGCAGTGAAGGTCTGGATGCCAAAGTAGCTCGACACGCCGAAATCGGCCAGCGTCTCCATCAGCGCCAGCGCCACGCCGGCCGCGATGGCCGGGCGGGCCAGCGGCAGGGCCACCTCGCGAATGCGCCGGGACAAGGGCGCGCCCAGCAGCCGGGCGGCCTCCATCAGGTGCACGGCGCGCTCGCTCAGGGCCGTTCGGGCCAGCAGGTAGACGTACGGATAGAGGGAAAACGTGAACACCCAAGCCGCGCCGCCCAGACTGCGCACCTCGGGCACCACCCGCCCTTCCAGACCCAGGGTGCCCCGCATCCAGGATTGCAGGGGACCGCTGAACTGCAGAAAATCCGTGTAGGCATAGGCCACCACATAGGCCGGCATCGCCAGGGGCAGCAGCAAGGCCCACTCGGCCACCCGACGCCCGGGGAACTCGAAAAGGGTGACGGCAGCCGCGCTGGCAGTGCCCACCAGCATCACGCCCACCGCCACCATCACACACAGGCGCAGGGTGGTCCAGGCGTAATCCGGCAGCACGGTCCGGCTCATTTCCTGAAGGATGTCGGCGGTCGTGGCGTCCCATTGCAGCCAGGAGCCCAGTACCGCGAGCACAGGGACGCAAAGCACAAAGGCTATCAGCAGCAACAGGAAACGATGGAACCAGCGCAAGGGCAGGACGGGCAGCTGCCCATAGGGATGTAAATGAGAATTGTAAGCATCTACAATGCTCTTCATGTTTCTGGAAGTCTCGCAACTTGATGTGCATTACCCGGGCCGCCCGCAAGCGGCCGTGCGGGGGGTGTCGTTTGGCCTGCGGGCCGGCGAGATCGGCGTGCTGATCGGGCCTTCGGGTTGCGGCAAGACCACGCTGCTGCGCGCTGTGGCGGGACTGGAGCGCGTGACGGCTGGTGAAATTCGGCTCGCGAAGGCAGTTGTCAGCAGCGCCAAGTGCACAGTGGCCCCCGAGACACGGCGCATCGGCATGGTGTTTCAGGACTACGCCCTGTTCCCACATCTGGACGTGGGGCAGAACGTCGGATTCGGCATCCACGCCCAGCCCAAGTCCCAGCGTGCGGCCCGCGTGGCCGAGGTGCTCGAACTGGTGGGCTTGGGTGGCGCAGAGAAGCGCTACCCGCATGAGCTGTCCGGCGGGCAGCAGCAACGTGTGGCATTGGCCCGGGCGCTGGCGCCGAAGCCGCAATTGCTGTTGCTTGACGAACCGTTTTCCAACCTCGACGTCGATCTGCGTGAACGCCTGGCCCACGAGGTGCGCGCCATCCTGAAGGCCGCCCAGGCCACGGCGCTGTTCGTCACCCACGACCAGCTCGAGGCCTTTGCCATCGGCGACGTGATTGGCGTCATGCACGAAGGGCAGCTGCACCAGTGGGATGACGCCTACACGCTGTATCACCGCCCGGCAACCCGCTTCGTGGCGAACTTCATCGGCCATGGCGTGTTTACCCCGGCCACGCTGCGCGAGGTGGACCATCAGGTGGTGGTGCAGACCGCCTTGGGCCAGTTGAGCGACGTGGCCGAATGTCCGCTGCCCTGCGCCTTTGCCCAGGGCGAGTGTGATGTGCTGCTTCGCGCCGATGACATCGTTCATGACGACGACGCGCCGGTCCGGGCCGAGATCATTCGCAAGGCCTTTCGCGGCTCCGAATTCCTCTACACCTTGCGCCTGGCAAGCGGAGAAACGGTGCTGGCCCATGTGCCAAGCCACCACGATCACCGGATTGGTGAATGGATCGGCATTCGCGCCCAGGTGGACCACGTCGTGACCTTCAACCGCGCCTGTCCGCCCGGAAAAGGCGGCATGTGCGACCTGCCTTGTGCGGTGCCCTGTGGCGAACCCTGCGGAGGCGGCAGCGCAGAGACTCGGGAACTGACCGTGGCCTTCGTTCCCGGGGCCGCGCGACCACCGGCAGGCAGCGCCGCAACGCCGCCGACCTGAAAGCCCTCGGAGTGGTTGAGGCCGCCCCGACCCCGAAATCGAAGGTTTTTCGGGACTTCTCCAGCGCCGACGCGTTGGAGTTTGCTATTGTTTTCTACGGCCTGAGCGCGCTCTGGGGACCATGACGCTCAACCGCAGCCCGTCAATGATGTCGTGCAGTTCGCCCGCCCAGACCCGACGGTCGCGCCCCTCGGCATGCTGCGGCACGCCGAAGCTCACGATGGCGGTGATTCCGGGCGTGCAGAGGGTTCGCCACAGGGAACCCAGCAGCGTGTCTTCGCCGATATAGCAAGGCGCCAGACTGGTCTGCCCGCTCAAGGAATCGGCGAATCGAAGAGCCACCGGGACCACCGGCGCATTGGCAGAAATGGCGGCCTGGATCAGGTTGCCGTGAAAAGGCAGCATGTGGATGCCATCGCCAGTCGTCCCCTCGGGAAACACGGCCACCACCTCGCCAGCGCGCAAGGCGTCCGCCATGTGATGCACCACGCGCATGGCATCCCTTCGCGAGGCGCGTTCGATAAACAAGGTGCCCGAGCCGGTGGCAAGTGCACCGATCAGCGGCCAGTGCTTGACGTCGGATTTCGAAACAAAACGGCAATGCCGGGCCGCGTGCAGGACCAGGATGTCCAGCCAGGAAATGTGGTTGGCCACCACCAGCACCGGGCCACTGTGCGGTGGTTCGCCCACCACCTCCAGGCGAATGCCCCACAGGGCCAGCATGCGCTGGGCCCAAGCCTGCACCGCGGCCTCACGATGCGACGGCTGCAACTGCGGAAATCGCACATAGATGAGCCAGAAGCCTGCCACGACATGCAGCAGGCCACGCATCAGTCTGCCCACCGCGCGCAAGCGGTTCATGGCTGACGACAGCCCTCAGTGCGCTGCTTCATAGGCCAGGTGGCCACCCACCAGTGTGTAGCAAACCCGACCCGGCAGCGCATAGCCAGAAAACGGCGTGTGCTTACCCTGGCTGCGCAACGAGGTTGGCGCCACCACCCATTCGGCTTCAGGATCAAAGACACAGACGTCTGCGGCGCCGCCTTCGTACAGCCGCCCCATGCCGGTCTGCAGCGCAGCCGGCGACCGGCCAAGGACACGGGCGGGCTCGCTGGTCAGCACCGCCAGGGCGCGCTTCAGGCCGACGTCAGGCGCCAGTCCCCACTTGAGCGCCAGGCTAAGCAGGAGTTCCAGCCCGGTGGCACCGGGTTCAGCCTCGGCGAACGGCAGTGTCTTGGCGTCTTCGTCGACCGGCGTGTGGTCGGACACCAGCGCATCGATCGTGCTGTCGGCCAGCGCCCGCCCCAATGCTTCCCGGTCGCGCTGCTGGCGAAGCGGCGGGTTCAGCCGGGCACGGCTATCGAAATAGCCGATGTCGTTTTCGGTGAGATGCAGGGAGTTGATGCTCACGTCACAGGTGACGTCCAATCCTTCATGCTTGGCGCGACGGACAAGTTCAAGCCCTGCCGCGCTGCTGAGACGGCACAGGTGGACCCGGGCGCCGGTGGACTTCATGAGTTCGAAAATGATGTGCAGCGCAATGGTTTCAGCGGCGACCGGCACGCCGGCCAGACCCATGCGCGTGGCCAGCGGCCCACTGGCCGCCACGCCACGCCCCAGATACAGTTCCTGCGGCCGCAACCACACGGAATAGCCAAACGTGCTGGCGTACTGCATCGCCCTTTGCAGCACCTGCGTATTGACCAGGGGCACCTCCGCCTGGCTGAAGCCAACGCATCCCGCCTCGGTCAACTGCACCATCTCGGTCAGCACCTCGCCCGACAGTTCGCGCGTGAGCGCGCCCAGCGGAAAAACGCGAGCCTGATGCAGCTTCTCGGCCCGGATCCTGAGCATCTCCACCAGCCCGGGCTCATCCAGCACCGGGTCGGTGTCCGGTGGACAGACCAGGCTGGTCACGCCGCCGGCAACCGCCGCGGCGAGTTCGCTCGCGAGCATGCCTTCGTGCTCATGGCCGGGCTCCCGAAGGCGCGCCGCCAGATCAACCAGGCCTGGCGCCACGATGCATCCCTCTGCCTGGATGACCTTGTTGGGCGCAAAGTCAGCCGGCACCTGCCGGATGCCCACGATGCGCCCGGCAGCGATAGCCACGTCGCAGGTTTCATCAAAACTTGAGGCCGGGTCGATGACCCTGCCGCCCTGGATCAGGATTTTCATGATTGATCTTTCACTGAATCTTCAAGGTCAGGAGCGGAAACACCGGGCCGCCCCAAGCCTGATGCGGACAGTGAACCAACTGGCGGGCAAGGGGGCCATGCTCATGCCTCGTTGCCGGCCACGATGCTCATCACGGCCATGCGCACCGCAATGCCAAAGGTGACTTGCGGGAGGATCACGCTTTGCTCCCCGTCGACCACAGCCGAATCAATTTCAACCCCCCGGTTGATCGGGCCAGGATGCATCACGATTGCGTCGGGCCGTGCCAGCTGGAGTTTTTCGGGAGTGAGTCCGAAGCTCTTGAAGAATTCCTGGCTCGATGGCAGTAGCGCGCCGCTCATGCGTTCGTTCTGCAGCCGCAACATGATGACCACGTCACAGTCCTTGATGCCCTCTTCCAGCGTGTGGCACACCCGAACTCCCATTTGCGCCATGTCAACCGGCACGAGCGTCTTGGGACCGACCACACGGACTTCGGCGCATCCCAGCGTGGTCAGCGCGTGAATGTCGGAACGCGCCACGCGGGAATGCAGCACGTCGCCCACGATCGCCACGGTGAGGCTGGAAAAATCCTTCTTGTAGTGCCGGATGGTGTACATGTCCAGTAGGCCCTGCGTCGGATGGGCATGGCGCCCGTCACCCGCATTGATGACATGCACGTGCGGCGCTACGTGCTGAGCGATCAGGTAGGGTGCGCCCGACTCGCTGTGGCGCACCACGAAAATGTCGGCGGCCATCGCGCTGAGGTTGGCAATGGTGTCGAGCAGTGATTCGCCCTTTGACGCCGAGGACCGCGCAATGTCCAGGTTGATCACATCCGCCGACAGCCGTGTGGCGGCGATCTCGAAGGTGGTACGGGTCCGTGTTGAATTTTCGAAGAACAGGTTGAAAACACTCTTCCCACGCAACAGCGGCACCTTCTTCACTTCGCGGTCGCTGACACTGACGAAATTCCCTGCGATGTCAAGGATGTGCGTCAGGATTTCCCGGGACAGGCCTTCGGTGGAGAGAAGGTGAACCAGTTCACCGTTGCTGTTCAACTGGGGGTTGCGCTTGTAGAGCATGCTCACTGACCCTCGACGTGAAAACTGAACACGCCCGCAGCGTCCCTCGCGAGCGCCAGGGACCGGGAGGATGGCAACGTGACACGCGCTACAACGAGGTCTGCCTGCACGGGAAGTTCGCGCCCGCCCCGGTCGACCAGAACGACCAGTTTGACACTGGCAGGCCGACCATAGTCAAACAGCTCGTTGATGACCGCGCGGATTGTCCGCCCGGTGTAGAGCACATCGTCCAGCAAGACAATTTCGGCCCCGTTGACGTCAAAAGGCAACAGCGTCTGTCCGCCGGACGAAAGCCCCCGTTTCGCAAAATCGTCACGGTGCATGGCCGATGAAATCGTGCCAGCTTCTCCGGGCAACTTCAAGTCCTTCTGCATTCGCTCGGCCAGCCAAGCGCCCCCCGAAGTGATCCCTACCAGGCGGGTCTGCGGCGTGCACAGGGCGCGTACACCCAGCAGCAGTTCACGGTACAGCGCCTCGGCATCCAGGAGCAAGGCCCCGGTGCCCGGCACCTCGGCATCTTCGCTCTGCGTGTTCATGGAATGCTCCTCAGAAACTGTTCAAGAATGATGCCGGCGGCCGCAGCATCGGCGTCCGGCGCGCCATTTTGCAGCGCCTCGGTGGTGCTGTAGCGTTCATCGACCTCAAACACTGGCAATCCGAAGCGCCCCTGAAGCTGGCGTGAAAAACGCTGGGCATGGCGTGTGTTGTCGTGCGCCGCGCCGTCGGGGTGAAAGGGAATGCCGATCACCAGCGCGTCTGGTTGCCATTCCCTGATCCGTGCCGCAATATGCACGAACCGAGCATCGCCTTCGGCCTTGATCGTGGCCTGTGGCGTGGCGCACCGGGTCAGGCGATTGCCCACCGCAATGCCCGTGCGCTTGAGCCCAAAATCCAGTGCCAGAAAAGTTTGGAGATGGGCAGGCACATCGGGCACGAGAGTGCTCATGCATGCCCCGCATCAGGCGACAGCATCCAGGCCTGCAGACCCAGCAAACCAAGCGCCCGGTCATAGCGTTGCTCGAAAGGTGTTTCGAAAATGACGTCCGGGTCGGCCCCGACGGTCAACCAGGTGTTTTCGCCAAGTTCTGTTTCGAGTTGCCCCTCACCCCATGCGGAATAGCCGAGAGAAACGAGCACGCGACGGGGTCCGAAGCCGCTTGACAGTGCTTCCAGAACGTCTCGTGACGTTGTCATCTCCAAGCCGCCGGGAATGACCATCGTCGAGGCATAGGCTGACGCATCAGAATGGGCGCCACTGCTGATCATGGGATCATGCAGGACAAAACCACGCTCGGTCTGCATCGGTCCCCCCTGAAAGACCAGCGCCTTCGACAGATCGGGGCGATGCAGGGGCAACTCGACTTTGTCAAAAAGACGTTTCAGGTTAACGTCGCTGGGCTTGTTGATGATCAGTCCCAGCGCGCCCCGCTGGTTGTGTTCGCAGAGGTAGACCACGCTTTTGTTAAATGTCTCGTCTTCCAACCCGGGCATCGCAATCAGGAAGTGATGCGTCAGATTGACTGGAGCAGAATCGGCGGGCATGAGGGAATTTTAGCGGTGAACAAGGACAAGCCTTTCTATAGCGGCCTGATGTGGTTCCGCCGGGATCTGCGTGCAGACGACAACGCGGCTTTTTACCACGCACTAAAAAGCTGCAGTCAGTTGCATTGCGTCTTTGTTTTCGACCGCGACATTCTTGATCCCCTTCCGCGCGCCGACCGGCGCGTCGAGTTCATCCGCGAGTCGCTGGTGGAACTGGATGCAGCGCTGCGCGACCTCTCAGGCCGCACCGACGCGGGCTTGATCGTGCTCCACGGCACGGCCGGACACGAAATCCCCCATCTCGCGGGAAAGCTCGGCGTTCAGGCGGTATTTGCGAGCCATGACTACGAGCCACAGGCGATGGCCAGGGATGCCGCGGTGCGCGGCGCACTGGCCAACGCCGGAATATCGCTCCATACATGCAAGGATCATGTCATCTTCGAACGCGAAGAAATATTGACACAAAATGGCAGGCCTTACGGTGTCTTTACCCCCTACAAGAACGCCTGGCTGAAAAAGCTGGACAGCGATGACGTCCAGGCCTACCCTGTGGCCCCGTATACGACGGCTCTGGCGGCAAGACCTGCCGGGCATTGCAACCCGGTACCGACGCTCAGCGACATCGACTTTGAGAGCACCAATCTCGCCGAGATGAGGATGCCGACCGGCGCACGCGGCGGCCAACGCCTCCTTGCAGACTTCCTCGAGCGGATCGACCGTTACCACGAGACCCGTGACTTTCCGGCTATCAAGGGCCCCAGCTACCTGAGTGTCCACCTGCGCTTTGGCACGGTTTCCATCCGACAGCTTGCTGGTGTCGCTCATAGACGGATGGTGGAGGGCAGTCGAGGCGCCAGTGTCTGGCTGGGGGAACTGATATGGCGGGATTTCTATTTTCAGGTTCTGGCCAATTTCCCGCATGTTGCAACTCGAAGTTTCAAACCAGAATATGACAACATTGTTTGGGAACATGGCAAACACGCCGAAGCACTTTTCAACGCCTGGTGCGACGGGAGGACCGGCTATCCGTTAGTCGACGCGGCAATGGCACAGATCAATCAGACCGGCTATATGCACAACCGATTACGTATGGTGGTTGCCAGCTTTCTGGTCAAGGATCTGGGGATCGATTGGCGTTGGGGCGAGCGCTATTTTGCTGAAAAACTCAACGATTTCGACCTTGCCGCCAACAATGGGGGATGGCAATGGTCCAGTTCCGGTGGTTGTGATGCACAGCCCTATTTCCGCATCTTCAATCCCGTGAGCCAGAGCGAGAAGTTCGACGCTGAGGGCAAGTTCATTCGCCGGTATGTCCCGACACTCTCTGCGCTCAAGGGGATGGCGCTGCACGCGCCCTGGGAAGCGACACCCGTTGAACTGATGGATGCCGGTGTGGAACTCGGAAAAAGCTATCCCCGTCCTTTGGTGGCGCATGCGCAAGCGCGGGAAAGAACCCTGAAGCGGTACGCGGTGGTCAAGAAAAACGACCAGCACTAAGCCGCCCACCATCACAGTGGCACTGGAAACCTGGCAGGGTCAGACAGAAACCGGGGCTTTGATATAGCGTCTCACCAGGCTGAGCAGTTCCTCTTCTGAGTAGGGCTTGCCAAGGTAGTGATTGACGCCGAGAGCCTGGGCATGCTCCTTGTGTTTTTCTGCAATACGCGATGTGATCATGATGATCGGCAACTGCTTCAGGCGCTCATCACCCCTGATGTTGCGCGCCAGATCAAATCCGTCCATCCGCGGCATCTCGATATCCGAAAGGACCACCACCGGCTGCTCCTCCTGCAGGCGTTCGAGCGCCTGCAGCCCATCCGCGGCCAGCGCAACGCGATACCCTTCGCGCTGCAGCAATCGTTGGGTGACCCGACGCACAGTGATCGAATCGTCGACCACCAGAATCAATGGCACCTGCGAAGCCGCGCCGCCTGCAGATCGCGCCGGAGCCCCGGGAGGCCGAGTCTGCGCCTCAAGCGTCTCCGCCTCGTCCTGTGCCGCGCTGAACTGACGGGCCTGCTCCCCATAGACAGTGGCAAGCGCAACCGGGTTGTAGATCAGGATCACCGCACCTGAAGCAAGCACGGTCATTCCAGCCAGTCCGGGCAGACGTGAAAGCTGAGGCCCCAGGTTCTTGACCACTGCTTCCTGATTGCCCAGGATTTCGTCCAGGTGAACCGCTACCCGCTGCGATGCGCTTCGGAAAACCACGATGGGCAGGGTCTTCGCCGGCGGCTCGATGCTACGAGGCGAAGACTGCAACAACGCGCCAGACCAGAAGAAGGGCACGGACTCTCCGGCGTATTCGAGAACACCCGTGCTGTAAGCCTGCTGCAGTTCCCGTTCTGATACACGACGCACCAACTCCACCAGGTTCGCCGGAACCCCCATTGAAATCGCCCCCGATCGCATCACAACCACCTGCGTCACGGCTGTTGTCAACGGCAATACCAGCTTGAAACTCGTGCCCGCACCACGCTGCGTCGTGGTTTCAATCCGGCCACCCAGGGCCTGAATCTCGGAACGAACAACGTCCATGCCGATGCCGCGCCCGGCCAACTCCGTTACCTCCGTTGTCGTCGTGAAACCAGGCATGAACACCAGATTCGCCGCTTCATCGTCGGTCAAGGAATGCCCAGGGGCTACCAATCCGTGCTCCACCGCCCTTTCCAGGATTCGGGGAAGGTCCAGTCCGGCACCGTCATCACGGAACGTCACAGAAACATCGTTACCCGCCTGCTGGAGATCGATCGTAATCGTGCCGGTCAACTCCTTGCCAGCGGCAGCTCGATCCACCGGATTCTCAATCCCGTGAACCACGCAATTTCTCAGCAGGTGTTCAAACGCTGCCGTCATGCGGTCCAGGACACCCCGGTCCATTTCGATGGATCCACCGTTGATGTCAAGCTTGACCTGTTTGCCGGTATCTTTGGAGGCTTGGCGCACGACCCGGTAAAGACGCTCCGAAATACCTTCGAACTCCATCATGCGCGTGCGCAACAAGTCTTGCTGCAAAGCGCGCGTCTGACGCGCCTGCGCGACCAGATCGTCTTCCGTCGCTTCGACAGTGCGCTGCAAGTTGCGCTGCACCGTGGCCACATCGTTCACGGATTCGGCCATCATCCGAGTCAATTCCTGCACCCGGGTAAAACGGTCAAACTCCAGCGGATCAAAGTTTTGCTGCGAATCCTTGGCCTGGGCCATGCGGGACTGCATCTGGCTCTCAGCCTGCAACTCAATGTCCCGAAGCTGCTGCCGAAGGCGATCCAGGTTGCCTGTAAGGTCCTGCAATGATCCCCGCAACTGGCCCATTTCGGCTTCCAGGCGCGACCGCGTGATCATGACCTCGCCAGCCTGATTGACCAGACGGTCCAGCAACTGCGAACGGACCCGAACAGCCTGGTTGGCCGCTGCACGGACCGGCGCGACCAGCATGGGCGACGGTTTGGCAATCTCCGCGCGAACCCCGACAACCTTTTCTGCTTCTATGGAAACTGGCACAACAGGCTCGACCTGTTCAACGACAGCATCGGAGACAGGTGCTTGCAGAACCTCTGGCATGAATACCTGAAGGCTGACCTGCCGAAGTGCCTCGAACTTTCCTTCGAGCGCGTCGAGACGGGTCATCAAGGGCGCGATTTCAGCGCTCTGAATGGACTCCGAGCCCAGGCTCTCTATTTCTGACTCCATCCGGTGAGCCATTTCACCGAGCTGCAGCGCCCCTGCAAGACGCGAACTGCCTTTCAGCGTATGCAGGGTACGCAACACCTCGCCGCGGGCTGTGCTGTTGTCCGGCCGCGCCACCCATTGCCTCAGGGCGCCACCCAGTTGCGGCAAGAGTTCGCTAGCCTCGTCCTCAAAGATCGGGAACAGGTCCGGGTCAAGTACGTCGACCAGATCGATGTCGTCCGAATCGACGTTCTGCCCGGCAAAGGCTCGCTGGGCAAACCGTTCGGCAACGGGGCGTTCCGCCACGCGCAGGGGCTCTGGCGACGGCGCCTGGACCTCGTTGACAAAATCGACAGGCTCACTTTCAAATGCCGGCTCTGATCCCTCGACAATGGGCGATGAGACTTCTGTCAAAGGCACTTGATCAATGACAACGTCCTCTACCGTCGCCTTGTCCCCGGATTCGAGAGGTTCAATGTGATGGCGTTCGAAGATATCGGCATCAACGGGGCTCTCGGATACAACGGTTTCATCCCGGGGTTGCAACGACTTCAATTCGGCAAGAATCGCGGCATTGGGCCCTTTCAGGAAACCCGCGGCGAACTGATGCAGCATCCGGCGGATATCTTCCGCGGCGTCCATGAACACGCGACCCTGCGTTTCGGTGCCACCGTTTTGGCCCTGCATCCGCTGCAATGCGTGCTCAAGTGCCCGCGCCATTTCCGACAAGGATGAAAAACCCACCGTCGCCGAACTCCCAGCCAATGAATGGGCGAGCGTCTCAGCCTCCAATGGAACGTGTCGATGCAGTTCCAGTGACCATTCAGTCAACTGTGTCGACAGACGGCGCGACCATTCGTCCGCCTCGTTCAAATAGACGTTGTAGAGCGGAATGCCAATACGCAAGGATCCAATAACCTTGATCTGATCCTCTTCAATCTCGATCTCCGCGGGTACCTGCTGGCTCGCGTCTATCGCGGCAACTTCTCCAACCAATGCCGAGTCGGAAATCACTGGCGCTGCGACATCCTCCGCGCTGATCTGCTGGCCTGCGACAGCCGCAAGACTTTCCAGGTCGATCTCCATCAGCTCGCTGAACGCCTCAGTCGGTGTCGCCGGAGCCTCCTCCGACACAGCGATGGAATCTGGCGGCTCGGCGAGGTCGCTGAAGGCCGTAGCAACGTCTTCCGGCGAAGAATCGAGTGCGACGAAAGCATCGTCCGAAGGCAGGGCCAATTCTCCCAACCACGGCGCGACACTCTGCGCTGCCTCGTCGTCCTGCGAGTCGGGCGGCAGACCTTCAGGCAAAGCTGCCGATACAGGCAACACAAGCGGCAAGCGCGTGTTGTCCTTGCGAAGTGCGTCCGCCGAACTTTGGAAAACAGCGGCGCTCCAGTGACTGGCATCGCCACGCGCGATATCGTGCGCCCAAAGCTGAAACGCCATCAACGCCTCACGCGACAGACCGCACAGTTCGGCACTCGCTGGCTTTTGTTCCGACAGCCATGCATTGAGCAGTTGCTCAAGTGACCAGGCCGCCTCACCAAACTCCATCAAACCGACCATCCGCGAACTGCCCTTCAGCGTGTGGAATGCGCGTCGCAGGACGGTTTGATGGGCCAGATCGAGCGGATCGAGCGCCAGCATATCGAGGGCCAACAAACCGTTATCGATCACCTCGTTGGCTTCTTCCAGGAAGATGCCCTGAAGATCGTCTTCCTCGAACTCCGTCACTTCGATCTGAGCCTCGCCGGTCTCAGGAATCTCAGGCACCGGCTCCTGTCTGTCAGTTTCCAGACTGTCCTGAAGGGATTCCGGAAGGACTCCTGCTTCCTCCTTCGCAAGAGCGCGCACCTCGTCAGGGATCGGGCCCGGCAAATCGAGATCGAAGGACCAGTCGGTCTCAACCGGAGACTTTGCGACAGGCCTGTCCGCCAGCGGGGTTGCCTGCAGACTGGATGGCTGTGCCACCGTCAATGCCTCCGGATTGCTCCCAACAGACTCGATTGCCGGCACGCCAGAACGCCCCATCAAGGGTCGAAGTTCGCCCAACTCTGCGTCGTAGACAAACAGCTTTCGCGCGAGTGCTGGCTGATAATTGAGCATGTCAATCAGGAAGCCCAGCGCACCCAGGTTGTTCCCCAACTTGTCAAAAGCGCCGATTTCAATTCCGGCTGCTGGATCGACGTCCTTGACCAGGAACTGCTCAACACCGTCTCGCATCCGCAGAACGGCTTGCGAGGCCTGGTCCAACCCCAGTACAGACAACACGCCTCGCATCTGGGCGAGCAACGCGGGCACTGTGTTCAAAGCGGCCTTGTCCGCGGGATTTCTGAAAAACTCGTCAAGGGCCTTTTCGGCCTCGGAAAGTGTGAGCCGTAACTCCCCGACGACTGTACCCATGGTTTGCCGGTCGCTGACGCGACGGTACAGTTCCTCCATCCAGTGTTCCAGAGGCTCGGCACTGCCCCCGGCACAAACATGCTCCAGCCGCTCTGCCAGACGATTGGTTCGTCCCGCCAGTTCGCCATCGTCAGGGTCCCGGTCAGCCAGCGCGGCCTCCAGATAAAGTACAGAAGTCGCCACCTCCAGCGCGACTTCCGCGCCAGGCGGCTTCCCTGAACGAGCCGTCAATTCCGCGGCATGCCGCAGCCCTGCTGCCAGACGCTCGCCCCCCGGGTGAAGCTTGAGAATCGAATCCGCAACCTGATTGAACTGATCCACCACATTCTTCAGGCGAACCGAGTCACCCCCGGAAAGGGCCGACCAAGCTTCTTTGACGACATCAATTCTCTTGCGGGCCTGCGCCAATAGGGCCGGGTCAAACCGGCCATAGCGCCTGAATTCATAGTCCACATGCTCAAAACGGTTCAGTCCGTACGCCTTTCGAACCGCGTCGAGGCAAATCGTGTCCTGTGGGTTCCGCGGCACGGACTGCGCGCAGAAGAACAGCAAATCCTTTGCAAGCCGCTCGGAAACATGTTTGTCCCCACGAACAAAGGCGGAGTACTGCAAGAGCACCTGCGATGCCGCCCTCTTGACGTACAGATCCACCGGCAGCACAGCGCTTGCGATCGCGTCAAAAAAGCCCGCACTGACAGCCCAGAAGATGGCGGACTCACCCGAGCCTGCCTCTCTGGCCAACGTCATACTCAGATCTCGCAATTCGGCGGCGGCCTTGGGATCGCCTTTCTGCATGACGCGAAGCACCGCCTGATCCATTCGCGCGCGATCAGCGGTTTCCGCGACCACTTCTCCAGGGCCTGAAATCCCCATTTCCGGGCGAATCCAGCGCCACACAAGAGGCCATAAATCGGCAGGATGGATTCGGTCGGCCCCCGCCAGCAACTGGGCATCGCGATAGTGGGGAAACAGCCCCACAGCGGACTCCTGCCCTCCCGCCATGATCACATCGAGGTATTCAACCAGCGCAAAGCTTGCCCGCTCCAGGATGGCCGCGGCCGCTTCATTGCACTTTTCAGGCCGCTGGACAAACTGCTGGACTGCCAATTCCATGGCCCTGAGCATGTGCGCCGGCGCAACAAGTCCCACCATCTCCAGCGCGCCCACGGACTGATGCATCTGCTGACGGGCCATGCGCAACTGAATTGCATCGACCGACCCGAGATCCGTGCCACGTGCCGCATCCGCATCCCGGACGTAGCGCCTCAAGGATTTATTGGCGACATCCAGCGATTTGCGAAGCTCTTCAAGTACCCAGGCCAATGGGCCCAGGTCCGAGACCCCGGTGATCGGATTGACGATACCGACAGCTTCATCGATTTGCATGACTAGGTGCGCTCCGCAGGAATTGGGCGAGTGTCACAGACTGGGCTCGTTCAAGTCGGATCAGGCGATCTTGAATCGGGCCACCGACTGACGAAGTTCTTCAGCCATGCGTGAAAGATCCCGGACCTGATTGGCCGTAGAGCGCGTACCTTCGCCGGTCTGCTCCGTCACAGCAAAAATGTGCTGGATATTGCCCGCCACCTCGTTGGCCGAAACGGCTTCACGAGAGGCGGATGCCGAAATCTGCTCGATCAACTCGGCGAGTTGCCGCGAAACGCGGTCAATCTCGGAAAGCGCAGTGCCGGCGTTGTCAGATAGCTTGGCCCCCTCGACCACGCCATGGGTCGAGCGTTCCATGGCAGCCACAGCATCCTGTGTATCTGTCTGAATTGCCTTCACCAGGGCAGAAATCTGCCGTGTCGCGTCAGCGGAACGCTCGGCCAGGCGCTGAACTTCCTCGGCCACCACCGAGAAACCACGACCGGCTTCTCCGGCCGACGCCGCCTGAATGGCGGCGTTCAAGGCCAGCACGTTGGTCTGCTCGGTAATGTCGGAAATCAGTTCTGTAATTTCACCGATCTCCTGGGACGATTCGCCCAGTCGCTTGATTCGCTTAGAGGTTTCCTGAATCTGGTCGCGGATGGAGTTCATGCCGCCGATGGCGTTTTGCACCGCAGACAGTCCCGATTCGGCCGCCTTCAGGGACTGGCGTGCCACTGAGGCCGACTCTTGTGCTTGAGACGACACGAGATTGATTCGAGAAGCCATGTCGAGCACAGACTGGCCCGTTTCGCGAATTTCACGCAACTGCTCCGAAGATGCGGCCAGCAGCTCAGTGGACGTGTTCTCCACCTGTGCTGTCGTCTGCGCAACGCGTGTCACCGTGCTTTGTACGCTACCTACCAGCAAACGAAGTTCTTCCACCGTGTAGTTGACCGAGTCGGCAATGGCACCCGTAATGTCCTCCGTGACCGTCGCCTCCTGCGTCAGATCGCCTTCAGCAACCGTCTGCAACTCGTTCATCAATCTCAGAATGGCCGCTTGGTTGGCGTCGTTGACCCGCTTGGCTTCCTGTTCCTGGCGTTCAGCGTCCAGTCGCTGGCCTTCTGCAACACCCTGACGCTGCCGGCTGTCCTGCAACTGCACATAAGCCAATCCACCAGCAAAGATCAGGGCCAGCAAAGCCGACAGAAGCAGCACGGTCACGGCGCCAGCACCCAAGCCCGTCTGCAGAGACAACTTGCCTTGCAGATCTTCAAGGATCCGGCGAAGCGGCTCGCTGTCGGCAATGATGGAAGCCTGCGCCTCGCGCGCAGAGACCAGCCCTTGAAGGTTACCGAGAATGGCACCTGCCTGGCTGCGGGTTTCCTCATACAACTTCAGGAGTGCTTCCAGTCGTTCACGGGTTTGCGCATCCTTGGATCCTGCAAGCCGCAACTCGGGACTGCCATCCAGCAACCCCTGCCCGATTTCCTTGAAGGAATTCAAATCTTTGCCCAAAAGGAACACGGCCTCCGGACTTACGCCCTCCATGGTCAGGAACTCATTGGCCGACTTGCCGATACGCTGCGTCAGCATCACCAACTGACCAGAAGCCGAAATGTCGGCCGATGGAGCGTTTTGCTGCAACTTCAGTGAGGAAATTGTCTCGGCGATTTCCAGCAAGTCAGAGGACTGTCGATTGATCGTACGAAGCGCAGTTCCCACCTGCGTCAGGATCTTCTGCTGCCCCATCACCGTGCTGGCGTTCTTTTCGGCCCGCTCAACAAGAGGAAGCGCCCTCTCAACATCGCCCATTTCCTCCGGTGCGACCGCAACAAGCCGCAGTGCCGGATCACCGTCTTTCAAGCCACGCACCGTTTTTGCCAGAACGTCCGCGCTCTCCTTGACGTCGGGAAACGCCTGCGGGCTGCCAACCAGGGCCTGCGAAACAGATTTTGCGAGCCGCTGAGACTGCATCAATGACTGGCCCGTGGCGGCCACTTGCTGAGCCACTTTGTCCGCCTGGTTCAAGGAGTAGAAGGTCACGGCGGTCAGCACGACCAAAGCGACACCCAGCAGGATTGCAAGAAGGCGCTGGTGCTGAACCGTCGTTCGCTCGCCCAGCAAGGGCAGCGAAAGTAAATCACCGGCACGAGCTCTGTCTCCGTCTTCAAGACCAGGCAATCCCGCGGCAAATTTGCTGTCTGCATACTCGCCGGTGCTCAGTTGGCCGGATTCCACCGCCTGGAACATGTCGTCAGGCGCGTCCGCACTGGCGTTGGTACCGCCCTCCGGAATCGCCTCAGCTGGCGAGGGAGATACATTTTTGCCGAGCAGTTTATTGATTTGGTCAATGACGGACATGGTGACAGCCTTCCTGGGACTTAAGCGCTAATACTGAGAAACTGCGGATTGAGAGTGAGTGCCTGCAGGTTGATTTCCTGCCAGATCACGCCTTGGAGATCGGTATAGCTGTGACCGAAGAAGTTCGGGGATTCGGCCGCAGCTGGCGTTGATTCGACAAAGGACTCGAGACTCTTCAGCCCCAATAGCTTGTCAATCAAGACGACACAATTAAGATTTAAGGCATCGCTGAACGCCACCAGCCGGGACTGGGTTTGCGCGACCTCACTGCGCGGCAACGGATGCGAATGCGTCACGAAGGCTCCAAGGTCGACAACCCCGCTCACCCCGCCCCGAAGATTGGCAACGCCGAGGAACCATTCCTTGACATGGGGTACCGGATAAATCGGCCCGCAAGGAAAAATCTCCCCCGCATGGTTCAGCGGGAAAAGGTATCTGGCGCCCGCCGCCTCGACAGCCAGCCATGCGGCGGCCGTTCCAGAGGTACGGGCTTCCTGCAATCGGCCGGCGAGACGGCTTTGAAAGGCTCTGAGTGCTTCACGACTGGCCATGGGCGACTTTTCAGCTCAGGGCCTTGATCTTGGCCAGCAACTCCGAGACTTCCACCGGCTTGGTGACATAGTCTTTTGCGCCTTGGCGCAAGCCCCACACACGGTCGGTCTCCTGGTTCTTGCTCGTGCACATGATGATAGGAACGTCAGCGTACAAGGGATCACGCGTAATCGCCCGCGTCAGCTGGAAACCGTTCTGCCCTGGCATCACCACGTCCATCAGGATCAGGTCCGGCTTCTCTTCGGCCAGCCTGCGGAACGCATCCTCAGCGTTCTCGGCTGTCTTGACTGAAAATCCGTTCTTTTGCAACAGCCCGGTCAAATGCATCAGCTCGGTTTTCGAATCGTCAACAACCAGTACTTTCTGGATAGACATCACAACACTCCTTGATTGGAAGACCCGAACTGCCTGACCGCCTGCAGCAGTTGATCTTTGGTAAATGGTTTGGTCAGGTAGTCTTGCGAGCCCACCATTCGACCCCTCGCCTTGTCGAAAACACCGTCCTTGGACGAGAGCATGACCACAGGCACAGAGGAAAAATTCACGTTCTTTTTTATGATGGCGCAGGTTTGATAGCCATCGAGTCGAGGCATCAGGATGTCACAAAAAATGATGTTGGGATG
Source organism: uncultured beta proteobacterium (assembly GCA_963726365.1). GTDB lineage: Bacteria > Pseudomonadota > Gammaproteobacteria > Burkholderiales > Burkholderiaceae_C > JAABQG01. Next base: position 215,475 of record CAVSCI010000021.1, on the reverse strand, counting down.
AAATTCGGCGATCTTGGAGAGCGCATCGAAACCATCTTCCGCAAGCATCACTTCGTGATTGCCCTGTTTAAGAAAAATCTCCGCACTTCGGCGGATCGTATTGCTGTCATCAATGACCAGCACCTTGCACCCCGATCCAGTCGAACTCACTACGTTGTACTCCCGGCTAGTTATTGGACCGGCGCCATTTGGAGGTGACGCCCTGATCGAGTTTCAGATCTCAACCATTTCAAAATCTTCCTTGCGGGCGCCACACTCGGGACAAGTCCAATTCATGGGCACCTCTGCCCAAGACGTTCCTGGCGCAATGCCATGCTCAGGGGCCCCGATAGCCTCATCGTAAATCCACCCGCAAATCAAACACATCCACGTTTTTGTATTGGTCACAGCTTAAGAGGCCTTCACATAGAATGCAAACATTGTATAGACGTGCCTTGGCAATTTGAGGTCACAGAGCCTGCTTCCCGCCTGCATTTAGGCCTATGACAAACCCGAACCCGCCCCCAGTTTCAAACTTGCCAGCGACCGACGCCGAGGATGCCTCGCCACCTTGTGTCCTGGTGTTCAATGCCAGCGACCCAAGTGGCGCCAGCGGCCTTGGTGCCGACGTCATGGCGATCGCTTCCGTCGGCGCGCATGCTCTCCCCGTGGTGACGGGTGCCTACGCCCGGGACACCACCGAAATCTTCGACTTCTTCCCCTTTGACGAGGAAGCCGTCACGGAGCAGGCCCGTGCCATTCTTGAAGATGCGCCAGTGCTGGTCATCAAGGTCGGCTTCGCCGGCAGCCCGGAGAACATCAGCGCCATTGCCGAACTTGCATCGGACTATGCCGACGTCCCGCTGATCGCCTGCATGCCCAACTTGTCGTGGTGGGATGAGGGCAAGATTGACTTGTACCAGGACGCCTTTCGCGAACTGCTTCTCCCTCAGGCGACAGTGTTGGTAGGAAACCACAGCACCCTCTGGCGCTGGCTGCTTCCCGATTGGGCCAGCGTCAAAAGCCCGACCCCACGGGATATCGCCAAAGCAGCCTCCGAGATGGGCGTTCCGTACACATTGGTGACGGGCATACCCTTACCCGCCCAATTCATCGACAACGTGTTGTCGACCCCAGACACCACTTTGGGCAGCGAGAAATTCGAGCGATTTGATGCCATATTTGCCGGTGCAGGCGACACCCTTTCCGCAGCACTGGCCGCACTCGTGGCCACTGGCAGCGATCTGGCCGCAGCCGTCACTGAGGCGTTGAGCTATCTCGACCGGTGCCTGGACGCAGGTTTTCGCCCCGGCATGGGCAATGTCGTGCCCGACAGGCTCTTCTGGGCCCAGGCTGAGGATGACGACGACGATGACGATGATGACGGCGTCAGAGACGCGGACAACGGCGCCTTCGTAACCGACATTTTTGAGGTTCCTTCCAATGAAACCAAACACTGACGGCCAAGCCGACAACAACGCCAGATTGTTCGAGCGCGCACAAAGTGTGATCCCGGGCGGGGTGAACTCACCCGTGCGCGCCTTCCGCGCCGTGGGGGGCACACCGCGCTTTGTCCAGCGCGCCCATGGACCCTATTTCTGGGACGCCAACGGCCAACGCTACATCGATTACATCGGCTCCTGGGGTCCGATGATCCTAGGCCATGGCCACCCGGCCGTGCTCGACGCCGTTCAGAAGGCAGCTCTCGATGGCTTTTCGTTCGGCGCGCCCACCGAGCGCGAGATTGAACTGGCCGAGGAAATCATCCGCCTGGTGCCATCGCTGGACATGGTGCGTCTGGTCAGTTCGGGCACCGAGGCCGCGATGAGCGCGATCCGCCTGGCTCGCGGCGCCACGGGGCGCAGCAAGTTCATCAAGTTCGAAGGCTGCTACCACGGCCATGCTGACGCGCTACTGGTCAAGGCCGGCTCCGGGCTGGCCACATTTGGCAATCCGACCAGCGCTGGCGTGCCGCCCGAAGTGGTGCAGCACACGCTGGTGCTTGAATACAACAACGTCGCGCAGCTAGAAGAGGCCTTCGCACTGCATGGCCCGGAACTCGCCTGCCTGATGATCGAGCCCATCGCGGGAAACATGAATTTCGTGCGTGCGTCGGTACCCTTCATGCGACGCTGCCGTGACCTGTGCACGCAATACGGCGTGCTGCTGGTGTTCGACGAGGTCATGACCGGCTTTCGCGTGGCACTTGGTGGGGCGCAGAGCGTCTACGCGCGCGACATCCCGGGCTTCAAGCCCGACATCACGGTCATGGGCAAAGTCATCGGCGGCGGCATGCCGCTGGCGGCCTTTGGCGGTCGGCGCGACCTGATGGAGCAGATGGCCCCGCTGGGCCCCGTGTACCAGGCCGGCACGCTGTCGGGCAACCCGGTCGCTACCGCCTGCGGGCTTGCGACGCTGCGCGAAATTAGCCGGCCGGATTTCTTCGACGAGCTGGTGCGCAAGACCCGGTTGCTGGTCAACGGCCTGAAAGACGCCGCGGCTGCCGAGGGCGTTGCGTTCAGCGCCGACAGCGAAGGCGGCATGTTCGGTTTCTTCCTGCTCGATGCACTGCCGCAGAACTACCCGCAAGTCATGAAAACCGACGGAGCGCGTTTCAACCAGATGTTCCATGGCCTGCTGGACCGCGGCGTGTACATTGCGCCCGCACTCTACGAGGCAGGCTTTGTCAGCGCCGCGCACAGCGACGAAGACATCGCAACCACCGTGACGGCAGCGCATGAAGTCTTCCGCTCGCTACCGAAATAGAAGCATTGACGCATCTGAAAGTGCGGGCTTTCACCCTTTTTTCTTCACATTTGCTTGGTACGAGATGACACCTCGAAAGTTTCTTTTTGCTATTTCCTTGGGCGCCTTGCTGCTGTCCATTCAATGGAATGCAAGTGCTGCAGCACCTGGCGTCCCGCTGGAGGCCGCGCGTGATGCCTTGGAAAAATCCTCTGCGGTCGTCGTCGATATCCGCGAACCGAATGAATATGCCTCCGGAGTTGCCAAAGGCGCACTTCTCATCCCCATGAGTCAGCTCGGGCGGCGCCTGGGCGAACTCCCGAAGCAGCCCTTCCTGGTGATATGCAACACACAAAACCGTTCATCCATGATCGTCGAGAAGTTGCATGCTGCCGGGTACACCCACGCGAGCTACGTCAAGGGAGGCATGAGTCAGTGGGCATCGCGCGGGTGGCCCATGGTCAAACCTTGAAATCGCCACTGAATTCGTAGCTGTTCATGGATAACCGTCAGGGGATTCCACGAATTGCCCTGCGGTCGTACAGTCAGAATCTGCGCAGCGTGAGGTGCAGAGAACGCCGGCATGAGAACTTTGCCCGGGCCACCCCCGCAAGCTTTCAATGGCGGAAATGCCGAACGCCGCTGAATACCATCGCCACGCCCCGTTCATCAGCCGCGGCAATCACTTCAGGGTCGCGCATCGAGCCCCCGGGCTGGATGATGCAGCTGGCGCCGGCATCCACCACCACATCGAGGCCATCGCGGAACGGAAAGAACGCGTCGCTTGCGACCACGGTCCCAGCCAGCGAAAGCCCGGCATGTTGCGCCTTGATGCTGGCGATGCGCGCGGAATCGAGCCGGCTCATCTGGCCCGCGCCCACACCCATGGTCATGCCGCCAGCGCAGAAGACGATGGCGTTGCTCTTGACGTACTTTGCCACCTTCCATGCAAACAGCAGGTCTTGCAACTGCGCGGGCGTCGGTTGCAGCCTGGTCACCACCTTCAGGTCTTCCAGCGCCAACTGGTGGTTGTCAGCGGTCTGCATCAGCAGGCCGGAGCCGATGCGCTTGATGTCCATGGCGTTGCGGCCGTTGTCCCAGTCCGTGGCGCCGCCGGGCGGCAGATCGATCTGCAGCACGCGCACGTTGACCTTGGACTTGAAGACTTCCAGTGCCTCGGGCGTGTAGCCCGGCGCCATCAGCACCTCGACGAACTGCTTGCTGACCTGCTGGGCGGCGGCACCGTCCACGGTGCGGTTGAAGGCGATGATGCCGCCGAAGGCCGAAGTCGGGTCGGTCTGGAAGGCCTTGCTGTAGGCCTCCAGGACATCCTTGCCCACGGCCACGCCGCAGGGATTGGCGTGCTTGACAATCACACAGGCTACTTCCGCGAAGCTCTTGACGCATTCCCAGGCCGCATCGGCATCGGCGATGTTGTTGTAGCTCAACTCCTTGCCCTGCAACTGCTTCGCGGTGACGAGCGAGCCAGGTGCTGGGTAGAGGTCACGGTAAAAAGCCGCCTGCTGGTGCGGGTTCTCGCCGTAGCGCAGGTCCTGAAGCTTGACGAAGCGACCGTTGGCCTGGGCGGGAAAGAGCTGGCGCGCGGGCACGGCGGTGTCGGCCTCAAAATCAAGCGACGACAGGTAATCGCTGATGGCACCATCGTACTGGCTGATACGGTTGAAGGCTGCCACCGACAGAGCGAATTTGGTCTTGAGCGTCAGGCCACCGGCCTTCAGCTCGTCCAGGACACCTTTGTATTGCGCCGCATCCGTCAGCACGCCCACGTCCTTCCAGTTCTTCGCGGCACTGCGCACCATGGCCGGGCCGCCGATGTCGATATTCTCGATCGCGTCATCCAACGTGCAGCCGGCTTTGGCCACCGTGGCCTCGAACGGATAAAGGTTCACCACCAGCAGATCGATGGTGTCGATGCCATGGGTGGCAAGTGCCGCCATGTGCTCCGGCACGTCGCGGCGCGCCAGCAGGCCGCCATGCACTTTCGGGTGCAGCGTCTTGACGCGGCCGTCGAGCATTTCGGGAAAGGCGGTGACCTCGGCCACCTCGGTGACAGGCAGGCCTTCGGCGGCCAGCAGCTTGGCGGTGCCGCCGGTGGAAATCAGCTTGATGCCCAGTGCATGCAGAGCCCGGGCGAAGTCGACGATGCCGGTTTTGTCGGAGACGGAGAGCAGTGCGTTCATGGCATGTGGCGACGGGTCACGTCACTTGATAAGTTTGTGTTCGACGAGTTTCTTGCGCAGGGTGTTGCGGTTCAGGCCCAGCCATTCGGCCGCGCGCGACTGGTTCTGGTCGGCCTGCTGCATCACCACGTCCAGCAGAGGCTTTTCAACCGCCTTGACCAGCATCTCGTACATGCCCGCGGGATCGGTGCCGCGCAGATCCCGGAAGTAGCTGTCCAGATTAGCGCGCACGCATTCTTCGATCGTCTTGTTGCTCATTCGGCAATTTCCAGTAAGTCACCCATTGTTTCGCCCGCTTCAGCACTCTGGCTGGGCGGCAGGCGGTCCAGGGTCGAGCCCAGGAAGTCAAAATAAGCCGCCACGGCGTCGAGTTGCCGCGCGCTGTCTTCAAGCGTGAGCATGCGGGCGCGGAAGGCCTCTCCACCCGGCAGCTCACGCACATACCAGCCAATGTGCTTGCGCGCCGAGCGCACGCCGGTGTGTTCGCCATACAGCGCATAGTGGTCTTCCAGGTGCGCCAACAGTGCACGCCGGACTTCGGCGACCAGCGGCGGCGCCAAGGTCTCACCCGTGGCCAGAAAGTGTTTGATCTCGCGAAAAATCCACGGCCGGCCCTGGGCCGCACGGCCGATCATCAGCGCGTCGGCACCCGTGGCGGCCAGCACCTCGCGCGCTTTTTGCGGCGAATCGATGTCGCCATTGGCCACCACCGGCACTCGCAGCGCGGCCTTGACGGCGGCGATGGTGTCGTACTCGGCGGCGCCCTTGTAGCCCTGCTCGCGCGTGCGGCCGTGCAAAGTGACCATCTGCACCCCGGCCGATTCCGCCGCGCGCGCCAGGCGCACGGCATTTTTTTCGGCCTGGCACCAGCCGGTGCGCATCTTCAGCGTGACCGGTACGCCGCGCGGAACGCAGGCCGCGACCACGGCTTCGATGATTTGCAGCGCCAGCGGCTCGTCCTGCATCAATGCCGAGCCGGCCCACTTGTTGCAGACTTTCTTGGCCGGGCAGCCCATGTTGATGTCGATGATCTGCGCGCCCCGGTCGATGTTGAAAGCCGCGGCCTCGGCCATCATCGGCGCGTCGGTGCCCGCAATCTGCACCGCGATCGGCCCCGGCTCGCCATCGTGGTTGGCGCGGCGCGAGGTCTTCAGCGTGTGCCAGAGGTCGCGCCGCGACGTCACCATCTCGCTGACCGCATAGCCCGCGCCGAACTCCCGGCACAACTGCCGGAACGGGCGATCGGTCACTCCCGCCATGGGGGCGACAAACAAGGCGTTCGGCAGAACAAACGGTCCGATGTTCATGAAGGTGCGGGATCGGGGGAAAGGTGAAAACCGGTGGGCATGCGGCAGGTCAGGAAAAGAATTGTATCTGCCCAAAATTTCAGCAATTGAAATGCGCCCCGCTTTTTCGCAATGGCGACAATCCGGCCGGCAGATACACTCGCCCGACCATGGAAGCCTGGCTGCAAAACCTGCTCACCCAACTCGCGCTGCCCGAGTACGGCCTGAGCACGGTGTTCGTGATCTCCTTCATTTCGGCCACGCTGCTGCCGATGGGGTCGGAGCCGGCGGTGTTCGGCCTGGTCAAGCTCAACCCGGACCTGTTCTGGGCGGCTGTCGGAGTGGCCACGGTGGGAAACACGCTGGGCGGCGCCGTGAGTTGGTGGATGGGCTGGGGCGCGCACGAAGTGGTGGACAAGTACCGCCATTCGGCCACCCACGTCAAGGCGCTGGAATGGCTGGAGAAACTCGGCCCCAAGGCCTGCCTGCTCGCCTGGCTGCCCGCGGTCGGTGACCCGCTTTGCGCGGTGGCCGGCTGGCTCAAGCTGCCGTTCTGGCCCTGCGTGGCCTACATGGCCGTCGGCAAGCTGGCCCGCTACGTAATCATGACCGCCAGCCTGCTGTGGGTGTTCCCGGGGCAGTTGCCGATGATCGGCTGATCGCTACTCTATCGATAGCAAACAATGACCATCCGACGCTGGATAATGGCCAAATATCTTGGGGAAAAGGCCTCACACCGCCCGTTGGCGTCAACGTCGCTGACCTGACCCTTCACCGGCGACGCTGATGCGTCACACGTTGAAAAGGAAGTTCAATACGTCGCCATCCTTCACCACGTACTCCTTGCCCTCGGAGCGCATCTTGCCGGCCTCCTTGGCACCGTGCTCACCCTTGTAGGCGATGTAGTCGTCGAACGCGATGGTCTGGGCCCGGATGAAGCCGCGCTCGAAGTCGCCGTGGATCACGCCGGCCGCCTGCGGCGCGGTGTCACCGATGTGGATGGTCCAGGCGCGCACCTCCTTGACACCGGCGGTGAAGTAGGTCTGCAGGCCCAGCAGCTTGAAGGCCGCGCGGATCAGGCGGTTCAGCCCGGGTTCGTCCTGACCCATCTCATGCAGGAACAGGGCGCGGTCTTCGTCCTCCATGTCGGCCATGTCGGCTTCCATCTTGGCGCAGATCGCCACCACGGGCGCATTTTGCGTGGCCGCGTATTCGTTCAGCCGGTCCAGAAAAGGGTTGTTTTCGAATCCCGTCTCGCTCACGTTGCCCACGAACATGGCTGGCTTGGCAGTGATCAGGCACAGCGGCTTGATCACCGCCCGTTCGTCGGGGCTCAGGTCCATGGTGCGCACCGGCTGGCCCTGGTTCAGCGTGGCCTGCACTTTGGTCAGGACCGCAACCAACTTGGCGGCGTCCTTGTCGTTGCCCGATTTGGCGGCCTTGATGCTGCGCTGCAGGGTCTTGTCCACCGTGCCGAGGTCGGCCAGGCAGAGCTCGGTCTGGATCACTTCGATGTCGGAGATCGGGTCCACCTTGCCGGCGACGTGAATCACGTTGTCGTCTTCAAAGCAGCGGACCACGTTGACGATGGCGTCGGTCTCGCGGATGTGCGCGAGGAACTGGTTGCCCAGGCCCTCGCCCTGGCTGGCGCCCGCCACCAGGCCGGCAATGTCCACGAACTCGACGATGGCCGGCACGATGCGCTCGGGGTGGATGATCGCGGCCAGCTGCTGCAGACGAGGGTCGGGCACTTCCACCACGCCGGTGTTGGGCTCGATGGTGCAGAAGGGATAGTTTTCGGCGGCGATGCCGGCTTTGGTCAGCGCGTTGAAGAGAGTGGACTTGCCGACGTTGGGCAGGCCCACGATGCCGCATTGGAGGCTCATGACGGGGCTTTCAGAAGATCTTGGGTTAACCGATGATTTTACGTGCCTGCCCCGGCCACGACCTGATGCCGATCCTGCGCGTCAGTCAAACCGGAAATCAGCCGTCACGCGTTGACCGACGCGCAGCACCTGGCTGTCGCCCTGCAGCACGATGGCGTTCATGCCGAAGGTCACGGCGCCATTCAGCCGCGGATCCTGCCTGTACACCTGCAGGGTGTCGCTCACCTGCGGACTGAGTTCTGCGGTGACTGGATCGACATTGGGAATGGGGCAGCGGGCGCAGGGCTTGACGGGCTTGAGCTCCACAACGCCAGTTTCTGTGATGACGCGCAGCACGTCCAGCCGGTCCTCATCGTGGGATTCGACGCCTTCGAGCACCAGATTGGGCCGGAATCTCGCCATCTCCACCGTGCTGTGGCCGGCATCGGTCAGTCGCCGGTTCAGCGTCTCCAGCGAGGCAGTGCTCGTCACCAGCAACGGAAAGCCATCGCTGAACGAGTTCGGCGCTTCGATGCCACCGGTCCATTTCAGACTGGACAGCCGCCGGTGGTCCGGGTCGAAGCGCACCAGCCGCAGGGGCTGGCCCAGGAAATCGGTGAACCATTGCGCGGCGACTGTGCCCATGTCGTAAGCCGCCACTTCGTCGTCCCAGACGCGCACGCGCACGGGTTGCTCCACCGCGTCGATGGCCAGGTGCAGCGCCAGCATGCCAGGCGCACGCAGGATGATCTCGTAGGTCTTGATCTGCGGGCGGATCAGCGCCATGCGCGGCAGTTCGCGCTGGCTGACGAAGTCGCCGGTGGCGTCCACCACCATCCAGGCGCGGTCCAGGTCCAGTCCGGCCTCGGTCAGCACGGCTTCGGCGACCACCACACCGGCGCAGGACTTGACCGGGTAGATCACCAGAGCGGCGATGGTGGCGAAAACGTCGGGAGTGGCATGGCTCACGGGGCAACCTTTTTGCGATGACCGGACAGGGCAGACGTCGGTTTCAAAGCCCGATTTTGCCCCGCCTTCTACAATCCGCACCATGGCAACCACCTTTGACATCTGCATCCGCGGGGCCGGCATTGTCGGACGAACGCTCGCCTTGCTGCTGGCGCGCGAGCACTTGCGGGTGGCGCTGGTCGCCCCGCCAGGCGTGGCCCAGCCTGCCGCGTCGGGCCACAGCGACGTACGAGCCTACGCCATGAATGCGGCGTCGCGCGCCTTGCTCGAGTCACTGCGTGTCTGGCCTGACGAGACTTCTGCAACCCCCGTGCTGCGCATGGAGGTCAGCGGCGACGACGGTGGCCTGGTGAATTTCGATGCCGGGGTGCAGGCCACTCCCGCATTGACCTGGATTGTCGATGTCCCCGCGCTTGAAGCCAGGCTTTCGGAAGCCGTGCGCTACCAGCCCCAGATCGAGGTGCTCCATGCCCCGGCCCCGGCCGCGCTGACGGTGGTTTGCGAAGGAAAGGCCAGTCGCACGCGCGCCGAGTACGGCGTCGAATTCGACGTCAAGCCCTATGGTCAGCACGCCATCGCGACGCGGCTGACCTGCGAAAAGCCGCACGGCCAGGTGGCCTGGCAATGGTTTTCCGGCGGTGATATTCTGGCTTTCCTGCCCTTGGGCGGCCGGTTGGGGAACTCTGTCGCGGTTGTCTGGTCTGTTCAACAGGAGCGGGCCCCCGCCCTGCTTGCCACCTCACCGGAAGAATTCACCTCGATGCTCGAGAACGCCAGCCACCACACCCTCGGCAAGCTCACGCTGCAGGGCGAGCGCGCCAGTTGGCCGCTGCAACTGGCGCGCGCCGACCGCTGGGTGGGCCCGGGCTGGGCGCTGGCCGGGGATGCTGCCCATACGGTGCATCCGCTCTCGGGCCAGGGACTGAACCTGGGTCTGGGCGACGTGGCCGAACTGGCGCGGGTCCTGAAATCCCGCGAGGACTGGCGCCCCCCCGGCGACTTGAAGCTGCTGCGCCGCTACGAGCGCGCCCGAAAGGCCGATGTACTTTCCACCAGTTTAGCCACTGACAGCCTTCAACAGCTGTTTTCACTGGGTGGCAGCCCGGCACAGGTCCTGCGTAACTGGGGCATGAGCGGCTTTGACCGCAGCGGCCCCCTGAAAGACTGGGTGGCGCGACGCGCCATGGGCACCCTCAACACTTTGAAATAGCCACTGGACACCTGATGAAGAAACTGATGAAGACTGCCCTGACGCTTGCCGGCTTGACCTTGGCGCTGGTTGCTTTCGCCCAGGAGGCAACAATCCGTAAGAATCTGGCCGAACGCATTCCCCAGTTGCAGAAAATCGATGAGGTCAGCAAATCGGCCATGCCCGGCCTGTACGAAGTTCGCGTCAACGGCACTGACATCCTGTACACCGATGCCGAGGGCAACTTCCTGATCCAGGGCGCCCTGATCGACACCAGGCAGCGGCGCAACCTGACCGAGGAGCGCATCGACAAGCTCACCGCTGTGGATTTCAGTTCCTTGCCGCTCAAGGATGCCTTCACCATTGTCCGCGGCGACGGCAAGCGGAAAATGGCGGTGTTCGAAGACCCCAACTGCGGCTACTGCAAGCGCTTCGAGACGGACCTGCAAAAAGTGAACAACGTCACCGTGCACATGTTCCTATTTCCGATCCTGGGCAAGGATTCAATGGACAAGTCAAAGAACATCTGGTGCGCCAAGGACCGGGCCAAAGCCTGGAGCGACTGGATGCTGCGCGAGATCCCGCCCGCTGGCGCCACCTGCGACGCCGCGGCGCTGACGCGCAACGTCGAGTTTGGCAAGAAACACAAGATCACTGGCACCCCGACACTGATCTTTGCTGATGGTTCGCGCGTACCAGGAGCCATTGGCGCGCCGCAGATCGAGAAATTCCTCGCGGAAGCCAAACCCTGAGTCCTGCCGCCAGGCAATCCCCTGACCGGTTCTGTCCAGACAAGCCCCGCCATGCACCAGAAATCCACCCGGGACCTGATTGACTGGCTCGGTTACGCCGGGCTGCTTCCCTTCGCTGGCCTGGCAATGCTCTTGTGGCTGGTCAGCGCTGATCTGCACCCTTTCGTGGCGTTGTCGCTGGCGGCCTATGGCGCGGTGATCGTGTCTTTCCTCGGCGGCATCCACTGGGGCATCGGCCTGCGTTACGCCGCCACCGAGACGCCGGGGCACGCCTTCCACCTGGTCTGGGGGGTGGTGCCTTCGTTGCTGGCGTGGGTCGCCATGCTGATGCCAGCCTATGCCGGACTTCCCCTGCTGGGCCTGGTGATGGTCGGCTGCTACGCAGTGGACCGCAAGACCTGGGCCGATGCCGGTCTCTCGCACTGGCTGCCACTGCGCCTGCGCCTGACTGTGGTGGCCACGCTGAGTTGCCTGCTGGGGGCCGCCGGCACCTGACCCGGCCCGCGCCGGCAACGCCCGGTGGCGGGCAACCGGCCAATGCCATGGCGTGGGTCGGCTATTCTCGGTATCACCATGCCGAAAAAACTCACGCCTGATCCCGCCATCCACTTCCGGGTGGAAGCCGCTGACCTCCACGCGCACCTGTATCGCGTGACGCTGACCGTGCAACGCCCCGCCGCGCTGCAACGCGTGACGCTGCCTGTGTGGATCCCGGGCAGCTACCTGGTCCGTGAATTCGCAAAGAACCTGCAGGGTCTTCGCGCGCAACAGGCCAGCCATGCCCTGGAGGTGACGCAGACCGACAAATCCACCTGGCAAATGCACTGCCAGGTGGGCCGCCCGCTGGTCTTGCACTACGAGGTTTACGCCAACGACCCATCCGTGCGAACCGCCTGGCTTGATGCCTCCCGCGGCTTCTTCAATGGCACCAGCCTGTGCCTGCAGGTCGAAGGGCAGGCCGAGACATCTCACGCGCTCGAAGTGTGTGCGCCCAAGGGGACCGTGAGTTGGTCGGTGGCCACCGGACTCACTGCAAGCGCCGTGAATGCCCGTGGTTTTGGCACCTACCTCGCCGCCACCTACGACGAACTGGTGGACTGCCCCGTGGAAATGAGCGCCTTCTGGAGCGGCGAGTTCAAGGCCTGCGGCGTGCCGCACCGCTTCGTGGTGGCGGGTGCCGCGCGGTCGTTCGACGGCGAGCGCCTGCTGGCCGATGCCAAGAAAATCTGTGAGACCAGTATCCGCTTCTGGCACGGCAGCAAGAAGCCGCCGCACAGGCACTTCGTGTTCATGCTCAACGCGGTGGACGACAGTTACGGGGGGCTGGAGCACCGCAACTCCACCGCGCTGATCTGCGGTCGGCGCGACCTGCCGCGGCAGGGCGAGCGCAAGAACAGCGAGGGCTACACCACCCTGCTCGGGCTGATCAGCCACGAATATTTTCACACCTGGAACGTCAAGCGACTGCGCCCCGCCGAGTTCGCCCGCTATGACTACGCGCAGGAGAACTACACCCGCCTGCTGTGGTTCTTCGAGGGCTTCACCAGCTACTACGACGACCTGTTGCTGCGCCGCGCCGGCCTGCTGGACGATGCGGGCTACCTCAAGCTGCTGAACAAGACGATCAACCAGGTGTTGCAGACGCCAGGGCGCGCCGTGCAGTCAGTCGCGCAGGCCAGCTTTGACGCCTGGGTCAAGTACTACCGGCAGGACGAAAACACACCGAATGCCACCGTCAGCTACTACACCAAGGGCGCGCTGGTCGCCCTGTGCCTGGATTTGACGCTGCGCCAGGAAGGCCACACCGATCTGGACGCCGTGATGCGCGCGCTGTGGCTACGCTGCAAGGCCGGCCCGATGACGCAAGCCGACCTGCTGACGGTGCTCGCGGAACTGGGCCAACGTGACTTCAGCGACGAACTCGCCGCCTGGGTGCATGGCACTGCCGACTTGCCGCTCCAGGCCGTGCTGACCCGCCAAGGTGTCGCGGTTCAGGAGGATGTTGCGCAGCCGGCTCAACGCCTGGGCCTGCGCGTCACCGAAGCGGCGGGCATTCAGGTCAAGGTGGTGCTGCGCGGCGGCGCCGCCGAGCGCGCGGGATTTGCGGCCGGCGACGAATGGCTGGCGGTGGAGACCGATGCCCGCACCGGTGAAGCCTGGCGGCTGCACAAGCTGGACGACCTGGCGCTGTACGCGGGCCCCCATCACCGCCTGACGGCCCTGGTATCGCGCGACAAGCGCCTGCTGCGGCTGCCGCTGGAACTGCCGCAGGGTGTCACCACCTGGCGCCTGAGCCTGCACGACGCCGCTGCGGCCGCGCGCTGGCTTGCGGGTGCCGCCTGAGGAGCCTCCCGCGACATTATTGATATAAAAACAGGCGAATTCCAGCGTTAAATGGTCGCAGGCAGCTATTGATTCAATAGCAATCGACGATCCGGTTCACGCCACCATCTGGCACGCAAACTCAGCGCCGCTGGTCCACCACCCGCTTGGCCTTGCCCTGGCTGCGCTCCACGCCGCCTTCGGCGCGCAACTCGATCTCGACGCTGCTGCCCACATAGACCTTGATCTCGTACTGCAGCATCTTCGCGGCGGCCCGGGCCTCGATGCTCTCGGGTGACAGGCCAGGGCGCGTCTCCACTGCCACCTTGAGGTTGTCCATCGGCCCCTCGCGCGTCAGGACGCACTGGTAATGCGCGCTGAGTTCCGGGCGCTTGAGGATCAGTTCCTCGATCTGCGTCGGGAACACATTCACGCCCCGGATGATCATCATGTCATCGCTGCGGCCGGTGATCTTTTCCATGCGGCGCATGGTGCGAGCCGTGCCGGGCAGCAAGCGCGTTAGGTCGCGCGTGCGGTAGCGAATGATGGGCAGCGCCTGCTTGGTCAGGCTGGTGAACACCAGCTCCCCCATCTCGCCGTCGGCCACGGGCTCACCGGTGTCCGGATTGATGATCTCGGGGTAGAAATGATCTTCCCAGATCGTCGGGCCGTCCTTGGTCTCGACGCATTCACTGGCCACGCCCGGACCCATGACCTCGCTCAGGCCGTAGATGTCCACGGCGTCGATGCCGGCGCGCTGCTCGATCGCCACGCGCATGTCGTTGGTCCACGGTTCGGCGCCGAAGATGCCGATGCGCAGGGATGAATCGGCCGGGTTGATGCCCTGGCGCTCGAACTCGTCGGCAATCGCCAGCATGTAGCTCGGCGTGACCATGATGATGTCGGGCCGGAAGTCCTGGATCAGCTGTACCTGGCGCTCGGTCTGCCCGCCGCCGAAGGGCACCACCGTCAGGCCAAGCTTCTCCGCACCGTAGTGCGCACCCAGCCCGCCGGTGAACAGGCCGTAGCCATAGCTCACATGCACCATGTCGCCGGGACGCGCGCCGGCCGCGCGGATCGAGCGCGCCACCACGCCCGCCCAGGTGTCGATGTCCTTCAGCGTGTAGCCCACCACCGTGGGCTTGCCCGTGGTGCCACTGGAAGCATGGATGCGCGCGCATTGCTCGCGCGGCACGGCGAACATGCCGAACGGGTAGCTGTCGCGCAGATCTTTCTTGGTGGTGAAAGGGAATTTCGCCAGGTCCGACAAGGACTTGAGGTCGTCCGGATGCACCCCGGCCGCGTCGTACTTGGCCTTGTAGACCGGCGAATTGGCGTAGGCATGCGCCAGCGTCGCCTTCAGGCGCTTGAGCTGCAGCGCGCGCAGCTCGTCGATGCTGGCCTTCTCGATCGGCTCCAGGGGGAAGGCTTTCATGGCTTCTCATGCTCCGTGGTTTCGGGAATCACCGTGCCCTGGATCTGGGCACTCTTGCCGCGGAACAGGGCTATCACCTGCCCGCGCTGGTTCGTCACTTTCATGTCGTAGATGCCATGCCTGCCTTGAAGTGTCTGCTCGACGCCTTCGCAGGTCAGAACGTCACCCAGGTGGCCCGGCTTGAGGAACTCGATGCTGCAGCCGGCCGCCACGGTGTTCTTGTTGTAGCTGTTGCAGGCGAACGCAAAGGTGGAGTCCGCCAGCGTGAAGATGAAGCCGCCGTGGCAGATCTGGTGCCCGTTGAGGTGCAATTCGCGCACCGTCATGCGGATGACCGCGCGCCCGGGCTCGCAGCTGATGAGCTCCATGCCCATGGTGTCCTTGGAGGCGGTGTCGACGGCAAACATGGTCTCGCCGACCTGGCGCGCCAGTTCGCGGGCTTGTTCGGGCGTGTGCGCGTGGCTATGCGTGTTCATCTTCATTCGCCGTTGAACTGCGCCGGGCGCTTTTCCAGGAAGGCCATCACGCCTTCAATGTAGTCGTGCGTATGGCCCATGGCCGACTGCGTGTCGCGCTCGGCGTCGAGCTGCTGGAGCAGCGTGCGCGTGGCCCCGTCACGCAGAAGGTGGCGGGTGGCCACCAGCGCGCGGGTGGGCATCACGGCCAGCTTCTCGGCCAGGGCCAGAGCGGCAGCCAGGGCATCATCGGCAACGTCCCAGATCATCCCCCACTCCAAGGCCCGCGCCGCCGGCAGCTTGTCGCCGGTCATGGCCAGCGCCATGGCGCGCGCCAGTCCGAGGCGCTCCACCAGAAACCAGCTGCCACCCGCATCGGGAATCAGTCCGATCTTGCTGAAGGCCTGGATGAAACTGGCCCCCGGCGCGGCAATGGCAATGTCGCAGGTCATGGCCAGCGAGGCGCCCGCACCGGCCGCCACGCCATTGACCGCAGCAATCGTCGGCACGCGCAGCGCCTGCAGCCTGCGCACCGTCGGATTGAACGCCTGATCGATCACCGGGCCAGGATTGGCGCGCTCTATCAGGTCCGGCCCTGGCGCAAAGTCGAACTCCGACAGGTCGGCCCCGGCACAAAAGCCGCGACCCGCCCCGGTGATGACCAGCGCGCGGATGGCAGGGTTCGCCTCCACGCGCTCCATCGCGGCCCCGAGCTCACGATGCATCTGGCGGGTGAAACTGTTGAGCGCCTGCGGTCGGTTCAGCGTGGCGATGGCCACGGCGCCGCGCTCTTCAAATAGGACGGTCGGTTCGGTCATGATGTCTCCTGCGGGAGAATTTACCATTAACCGACCGATCGGTTGGCCAATGTTTTCCCTTGTTCTGGGCCTTGGTTATAGTCCTGCGCTACGTCGAAACATTTCAACAGAAAACCCGGAGGAAGCCCATGGCTTATGAACTGATCGAGGCGCGCATCGAGGCCGAAAAAGTCGGCATCATCACGCTGAACCGGCCGAAGGCGCTCAATGCGCTCAACAGCGCCCTGATGGACGAACTCGGCGCCGCGCTCAAGGACTTCGATGCCAACGAAGCCATCGGCTGCATGATCGTCACCGGCAGCGAAAAAGCCTTCGCGGCCGGCGCCGATATCTCGGCGATGGCGAAATACAGCTTTGCCGACGTCTACAAGAACGACTTCATCACCCGCAACTGGGAAACCATCCGCTCGATCCGCAAGCCCGTGATCGCGGCCGTGGCCGGCTTTGCGCTGGGGGGCGGCTGCGAGCTGGCCATGATGTGCGATTTCATCATCGCCGCCGACAATGCGAAGTTCGGCCAGCCCGAGATCAAGATCGGCATCATCCCCGGCGCCGGCGGCACCCAGCGCCTGCCGCGCGCCGTGGGCAAATCGAAGGCGATGGACATGGTGCTGACCGGGCGCATGATGGACGCGACGGAAGCCGAGCGTGCCGGCCTGGTGAGCCGGGTAGTGCCACTGGATCGCCTGATGGACGAGACCCTCGCGGCAGCCCTCATGGTCTGCGGCCACGGCCAGCTGGCCAGCATGGCCGCCAAGGAAAGCGTGAACCGCTCTTTCGAGAGCGGACTGACCGACGGCGTGATGTTCGAGCGCCGCCTGTTCCACGCCCTGTTCGCCACCGCCGACCAGACCGAAGGCATGGATGCGTTCCTGAACAAACGGCCCGCAGCCTTCACCCACAGCTGACCCCGGCACAGACTTTTCGCTATAATTCTGCTCGTTGGTGATATAGCTCAGTCGGTTAGAGCGCAGCATTCATAATGCTGATGTCGGTGGTTCAAATCCACCTATCACCACCAGTTTTTCAAGGAACCCGCAAGTGCAATCGCACTGCGGGTTTTTGCATTGGCCAGCCAGGTGCTACACTTTTCGGCACTCTCCGGCGAGCCGACACTGGCCACCCGGCTTTTCCCCAGCCTCTGGATGAACACCATGAACCGCTGCCTGAAGACTTTTCCCGTTGCCGTTGCAATGGCCTTTGCCAGCCTGATGACACTGGGCGGCGTTGCACTTCCCCTCGACGCCAGCGCGCAGGGTACTGTGCGCACTTTTCCCGAAAAAGCGCTGAGAGGAAAGCTCGTCGTGCAGCTTTCGCCCGAAGTCATGCTTGACGGGAAGCCCGACCGACTCTCGCCAGGCGCACGCATCTACGGCCCCGACAATCTGTTGATCCTGCCTTCCCGCCTGGCTGGCGAACCCTATATGGTGAACTATGTCCGGGATAGCCACGGATTGATCCATCAAGTCTGGGTTCTGACCCCCGCTGAAGTCGCGATCAAAAGGCCGGTTCGGGCTGCGCAATAACAACCGGGTGCCGCCGGGCCCCCACACGACTGAACCGATGCCGCATGGCCGGAAGATCCGTTGCGGCACTTTGCGGCGCCAGGTTGGCTGCCATCGGCATAGGACCTGAGTTTCAAGGCAATATCGGGTTTATTCCAGCGCCACGGGGTCCCCTGATGCTATCAATTTACTGGACTTTCGGGAATTCGCAATGAGCAAAAAAGTCTTCATCAAAACCTTCGGCTGTCAGATGAACGAGTACGACTCAGACAAGATGGCCGACGTGATGAACGCCGCCGAAGGCTATGAGCCCACCAGCAACGTGGACGAAGCCGACCTGATCCTGTTCAACACCTGCTCGGTGCGTGAGAAGGCGCAGGAAAAGGTCTTCAGCGACCTGGGGCGGGTGCAGCACCTGAAGAAAAAAGGCGTGCTGATCGGCGTGGGCGGCTGCGTGGCCAGCCAGGAAGGTGCCGAGATCATCAAGCGTGCGCCCTACGTGGACGTTGTGTTCGGCCCGCAGACGCTGCATCGCCTGCCCGAACTGCTGGCACAGCGCGAGCGCCAGGCGCGCCCGCAGGTGGACATCAGTTTCCCCGAGATCGAGAAGTTCGACCACCTGCCCCCAGCACGGGTCGAAGGCGCGGCCGCCTTCGTCTCCATCATGGAAGGCTGCTCCAAATACTGCAGCTACTGCGTGGTGCCATACACGCGTGGCGAGGAGGTTAGCCGCCCATTTGACGACGTGTTGGTCGAAGTGGCCGGCCTTGCTGACCAGGGTGTGAAGGAGGTCACGTTGCTGGGCCAGAACGTCAACGCCTACCGCGGCAAGATGGGCGACACCACCGGGGTGGCCGACTTTGCGCTGTTGATCGAATATGTCGCCGACATTCCCGGCATCGAGCGCATCCGCTACACCACCAGCCACCCGAACGAGTTCACGCAGCGCCTGATTGACGTCTACGACAAGGTGCCCAAGTTGGTCAGTCACCTGCACCTTCCGGTGCAACACGGCAGCGACCGCATCCTGATGGCGATGAAGCGCGGCTACACGGCCATGGAATACAAGAGCACGGTGCGCAAGCTGCGCGCGATCCGCCCGGACATGGCCATGAGCAGTGACTTCATCGTGGGATTCCCGGGCGAGACCGAGGAAGACTTCGGCAAGATGATGAAGCTGATCGACGACATCGGCTTTGACAACAGCTTCAGCTTCATCTTCAGCCCGCGCCCGGGCACGCCAGCGGCCAACCTGCTTGACGACACACCGCACGCCGTCAAGCTGCGCCGCCTTCAGGCCTTGCAGGCCGTGATCGAGGCCAACATCCGCAGCATCAGCGCCACACGCCAGGGAACCGTCCAGCGCATCCTGGTGGAAGGTCCCGCACGCCGGGACCCGGGTGAACTCATGGGCCGCACGGAGTGCAATCGCGCCGTCAATTTCCCCGGTGGCCCGAATGCGGCACGCCTGGTCGGCCAGATGATCGACGTGCGTATCACCCAGGCGATGGCACATTCACTGCGTGGCGAGGTGCTGGTGAACGCAGACGCATTGACGAACTGAATCCAGCCACCCCATGGAACTAATAAATCAATAGTTGCCAACGCCCATTCGACGCTGGAGAAAGGCCAAAAAGTCTTAAAAAGCGGACGCAACCGCTCAGAAAGGCATCCCGGGCATGCCGCCACCGCCCCCCATGCCTTTCATGCCACCCATGCGCTTCATCATCTTCATGAGGCCGCCGCCCTTCATCTTCTTCATCATGTCCTGCATCTGCTCGAATTCCTTGAGCAGGCGGTTGACTTCCTGAACCTGCACGCCCGCACCGGCGGCAATGCGGCGCTTGCGCGTGGCCTTGAGCAACTCGGGTTTGCGCCGCTCCTGCGGCGTCATGCTGTGGATGATGCCCTGCTTGCGGCCAATGTCTTTCTCGGCGCGGTTCAGATCCACCTCGCTGGCCTTGGCCGCCATCTGCGTCGGAAGCTTGTCCATCAGGCTGGACAGCCCGCCCATCTGCTTCATCTGCTGGATCTGGGCCAGGAAGTCGTTGAGGTCGAAGCTCGCGCCACTCTTGACCTTGGCCGCCAGCTTTTGCGCAGCCTCCATGTCCACGCCGGCCGTGACCTGCTCGACCAGGGCCACGATGTCGCCCATGCCCAGAATTCGGCCGGCATGGCGCTCGGCGTCAAACACCTCCAGACCGTCGATTTTTTCGCTGGTGCCGGCGAACTTGATCGGCGCGCCGGTGATCTGGCGCACCGAGAGCGCCGCGCCGCCGCGCGAGTCGCCGTCGGTTTTCGTCAGGATGATGCCGGTGATCGGAAGCGCGTCCTTGAAGGCCCTGGCGGTATTGGCGGCGTCCTGGCCCTGCATCGCATCCACCACAAACAGCGTTTCCACCGGCTTGAGTTCGGCGTGCAGTTCGCGGATCTCCTGCATCAGGGCTTCGTCGATGGCCAGCCGCCCGGCGGTATCGACCAGCAGCACGTCGAAGTAATGCTTGCGCGCGTAATCGATGGCGGCCCGGGCAATCTCAAGTGGCTTCTGGTCAGGGGTGCTGGGAAACCATTCGGCGCCGGCCTGTGCCGTCACGGTCTTGAGCTGTTCGATGGCCGCCGGTCGGTACACGTCGCCGGAGACGGTCAGCACCTTCTTCTTGCGCTTTTCGATCAGGTGCCTGGCCAGCTTGGCCGTGGTGGTGGTCTTGCCTGCACCCTGCAGGCCGGCCATCAGGATCACAGCAGGGGGTTGAGCCGCGAGATTGATGTCGGAAACGCCGTCGCCCATGGTGGCTGCCAGCTCACGGTTGACGATGCCCACCAACGCCTGCCCAGGCTTGAGCGAGCCCATCACCTCCTGGCCCAACGCCTTTTCCTTGACCCGTGCGATAAAGTCGCGCACCACAGGCAGCGCCACATCGGCCTCGAGCAGCGCCATGCGCACCTCGCGCAACATGTCGGTCACGTTGGATTCGGTGATGCGGGCCTGCCCGCTGATCTGTTTGACCAGGCGGGAAAGTTTGTCGGTCAGGGCGGAAGCCATAAGAAGTGTCCCGTCGGTTGGAAACCGGCTTTCCCGCAGACCGGAGGCCCACGAGCGCCGGCCATATGCAAAACGCTAAACTGTGGCCATGATTTTAGCCAGTGCGTCGTCCGCCAGCATCCTGCTCGCCCTTGGCGCCGCCATGGCCTATGCGGTGCCGGCTGCCGGCGGGTCGCGGCTCAGTGTTCAGGCCGCACGATGGATTCTGCTGACCGCGTGGATCCTGCACGGGCTGATGCTGGCCGCTGGCCTGCTGGGAGACCCTCCCCGTTTCGGCTTCGCACCGGCCCTTTCGGTCACGGCGTGGCTGGTACTCACCGTCTATGCCATTGAGAGCCATGTTTTTCCCAACCTGACGGCGCGATGGGCACTGGCCGGGTTTGGCGCGTTGGCCGTCCTCGTCGCGCTGTTGTTTCCGGGAGCCGAATTGCAGACCCTGGCGTCTCCCTGGTTGCCAATGCATTGGGCGCTGGGGATCGCCTCCTACGGGCTGTTTGCCGCCGCGGTAGTCCATGCGTGGCTCATGACACGTGCTGAAAAGGAGATTCGCCTGGCAGCCGATGCCCACAGTGGCGTTCCGTTATTGACGCTGGAGCGCCTCATGTTCCGCTTCGTCGAGGCAGGATTCGTGTTGCTGAGCGCCACACTGATTGCCGGCTGGTTCTTTGGCGAGCAGTTGTATGGCGCGGCCGGTGCACGATGGAAGTGGGACCACAAGACCGTATTCTCCGTCCTGTCGTGGCTGGCCTTTGCCACGCTGCTCGTCGGCCGCTCCCGGTTTGGCTGGCGCGGGCGCCGCGCAGTGCGCGTGCTGTACGTCGGTGCGGGCTTGCTGCTGTTGGCCTACGCGGGTTCACGCTTCGTCATGGAGGTCGTCCTGGGCCGTTCTGCATGAAGGCGCTGATCATTCTTCTTGCCGTGCTCGCAGGCGTCTGGCTCTGGCGCAATGGCCGGAAGAAGGAGTTGGCGGCACGCAATCCGCCGGAGAAGCCTTCCGCACCTCCCACGCAGCTCCAGGAGATGGTGCGTTGCCCCGTGTGTGGCGTTCATCTGCCACGCCCGGACGCCCTGGAAGGCCGTCTTGGCCTTTACTGCAGCACCGCGCACCGCCAGCAGGCCGAGAGCTGAATGGGAACACCGGAAAGAACTGAAGCGGCGTCCTCCTGGTTCGGCGCCGATGGAATACCCCAGGCAGTTGATACCCGGACAGCGATCAACCGCGGGGCGTCCGGCCGACTTTGGCACGGCTTCATGAACGCGCGCGTCATGGTTGCCCTGGTACTGCTGCTGATGCAGGCGTCGGCTTACTTTCTCGGCCAGGGGCTGTCGTTCCTGCTGCTGGATCTGTGCATCCTGTATCTGGTAGCGACCTTGGCGGTCCGCCTGCTCGCAAGGCCGCCGGAGCCCGGTCAGAACTTCGATAGACAGTGGGTCATCACCATCGCCGTGGACGTGGTCGCTTTTTCGGCGATGCAACTCCTTCACGGCGGTACGATCAACTACACGCCGCTGTTCGCACTGCCCGTGCTGCTTGCGGCAGTGCTGGGTTCGAGGTTGCTCGCGCTTGGCACGACCGCCGCGGTCACGCTGCTCCTGCTGGCCGACGCCTGGTGGATCTCACTGCACCTTCCCGCCGAAACAGCATCGCGTCTCCTGCAAGCGGCACTCACGGGGACCGGCCTGTTCTTCGTTGCATTCCTGACCAACCAACTCGCTTCACGCCTGTCCCGGGAGGAAGAGGCGGCCCGGCGAAACGCAAGGGAGGTCCGTGTCCAGACGATGGTGAATCACCTGGTGATCGAGAACCTGACGGATGGCGTGCTGGTCATTGACAACGACTTCATCGTACGTGCAGCCAATCCTTCCGCCAGGGCACTCCTGGACTGGGTGCAGCCCACCCGGCCCGCCCCATTCAGGCTCTCCAGCGAGCACGCTTGGCAACCCCTGGCCCGCCTGGCGGATGCGACGTTCATGCGGGGCGGCCCGCAGTCTGCGGATGTCGACCTGCGACGTGCGGGATTGCCACACTGCTGGCTGCGCGTCCGAACGCAACTCGCCGCCACGCTGGCCGAGGGGGCGGAGAGCCTGTGCGTGATGTTCCTGCAGGACCGGCGTGAAACGGAGGCAAGGGTGCGGACCGAAAAGCTCGCCGCAATGGGTCGCATGTCCGCTGCCGTGGCGCACGAGATCCGCAATCCGCTGGCAGCCATCGCACAGGCCAACGCACTGCTGGATGAAGAACTGTCCGATCCGGCGCAGAAGCGGTTGACTCTGATGGTCAAACAGAATGCCAAGCGACTGGCGCGCATCGTTGACGAGATCCTTGACGTTGCGCGTGTCGAGCACTTCAGCGTCGGCGCCACAGGCAGTCGCGTGCTTCTTCACGAATCCGTGCAAGCCATGTGCGCAGAGTGGTCAAAGCAAAACGGCGAACCGCCGAATTTGCGGCTCTCGCTGGCGAGCGGCGCAGTCCATGCGAGGTTCGAGCCTGATCATTTGCGCCGTGTCCTGGTCAACCTTCTGGACAATGCGCTGCGGTATGCCGGACCGGGCATGCCCGTCGAGGTGACCACCGAGACTTCTTCCCAAGGTCGGCCGCAGATGATGGTCTGGAGTGCTGGCGAACCGCTTGAGCAAACCGTTGAGCGCCATCTTTTCGAGCCCTTTTTCACCTCGGAAAGTCGCTCCAGTGGCCTGGGCCTCTACATCTGCCGCGAGTTGTGCGAGCGCCATGATGCGGAGATTGCGTATGAAAGAACCAGCCGCGAACACGACGGAAAGCTCGCCTGGGGCAACGAATTTTCGGTAAGCTTCGAACCGGCTGGTGAGGTGACCCGGACCGGTTTCGACTCGCGCCTGCCCGCCCAATAAATATGCCTGCTCTCGCAAACCAGCTTCCTCCCGTGGTCCTCGTCATAGACGACGAGCCTGATTTGCGCACGCTTTACGAACTCACGATGCTGCGCGAAGGCTATCGCGTGGAAGCCGCCAGCACACTGGCGCAGGCCAGGCAAATGCTGGAAGAGGCGCGATACAACGCGGTGATTACCGACATGCGCCTGCCCGACGGCCTGGGCCTGGAGCTGCTTCAAGGCATGAATGCGCAACTCCGCCCGGAGCGATTCATTGTGATCACCGCCTATGGTTCGGCTGAAAATGCGGTGGAAGCACTGAAGTCCGGCGCATTTGACTACCTGACCAAACCGGTGGACCTGAAGCAACTGCGCATTGTCGTGGCATCAGCGATTCATGACAGCAGGAGTGTCGCGAGCAACGCGAAACGTCCGGAGAATCCACGCGGTATGCCATCCGTCCAGGGCACCAGCCAGGATAGCGAGGCGTACGACCCCTCTGGCGCCGCTGGGCTCGCGGCCATAGAACGCCTTGTCGGCGACTCCGAGGCATTGCGTTCGGTCAAGCGACGCGTGGCCAAGGTGGCGCACAGCATGGCACCGGTCATGGTCCGGGGTGAATCGGGTACCGGAAAAGAGCTGGTGGCCCAGGCGATTCATGCCTGCAGTCACCGCTCGGAGGGCCCATTCGTGGCGGTGAACTGCGGCGCCATCCCGGAGAACCTGCTTGAAGCCGAGTTCTTTGGCGCAAAGAAGGGCTCGTACACCGGGTCCACGCATGACCGTGAAGGCTATTTCCATGCAGCCCGGGGTGGAACCCTTTTTCTGGATGAAATAGGGGACCTTCCGCTGCCCATGCAGTCCAAGCTATTGCGTTCCATCCAGGAACGACGCATTCGGCCGCTGGGGTCGACTCAGGAAGACGTGGTCGACGTTCGGATCGTGAGCGCAACCCACAAGGATCTTGTCAGGGAAGTGAATTCAGGTTCTTTCCGGCAGGATCTTTATTACCGGCTCAACGTCATTGAAATCGTGGTGCCACCCTTGCGCGAGCGACGCGAAGATCTACCCGCTTTGTGCGACGCACTGCTGGAACGCATTGCCCGCGAGTCGGGGACGATCGCGCCTGTCATGTCGCCCGACGCACTGCGTTTGCTCCTCTGCCATCCGCTTCAGGGCAATGTCCGCGAACTCGAAAACCTGTTGCATCGCGCCCTGGCACTTGGCACCGGCGGTGAACTGCATCTTGATGATCCGGACATGCCTGCCGACTTGCCCGCCCTGGCGCCGCAAGAGACCGCCAGCCCTTTGTCCGGCGAGGTCATACCGGAAGATCTGCAATCCTGGCTCGATGAGCAGGAACGAGCGATCATCACGAGAGCGCTCAACAACACCGGCTTCAACCGGACGGCGGCCGCGGCGCAACTCGGACTCAACCTGCGGCAAATGCGTTATCGCATGTCTCGCCTGGCGATCATCGCACCATCGACGGGAGGCGATACCGATGACCTGGCATGAGCCAGGCATCGGGCTTTGGCACAAGGGCTGGTACAGGTTTGCACGGCATCTCGCATCGCCGAACTACGGAGCCCGTCCCGAGGGTACATCGATCGATTTGCTCGTCGTTCATTCGATCAGCCTGCCCCCGGGTCAATATGGAGGGGACCAGGTACAGCGACTCTTCACGAACACACTGAACTGCGAGGAAGACCCCTGGTTCGAGCGACTTCGCGGACTCGAAGTTTCGGCCCATTTCTATATCCAGCGCCGCGGTGAACTTTGGCAGTTCGTGAGTTGCGACCAACGCGCATGGCATGCGGGACTGTCCACTTTCAATGGCCGTGAAAACTGCAATGATTTTTCCGTAGGCATTGAACTTGAGGGGCTTGAAGGCGACAGCTTCGAGATCGCGCAGTACGAGACCCTGTCGAGTCTGTGTACTGCGATTGCCCAACGCTACCCAGTGACGCAAATCGCCGGACATGAGCATGTTGCTCCGGGACGCAAGTACGACCCTGGCAGCGGTTTTGACTGGCTCACCCTGCAGCGCGCGCTGGGATGGCCGCCCCCGTGTTTTCCCTCGGTTGTGTTGGAAAAACCCCGCGCCTGATCTGGCGGAAAGCGACTGCTCAGCAACGGCATTGCTGCAGGGCGGTCATCGGCCCCTCGCTTCCTGATCAAGGCGGCAAGCGGCTTCCCGGACAAAAACCATTTGCAAGGCTTGATTTTCCTCGCTCCCAAGAAACGGAGCACGTCGCAGCAAGGGTCTGCGCCGCATCGGAAATCTGCTGGACGCCGCGCGGACATTCAACACGCGCCGAACGCTGTTTCTGCGTCGGACGCCTCCCATCGAAAACTGCGCGATACACTACCGGTAGTGTCTTGTCACATGCCGAGACACCATATATAGTGCCTACCATCGTTGCGGCCCCTGCCAAGGAACGCGCGATGACCAGCCACCCGACAGCGCCAGTCTCCATATAAATCGCGAACAAAGAGGAAGCAATGCAAATCGCCGTGAATACGCCTTCGACCCACTCTGGCAACTTCGATGTCGCCATCGGTACTGGCGTCACCAGTCAACCAACCAGCATGCCCTTGAACCACTACCAGATCATTCGTCGTAACGGGGCTGTCGTGCCTTTCGCCCCCGACAAGATCGCCATCGCGATGATGAAGGCCTTCCTGGCAGTGCACGGAACGCAGGGTGCGGCATCTGCCAGCGTGCGCGAAGTCGTCGACAGCCTCACCCAGGGTGTTGTCCGTGCCCTGATGCGTTCGCGCCCCGGCGGCGGAACCTTCCACATCGAGGATGTCCAGGATCAGGTTGAACTCGGACTGATGCGCGGCGAGCACCACGAGATTGCCAGGGCCTATGTTCTGTACCGTGAGCGCCGCACCCAGGAACGCGCCCGACAAGCGACCACCGAGGCGGCGCTGACGCCTGCCCCGACCTTGCACGTGACCGATGCGGGTCAGCGGGTCGCGCTGGATCTGGGCCAGCTCAAGGGATTGATCGAATCAGCCTGCAGCGGACTCGGCACCGACGTCAAGCCCGACCCCATCGTTTCAGAGACCATGCGCAACCTGTACGACGGTGTCCCGATGGACGAGGTCTACAAGGCCTCCATCCTCGCGGCACGGACCCTGATTGAAAAAGACCCGGACTACACCTATGCCACGGCCCGGTTGCTCCTGCATACCATTGCCAAGGAAGTGCTGGGAGCAGACGTCATCCAGGGCGGACTGGCCGCCCGCTATCCGGACTATTTTCCCCAGTTCATCAAGAAGGGCGTCGACAACGAGTTGCTGGATGAGCGCCTCCTTCAGTTCGACCTGCAACGGCTGGGTGCCGCGCTCAAGGCCGACCGTGACCTGAAGTTTGACTATCTCGGCCTGCAGACGCTCTACGACCGCTATTTCCTGCATGTGCGCAAGACGCGCATCGAACTGCCCCAGGCCTTTTTCATGCGCGTGGCGATGGGCCTGTCGATCAATGAGATCGACCGCGAGGCGCGCGCCATCGAGTTCTATGAAGTACTGTCGTCGTTCGATTTCATGTCGAGCACGCCCACACTGTTCAACAGTGGCACGCTGCGATCACAGCTGTCGTCGTGCTACCTGACGACCGTGCCGGACAACCTGGACGGCATCTACGAGTCGATCAAGGAAAACGCGCTGCTCTCCAAGTTTGCCGGCGGCCTGGGCAATGACTGGACACGTGTGCGTGCGCTTGGCGCCCACATCAAGGGAACCAATGGCGAGTCCCAAGGCGTGGTGCCTTTCCTCAAGGTGGTCAATGACACGGCTGTGGCGGTCAACCAGGGCGGCAAACGCAAGGGCGCGGTCTGCACCTACCTGGAAACCTGGCACCTCGACATCGAGGAGTTCCTCGAGCTCCGCAAGAACACGGGTGACGACCGACGCCGAACGCATGACATGAATACGGCAAACTGGATACCGGACCTGTTCATGCGCCGCGTGATGGAAAAGGGCGACTGGACCCTGTTCTCCCCATCCGATTGCCCCGACCTGCACGACAAATTCGGCGCCGATTTCGAGAAGGCCTATGTCGCCTACGAAGAGAAGGCCGAGCGCGGCGAAATCAAGCCTTCACGCAAAGTTCGCGCGACCGACCTTTGGCGCAAGATGCTCTCCATGTTGTTCGAGACCGGCCACCCCTGGATCACCTTCAAGGATGCCTGCAACGTTCGCTCACCGCAGCAGCATGTGGGCGTGGTGCACTCGTCCAACCTGTGCACCGAAATCACGCTCAATACCAGCGACACAGAGACCGCCGTGTGCAACCTGGGCTCTATCAACCTGCTGCAACACATCAAGGATGGCCGGGTTGACCACGCCAAGCTGCAGAAGACGATCACCACGGCCATGCGAATGCTGGACAACGTGATCGACATCAACTACTACGCAGTCAAGAAAGCCCGCGACTCCAACTTGCGTCACCGCCCTGTGGGCCTGGGGCTCATGGGTTTCCAGGACAGCCTGTATGAATTGCACATCCCCTACGCGTCAGCCGAGGCCGTGGCTTTTGCCGACACCTCGATGGAAGCGATCTGCTACTACGCCTATTGGGCTTCCACAGAGCTGGCGCGCGAGCGCGGCAAGTACGCCAGCTACAAGGGCTCGCTCTGGGACCAGGGCGTGCTGCCGCTCGACACGCTGGACCTTCTGGCGCGCGAGCGTGGGGGTTATGTCGAGGTCGACCGTTCAGCCACGCTGGACTGGGACGCACTGCGCAAGAAGATCGCAGCGGATGGCATGCGCAACTCCAACTGCGTCGCCATTGCGCCCACTGCGACGATCTCCAACATCATCGGTGTGGATGCCTCGATAGAGCCCTGCTTCGGCAACCTCTCGGTCAAGTCCAACCTGTCAGGTGAGTTCACCATCATCAATGGCTACCTGGTGCGCGATCTGAAGCGACTCGGACTCTGGGACGATGTGATGGTCATGGACCTCAAGCATTTCGATGGCTCACTGCGTCCCATCGACCGTGTTCCGAACGAAATCAAGGAACTCTACGCGACTGCATTTGAGGTCGAGCCGCAATGGCTGGTAGAGGCAGCCGCCCGTCGCCAGAAATGGATCGATCAGGCACAGTCATTGAACATCTACATGGCGGGGGCCTCGGGGAAGAAGCTTGACGATACCTACAAGCTCGCTTGGGTCAGCGGCTTGAAGACCACCTACTACCTGCGCACGATGGGTGCCACGCACGCTGAAAAATCAACCGTCAAGGCCGGACGCATGAATGCCGTAGCCTCAGGCGATGAATCGCGCGGCACCGTAAGTGCAATCGACGCAGCCGCAGCCGCAGCGCAATCCCAAATGAATGCAGCGCCAGCAACCGACATCAAGTTTTGTGCGATCGACGATCCAGGTTGCGAAGCCTGCCAGTAATCGACGACGCAACGACGCAACAAAAAACGGCGACGATGTGAATGAATCCTTTGCAATTCAAATCGTTGCTTTGATAATTTGAACACTGGAATTTTCTATGCTTTCCTGGGACGAAGAAGTCACACCATCTCTGCCGTCTGCGTTGCAGCAGCCCCTCACCACCGGCCTTGTGGACAGTCGGCTGCAGGAGTATCCGTCGCTGGAAAAGAAAGCTCAATCCACCACCCGCATGCTCGATGACGGCGCGACAGTTCCCATGTCGCCGGCCCGAATTTCTCAAGGCAGTGTGCCCGAGCGTCGCCGGGTCAATGCGGCTGACAAACGGATCATCAACGGGCAGACCGACGTCAACCAGCTGGTTCCTTTCAAATACAAGTGGGCATGGGAGAAATACCTTGCCACCTGCGCCAACCACTGGATGCCGCAAGAGGTGAACATGAACCGCGACATCGCGCTCTGGAAAGACCCGAATGGTCTGACCGAAGATGAGCGTCGCATCATCAAGCGCAACCTCGGCTTCTTTGTCACTGCGGATTCACTGGCTGCCAACAACATCGTGCTTGGCACCTACCGGCACATCACGGCACCGGAGTGCCGCCAGTTCCTGCTCCGCCAGGCCTTCGAAGAAGCCATCCACACGCACGCCTACCAGTACATCGTCGAGTCACTCGGACTCGATGAGGGCGAGATCTTCAACGCGTACAACGAGGTGGCCTCCATCCGCAACAAGGACGAGTTCCTGATTCCATTCATCGAAGCGATCATGGACCCCGACTTCAAGACCGGGACACTGGAAAATGACCAGACGCTGTTGAAGTCGCTGATCGTTTTTGCCTGCCTGATGGAGGGCTTGTTCTTCTACGTCGGCTTTACGCAGATTCTGGCGCTGGGCCGCCAGAACAAGATGACCGGCGCCGCCGAGCAGTACCAATACATCCTGCGCGACGAATCCATGCACTGCAACTTCGGCATTGACCTGATCAATCAGCTCAAACTGGAAAATCCGCAGCTCTGGACGTCGGAGTTCAAGACCGAAATCAAGGCGTTGTTCATGAAGGCTGTTGAACTGGAATACCAGTACGCCGAGGACACCATGCCGCGTGGCGTGCTGGGCATGAACGCCTCGATGTTCAAGGGTTACCTTCGCTACATCGCCAATCGCAGGGCGACGCAGATTGGCCTGGAAACACTTTTTGCCAACGAAGAAAATCCGTTTCCCTGGATGAGCGAAATGATTGACCTGAAGAAAGAGCGCAACTTCTTCGAGACCCGGGTGCTGGAGTACCAGTCGGGCGGCGCGCTTTCATGGGATTGATGAATTGAATATGCCTTCAAGATTCGCACAGATTCCGGACCGCGCCGCAGAGTGTCGGCCGGGTCTGTGGTTCCCCGTTCATGATGCTGGGCGTGTGCTCAACACCATGAATCGCTTTGTGCGGCCCAAAGGGCACGAAGTGTTTCCCTCTGTTGATGTGTCAACTTGATAAAGGAGAAAATCATGGCAACTGCGAAGAAAGCCGCACCGGCGAAGAAAGCCGCACCGGCGAAGAAGGCCGCACCGGCGAAGAAGGCCGCACCGGCGAAGAAGGCCGCACCGGCGAAGAAGGCTGCACCGGCGAAGAAGGCTGCACCGGCGAAGAAGGCTGCACCGGCGAAGAAGGCTGCACCGGCGAAGAAGGCCGCACCGGCGAAGAAGGCTGCACCGGCGAAGAAGGCTGCACCGGCGAAGAAGGCTGCACCGGCGAAGAAGGCTGCACCGGCGAAGAAGGCTGCCGCAAAGAAGGTAGCGGCCGTCAAAAAGGCTGTCAAGAAGGCCGTCGTGGCCAAAAAGCCCGCAGCCAAGAAAGCAGCCAAGAAGCCGGCCGCGAAGAAAGCCGCGAAAGCACCCGCTGCCCCCGCCGCTGCTGCCCCCGTCGCGCAGACCAAGCTGAACCCACAGGCTGCATGGCCGTTTCCAACGGCAAGCAAACCCTGATCTCAGCCAGTTTGCCCGAGCAAAACCCGGTGCCGAAAGGTACCGGGTTTTTTTGTCACTTTCGGAAGGCCGGCACCTACCCGTTCAATTCAACGGTGTAATTTTGCGGTCCGCGCTGCGCAATCTTGAGCGCACCCATCCGATTGCCCAATGCAGCGCACTCGGGGAGCGCCCAACCCTGCTCCAGGCCATGCAGCAAGGCGCCCCGCCAGGCATCCCCACAACCGGTTGGATCAACGACAGCGACGGGCTTGACAGGTGGCACATGCGTCCTGGAACCGTCTACCCAGACTTCGCACCCTTCGGCACCCAGGGTGACCACCAAACCCTTCACTCGAAGTGAAATATCCGCAAGGCTCCAGCCGGTGCGATCGCACAGCATCTTGCCTTCATAGTCATTGACAGTGACCCAGGTCGCCTGCTGGACGAAGCGTGCCAGTTCGGGCCCGTCGAACATCGGCAGTCCCTGCCCGGGATCGAACACAAAGGGTATGTCCGCCGCCATGAACTGTGCGGCGTGCTGCAGCATGGCATCGCGGCCGTCTGGGGAGATGATGCCGAGCTTGATATCGCTGCGCGCTTCAATCCGCGTGACGTGCGCCTGCATCATGGCCCCGGGGTGAAAGGCGGTGATCTGATTGTTGTCCCGGTCTGTCATGATCATCGCCTGCGCCGTGTAACTGTCGCGAACCTCCCGCACAAACTCGGTGCTGATGCCCAGCGTCTCCATCCGCTGCAGGTAATCCGCCCCATCTGTCCCCAACGTGGCCATGGGCAGGGGTGTGCCGCCAAGTGCCTTCAGGCTGTAGGCAATATTGCCGGCGCACCCGCCATAGTCCCGGCGCAAGCCGGGCACAAGAAAAGATACGTTAAGGATGTGCAATTGGTCCGGCAGGATCTGCTCGGCAAAGCGGCCCTCGAAAGTCATGATGGTGTCGAAGGCCAGGGAACCACAAATCAAAGAAGCCATAAGTTTTTCTAGTTTGAGTCAGCGAAAATGAAAATCAGGGATAAAACGCCACGAGCCGATAGCCGGCGACACGTGCGCCCTCGCCCTGGCATCCATGCTGAGGGAAATTGCGGCGCTCCACTCGCCCCGGGGAGGGAGCACCACGGCGGCACCCATCTCCGGAGGGAGGAGGACTCGACGGACGACAACCTGATCCTGCGTGTCTGTCAGAGTGACTTCCACCGCAGGCGTCGCCACCTCGATGCCGGACGAATTCCTGATCGTGAAACTGAGACGGAACACGTCGGTGCGCAACTTGCTGAACGCCGAACTGTCGATCACCACCGATTCAATCAGCCGGGGGCCGAGATGGTGCACCCGAGAGGAACACACAGCCGTTCCAGCCAAGGTTTGAGTTGAGGCTCGATCGCAGCGAGCCGGTCGCGCTCATGGTAAGCCAGCTGGAGCGCCAGTGCCAATGAAAGCAGGAGCACCAGCAGGACCATCAACAACCTCACCTTCGGTCGGCTCCAGTAAGCCTTGCGGCGGGCATCCTGCACGAAAGACAGGTTCTCTTCCGCGAACAGTGCCGATGTCGCCGATCCCTCCGGACATTTCCGGATCGGTCTGGTGCCTTGCCTCCGGCACGTCAGCTTCGCCTTGGACGGACTCCGGCGGCACCGCCGGACTTACGAGCATGGGCCCGCTGGACACCGGCGCATCCAAGGACGAGTCGGGCACCTCAAGTTCGTATGACTGCGGCTCGACCGGATCCACAACCGGACGCTCACCGCCTAGATCAAGCGCGAAGAAACGCCTCGGCGGCACGGTCGGCCGCAGTGCTCGCATGGGCAGTCTTTTCGTGCGGCAGTTCGTTTGCGAAAGCCTGCACAGGTTCGGGCCGCACGCCCAGGGTCTGCATGTGCAAGCCCGCATCAAACACCTCACTGCATTGCCCACAACGCACCCAACCCTCGGAAATCCTGAGCTGGTCCGGTACGACTTTAAACATCGTCCCGCAGGCAGGGCAGCGTGTGATCAGGCTCATTTGCATCAGATTGTAGAGTCTGCCCAACCGCCCTCGGGCAAGCGTTCAGCGCCGGGCCGTCATCAGAATCCAGCCGTCTTCGCTGTCGCTCACATCCAGCTTGAGATAGGGCGCATAGGCCGCCTTGAGTTCATCGGCCTGGCGCTCAAGAATGCCGGCCAGCACCAGCGAGCCCCCTTCCGCCACATGGGCACACAGCAGGGGCGCAAGCACCTTGAGCGGCGTGGCCAGGATATTGGCCAGCACTGTCTGGTAAAGACCGGCCGCTGCATCAGGCAACCCGGCATTGAGTCGAACGCCATTGGCCTGGGCGTTCAGGCGCGTGGACTCGACTGCCGCCTCGTCGATGTCCACAGCGTCGACGTCCAATGCACCGAATTTCGCTGCGCCGATCGCCAGAATTCCCGAGCCGCAACCGTAGTCGAGCACCCGTCCTGGCAGGCCCGGCTGGCCTGCGATCCAGCGCAGGCACATTCGGGTCGTGGGATGGGTCCCCGTGCCAAACGCCAGGCCAGGATCGAGCCGGATGAACTGTCGCGCCTGCACGGGCACCTCGTGCCAGGTCGGCACGATCCAGAAATCGGGGGTGACCTGGACCGGCGTGAACTGCGACTGCGTCAGCCGCACCCAGTCCTGGTCGGGGACGGCGGTCACGCCGAGCACCTTGCAGCCGTCAAAAAAATCCTGCGCGGCCAGCAGCGTTGCAGCTCCGTCGGCGTCCGACTTCGTGGCAAACAGCGCCAGCATGCGCGATCGTTGCCAGCCGCCCTTGGGTGGCGGCATGCCCGGCTCGCCAAACAGGGCCTGCTCGGCATCGGTCTGCGCGTCGGCGTCCTCGACGGAAACGCTGAGTGCCTCCAGCTCGTCAAGTGCGTCGCCAAGCAACTCGACCCGGTCTTCCGGACACATCACGCTGAGTTCAAACACGACGGATATCTACGCAAATGACCCGGCGCATCATCGCGCACGGTGGCTCAGCCACTCTTCAAGATAGTGAATATTGGTGCCGCCCGTCATGAACTTGGCATCGACCATCAACTCCCGATGCAAGGGAATGTTGGTCTTGATTCCTTCCACCACGGTCTCCAGCAACGCCGTCTGCATGCGAGCCAATGCCTGCTCGCGCGTGTCGCCGTGCACGATGATCTTGCCGATCATGGAGTCGTAGTTGGGAGGCACGAAGTAGTTGGTATACACATGCGAATCCACACGCACACCCGGCCCGCCCGGGACGTGCCACATCGTTATCCGCCCCGGAGACGGCGTGAATTTGTAGGCATCCTCGGCATTCACGCGACATTCGATGGCATGGCCGCGGAGCTGGATCTGGCGTTGCGTGAACGGCAGCTTTTCGCCCGCCGCCACCATGATCTGCGTGCGAACGATGTCCACGCCAGTGATCAACTCCGTTACCGGATGCTCGACCTGCACGCGGGTGTTCATTTCGATGAAATAGAACTCACCGTTCTCGAACAGGAACTCGAAGGTCCCGGCCCCGCGGTAACCGATCTTCTTGACCGCCGCCACGCAGCGCTCGCCGATGCGCTCGATCAGCTTGCGCGGGATGCCCGGCGCGGGCGCCTCCTCGATGATCTTCTGGTGGCGGCGCTGCATGGAACAGTCGCGTTCGCCGAGGTACACCGCGTTCTTGTATTTGTCGGCCAGGATCTGGATTTCGATGTGCCTCGGATTCTGGAGAAATTTCTCCATGTACACCGCCGGATTGCCGAAAGCCGCGCCGGCCTCGGCCTTGGTCATCTGCACGGCATTGATCAATGCGGCTTCGGTGTGCACCACGCGCATGCCCCGCCCGCCGCCGCCGCCTGCGGCCTTGATGATGACGGGGTAACCCACTGTTCTGGCGATGCGGCGGATCTGCACCGGGTCGTCAGGCAGTTCGCCCTCCGACCCCGGCACGCAGGGCACACCCGCACGGATCATGGCCTGTTTCGCAGACACCTTGTCGCCCATGATCCGGATCGACTCGGGCGACGGGCCGATGAACTGGAACCCGCTTTTCTCCACCCGCTCGGCGAAATCGGCGTTTTCGCTCAGGAAACCGTAGCCGGGGTGAATCGCCTCGGCATCCGTCACTTCGGCCGCCGAGATGATGGCCGGCATGTTGAGGTAACTCAGCGTGGATGATGCCGGGCCAATACAGACGGCCTCTTCGGCCAGCTTGACGTACTTGGCCTCCCGGTCCGCTTCGGAGTAGACCATCACGGCCTTGATGCCCAGTTCGCGGCAGGCGCGCTGGATTCGCAGGGCGATTTCCCCCCGGTTGGCGACAAGTATTTTCTTGAACATGCTGAACGCTGCGGTGGAGTCGTGGATCGGCGCTTATTCGATGACAAAAAGAGGCTGTCCGTACTCCACGGCCTGCCCGTTTTCACCCAGAATCTGCGTGACCGTGCCCGCCTTGTCGGACTCGATCTCATTGAGAATCTTCATCGCCTCAATAATGCAGATGGTCTCGCCCTCCTTGACCTGACTGCCGATTTCCACAAAAGATTTGGCTCCGGGGCTGGCCGCGCGGTAGAAAGTCCCCACCATGGGCGACTTGACGACATGTCCGGAGGCGGGCGGCTCGGCTTCGACCACGGGCAAGACCGCCGCCACAGGCGAAGGCGCCAGCGCCGGTGCAGCAGGTGCCATGGGGCTGGCCATAGGCTGTACCACGGCGCCACCGCCTTTGACGATGCGAACCTTTCCTTCGGCTTCCGTAATCTCGAGTTCAGAGACATTTGATTCCGACACAAGGTCGATCAAGGTTTTCAGTTTTCGCAAATCCATGGGGTCTCCAGCAAAGGGCTACGGGAAAATGCTGAATTTAACCTAAATTCAAGCAACCTCTCCCAACAAACCTTCTATTTGTATCAAATTCAGTTAATTTACAAATTCCCAAAGCGGAAGGATGAATTTGTTTTCGGCCGGACGCCCTATTTCAAGCGAACGCCAGAGCGTGAGGTCGGCAACAGACACTTGGCCCATTTTACGGTGCAATACCATCCCCTGCGATCCAAGCACCACCGTAAATGGCAAGCCCCCGACCAGGTTGCCCAACGATTTTGCCAACTCAGTGCCCCCCAGACCGGCCAGTGCAACAGGAAAGGACAGCGGCATTTTTTCCAGAAATGCAAGCACCGCGCCGGGTTTGTCGATCGCCAGACCCAAAACTTGCCAGCCGTTAGCCACATTTTCGCGATAGAAGCGATCCAATAGCGGCAACTCCTCCACGCAAGGCGGACACCAGGTTGCCCAGAAGTTGATCAGCAAAGGCTTGCCCCGCATTGACTGTATGGCCAGTTCGCCGCCACCCGGTGTCGGGAAAGTCTGCGCCCAAAGGGCGCCACCGTCGCCCAGCGTGTCAGGGCCCACTTCGTGCGGTTGCAGCCGCCACCAAGCGAGTGCGGCGCCGCCCAGCGCGGCCAGCACGCCCACACCCCCCAGCAACGCGCTGCGTCGACTGGAAGTCGCCGCAGGCCGGGCGGCTTCAGGTTGGACTGCCAAAGTCTCTTTCATGTCGTCATCATGCCTCAAACAGGGCCCGTACGGCAGCCAAGTCACCACGCGGTCTGCGCCCTTTCGCATCGAGCCGCAAGGCGCCGCGCAGGTCGTCGTGGTCGTAGACCATCAGGTGCACGGCCACGGTCTCACCGAGTTCAGTGCAGGGACTGTGCAAGCTCAGCGCCTCGACGGGCTCGCCATGAAACCCGGTAACCGTGCGTGGCTCGTAGTCAACGTTGTGATCAATCAGCGCAATTTCCGCCGATTTGGGGTCATCACAGAACAACTGGATGTAAATGTCTGACAGACGCGTAGCCGTCCCATGCCACACGGCGCCGCCCAGATGGGGGCGGAACAGGTCCAGCCGCTCCATCCACAGCAAGGCCAGCTTGCGCAACGCCGCAAGTTCACCGGGCTGGGTATCGGCGCAAAACAGCTCGATGTAATCAACCACCGAAGCCTCAACCTCGTCATTGCCTGGCAGAGCCGACCGTGCGGGCAGCCCGAGTTGCCTCACCGCGCGGCGTTTGGCGGGGCCGTATTCCAGCCCCTCCTCCACGACCATGCGTGCCGCAGTGGCGGCGATTTCTGCTTTCCGGCTGTCCATGCGGGGATTCTGCATTGATTGCCCGGGCCGCAGCCCGTAAAGTGAGGAAAACCCTCCGGAGGCGTACCCCTTGAAAAGCACCATGATGAACGTGCCGCTCTCGCTCAATCATCTGCTCGAGCGGGCTGGCACCCTGTTTCCTTCCACTGAGATCGTCTCCCGCAGACCTGACAAGTCCCTGGCCCGACATAGTTTCGGCGCCTGGTACTGCCGAACGCGCGCGCTGGCGTCCGCCTTGCAGGCGCTGGGGCTGCAAAAGGGCGACCGCGTCGCCACGCTGTGCTGGAACCACCACGCCCACCTGGAGTGCTACTTCGGCGTCCCGGCAGCGGGCGGCGTGATGCACACCCTGAACCTGCGCCTGTCACCCGACGAAATCGGCTGGATCGCTGCCGACGCCAAAGATCGCTTCCTGGTCATCGACGATGTGCTGCTGCCGCTGTACCGGCAGATGGCCCATCTGCACACCTTCGAGAAGGTCATCGTCTTTCCGTTTTCCGGCGCGCCGGTGCCAGGCGGAATTCACCGACTACGAAGCCTTGCTCGCCACGGGCGACTCGGCCGGTTTCCGGTACGCATCCCACGACGAAAGCGACCCGGTCGCCCTGTGCTACACCTCCGGCACCACCGGCCGGCCCAAGGGCGTGGCGTATTCGCACCGCTCCACCATCCTGCACACGCTGGTGGCCAGCCTGGGCGACTTCTGGGGCCTGCGCGGCACCGACGTGGTGATGCCGGTGACGCCCATGTTCCACGCCAACAGCTGGGGCATGCCCTACGGCGCGGTGATGATGGGCGTGAAACTGGTCTTCCCGGGGCCGCACCTGCACCCGGACGACCTGCTGGACCTCATGACCCTGGAGCCACCCACCCTGTCGCTGGGCGTGCCCACCATCTGGATGAGCCTGATCCAGGCGTTCGATGCCGCGCAGGACCCGGCCTCGCCAAACCACGCCCGCTGGAAGCTTCCGGCCGGCATGCGCTCGCTGGTCGGAGGTGCGGCGGTGCCCGAGTCGCTGATTCGCGCCTTTCACCGGCACGGCATCTGGATCCTGCAGGGTTGGGGCATGACCGAGACCTCGCCGGTGTGCACCATTTCCTATCCCAAGGCGGAGCTGCGCGACGTGCCGATGGACGAACGCTACCGCCGTGCGGCCCTGGCCGGTGTGCCGGTGCCGCTGGTGGACCTGCGCGTGCGCGGCGACGACGGCGTCGATCAGCCCTGGGACGGCACCAGCGTGGGCGAAATGCAGGTGCGCGGCCCCTTCATCACCGGAAGCTACCATGAAGTCCCGGTGACGGAAGACAAGTTCACCCCCGATGGCTGGCTGCGCACCGGCGACGTGGCCAGTGTGGATGCGCTGGGCTTCGTGAAGATCAGCGACCGCACCAAGGACCTGATCAAGTCCGGCGGCGAGTGGATCAGCTCGGTGGACCTGGAAAACGCGCTGATGGCCCACCCGTCGGTGGCCGAGGCCGCCGTGATTGCCATTCCCGATGAGAAATGGAGCGAGCGACCACTGGCCTGTGTCGTCCTCAAGGCCGGCCAGACCGCGTCGCCCGAGGGGCTCAACGCTGTCTTGCTGCAGAAACATTTCGCCAGATGGCAGTTGCCCGAGCGCTATGAATTCATCGATGCCGTGCCGCGCACCTCGACCGGAAAGTTCTGGAAACTCAAGCTGCGCGAGCGCTTTCCTTGCTGACGCCGGTCAGCAACGGCGATCGACAGGCCGCTACTTAAATGATAGCTAATTGTGTCGATTGGACGCTGGACAACGGCCGAAAGCCTTGAATTTTGTCTAGAATTGGCCCATGCACATTCATATTCTGGGTATTTGCGGCACGTTCATGGGGGGGCTGGCGGCGCTGGCCCGCGAGGCCGGACATCGAGTCACAGGCTGCGACGCTGGCGTGTACCCGCCGATGAGCGACCAGTTGCGCGCGCT
Source organism: uncultured beta proteobacterium (assembly GCA_963726365.1). GTDB lineage: Bacteria > Pseudomonadota > Gammaproteobacteria > Burkholderiales > Burkholderiaceae_C > JAABQG01. Next base: position 176,606 of record CAVSCI010000021.1, on the reverse strand, counting down.
CGGCATCGACCTCATCGAGGGCTTTGACGCGGATCAGATGGCGCTGCAGCCCGACATGTTCGTGATTGGGAACGTGGTCAGCCGCGCCCATGGGCCCCACGGCGCACCGAAGTTTCCCTTGATGGAAGCCATCCTGGACGCCGGAGCACCCTACACCAGCGGCCCGCAATGGCTGGCCGAACATGTGCTTCAAGGTCGCCACGTGCTGGCGGTGGCTGGCACGCACGGCAAGACCACCACCACGTCCATGCTGGCCTGGATACTGGAATGCGCCGGACTGGCGCCGGGCTTTCTGGTTGGCGGGGTGCCGGTGAATTTCGGGGTCTCCGCCCGCCTTGGTGGCGGGACGGCGCAGGGTTTTGCGCAGGTCAAGGAGGAGCCCGCAAAGCGGGCGGGGGACACGGAGCAAAGCCCTGCGCCGTCCCGCGAACGCCCCCTTTTCGTGATCGAAGCCGACGAGTACGACACCGCCTTCTTCGACAAACGGAGCAAGTTCGTGCACTACCGCCCGCGCACGGCCATCCTGAACAACCTCGAGTTCGATCACGCCGACATTTTCGACGACCTGGCCGCCATCGAACGGCAGTTTCACCATCTGGTGCGCACGGTCCCGTCCAGCGGTCGCGTCGTTGTCAACAGTCTTGAAGAAAGCCTGACCCGGGTGTTGCACGCGGGCTGCTGGAGCGAGGTGCGCAGCTTTGGTGCGGCGGTCAGCGATTTCACCGCCTCGGGCGAACCTGGCCACTTCGACGTGCTGGAGCGCGGTGTGCACGTCGCCACTGTCAACTGGGCGCTGGGCGGGGTGCACAACCAGCTCAACGCGCTGGCAGCGATTGCGCGCAGCGGCGCATGTCGGCGTGTCGCCCGCGGTCGCAGCGCAGGCGCTGGGCAGCTTCCAGAACGTCAAGCGGCGCATGGAAGTGCGCGGCGTCGTCAACGGCATCACGGTCTACGACGACTTCGCCCACCACCCCACGGCCATCCGCACCACGCTGGACGGCCTGCGGCGCCAGATCGGCAAGGCCGCGCGCATCCTCGCCGTGTTCGAGCCGCGCAGCAACACCATGAAGCTGGGCACCATGAAAGCCCAGCTGCCCGGGAGTCTGGACGATGCCGACCTGGCGTTTTGCCACACCGGCGGCCTGGACTGGGACGCGCGCGCCGTGCTCGCCCCCATGGGAGAACGTGCACAGGTGGCCGACAGCATCGACGCGCTCGTTGCGCAAGTCAGCGCAGCCGTCCGGCCCGGCGATCACATCCTGTGCATGAGCAATGGCGGCTTTGGTGGCGTGCACGCCCGGTTGCTGGATTCACTCCGAAATAAATAGCAGTCAATGAACATTTGACGGCGGGAATCGGCCAGTTTCTTGCCTACCGGGCGGTGCAGTCCCGCAACACCCGGTAGCCCGCGCCCGGCACCGACTCCACCAGCACGCAAGCGGCGATCCGCCAGCGCAGAGCGGGGGCCCGCACCGGTGGAACCGAGCCCTCGGCACGGCGGGCCAGAGTCACATGCGGGCGGTATTCGCGTGCCTCCACGGGCAGACCTTGTTCGCGCAGGACATCGCCCAGCGCCGCATGCAGGCCCGGCAAACCCGCAGGCACTTCGCTGGGGCGCAGCACCGCAATGCCGCGCGGCCACAGTTCGTGCCGGTCCAGCGTCAGGTCAAATGGATCAAACGCCACCTGGAGAGACTGCGCCAGCTGCGCCAGGCGTTCACGGGGAAAGCCACCCATGAAATGAAGCGTCAGGTGCAACTGGCCGGTCGGCACCAGCTTGGCCCCGGCGTTCCAGCGCCAGGCGTCGCGGCAGCGGGCCAGGTCAGCCCGTGACACGGCGTCAGGCCACAGCGCCAGGAAGATGCGGGCGGTGTCGACGCCGGAATTCACTTCCTTGCCGCGCGCTGGAAGTGAGCCTTTGACTATGGAGTCGTCGCAAGGTCTTCCGAACAAGCGCCGGCCCCAGCCTCTCAGTACGACACGGTCATCGTCGCCAGATCCACTGTGATCACCGGCTTGTCCAGCGCCGCACTGGCGGCGCGCGCGAAATCATGGCCCCATTTCGGGTCCGCCAGCAGCTTGGCGCCGCCGGCCTGGGCTACCACCAGCACCTTGTCGGCCAGCAGCAGCTTGCCGGTCGCGCGAAGGGGTTCGCAGCCCATCTGGGTGAACTGGTCGTCCAGCCACCAGCGCGCCAGGTCATGGGCCATGGGCTCCACGCCGGCCAGCTCGAATGTGAATTCCTGACGTTCGTCGATCAGCACCCTGACTTCACTGCGCATGGTTTACCTCTGGATCTGTGGTCAATCTGATATCCCGATACTGTAATCGGCTTTGTCCCGGTTTCAGCGGCTGCGGCGCGCTTTCACCGCATCCGCCAACACCTGCAGCACGGTCAGCGAGTCGTCCCAGCCGATGCAGGCATCGGTGATGCTCTTGCCGTACTCAAGCTTGTGCACATCGTCCTTTCCGGCCGTGAACTTCTGTGCGCCCGGATTGATGTGGCTTTCCACCATCAGCCCGAAGACACGGTGCGACCCGCCCGCCACCTGCGCCGCGATGTCGCGTGCCACATCGACCTGACGCTCATGCTGTTTCGAGCTGTTGGCGTGGCTGCAGTCCACCATCAGCGTGGCCGGCAGCTTGCTGGCTTCAAGCTCCTTGCAGGCCGCCGCGACGCTGGCCGCGTCGTAGTTGGGGGCCTTGCCGCCGCGCAGGATCACGTGACAGTCCTTGTTGCCGTTGGTCTGCACGATCGCAACCTGGCCGTTCTTGTGCACCGACAAAAAGTGGTGGCCGCGCGCCGCCGCCTGGATGGCGTCGGTCGCTATTCTGATATTGCCATCCGTGCCGTTCTTGAAGCCGATGGGTGCGGAAAGGCCCGAAGCCAGTTCGCGGTGCACCTGGCTCTCGGTGGTCCGCGCGCCAATCGCGCCCCAGGCGATCAGGTCGCCGATGTACTGGGGCGAGATCACGTCGAGAAACTCGCTGCCGGCGGGTAAGCCCAGGCGGTTGATCTCGATGAGCAGCTGGCGCGCGATGCGCAGGCCCTCGTCGATGCGGTAGCTCTCGTCCAGGTAGGGGTCGTTGATCAGTCCCTTCCAGCCCACGGTGGTGCGCGGCTTTTCGAAGTACACGCGCATGACGATCTCCAGCGTGTCGGCATAGCGGTCGCGCAGCGGCTTCAGGCGCCGCGCGTAGTCGATGGCGGCGGCCGGATCGTGGATCGAGCACGGGCCGATCACCACCAGCAGGCGGTCGTCCTTGCCGGCCATGATGTTGTGGATCGCCTTGCGGGTGCCGGTGATCAAAGACTCCACCGGGGTGTCGCTGATCGGGAAGAAGCGGATCAGATGCTCAGGAGGGGGCAACACGGTGATGTCCCTGATGCGGGCGTCGTCGGTCTGACTGGTTCTGTCGACGTGGCGCTGGACCCAGGCATCGCTGGACGGGTTGGCTTTGGTGTTCATCGGAGGCTCCTTGCAAAATGGATCGAATCTGGATGGGGCATGAAAAAACCGCCGGGCTGTGGGGCTCCGGCGGTTTTCAGTGAGGGGTTGGGGTGCTTACGCGCTCGCCTCTCGTCCGCCGGGGACTGAGAACCAAAAATAAAAATAGGAAGCGCAACGCGACTGCATAGGGATCGAATGTAGCACAGGACCGTTGACAGGCGCCTTACGCGCTCCGGGGCACGCGGTCAAGCGGTGCCGCCCACGGTCAGGCCTTCGATGCGCAAGGTCGGCTGGCCCACGCCCACCGGCACGCTCTGGCCCTCCTTGCCGCAGGTGCCGACGCCACTGTCGAGTTTCATGTCGTTGCCGATCATCGTGACCTTCTTCAGCGACTCAGGGCCGCTGCCGACGATCGTTGCGCCCTTCACCGGGTACTGGATCTTGCCGTTTTCCACCCAGAAGGCCTCGCTGGCGCTGAACACGAACTTGCCCGAGGTGATGTCCACCTGCCCGCCGCCGAAGTTGGTGGCGTACAGGCCCTTCTTGATGCTGGCCACGATCTCCTTTGGATCCTGGGTCGCCGCCGAGCATGTAGGTGTTGGTCATGCGCGGCATCGGCACATGGGCGTAGCTTTCGCGCCGGCCGTTGCCGGTGGGCTTGACGCCCATGAGGCGCGCGTTCATCGAATCCTGGATGTAGCCCTTCAGGATGCCGTCCTCGATCAGCACATTGCGCTGGCTGGCGTTGCCTTCGTCGTCCACGTTGAGCGAGCCGCGGCGGTCGCTGATCGTGCCGTCGTCGAGCACCGTCACCCCTTTGGCCGCCACGCGCTGGCCGATGCGCCCGCTGAAGGCGCTCGACCCCTTGCGGTTGAAGTCGCCTTCGAGCCCGTGGCCAATGGCTTCGTGCAGCAGGATGCCAGGCCAGCCCGGGCCGAGCACCACCGTCATCTCGCCAGCGGGCGCCGGGCGCGCGTCCAGATTGGTCAGCGCGGCCTTGACCGCGTCGTCCACGTACTCGGCGATCTGCGCGTCCGTGAAGTACGCCAGACCGAAGCGGCCGCCGCCACCGCCCGAGCCCATCTCGCGGCGGCCCTTCTGCTCGGCGATGACTGTGACCGACAGGCGCACCAGCGGGCGCACGTCGGCGGCCAGCGTGCCGTCGGCGCGCGCCACCATCACCACGTCATATTCGCTGGCCAGCCCCGCCATGACCTGCGCAATGCGCGGGTCGCGGGCACGCGCCATTTTCTCGACACGGCCCAGCAGTTCGACCTTGGCCGTGCTGTCCATCGTGGCGATCGGGTCCAGCCCGCCGTACAGCGAACGGCTGGTGGCGACCTTGCGGGCGGGCGCCTTCACGCGGCGGTTCTGTGCCGCCATGGAAATCGAGCGCACCGTGCGGGCCGCGTCCATCAGCGAGGCCTCGGAAATATCGTCCGAGTAGGCGAATGCGGTTTTTTCACCGGCCACCGCACGCACGCCCACGCCCTGGTCGATGCTGAAACTGCCGGTCTTGACGATGCCTTCTTCCAGGCTCCAGCCCTCGGAGCGGGTGTACTGGAAATACAGGTCGGCGTCGTCCACCTTGTGCGCGGTGATCTCGGCCAGCGCGCGCGACAGGTGCGCCTCGGTCAGGCCGAAAGGCGCCAGCAGCAGTGATTGGGCCGTGGCCAGGCGTTCGATGGTGGGTTCGCGGGAGATCATGGTCGGATTGTAGGCAGCCCCTGAAAGAAAGGCCGCGCCACGGGCTTTGCACGGTCTCCCGGCCCCCGAGCGGGCAAACAGGGCTCAGCCGGTCTGGTCGTCCGTGGCGGCCCCTGGGGCATGGGTTTTGCAGGACTCGATGCCGTTGTCCCGTGCCTTTTCGCCCGAATACATCTGGCTCTGCCCAATCACCTGGCCGTTGCCAGCCTTGAGGGTGAAATAGGGCGCACCGTCCTTGCCAACCAGCCTGCCATAGCGCATGTCGTCCCCGGCATTCTTCTGCACGGAAGCAATGCCATTGACCGCACTGGCCCTGGACTCATACATCTCGCTCGAGAGGATGATCTGCCCGTTGCTTGCGAGCAGGTTGAAGAAATACTTGTCGTTTTTGGACCTTTTCAACTCGAACTTGCCTGCCATGAATCACTCCTGGTGGTTGCCAAAGCACGGTTGGCGCGTTCATTCTGGCGCTTTTTCGGGCTTGTTCGCAAGTGTTGTCACCCCCGGGCCCAAGGATGGGGAAAGTCGCAGGTTCCCGGCGTCAAGACTGCACCAGCCGCTTGGACTTGGCGATCGACATCAGGATGCCCAGTCCCAGGCCCAGCGTCACCATCGCCGTGCCGCCGTAGCTGATGAAAGGCAACGGCACGCCCACGACCGGCAGGATGCCGCTGACCATGCCCATGTTCACGAAAGCGTAAGAAAAGAAGATCATGGCTACCGCGCCAGCCAGCAGGCGCGAAAAGAGCGTTGGCGCCTCCAGCGCGATGAACAGGGCCCGCAGCACAAGAAAGATGAAAATGCCGATCAGCAGGAGGTTGCCAGCCAGCCCGAACTCCTCGGAATAGGCGGCAAAGATGAAGTCAGTGGTGCGCTCGGGGATGAACTCCAGGTGGGTCTGCGTGCCTTGCATGAAACCCTTGCCCCAGAACCCGCCCGAGCCGATGGCGATCATGCCCTGGATGATGTGAAAACCCTTGCCCAGCGGGTCGCGCGTGGGATCCAGCAGGGTGCAGATCCGCTGTTGCTGGTAATCGTGCAGCACCGGCCAGCGCACGCCATCGGCGCACAGATCGTTGCCGAAGAACACCACCAGGCCGATGCCCAGCAGGCCCGCCAGCATGGGCGGCAGGATCAGCTTCCAGCTCAGGCCGGCAAAAAATATCACCGACAGGCCCGCCGCCAGCACCAGCAACGCGGTGCCCAAGTCAGGCTGCTTGATGATCAGCCCCACTGGCACGGCCAACAGCACGCCGGCCACCAGAAAGTCGAGCGGGCGAAGTTGACCTTCGCGCTTCTGGAACCACCAGGCCAGCATCAGCGGCATGGCAATTTTCAGGATTTCACTGGGCTGGATGATGATGCCGACGTTGAGCCAGCGCCGCGCGCCCTTCTTGGTGATGCCGAAGATCGCCACGGCAATCAGCAGCAGCACGCCCACGGTGTAAAGCGGCACGGCCGCAGCCATCAGCCGCTGCGGTGGCACCTGCGCGACCGCAAACATGATGAAGCCGGCAATCAGCATATTGCGGCCATGGTCGGCGAAACGATTGCCATGATCATGCCCCGATGAATACATGATCAGCAAACCAGCGCACGCCAGCAGGAACACGGCAAACGCCAACGGCCCGTCGAACCCCCGCAACAGAGGGCTGGCACGGCGCCAGAGCGAAGGGCGGTCAAATACGGAAGCCATGGCGCGATTATCCAGCGCGCAATGGTCACCCGGGAGTCATGCAGATTCAATAACCGCCCGCCCCGCCTGGACGGCAAAGCGTGCCAGGGTCTCGATCCGGGTGTCGCGACGGGTCACGTCATCCACCACGCGCAGGGTGGTGGTGAGCCGGGTGGGGGTGAAATCCACCAAGCCATAGCCCTTGCGGGTGTTGTCGGCAAAGACGAAGTGCGGGTTTTCGGCCAGCAGGCCGGCGAAGTTCTCAGCCGGGCTGGCGCGCGAGGTGATGCTGGTGCCGCAGAACTCGACGCCCAGCGCGGCGCTGTCGGGGCGGCTGTAGTCGGCCTTGACATGGCCGACCCAGTTCTCGTGCACGTCGCCGCCCAGCAAGACCGGGTTGGCGAGCCGATGCCGCTGCAATGAGGTGGTAAGGCGCCCCCGCGCGGCCTCGTAGCCGTCCCAGCCGTCGTTCCAGAGGGTGACGCCGGGGCCGGGGCGGAAATCGCGCCGGCCGAACAACGTCTGCTGCCCCACCACGTTCCAGGTCGCGCCACCGGCCGCCTGCGCAAAAGCGCGATCCAGCCACTGCTCCTGCGCCGCGCCCAGCAGGGTGCGCTGCGGGTCGTTCCAGCTGTCGCAGCGTTCGGGGTTGATCAGGCTGGAGCCAAACCGGTCGTTGCGGGTACAGACCTGGCGATCGCGGTACTGGCGGTCGTCCAGCAGGTACAGCGTGGCCAGCCGGCCGAACGGCACTTGCCCGTAAATCCGCATTTCCGCGCCGGAGGACAGGCCCGCCAGCGCCCGGGTCAGCACACTGGCACGCAGCGGCATGTGCTCATAGAAGGCCTGGTAGGCCGCGGCGCGGCGGGCGGCGAAGTCGGCCACGGCCGGGCCGCCGTTGCCGGGCGTGAGGCCGGCGTAGTCGTTCTGCACCTCATGGTCGTCCCAGGTCACCAGCCAGGGGCATGCCGCGTGCATGGCCTGCAGCTCGGGCTCGCTGCGGTGCAGCGCGTAGCGGGCGCGGTAGTCGTCCAGTGTCAGCACCACGCCACCGGCCGGCACACGCACCGCGCTGCTTGCTCCGGCATATTCGTAGATGTAATCGCCCAGGAACAGCACCACATCGGGCTGGTCGTCGCGCATGTGGCGCCAGGCGCTGAAATAGCCGTGCTCCCAGCGCTGGCACGAGGCATAGGCCACGCGCAGCCGGCTTGCCGGCGCGTCCGGCGCGGGGAAGGTCCGGGTGCGCCCTACCGGGCTGACCGCATCGCCCGCCATGAAACGGTAGAAATACCAGCGGTCCGGTGCCAGGCCGTTCACTTCCACATGCACCGAGTGCGCCAGATCCGCCATGGCCAGCGACTGGCCGGACGCGATGACCTTCGAGAAATTCTCGTCGTCGGCGATCTCCCAGCGCACGGTGACGGGGGCTGCGCCCAGCGCGACGCTGCCGAACAGGCCGGTCTGCACCAGCCGCGTCCAGAGCACCACGGATTCGTGCGTGGGCGAACCGCTGGCCACGCCCAGCGCGAAGGGGTTGCTGTCGAACCGGGGCTGGGGCTGGCTCCTGGCGCTGCGCGGCAGCCACACGGCGCCCGCCGTGGCGGTGGCCAGCTTCAGAAGATCGCGGCGGGTGTTTCGGGTGGCGTTCATGACGTGGATCCAGAGGGGACTTGATCGTGACACAGGCGCAGGCGCAACGCCACGGTCCGGCGCAGACCGCGCCCTTGCGTGCCTTGGTCCGCTGCGCCGCTACCATAGCCCCATGCCCATCACCCACTTGCTCTACCTGCACGGATTCCGCTCGTCGCCCCAGTCCATCAAGGCGAAAAAAGTCGCCGCCCGGGTCCAGGCCCGCAACCCGGAAGTCGTCTGGTGGTGCCCGCAGCTGCCGCCCTCGCCGCAAGCCGCCATGGCGATGGTGATGCAGGGCATCGCTAGCTGGCCGCGCGAGTCGATGGCGGTGATGGGCTCATCACTGGGCGGCTTCTACGCCACCTGGGTCGCGCAACAGACCGGTTGTCCGGCGGTGCTGCTGAACCCGGCCGTGTTTCCGGCGCGCGACCTGGCGGCCTATATCGGCGAGCAGACCCAGTTTCACAGTCCTGAAGAGCGGTTTTTCTTCGAACCCGCTTTCGTGGAGGAACTGCGGGCGCTGGAGCTTGACCGGCTGGAGGCGCCAGAGAAGGTATTCGCCGTCATTGCCCAAGGCGACGAGGTGCTGGACTGGCGCGAGATGACCGGCCGCTACCCCGGCGCGAAGATCAGGCTGCTGCCCGGCGGCGACCACGCCCTGAGCGACTTTGACGACCATATCGACGCGATATTCGACTTTCTGAACCTCAACTGACACTCGAGACGGGCCGCCGGAATTTTGCTGGGACAATCCCGGCCATGCATGTATTGTTTGAAGAAGCCGGCAAGTTCATGGCGGGGCGTGTGTTGTCGGAGGCGGAAGCCTCGTCCCAGGTCGAGCTGGACAGCGGCAAACGCGTCAAGGTCAAGGCCGCCAACATCCTGATCAAGTTCGAGAAGCCCGCCCCGGCCGAGCTGATGGCCCAGGCTGCCGCCGTGGCGCAGACCATCGAGCTGGAGCTGGCCTGGGAGTTCGCCCCCGAGGGCGAATTCAGCTTTGCCGACCTGGCGCGCGACTATTTCAGCGCCGACGCCACGCTGGCGCAGCAGGCCGGCGCCCTGTTTCGCCTGTTCGAGGCACCGCATTACTTTCGCCGCGCGGGCAAGGGGCGTTTCAAGAAGGCGCCGGCTGAAATCCTGCAACAGGCGCTGGCCGCCATCGAAAAGAAGAAGGTCATCCTGCAGCAGATTGCCGACTGGTCGGCCGAGCTGGCCGCGGGCCGCTGCCCTGCGCCGATCCGCGAGCAACTTTTCAAGATCCTGTTCCGCCCTGACAAGAACGCACCCGAATACAAGGCCGTGGTCGAGGCCTCGCGCGCCACGCACCTGCCGCCGCTGGCTCTGCTGCAGCAGGCTGGCGCCATCGAATCGGCGTACCAGTTCCACTGGCAGCGCTTCCTGCTCGACAACTTTCCCAAGGGCACGGCCTTCCCGCCGTTGCAGGCGCCGCCCATCACCGAAGAGCTGCCTCTCGCGCAGGTGCAGGCCTATTCGATCGACGACTCGCAGACCACCGAGATCGACGACGCGCTCTCCGTCCAGGGGCTGGGCAGCGGCACCGTGGTGCTGGGCGTGCACATCGCCGCGCCGGGCCTGGTGGTGCTGCCAGGCAGCCCGATCGACCAGGTGGGGCGCAGCCGGCTGTCCACGGTCTACATGCCGGGCTACAAGATCACCATGCTGCCGGACGACATCGTGCAGGGCTACACGCTCTCAGAGGGCCGTGCCTGCCCGGCGGTGTCGCTGTATGTCACGCTGGACGAGGCCACGCTGGAGATCCGTGGCTCGGAAACGAAGATCGAGCGCGTGCCGATCGCCGCCAACCTGCGCCACGACCAGCTCGACACCCTGATCACGCCCGAATGGCTTGAAAATCCGGCGTTTGAGCATGAAATTGAGCATAGTCCAGCGCCGATAGATCGTGAAGTGCTCTCATTTTTGTACCGCTTCGCCAAGGACCTGAAGGCCAGGCGCGAGGTGGTTCGTGGCAAGCCCGAGAACTTCAACCGGCCGGACTACAACTTCCGCCTCGTCGGCAATGAAGGGAACGTGCCCACCGGCGACGAGCCAGTGAATATCACCACCCGCCAGCGCGGCTCGCCGCTGGACCTGATCGTGGCCGAAGCCATGATCCTGGCCAACAGCACCTGGGGCAACTGGATGGCTGAACTTGGCGTGCCGGGCATCTACCGCAGCCAGGCTTCCATGGCGCCCGGCGTCAAGGTGCGCATGGGCACCAAGGCGCTGCCGCACGCCGGCATTGGCGTCAAAAGCTACGCCTGGAGCACCTCACCCCTGCGCCGCTACACCGACCTGGTAAACCAGTGGCAGATCATCGCCTGCGCCCGCCATGGCAAGACCGCCGCACTGGCCGCCCCATTCAAGCCCAAGGACGCCGAGCTGTTCTCCATCATCAGCGGCTTCGACGCGGCCTACAGCGCCTACAACGGGTACCAGGCCGGCATGGAGCGTTTCTGGACGCTCAAATACCTGGAGCAGCAGGGCATCACCGAGCTGGTCGCCACGACTTTCAAGGAAGGCTATGGCGGCAGCTGGCTGGTGCGCGCCGACGAGCTGCCCCTGGTGTTCCCGGTACTGGGTGCCCAGGGACTGACGCGCGGTGCCCGGTTGCGGGTGAAGCTGGGCGAGATCGACGAGATCTCCCTGGACGTCAGCGGCACGGTTATCGAGCGTCTGGACGTCGCGCCCGCGTCCGTGGACGAGACCGATGAAGATGAAGAGGAAGTTTCCGCCGGGCCGATCGCCATTGCGGTCGATGTGAACGAGGCCGACGCAGGCGCCGGCGATAATTCCGCATCGTGAATTTTCGCTCCTTCAGCACCTTACAGATCGCACTGGGCGCGTCCATCGCCGTGCATGCGGTGCTGCTGACCGTGCGCTTCATCGATCCCGAGGGATTCAACCGCATCTTTCAGGACACGCCGCTGGAAGTGATCCTGGTCAACGCAAAGAGTCTGGAGAAGACCGATCCCGCGAAGGCCAGCGCCATCGCGCAGCACACGCTGGCGGGCGGTGGCGATGCTGAAAAAGGCCGCGCCACGACACCGCTGCCACCGTCGGCGCTCACCGAAGCCGGCGACGCCAGCGAAGACGCGCGACGCCAGATCGAAGCCTTGCAGCAGCAGCAGATGATGCTGCTGTCGCAGATCCGTCGCCAGCTCGCAGCCATGCCGATACCCGACCCGAAGCGGACCGGGGTCACGCCCACCAGTCTGGCGATCGAGGAGAAGCGACGCCAGTTGGTCGACATGCTCGCCGAGATCGAACGACGCGTGAACGAGGAAAACGCCCGCCCCAAGAAGCGCTACATCAGCCCCGCCACTCGCGAGGAGGTGTATGCCACCTATTACGACGGCCTGCGTCGGAAAATCGAAGACAAGGGCACCGAGAACTTCCCAGAGGCCGGGGGCGCCAAGATCTATGGGGAGCTGACCATGATCGTCACCATCAACCATGACGGCACGGTGCTCCAGGTGGAGGTGGTCCAGACCTCAGGCAACCCCACCCTGGACCGGCGTGCCATGGCGATCGCCCGGGCCGCAGGACCTTTTGGCAGCTTCAGTGACGCCATGCGCCGCCAGGCAGACCAGATCGTGGTCGTTTCGCGCTTCAGGTTCACGCGTGACGAAACCCTCGAGACCAAACTGACGAACCGCTGAGGCAGAAAACACCCGCATGGACCTGTACTGTGTCATGGGCAATCCGGTGGCGCACAGCCGCTCGCCGTGGATTCACGCCCGATTCGCCGAACTGACCGGCCAGACCCTGCGCTACGAGCGCCAGCTGGCGCCGCTGGATGGCTTCAGCGCCACCGTGATGGCCTTTCGCGCAGCCGGCGGGCGCGGCTGCAACGTCACCGTGCCGTTCAAGCACGAAGCGGCGGCGCTGGCCACCTGGCAGAGCCCCGGCGTGGCGCTGGCCGGCGCCGCCAACACCCTGCACTTCGACGGCGACGCCATCCGCGCCCACAACACCGACGGCCCCGGGCTGGTGGCCGACATCACCGGCAATGCCGGCGTGGCGCTGACCGGGCGCGATGTGCTGCTGATCGGCGCGGGCGGCGCGGCGGCCGGTGTGCTGGGCCCGCTGATCGGCCAGTGGCCTCGCCGAATCGTGATCGCCAACCGCACCCTGGCCCGCGCCGACGAGCTGGTGCAGCGCCATGCCGCGCTGGCCGCGCACGAAAGCGTCACGCTGCAGGCCTGCGCACTCGACGATCCCGGATTGGCCGGTAATTTCGACGTGGTGGTCAACGCCACCGCCAGCAGCCTGGGCGGCGCCGGGGTACCGGTGCCCGCTTCGGTGCTCAAGCACGGCACCCTGGCGCTTGACATGATGTACGGCCCTGCCGCACAGGGCTTCATGGCCTGGGCTGGCGCCCATGGCGCCCGGCCGCGCGACGGCCTGGGCATGCTGGTGGAACAGGCCGCTGAATCATTCCTGATCTGGCGCGGCGTGCGCCCGCCATCAGCCGCCGTGCTGGCCGAGTTGCGCGTCATCGTCGACAACGTCGCAAGGACGTGACGTTCATGGCGAGTGCAGCACGGCCATCCATGACGTCCGGATTTCTGCGCTGGCTGGTCTGGGTGACGGCCGCCGCGCTGGCGCTGCAGGTCTTTTTCATTGGCCGCATCGCCATGATGGTCGTGGTGGACCCGCAGTCGACAACTTTCGAACGCTCGGAAGCATGGCGCATCCTGACGGAAAAAGGCACGCTGCGCTGGCGTCAGAACTGGGTGCCCTATGCACAGATTTCAGACTCGCTGAAGCGCGCGGTGATTGCGTCCGAAGACGGGGATTTTGTCAATCACGATGGCGTCGAATGGGAGGCCATCCAGAAAGCCTGGGACAAAAATGCGCGGGCCGAAGATCTGGCGGCAAAGCGCGCGCCACCAACGCGGCCCGGCAAGCCCGCCCCGCCCGCCAAAGCGCCGAAAATCATCGGCGGGTCCACCATTACCCAGCAACTGGCAAAGAATCTGCTCCTATCAGGTGAGCGCACGTTTCTGCGCAAGGGACAGGAATTCCTGCTGACCGTGATGCTCGAGTTGCTTCTGCCCAAGCAGCGGATTCTGGAGATCTACCTGAACAACGTCGAGTGGGGTGAGGGCGTCTTCGGCGCCGAGGCTGCCGCCCAGCACTATTACCGCAAGCCCGCGGCCAAGCTTGGCGCCTACGAGGCCGCACGACTGGCCGTGATGTTGCCGCGCCCCAAGTATTTCGAGAAAGTGCCCAATTCGCCTTACCTCAGCCATCGCGCCAGCATCATCGTGGCACGCATGGGCGATGCAGAGCTGCCATGAAGCCGTGCTCGCCGTCGGTGCATTTATGATCCGGCGATGCGCGCCAAACTGATGAGTCTGTTTCTGTTGGGGCTGATCCGGTTCCTGACTGGGGCACAGGCGCGCTGGTATGGCTGCCCGCCCAAGGCAGAGCAGCGCATCTACTTCGCCAACCACCAGAGCCACGCCGACCTGGTGATGATCTGGGCGGCGCTGCCGCACGAGTTGCGGGGCATCACGCGCCCGATTGCGGCCAAGGATTACTGGACCAGGACCCCGTTCAAGCAATGGATCACCACGGCGGTTTTCAACGCGGTTTACGTGGAGCGTGAGCGCTCCGGCGACGAAGACCCGCTGCAGCCATTGTTCGACGCGCTGGAGCGTGGCGACTCGTTGATCATCTTCCCCGAGGGCACGCGCGGCAACGCCGAGGAGCCGCAGCCGTTCAAGGCCGGGCTGTACAACCTGACCTGCAAGTTCCCCGAGGTGGTGCTGGTGCCGGCATGGATCAACAACGTGCAACGGGTGATGCCCAAGGGCGAGGTGGTGCCGGTGCCGATTTTGTGCTCGGTGACTTTTGGCGCCCCGATCCGTCTGGCTGAAGGCGAAGAGCGGCGCGCATTTCTGGACCGTGCCCGACTCGCCGTGGTGGCGCTGCGCGATGTGTAGGGCTGCACCATGAACCAGTATCTTCGCAACCTCACAGCGGAGCAGCAGGTCAGCGCGCTGTTCATCATCGTCTTCGGGCTGTTGTTCCTGACCCATGTCACGGTGTTCATGCTGTCGCTGCGCGAACGCGGCGATTCGCCGCAGGCCGAGGTCATCAACGCCCGCCTGACGGAAACGCGGGCCCTGCTGCGCACTTCCTGGGCGATGGTGATCGTGTTCTGGGTCGGCTGGGCGTCCGGCGAAGGGGTCGCCACTGCACTGTTTGCCATCATTGCGTTCTTTGCGCTGCGCGAATTCATCACGCTCTCGCCGACGCGGCGCGGCGACCACCGCAGTCTGGTGCTGGCGTTTTTTGTGGTGCTGCCGATCCAGTTCTGGCTGGTGGCGAGCCAGCATTTCGACCTGTTTACCGTGTTTATTCCTGTATATGTGTTTCTGGCGATCCCGGTGGTCAGCGCGCTGGCCGACGACCCGCAGCGGTTTCTGGAGCGCAACGCCAAGCTGCAGTGGGGCATCATGGTCTGCGTCTACGGCATGAGTCACGTACCGGCCTTGCTGCTGCTGGAGTTTCCAAACTGGAGCGACAAAGGGGCGTTCCTGGTTTTTTTCCTGGTGTTCGTGGTACAGACCGGCACGCTGGTTCAGCACCTGGTCAGCCGCCGCTGGCCCCGGCCGCCGCGCGCACCAAACGTGAGCCAAAGCTTCAACTGGACGAGTTGGGCCATCGGCGTGGCGACCGGCAGCGTGCTGGGTGGGTTGTTGGCCGGCATCACGCCGTTCAAGCCTGGGCAGGCGATGGCGATGGCGCTGATCGCCTGCGTGGCGGGCTCGATGGGGCACTTGGTCATGAAGGCGCTCAAGCGCGACCGCGGCGTGCCCAACTGGGGCGCGCAGGGGCACTCGGTCACCGGTGCCAGCGGGTTGCTGGACCGGGTGGACGCCCTGTGTTTTGCCGCGCCCGTGTTTTTTCACTCGGTTCGATGGTATTTTGGGGCGTAGCCCAGCGTCAAACGGCCATCAAATGCTATGAATTTTGAAGTCTATGCGCATTCTTGGGATTGACCCGGGCCTGCAAACCACCGGCTTTGGCGTGGTGGACGTGGCAGGGCATGCGCTGAGTTATGTGGCCAGCGGTGTGATCAAGACCACCCACCTGGACCTCGGCAATCTGCCCGCGCGGCTGAAGGTGCTCTATGACGGGATTCGGGAACTGCGTGAACGCTACGAACCCGATGAGGCCTCGGTCGAGATCATTTTTGTCAACGTCAATCCCCAGGCCACGCTGCTGCTGGGCCAAGCCCGGGGGGCTTGCGTAACGGCGCTGGTTTCTTGCGATCTTCCCGTGGCGGAGTACACCGCACTGCAGATGAAGCAGGCCATCACCGGTCACGGTCGCGCCGCCAAGTCGCAGATCCAGGAAATGGTCAAACGGCTGCTGCAATTGCCCGCCCTCCCACGCCAGGACGCGGCCGACGCGCTGGGGATGGCCGTCACGCACGCGCATGCCAGGGCCTCAATGAACAAACTGGCCGCGGCGCACGGACTGCAACGCACCACCAGCGGCATGTACCGAGGCGGAAGGAGCCACTGAAAGGCCAGGCGCTAAAGCGCTCAGGCAATGCGTTCGAGGATCAGGACACCAAAGAAGCCGAGCCCGGCCAGAATCGTCCATTTGAGTACGACCAGCCCGAACTGCTTGAACCGCGCCTGTCCCGTGCCCGCGTAGAACGCAAAAGACACGCCCGCCGCGATCAGCAGCAGGAAGATAGTCCAGCGAAACAGCAACATGGCAATGTTTACCAGGCCCGCGCAGGCAGGGCAAAGCCACCCGGCGCCTTCTTCTCATCGTCGAAGGTCATGACTTCATAAGCCTCGGGATGCGCCAGCAACTCCCGCAAGAGCCGGTTGTTGAGTGCGTGCCCCGAGCGAAAAGCGCTGTAGGCCGCCAGCAGGGGTTTGCCCAACAGGTACAGGTCGCCCATGGCATCAAGGATCTTGTGCTTGACGAACTCGTCGTCGTAGCGCAAGCCCTCGCTGTTGAGCACCTTGTAGTCGTCCATGACGATGGCGTTGTCCAGCCCACCACCCAGCGCCAGGCCGTTGGAGCGCATCATTTCGACGTCCCTGGTGAACCCGAAGGTGCGCGCCCTGGCAATGTCGCGAGAGTACGAACCCTGCCCGAGATCAAACTCCACAAACTGGCCGGTCGAGTCGACCGCAGGATGGTGAAAGTCAATCTCGAAGCGTAATTTGTACCCATGGAAGGGCTCCAGACGCGCCCATTTCACGTTGTCACCCTGACCCTCCCGGACTTCGACGGGTTGCGTGACCCGGATGAAGCGTCGCGGCGCGTTCTGCAATGCGATGCCAGCGCTCTGCAACAGGAAGACAAACGAGGAAGCGGAACCATCCAGGATGGGCACTTCCTCGGCCGTGATGTCCACGTAGAGATTGTCGATGCCCAGACCCGCACAGGCCGACATCAGGTGCTCGACCGTGTTCACCCTGGCGCCGCCCACGGAGATGGTCGATGCCAGCCGTGTATCCGTCACGGCCAGCGCAGACACGGCAATATCCACCGGATTGGGCAGGTCCACCCGCCGGAAGACGATGCCCGTGTCCGGCTGGGCCGGACGCAATGTCAACTCGACCCGCTGCCCGCTGTGCAAGCCCACGCCCACCGCGCGGGTGAGGGTCTTGACGGTGCGTTGGGCCAGCATGGCGCTATTTTAAGATTTGCCGGATCAGTCTGCCTGTTTGCGAAGGAATGCCGGAATCTCGAAGTCGTCCATGCCACTCGACGACAGCGCATCGACCCGGGCCGCGGCCTGGGTGCGGTTGGTACGCCAAACGCTGGGCACGGACATGCTGCCGTAGTCCGCCTGCGCCACTGACGACCCGCCGGTGGTGGCGCCAGGCACCGTCACCGCGTTGTTCAGCGTTGGCACCTGGATGGGCATGTTGTCTGTGCCCGTGCGCAGCACCGTCAGTGGCGGCGCAGTGCGACGCATGCCCTGGCGGGACAACCCTGTGGCGACCACGGTGACGCGAATTTCCTCGCCCAGAGAGTCGTCGTAGGCCGTACCGTAGATCACGTGCGCATCCGCCGAAGCATAGGCTCGGATGGTGTTCATTGCCAGCTTGGACTCGCTGAGCTTGAGGGAACCCTTGGCAGCGGTGATCAGCACCAGGACCCCCTTGGCACCGGACAGGTCGATGCCTTCAAGCAGAGGGCAGGCCACGGCCTGTTCGGCGGCAATGCGCGCGCGGTCGGGTCCATTGGCAACGGCCGTGCCCATCATGGCCTTGCCAGGCTCCCCCATCACGGTACGGACGTCTTCGAAGTCGACGTTCACATGCCCTGGTACGTTGATGATTTCTGCAATGCCGCCGACGGCGTTTTTCAGCACATCGTTGGCGTGGGCGAACGCCTCATCCTGGGTAATGTCGTCACCCAGAACGTCCAGCAGCTTCTCGTTGAGCACCACGATCAGCGAGTCGACGTTGGCTTCGAGTTCCGAGAGGCCATGGTCGGCATTGGTCATGCGGCGACCGCCTTCCCAGTCAAACGGCTTGGTGACCACACCCACGGTCAGGATACCCATCTCCTTCGCCACCCGGGCGATCACGGGTGCCGCCCCGGTGCCGGTGCCACCGCCCATGCCGGCGGTGATGAACAGCATGTGGGCCCCTTCGATGGCGGTGCGGATGTCCTGTTCGGCAGCCTCGGCCGCATCACGGCCTTTTTCCGGCTTGCTTCCGGCGCCCAGGCCGCTCACGCCGAGCTGGATCGTGCGGTGCGCCGCACTGCGGCTCAGTGCCTGCGCGTCGGTATTGGCGCAGATGAACTCGACGCCGCCCACACTGCGCGAGATCATGTGCTCCACGGCATTGCCACCACCACCGCCGACGCCGATCACCTTGATCTGGGTGCCCAGGTTGAACTCTTCGACCTCAATCATTTCGATGCTCATGTGTTTCTCCTTGAATCTGCAGTTGCCTAAATTGGGTTGGGTATGTTTTCTTGTGAACAGATTACGAGGGCGGACCGGTGCTTCGCCATCGGACGCGCCTTCGCGTGCGTGGACTGAACCTGGCAAGACGCGTTATTTTTTCCATGATCAGAAGTTCCCCACGATGAAGTCCTTGATGCGGCCGAAGGCCGTTTTCATGGAACCGTTTTGCTGGGCCACCTTGAAACCACGCAGCCGCGCCAGTCGGGCCTCTTCCATGAGGCCCATGACGGTCGCGGCGCGGGGCTGGGCAACCATGTCTGCCAGTGCACTTGAGTACTTCGGGATTCCGCGGCGCACGGGCTTGAGAAAAATATCCTCGCCGAGCTCTACCATGCCAGGCATCACGCAGCTCCCCCCCGTCAGCACGATGCCCGACGACAGGACCTCTTCATAGCCGGATTCACGGACCACCTGCTGAACCAGCGAGAAGATCTCCTCGACGCGGGGCTCGATCACGCCGGCGAGCGCCTGGATGCTCAGCATGCGTGGTCCGCGGTCGCCCAGACCAGGCACTTCGATCTGCTGCTCGGGGTCGGCCAGCAACTGCTTGGCGAAGCCGCTTTCCACCTTGATGTCCTCTGCATCCTTTGTCGGCGTTCTCAGCGCCATGGCGATGTCGCTGGTAATGAGGTCGCCTGCAATGGGTATGACGGCCGTGTGTCGAATGGCGCCGTTCGAAAATATCGCCACGTCGGTGCTGCCGGCGCCGATGTCCACGCAGGCGACGCCGAGCTCGCGTTCATCCTCGGTCAGCACGGCCAGGCTGGAAGCCAGCGGGTTGAGCATGAGCTGGTCCACGTCCAGCCCGCAGCGGCGCACGCATTTGATGATGTTTTCTGCTGCGCTCTGCGCGCCGGTCACGATATGCACCTTGGCTTCGAGGCGAATGCCGCTCATGCCGATCGGCTCCTTGACGTCCTGGCCATCAATCACGAATTCCTGTGGCTCCACCAGCAACAGGCGCTGATCGGTCGAGATGTTGATGGCTTTTGCGGTTTCGATCACCCGTGCCACATCGGCCGCCGAGACCTCCTTGTCCTTGACCGCCACCATGCCGCTTGAGTTGAGCCCGCGGATGTGGCTGCCGGTGATACCGGTGTAGACCCGCGTGATCTTGCAGTCAGCCATCAGTTCGGCTTCTTTCAGCGCCTGCTGGATGCTGTGAACGGTGGCGTCGATGTTGACCACGACACCACGCTTGAGTCCATGGCTTGGCGCCACGCCCAAGCCCACCAGCCGCAGTTCGCCGCCAGGCATGACCTCGCCCACCACCACCATCACCTTGGCAGTGCCAATGTCCAGCCCCACGATCAGGTCTTTGTACTCTTTTGCCATATGTCCACCAGTTGGTTCTACCTGTTAGTTCAGTGCGTGCTTTTGCCAGGAGTGCGGGTTTTCGGCGCTTCGCCCGTGACCGTGGTTACCCCGCGCAGGCGCAGCGCATACCCATTGACATGCCGCAAATCGGCTGTCTCGATAGCGTCAGGCGCACGACCGTACTTGGAGGTGGCCTGGGTGACGGTATGGACGAACCTTCGGGTTCGCTCGGCGATTTCGACAGGGGTTCCGCGCCCCAGCTCCATCGCAGTGCCGGTGTCCAGCTGCGCTCGCCAGCTTCCTCGGTCCGTAAGTTCGAGCTTCACCGGCGCTGCGTCGATAGGCTCCAGCAGTGGCAACAACATG
The DNA here is from genome assembly GCA_963726365.1 of uncultured beta proteobacterium. Lineage (GTDB taxonomy): Bacteria > Pseudomonadota > Gammaproteobacteria > Burkholderiales > Burkholderiaceae_C > JAABQG01. The sequence continues at coordinate 156,466 of CAVSCI010000021.1, read as the reverse complement.
CGGTACATCGCCAGCAACTGCGCGGACTGGCCCTCGGGTCCGCTGAGTCGCGGCAGGTCATCCGTCTCGACATCGCCCACATTGGCCTCGAAAACCTCACCAAAACTGTTGAGCATTCGCGACTCCCCCTCAGCCCCCCAATAGGCGACCGGCTGATGCTCCTGAAGCTGGACATTCAGCCGGTTCGGGAAGTCACGCCGGACAACGGCAGTGCGGACCCATGGGACCGCTTCAAATGCATTGCGTACCGTACGAAGGTCAAGGGTGAAAAAATTTCCGGCCAGGCGGGGCGCCACATTGACCCGCAAGGTCACCGCGTTGTTATGAACGAGGTCGCCTTGAACACTGATGGCCGAGAGCGAGAACAACGGGTGCCTGAGCGCCCACCACAGGATCGCCGCCAGCCCCATGACGGCCAACGCCATGAACAGCGCAGAGGCTGTCGCGTTCATGAGTCTGACGTCCAGGGGGGCTGACACGGCTTCTCTCATTGGCTATTGCCCTGTGCGATACCCGCGGCGACCGGATAGTCCAGCGTGGCGGCCTGCAGGAGGCGCACGCACAGTTCTTCGTAGCTGATACCGGCAGCGCGCGCCGACATGGGAACCAGCGAGTGGCTGGTCATGCCGGGCGAGGTGTTCATCTCCAGCAGGAAGGGCTTGCGATCACTGGCCCGGATCATCAGGTCGGCGCGGCCCCAGCCGCGGCAGCCCAGGGCGCGGTAAGACGCCAGCACGATGCGCTGGATCTCTCGCTCCTCGGCGTCGGGCAGGCCGCTCGGACAGTGGTACTTGACGTCGTCGGTGAAGTACTTGTTCTGGTAGTCGTACGCGCCGTCGGGCGCAAGGATGCGAATCACCGGAAGCGCAGTGGCGCTGGCGCCCGCACCCAGCACCGGGCAGGTCACTTCCTCGCCCTCAATGAACTCCTCGCACAGCACGTCGGCGTCGTAGCGGGCCGACAGCCGCACGGCATCCTGCATCTGCGAATAGCCCTTGACCTTGGTCACGCCGATCGAAGAGCCTTCGCGCGGGGGCTTGACGATCAGCGGCAGCCCCAGTTCGTCAGGCACTGTGCGCACGCGCTCGCGATCCTGCTGATCGGCGGCGAGCCAGACATATTTCGGCGTCGGCAGGTCCTCGCAGCTCCAGATGCGCTTGGTCATCACCTTGTCCATGGCCACGCTGGAGGCCATGACACCGGAGCCGGTATAGGGAATGCCCAGCAGTTCCAGCGCGCCCTGCACCGTGCCGTCTTCGCCATGTCGGCCATGCAGAGCAATGAAGCAGCGTGAAAAACGCTCTCTCTTGAGCTCGCCGAGGTCACGCTCGGCTGGATCGAAGGCCTGCGCGTCCACGCCGCGGGACAGCAGCGCCTGCAACACGCCGTTGCCGGACATCAATGACACTTCGCGCTCTGCCGAATGACCTCCCATCAACACGGCCACTTTGCCAAGACTTGAATTATTTGGGCTCATCCCCGGCTTCCTCCGGATATTTCACGATCTGTTTCCTGGAGCATTTCAACCACTCTGGCAGGCACGGCACCTATCGATCCCGCCCCCATGCACAACACCACGTCGCCATCTTTCGCCCTGTCGACAATCGCCTGGGGCAGCAATGCCACGTCGTCAACAAAAACGGGCTCCACCTTGCCCGACACCCGCAAGGCGCGCGTGAGGGCACGACTGTCAGCCGCAACGATCGGAGACTCGCCGGCGGCATAGACTTCCGCGAGGAGCACCTCATCGGCCTGGCCAATCACCTTGACGAAGTCCTCGAAGCAATCCCTCGTGCGCGTGTAACGATGCGGCTGAAAAGCCAGCACCAGCCTTCTCCCGGGAAAGGCACCACGAGCGGCTGCGAGGGTGGCCGCCATTTCGACCGGGTGATGGCCGTAGTCATCGACCAGCGTAAAGAGACCACCATCCTTTGCCGCAAGCTCGCCATAGCGCTGGAAGCGCCTGCCCACGCCCTTGAATCCCGCGAGCGCCCTTTGCACCGCCTCATCGGGCACATTCAGCTCGACCGCCACGCCGATCGCCGAAAGCGCATTGAGCACGTTGTGTTCACCGGGCAGATTCAGCACCACGGGCAGATCCACCAGCGTGACGCCGTTGCGGCGTTGCGCGGTGAAGTGCATCTGGCCACCGACGGCACGCACGTTGATGGCGCGCACCTGCGCGTCTTCCGAGAACCCGTAGCTTGTGATCGAGCGTGACACCTGGGGCATGATCTCCCGCACGGCGGGGTCGTCAACACACAGTATTGCCGTGCCGTAGAAAGGCATGCGGTGCAGGAAGTCAACGAAGGCGGATTTCAGACGGCTGAAGTCCTGTCCGTAGGTTTCCATGTGATCCGCATCAATATTCGTGACGACCGCCATGACCGGCAGGAGGTTCAGGAACGAGGCGTCGGACTCGTCAGCTTCGACGACGATATAGTCCCCGCTACCCAGCCGCGCATTGGCCCCCGCGCTGTTGAGTCTGCCCCCAATGACAAACGTCGGATCTAGTCCCGCCTCGGCGAGTACGCTCGCGACCAGGCTGGTGGTGGTGGTCTTTCCATGGGTGCCGGCAATCGCGATGCCTTTTTTCAGGCGCATCAGCTCAGCCAGCATGAGCGCACGGGGCACCACCGGAATGTGCCTTTCCCGCGCAACGAGTACCTCGGGGTTGTCGTCCCGAACGGCCGTGGATGTCACCACTGCATCGGCGCCGTCGACGTTATCGCCCGCGTGACCCACGTAGGTCTGCATACCCAATTCAGCGAGGCGCTTCAGCGTACTGCTGTCTGCCAGATCGGAGCCAGATATCACGTAACCCAGATTGAAAAGCACTTCGGCGATACCGCTCATGCCCACGCCACCGATGCCCACGAAATGAATGTGCTTGATCGCGTGTTTCATCGTGTCAGCTCCTCACACGCAGACACCACCTCATGCGTTGCATTGACTTTCTTCATGGATTGGGCTTGTTGGGCACAGCGAAGAAGTTCCGCCCGGCTGGTGCCCTGCAGCATCCCGGCGAGCCGTTGAGGCGTCAGATCATGTTGCTGGATCAACCAGCCGCCGCCCTGGTCAACGAGAAATTTTGCGTTCAAGGTTTGATGGTCATCCACGGCGTATGGAAAGGGAACAAAGAGGGCTGCGGCGCCCACTGCGGAAATTTCAGTCACGGTGCTGGCGCCAGCACGGCACACGATCAGATCTGCGTCGGCGAACGCGCGGGCAGTATCATCAATAAATGGCGTGAGTTCGGCCTGCACGTCCGCCGCGACGTAGTTCGCACGCAGAGCCTCTATCTGCCTGGCGCCACTCTGGTGCGTCACGACCGGGCGTTGGCTCGCGGGCACCAAAGCCAAGGCCTGGGGAACAAGTTCGTTGAGTGCCTTGGCACCAAGACTTCCCCCAACGACCAGTAAACGCAGGACCCCCTCGCGCCCGACAAACCGAAGGGCTGGCGCGGGTTGTTCAAGAAATGCCTTGCGCAGCGGGTTACCCACCCACTTCGCCTTTTTCATCACGTCGGGAAATGCGGTGAACACCCTGTCGGCCACCCCCGCCAGAATCTTGTTGGCGAGGCCGGCCACAGAGTTCTGTTCATGCAGCACCAGCGGTTTGCCGAGGAGCACGCCCATCAGACCGCCCGGAAACGTGACATAGCCACCCAATCCGACCAGCACATCCGGCTTGACGCGGTGCAACACCTGAAGGCTCTGCCAGAATGCCTTGAGCAAGCGCCAGGGAAGCAGCGCCAGCGTCACCAGTCCCTTGCCACGCACGCCCGAAAAATCGATCGCCTCAAATGGAAAACCACGTGGCGGAACAATCTGGTTCTCCAAGCTGCCAGGAGTGCCCAGCCAGTGGACCCGCCAACCACGCTCACGCAGTGCCTCTGCCACGGACAGTCCTGGGAATATGTGGCCGCCCGTCCCACCGGCCATGATCAGTGCACACCGGGAACTCATGCGCGACCTCCCCGCATGAGTTGCCGGTTTTCAACGTCGATCCGCAGAACGACCGCCAGAGCCACCAGGTTCATCAGGATTGCCGAACCGCCATAGCTCATTAACGGCAAGGTGAGCCCCTTGGTCGGCAGTGCGCCCAGATTTACGCCCATGTTGATGAAAGCCTGGAAACCCATCCAGATGCCGACACCCTGCGCGACCAGTCCGGCAAAAACCCTGTCAAGGGCTATCGACTGGCGGCCAATGTGCATGATTCTGCGGGTCAGCCAGAGGAAGAGGCCAATCACGCAGAGCACGCCGATCAATCCGAATTCCTCACCAATGACGGCCAGCAGAAAATCAGTGTGTGCTTCAGGGAGCCAGTGCAATTTCTCCACACTTCCGCCCAAACCGACACCAAAAATCTCTCCGCGCCCGATGGCAATCAGCGAATGGGAAAGCTGATAGCCTTTGCCAAGTGCATGCTTTTCACTCCAGGGGTCGAGATAGGCAAAGATCCGCTCACGACGCCAGTCAGACATCATGATCATCACACCAAAAGCCACAACCAGGATGGCGGCGATCATGAAGAACATGCGCGCGTTGACGCCCCCCAGGAACAGGATGCCCATCGCGATGACGGCGATCACCATGAATGCACCCATGTCGGGCTCGGCCAGTAAAAGCAAGCCCACGACAGCGACCGCCGCGCCCATAGGCAGGACGGCACGAAAGAACCTTTCCTTGACCTCCATTTTCCGCACCATGTAGTCTGCGGCGTAGAGAACCACGGCGAACTTCGCCAGTTCGGACGGCTGGAAATTCATGACACCGAGCGAGATCCATCGACGGGCGCCATTCACGCCCTTGCCCACATGCGGGATGAGCACCGCGATCAACAGCACCAGCGAAGCCACGAACAACCAGGGCGCCACTTTCTCCCAAGTGGACATCGGCACCTGAAAGGCAAGCAGCGCAGCCACAAACGCCATCACCAGGGACAAAATGTGGCGCGTCAGGAAATGTGTGTGGGCGTATCGGGCAAATTTCGGGTTGTCCGGCATCGCAATCGAGGCGGAGTAGACCATCACCAGCCCGAATGCCAGCAATGCCACAGCGACCCAGACCAAGGCCTGGTCAAAACCCAGAAGCCGACCTGGCGAACCGGGCGCATGCGCGAAATTCAATCCGCTCAGGCGCACCGGCATCGCACCGCTCCCCGCCTGGCCCTGGGCGCCCTTCAAGTCACTCATCCATCCACCGAAGCGGCTGGTGATACTCATGCCGCCAGCTCCAGTTGCACGCCCGCTTCATCAGCCAACGCCATCACAGCGTCACGGAACGCGGCCGCTCGATGTTCGTAGTTTCGGAACATGTCAAAGCTGGCACAAGCCGGCGACATCAATACGGCATCTCCGGCGTGCGCATGCTGGCTGGCCAAGCGGACCGCCTCGGCCATCGATGCCGCATCGAGCAAAGGTACGGCAGTCATCTCAAGCGCCGACCGGATCAATGGCGCATCCCGTCCAATCAACACAGCAGCCCGTGCGGATCGGGTCACCGATAGCGCAAGCGGTGAAAAATCCTGCCCTTTGCTCTCACCACCCAGAATCACCACGACCTTGCGGTCCGCGCCCAGGCCGTCGAGTGCAGCAACAGTCGCCCCAACATTGGTGCCCTTGCTGTCGTCGAAATACTCCACGTCCCGGAGCACGCCGACGGGTTCCACGCGATGGGGCTCGCCGCGGTATTCCCGCAAACCGTAAAGCATGGAGGCCAACGTGCAACCGGCTGCGCCGGCCAGCGCCAGGGCTGCCAATGCATTGACAGCGTTATGCCGGCCACGGATACGCAAGGCATCGGCGGGCATCAGGCGCTGGATGTGCAGCGCTTCCACGTCGTCCTTTCGCCGTCGGTGCGTTTCATCACCCTCCAGGGCGCGAACCAGCCAGGCGATGCCGTTCACCAGTTCAATGCCAAAGTCGCCCGGGCGCTGTGGCATGTCGCCGCCGAAAGTGATCATTTCACGCTCGACCGGACGTTGTAACCGGACCCTGACGGGTGCCGGTCGCATGGCCATGACCTTTGGATCATCGCGATTGAGAACCATCAGCCCGTGCTCACCGAAGACTTTCGCCTTGGCCGCCGAGTAGGCCTCCATCCCAACGTGCCAGTCCAGATGGTCCTGCGTCAGATTGAGCACCGTGGCCGCAGTGGGCTCGAAGTCGCTGGCACTTTCGAGCTGGAAGCTGGACAGCTCTAGAACCCAGATTTCGGGCAATGCATCTGCGTCGAGGCTGGCGCCCAATGTGTCCAGCAGGGTGGGGCCGATGTTGCCGGCCACCATGACCGACTTGCCGGCACGCTTGATGAGTTGGCCCGTCAGGGACGTCACGGTGGTCTTGCCATTGGTCCCGCTGATCCCGAGCACCTGCGGTACGTAGCCGCGGCTTGCTTTCAACTCGGCGAGCGCCCGCGTGAAAAGGCTCAGTTCCCCACCGGTCCACAGGCCCATTGCCCGCGCCGCATTCTGAACGTCGGCCACGGACGCGGGCGACAGTCCGGGACTGCGAAACACCGCACGAATCGATGTTCCCTCCACCAGCAGGCGATCCATTGCGACCGACAGAAAGCGCGCGCCAGGGACATCCTGCCGCAGCCTCTGCAACTGGGGCGGCTCTGCCCGCGTATCTGCCACTGTGACCTTGGCGCCGCAACGAGCGCACCAGCGGGCCATTGCCAGACCAGAAGCCCCGAGACCCAGAATCAGCACCTCCTGATCGTGTAGCGAATTCACCGGCACGTTGCCTGGCTGTGCAGGCTCACGGGACTGACCTTTCGGGCAATCCGGGTTTCCTTGGGGAGGCACGGGCGGCAGCATGTTCACCTTAGCTTCAGTGTGGACAACCCGACCAGACACAACAGCATCGTGATGATCCAGAAACGCACAACCACTTGCGTTTCCTTCCAGCCACTTTTCTCGAAGTGATGATGCAACGGGGCCATCTTCAAAATGCGCCGCCCCGCACCGTACTTGCGCTTGGTGTATTTGAAGTAAGTCACCTGCATCATCACCGACAGCGCTTCCACCACGAAGATGCCGCCCATGATCGCCAACACGATTTCCTGGCGCACGATCACAGCGACGGTGCCCAGCGCGGCTCCCAGCGCCAGCGCTCCCACATCGCCCATGAAAACCTGAGCGGGGTGGGCGTTGAACCAGAGGAAGGCCAGTCCGGCGCCCGCCATGGCCGAGCAGAAGATCAACAGCTCCCCAGCACCTGGGATGTGCGGCAGGAAGAGATACTTTGAGAACACCGAACTTCCCGTGACGTAGGCAAAGACGCCAAGTGCGGACCCCACCATCACAACGGGCATGGTCGCCAGTCCGTCCAGACCGTCGGTGAGGTTCACTGCGTTGCTGGACCCGACAATCACCAGGTAGGTCAGAACCACGAAGCCAAGAACGCCAAGCGGATAGCTGATCTCCTTGAAGAATGGCACCATCAGGCCAGCCTTGGGTGGAAGATTCACGTCAAAACCGGACCGCACCCAGTTGAAGAAGAGTTCCAGCACGCGCAGGTTGGAACTCTCTGAAATGCTGAACACCAGGTACAGCGCCGCTGTGAGGCCAATGATGGACTGCCAGAAATACTTTTCGCGCGAGCGCATCCCCTCAGGATCCTTGTTGACGACCTTGCGCCAATCGTCCACCCAGCCTATGGCGCCAAAACCCAGCGTGACGATCAGAACGATCCAGACAAAACGGTTGGTCAGGTCGGACCACAGCAGGGTAGCTGCGGCGATGGACAAAAGGATCAACACCCCGCCCATCGTGGGCGTGCCGCTCTTGCTGAGATGAGACTCCATCGCATAGCCACGGATCGGCTGTCCGATCTTGAGTGCCGTCAACCGGCGAATCACCGGAGGGCCGGCAATAAGTCCGATCAGCAGCCCGGTCAGCGCTGCCATGACCGCGCGAAACGTCAGGTACTGAAAGACGCGGAAAAAACCGAGATCAGGCGAAATGCCCTGGAGCCACTGGGCCAGGCTAGGCAGCATGGTTCAGCCCTTCCTGTTGTTCCGCGGCGTACCGGGTGATGGCATCCACCACACGTTCCATCTTCATGAAACGCGAACCCTTCACGACGACACTGGCGAATGTCGGCAACACCAAAAGCACAGCATCGATCAGCGAGGAGATGTCTTCAAAATGGCGCCCCTTTTCAACATTGGGCGTCGCAAAAGAAGACAAGGCGCCAAGGGTGAACAGCCGATCCACGCCACACTCGCTGGCATACGCGCCGACCTCGGAGTGGAATTTCGAACCCTGGTCACCCACCTCGCCCATGTCGCCGAGCACCAGGAGGCGGGGGCCTGGCAGTTCCACGAGGACATCGATAGCCGCCTTCACGGAGTCCGGATTGGCGTTGTAGGTATCGTCCACGACCGTGATAGACCGGCCTGCCAACATCACACTGATGGCCCTTGAGCGCCCCTTGACTGGCTGAAACGCCTCCAGTCCAAGTCTCACGTCTACAAGTGGAACCCCGGCGGCGAGCGCACAAGCCACAGCAGCCAGTGCATTCCTGACGTTATGGCGGCCCGCAATAGCCAACCTGAAAGCCATGTCACCACCGGGTGTACTGGCTTGGACAGTCCACGCGCCGTCTTCCCATTGGCCCTCGCCGCGCACATCAGCAGTATCGAACGCCTCCAGAGAATCGACGAACGTCATGAAAGGTCGCCCCGCGCACAACCCCTTCCAGAGCTGGGAATACTCATCATTAGCGGGAAATACAGCCATGCCGCAGGGGCCGAGGACTTCAATAACGGCACCATTCTCACGTGCCACCGCTTCTACCGTGACCATGAACTCCAGGTGTTCACGCTGGGCATTGTTGACCAGGGCCACCGTGGCGTTCGCCATGCGGGCGAGGCGGGCGATTTCACCGGGGTGATTCATGCCCAGTTCAACCACTGCGACCTGATGCGACGGTCGCAGGCGAAGCAAGGTCAGCGGCACGCCGATCTCGTTGTTCAGATTGCCCTGTGTGGACAGCGCGGCCTCGCCTTTCCAAACCCCCAGGATCGACGAAATCATCTGTGTCACCGTGGTCTTGCCATTGCTTCCGGTGACAGCGATCAAGGGCAGATTGAACTGATTGCGCCATTGGGCGGCCAGCCAGCCCAGCGCCTCCTTGGCATCAGGAACAACCAACCCCGGTAGCCCAGAACGCGTGAGCATTGGTCGGGACGCGGTTTCACAGATTGCAGCCACGGCACCCTTGCTGGCCGCCTGCTCAAGGAACTCGCCACCGTCGAACCGCTCGCCCTTCAAAGCAACGAAGAAATCACCCGCCTCAAGGGTCCGGGTATCGGTATGAACTCGCTTCACCAGCGTCTCGCCGTCACCCACCAGTTCACTGCCTGGAATCCAGGTTTGGGCCTGCAGCAGCGTCATCATGTCGCTCATGATTGCAACCTTTCAACCCGCCCGTCCACGATGGAACGGCGACGCAACGCGCCCAGCGCCCGCGCCCGGTCGGAAAAGGGCCGCTTCACACCCATGACCTCCTGATAATCCTCATGCCCCTTGCCTGCAATGAGAATCACATCACGGTCCGATGCGTGAAACAAGGCGTGATCAATGGCCGCGCCTCTGTCCGGTTCGGCGCGTGCATCGCCACGACGCCGCAGCCCTCGCTGGATTTCCCGGATGACGGCTTCGGGACTTTCAGACCGCGGGTTGTCGCTTGTCAGAACGAGGCAATCAGCGCCCGCCTCCGCCACAGCGCCCATCAGGGGACGCTTTCCAGGATCCCGGTCACCGCCGCAACCAAAGACGCACCAGAGCTGCCCTTGGCGTTCCTCCGCAAGGGGTCGCAAGGCCTCAAGCGCCTTCTCAAGCGCGTCCGGAGTATGGGCGAAGTCCACCGCAATGAGGGGCTGACCCGGCTGGGCGATGCACTCCATCCGGCCGGGCGCGGGGATGAGTGCGCCACACGCCCGAACTGCATCGGCCAACGGAACATTCAGCGCACGCATGGCGCCAATGACGCCCATCAGATTCGAGACGTTGAATTGTCCGATCAGGTGGGTTTGCAGAAGATGGGACTCGGAATTCTCTGTCACCTTGAATTGCAGGCCCAGTGCGTTGTAACCCACGTCGCTGGCTTGCAGGCGCGCAGCACCCTTGCAGGAAAACGTCCAAAGCTGCACCGCGCCCCCCGTCAAGGCACTCGCCAGGACCGTCCCCTTGGGGTCGTCCAGGTTGACAACCGCTGCCAGCAAGCCAGGCCAGCCAAACAGTTCAAGCTTGGCATGCCAATAGGCCACCATGGAGCCGTGATAGTCCAGGTGGTCCTGAGTGAAGTTGGTGAATATGGCCACCTTGATACGAGTGCCATCCAGTCGCCGCTCGGCAATGCCGATAGATGATGCTTCGATGGCACAAGCCTGCAGGCCATCTTCCAGGAAACGACGGAAGTGCTGTTGCAACAAGACGGGGTCCGGGGTTGTCATTCCGGTCGACTCCACCTCGGGGGGGCGCCCTATCCCCAGCGTGCCCACCACTCCACACGGGATGGTGTTCGGCGGTTCCAGTGCCGACAACGCCTGCGCCAGCCACCAGGCGGTGGATGTCTTGCCATTGGTGCCCGTCACGGCGATCACATCCAAGTGGTGTGAAGGCTGTTCGTAATAGACGGACGCAAGCGGGCCGGCCCCCGATTTCAGGGACGCATAGCTGGCAATGGCCCCGTCCTCAAACCCGAAGTTCTCGACGCCTGCCTGCTCTACAAGGCAGGCACTTGCACCTTGTTCCAAGGCAGCACGAACGAAATGCCGGCCGTCCGTGGCAGCGCCTGGCCAGGCGATGAAGCCATCCCCCGACCGAACCCTGCGACTGTCGGTATGCAGCACTCCGCTGACGCGGCTGTGCAGCCAGCCCGCCGCTTCCTGAGGCGTGCGCAGCTGGCGCATCAGAAGGATTCCTCCGCCGCCTGAACGACGATCTGGGGCTTGACAGCCATGTCTGGTTGCACCGCCATCATGCGCAGGGTCTGTTGCACCACTTCGCTGAATACCGGGGCGGCAACAGCGCCACCGTAGTACTGGCCGGCGCTGGGTTCGTCGATCATGACTGCCACGATGATGCGCGGGCTATCAATCGGCGCCATGCCGGTAAACCAGGAACGGTATTTGTTACTGGCATAGCCTTTTCCGACCTGCTTGTGCGCGGTGCCCGACTTGCCACCAACGGAATAGCCAACCGTCTGCGCCTTTTGACCCGTACCTCCAGGCCCGGCCGCCATCTGAAGCATCTTTCGCACCGCCGCGGCGTTCTGGGCAGAAAACACCCTCACCCCGACCGCAGGCTCGCTGCTTTTGAGCATCGTCACCGGAATGATCTGTCCATCGTGCGCGAACGCGGTATAGGAGTGCGCCATCTGAAACAAAGACGCCGACAGCCCATAGCCATAAGCCATGGTCGCCTGCTCGACAGGTCGCCAGTTTTTCCAAGGGCGTAGACGGCCCGTGACGACGCCAGGAAACTGAAGCTGCGGTTTCTGGCCATAGCCCAACGCTGTGTAGGTATCCCACATCTCGTGGGGGCTCATCTTCTGCGCGATCTTGAGCGCTCCCACGTTGCTGGATTTCTGGATAACACCTTCGACCGTCAAAGCCCCGTAGTTGTGGGTATCGCTGATAGTGAAGCCGCCGATGTTGAACCGCCCGGGGCCAGTTTCAATCACGGTCTGCGGTGTGATGCGCCCTGCCTCAAGGGCCATGGCCACCGTGATGGGCTTCATTGTCGACCCGGGCTCGAACATGTCCGTCAGCGCACGGTTTCGCAACTGCTCGCCGGTAAGATTGTGCCGCTTCTCGGGCATGTAGCTCGGGTAATTGGCCAGCGCCAGAACCTCGCCAGTGATCGAATCCAGAACAACCACGCTACCCGCTTTGGCCTTGTTGTCCAACACCGCGTCGCGAAGCTTCTGGTACGCGAAGAACTGTACTTTGCTGTCGATGCTGAGTTGCAGATCACGACCATCCACCGGGGGTACCTGCTCGCCCACGTCCTCCACAACGCGGCCGAGCCGGTCCTTGATCACACGCCTCGAGCCTGCGCGCCCGGCCAGAGCCTTGTCAAAGGTCAGCTCAACGCCCTCCTGCCCAAGGTTCTCCACATTGGTAAAGCCGACGACATGCGACGCCGCCTCCCCTTCCGGATACTTGCGCCGATACTCTCTTCTCTGATAGACGCCCCTGATGCCCAGCGCCTCAATCTGCTGAGCCACTGGCTCGTCCACCTGGCGCTTGAGCCAGACGAAGTTCTTGTCCTCATCTTCAATTTTCTTGTTGAGCTCTGACAAAGGCATGCCCAGCAAACGCGCCAGCTGCTGTAGCTTGCCCTTGTCGCGATCCACGTCCTCTGGAATGGCCCAGATGCTTTGTGCCACGACGCTTGAGGCAAGGATCAACCCATTTCTGTCCAGGATGCGACCGCGATTGGCCGGCAGCTCCAGCGTACGTACAAAGCGAACCTCGCCCTGACGCTGGAAAAATGCATTGCCAAACACTTGGACGTAAGCCGCACGCCCCGCCAGCGCCAGGAAGGCCAGGGCAATGGCGGCAACGATGAACTTGCTGCGCCAGACCGGCGTCTTGCTTGCCAGCAGCGGGCTGGATGTGTAAAGCACACTCTTGCTCATCGCTCAGCCCCATTGGCCGCAGGCGCCGAAAGTGTGACGTACTGGGTAATCGCCGGTGTCGTGGTCCGCATGTGTAGCTGGTCACGCGCCAGCTTCTCCACGCGCAATGGCGTCGCCTGCGCGCGCTTTTCGACCTGCAGCCTTTCGTTGTCGGTCACCAGCTTGCGGGCCTCCGCATTTGCCCGGTCAAGTTCAACGAACAGCTGTCGCGATTCGAACTGCAGACGTACCAGGTACAGGGCGCTGGTCACCACAGCGACAAGCAGGACCAGATTGAGCCTGATCATGAAGGCAACCTTTCGGCGACGCGCATGATCGCGCTGCGCGCCCTTGGATTGACGGCCACCTCGTGCTGGCCGGGCTTGATCCGGTCGAGCGCCCTGAGGGCCATGACCCTGGGTGGCGCGAAAGGTGCCCGGCGATCGAACTCATCGCGGGAGTTCTTCGCGATGAATTGCTTCACGATGCGGTCCTCGAGCGAATGGAAGCTGATGACGACCAACCGCCCCCCTGATCGCAAGACGGCAAGGCTGCCCTCTAGCGCCTGTTGCAACTCTTCAAGCTCGGCGTTGATGAAAATCCGAAGAGCCTGAAATGTGCGCGTTGCAGGGTTCTGGCCCGGCTCGCGGGTTTTGACCGCACCAGCCACGAGCTCGGCCAATTCGGTGGTGGTTGAAACTGGGCCCCGTTCCTGTCTGCGAGCAACAATCGCCTTTGCAACTGGAAGAGCAAACCGTTCTTCGCCATATTCACGTATCACCTCCGCAATTTCCTGAACTTCGGCTGTTGCCAGCCATTCAGCGACGCTTTCTCCACGCGTGGTATCCATGCGCATGTCCAGCGGGCCATCGAAACGAAAAGAAAAACCCCTTTCGGGGCTGTCAATCTGGGGGGAACTCACGCCCAGATCCATCAAGACACCCGCACAGCTTGCCGCTGGCAATTCCCCGAGATGGCGGAACCCTTCATGACGCATGGAGAACCTGGGATCGGCAATCTCTCCGGCCGCCGTCACTGCATCGGGGTCCTTGTCGAAAGCCACCAGATGGCCCCTGGCAGACAACCGTGAGAGGATCAGTCGCGAGTGCCCGCCCCGCCCAAACGTTGCATCGACGTAGGTTGCATCCGGGTCGGTAACAAGGGCTTCGACGGCTTCGCCCAACAAGACCGTGGTGTGTTGCCCTGGAATTTGCACCGCCGGCCTTCAGAAAGAAAATTCCTTGAACACGTCGGGCATTTCACCCTGCATCGCTCGTGCTTCCTGATCGTCGTACGTCGCCTTGTCCCATAGTTCGAAATGACTGCCCATGCCCAGCAGCATGGTGTCCCGTGCAATCCCCGCCGCTCCGCGCAATTCAGGTGAAATCAGGACCCGGCCGGTTGAATCCAGTTCGACATCCATCGCATTGCCGAGAAAGATGCGTTTCCACCATTGCGCAGACATTGGCAGCGCGGCAATTCGTTCGCGAAATTTCTCCCACTCCGGCCGCGGGAAAAGCATCAGGCAACCATGGGGGTGCCTCGTGATCGTCATGCATCCTGACGCAGTCGCAATCAGGACGTCACGATGCCGCGTCGGCACTGAAAGCCGCCCTTTTGCATCCAGACTTAGCGATGACGCCCCTTGAAACACCGTTGGTACCCTTTTGTGATCGGCAATCGCACAGTGAGGGCACTTTTCCCCACTTAATTGCACATTTTTGCACTGTAGCAGGAAACGGCTTCGTCGCAAGCAAGCTTGCAATAAATTTTTTCAATGAAATCAAGGACTTAGAGGGATTTTTGCAAGTCCGATTGACTCGAAAATCCTTCTAAATTAAGCACTTAGAACGAGCAGTGAATGTGAAACTTGAATACTCGCGCCAACGAACGCGGCCCAAACTCACAAGATGAACCGCGATAAATCCTCATCCTGACTCAGGGCCTCCAGGCGGGCGTCGACATAAGCGGCATCGATCAGCACTGTCTGCCCCTCGATGCGCGCCGCATCGAAACTCACGTCGTCCAGCAGGCGCTCCATCACCGTCGAAAGGCGGCGGGCACCGATGTTCTCGGTGCGCTCGTTCACTTCGAACGCGATGGAGGCCAGGCGGGTAACGCCATCATCCCGAAAATCAAGCGTCACCCCTTCCGTTGCCAGCAGGGCCTGGTACTGCCTCACCAATGAGGCATGCGTTTTCATGAGGATGGCCTCGAAGTCCTGCACCGACAGCGACTGCAGTTCTACACGGATCGGGAAGCGGCCCTGCAACTCGGGGATCAGATCGCTGGGTTTGCTGAGGTGAAATGCGCCCGACGCGATGAACAGGATATGGTCGGTCCGGATCATCCCGTATTTGGTCGTCACCGTCGTGCCCTCAACCAGCGGCAGAAGGTCCCGCTGCACGCCCTGACGCGATACTTCCGCGCTCCCGGATTCGCTGCGGGAGGTGACCTTGTCGATTTCATCGATGAACACGATGCCGTTCTGCTCGGCATTATGAATGGCGCGAGCCCTGATTTCGTCTTCGTTGACAAGCTTTCCGGCTTCTTCCTCCGCAAGAAGTTTCAGTGCCTCGGAAATTTTCAGGCGGCGCTTGCTGCGCTTGCCTTGTCCGGCTTGGCTGAACAGCCCACGCAACTGCTCGGCCATTTCCTCCATCCCCGAGGGACCCATGATTTCAAGCGGGGGTCGTGCGTCGGCCACATCGATCTCGATTTCCTTGTCATCCAGCTGCCCCTCACGCAATTTCTTGCGAAACGTCTGCCGGGCGCTTCCATCAGGCGATACGCCCGCACCAACGATCGCGCCGGGCTCAGCGATGTGGGTCGAACGCGCCGGGGGAATCAGAATGTCCAGCACCCGATCCTCGGCGGCGTCCTCGGCCCGCAGACGCATCTTGCGCATTTCCACCGCCCGGGTCTGCTTCACGGCAATTTCCGCGAGGTCCCTGATGATGGAGTCCACGTCCTTGCCCACATAGCCCACTTCCGTGAACTTGGTCGCCTCGACCTTGATGAAGGGCGCATCCGCCAGGCGGGCGAGACGCCGGGCGATTTCCGTCTTGCCAACGCCCGTTGGCCCGATCATGAGGATGTTCTTGGGCGTGATCTCGCCGCGCAGCTTTTCATCAACCTGCTGGCGCCGCCAGCGATTGCGTAGCGCAATGGCCACGGCACGCTTGGCCTGGGACTGGCCGACGATATGCCGGTCAAGCTCGGAAACAATTTCCTGCGGAGTCATGGATGACATGTTGGAGCCGGTTTCAGTCCAGCGTCTCGATGGTGTGGTGCATGTTGGTATAGATGCACAGTTCCCCGGCGATCTCGAGCGACCTCTTCACGATGTCGCGCGCTGGCATTTCGGTGTGTTCCAGCAAAGCTCTTGCCGCAGCCTGAGCATACGCGCCCCCAGAGCCGATTGACACGATGCCATGCTCGGGCTCCAGCACGTCGCCATTGCCCGTGATGATCAGCGAAGCCTCCCGGTCGGCCACGGCCAGCATGGCTTCCAGACGACGAAGCACGCGGTCCGTGCGCCAGTCCTTGGTCAATTCGATGGCAGCACGCACCAGATGTCCCTGGTGCTTGTCGAGCTTGGCCTCAAATCGCTCAAAAAGCGTAAACGCGTCTGCCGTTGCACCGGCAAAACCCGCCAGCACCTTGCCATGATGCAACTTGCGGATCTTGCGTGCCGACCCCTTGACGACAATGGCGCCCAGCGTGACCTGTCCGTCGCCGCCAATGGCGACCTGAATACCCTGCGGCGTCATTCGACGCACGCTGATGATGGTGGTGCCGTGAAAGTGTTCCATAAGCTAGAGCTTGGGTTGTCCTGACCCGTTTCAAGGCGTCGGACCTGTGTCCCACCCTCTGCCAACGTCAGTCCGATCGGACGACAATCCGGGCCGATTCACTGATGCCGATGACATTGAAGAACCCGGCAATGAGTCGATGAACGCCCGTAAACTGCACCTGCCGCCCTTGCCTTTGCAGCGATGAAACCCAATTTAGCAAAGTCCCGGCTGCCGAAAAATCCACACGCACCAGTTTCGTGCAGGAAATGGACAGGAAGTCAGCCCCTGCGAACCGGGCCTCCAGCCGCTCGATGGTTGCTGAAACATCTCCAATGATCGAACCCGAAAGCTCCACCGTCGGCGGAGGCGGCAACACCGATTCCGTGGTCGTGGCCCGAAAATCCGTCATTTCAGCATCTCTACGCCCCGACCCCAGATCCACCAGAGAACTGATGATCGTCGTCTGTTCAGAGGCGTCATCACCACGGGAATTCAGCGCCCTGACCATGCAACGAGGCGTCGCCCAGGAAGGCGGTGAAACCTCGTAGGTCACACAGTAGTTCAAGGCCGTCATCTCGAATTCATCCATGCTGTTCAACACGCGCAGAAGGGCCATGCGGGCGTGCCACCAGTCGGCAGAGATCGACCTGTCACCCGACGGCGCCCCGGCCGCCAGGACCTGTTCCAGGTGATCTATTGCCGTCAGTCCCAGTTCTACAGGGCGCTCCGCCCAGTCGGAAAAAAGACGGCCAAGCACAGGCAGGGCTTCCGGTTCAATCACCGAGAGTCGCGTCCAGTCCAACCGCCAGGGCGGAGGCGTCCGGGCGATGACATCGCGCAGAACGCCAGCCGATTTGATCCCGAACACCGGTGGACAAGACCAATGCGCTGTTTGCGCTGTAGCCGATGGGGGTTGCACGCCGGCCAGGCGGCTCACCATCTCCGGCATGGAGAACCATTGAGGCGCAGATCGCTGGAACTGGTTGGCAAAATCAATCGCTGCTACGTCAAACCGGTCCTGCTGCCCGGTTGCCCGGTACAGATCGAACAGGGTCAGCCAGGTTTCGAGGGAACTGGCCGGGTCGGCACTGTTGCCCAGCGCATCGAGGAGGCCGGCTTCAGCGCCCTGATCATCTCCATTTGCAAACCGGATCGCGGCCCCCTCCAGTTCCGGATCTTGCGCAACACTTCTCACCACGACCGCCGAAGCACCGGACGCCGGGAAAATTCCTCCCGAATACTCAAATCGTGGTCCCGCCGCGCGCGCGCCGCCGAGTTTCGACGGCGTGGGGGCCCCAGCATCCTGATCCCTCGCGGTGTCCACGCCCTGGCCATCGGCCACCGCCGGTGCAAATGCACCTGAAGCACTTTCCGGACCGGGAGCCCCGGATGCGGCCACCGGACTCATTTGCGGTATTTCGGGATCCACTTGAGTCGCAGCCGCGCCTTGTGCAGGAACCGATGGAGGAAAACCGCTGCTGTTCGCGGATGAGTCCCGATGTTTGGTCTTCCACCATTGCATCGACATCTGCGCTTCGATCTCGTCGATCTTTTTCAGTGTCTGGGCGCGCTCATCCGGCTTGGAGGGCATGCTGCTTTGAAAAAAGGACGGCCTTGGCGTCGAAGACTGGGTCCCGGTCAGTTCGCGCCGACGCAACTTGCGCAGCATTTCGAACTCCCGCTTGCGAACAAAATCGTTGCGCTTCTTGCGCTCGATAAGTTCCTTGAGCATCTGCTTGCTGTTGCCGCTTTCGTGTTGCGACTCAGCCAGGTCGAGATCTGCCCAGTTCGTCGCGGGATTGCGGACGAACTTGACGACTTTGGAGAGCAATCCACCGTTATCGTCGTTGGCCATGGCGTAAATTTCTCAGGCGGTACAGAGGGTTCGAGGCGAAGCCCTCAGTCCCCAAACATCTTCTGCTTGAGCTCGCGGCGTTGCTGCGCTTCCAGTGAAAGCGTCGCGGTTGGCCGCGCCAGCAGGCGCCCCACGCCGATGGCTTCGCCGGTTTCATCGCAATAGCCGTAGTCACCTGCATCAATGCGAATGATCGACTGCTCGATCTTCTTCAGAAGCTTTCGCTCCCGATCCCGGGTGCGCAATTCAAGGGCGTGCTCCTCTTCTATGGTCGCACGATCGGCAGGGTCGGGAACCACGACGGTATCGGCGCGGAGATGTTCGGTGGTTTCGCCCGCGTTGCTGAGGATATCCCTCTTGAGTTGCGCCAGCTTCAGGCGGAAAAATGCCAACTGCTTGTCATTCATGTACTCCTCATCAGGCATGGCAAGGACTTCGGCGTCGCTCAGTTGGTCCGCCGACTTGTTTTTCCAGTTGTTTGCAAGCTTGGGGTCTTTCTTGACCGGCACATAGGCGGGAGGAATCAGGACAGGACTGGACATTGTGTTGGTATAGCTGGCTTTGGCGGCGGTCGATGCCACCGATTGAGCCATCGAAGGCACGGTAATCTGGGACAGCCTGGAAGGTCGGCCCGCCTTGGCTGGCGGCGAAGCCGGCACGGCCAGTTTCGTCACAATCGGCGCAGGGACGGACGCCGTCACTTTGGGCTCAGGGATGGGGGGCAGTGGCTTGACGGCAGTTCTGACGGCTTTCACTGGCGTCACGGCCGCTGGGGCTGCAGTCACCTTCGAAGGTTTCTTGGTCACCACGGCCTTGCCAGCCGAAGCGATTTTCACACTTTTCGGCGCTGGCTTGGCGACCTTGGTCACAGGCTTGACAATTTTGGCAACGTTCTTGGCGACCGGCTTGACTGCCTTGGCTGCCGGTTTGGCAACCTTGAGCGTCGGTTTTCCCGAATCCTTCCCACGCGCAGCCTTTGCCGCGGCAACCTTGGCCACGGGCTTCACAATCACCGGCTTGGTCGCTTTTTTTGCGACCGGGGCCGGTTTTACGGTGGCCGCTTTCGACGCGGCTTTCAGCAGCGGCTTCGCCGCCTTGCGCGAAGATTCAATGGGCGCCTTGGCTTTGGCTTTCGGCTTGGCCGGCACTTTGGCATGTGCCTTGGGCTTGGCGATCTGGACTTTCACTTCTTGTCTCCTCGATGAGCTGGTAGACGCTTTGTTTGAAAACGTACCAGCAGCCTGACTCTGATCCGTCAAAACCCGGATTTCTATCTGGCGGTTTATACGCTTGTTATGGACCTTCGAGGGCTTGTCGTCCGGGTCAGACGGTGAGTCTGGTCCGGGGCGCGATTGTATCGGCTTGCCGAAAGCCATTCCCATCAGTTGCAGAATCGAGACAAACATGGAGCCTTCCGCTTCAAATCAGGTGATCAGCCTCAAACCAGACTCTGCTCGAGTCCCTGCAAAAGGATGTCCTTGGGCAGATCAATGCCGATGAACACCATCTTGCTGGTTTTTGCCTCGCCGTCAGCCCATTTCGGGCCCAGATCACTGCCCATGAGCTGGTGCACCCCCTGGAAGATCACTTTCCGGTCGGTACCGTTCATGTTCAGGACGCCTTTGTAGCGCAGCATGCGCGGCCCATAAATATTCACGATCGCGCCGAGGAAATCCTCAAGCTTTGCCGGATCAAAGGCCCGATCGCTGCGGAACACAAAGCTCTTCACATCATCATCGTGGTGGTGATGGTGGCCAGCACTCGATGCCGGGTCATGGGCGTGAGACGGATGATCACAGTGCTCATCGTGCGCAGGGTCGTGATGACTGTGATCGTGCTCCTCGTCCTTCAGGAAGTCCGGGTCGATGTCGAGCTTGGCGTTCAGGTTGAAGCCGCGCAGGTCGAACACCTCTGACAAGGCCACCTCGCCGAAGTGCACCACTTTCTGCGGTGCGCGCGGATTCATGTGCCGCAGGCGGTGCATCAGCGCATCCAGCTCGTCTTTCGAAACCAGATCGGCCTTGCTGATGAAAATCTGGTCGGCGAAGCCCACCTGGCGTCGCGCTTCCTGGCGGTCGTTCAACTGCTGCGCTGCGTGCTTGGCGTCCACCAGTGTCAGGATGGAGTCAAGCAGGAAGCTCTCGGCAATCTCGTCGTCCATGAAGAAGGTCTGAGCGACCGGGCCGGGGTCGGCCAGGCCGGTCGTCTCGATCACAACGCGGTCAAAGTCCAGCTCACCCTTGCGCTTTTTCTGGGCCAGATCCTGCAAGGTGGCGCGCAGATCCTCGCGGATCGTGCAGCAGATGCAGCCATTGCTCATCTGGATGATCTGCTCGTTCGTGTCGGCGACGAGGATGTCGTTGTCGATGTTTTCCTCGCCAAACTCGTTCTCGATCACGGCGATTTTCTGGCCATGCGCCTCGGTCAGCACGCGCTTGAGCAATGTTGTCTTGCCGGAACCCAGGAAGCCGGTGAGGATGGTGGCGGGAATGAGACTCATGGATGAAACCTGCGATTGCGGCCGGTCGGCCGCGAAGATGGGGGAGTGTAGCGGCCTTGGCGCGTGTCTGCCGCCGCTATCTGCCACTTTACAGCGCCTGTCAATCAACCCTGTCACTATATATTTTGTAGCTGACAGTGACCATTCTACGCTGGTTTAATGCCAATTTAATTCATTAAAACGGTTCAATCCGGCTTTTTGACCACCACCAGCCCCTTGAGGTACTCGCCCTTCCGGGAAATGGATGGTCATAGGGTGATCGGGCGCGCCCTGCAGCCGCTCGCTGATGCAGCCCTCCACGCCCGCGTCAATGCCGGCCGAGGCCACGATCTTGTGAAACAGGTCGGCACTGATGCCGCCCGAGCACGAGTAGGTAAACAGCTCGCCGCCGGGCACCAGCAGCTTGAAGGCCAGCCGGTTGATGTCCTTGTAGGCGCGCGCGGCGCGGTCGGCGTGGGCCGCCGTGGGCGCGAACTTCGGGGGGTCCAGGATGATGGCATCAAAGGTCTGCCCGGCTTCGATGAAGGCGCGCATCGAGGCGTTCACGTCCGCGTCCATAAAGGTGGTGCGCGACGCGTCGAAACCGTTGAGCGCCACGTTGGCGCGCGCCCGCTCCAGCGCAGGACCGGACGAGTCGATGGAGGTCACATGCCCGGCCCCTCCGGCCAGCGCCGCCACGGTGAAGCCGCCGGTGTAGCAGTAACAGTTGAGCACCCGCGGGAACCTGCGGTGGCGCGCGTGCTCGGCAAACCGCTGGCGGCTGTCGCGCTGGTCGAGGTAAAAGCCGGTCTTGTGGCCGGTGGCGATGTCCAGCGTCAGGCGCCAGTCGTGCTCGCGGATGGTGATCTCGGTCGGTGGCGCAGGTGCCCCGCCCGTTGGCATGCCGCGCAACCAGCCGGTGGCTTCGGGCAGGCCTTCGAGCGCCCGGACCTGGGCGTCCGACCGCTCGTACAACAGCGTAAGTCCAGTCGCCCGGAGCAAGGCGTCGGCAATCACGTCCTTCCAGCGTTCCACCCCGGCCGCCAGGAACTGCGCCACCAGCGTGTTCGCATACCGGTCCACGATCAGCCCGGGCAGGCCGTCGGACTCTCCGTGGATCAGCCGCAGGCCATCGCTGCGGATGTCAAAGCAGGTCCGGGTCCGGATGGCGCGCTCGATCAGGGCGTTCAAGAATGCTGCGTCTATGCGCTGCGACTCGTCGAAACTCCAGGCCCGCGCGCGGATTTTCGAACTCGGGCTGAAGGACGCCCAGGCCAGGAATTGTCCGCCGCTGGACTCCACTTTCACGGTCTCGCCCGCATCGGCACCTCCGCGCGCGATGGCCGAGTCAAAAATCCAGGGATGGCGGCGCAGCAGGGAGCGCTCCTTGCCCTCCCGAAGTCGAATCGTTTTCATGCGGACTATTGTCGGCGCTTCCAGCCACGCTACTGAATTGAGTCGATGCCGGACGCCTCAGGAACCCGAACCGCCGCCCCGGGTCCTGGCCCGCGGGTGTGCCGCGTCATAGGCACGGGCCAGATGCTGGAAATCCAGCCGCGTATAGACCTGCGTGCTGGTGATGCTGGCGTGTCCCAGGAGTTCCTGGACCGCACGGAGGTCGCTGCTGGACTGCAGCAGGTGGCTGGCAAACGAGTGGCGAAGCATGTGCGGGTGCACCGGTGTGGCAAGCCCGGCCAGCTGGCTGCGGCGCTTCAGGCGCTGCCAGATCGACTGCGCGCTGAGCCGTGTCCCCCGGCGGCCCTGAAAAAGCGCTGCCTGTTGCCCAGTGCTGGCTCCGGGCGCGTCCCTACCTTGCGCTCCGCCCGCCCCGGACTGGCCACGCAGGGTCAGCCAGCGCTCCAGTGCCGCCAGCGCCGCACGCCCCACCGGCACGGTGCGCCGCTTGCCCCCCTTGCCCTGTACATGGACTTCCGCAGCCTGAAGGTCGATCCAGCCTCGGCCGCTCTTCTCGCCGGCAGCGCTGGCCGTCACATCCAGCCCCACAAGCTCACCCACGCGCAGCCCGCAACCGTACAGCAACTCGACCATGGCCGCGTCCCGCGCTTCCAGCCACGGATCCGCGTCTTCCTGATGGTGGCTGGCCAGTTGCACGGCATCGTCCACGCCCAGCGCCTTGGGCAGGAGTCGCGCCGCGCGTGGCGCACGAACGTCCTGAACGGGATTGCTGGAAACCAGTCCCTCGCGCCCCAGCCAGTTGTAGAAACCGCGCCAGCCCGACAGGATCAACGCGATGCCGCGCCCGCTGCGCCCGCCACTGTGCATCTGCGCCACCCAGCGGCGGATGTGGTGGTTCTGAACATCCGTCAGCCCAACCTTGGCCTGCGCCGCCTGGGTCGCGAGCTTGACGAGATCCAGCTGGTACAGCTCGACGGTTCGCCGGGCAAGCCGTTTTTCCACGCGGACATGCTCGAGATAACGCCCGACCAGCGGCGACACCGGGGGAAAGATCCCGTCGCCGTCAGCCCTGATTGCAACTGGCTTCATGCGGTTCAGGCGGCGGCGATTCGGTACCCTGTTTTTCTAGCGCAGTCGGGACAACGCGGCGCTGCCCAGTTCAGCCATGCGCTCAAGAAAATCCGTCCCCATTCCCGCATGAAAGCGCTGCGAATCAGGCGACGCCAGCACCATCATCCCGAAAGCCTGGGGTGCCGAGTCCAGGCGTAACGCAATCAGCGCCACGGAAGCAACCGCGGCCGGGTCCGCCAGCCAACCCACGGCCTCGAATCCCGCATTCGCACCACAGTACGGCGCCATCAACGACGAAGCCAAGCTCTTGACGTCGCTGCTCACGCCCAGCGCGAACGGCTCACCGCAGAACGCATCTGCTACACCCCACACCTTGATTGCGACCTGCGGAACCATGAACTCGGTCTGCAGACCCTCGACCATGATGGCGGGGAGGTCCTGGGGGGCGGTTGCCAGGAACAGGCTGCGCGCCCAGCGTTGCAGGCGGTCGGCAATGATCATGTTCTCATTGCCGTGCCGGATCATGTCCATCACTCGGTGTTCAAGCGTCTTGATTTTCTCGCGCAGCATTTCCGCCTGGCGCTCCTGCAGGCTCACGGCACGGTTGCCATGCGGACTGGTCAGCAAAACCGCGGAGAGCAGTTCTGCATGGCGCCCAAAGAAATCTGGTGTGTTCAGCAAAAAATCGGCAATGTCGTCTTCAGTGATGGGATTCATGGCAGGAGTGTTCATCGGTGTGTTCATTTAAGTTCCGGGAGTTCAATTTCGCCTTCAAAAACCGTCGCAGCCGGGCCGGTCATGAGCACTGGCGCGGCGTTGTCACCGGTCGCACCGGCCCATTCAATGGTCAACTGCCCGCCGCGGGTGTCCACATCCACGCGCCGATCAAGCAGCCCCAGACGAATGCCTGCAACCACTGCCGCGCAGGCGCCGGTGCCACACGCCAGCGTCTCGCCAGCGCCGCGCTCGAAGACCCGCAGCCGGATGCGCGAACGGCTCATGACCTGCATGAAGCCGGCGTTCACCCGCCGCGGGAAAGCCGGATGGCGCTCGATGCGCGCGCCCTGAGTCCGCACAGGGGCTGTGTCCACATCGTCTACAACCTGCACCGCATGCGGGTTGCCCATGGACAGGACCGCTACAGATACAGAAGCGAACTTCGGCCGTTCGGCGCCGGGATGAGCCTGATTTTCTTCGAATTCCAGCGGCCAGACCTGCCAGCCGCCGCGCGCCTGGGCATTCAGGCCGGCCGGATCGAAGGGAATGCGGGGCAGGTCGAACACCGGTGGGCCCATGTCGACCGTGACGCGGCCGTCGGGGTTCTGACGTAATTCGAGCACGCCGCCCACCACCTTGACCTTGACGCTGTCCTTGGCGGTCAGGCCCTTTTCGCGCACGTAACGCACGAAGCAACGTGCGCCATTACCGCAGTGCTCAACCTCGCCGCCGTCGGCGTTGTGAATCACGTATTCGAAGTCCAGCCCCTGCCCGGCCAGCCCATCTGGCGCAGGTCGCACCGTCAGGATCTGGTCGGCACCCACGCCGAAGTGCCGGTCGGCCAGAAAACGGTATTGCGCCGTCGAAAGGTTCAGGCGGCCACAGGTCTCGTCAAGCACGACGAAATCGTTGCCAGCACCCTGCATTTTTGTGAAGCGGACCTTCATGGCGGAATTATCCCCTTATCCTCGCATCTCCTCCCGTGGCATCCGTGCCGGCACGAAAGAACCCAACCATGCGCTTCCGGTTTGCATGCAAATTCTCCTGTTGTTGGCGAAATTATCCGGCAGGCAATGCCCCCGGGAAGGCGGAAAACACGTAGATCGCCAGGAAGAGCCGCCTGGTGTGTGACACATGGCAGCGCTTTGTCCACCCGTTCGATGAATGCTGCCGATAATGTGAGCCATGGTCAGACCTACCCAACTCCTCCATCTGCAGCGCGAACCCGCGCCCGTGAGACCCGCGGCCACCGTTCTGTTGCTGCGCGACACGCCCCAGGGCATTGAAGTGCTCATGACGCGGCGCTCCATGACGGCCAGCTTCGCGCCCGGGGCCTACGTCTTCCCGGGAGGGGGCGTGGATGCCGCAGACGCCGCGGCACACTCGCAATCCACGCGCCGCGCCACACAAAGTGATTTGCACCTCACGCAGGCGATCGCGGCCATCCGGGAGAGCTTTGAAGAATTGGGCATCCTGCTCGCGCGCCGCCCCGATGGCGCCATGGCCGATGCCAACGACCTGGCCGCGCTGGACCGCAAAGCCCCCTTCGCGGCCCAGTGCGCCGCGCGCGGGCTGACGCTGGCGGCCAGCGAGGTCTTCGTACTGGCTCACTGGATCACCGACCGCGACCTGCCGCGACGCTTCGATGTCCCCTTCCTGGTCGCCCACATGCCCGAGGGCCAGATGCCTGTGGCGGACGAAACCGAACAGTTCGAGCCGGTCTGGGTGCGCCCGGCCGATGCGCTGGAGCGTCATCGGGTGGGCCAGTTTTTCATGATCTTCCCGACCATCCGCACGCTGGAGCGCTTGCAGGCGTTTGCGACCGTCGAAGCCGTGCTGTTGGCCTGCGCCGCCACCGAGCAGCCGCTGTGGACCAGTTGCCCGCGCGCCGGCCTGCTCGCGGGCAAGGAAGCACGCTACATGGAGCACGAGACGCCCTATGGCGAACTGGAACTGGTGAGCCCTGACGGCCAGATCGTGCACGCCCTGGACTGGCAATGCGAACAACCGGTAGCCCTCCTAAGGAACGTGATGCGCCTGACGGCACCCAATCCCGGCGTGATGACCGGCCCCGGAACCAACAGCTACCTGGTGGGCGACCCCCACACCGGCTACATCGCAATTGATCCAGGTCCGGCCGACGCCGAACACATTGACCGTCTGTGGCGCGCGGCGGGCGGGCAGATCCACCTGATCGTCTGCACCCACTCGCACCCGGATCATTCGCCGGGCGCCAGGCCCCTGCAGGCGCTATGTGAACCGCGGCCGCCGATCGTCGGCATTCCCTCCGCGCCGACGGCCCGCAAGGCCAGCGAATTCACGCCCGATCGAACGCTGAACGATCAGGAGCTTCTGGCGCTGCAAGGATCCGGACCGGAAGGCACAGGCTCCCACACCTTGAAAGTCATCCACACGCCTGGCCATGCCGCCAACCACGTTTGCCTGGTCCTGCTCGAAGACGGACTGCTGTTCAGTGGTGACCACATTCTCAATGGCAGCACGACCGTGATTGACCCGCCCGACGGGGACATGACCGCCTATCTCGACTCACTCGACACGCTCAGTGCGGCGTGTGGCGAGCACGATATCGGTTTCATCCTGCCTGCGCACGGCTACGCCATCGGCGAAGCCGCGCAGGCCATTGCCCGGCTCAAGGTGCACCGCCTGAAGCGGGAGGCCAAGATCATTGCGGCCCTGCAGGCCGACCCCGAAGGCACGATGGACGACTGGGTCCGCGTCGCATATGACGACGTGCCGCCCCGCATGTGGCCGGTCGCCGCCCGTTCGTTGCTGGCCCACGTGGAACGCCTGCGCGCACTGGAACCCGGAAACAACCCGCAATGACCCAGCGGCAGACCGCCCGACCCGAGGTTTCGGAAGGCATTCGACTCTCCAAGTGCGTCGCCGAACTGAAGGCCTGCTCCCGACGCGAGGCCGAGCAATACATCGAAGGCGGGTGGGTGCGCGTGGCGGGCCGCGTGGTGGAGGAGCCGCAGTTTCGCGTGCGGGGCGAGCCCATCGAGATCGATCCTCACGCCAGCCTGATGGCGCCTGCGGCGGTCACGATCCTGCTGCACAAGCCCCCGGGCTACGATGCGGGCACCGGGGAACCCGTCGACATCAAAGGGCTGGGCAAGGGCTTGCGTCAGGCGTTGAGCCTGATCACCGCCGAGTTCCGCGCCAGCGAAGACCGCAGCGGCGTTGCCCTGCTCAGGAAGCACATGGCCAGACAAGTCCTGTGCGGACCGCTGGAAAGTCGTGCCAGCGGCCTGGTGGTGTTCACCCAGGACTGGCGCATTGAGCGCAAGCTGAGCGAAGACGCCGGTGTCATCGAGCAGGAATTTACAGTTGAAATCAAGGGCGAAGTTCCGCCGGACGCCGTCGATCGCCTGAACCGCGGACTCCAGACCGATGGTCGGCCGCTGCCGCCGGTCAAGGTCAGCATCACCAGCGCGGGCGAAGCCTCCACTCGCCTGCGCTTTGCCATCAAGGGCGTCCATCCGGGCCTGATCGCCTATCTGTGTGACCGCGTCGGCCTCCAGATCGTCAGCATGAAACGCATCCGGATCGGCCGCATGCCGCTGGCCACCTTGCCAGCGGGACAGTGGCGATTCCTGATGCCTTACGAGCGGTTCTGAGCTCAGGCGCTGAACAACTGGCCGCGCGCCGCATGGGTAATTGCCGCGACGCAGGGGTGCGTGATGCGCCGCTCCACGGAGACGGCAAAAAACTCCTCGATCAAGTCGCTGCTGCGCCCGATCACCTCAACGCCGAACTGGGCCACGGTCTCGTTCTCAAGCACACTGGGTGACATGAAGACGCCGCGCCCCTCTCTGCCAAAGGCCGTCATCAAGGCGCCGTCGTCAAATTCGGCAACCACGCGCGGGTGAATCTGGTGACGTGCCAGCCAGCCCTCCAGCTGCTGGCGCACCGACGACGCCGCACCCTGGATCAGCATGGGTGCGCCATCCAGGCATTGAGGAAACCCGCCCACCAGCATTGCCCTCAGTGCCGGCGTGGCGAAAAAACTCATCGACGTGGTGCCCAGGGGATGGTTGAACGCCTTCACGCTCACGCGCTTCGAGAGCGGCTCGTCCGCAATCACCAGGTCCAGACGGTGCAGCGCCAGCTGGGCCAGCAGATCCGGAAACTTGCCCTCGCTGCCGATCAGGCGAACCGGCTCATTGATCGACAACGCGGGCTCCAGCAGGCGATAGGCCACGGACTTTGCGACCGAATCCGCCACGCCCACCCGGAACTCCAGCACCCTCTTGCCGCCGCGCGCCTGTCGCAATGCAGCCTCCAGTTCGGCGCCCAGGGCAAATATCTCGTCCGCATAGCCCAGCGCGACCCGCCCATCTTCGGTCAGCTCGACCTGACGGCCACTCTTGCGAAACAGTTTTCGCCCCAGCCACTCTTCCAGCAGCTTGATCTGGCCTGAAAGGGTCTGTGGCGTGGTGTGCAGTTGCTCTCCGGCCCGCATGATGCCGCCCGCCTTGGCGGCGACCCAGAAATAGTAAAGGTGCTTGAAATTCATGGCTGCGCTCCGGATATGGCCCGTATTATTCATTTATTGCGAATAATTTTTGTACAAAAAACGATTTTTCGCGAAGTGAATTGCTTCTTATACTTCGCCCTGTCACAGTCTTCGTGACGCTCCAAGGAGTTGTTGCCATGCGTTTAAGCACCAAAGGTCGTTTTGCCGTCACGGCCATGATCGATGTGGGACTGCGCGAAAACGCAGGCCCGGTTTCACTCGCCGACATCGCCGCGCGCCACCAGATCTCGCTCTCATATCTGGAGCAGTTGTTCAGCAAACTGCGTCAGCGCGGCCTCGTCGAGAGCACGCGCGGGCCGGGCGGCGGCTATGCGCTGGCACGGGGCGCAGAAGCGATCACGGTGGCCGACATCATCGGCGCCGTTGAGGGCGATGTGCGTGACGGCGAGCCGGAAGGAAGCGGCATCGCCGATGGTGCTGCCGCCATGACAGCCGAACTCTGGGCCACGCTCAACGCCAGGATGATCGCGCACCTTCAATCCATCACCCTGCACTCGCTGGTCAGCGAGCAGCGAGCACGCGGTGTGCAGATCGAGCAAAAAACCATGCGCCGTGGCGTCTACAAGCAGCCACCGTCAGAGCCGGTGCGTCCGAGCACGCCCAATTCGGTGTTTGCCCTCGGCGGATTTCTGTTGTCCGGCCGCTGAACGGCGCCGCGCGCAGCGCCCGGCTGGAAGCGCTTGGATAAATAGTGTGAAGCCCGCCGATAAGCCGGATTCTGTGCACCACGGTTGCCCGCGATGTGACCGCCATTACTCTGGGCCGCCAGTCGCCTGACGGCTCGATGCTACCTACCCGCACACTCCGGGGGCCCCGTCAACGTGTGCCTACTTGGTATTGCTGCGCGTAGAGATTGCCCGTTTCACCCGAACTGAATCGGCTCGTCTCTGTTGCTCTGATCCTCACCTCACGGTGGACAGCCGTTAGCTGCTACGCTGCCCTTTGCAGTCCGGACGTTCCTCCAGTGCCTGGTTTCCCAGATTGCACCAGCGGCGGTCTGGCAGACTTCACGATGGGGATTATCACCGCGATACCGTATGCTTTGCGGACGTCCCTGAACCATGCCCTCAGCGGAGATGCCCGCATGCCCGACCTGCCCGCCACCATCGACACCCTCATCATCGGCGCCGGCGCCGCCGGCCTGGCAGCTGCCCGACACTTGCAGAGCGCCGGTCAGGCCGTGCTGGTGCTGGAGGCCGCCGACCGGGTCGGTGGCCGCGCCTGGACCGACCGGACGACGTTTTCCGCCCCGATCGACCGCGGCTGTGCCTGGCTGCACCAGGCCGACCGCAACCCCTTCACCCCGCTGGCGCGTTCGATGGGCCTTTCGTTGGTGGCGCATGACGACGCCCCCTGGCACCTGTATGCGCAGAGCCGGCGTCTGAGCGCGGACGACGAAGCGCTCGCGCTGGCGGCGGTGGAGCAACTGGAGAAGCGCATCGACGCCCACCGGGGGCCGGACGCCGCGCTCTCCACCCTGAGCGACCTCGGCCAGTGGAGTGAACGCTGGGCCAGCGAGGCCCTGGGCCCGCTGGACGCCGGGGCGGACAGCAGCCAGCTCTCCATCCACGGCCTGCAGCTGCACGGTTCGACCCGGCCCAACTGGCTGGTGCGCGAAGGCTTCGGCACCGTGGTGGCCAACCTGGCGCAGGGTGTTCCGGTGGCGCTGGGCGAGCAGGTCCGCGAGATCGACAGCCGGGGCCCGCACATCCGGGTGCAGACCACCGGCGGCACGGTGCAGGCGCGCGACTGCATCGTCACGGTCTCCACCGGCGTGCTGCGCGCCGAGGGGCTGCGGTTCCTGCCCGGCCTGCCACTGGACACGCTGCGCGCGCTCGACGCCCTGCCCATGGGTCATTTCGCCAAGATCATCCTGGAGTTCGACGGCCCCATTGCCGGCCTGCCCCACTCGGGCTGGGTGATGGAGTCGCAGCCAGCTACGGGGCAGACGCCGCATTTCCTGTGCCACCCCTTCGGCTCGAATCTGGTGGTCGGCCTGGTCGGCGGCGCCTATGGCGAAGCACTCGCCGCGATGCCCGAGCCGCTCGCCGTACAGGAGGGCCTGGCCCGTCTGGTGCAGTGTGTCGGCCCGCTGCAACCGCGCCGCCTCGTTCGCGGCGCCTTCACCAACTGGGTGGAAGACCCCTTGCACCGGGGTAGTTATGCCTACCTGAAGCCCGGTGGCGGCCAGGCGCGACAATGGCTGGGCTTGCCGGTTCATGAGCGACTTTACTTCGCCGGCGAAGCCGTCGCGCAGAACCTTGCCCAGACCTGCGGCGGCGCCTTCCTTTCGGGACAACAGGCCGCGCAGCAGATTCTTCAACGGCGCCCATGAGGACGAGGCGCCCCATCACCCCCAGGAGACTCCCCAGATGAAATTCGACAACGTCCTGCAATCCATCGGCGGCACACCGCACATCCGCATCAACCGCCTGTTCGGCAACAGCCACGCGGTCTGGGTGAAGTCCGAACGCAGCAACCCCGGCGGCTCGATCAAGGACCGCATTGCGCTGGCCATGGTGGAAGACGCCGAAAGATCCGGCGCACTCCAGCCTGGTGGCACCATCATCGAACCCACTTCCGGCAACACCGGCATCGGCCTGGCGATGGTGGCCGCCGTCAAGGGCTACCAGCTGGTGCTGGTGATGCCCGACAGCATGAGCATCGAGCGGCGGCGCCTGATGCTGGCCTATGGCGCCAGTTTTGATCTGACGCCGCGCGAAAAAGGCATGAAGGGCGCCATCGCCCGCGCCGAGGAACTCAAGGCCGCCACCCCCGGTGCCTGGATTCCGCAGCAGTTCGAGAACCCGGCCAACGTCGATGTGCACGCGCGCACCACGGCGCAGGAAATCCTGGCCGATTTCCCCGACGGCATTGACGCGCTGATCACCGGCGTGGGCACCGGCGGCCACCTGACAGGCTGCGCAAAAGTGCTCAAGGCCGCTTGGCCGAGGCTGAAGGTCTTTGCGGTGGAACCGGCGGCTTCCCCGGTCATCAGCGGCGGACCGCCTTCGCCGCACCCGATCCAGGGCATCGGTGCGGGTTTCATCCCGAAGAACCTCGACACCCGCCTGCTGGATGGCGTGATCCAGGTGGACGCGGAGCCCGCGCGCGAGATGGCCCGGCGCTGTGCGCGTGAAGAAGGCCTGCTGGTGGGCATTTCCTCCGGCGCCACGCTGGCCGCCATTGCCCAGAAACTGCCGGAGCTGCCGGCCGGCGCCACCGTGCTGGGCTTCAACTACGACACCGGCGAGCGCTACCTGTCGGTCGAAGGTTTTCTGCCCGCCCCCTGAGGGACAAGGCCCCCACGTCCGGCGCTGCGCGTCCGTCCTGCCCCCCGAGGGGGCCTTCGCCGCTTGGGAGCGGCCCGGCGCGCCTCATTCGCCCCACGTCCGGCGCCGCGCCTTATCATGGCGGCCTCTGCTTGATGACCACGAGCCACGAGGACCCCATGATCCGGATTTCCGAACTCAAACTCCCGCTGTCGGCCCTGCCGGTGGACGCCCGGCGACCGGCCGACGCGCCGACCGAAACCGACGATGACCGCCAGCCTGCGCCCCACCCCGAAGGCGCGCTGCGCCAGCTCGCAGCGCAGGCGCTCGGCATTCCCGAAGCCGACATCGCCAGTTTGCATGTCTTCAAGCGCAGCTTCGACGCTCGCAAGGCCGATCTGCTGGCGGTCTATATCGTCGATGTCGCGCTGACCCATCCCGCGCTTGAGGCCGGCCTGCTGGTCAGGCACAAAACGGACCCGCATGTCCAAGCCACGCCCGACATGGTCTGGCACCCGGTCGGACAGGCTCCGGCCGATCTGCCGGTGCGCCCCGTGGTCGTCGGCTTCGGCCCCTGCGGCATCTTTGCCGCGCTGGTGCTGGCGCAGATGGGCTTCAAACCCATCGTGCTGGAGCGCGGCAAGACCGTGCGCGAGCGCACCAAAGACACCTGGGGCCTGTGGCGCAAGCGCGTGCTGAACCCCGAATCCAACGTGCAGTTTGGCGAAGGCGGCGCCGGCACCTTCAGTGACGGCAAGCTCTACAGCCAGATCAAGGACCCGCGCCACCTCGGCCGCAAGGTGATGGAGGAATTCGTCAAGGCCGGTGCGCCAGAGGAAATCCTCTACGCCGCACACCCGCACATCGGCACTTTCAAGCTCGTCAAGGTCGTGGAGAACCTGCGCGAGCAGATCATCGCGCTGGGCGGCGAAATCCGCTTCGAGCAGCGCGTGACCGACGTGGTGATCGAGAACGGCCCCGCCGGCCGCCACCTGCGCGCACTGACAGTGTTGAACCAGGCCACGGGCGAAGTGGTTGAGCAACGCGCCGATCACGTCGTCCTGGCGCTGGGCCACAGCGCGCGCGACACCTTCACCGCGCTGTACGAGCGCGGCGTGCACATGGAATCCAAGCCCTTTTCCATCGGCTTTCGCATCGAGCACCCGCAGGGCCTGATCGACCGCGCACGCTGGGGTCGCCACGCCGGCCATCCACTGCTCGGCGCGGCCGACTACAAACTGGTTCACCATGCCGCCAACGGACGTACGGTGTACAGCTTCTGCATGTGTCCCGGTGGCACGGTGGTGGCAGCCACCTCGGAGCCGGGGCGCGTGGTGACCAACGGCATGAGCCAGTACTCGCGCAACGAACGCAACGCGAACGCCGGTATGGTGGTCGGCATCGACCCGCGCGACTACCCCACCGACCCGGCCGCGTTCGAGGCCACGCTGGGCCGAAGCTATGGCGCAGACGACCTGCACGTCGCCGCCCGGCACCCGCTGGCCGGCATCGTGCTGCAGCGCCAGCTTGAATCGAACGCCTACGTGCTGGGTGGCAGCAATTACGAGGCGCCGGGCCAGCTCGTGGGCAACTTCATCGCGGGCAAGCCCTCCAGCCAGCTCGGCGATGTGTTGCCATCCTACAAGCCCGGCGTGCTGCTCGGCGACCTCCACGCCGCCCTGCCCGGCTACGCGATCGACGCACTGCGCGAAGCCTTGCCGGTGTTCGGCCGCAAGATCCAGGGGTTTGACCGCCACGATGCGGTGCTGACCGGCGTGGAAACGCGCACCTCGTCGCCGCTGAAGATGGGCCGGGGCGAAGATTTCCAGAGCCTCAACACCCTGGGCCTGTACCCGGCGGGCGAGGGCGCCAGCTACGCCGGCGGCATCCTGTCAGCCGGCGTGGACGGCATCAAGGTCGGCGAGGCCGTGGCGCGCAGCCTGCTCGGGCTGGCTTGAGGGCGTGATTCCAAGGCGGCAACGCGCCACGGAAAGCCCTGAAAAGAGTTCGAAATACATAGCAAAATACGACCATTCCACGCTGGGAATGGTCGTATTTGATTCAATGAATCCTCAAACGAAGGCCCCAGACGACCAGAACGAACGGCCCGCTGGCCGTACCCGCACCAGGGGGGCTCGACTCAGCCCTGACGTGACTGCAGTGCCGCGATGCGCTCTTCGATCGGCGGGTGCGTGGAGAACAGCTTGCCGATGCCGCCCGCAATGCCTAAGGCGGCCATGCTCTTGGGCAACTCGGCCGGATGCATGCCACCCAGGCGCGCCAGCGCGTTGATCATCGGCTGCCTGCGACCCATCAGGCTCGCGGCGCCGGCGTCGGCGCGGAATTCGCGCTGGCGGCTGAACCAGGCCACGATGATGGCGGCGACGAAGCCCAGCACGATGTCCATCACGATGGTGGTGATCATGTAGCCGATGCCGGGGCCGGAATTCTCCGAGTCGCCGCGGCGCAGGAAACTGTCGACCGCATAGCCGATCACGCGGCTCAGGAACACCACGAAAGTGTTCATCACGCCCTGGATCAGCGTCATCGTCACCATGTCGCCGTTGGCGATGTGCGCCACCTCGTGGCCGATCACCGCCTCGACCTCCTCACGCGTCATGCCCTGCAGCAAGCCGGTGGACACCGCCACCAGCGCCGAGTTCTTGAACGCGCCCGTGGCGAAGGCGTTGGGGTCGCCCTCGAAGATGCCCACTTCCGGCATGCCGATGCCCGCCTTGTCCGCAAATTTGCGCACCGTATCAACGATCCAGGCTTCATCGACGTTCTGGGGCTGCTCGATGATGCGCACCCCGGCGCTCATTTTCGCGATCGTCTTGCTCATCAGCAGCGAGATGATCGCGCCGCCGAAACCGATGATCAGCGAGAAGCCGGCCAGCGCCGTCATGTTCAGGCCGTTGGCGGTCAAGAAACGGTCCACACCGAGAAGGCGCGTGGTGATCAGCAGCACCGCCATGACGGCGAAGTTGGTCAGGACAAAGAGAAGAATGCGTTTCATGGTGACTTCCGAAAAAATTCCCACAACCGGGAAAGAATGTCCCCGAATGGTAGGGGCGCAATGGCGAAAATCAAGTTCAAGCGACCCAATTCCGACGACGGTTGCGGTTATTGCGCGCTCTGCGGCACGTGGCGCGCCTGGCCGGAACACCCCGGCATCGGCGTAAAACGTCGGGTCTTCGTTGTCCGGCCACCATCCCGGAACGCCCAGCACCGGCAAGGGCACAAACGGCTTGGCGGCCAGCTTGGCAGCCGTCAGGTCCTGCGCCAGCCACGCATCGAGTTGCGTCATGGAGTTCCAGGGCTCGGCGATCCGCCAGACATGCGCTGTGATCGACTTGTAGGGCGCGACCAGCTTTTCCAGCGCCGCATGGCCAAAAAGCACCAGTTGCGCCTGGCGCCACATCGGGCGAAGTTCGCCAAACAGCCGCGCCCACTCCCGCTCTGCCAGCGCGTCCCACAACGCGTCCGGCGCGAACAGCAAGGCGGCGTTTTCGTCGAACACGGTGATCGCGTCGCGAACCGGTCCGCGCACCGCCTGAACCCCGGCGGCCGAAATCTCCGCCGCCTGCAGCTGGTTCAAGCGTGTTTTCGCCCGCGGAAACTGCATCCAGCACAGGCCGTTGAAGAAATCGTGCAGGCCGTCACGGGTGGGCACCTCACCGCTTTCGAAGATGAAGCGCTCGTAGGCAAGCCCCTCGGGCAAGTTCGCCTGCGGAACAAAGCGCACCGGGGCCAATGCGGTTTCGTTCAGCGCCTGCGCCTGTGGCATTCCGCCCAGCACCTGCGCTGCCAGCGGCTCTCCCTGCGCACGCCAGGCCGCAAGCCAGGGCGCTGCCCAATCGATGTCGGCTAGACCAGGCGCCATGGCAGCGCTTCGCCGGAACGCAGGGGTTTGAGCTCCGCCTCGCCGAATACAAAGCTCTCCGGCGGCGTCCAGCTCTCCTTGCGCAGGGTGATGGTGCCCGGGTTGCGCGGCAAGCCATAGAAATCCGCACCATTGAAGCTCGCAAACGCCTTCGAGCTTGTCGAGCGCGCCGGCCGCGTCAAACGCCTCGGCATACATCTCCATCGCCGCGTGTGCGGTGTAGCAACCTGCGCAACCCGTGGCATGCTCCTTCAGGTGCGCCGGGTGCGGCGCGCTGTCGGTGCCCAGGAAGAATCGCTTGCTGCCCGAGGTGGCGGCCTGCACCAGCGCCAGGCGGTGGGTTTCGCGCTTGAGCACCGGCAGGCAGTAGTAATGCGGGCGGATGCCGCCCGTGAAGATCGCATTGCGGTTGTAGAGCAGGTGGTGCGCCGTGACGGTAGCGCCCGTGAAGCGATCCGCATCGTTGACGTACTGCGCGGCCTCCTTCGTCGTGATGTGCTCGAACACGATCTTCAGCTCGGGGAAGTCACGGCGCAGCGGGATCAGCTGCGTGTCGATGAACACCGCTTCGCGGTCGAACAGGTCGATCTCGGGCGAGGTCACCTCGCCATGCACCAGCAACAGCAGGCCGGCGCGCTGCATCGCCTCCAGCGTCTTGTAGGTCTTGCGCAGGTCGGTCACGCCGGCATCGCTGTTGGTGGTCGCGCCGGCGGGGTACAGCTTGACGGCGACCACGCCAGCATCCTTCGCGCGCTGGATCTCCTCGGCCGGCAGGTTGTCGGTCAGGTACAGCGTCATCAGCGGCTCGAAAGCTCACGCCCGCAGGCACTGCCGCCTGGATGCGATCGCGATAGGCCATCGCCTGGGCGGCGGTCGTCACCGGGGGCCGCAGGTTGGGCATGATGATCGCGCGGCCGAACTGCGCGGCCGTATGCGGCACCACGGTGTTCAGCGCATCGCCATCGCGCACATGCAGGTGCCAGTCGTCCGGGCGGGTCAGGGTGATTTCTTGGGTCATGCCGCCATTGTCCCAAAAGCGCCGGAGCGCCCATGAAAAAGGCACCCGGAGGTGCCTTGGACTTGAGCAAACGAGCGTCGCTCAGTGCTGGAGAATCTTGTCCAGGAAATCCTTGGTGCGCGCCTGCCGGTTCTCGGGATGGTTGAAGAACTCGTCCTTGGAGCAGTCTTCCAGGATGCGGCCGCCGACGTCGATGAAGATGACCCGGTTGGCCACCTTGCGCGCGAAGCCCATCTCGTGGGTGACGACCATCATGGTCATGCCTTCCTTGGCCAGGTTCACCATCACGTCGAGCACCTCGCCGACCATTTCGGGGTCCAGCGCCGAGGTCGGCTCGTCGAACAGCATCACGATCGGGTCCATCGACAGCGCGCGGGCAATCGCCACGCGCTGCTGCTGCCCGCCCGAGAGCTGGCCGGGGAACTTGTCCTTGTGCGCCATCAGGCCCACGCGGTCGAGCATCTTGAGGCCGCGGACCTTGGCTTCATCGGCGCTGCGCCCCAGCACCTTGACCTGGGCGATGGTCAGGTTCTCGGTGACGGACAGGTGTGGGAACAGTTCGAAACTCTGGAACACCATGCCCACATGCGAGCGCAGCTTGGGCAGATCGGTCTTGGCGTCGTACAGGCTGATGCCGTTGACCGAGATCTCGCCCTTCTGGATGGGTTCCAGTCCGTTCACGGTCTTGATCAGGGTGGATTTGCCCGAGCCCGAAGGCCCGCAGACCACCACCACGTCGCCCTTGGCGATGCTGACCGAACAGTTGTTGAGCACCTGCACCGGGCCATACCATTTGGATACGTCTTTGATTTGAATCATGTTTCTCTCCGTCATGCTTAGCGAACGATGGCAATCTTGGCCTGCAGCCGCTTCACGGTCCACGACAGGCCAAAGCAGATCGCGAAATAGACCACGGCGGCCAGCAGATAAGCCTCTTCAGGGCGGCCATAGATCTTGCCGGCGGTGGTGAAGCCC
This sequence comes from uncultured beta proteobacterium, assembly GCA_963726365.1. Classification (GTDB taxonomy): domain Bacteria; phylum Pseudomonadota; class Gammaproteobacteria; order Burkholderiales; family Burkholderiaceae_C; genus JAABQG01. The sequence continues at coordinate 118,782 of CAVSCI010000021.1, read as the reverse complement.
TTGAGCATGTCGTAGGCGCCAATGGCATAGACCAGCGAGGTGTCCTGGAACAGGATGATGGTCTGCGTGAGCAGCACCGGCAGCATGTTGCGAAACGCCTGCGGCAGCACCACCAGACGCATGTTCTGGCCGTAGGTCATGCCCAGCGCCTGCCCGGCAAACACCTGCCCGCGCGGAATCGACTGGATGCCGGCACGCATGATTTCACTGAAGTACGCCGCCTCGAAGGCGATGAAGGTGATGTAGGCCGAGTACTCGGCCCGGTTGTTCTGGCCGCCGGGGAGGTAGCCGTAAACCCAGCTCGGCACCAGCAGGAAGAACCACAGGATCACCATCACCAGCGGCATGGAACGCATGCTGTTGACGTAAATGGTGGCCGGCAGTGCCAGCACCTTGCTGCCCGACAGGCGCATGAGCGCCAGCACCGTGCCCAGCAGGATGCCCCCCAGCGTGGCAACAATGGTCAACTGCACGCTGAACTTGAAACCACCCAGCACGAACTTGCTGATGATGTCCCAGTTGAGAAAGGTAAGGTCGAGTCCCAGCATGTCAGTGCCCCCCGCCCGTGCCGCCCGCGACGATGAAGCCGGGGATGCGCACCTTGGTCTCGATGAAACCGAACACGCGGTTGACCGCGAAGGCCGAAATCGCGTACAGGATCGTCACGGCCAGGTACACCTCGATGCCGCGCGAGGTCTCTTCCTGCGCCTGCATCGCAAACATTGTCAGCTCGGCAATCGACACGGCAAAGGCCACCGACGAGTTCTTCAGCAAGTTCATGGACTCGCTGGTCAGCGGCGGCAGGATGATGCGAAACGCCATCGGCAAAATGACGTAGCGGTAGGTCTGGGCCGTGGTGAAACCCAGCGCCATGCCGGCATAGCGCTGGCCCTTGGGCAGGGCCTGGACGCCGGCACGCACCTGCTCGGCAATCCGCGCCGAAGTGAAGAAACCCAGCGCGAACACCACCAGCAGGAATCCCGGCACCTGCTGGAACGGTGCAAACATCTTGGGCACCACGAAGTACCACAGAAAAATCTGCACCAGCAGAGGAATGTTGCGGAACAGTTCGACCCAGACGTTGGCCAGGCGAACCAGCCACGGGCTGTTCGGCAGCGTGCGCAAGGTGCCCATCAGCGCGCCCAGCGACACCGCCACCACCCAGGAGCAACCGGCCACAGCCAGCGTCCAGCCCCAGGCATCGATCATCCATTGAAGGTAGGTCCGGCCGCTGCCGTCATCGTTCAGAAATACCTGCCAGTCCCAATTCATGTCGTTCTCCGCAAAGCTTGTCCTGCCGGTGGCTGTGCTGCCGCAGCGCTCGTGGTGCGCGGACGCCTTGAAACAGGAACCCCGCCACAGGCATCGCCCAAGGCGGGGTGGGGTTTCCGTCACATGACGGCTGGCTTACTTCTTGGCGTAGTCTTCCACGGGCTTGTCGTTCGGGTTGGCCCAGGCGTTCTTGGTGGCATCGCTGGCGGGCAGGCCCACGCGCGTGTTCTTCGGCGGGATGGGTTGCACGAACCACTTGTCGTAGGTCTTGGCCATGTCGCCGGACTTGATCATGTCGCGGATGGTGTCGTCGGCCAGCTTCTTGAAGGCCGGGTCGTCCTTGCGCAGCATGATGGCGATGGGCTCGACCGACAGCACTTCGCCGACGATCTTGAAGTCGGCCGGGTTCTTGGCGGTGGCGATGTTGCCGGCCAGGATCTGGCCATCCATCACGAAAGCGTCGGCCCGGCCGGACTCCAGCAGCAGGAAGCTGTCGGCGTGGTCCTTGCCGAAGATTTCCTTGAAGTCGACGCCGGTGGCGCGCTCATGCTTGCGCAGCAACTGCACCGAGGTCGTGCCGGTGGTGGTGGCGACGTTCTTGCCATTGAGCTGCGCAATCGAGGTAATACCCGAGTTGGCCTTCACGGCGATGCGCACTTCTTCCACGTAAGTGGTCAACGCGAAGGCCACGTCCTTCTGGCGCGTGGCGTTGTTGGTGGTGGAGCCGCATTCGATGTCCACGGTGCCGTTCTGCACCAGCGGAATGCGGTTTTGCGAGGTGACCGGCTGGTACTTCACTTCCAGCTTTTTGCCGGCCGCTTTTTCCAGGTTGGCGATGATGCGCTGGCAGATCTCGTACTGGAAGCCTGCGTACTTGCCGTCACCCAGTGTGAAGGACAGGGCGCCAGAGGAGTCGCGCACACCCATGGTGACGCTGCCGGAGGCCTTGACCTTGGCGATGGTGTCATTCGCCTGGGCAAAAACGCTGCCGGTTGCCAGCGCTGCAATGGCAAGCGCCATCAAATGCTTTTTCATGAAATCTTCCTAAGAAATAGTGGGTTGAAAGGTTTGGTGAACTGATTCTAGGCATTCAAGTCGCCGGGTAAACCCGGAAAACCCTTGCATGGAAATACGCCGTTCACCAACATGGCTGTTTCCGCAAGCAGGCTTCGTGCCTGACCTCAATCGCAGTGACCGGACGGTCCGCCTCGACGGCGTTTCAGATCCGGCCGTTTCTTGCGATGGCGCGAACTGTAAATGTCCGGCGCATGAAACGCCAATGCGGATAACGCCAAGCGTTATGCAAAAAACCTATAGATCGCGCAAACCCCTCATTCAGGGGCGTGTTCCGCCTCCAGAAAGGTCCAAAGGGCCTGCGCCGAGCCCTTGGCGACCTCCTTGCCCAAGGGTTTACCCCGATACGCCCGGACATCCATGAGCATCTCCAGGCCCTGCATTCCCGGGGGCGTGGCGTTCACCAGCTTGCGTTCGCGCAGTTCCTTCTTGACCGCGCTGTAAGGCAGGAAGGCCACGCCGTGCCCCTCCAGGGCCATGACCTTCAGGCCCTCGGCCATGTCGGTCTCATACACGCGGTCCAGGTGGATCGCGGTTCCGGATTGCTTGAGGATCAGGTCGGTCACGCGCCCCAGATAGGCCCCCGGCGCATAGCCCAGGTACGGCAGCGGCTGACCGGCACGCCCGGGCAGCCGGAACATCGGCGCGCCATCAGCGTCGGCCTTCACATAGGGTGCCAGCACTTCCTTGCCGAGCGTCACCATCTCGTAGCGCTCGGGGTCAAGCTGCAGGGGCTGCGAGGCATGGTGGTAGGCGATCAGCACGTCGCAGCCGCCCTCGACCAGGCGCATCACCGCGTCGTGCACGTTCAGCGCGATCAGCCGGCTCTTGATCGGGCCGAATTTCTCGCGCAGGCTCGACATCCAGACCGGAAAAAACGTGAACGCCAGCGTGTGTGGCACCGCAAACTCGATCACATCCTGCCCGGCCGACGCGTGGCCACGCAGCATGGCGCGCGTGCTCTGCAGCGCCTGCAGCATCTCCAGCGACTGGTCGTACAGCGTCTGCCCGGCCGGCGTGAGCCGTGTGGGGTAGGAACTGCGGTCCACCAGATCGGTGCCCGCCCAGGCTTCCAGCGACTGGATGCGGCGCGAAAACGCCGGCTGGGTGATGTGGCGCAGCTGGGCCGACCGGCTGAAACTGCGGGTTTCAGCGAGGCTGACGAAGTCTTCAAGCCACTTGGTTTCCATGCCGCGCATGATACGGCGCCCTGCAAGCGGCGCCCTGTCACTCCCGTATTGATAGCTGACCATGACCCATTGACGCTGGGAATGGCCGAAAAACCCTGAAAATCCCCGTTGAGACCGCCGGCGACGGCTTCCAAGCTACATTGGGTCGCATGAAAAACATCCTGATCCTCGGCGGCACCGGCTTTGTCGGCGGCCATGTCTGCACCAAGCTATTGCATCGGGGCTGGGAGGTGACCGTGCCCTCGCGCCAGCCGGAGCCCGCCAGCGCCCAGCGTGCGGAGCCGTCGATCAAGCTTGTACAGGCCGACGTGCATGACGAAGCCGCGCTGACCCGGCTGCTCGCCGGCGCTGATGCGGTAGTGAACCTGGTGGCCATCCTGCATGGCAGCGAGGCGGCCTTTGAGCACGTGCATGTCGAGCTGCCGAAGAAGCTCGCCCGCGCCTGCGTGGCGGCCGGTGTGCGCCGGCTGGTGCACATCAGCGCGCTGGGCGCGGCGCTGGACGCCCCGTCGATGTACCAGCGCAGCAAGGCGCGCGGCGAAGCGGCGCTGCAGGCTGCTGCCGCCGCAGGCGCGCTGGACCTCACCCTGCTGCGCCCCAGCGTGATCTTTGGCGCGCAGGACAAGTTCCTGAATGTGTTCGCCCAGTTGCAGCGCGTGTTCCCCGTGATGCCGCTCGCTGGCGCCGACACGCGCTTTCAGCCGGTGTGGGTGGAAGACGTGGCCGAGGCGGTGCAACGTTGCCTGCAGGACCCCGCCACCATCGGCCAGACTTATGAGGCCTGCGGGCCCGATGTGTACACGCTGCGCGAGCTGGTCAGGCGCGCAGGGCAGTGGGCCGGCGTGAACAGCGGGCGCGGGCGACCCGTCATCGGCCTGCCACTGGCACTGGCGCGCCTGCAGGCCTGGCTCATGGAAATGGCTCCCGGCGAGCCGCTGATGAGCCGTGACAACCTGGACTCCATGGCGGTGGACAACGTAGCAAGCGGCCGCGTGCCCGGCCTGTCCGCGCTGGGCATTTCGACGGCTGCGCTGGCGGCCATCGCACCGGGCTACCTGCGCAAGCGCTGACGACGCACCAAAATCGACCGGAAGTTACGCGCCCACGCATCAATACGGGCGTTATTTGGCATCAGTTCGCGCGGGCGCTGGCGGTAGGATCGTCATCCCTCGAACGGAGAATTTCCATGCTCAAGCTCACCATCGGCAACAAAAACTACTCGTCCTGGTCCATGCGCCCGTGGGTGCTGCTCACGCAGGCCGGCATCCCGTTCGACGAGGTGATGGTGCGCTTCGACTCGTTCGACGCCGGCTCCGCCTTCAAGCAGGCCGTGGGCGCGCAAAACCCGGTGGGCAAGGTGCCGGTGCTGGTGGACGACGGTTTTGCCGTGTGGGACACGCTGGCCATTGCCGAGACCCTGGCCGAACGATTCCCCGAAAAACAGCTCTGGCCCGCCGACCGGCAGGCCCGCGCCCGCGCCCGCAGCGTCTGCGCCGAAATGCACAGCGGCTTTGGTGCCCTGCGCAGCGCCTGCCCGATGAACATCGAGGCGTCCCTGCCCGACATCGGCGCGCTGGCCCTTCGCGACCAGGCCGCCGTGCGCGCCGATCTCGCGCGCCTGGTGGCGATGTGGAGCGAATTGCTGGCGCAGCACGGCGGCCCGATGCTTTTCGGCGCGTTCACTGTGGCCGACGCCTACTTCTCGCCGGTCGTCATGCGCATCAGGACCTACGCCCTGCCCGTGCCGCCCCCTGTCGCCGCGTACATCGAGCGGATCTGCGCCCTGCCCGGCGTCAAGGCGTGGATCGACGGCGCGCTGGCGGAGCAGGACTTCCTGGATTTCGAGGAACCCTACCGGCTGCGCCGGGACTGAAACCCCGACCTGCGCACCCTGCCGATACACTGCGGCCATGCAAATCTACAGGGTCGGCGGATCGGTACGGGACGAGCTTCTGGGGCTCCCGGTGCAGGACCGCGACTGGGTCGTTGTCGGCGCCACGCCGGAGCAAATGATCGCAGCAGGGCTATCTGCCCGTGGGCAAGGACTTCCCCGTCTTCCTGCACCCCAAGACCCGCGAGGAATACGCGCTGGCGCGCACCGAGCGCAAGACCGCGCGCGGCTACAAGGGCTTTGCGATCCACACCTCGCCGGAGGTGACGCTCGAAGAAGACCTGGCGCGGCGCGACCTGACTATCAATTCAATAGCTATTGAAGACCATTCGACGCTGGGAAGTGGCCTGAAAAGCTCAAAATTCGCCCAAGGGCGCGATCTGGTCGACCCCTACGGCGGCCAGCGCGACCTGCAGGCCCGCGTGCTGCGCCACGTGACCGACGCCTTCCGCGAAGACCCGGTGCGCATCCTGCGCGTGGCGCGCTTTGCGGCCCGCTTCAACGACTTCCGCGTCGCGCCGGAAACCCTGCAACTGATGCATGAGATGGTGCAGCACGGCGAAGCCGACCACCTGGTGGCCGAACGCGTCTGGCAGGAGCTGGCGCGCGGGTTGATGGAAGCCACGCCCTCGCGCCTGTTTGCCGTGCTGGCCGAATGCGGCGCGCTGAAGGTGCTGCTGCCTGAGGTGGACCGGCTCTGGGGCGTGCCACAGCGCGCCGAATACCACCCCGAGATCGACACCGGCGTGCATCTGATGATGGTGCTGGACATGAGCGCGCGCCTGCACGCGCCGCTGGGCGTGCGCTTTGCCTGCCTGATGCACGACCTGGGCAAGGGCACCACGCCCGCGGACATGCTGCCGCGCCACATCGGCCACGAGGAGCGCAGCGTAAAACTGCTCAAAGGCGTGTGCGAGCGCCTGCGCGTGCCGGTCGATTGCCGCGAACTGGCCGAAGTCGTGGCGCGCGAACACGGCAACATCCACCGCAGCGGCGAATTCGGCGCGGCCGCGCTGGTGCGCCTGCTGGAGCGCTGCGACGCCTTTCGCAAGCCGCAGCGCTTCGGGGAGATCCTGCTGGCCTGCGAATGCGATGCGCGCGGCCGGCTCGGCTTTGAAGATCGCCCCTACCCGCAGGGCGGTCGGCTGGCCGGCGCACTGGCGGCGGCGCAGTCGGTGATCACCTCAGAAATTGCGCAGCGGGCGATGGCGGCAGGCCTCACCGGGCCCAAAGTCGGAGAACTGATCCACGCGGCGCGGGTTGCGGCGGTGGAGAAATGGGTGGATGCTGTGTGACCGGCAAGTGCTGGCTGACAACACCCCTTCTTGCGTGACAAACAAACGTTACTTTGTAAATCGCGCTGTGTGCGCCAGCCAACAGACGATTCGCATTCGTGGGCCGAGAATGACTATTCTTGAAAAATTTGGCGTGGTGTGACTTTACGTTGACAACACTCCGTCCCCGATCGTCCAACTGGAGGGTAAAAATGCGCTACGTTCTCATTGTGTTTTGGATGCTTTTTTGCTCGGTAACCTCGACCATGGCCCAAGTGAGCGTCGGTATCGGGATCGGGCTTCCCGGCATGAGCATCGGGATCAACCTGCCGGCGTACCCGGAATTGATTCGGGTGCCGGGCTATCCGGTCTACTACGCTCCGCAACTGAATTCGAACTTCTTCTTTTACGATGGCATGTACTGGGTCTACCAGCGCGACAACTGGTACGCGAGTTCCTGGTACAACGGGCCATGGGGCATGGTCGGCCCGGAGTCAGTGCCGCTGTTCATCCTGCGCGTCCCGGTGCGCTACTACCGGACCCCTCCGGCCTACTTTTACGGCTGGCAGCCGGATGGCCCGCCACGCTGGGGAGAGCACTGGGGTCATGGATGGGAGCAGCAGCGAAGCGGATGGGACAAGTGGAACCGCAGTTCTGCGCCAGCGCCCGCACCACTTCCCGTTTACCAGCGGCAGTATTCAGGGGATCGATATCCCCAGGTCCAGCAGCAGCAACAGCTTCACAGCCAGAACTACCGTTACCAGCCGCGTGACGCCGTAGTTCGGCAGCAGTATCAGGAGCAGGCACGGCAAACGTGCGCCCGCGCCGGCTCAGCGGGGGCCGCAGGGTGCACCTCAGGAGAGATCCCCGGCGCAGAAGGATATGCAGCGTTCCAACCCGCAACAGCCGATCCAGCAGAGCCCCCGCGCGCAGCCGCCACAAAGGGGAGGTGAAGAGGTGCAGAAGTCAGCCCCAAACCAAGCCCCTTCTCAAACGAGAGGGCAGGCAGTTCAGGATCAGCGGCAGCAGCCACAGCAGCCACAGCAGGGTGCGGGCCAGCGTGAGCAGCAGACGCCAAGGTCAAGCCAGGAGAATACGCCGGCTGGCAAGGGAGCATCGCAGGAGCCAAGGCAGGGGCAGGGTCAGGAGAGAGGCCGCGCCAAAGATGAGGAACGTGGTCAGGGTCGCCAGTAAAGTACGTGGCGCGCCCTCCAACGTTCTGTGCAGCCGAAGGCTTGACTGGCGCCATTTGGCGATCGACACCCAACCCCCATGCCGATTCAGCGCCCACAAACTCAACGCAGATTCGACCGCGCCCATCCCGCTATCTCTGCGGCCGAGCGCATGGCGCCGGGCTGACGTGCCACTTCCTTGCCGCCCTGAAACAGCGCCAGCGTCGGAATGCTGCGGATGTTGAAACGCGCGGCCAGGTTCTGCGCGTCCTCGGTGTTCACCTTGACCAGGCGCATGCGCGGCTCCAGTTGCGCGGCGGCCTGCTCGAAGGCCGGGGCCATCATGCGGCAGGGACCGCACCAGGGCGCCCAGAAATCAACCAGCACCGGAATCTGGCTGCGGGCGATGTGACGGTCAAACCCGGCTTCGTCCAGCGCCAGCGGCGCTCCGGTGAAGAGCGGCTGGTGGCAGCTGCCGCAGTCCGGCGCGCTGGCCATATCCTCGGCCTTGACGCGGTTGGTGGTGTGGCAATGCGGACAGACGATATGAAGTGCTTCGGTCATGAATAAATACCCCTTTGGGTATCAGTGTGGGGTCGCCGCCCCAGGCTTTCAAGCCCCCCACGCTCATGGCCGGTTCAGATCACCTTGGCGATCAGCGCCGCCACGCCGCTCAGCACGATCGTCGTCGTCAGTGGAATGAACCATTCGCGTCCGAACAGGCGGAAGCGAAAGTCGCCCGGCAACTTGCCGAAGCCGAACTTCTGCAGCCAGGGCATGAGCCCGTTGAACAGGATCAGGGCCAGGAAAACGACGATGAGCCAGCGGATCATGGGGGGCCCCTTGCAATGTCACAGCGCATGGCAGCGGTCGCCGTGGGCAAACCCCATCGCGTCCCAGGGCTCACCGGTGCAAAAGCCCACCACCTTGAACAGTTCGCCCATTTCGTGTTCGGCAATCAGTTTCAGGGCGTTCGCGCGCTCGGGCGTCGCCGCAGATTCCATCAGCGTGGCCAGCCCGCAGTTCAGCAGGAAACGCGCCTGGCTGGTGTAGCCCAGCACACTCAATCCGTTGTCCTGCCCCGCCAGCGCCACCCCGGTGAAGTTGACGTGCGCCGTGATGTCCTTCAGGCCGACTTCCGACAGCGGGTTGGTGTCGGCCTGGTGCGCGCGGTGGCACATCACGGTGCCCATGTGGCGTTGTGGATGGTAGTACTCACTCTCCGGGAAGCCATAGTCCAGAAAGAACGCCGCGCCGCCCTTGCCGCCGGCTTGAAGGCCGGCGCGCAGCCGGTCGGCCAGTGTGGCAACGAAAGCCTCGGCCTGCGGGTGAATTTCGGTCAGGTAGTCGTGGGGGCCGGGCACGTCCACCGGCGGACGCAATTCGGTGGGGCGGTCGGCCCAGACCAGCGCGTCGTCCTGCAGCGTGACGCCGCGCTCGTGCCAGACACCGCCGTCTTGCCCGCCCTGGCGCGCCAGCAGTTTGACCGGCATGGCGTCGAGCACCTCGTTGCCGACCACCACGCCCTGGATCGCCCCGGGCAGCTCGCTGACCCAATGGACCTTGTCACGGTGTCCTGCCAGCAGCGCCTGCTGCCGCGCGCGCAGCGTGCCGGACAGGTCCACGATGGTGTAGCGGCGCACCCGGTCGCCCAGGGTGTCGAGCAGTCGCAGCGCCAGCGCGCCGGAGCCGGCACCGAATTCCCAGACCTCGTCGGTGCCGGTCTGCGACAGCGCCTCGCCGACCTGCGCGGCCAGCGCCTGGCCGAACAGCGGCGTGAGTTCCGGCGCGGTGACGAAATCGCTGCCCTCGCCTTTCACGCCCTCGGGCATGGTGCCAAACTTGGCGCGCTCGTTGGCGTAGTAGCCCAGGCCCGGCGCGTAGAGCGCCAGCGCCATGAAGCGGTCGAAGCCGATCCAGCCGCCCGCCGTGGAAATGGCCCGCGCCAGCAGTTTTTGCAAGGCGGTCGTTAAACTTGTGGGTTCTGTCATCGCCCCGGATTGTCCCTGAATGTCTGCCGCCACCGCCGCGCCTGAATCGACCCGCCGCCCGCGCACCGTGCTCGTCACCGGTGCGGCGCGCCGGCTCGGCCGTGAAATCGCGCTGGCGCTGGCAGCCAGCGGCTGGCGCGTGGCAGTGCACTACCGGGGATCGAAGCAGGACGCTCTGAATACCGTAGCAGACTGCGACCATTTGACGCTGGGATCAACCCATTTTCAGGCTGATCTGAACGATGAAGCCGCGGTGCGGGCGCTGTTGCCGCGTATCGTGGCTGAAATGGGCCCGGTGGACGCGGTGGTCAACAATGCCTCCACCTTCGAGTACGACGACGCGGCGAGCTTCAGCTTTGCGGCGATGGAAAAGCACTTGCGCGGCAACACCGGCGCGGCGATCCTGCTGGCCCAGGCGCTGCACATCCATGTCGCAGCGCGCGGCGCGGCGGGCGAAGACGAAGCCTGCGGCGCCGTGGTCAACCTGCTCGACCAGAAGCTGTGGAACCCCAACCCCGACTTCCTGAGCTACACCCTGTCCAAGGCCGCGCTCGAAGCCGCCACCACCGTGCTGGCCCAGGCGCTGGCGCCGCGCGTGCGGGTGGTCGGCGTGGCGCCCGGCCTGACGCTGACCAGCCACCTGCTCAGCGACGAGAAATTTGCAGCGCTGCACACCCTGAGCCCGCTGCGCCGCTCCTCCACCCCGGAAGACGTCGCCGCCACCGTGAAGTTCGCGCTGGAGAACCGCTCCATCACCGGCACCACGCTGCTGGTCGACGGTGGCCAGCACCTGATGAAGTTCGAGCGCGATTTTTCGAAAATGTGAGAATTTGCGGGACAGACCAATAAATGCGAAGCATTTTTGCTCTGTCCCCAACATACCAGTCCTTGCGGCACAGACCATGTCCAACACCTCCGGCACCCAGATCCTCACGCTCACCGGGCTGCGCTTCGACGCCAACCTCGGCATCCTGGAGCAGGAAAAAACCGCGCCGCAGCCGATCCAGGTCGATGCCGAGCTCAACCTCGGCCCCCAACCCCTGCTGCCGCGCGACGACGACATCACCCATGTGCTGGATTACCGCAAGGTGCGCAAGATCATCATCGACGAGTGCACCGCCGAGCATGTCAACCTGCTGGAAAGCCTGATCGGCAAGCTCGCCTCCCGGCTGATGCAGTTGCCCGGCGTGGTCGGCGTGCGCGTGAAGATCGCCAAGCTCGAAATTTTTGACGATTGCGAAGTCGCGATCCGGGCGGAAGCAGGCCAGTGGTGACCCCGACGGAGAAGACCATGAACACCCCCTGGATCGAAGACGAAGTCCAACCCGCCGCCCGTGCCGGCTTCAGGATCGAACGCGAAACCCACAAGCTGGAAAAGCGCCTGTGCCGCCAGATGGGCCAGGCCATCATCGACTTCAACATGATCGAGGAAGGCGACAAGGTCATGGTCTGCCTGTCGGGCGGCAAGGACAGCTATGCGATGCTCGACATCCTGCTCAAGATGCAGGCGCGCGCGCCGATCCACTTCGACATCGTCGCCGTCAACCTCGACCAGAAGCAGCCCGGCTTTCCCGAGCACATCCTGCCCGAGTACCTGACGAAGCTCGGCATCCCGTTTCACATCGAGAACCAGGACACCTATTCCATCGTCACCGACAAGATTGCGCCCGGCAAGACGATGTGCAGCCTGTGCAGCCGGTTGCGCCGTGGCATCCTGTACCGCGTGGCCGATGAACTCGGCGCGACCAAGATCGCGCTGGGCCACCACCGCGACGACATGCTGCAGACCTTCTTCCTCAACATGTTCTTCGGTGGCAAACTCAAGGGCATGCCGCCCAAGCTGGTCAGCGACGACGGCCGCCACATCGTGATCCGCCCGCTGGCCTACGTGGCCGAGAAAGACCTGGTCCGCTGGGCCGAGCACCGGCAGTTCCCGATCATTCCCGTGCACGCTGTGCGGCAGCCAGGAAAACCTGCAGCGCAAGCAGATGAGTGCCATGCTCCATGACTGGGAGAAAAAGCACCCGGGACGCATCGAGAACATGTTCTCCGCCCTGCAGAACATCGTGCCCTCGCACCTGATGGACGCGAAGCAGTACGACTTCAAGGGGCTGAAGGTGAGCGGTGTGCCCAGCGCGGATGGCGACAAGGCGTTTGACGAGGAAGAGTTTGCCGCGCCCAGCCTGCCCGGTTTGCAGGTCGTGGCGCTCTGAGCCTGTTTTGCCTCGAGAGATTCCATGGACGCCACCCGCATCATTGCCATCCGTCACGGCGAAACCGCCTGGAACGTGGACACGCGCATCCAGGGCCAGCTCGATGTTCCGCTCAACGAGACCGGGCGCTGGCAGGCGCAGCGACTGGCACGTGCGCTGGCAGCACGTGAGCCGATCGACGTCGTCTACACCAGCGACCTGCTGCGCGCGTGGGAGACAGCACGCGCAGTCAGCGAGACCACCGGGGCGCCGGTGGTCACCGACGAAGGCCTGCGCGAGCGAGGTTTTGGCGTTTTCCAGGGCAAGACCTTTGCCGAAATCGAGGCCAGCCTGCCTGAGGAGGCCTTGCGCTGGCGCAAGCGCGACCCGTTCTGGGCGCCAGAAGGCGGCGAGTCACTCACGGCCATGCGCCGGCGCGTCGTGGAGACGCTGCACACGCTGGCATCTCGCCACACCGGCGAGCAGATCGTGCTGGTGGCGCATGGCGGCGTGATGGACCTGCTCTACCGCGCGGCCACCGGGCAGGAACTGCAGGCGCCACGCACCTGGCAACTCGGCAACACCGCGATCAACCGCCTGCTCTGGACACCCGCGGGCCTGTCGCTGGTGGGCTGGTCGGACACCTCGCACCTGGAAGATGGAGCACTCGATGAATCCACAAGCTGACGCAGGCCGGCTCCCGCTTCCACCAGGCCTCGCGGACCTGAGAGGAAAGCCCGTCGCTGCCATCGACACGCCGGCGCTGGTCATCGACCTGGACGCGATGCAGCGCAACCTTGCGCGCATGGCCGAATTCGCCCGCAAGCACAGCGTCCGGCTGCGCCCGCACGCGAAGATGCACAAGAGCGCGGCGCTGGCCCGGCTGCAGATGCAGGCCGGCGCGGTGGGCGTGTGCGTGCAGAAGACGGCGGAGGCCGAAGCCATGGCCGCCGGCGGCGTGACCGACATCTACATCAGCAACGAGGTCATCGACCCCGCCAAGCTGCGCCGCGTGGCGGCGCTGGCCTTCCAGTTGAATGCCGCAGGCGGACGTCTGGCGATCGCGGTGGACAGCCTGGAAGGCATTTCTCGGCTGGCGGCTGCAATGGCGGATCAGGAGGACGGTGCGACAGGCGGCGGCGAGGCCGGAGACCGTGGCAGCGTTCCGACTCATCCGGGGCCTGCTGAAAACCGGAGCGACGAGACGGCCGTTGTGCCCCTCATCGAGGTCTTCATCGAAATCGATGTCGGCCAAGGCCGTTGCGGCCTGCCGCCCGGCCCGGCCGCCGTGACGCTGGCGCAGGCCATCACCGCGCACAGCAGCCTGCGTTTCGCCGGCCTGCAGGCTTACCATGGCCGCGCCCAGCACCTGCGCAGCGTCGAAGAGCGCCGAGAGGCCATCGCCCGCGCAGCCGACGAAGTGCGACGCACCCGTGCGCTGATCGAGGCCGCCGGCATCCCGGTCGCGCTCGTCACGGGTGCAGGTACGGGCACGTTCGCGCTGGAGACCGCCAGCGGCATCTGGGGCGAGTTGCAGGCGGGTAGCTACCTGTTCATGGACGCGGACTACGCGGGCAATGCACACGACCCGGCGCAGCCCGCTTTCGAGCATGCGTTGTTTGTAAAGGCCCAGGTCATGAGCGTGGGCGCCGCGCATGCCGTGTGCGACGCGGGCCACAAGAGCCACGCCATCGACTCCGGGCTGCCGCGCGTGCACAGCCTGCCCGGCCAGCCGTCGCTGACCTACGCCAACGGCGGCGACGAGCACGGCATCCTGCATCCCGCACCGCACGAGAACGCATCCACGGGTAACACTGAAAACGCCCTCCCCGCGCTGGGCGACATCCTGTGGCTGATTCCCGGCCACTGCGACCCCACGGTCAACCTGCACGAGCACTACATCGGCGTGCGCGGCGGACTGGAACATGGCACGGTGGAGCGCATCATCAGGGTTGACGCGAGGGGCGCGCTGACATGATCCGGCGGAAAATCAAGGCATGACCCCCAGCCAGATCATCGTCCTCGCCACACCCGTCTTCGTGCTGATGATCGCCTTGGAACTGGCGTACGGCGTGCGCAAGGGGCGCAACACCTACCGCCTGGCCGACGCCATCAACAGCATCAGCCTGGGCATGCTGAGCCAGATCAGCGCGGTATTCACGCGCCTGCTGCGGGTGGGCCTCTACACGGCGGTCTATGCGTCGGTCTCGCTGGTGCCGCTGGAAGAAGCCCGGGCCTTCTGGACGACCTGGCAAGGCTGGCTGCTGGCCCTCATTTTTTACGACTTCTGCTACTACTGGCTGCACCGCATGGGCCACGAGGTGGGCGTGCTGTGGGCCGCGCACGTGGTGCATCACCAGAGCCAGGACTACAACCTGTCCACCGCGCTGCGCCAGACCAGCAGCGGTGCGCTGCTCGGCTGGATCTTCTACCTGCCGATGGCGATCGCCGGCGTGCCGCCGCTGGTGTTCGGCATCGTGGCGCTGGTCGACCTGCTCTACCAATACTGGGTGCACACCGAGCACGTGCCCAAGCTGGGCTGGTTCGACCGCTGGTTCTGCAGCCCATCGAACCACCGGGTGCACCACGCGGTCAACGACAACTACCTGGACAAGAACTACGGCGGCATCCTGATCCTTTGGGACCGGCTGTTTGGCACCTTCCGCGACGAGGACCTCGCCGAGCCCTGCGTCTACGGCACACGCGGCGCGCTCAACAGCTGGGACCCGCTCTGGGCCAACACCGAGGTCTACTGGGCACTGGCGAAGGATGCCTGGCACACCCGAAGCTGGGCCGACAAGGTGCGCGTCTGGCTCAAGCCGCCGGGCTGGCGGCCGGCCGACGTGGCGGCGCGCTTTCCCAAGCCGGCGTTTGATATCGCCCGCGTGCAGACTTTCCAGCCGCCGATGAGCCGCGCGGCGCAATGGTTTGCCGGTCTCAATTTCGCGGCGCTGCTGGGCGGCGTCATCGTCTTCCTCTGGCACGCCGACAGCCTGCCGCTGGCGCAGGCGGCCGTCTGGTTCTCGGCCCTGGCCGCCGGCCTGTGGGCCGTGGGCGCGGTCACGCAGGGCCGCATCACGATGCTGGAGGCATTGCTGATCCAGGCCGCCGCGCTGGCCACCGCCACCAGCACCGCCGGCATGCCGGACCTGTACCGGCTCATCAAACCGATTCCGATGCTGATTGCTATTTTTATGATAGCTACTTATGACCCATTGAAGCTGGCAAGATGCCCGAAAGATGCCAAATTCCGCCAGATTGCGCCTTCCGGCAGGCTCTGGCTGCTCGCCGCGCTGGCCGGCTCGCTGGCAGGTGACGTGTTCCTGCTGTTCCCGGGCTATTTCGTTCCCGGCCTGGTGGCCTTCCTGCTGGCGCACCTCGCCTACCTGGTGCTGCTGCGCCAGGGCGTGGGCTGGTTCCCCAGCCGCGGCGCGCTGGCCGCCACGCTCGGCGTGGGCGCGGCGATGTACGCCTTTCTGTGGACGGGCGGCCTGCCCGCTGGCCTGCGCGCGCCCGTGGCGGCCTACGTGACCGTGATCGCATTGATGGCCGCGCAAGCCATCGGCCGCGCCACCGTGCAGCGCGACAAGGCATCCTGGCTTGTGGCGGTCGGCGCGTGCTGCTTCATGCTCAGCGATTCGCTGCTGGCCACCAACAAGTTCGTGATGCCGCTGCCGCTGGCGCCGTTCTGGGTGCTGACCAGCTACTACGCGGCGCAGGTGCTGATCGTGGGCGGGTGGCTGCGTGGCCAGGTTCAACCGCACCCAGCGGTGACGGCGAGCCCCGAGTCACTCCGTTTTCAGTAGCGCGTTGCGACCATCCCACGCTGGGATGGCGCCGATTTCATTCAATAAACAGCTCGCCCGCTGCTTTCGGCGGCGCCACACCCAGGTGTCGGTACGCCGCCAGCGTGGCGATGCGCCCGCGCGGGGTGCGCTGCAGGAAACCCTGCTGGATCAGGTAGGGTTCGATCACGTCTTCGATGGTGTCGCGCTCCTCGCCGATGCTGGCCGCGATGTTGTCCAGCCCGACCGGGCCGCCGTCGAAGCGGTGGATCACCGCCTCCAGCAACTTGCGGTCCATCACGTCGAAGCCTTCCGGGTCCACGTCGAGCATGGCCAGCGCGCGGTTGGCAATGTCCAGCGTGATGCGTCCCGTGCCCTTGACGTCGGCGTAGTCGCGCACGCGGCGCAGCAGACGGTTGGCGATGCGCGGCGTGCCGCGTGAGCGCCGAGCGATCTCGAAGCCGCCCGCCTCGTCCATCGGCGTCTTGAGCAGGCCGGCGCTGCGCGTGACGATGCGCCCGAGCTCCTCGGCGGTGTAGAACTCCAGCCGCGAGACGATGCCGAAGCGGTCGCGCAGCGGGTTGGTCAGCATGCCGGCGCGCGTGGTGGCGCCCACCAGCGTGAAGGGCTGCAGGTCGAGCTTGATGCTGCGCGCCGCCGGGCCCTCGCCGATCATGATGTCGATCTGGTAGTCCTCCAGCGCGGGGTAGAGGATTTCCTCGACCACCGGCGAGAGGCGGTGGATCTCGTCGATGAACAGGACGTCGTTCTTTTCCAGGTTGGTCAGCAGCGCCGCCAGGTCCTTGGGCTTTTCCAGCACCGGCCCGCTGGTCTGGCGCAGGTTGACGCCGAGCTCGGCCGCGATGATGTGCGACAGCGTGGTCTTGCCCAGCCCGGGCGGGCCGAACAGCAGCACGTGGTCCAGCGCCTCCTCGCGCTTGCGCGCCGCGCCGATGAAGATCTCGAGCTGCTCGCGCACCTTGACCTGGCCCACGTACTCGTCGAGCAGCTTGGGCCGCAGCGCGCGCTCGATGGCCTCCTCCTGGGGCGAAACGGGCGCGGCGGAGACCACGCGCTTGGGCGGCGCGGGCAGGAAATCGTCGGTCTGGATGGTCATGGTCCGGATTATTTCGCCAGCGCCTTCAGCGCCAGCTTGATGCCTTCACTGACACCGACCTCCTTCGGCAGCGCCTTGAGCGCCAGCCCGGCCTCCTTGTCGCTGTAGCCCAGCGCCACCAGCGCCTGCTGGATGTCGGCCTGCGCATCGCTGGCCAGGCCCACCGGCAGTCCGATGTCCGCGCCGAGCTTGCCCTTGAGTTCGAGCAGCAGGCGCTCGGCCGTTTTCTTGCCGATGCCGGGCACCTTGACCAGCCGCCCGGCTTCCTGCGCGGTGATGGCCTGCGAAAGCTCGCCCACGCTCATGCCGGAGAGCACCGACAGCGCCGTGCGCGGCCCCACGCCGCTGATCTTGATGAGCTGGCGAAACGCCTCGCGCTCCGCGGCGGTGGCGAAGCCGTAGAGCAGCTGCGCGTCCTCGCGCACCACGAAATGCGTGAGCAGCGTGATGGGTTCGCCGAGCGCGGGCAGGTTGTAGAAGGTGCTCATCGGCACGCTCACCTCGTAGCCCACGCCATGGCAGTCGACCACCACTTCGGGCGGGTTTTTTACGGCCAGCGTGCCTTGCAGACGTCCGATCATGAAGTGTCCCTGGTTGACGTGAGGCGGGTCATGGCTGTACCAGTCCGCGGCGTGCCGCCTCCAGCGCCGCTTCGGCGCGGGACGACACATTGAGTTTTCGGTAGATCTGCTTGATGTAATCCGCGATCGTGTGGCGCGAAAGTCCAAACTGCTGGGCGATTTCGGGCAGGGTATAGCCCTTGGCCACGCGCTGCAAGACCTCGGTCTCGCGGTCGGTGAGCTTGACCTCGTCCTCAACGCTGCGCATCAAGGTCTGGCGGCGCTGCGGACTGGTCGCAAAGTGCGAGAGCACTCTGCGCGCGATCGGCGGGGACAGTGGAGGCTCGCCCTGGGCCATGCGCAGCAGCTGGGCCACCAGCTCTTGCTGCGGCTGCTCCTTGAGCAGATAGCCAAAGGCGCCTGCCTGCAGTGCGGGAAACAGGTGCTCGTCGTCGTCATAGATCGTCACCACCACGGGCAGCGACTTGGGTTGGTGATGGCGCAACGCGCCAACGACGTCAAGGCCCGAGCCGTCGGGCAGGCCCAGGTCGACCAGTGCAAGGTCGAAATTCTGCTGCGCCACGCAGGCCAGGGCCTGATCCACCCGCGCGGCCGTGGTCACCTGAACAGCCGGAAACGCGGCGCGCGCCACGTCCCCAAGCCATCCCCGTATCTGGGGCAAGTCTTCAACGATCAGGGCGTGTTGCATTTGAAGATGTTAGCGGAAGCGTTTCCATTGCATTGTCCGGGTCGCCGGCCGCGCCACCCGTTTCCTGGGCAATCGGCACACGGACATCGAGACAGGCCCCCCCCAGGGGGCCCTGTCGCCAGGTGTGATGCCCCCCCAGAATGCGGACCCGACGCTCGATGCCGCCGAGCCCGTTTCCCTTGGCGCCCAGCGCCGCCGCATCCATGCCGCATCCGTCGTCTTCGACCGTCAGCGCCATCGCTTCCTGCGAAAAGCCGATCACCACCCGGCAATGGCGGCCTCCGCTATGCCGAATCAGATTGGAAACCGCCTCACGCAGAACGCGGGTCAGCTGCACCTGGGTGCGCGCCGGCAGCAACAGGCCGGCCGGCGGCTCGGCCGCCTGCCAGTCGACGGTGAAGCCGGCCGCCGCAAGGCGCTGCACCGTCTCGGCGCGCCAGTCCCCCAGCACTTCGGCAGCACGCAAAGGCTCGCTGACCATGCCGCGAACCGAAAGACGCATTTCATCGAGCGCCTGGCGCGCCATGCCCGCAAGTTGCCCCTGATCGTCTACGCGGCGGCTTTCATGGGCGATGCTCAGCAATTTGGCCCCCAGATCGTCGTGCAGGTCGGAGGCGATACGCTGGCGCTCGTCCTGCACGGCCTCGCGCGCGCGAAGGCTGGAGAGTTCAGCGAAGTTGCGCGCGATCTCGCTGGACTTCTCGGTCACGCGCCGCTCCAGTTCGACATTGAGCTCCTCGCTGCGGCGCAGGTTGTCGCTGAAGACCCAGATCAGGCGCAGGCACAGGGGCAGCAGCGTGATCGGCCCGCCCAGATGACCGAGATGCATCTTGAGAGGCAGCGCCAGGAATGCGGCCGCCAGCTCGACCAGCGTGATCGCCACCATCGTGATCAGGATCACCGAGAACAGCCAGAAGTCGCGCCGCGATACCCGCCAGGAGACCGCCATGAACCAGAATGAAGCGACGATGAACTGCGGCACCAGCCAGTAGTAGGTCCATCGGGCGAGCGGGTAGACATGCTCCTGCCCGCCCCACAGGAAGATCAACGGGATGACCAGCAGCTGCCACCACAGCACCTGATTGACCCAGCCCACGCTGCGCCCGAGAAAGCGCATCAGGAAGAGCACAAGGCCCGATACACAAAGCGGCGCTGTCGCCGGCACCAGCATCTCGATCCACGGTCCAGGCAGCGGCGGATCAATGACGTACAGGCGCGTGGTGTTGAGCGTCCACCAGCCAATCCACAGGGTGAAGTACCCGTAGTAGGTGTCCTTCGGGCGCGTCAGCCAAAGGGCGCCAATGAAGACGGTAAAGGCCCCCAGCAAGGCCGTGATGACCTTGGGCAGCGTGATGTTCCACCACAGCGCCTGCTCGTACAGGGGCCGCAATGCCTCGGACGCGCCGATGCGCACCACCGACAAGCCCGAAGACCTCTGGGCGGCCGAGACCTGGCGCAAGGGATAGCCCACGACCTGAATGTGGATCATGTTGACGCCGGGTTTCAGCAGCGCCTGGGGCAGCGTGAACATCTGCGGCGTGAAGCAGTTGCGGCTGTAGGGCGGCGCGAGGCGCCCGCCGGAGCCCACCAGCGAACCGTTCAGGTACACCGCCAGATTGCTGCAGACCCGCTCCACATAAAGTGCCGGAACCTGGTTGCCCTTCACCAGACCCGTGGCGTCCAGCGGTATGCGGTACCAGAGCTCACCGCCAAACTCGGACCGCGTACGGCCCCAGTCGTCCGGCAAAGCCTGCGCCCGCCAGGTCGGCACTGCGGCGGTCAGGCCCGGACCTTCCGACACTTCGGCCTGCTGGATCAGGATCACTTCGGCGCGGCATGGCGACGCAGCAAGCAGGGCCAGCAAGCTGCCCAACGCCAGCGAACGGGAAAGCGCGACAATAAAAGACAGCCTCCACTTCACGCCATGATTGTCCGTCACACCTTCACCCCCCATAACAACACCCGTCTGGGCAACCTGTGCGGCCCCATGGACGCCAACCTGCGCACCATCGAGGCGGCCCTTCAGGTGACCGTCGCGCACCGCCACGAGCAGTTCAAGGTGGACGGACCCAAGGCCAAGGCCACGCGCGCCATGGAGGTGCTGCAGGCGCTCTACGAGATGGCCGAGCGCGCGATCCCGGTCGACCGGATCCAGCTGATGCTCGCGGGGGATGCTGCCACGCTGGCGGGCGAGGACGGCGGCCTGGTGCTGCAGACCCGCCGCGCCGACCTGCGCGCGCGCACCCCCAACCAGGCCACCTACCTGGAAGCGATGGCCACGCACGACATCACCTTCGGCATCGGGCCGGCCGGCACCGGCAAGACCTATCTGGCCGTGGCCGCCGCGGTGGACGCGCTGGAACGCGCGTCGGTGCAGCGCATCGTGCTGACGCGTCCGGCGGTGGAGGCCGGCGAGCGCCTGGGCTACCTGCCTGGCGACCTGAACCAGAAGGTGGACCCCTACCTGCGCCCTTTGTATGACGCGCTGTACGACCTGATGGGTTTCGACAAGGTGAGCAAGGCCTTCGAGCGCGGCGCGCTGGAGATCGCGCCGCTGGGCTTCATGCGCGGGCGCACGCTGAACCACGCCTTCGTGATCCTGGACGAGGCGCAGAACACCACGCCCGAGCAGATGAAGATGTTCCTGACCCGCATCGGCTTTGGCGCCAAGGCCGTGGTGACGGGCGACGTGAGCCAGATCGACCTGCCCAAGACCCAGCTCAGCGGCCTGATCGACGCCGAACGTGTGCTGCGCCGCGTCAAGGGCATCGCCATGTGCCACTTCACCTCGGTGGACGTGGTGCGCCATCCGCTGGTGGCGCGCATCGTGGACGCCTACGACATGCGTGGGCGCACGGCGGCATCGCGCAAGGCCGCGGAATAACTACTGAATCAATAGCATTCAATGACTATTCGACGCTGGGATCGACCTCTTTTTATTCAAAAATGCCCCTGAACACCCTGCAACTCTCGCTGCAGTTCGGCAATCTGGCCGACGCCGCGCCCCACCGCGCCGCCCTGCCCCGCCACAAGGTCGCGCGCTGGATCTGCCACGCGCTGGCCGCTGACGCCGAAATCACCGTGCGCATCGTCGATCTTGAGGAGGGCCGCGCGCTGAACCGCGACTACCGCAAAAAGGATTACGCCACCAACGTGCTGACCTTTGACTACACGCAAGAGCCTGTGGTCACCGCCGACCTGGTGCTGTGCGCGCCGGTGGTGGAAAAAGAAGCGCGCGAGCAGGGCAAGACGCTGCAGGCGCACTACGCGCACCTGCTGGTGCACGGCACGCTGCACGCGCAGGGCTGGGACCACGAGACCAGCAAGGCCAACGCCCAGGCGATGGAAGCCTATGAAGTCGAGATTCTGGGCGGGCTGGGGCTGCCGAATCCCTATTTGTGAGCCCAAGAGGGATCGTCACCCCGGCCTCTGCTGGAACAGGTCTCAAAGTAGTCATTTGTCCGGTCATCACAGCGGGCCTGACCCGCTAGAAAAGACGGCTAGGGTGCAATCTGCGCAATGGAAGCGCCAACGCCATCCTTGGCGGTTGTGCCGTTGGCATCCATGTTGTCGCGCCGTGGCACGTCAAAATTGGCGACATAGGCACGCTTGCCCGAAAACACGAGTGCCGCGGGGAATTCCAGTGGCCCCTGGCTGCCGTTTTTGGCAATCGTCTTGACCACGCCTGTGGGTGATACGGAAACGATGGCGTTCAATTCGTTCGCCGCCACCCATACATTGCCGCTGGCATCAAAAGCCATGCCGTCCGCGCCCTCAAGCAAGGGACTCTGCGCCAGCAGAACGGGTTTACCGCCTTTGCCGTCAGCGCCCATCACAACTTTCCATACCGCACCGCGGGATGTGTCGGCCACGTGCAAGACACCTGCCGCGTCAAATTCCAGACCATTGGCCACAATGGCTTGCTGCGTTTTACCATCAGGCAGGGTGCGCACATTTTTGTCGATTTGTGCTGCAACCTGAGCCGCACCGCCGCTTGAGCCGATGCGGTACACGATGCCACTTGCGCCGCCGGAGACAAAGAGATTGCCCTGCTTGTCAAAAGCGATGCCGTTGGCGCCAGTCACGCCGGTTGCAAAGGTTTGCGCAACGCCTGGCTTGGCCGGATTCAGGTCTGCGGCCTTGATGCGCACGATTTCACTGAATGGGCCGATCGCAACGTACAAATCACCCTTGGCGTCGAACAAGATACCTGAAGGCGAAGCGTCGACTTTCTTGCCATCAACCATGCGCGATTCGATTTTGCCCACCACCACCGGCTTGGGCGACTTCGGGTCAACGCGCAGGATGTTGCCTGTGACCCGGTCAGGCGCGTACAGGACGCCAGCACGGTCAGCCGTGATGCTTTCAATAATCACGGTGCGGTCCACGCTGGCTGGATCAAGATCGACCAGGATGGACACCGTCGGGTTGGCCATCTGCGTGCCAGCGCAGCCGCTCAAGACAAAAGCCAACAGGCTGGAGCAAAAAAGTTTCATGATTGACATTTTCAAAAATCAAGTTGAGGGGATTTTTCAGGAGTACCGGAAAAAAATTTGACCACAAAATGACAAGGACGGTACGGGGTGGGGGTGCTAGAACACCCATGACCGCCCCGACAATCAGGCCCTGCCAGGCCAGTCGTCCATGACGTCCGTCGGCTGACCCACAATGGCGAGATACCCGCCGGGTCGAAGAATCCAGGGCAAAGGTGTCAAAGCACTGGCTGCGTCGCTCCCGCGACGGGAGTGCCGCCCTTTCGAAGAAAAAAATTGAAGTTTTCTTGAGCCATACCAACGTGGAATGGTCGTTTTAAGCTATCGAATTGAGAGCTACCTGGGGCTGAACCCGGCACTTCGACGCTTCAATTCACCCGCAACGGAATCGTCACCGGCCCGTCGTTGATGAGTTGCACCTTCATGTCGGCGGCAAACCGGCCGGTCTGCACGACCGGATGCGCGGCGCGGGCCCGGGTCACGAAATAGTCGTAGAGCCGCTGCCCCACGTCGGGCGGTGCGGCTTGGGTGAAGCTGGGGCGGTTGCCGCCCGTGGTGTCGGACGCCAGCGTGAACTGGCTGACGATCAGCAGGCCGCCGCAAGCACCCTGCCCATCCAGATCCTGCACGCTGCGGTTCATCTTGCCGGCCTCGTCGCTGAAGATGCGCAGTTTCAGGATCCTGGCCAGCAGTTTGTCGGCCTGCGCTTCCGCGTCGCCGCGCTCGGCGCAGACCAGCACCAGCAGGCCGGCGCCGATTTCGCCCGTCACCGCGCCGTCCACCACCACGCGCGCCTCGCTGACGCGCTGCAGGAGGCAATCAAATCAGATCCTTCGGGTCGTCGAAGTGCGCCTCCACGTCGCTGGGCAGCAGCTGGATGCTCGCGCGCAGACCCGGCACAGCGCTCATCAGCGCCTGCTCCACGCTGGTACGCACCGCTGCAGCCCGCCCGAGCGACCAGCCCGCCGGCATGTGCATGTGCATGTCGACAAAGCGGCGCTGGCCGGCCTTGCGCGTGGTGACGTGGTCGAAGCGGATGATCTGCGTCTCGCCGCGGGCGTGGGAAAACTCGCCCAGCGTCGCCTGGATCGTGGCCATCACGTCGGGCTCGACCGCCTCGTCCATCAGGCCCTGGGACGAGCGCCACATCAGGTGGAATCCTTCCCACAGGATATTCAGGGCGACCCCGATGGCGACCACCGGGTCCAGCCAGAGCCAGCCAGTGAAATACACCATCGCAATGCCAACGACCACACCCGCCGAAGTCCAGACATCGGTCACCAGGTGCTTCGCGTCGGCTTCCAGCGCAATGGACCGATGCTCCTTCGCCGCACGAAACATCACCCAGGCCAGCAGGCCATTGAGACCCGAGCTGGCCACTGAAAGGGCCAAACCCCAGCCCACCTGCTCGATCGGCTGCGGGTCGAACAGCCGGTGCCCGGCCGCCCAGATGATCCCAGCCGCCGCAGCGATGATCAGCGCGCCTTCGAAGCCGGACGAAAAGTACTCGGCCTTGTGATGGCCGTAGGGATGATCCTCGTCGGCGGGGCGCGCCGCGATCGTCACCATCACCAGCCCGAAGATCGCGCTGGCCAGGTTGACGAAGGACTCCATCGCGTCCGACAGCAGGCCGACCGAACCGGTGATGTACCAAGCCAGGGTCTTGAGCGTGATGGTGATGATGGCCACCACCACGGAGGCCATGAGCAGGCGCCGGGGGGTCAGCAGGCGGGCGGTGGCAGGTGTCATGACGCTATTGTCGCGCAGCGGCAGACCCGCGCCGTGCCAGAATCCGGCCGATGCAGCCCTCATGGAAACCATTGCGCGGTTGGGTTCTGGCCTGGACGGTGCTCACCCTGGCCGGTGTCATCACGCTCGCACTGGTGGAACTGAAGGAACTGCGCGATGGTTTTGACACCAACGCGCGCATCATGCACCGCCTGCTGAGCCAGCGCGTGGTGCAGCACGACGCCATACTGGCCACCCTTGCGCTGCTGCAGACCGGCCCTGAAGGCCCCGCGGACGCCGCCCCGGAACAGCGACTACCCGCGCTGTATGGACAGATCCTCTCGGTACAGCGCCGCGACCGCGGGGCCACCTGGGCCGACCCGGTTCTGGCTGCGGCTGAAATCGCTTCACGCACCCAAAAGCAGGCGGTGCTGGGGACCGTGGACTTCGCCGCCGGCCGCTACCAGCTTCTGCTGGCCGCGTTGCCCGCAAGCTACGCCCTCACGATCGACCTGCGCGCCATGGTGCCGTGGGCCGAGTGGCCCCTGCCGCCAGCGACCAGCCCGGTGCGCGTGGCGCTGGAGCAGGCGGGCCAGAGCTTCGTGCTGCAGCCGGGTCAGCCCGCTGGCGGTGGCTGGCGCTTCGAGTTTCACAAGCACCTGGCCGCCGACAGCCAGCCCTTTGACGTGGTGGTGACGCAGACGGTGAGCTGGACAGCCTTGCCCTGGGGCCGAATCCTCCTGTGGGCACTGTTCGTGGCCGCCGCGCTGGCCTTGCTGCGCCATGGACTGCGCCAGCGCGCGGCCCGCAGCCGTGCCGAGGAGTTGCTGCGCCTGGGACAGGTGGCTCGACTGAACACGCTGGGCGAGCTCGCGGCCGGCATGGCGCACGAGCTGAACCAGCCGTTGACGGCGGTCATGGCCAACACCCAGGCCGCCCGGCGCCTGCTGGACGACGATCCGCCCGAACTGGACACCGCGCGCCAGGCGATGGTGCAAGCGGTCGAGCAGGCGCGCCGGGCTTCCGACGTGGTGGGCCGTCTGCGCCGCGTGGTGGAGCGGCCCGACCTGGCGGGGCAGACGCAGGCCGTGAACCTGGCTGAGGCGGTACGTCGCGCCCTGTACCTGCTGGATCCGGAATGCCAGCGGCGCGGTGTGACGGCGGTTGTTCATGCAACGGAGGGCGTCACGGTGCGGGCAGAGCCCGTGGCGCTCGACCAGATCGTCCACAACCTGCTGATGAATGCGCTGCAGGCGCTGGAAAAAATCCCGCCCGGCGAACGGCGCCTGACGCTGACCGTCAGCGCACACGGCGCGCGGGGCCAGCTGGACGTGGCCGACACCGGGCCCGGCATCGCACCCGAGGTGCTGCCGCGCATCTTCGAGCCTTTCTTTTCCACGCGCGAAGGTGGCCTGGGTCTGGGCCTGAGCCTGTGCGAGACCCTGGCCACGAACATGGGTGGGTCGCTGACGGCCACGCCGAATGAACCGCACGGCGCGGTGTTTGCCCTGAGCCTGCCGCTCGCGGGAGAAACCCCTTGACCCCCCGCTCAGTCCCGGCACTCCCTTCGAACGCTGGCAGCGCCCCGCTGTCGCCGCTGATTCACCTGATCGACGACGACGCGGCCGTCCGCGACAGCCTGGCGCTGCTGATCGGCACCGTGGGCCTGCGGGTGCAGGCCTGGGCCGATCCGCTGGTGTTCATCAAGGGCTTCGACCGGCAGGGCATTGGCGCCATCGTGCTCGACGTGCGCATGCCTGGCATCAGCGGCCTGACCGTGCTCGACGACCTGGTGGCCCAGGGCGTGGACCAGCCAGTGATCATGCTCACCGGTCACGGCACCGTGGAAATGTGCCGGCGCGCCTTCAAGTCGGGCGCGGCCGAGTTCCTGGAAAAGCCGGTCAACGACGAACAACTGCTGGAAACCCTGCAAAACGCAGTGCGCCAGCATGTGAAGTCGCGCGAGCGGCACCAGGCTGACCGGCAAGCGCGCGAGCGCTACGCCAATCTGTCCGAGCGCGAACGCGAGGTGCTCGGCCTGATCGTGGCGGGCCTGACCAACAAGGAGATCGGCCGTGCGCTGAGTGTGTCGCCGCGCACCGTGGAAACACACCGCGCCAACCTCTTCGCCAAGCTGCAGACCGAGTCGCTGGCGCAGCTGATCCGCCACTACGCCGCGTTGGTCGAGGCCTCCTGACGCACCGGCGCGGCGAAACGGCCGTCGGGGATTTCACGCTCCGTAGTTCTACGGAGCGTGGCGCGTAACCGTACGAATGGGCAAGCCGCCGCAGGTTTTCTACAGTTCTCCCACGGTTGATCGAACCGTTTGACCTCCAGGAGAACCCCCATGAACAAGCTGTTTCACGCCTCTGCCCTTGCCCTGTCACTGATCGCCACGGTCGCCAGCGCGCAGGCCGTCCGCACCGAGAAGAACATTTCGCTCGAACTGGCCAACCAGATCGCCGCGGCCACGGTGGCCTCATGCTCTGCGGCCGGGTACAACGTCGCCGCTGCCGTGGTCGACCGCGCCGGCAGCGTGCGCGCCATCCAGCGCGCTGACAACGCCGGGCCGCACACCCTGTCGTCGAGCCAAGCCAAGGCCTACACCGCGGCCTCGGCCAAGAACACCACCAGCGCCATGATGGAAGGCGCACAGAAAAATCCGGCGGGCGCCAACCTGGTGTACATGCCCGGCTTCCTGCTGCTCGGTGGCGGCGTGCCGATCAAGGTCGGCAACGAGGTCATCGGCGCAGTCGGCGTGGGCGGCGCACCAGGTGGTCATCTCGACGAAAAATGCGCGATGGATGCACTCGACAAAGTCAAGGACCTGCTGAAGTAAGCCGGCCTGCAAAGCAAGAAAGGAGCCGCGCATGGACCGGATTCACAACAAGCGTCCAGTGCGGCGCCTTGCGCTCGCTTCGGTCTTCTGCGCCATCAGCGTGTTCGGGGCACTGCCGGCGCTGGCCCAGGTCCCGCCCAGCCCGGCCGAAGCCTCCCAGTACCAGGGCCTGCATGCGGCGGCCTGGCGGGGCGACGTGCCAAAGATCGAAAAGCTCGCTGCCGCCAGCGCCAACCTGAATGCACGCGACCCCCAGGGCCGCACGCCGCTGCACCTGGCCACGTTCGCCAGACAGCGCGGGGCCATCCGCGCGCTGGTCAAGGCGGGCGCCGACGTCAACCTGCTGGAGAACGACCGCTACGACGGAGTCACGATTGCCTCGGTGGCCGACGACGAGGAAAGCCTGCGGGTGCTGCTGTCGCTGGGGGCCAGCGCGAAGCAGGTGACCAGCCGCTACGATGGCACCGCGCTGATTGCCGCGGCGCACCTGGGTCACGACGGCGTCGTGCGCCAGCTGATCGCCGCCGGCGCGCCGCTCGACCATGTCAACAACCTGCACTGGACCGCCGTGATCGAGGCCATCGTGCTGGGCGATGGCGGAACTCGCCATCAGGCCACGCTCAAGGCGCTGGTCGACGCGGGCGCCAGTCTGAAACTGAGCGACCGGCAGGGGCAGACACCGCTGCAGCTGGCCCGCGCCAGAGGCTACAAGGACATGGTGAAGATGCTGGAAGGCGCCGGGGCGAAGTGATCTCGCCGGGCTGACGCCCCCCGCATTCAGTTCAGCGTGACGCGGGCGAACTTGCGCTTGCCGACCTGCAGCACATAGGTTCCCGCGTCGAGCTTCAGCCCCTTGTCGCTGACCACACTGGAGTCCACGCGCACACCGCCGCCGTCGATCAGGCGGCTGGCCTCGGAAGTCGACGGCGCGAGGCCGGCGGCCTTCAGCATCGCGCCAATGCCCATCGGGGCGCCAGACAGGGCCACCTCGGGGATCTCGTCCGGCACGCCGCCCTTGCTGCGGTTGATGAAATCCTGCTCAGCCAGGTCGGCCGCGGCAGCACTGTGAAAACGCGCGGTAATTTCCTTGGCCAGCGCCACTTTGGCGTCCTTGGGGTTGCGTCCGGCGTCCACCTCGGCCTTCAAGGCCGCGATGGCGGCTTCGGACTTGAAGCTCAGCAAGGTGTACCAGCGCCACATCAGCACGTCGGAGATGCTCAGGCACTTAGCAAACATGGTGTTGGCATCCTCGCTGATGCCGATGTAGTTGTTCTTGGACTTGGACATCTTCTCGATGCCGTCCAGGCCTTCCAGCAGCGGCATGGTCAGGATGCACTGCGGCTCCTGGCCGTACTCGGCCTGCAGATGCCGGCCCACCAGCAGGTTGAACTTCTGGTCGGTGCCGCCGAGTTCCAGGTCGCTTTTCAGAGCCACCGAGTCGTAGCCCTGCATCAGCGGGTACAGGAACTCGTGCACGCTGATCGGCGCACCGGACTTGAACCGGTCATGAAAATCGTTGCGCTCCATCATCCGGGCCACGGTGTAGCGCGCCGCCAGCTGGATCATGCCGCGCGAGCCCAGCGCATCGCCCCATTCGCTGTTGTAGCGGATCTCGGTCTTCGAGGGGTCCAGCACCATTGACGCCTGCCGGTAGTAGGTCTGCGCGTTTACCTCGATCTCTTCGCGGGTCAGGGGCGGGCGCGTGCTGTTGCGGCCCGACGGGTCGCCGATCAGCGTGGTGAAGTCGCCGATAAGGAAGATGACGGTATGGCCCAGATCCTGCAGCTGGCGCATCTTGTTGAGCACGACCGTGTGCCCGACGTGGATGTCGGGCGCGGTCGGGTCCAGCCCGAGTTTGATGCGCAGTGGAATGCCGGTCGCCTCGGACCGCGCGAGCTTGCGCACCCAGTCCTCCTCGGGAATCAGTTCCTCGCAGCCGCGCCTTGACACGGCCAAAGCCTCGCGGACACGATCGGTTACTGGAAAAGTACTAGCAACAGCTTGATTCATAAGGGTTTTTTCGTAGATGGGGCAAGTCTGCGCCGGTATAATCGGCCGTTTCGTGTGGGACTGATTTTAGATGGCGAGGACTGAGCGACATCGCGCCCAAGGCGGACCGGTTCCGCCTCCCCAACGACCAAACCGAATTAAGCTTGGAAAACCCCATTTTGATTAACCGCCTGATTCTCATCGGAAACTCGCTTCTCGGCGCCCTGGCCCGCCACCCAAAGCACATCACTTTCGCTCTGGCCGCTATCCTCCTGAGCGGCGGCGGCGCTGCATTTGCCGTAGCCTCCCTGGCGCCGGATGCCAGCCAGATTCCGGTGCGCGAGGTGCTGGAGTCCGTTCAACCCCTGCCACTGAAAGCCCAGACCGAAGCGCTGGACGTTCACAGCTTCAAGCTGTTCCGTAGCGACTCCACCCGCGCCAACGACACCGCTGAATCCTTGCTGCGCCGGTTGGGCCTGGTGGATCCGGCGGCAGCCGCGTTCATCCGAAACAATTCCGCGGCCCGCCAGGCGCTTCTGGGCCGCACCGGACGCATTGTTTCGGCCGAGGCCAGCGATCGCCAGGAGCTGTTGACACTGACCACCCGCTGGATCACCGCCGACACGGACACCAGTTTCCAGCGCCTGGTGATCGAGAAGACACCCCAGGGGTTTGTTTCGCGCCAGGAAGTCGCGCCGCTCGTGGCGTCCACGCGTCTGGCCGGCGGAAGCATCCGTTCCTCGCTGTTTGCCGCCACCGATGAAGCGCGGATCCCTGACGCTGTCGCCACCCAGGTGGCCGAGGTTTTTTCCGGCACCATCGACTTTCACCGCGCGCTGCGCAAGGGCGACCGGTTCTCCATCGTCTACGAAACGCTGGAAGCCGATGGCGAACCGCTGCGCGCTGGCCGGGTCTTGAGCACCGAGTTTGTCAATGCCGGCAAGACCTTCCAGGCCATGTGGTTCCAGGAACCCGGTCAGAAGGGTGGCTACTACAACTTGGACGGACAGAGCCTGCGCCGCGCCTACCTGGCGTCACCCATGGAGTTCTCACGGGTCACCAGCGGCTTCGCCATGCGCATCCACCCGATCCTGCAAACCATGCGTGCCCACCTTGGCGTTGACTACGGTGCACCGACCGGAACGCCTGTGCGCAGCGTCGGCGACGGCATGGTCGAGTTTGCCGGCGTGCAGAACGGGTTTGGCAATGTCGTCATCATCAAGCACCGCAACAATCACGAAACCGTCTACGCGCACCTGAGCCGCATCGGCGTGCGCAAAGGCCAGAGCGTCAGCCAGGGTGACAAGGTTGGTGCCGTGGGCTCAACCGGCTGGGCGACGGGTCCGCACCTGCATTTCGAGTTCCGCGTCAACGGCAAGCACCAGGATCCGGTGACCATCGCTCAACAGAGCGAGAGCATCCCGGTCTCTGCGGCGGCCAAGGCTGCCTTTGCCCAGGCCGCTGGCGGAATGCGCGTCAATCTGGCCGCTGCGGAATCGATGCGCCAGGCCAGCGCCCAATAGCCCTGCAGCGTGTGCCACCGTTGAGCGAGCCTGTCGAGTACTACGTCGGGCTGATGTCTGGCACCTCGATGGACGGCGCGGACGCTGCATTGCTGGCCTTTGGCGCCGGCCATCCCGAGGTTCAGGGGCATGCCTTCGCACCTTTTCCTGCAGCGCTCAAGTCTGAGCTGCTCGCCCTCAACACGCCAGGCGCCAACGAGCTCCATCGTGCCGCCCTGGCCGCAAATGCGCTGGTGCGCGTCTACGCTGGCGTTGTCGCGTCCCTGCTGGGGCAGGCGGGGTTCACTTCGAACCGCATCACGGCCATCGGCGTGCATGGACAGACCGTGCGCCATCGGCCCCAGGAGTTCGACGGCACGGGATACACGCTGCAACTCAACAACCCCGCCCTGCTGGCTGAACTTACGGGCATTGACGTAGCTGCCGATTTCCGCAGTCGGGATGTTGCGGCGGGCGGCCAGGGCGCACCGCTGGTCCCGCTGTTTCACCGCGAGGTATTCGGACGCCTTGGCGAGACCCTCTGCGTGTTGAATGTGGGCGGTATTTCGAACCTGAGCGTGCTGGGCGCCGATGGCGGGGTGATCGGCTTCGACTGCGGCGCCGGCAACGCCTTGATGGACTATTGGTGCCAGCGGCATACGGGCCAGCCATTTGACAAGGACGGTCAGTGGGGCGCCGGCGGGACCTTGGTGCCGGCTCTGCTTGAAGCCTTCCTCTCCGAACCTTACCTTCAGCGCGCGCCGCCAAAAAGCACCGGGCGCGATCTGTTCAACCCCGTCTGGCTGCAAGAGCGGCTGGCGGGTTTCGCCGATGCCAGGCCGCAGGACGTGCAGGCCACACTGCTTGAATTCACGGCGGCTTCATGTGCGACTGACCTGAAGACGTATGCAGGCAATAGCCGGAAGCTGATCGTCTGTGGCGGTGGCGCCCTGAACACCGCACTGATGCAGCGCCTACAGTCAGCCCTGCCGCGTGTTGCGGTGACGTCGTCGGCGAACCATGGCCTGCCACCGTTGCAGGTGGAAGCGGCCGCCTTTGCCTGGCTGGCTCGCAAGACGGTACACCGTGAAACCGGGAGCCTCAAAAGCGTCACGGGCACCCAGGGTGCCCGCGTGCTCGGTGCGATCTACCCCCGGTGAAAATCGCGCCGGAGCGAAGCCCCGTTCAGTCGATCAGGTCGAAAACGACGACCCGCAACCGCAGGTGGTGGTCGCATTCGGGTTCTTGATCACAAATTGCGCGCCCTGCAGATCTTCCTTGTAGTCGATTTCAGCGCCCACGAGATACTGGTAACTCATGGCATCGATCAGCAGCGACACCCCGTTCTTGGTCATGGTGGTGTCGTCTTCATTGGTGATTTCGTCGAAGGTAAAACCGTACTGAAACCCCGAGCAACCACCACCCTGCACGAAAACGCGCAGTTTCAGGTCGGGATTTCCCTCCTCGGCGATCAGGTCAGCCACCTTGGCGGCGGCACTGTCGGTAAACAGGATGGGGGCGGGCATTTCGGTCTGGACGTTTTCGGCGACGGCACTCATGGCGGGCTCCAATGGAAGGTTTAGCGGAATACTACATCAAATTGCTCGGGAATTCAGTCAGTCGTTGATTGCCGCCAGTTTCAGTGTGGGTTTTTCGCCGGCACCGACCAGGGGCTGCAATTGACCGGCGATCAGGGCGCCTTGGTGCATTTCAAGTCCCTTGTAGGTGACATCCCCTTCAATATGGGCCTTCGGCTGCAACTCCAGCAGTTCAGTCGCATGCACTGGCCCCACGACCCGGCCATTGACGATGACATGATCGGCGTGGACGGCCCCGGTCACGGTTGCGGACTCCGAAATAACCAGGATGCTGGGGTGATCGGGGTGGGCGCGGATGTCCCCCACGACCTCGCCGTCCACGCGCAGTCCTTCCGAAAAGATGTAATTGCCCTCAATGCGACTTCCATGGGCAATCAGGCTCTTGATGGGGGGCTGCTTCTTTTTCCCGAACATGGCATCTCCTGAATGGTTGGGGACAGAGCAAAGTTCACATCGTGGAGCGCTTGGGCTGTTCCGCAAGTTCTCACAAAGGTGGCCATGGTCCGGGCGCGGTACAGGCCTTAGAGCTTGACCATCTGCACCGCACGGGTGGTACTGCCTTCAATCACTTTGGCCGAGACTGTTTTTACCACGGACTGGGCCGGCAGTTCAACGACGCCTTCGAGTCGTTTGTACTGGCGCACCTGCAGCGGCTGCGCGCCACCGGGCAAAGTCATCGACCAGGGCTTTCCATTCTGCAAGCCCTCAAAAGTGATTTCGAGCTTGCCGTTGAACTCGGGTGCGTTCTTCGCCGCCACGATCACCAGCACCTGCCACTTGATCTGAGCGCTGGAAAGTACCTCCGCCTGCAGGCCCCGAATACTGATGCCATCGGCCACTCCGGTGGGAAGGAGCTTTTCAAAGAAGCCGAGATTGTCGCGCAGTTCCCTATTCTCAGTCTCCATCCGCTTGATCTGGGCCACCAGCCGTTCCTGGGCCGACTTCTCCGTCGTCAACAGGCTGCCGGCGGTGTTGGCCACCGACTGGGCCCGGTCCCGTTCATCGCGGAGGCGGATCGCCTCCTCACGCAACCGAGCCAGCTCCTCTTTTGCACCGGAATCGAGTCCGGCGATGCCCTTGCCAAACTCAAAAGCCCACAAGGCAATGGCGGCGCAAAATCCCAGCACGATTGCTGCGAGTACCCAGCGAACAGGCCAGGGCATGGCGCTGCGTATGGCCACGCGCGGTGCGCTGATGGTCAACCGGCGACGGAGCAACTTGAAGCGCATGTGTTGAAGACTCGGTGAAAGGCGAGTATCGCAAAAAGAAAAGCCGCTCCGGGCGTGAACCCGGGCGGCTTTGTCGGCGCAGCAAAGCGGATTAGCGCTTGGAGAACTGCTTGGCGCGGCGCGCGCCGTGCAGACCGGTCTTCTTCCGTTCGACTTCACGCGCATCACGCGTCACGAAACCGGCCTGGCTCAGCGCGGGCTTCAGCGTCGCTTCGTAATCGATCAGTGCACGGGTGATGCCGTGGCGCGTGGCGCCAGCCTGACCGGATTCGCCACCGCCGTGGACATTGACCTGGATGTCGAAAGTTTCGACATGGTTGGTCAGCACCAGCGGCTGCTTGGCGATCATGATGGACGTTTCACGACCGAAATAGTCCTGGATGTCCTTGCCGTTGACCGTGATCTTGCCGGTGCCCTTTTTCAGGAAGACGCGGGCGACGCTGGATTTGCGACGGCCGGTTCCGTTGTTCCATTCACCGATCATTTGGCGGCTCCTGCAATTTCCAGCACTTTGGGCTGTTGGGCGGAATGCGGGTGCTCAGCGCCACCGTAGACCTTCAGTTTCTTGATCATCGCGTAGCCGAGCGGGCCCTTGGGCAGCATGCCCTTGACGGCTTTTTCCAGCGCGCGGCCGGGATGCTTGGCTTGCATGTCGCGGAAGTTCGTGGCTGTGATACCGCCGGGGTAACCCGAATGCCGGTAGTACACCTTGTCAAGGGACTTGGCCCCCGTGACACGCAGCTGGGCTGCATTGATGATGACGATGAAGTCACCGGTATCGACGTGAGGCGTATAAATGGCCTTGTGTTTGCCGCGCAAACGGAGAGCAACTTCGCTGGCTACTCGTCCGAGGACCTTGTCGGTCGCGTCAATCACAAACCACTCGTGCGTCACATCAGCGGGTTTTGCGCTGAACGTTTTCATGAGTTTTCTCTACTGAGTTGGTTTGGCGGACTCTTTTCCACGGTCGGCGTTCTTCTGTTGAGAACCTCTTAGGTGGCAATTTTGCCGATCACGCACGGCAAACAGGTTTGCATTGCGTGAATGACAGGCTTCGCCGCGGAGTCACAATGCGCTGCGAAGCCGAGCATTATACGAATTTTCCTTCACGCTTGGCAAGCATCGCCCGCGTGCATGGCCGACCGGTTACCATGCCGCCATGTTCAGTTACCGTCACGCCTTCCACGCCGGCAACCACGCCGACGTGCTCAAACATACCGCGTTGATTGCCACGCTCAAGCACCTGACGCAAAAGGAA
This sequence comes from uncultured beta proteobacterium, assembly GCA_963726365.1. GTDB lineage: Bacteria > Pseudomonadota > Gammaproteobacteria > Burkholderiales > Burkholderiaceae_C > JAABQG01. The sequence continues at coordinate 83,919 of CAVSCI010000021.1, read as the reverse complement.
GCGGGCCTGACGCTGATTGACACGCATGCAGGTGCCGGCCTGTACCGCCTGGACAGCGACTTCACCGAAACCGCCGGCGAAGCACGCGAAGGCATCTTCAAACTCATGGCCAGCCTGCGGCCCCCCGGCAAGACGCCGGAGCCCAAGCCCGCAAAACCCGGTGGCAAAGGGCCGGAAGCGGCCGCTGCATCGGAAGCACCCGCCTTGAAAGACTACCTGGACCTGATCGCCAGCTTGAATCCGGATGGGCGACTCAAGGTCTATCCGGGCTCGCCGTTCGTGATGCACAGCCTGTTGCGCACCGAGGCACGGGACAAGCTCAAACTGTTCGAAATGCACCCCACCGACAGCAAGGTGCTGGCGGCCAACATCGCCCAATTGAAGGCCGGCCGGCAGATTGCCGTGGCCCGCCAGGACGGATTCGAGGGTCTCAAGGCCTTCCTGCCGCCGCCCAACCGGCGCGCCCTCGTGCTGATCGACCCCAGTTACGAACTCAAGACCGATTACGCCCAGGTCAGCGCCTGCATCCAGGATTGCCTGAAGCGCTTTGCCACCGGCACCTACATGGTCTGGTACCCGGTCATCCCCCGACCGGAAGCGCACGATCTGCCGCGGCGCCTGAAAACGCTGGCCACGCAGTCCGGCAAGCCCTGGCTGCACGCCACGCTGGCCATTGGGTCCGAAGAGGCGCCCACCCCTGCCCTGGCGGTGCCCGGCGAACGCCGGCGCCCGGGCCTGCGTGCCAGTGGCATGTTTGTCATCAACCCGCCGCACACCCTGAAAGCCGCACTGCAGCCCGCTCTGGCCACCATGCTTCAGGTCCTCGGGCGCGGTCCTGGCAAGGGCACCACCCTCGAAGCGGGCGGTTGAGACAACCGGTCGGGCGTGCAGGATCAGGACAAACCCGAATTAACCGACCGATCGGTCGGCTAATTGATATACTGCCTCCCTCGCCCCAGTTTGCAGGCGAAGGAGACAAGGCATGTACACGCAATCCTTCAATGTCCCGGACACCTCCGACGACACCAAATCGGCCGGCCTCAAGGCGGTTGCCCGCCCTCCCACTGAAGCCGAAACCGCGCTGCAAGCCCGGTTTGATGCCAAAGTCGACGCAGACGAAAAAGTGGAGCCCAAGGACTGGATGCCCGAGGCGTACCGGAAGACGCTGGTGCGCCAGATCAGCCAGCACGCCCACAGCGAGATCGTCGGCATGTTGCCCGAAGGCAACTGGATCAGCCGAGCGCCGAGCCTGAAGCGCAAGGCCATCCTGATCGCCAAGGTGCAGGACGAAGGCGGTCATGGTCTGTACCTCTATTCCGCGGCCGAAACCCTGGGCACGAGCCGAGACCAGATGCTCGACGCACTGCACAGCGGCAAGGCCAAATACAGCTCCATCTTCAATTACCCGACGCTGAACTGGGCGGATGTCGGCGTGGTGGGCTGGCTGGTCGATGGCGCGGCCATCATGAACCAGATCCCGCTGTGCCGCTGCAGCTATGGCCCCTATGCCCGCGCCATGATCCGGGTCTGCAAGGAAGAGTCCTTTCACCAGCGCCAGGGCTATGAGGCGTTGTTGGTGATGATGCGGGGCACGGCCGAGCAGCGAGCCATGGTGCAGGACGCGGTGAACCGGTTCTGGTGGAAATGCCTGGCCATGTTCGGCCCGCCCGATAACGACAGCCCGCACAGTGCCCAGGGGATGCGCTGGGGCATCAAGCGCATCTCCAACGACGACCTGCGCCAGAAATTCATCGATGCCACGGTGCCGCAGGCGAAAGTGCTCGGCGTTACGCTGCCCGATCCTGACCTGAAGTGGAACGAGGAACGCCAGCACTACGACCACGGCGCCATCGACTGGGACGAGTTCTGGGCCACCGTGAACGGCAGCGGTCCCTGCAACAAGGAGCGCCTTGCCACCCGCGTCAAGGCGCACAACGACGGGCAGTGGGTTCGAGACGCCGCCATGGCGCATGCCCGCAAACAGCAACAACGCACCCTCCAGGAGGCCGCATGAGCAGCAACCCGAACATCCCCGCCCCAGCGCTGAAAGAATGGCCGCTCTGGGAAGTCTTCGTCCGGAGCAAGCAGGGCCTGGAACACAAGCACTGCGGCAGCCTGCACGCCAGCGACGCGCAGCACGCATTGCAGATGGCCCGTGACGTGTACACGCGGCGCCAGGAAGGCGTGAGCATCTGGGTCGTACCCTCGGCGACCATCGCCGCCAGCGACCCGGGTGACAAGGGCGAGTTCTTCGAACCCGCCGCGGACAAGATCTACCGCCATCCGACGTTCTACGACATCCCCGACGAAGTGGGGCACATGTGATGCAGACGACCGAACCGAGCGCCGCGCCGGACCGCTCCGCGCAAGCGAGCGCCCCCTCGGGGGGCAGCGCACCACACGCAGTGGGAAACGTGGGGGCACCGATAGATTACCTGCTGCAGCTTGCCGACAACGCGTTGATCCTCGGGCAGCGCAATGCGGAATGGTGCGGCCACGGCCCCATCCTCGAAGAAGACCTGGCGCTGGCCAACAACAGCCTGGACCTGATCGGCCAGGCCCGCCTGCTTTACCAGCACGCGGCCCAGCTGATAGGCAATGGCGCCACCGAGGACTCCCTGGCCTATTTCCGTGATGTGCCGGATTTCCGAAACTACACCCTGCTGGAACTGCCACACAGCCCGCCGCTGGCAGCCACCGCTTCAGGTGATCGGGATTACGCGACGACCATTGTGCGCAATTTCCTCTACAGCGCCCTGATGGCGCTGATGTGGGAACGCCTTCAGGACTCTGCAGATCCACAACTCGCGGCCATCGCCGCCAAGTCGCTCAAGGAAGTGCGCTACCACCTGCGCCACTCGCGCGACTGGCTGGTGCGCTTTGGCGACGGCACGGATGCATCGCATGCCCGTGCCCAGGCCGCGCTGGATCACCTGATGCCCTACACCCAGGAGTTCTGGACCGACAGTGCCGCGGAGTTTTCCGCCAGCAGCAGTGGGGCCGGCCTGGCGCCTCGCGAACTGCAGGCCGACTGGAACACGCTGGTTGACAGCGCGCTGGGCGAAGCCACCCTGAAGCGCCCGACTGATCAAGGCTATGTCAGCCGGGGCAAGCAGGGCGTTCACTCCGAGCACCTCGGCTTCGTACTCGCCGAAATGCAGAGTCTGGCGCGCGCGCATCCGCAGGCCACCTGGTAGTCCGTTTCGCCGTTTTCCCAATGAGCTCCTCAATCGCACAGACGCCAGTCTGCAGCCACCCGCAGATCTGGGCCGCGCTGGAAGCCTTGACCGACCCGGAGATCCCGGTGGTCACGTTGCGCGAACTCGGCATCCTGCGCGAAGTGCGTGACGGCGTCGGCGGCCTGGAGGTGGTGATCACACCGACCTACAGCGGCTGCCCGGCGATGGGTCAGATCGAGGACGACGTGCGGGACACCTTGGCCGCCCACGGGATCGACGCCCGCGTGGTGACGCAGCTCGCGCCGGCCTGGAGTACCGACTGGATGAGCGATGTGGCCAAGGACAAGCTGCGCGCCTATGGGATCGCACCGCCGCAATGCGGCAGTGCCGCGGATAGCCGCGATGCATCGAGCGTCGTCCGCTTCTCGGCGCGCGCCGCAACGCCCGAGGTCGTGCCCTGCCCCCAGTGCGGCTCGCAGAACACCACCGAGACCTCGCACTTCGGCTCCACCGCCTGCAAGGCCCTGTACCGGTGCCTGGACTGCATGGAGCCGTTTGACTACTTCAAACCCTATTAACCGCGCCGCGAGCGAATCCACCATGTCTGCAGCCCCCCGTTTTCACGACCTTACCGTCGCGCGGATCAGTCCTGAAGCCGCAGGCGCCGTCGCCATCACGCTTTCGATTCCCGAAACACTGCGTGACAGCTTTGAATTTCAGCCGGGCCAGTTCCTGACGCTGCGCGCCACCATCAATGGCGCCGACGTGCGCCGCAGCTATTCCATCTGCAGCACCCGCAGCGACCTGGGACGGCGCAGCGAACTGGACATTGGCATCCGCCCCATGGAGGGCGGCGTTTTCTCGAACTGGGCCGCGAAAGAACTGAAGGGCGGCGACACCCTGGCCGTGATGCCGCCGGAAGGCCGCTTCGTGTCCAGCCGCCCGCGGGCTCTGCACCGCGTTGGATTTGCCGCCGGTTCCGGCATCACGCCGATCCTGTCGATCATGGCCAGCACGCTCGAAGAACAGCCCGAGTCGAAATTCACCCTGGTCTATGGCAACCGCCGCATGGCCAGCGTCATGTTCAATGAAGCCCTGCAGGATCTGAAGGACCGCTACCCCGATCGCCTCACGCTCATTCATGTGCTCTCGCGCGAGGCGCAGGAGGCCGACCTGCTGCAGGGCCGCATCGACGGCGACAAGGTGCTGGCGATCATCGACGCGCTCCTGCCGGTGGGCAGCATGGACGAGGTCTTCGTCTGCGGGCCTGAAGCCATGATCGAGGCCACCGAGGCCGCGCTGCTGGCCGCCGGGGTGCCGGCCAACCGGGTGCACAGCGAGCGCTTTACCTCGCCCACCCTGGAAGCGCTCGCGCCCGCCGATCGCCAGGCCGCACTGTCAAAGCACAAGGCGCCTGTAGATGGAAAGATCGCGTTGACGGTGGTGCTGGACGGCAAGCCCCACGAGCTTCACATGGCGCCGGACCAGCATGTGCTCGATGTCGCGCTGGCCGCCGGGCTCGACCTGCCCTGGTCTTGCCGGGGTGGCGTCTGCTGCACCTGCCGCGCCAAGGTTCTCGAAGGCAGCGTGAGCATGGACAAGAACTTCACACTCGAGCCCTGGGAAACCGACAAGGGATTCGTACTGTCCTGCCAGGCGCGCCCGACCAGCGAGCGCCTGGTCGTCAGCTACGACGAGCGCTGAGACGCACCAACGCGGGTACTGCCTGAAAACAACGGGTCGATGCCAAGACAAAAAGCCCCGCAATGCGGGGCTTTTTTCCTGTCGGAGGGACTCTGGCTCAGAAACGCCAGCCCAAGCCCACACCCCAGAGCACCGGGTCGACCTTGAGGCTACCCGAGTTGACGCCAGCGACATAGACGTCCGTCCCCATCCAGACCTTTTTCACGTCCAGGTTGAGGAACATGTTGCCGGTCAGCGGGATGTCGACACCGGCCTGCAGTGCGCCGCCCCAGCTGCCGTTGTCGATCGAGACACCGGCCGGCAGGCTGACGCCGGAGTAGTTCGTGTAGTTGATACCCGCGCCGACATAGGGCTTCACCGGCAGGCCGTCGAAGTGGTACTGCAGCAGCAGCGTCGGCGGCAAGACCTTGATCGAGCCGATCGACGTGTTGCCGGCATTCACCGTCATTTTTTGCGGCCAGGTCAGGATCAGCTCAGTCGCCAGGTTCTTGCTGAAGAAGTAGCTGATATCCACTTCCGGGATCCACTTGCTGTCCACGTTCAGATCGAGCGTGGAAGCAATGCCGGACGTGCTGTTGTAGGTGTCAACGTACACGGCGCGCGCGCGCACCATCCAAGGACCTTCGGCCTTGGCGGCCTGTTGCGCAAGAGCGGCGCCCGAGGCAAGGGTGCAGAGCGCGGCGGTGGCGATGAGATGTTTCTTCACGATCAGTATCCAATCATCAAAATAAAGGCCTGGGAAATCCCCAAACGCGATTGGAATTGGCCCGTCCGGCCAGTTGGTTGAACAAAAATCAAACACGCTCCGGCTCATCACCCGTAGACACAACAGTTTGAGCCAGATCAAACCTTCTTCAGGGGCCATGTTGCGAGCCGGCGACATGCGCCACCGGCTCGAGGGCCGCTTTTCAAACCGCCGTCAGCGCCTGGTCCAGATCGGCCAGCAGGTCGTCGATGTGCTCGATGCCGATGGACAGGCGCACCATGTCCAGGCTGACACCGGCTTTGGCCAGTTCTTGCGGATTGAGCTGGCGGTGCGTGGTGGACGCCGGGTGGCAGGCCAGCGACTTGGCGTCGCCGATGTTGACCAGCCGGGTGAACAGCTGCAGTGCGTCCTGGAAGCGGGCGCCGGCTGCAAGGCCGTCCGCCGCCTTGAGGCCGAAGCTGACGATGCCGGAGGCCTTGCCGCCCATGTACCTCTGCACCAGCGCATGGTCGCGGTGGTCGGGCAGGCCCGCGTAGTTGACCCAAGCCACCTTGGCGTGGTCTTGCAAGTGACGCGCCACCCTCACCGCGTTTTCGCAGATCCGGTCCATGCGCAGCGCCAGCGTCTCGATGCCCTGCAGGATCTGGAAAGCGTTCATCGGGCTCAGCGCCGCGCCCATGTTGCGCAAGGGCACCACGCGGGCCCGGCCGATATAGGCCGCCGCGCCGAGCGCCTCGGTATAGACCACGCCGTGGTAGCTCACGTCGGGCTCGTTCAGGCGTTTGAACCGCGTCTTGTGCTCGGCCCACGGGAACTTGCCTGAATCGACGATCGCGCCGCCGATCGTGGTGCCGTGGCCGCCCAGGTACTTGGTCAGCGAATGCACCACGATGTCGGCGCCGTGCTCGAAGGGCCGGCACAGATAGGGGCTGGACACGGTGTTGTCCACGATCAGCGGAACGCCCGCCGCGTGGGCCACGGCCGCCAGCGCCGCGATGTCGGTGACGTTGCCCAGCGGGTTGCCCACCGATTCGCAATACACCGCCTTGGTACGGGCGTCGATCAGCGCCGCGAACGACGCCGGGTCGCGCGAATCGGCAAATCGCACTTCAATGCCCTGCTGCGGAAAAGTGTGGGCAAACAGGTTGTAGGTGCCGCCGTACAAGGTCGACGCCGACACGATGTTGTCCCCCGTTTCAGCGATGGTCTGGATGGCCGCCGTGATCGCCGCCATGCCCGAGGCCATGGCCAGCGCGCCAACGCCGCCTTCCAGCGCCGCCAGACGCGCCTCGAGCACGCCATTGGTCGGGTTCATGATGCGGCTGTAGATGTTGCCCGCAACCTTCAGGTCGAACAGGTCGGCGCCGTGCTGCGTATCGTCGAATGCGTAGGCGACCGTCTGGTAGATCGGCACGGCCACGGCCTTGGTAGTGGGGTCGGGCGTGTAGCCGCCGTGAACAGCGATGGTTTCGATTTTCATGGAGTCTCCTGGGTCAAGAATTTGTGACGGACCGGAAAATTTGCGGGGAAAACGGGCTCGCCGTGCCGCCGGCTCAGGGCAGCAGCAAAGCCACCGCGGCCTCGCCCGCGTGCAGCACGCCCAGGGCGACCGCGGCAGCACGGCTGAGGTCGATGATGCGCCCGCGCACATGGGGGCCGCGGTCGTTGATGCGCACCACGACTTCCTTGCCCGTATCGAGATCGCGCACCCGCACCCGGGTTCCAAACGGCAGGGTCTTGTGGGCCGCGGTCAGGTCGTGCATGTCGAATTTTTCGCCGCTTGCGGTGCGCCGTCCGTGAAACCGTCCGCCATACCAGGAGCCCTTGCCGCGGTCGATCTCCGCGCCTTCTGCGCTATTGAACGGGCCTGCCAAGGCCGCGGCTGCGGCGGGCGCCGCCAAGTGAATCAGGGCGTCAAATCCAGGCATCGGATCCAGCCAGGCCGGGGCCCCGGACGTCTCAACCGCCTCATTGGAGGCCACCACGGCGGTTGACAACTCGGCTCGCGCGGGCAATGCCATCAGTGCCGACACGGCGAGCACCAAGCCCCACAGGCTCACACGGGCGCTTCTGGCGGGAATGTGCCACCCCATTGTCATGCCTGCGCCAGCCGGCGCACGATTTCGGTCGTCGCCGCGCTCTGGTTCATGGTGTAGAAATGCAGCCCCGGCACTTCCGCGCAGCGCAACTGGTCGCACAGGTCGGTCACCACGTCCAGGCCAAACGCCTTGATCGACGCGGTGTCATCGCCAAAGCCCTGCAACCGCAGGCGGATCCAGCGTGGAATCTCCGCGCCGCAGGCATCGGAGAAACGCATGAGCTGGGTCGAACTGGTGATCGGCATGATGCCGGGTACCACCGGCGTGTTCACCCCGAGCTTGATCGCATCGTCCACAAAACGGAAATAGGCATCCGCGTTGAAGAAGTACTGGGTGATGGCCGAATCGGCGCCTGCGCGCACCTTCGCCACAAAGGCTTGCAGATCGGCCTCCGCCGACTTCGCCTGGGGGTGGATCTCGGGATAGCAGGCCACCTCGATGCGGAAGTCATCGCCGGTTTCAGCGCGAATGAAGGCCACCAGATCACTCGCATACGGGAATTCGCCGCCAGCCCCGTAGCCGCTGGGCAGATCCCCGCGCAACGCCACCAGGCGCCTGACGCCCATGGCCTTCAAGACCTGCAGTTGTTCACGCACGGTATCGCGGGTCGCCCCCACACAAGAGAAATGCGAAGCCGCGGCCACGCCTTCGGAAAGGATCTCGCGCACCGTCGTGAAAGTGCCTTCCTGCGTGGAGCCGCCCGCGCCATAGGTCACCGAGCAGAACTCCGGCGCCAGCGCGTAAAGCTGCTGGCGCACGCCGCGCAGCTTCTCGGCGCCCTCGGGCGTCTTCGGCGGGAAAAATTCAAAACTCAAAGGCAGATTCATGTCTCGCTTCCCAGAATCTCACTGGCTGCCGGCTTGCGGGCCCAGACAAAAAACTCGCGGTTGCCGTCACCCCCGGCGATCGGGCTGTCAAACCAGGACTGCACCACCAGCCCGAGCGCCGCGCAGGCATCGCGAATGCGCTGCTCAACCACTGCGTACAGCGCGGGGTCTTTCACAATCCCGCCCTTTCCCACCTGCCCGGGCTGAAGCTCGAACTGCGGCTTGACCAGCATCAGCAGCGTGCCGTCGGCCTTGAGGAAGGGCACCAGCGCCGGCAGAACCAGAGTGAGCGAGATAAACGACAGGTCGCCGGTCACCAGGTCAAATTCCGGACGAAAATGGCCTTCGTCCAGCGCTGGATGGTCTTCGTCAGCTATCAAGTCAGAAGCATCCAGCTCGCGCGCATTGACCCCTTCGATGCAGGTGACCCGGTCATCTTCGCGGATCTTCGGGTGCACCTGGTTCGAGCCCACATCGACGCCGGTCACCTGCGCCGCGCCGTGCTGCAACAGGCAGTCGGTGAAGCCGCCCGTGGACTGGCCAATGTCCAGGCAGCGCAGCCCCGTCACCTGCAACCCGGTGGCCTTGAGCGCGCCTTCGAGCTTGAGCCCGCCCCGCGACACGTAGCGCGCTTCGGATGTGTCCAGCAATTCGACTTCCGCCGAACCGGGCACCTCGTCGCCATTCTTGGCCACATGTTTCCACGGCGCGTCGCGGTCGAGCCGCCACCGCACGCCAGCGGCAATCAGCCGCTGGGCCTGCGAGCGTGACGTGGCCAGACCGCGTTCGCCCAGGAGCTGGTCAATGCGCATCCGGCCTCAATAGCGGTAGCTGTCGGGCTTGTACGGACCCTGCTTCGGCACGCCGATGTAAGTGGCCTGCTCGTCGCTGAGTTCGGTCAGCATCGCGCCGACCTTCTTCAGGTGCAGCCGTGCCACTTTTTCGTCCAGGTGCTTGGGCAGCACGTAGACCTTGCCGACATCGTAGGCGTCGCTGTGCGTGAACAGCTCGATCTGGGCGATGGTCTGGTTGGCAAAGCTCGACGACATCACGAAGCTCGGGTGGCCGGTGCCGCAACCCAGGTTCACCAGCCGGCCCTTGGCCAGCAGGATGATTTTCTTGCCGTCCGGGAAGATGACGTGGTCCACCTGTGGCTTGATCTCTTCCCACTGACAATCGGTCAGCTTCTCGACCTCGATCTCGTTGTCGAAGTGGCCGATGTTGCAGACGATGGCCTGGTCCTTCATCGCGGCCATGTGGGCATGGGTGATCACGCCCTTGTTGCCGGTGGCGGTAACGAAGATGTCGGCACGGCTGGCGGCGTAGTCCATGGTCACGACGCGGTAGCCTTCCATGGCCGCCTGCAGGGCATTGATCGGGTCGATCTCGGTCACCCAGACTTGGGCAGACAGCGCGCGCAGGGCCTGGGCCGAGCCCTTGCCCACATCCCCGTAACCTGCCACGCAGGCGACCTTGCCGGCGATCATCACGTCGGTGGCGCGCTTGATGCCGTCCACCAGCGACTCGCGGCAGCCGTAGAGGTTGTCGAACTTGCTCTTGGTCACCGAGTCGTTGACGTTGATGGCGCGGAACATCAGCGTGCCCTTGACCGACATTTCCTTCAGGCGGTGCACACCGGTGGTGGTTTCCTCGGTCACGCCGAGGATCTGGGCGCTCTTGCGGCTGTACCAGGTCGGGTCCACCGCCAGCTTGGCCTTGATGGCGGCGAACAGGCAGGTTTCTTCTTCACCGGAGGGGTTGGCGATCAGCGACGCGTCCTTCTCGGCGCGCTTGCCCAGGTGCATCAGCAGCGTGGCGTCGCCGCCGTCGTCCAGGATCATGTTCGGGCCTTCGCCGTCGGTGCCTTCGGCGCCAAAGTCGAAGATGCGGTGGGTGTAGTCCCAGTAGTCGGCCAGCGACTCGCCCTTGATGGCGAATACCGGCGTGCCGCTGGCGGCAATCGCGGCGGCGGCGTGGTCCTGGGTGGAATAGATGTTGCAGCTGGCCCAGCGCACCTCGGCGCCGAGCGCCTGCAGCGTCTCGATCAGCACGGCGGTCTGGATCGTCATGTGCAGCGAGCCGGTGATGCGCGCGCCCTTGAGCGATTGCTTCGGCGCGAATTCCTCGCGGATGGCCATCAGGCCGGGCATTTCGGTCTCGGCGATGCGGATTTCCTTGCGGCCCCAGGCCGCCAGGGAAATATCGGCAATGGCGCAGTCAGTAAAAAGAGAAGAATCGATTCGGGCGTTCATGGTTTGCTCCAAACAAGTTTAGAAAAACCACTGACAGGGGGAGAAAAAAGGCTCACCACACACGTTCAGTGGATGAGCGTCGTTGCATGGATGGGTTCCGAGCCTCACGCCCCGCCTGATGCTGGGGGCGCTGCAACGCTCCTCGGAACCGTGAATTATAGAAGGACGCGCCTGGTCGATGGCCTGCACCGGTAAAATCCCCACAATGGCCCGCCTGCTGCTGACTTTGCAGGAAAGGCGGTCTTGTCTGTCTGCCCAGGGGTCCGCCGCCCCGCCCTCACCTTCTGGAACCCTCGTGTCCTTCGCCTCTGAAACCCGGCGCCGCCGGACCTTTGCCATCATTTCCCACCCCGATGCCGGTAAAACGACGCTGACGGAAAAGCTGCTGCTGTTCTCGGGCGCGATCCAGATCGCCGGCTCGGTGAAAGCGCGCAAGGCCACGCGCCACGCCACCTCCGACTGGATGGAGATCGAGAAGCAGCGCGGCATCTCGGTGGCCTCGTCGGTGATGCAGATGCTGTACCGCGAGCACGTCATCAACCTGCTCGACACGCCCGGCCACAAGGACTTCAGCGAGGACACCTACCGCGTGCTGACCGCCGTGGACTCGGCACTGATGGTGATCGACGCGGCCAACGGCGTGGAGGCGCAGACGCGCCGGCTGATCGAGGTCTGCCGCCAGCGCGACACGCCCATCATCACCTTCGTCAACAAGATGGACCGCGAGGTGCGCGACCCGCTGGACATCCTCGACGAGGTGGAGCGCGAACTCGGCATGCCCTGCGTGCCCATGACCTGGCCCGTCGGCCAGGGCAAGACCTTCGGCGGCATCGTCAACCTGCGCACCCAGGCCATGACGGTGTTCGACGGCGGCAAGGAGCGCCGCCCGCAGGACTTCGAAACGATGCCGCTGACCGACCCCGCCGTGCTCCAGGCACGCTTCGGGCACGACTGGGACACCGCGATGGAAAGCATGGAACTGGCCACGGGCGCCTCGCCGGCTTTCGACCGCGAGGCCTTCCTGGCTGGCAAGCAGACGCCGGTGTTCTTTGGCTCGGGCGTGAACAACTTCGGCGTGATGGAGGTGCTGGACGCGCTGGTGGACCTGGCCCCCTCGCCCGGCCCTCGCAAGAGCTCGCTGGTCATCAACAAGCAGCCCGTGGAGAAAACCGTGCTCCCCGACGACCCGGGTTTTTCCGGCGTGGTGTTCAAGGTGCAGGCCAACATGGACGCCAATCACCGCGACCGCATCGCCTTCGTGCGCGTGGCCTCAGGCAAATACACGCCGGGCATGAAGCTCAAGGTGCAGCGCACCGCCAAGGAGCTGCGCCCCACGTCCGTCGTCACCTTCATGTCGCAGCGCCGCGAGGCGGTTGAAGAGGCCTACGCGGGCGACATCATCGGCTTCACCACGCACGGCGGCGTCCAGCTCGGCGACACCATCACCGACGGCGCCAGCCTGCAGTTCACCGGCCTGCCCTTCTTCGCGCCCGAGCTGTTCATGACGGTGATTCTGAAGAACCCGCTGCGCACCAAGCAGTTGCAGACCGGTCTGGAGCAGCTCGGGGAGGAAGGCGCGATCCAGGTCTTCCGGCCTGAGATGGGCGGCCCGATGCTGCTGGGCGCGGTGGGCCAGCTGCAGTTCGAAGTGGTTCAGCATCGCCTGAAGGGCGAATACGACTGCGACGTGCGGCTCGAAGGCTGCCAGTACACCGGCGCGCGATGGATCACCGCCGACTCGCCCGCCGAGCTGCGCGAGTTCACCAACGCCTACCCGACCCGGCTGGCCCAGGACGCGGCCAACACGCTGGCCTATCTGTGCACCTCGCCCTACGACGTGCGGCTGGCACAGGAGCGCTTCCCGAAGATCCATTTTCATCCGCTGCGTGAGCATGCCGGGCTGGCGCTGGGCAGCGCTGGCTAGAAACTTGTCATCCCGGGTTGAGCCTGTCCCGGACTTGATCCGGGAACCCGGGATCCATCCCTGCACACACTCCATGCAGCCCCTGTCCGACTGGCCCCTCGAAGACCGCCGCCAGCTCGTCGGCGTCTTCACCGACATCGACGACACGCTGACCACCGAGGGCGCGATCACGCCGGATGCGCTGGCGGCGCTTGGCGCCTTGAAGGCTGCCGGCCTGCACGTCATCCCGATCACCGGCCGGCCGGTTGGCTGGAGCGAACCCTTCGCCCGGAGCTGGCCAGTGGACGCCATCGTGGCTGAAAACGGTTCCACGGCGCTGATTTTAAAGAAAAACGGCCATTTCCCAGCGTCGAATGGTCACAGTTCGCTATCAAAAATATACCAACAGGACGCGGCCACACGGGCTGCACAGTTCGCCCGCATGCAGCAGGTGGCGGCGCGCGTGCTGCGCGAGGTGCCCGGTACGTTGCTGGCGCAGGATTCGCCGGGCCGCGAGACCGACATTGCCATCGACCATAGCGAGTTCACCCACCTGCCGCCCGCCACCATTGCGCAAGTCGTGGCCATCCTTCGCAGCGAGGGCATGACCGCCACCGTCAGCAGCATCCACATCAACGGCTGGTTCGGCGCGCACAACAAGTGGGACGGCGCGCGATGGATTGTGCGAAAGCTGTTCGGCCGCGACCTCGGCGCCGAGATCGACCGCTGGGTCTACGTCGGCGATTCGACCAACGACCAGTTGATGTTTGAGCATTTCCCGCACAGCGTGGGCGTTGCGAACATCCGGCGCTTCGAGCGCGAACTGACACATTTGCCGCGCTACGTGACGCCCGGCGAACGCGGCGCGGGTTTTGCCGAGTTGGCACAGTCAGTCCTCGCGGTGCGGTCGTAGCGGCCCGTCCGCAGCGCCAGGCGCAATCCCGGTTCGTAGCGAGACTACCCTGTGAGGATGGGCCGCAGCGCTTCGATCTCATCGACCATGAAATCGAAGAGCGCCGAGACGCGCGGCGTATGCCGCAGGTCCGGCATGGCGAGCACGCGCCAGATCCGCGTGAGTTCGGGGATGGGACCCAGCACCCGGACGAGATCAGGCTCCGCGTCGCCGAGCGCTGTCGGCAACGGCGCCAGGCCCACGCCCGACTTCACCGAATAGACCAGCCCCAGCACGCTGTTGCTTCGGGCGACGACATGCGCCTGTGGCGCCACTTGCCGCAACCATTGAGACGCGCGGTGGTTGGCCATGGCCTCATCGAAACCGACCCATTCGTGCTGCCCAAGTTCCTCAATCCGGTTCGGCTGGCCGTGGCGCGCGATGTACTTGTGGCTGGCGTAGACGGCCCACAGCGAATCGCCGATCTTGCGCCCGACCAGTTCGTCATCCTCCGTATCGCCCGAGCGCAGGGCGATGTCCGCCTCCCCCTTCTTCAGGTCCAGATACTTGTCGCTCATCATGAATTCGACCTGGAGCCTGGGGAAACGGGCATGGAAGCGATCCAGCAAGGTGGAGTTCGTGATCCTGTAGACCAGGGGCTCGGGGCAGGTCACCCGGACCACGCCACTGACCTCACGCCGGAAGGTTTCAACCTGCTGCGTCAGGGCCAGCACCGCCTCCTCGACACCTTGAGCCTGCGGCAACAACTGCTCACCGAACGCCGTGAGACGGTACCCCGATGGGTGACGCTTCACCAGCGGCTGTCCGATGCGCCGTTCGAGCTCGAGAAGCCGTCGTTGCACGGTGGACTGGTTGACCTGCAGCGCGCGGCTCGCCGCAGTGGTGCTGCCGTGACGCGCGACGGCCAGCAGGTACTTGAGATCGTTCCAGTCGAACATCACCAGGTTATGCATTTGTGCTGCCCCATTATGCGAGTCTGCGGCTATCGCCGACTGACCCCGGTGCCTAGACTTCGACCACCCCAGCCCGGGATTTCATGCCAGAAGGAGCCTCCCATGTTGACAGCCCACACCACTGACCCTGCAATTCTCAAGGCCGCCATTCGAGACCAATGGGACCAGTCAGCCGGAGGCTGGAATGTGCACACCCCCCAGATTCGGGCCTGGCTCAGCGGCGCCACCGGTGCCATGCTGCAGATGGCAGGCATCGGCACAGGTTCGCGCGTGCTTGACGTGGCCGCTGGCGCTGGCGACCAGACGCTGGACATTGCGCAAAAGGTCGGTCTGGAGGGCTTCGTGCTGGCAACCGACCTCTCACCCGCCATCCTGGCGCTGGCCAGGGACAACGCCGGGCGCGCCGGCCTGACGAATGTGGAGACGCGTGTGGCCGACGGCGAATGCCTGCCGGTCGAGTCGGAGAGCTTCGACGCCGCCGTGTGCCGGCTCGGGCTGATGCTCTTTCCCCACCCGCTGGAGGGCCTGCGCGAAATGTACCGGGCTGTGCGTCCGGGTGGCGGGGTCTGCACGATGGTATTTTCCAGACCGGAAAAAAACCCGTGCATCACGATACTGATGTCCACCGCGCTCAAACATGCCGGATTGCCGCCGCGCGATCCGTTCCAGCCCGGTGGCCTGCTGAGCCTGGGCAAGCCCGGTCTGGCCGACGAACTGTTCCGCGGCGCGGGCTTCAAGGATGTCGCAAGCACGGTGATCGAGGCCCCGTTTCACTTGCCATCGGCGAAGCATTACATCGATTTCGTCCGCGCCTCCGCAAGTCCCATCCAGCAGATTCTGGGCAATCTGGACCCCACTGCCGCAAATGCCGCCTGGGTCGAGATTGAGGAGCGCCTGGGCGCATTCACCACAGCAACAGGCTGGGCGGGACCGAACGAGCTGCTGCTGACCGCTGCCCGGCGCTGACGGCCGCATAGGCCCCGGCAGGCGTCACTGCGGCTTGGCCAGCCCCAGCTTCTCGACCAGCGCCTTTTCCTTCACGAAAGTGTCCTGCGCGAACTTCTGGTACTGGGCGCTGCTCATGTACATGGGCACCATGTCGTAGCGCTTGAGCGCGGTGATGTAGCTCTCCTGCTCCATGGCCTGCTTGAAGGCGTCGTGCAGGCGCTTGACCACCGCCGGCGGCGTGCCCTTCGGGGCCCCGATCCCGAAGGGGGAGTTCTGCACCAGGTCCAGCCCCAGTTCCTTGAGCGTGGGCGCGTCCGGGAACTTGGCCAGCCGCTCGGCGCCCCAGGTGTTGAGCACGCGCAGCTTGCCGGCCTCGACCTGCGGCGCGAAGCCGGTGGAGTCGGCCGCCGCCATGATGTTGCCCCCCAGGATGGACTGCATCAGGTCGGCGCTGCCCTTGTAGGGCACGTGCAGCAGTTCCAGATTCAGCTTCTGCGCGATCAGCTCCATCGTCAGGTGCGGGCTGGTCATGGTGCCGGTGGAGCCGTAGGTCAGCTTGCCCGGGTTGGCCTTGGCCCAGGCGACAAAATGCGTCCAGGTCTTCAGTTGGGAATCGGCCGGAACCACCAGGCCGAAGGCGTACCCGGTGACGTTGAGCACGTAGGTGATGTCCTTCACCGGGTCCCAGTTGATCTTGGTGGTGTAAGGCAGGCGAAACACGCCCAGCGGAATCTGCGCCAGGGTGTAGCCGTCCGCCGGGGCGGTCTGCAGCGCCTGCGCCGGCAGCGTGCCGCCCGCGCCGGGCTTGTTCTCGACGATGACCGGCTGGCCCAGGATCTTGCTGGCGCTGTCGGCCAACGCGCGCATGGTGATGTCGGTCGGCCCCCCTGCGGGAAAGGCAATGATCAGCTTGATCGGTTTGGTCGGGAAGGCTTGGGCACTGGCCGTGAAGGCAGGTGCGGCCAACGTGGCGGCGGCGAGCTGGACGAGGTGGCGGCGTTTCATGGGTTTCTCCTGATCGAATGGGTGACGTGGACCCTATTCAACCGGAACCCGGGCTCGAAAGCCATCTGGAAAGCCCTGACAGCCTGTCACCCATGTTCCACGCCCTGATTCTGATAAGAAACAGTCCTTTCCCAGCATGGAGTGGACGCTTACTGCTATTGATACAGGAGTTTCATCACCCCCGGGCCAGTACCGGCGCCAGCGCCACCCCGGTGTGTGTGCCCGAGCGCACCACGTCTTCCGGCGTCGCGGCGGCCACGATGCGGCCACCTGCCCGGCCGCCCTCGGGGCCGAGGTCGATGATCCAGTCGGCCTCGGCGATCACGTCCAGGTCGTGCTCGATCACCACCACGCTGTGGCCGCCATCGACCAGGCGGTGCAGCACGCGGATCAGCTTGTCCACGTCGGCCATGTGCAGGCCGACGGTCGGCTCGTCCAGCACGTAGAGGGTGTGCGGGGCTTTCTGGCCGCGCCGGCTCGATGTCGTCGCGCACCTTGGACAGTTCGGTGACGAGCTTGATGCGCTGCGCTTCGCCACCCGAGAGCGTGGGCGACGGCTGGCCCAGCGTCAGGTAGCCCAGGCCCACGTCTTTCAGCAGTTGCAGCGGGTGGCTGATATTGGGCATGGAAGCGAAGAAGTCGACCGCTTCGTCGACCTCCATCTGCAGGATGTCGCCGATGCTCTTGCCGCGCCAGGTCACCGCCAGCGTCTCGGGGTTGAAGCGCGCGCCGTGGCAGGTTTCGCAGAGCACCTTCACGTCGGGCAGGAAGCTCATGGCGATGGTGCGGATGCCCTGCCCTTCGCAGCTGGGGCAGCGCCCCTCGCCGGTATTGAAAGAGAAGCGCCCCGCCGCGTAGCCACGCGCCTTGGCCTCCAGGGTCTCCGCAAACAGCTTGCGGATGGTGTCCCAGAAGCCGATGTAGGTGGCGGGGCAGCTGCGCGGCGTCTTGCCGATGGGCGTCTGGTCCACTTCGAGCACGCGGTCGATGGACTCGAAGCCGGTCAGGCCGCTGCAGCCGGTCAGCGCGGGGAACTGCCCTGCCGCCATCGCATCGCGGCCGGCCTTGGTGGCGCGCTGCGTCACCAGCGCCTGCACGCTGGCCAGCAGCACGTCGCGCGCCAGCGTGGATTTGCCGGAGCCGGACACGCCGGTGACGGCGACCAGGCGCTGGAGGGGGACGGCGGCGTCGACGTTTTGCAGGTTGTGCAGGGTGGCACCGGTGACGGTGATCCAAGCCTGGACTTCGTGGCCCGTGAAATTGGGGTCAGAGCCCAATTTCGATAACGCAGCGGCTTTCTTGGACGGTCTTGGGGCGAAATTGGGATCCGACCCCAATTTCACTGCATCGCGAGTCTCCACCACCCCGGGATCCGGAGCCGGTCCATTCGAAAGCGCCGCTCCAACTGGCCGGCGCGCCTGCAACGGGTGCTTCATGGCGTGCAGCAGATAGCGCCCGGTCTGGGAGTCGCCGGCGTCGGTGATGTCCTTCACGCTACCCTCGGCCACCAGCCGCCCGCCGCGCTTGCCGGCGCTGGGGCCGATGTCGATGATGTGGTCGGCGCGGCGGATGGTGTCTTCATCGTGCTCCACCACCACCAGCGTGTTGCCCTTGTCGCTCAGCGTCTTCAGCGCGTTCAGCAGGATCTGGTTGTCGCGCGCGTGCAGGCCGATGGTGGGCTCGTCGAGCACGTAGCACACGCCTTGCAGGTTGCTGCCGAGCTGCGCGGCCAGGCGGATGCGCTGGGCCTCGCCACCGCTGAGCGTGGGCGCGCCGCGGTCCAGCGTGAGGTAGCCCAGACCGACTTCTTCCAGGAATTCGAGGCGGCTCTTGATCTCGGGCACCAGGTCGCGCGCAATCTCGCTGTCGCGGCCGGTCAGCGCCAGCGCCTCGACCCACTGGCGGATGTCGGTCACGGCCAGGCGCGCCAGGTCGGTGATGCCGATGCCGGCGACACCTGTGGTCGCCACGGCGCCAAACCGCACGGCCCGCGCCGTGGCGTTCAGCCGCGTGCCCTGGCAGGTCGGGCAGGCGGCGTCGGTCACGTCCTCCGCCTCGGGCTCGGCGAAGGTCTGCTCGCGGCCCTTGTGGTCGTCGTCGCGCACCGAGTCGTCGAACACCTTGCGCTGCTCCTTGGTGAGCCTCACGCCCGTGCCC
Source organism: uncultured beta proteobacterium (assembly GCA_963726365.1). Classification (GTDB taxonomy): domain Bacteria; phylum Pseudomonadota; class Gammaproteobacteria; order Burkholderiales; family Burkholderiaceae_C; genus JAABQG01. The sequence goes on along the minus strand of CAVSCI010000021.1, from coordinate 65,273 downwards.
ACGCAGTCGGGGCACCAGCCGTGCTTGCTGTTGTAGGAGAACAGGCGCGGGTCGAGTTCGGCGTAACTGGTGCTGCACACCGGGCAGGCGCGCTGGGTGGAGAACGCCAGCAACTTGCCGATGCCGGCCGTCGGCGTGCCGGCGATCATCGCGGCGCGCAGGCCGGTCAGGTCGCTCAGCACATGGACCACGCCCTTGCCATGCTCCAGCGCGCGGGCCAGTGCGTCGCGCAGCAGCGTCTCGTTCTCGGGCTTGCATGTCCAGGCTCAAGCACCGGCAGCTCGATGGTGTGTTCCTTGAAGCGGTCGATGCGCGGAAAGCCGGTGGTCGGCAGGAAGTTGCCGTCCACGCGCAGGTGGGTGTAGCCGCGCGGGCGGGCCCAGTCGGCCAGCTCGGTGTAGACGCCCTTGCGGTTCATGACCAGCGGCGCCAGCAGCCCGATGTGCTGGCCGCGGAACTGCGTCATCAGCTGCGCCGCGATGCGCTCGGGCGTCTGCGGCTGCACCGCCGCGCCGTCGTGGATGCAGTGCTGCACGCCGAGCTTCACATAGAGCAGGCGCAGGAAATGCCAGACCTCGGTGGTGGTGCCGACCGTGCTCTTGCGCCCGCCGCGCGACAGGCGCTGCTCGATCGCCACCGTGGGCGGAATGCCATAGACCGCATCCACCTCGGGCCGGCCCGCCGGCTGCACGATGCTGCGCGCGTAGGCGTTCAGGCTCTCCAGGTAGCGGCGCTGGCCTTCGTTGAACAGGATGTCGAAGGCCAGCGTGGACTTGCCCGAGCCGCTGACGCCCGTGACCACGCTGAACTTGCCGCGCGGAATGTTGACGCTCAGGACTTGAGGTTGTGTTCGCGGGCGTTGATGATCTGGATCGCGTTGGGCGGTTCGTCGCGGCGCATGACCGCGCAGTGACGCCGGATCCCACCCGGCGCGCTCTTCGACGCGATGACTGCCGAGCCCCAGCGAACTGTCGTAGTCGCGCAGCGCCTTGCCCGTGTGCGAGGTGGCATGCAGGCGCACGTCCTCGGGCGTGCCCTGCGCGACGATCAGGCCGCCCGCGTCACCGCCTTCGGGGCCGAGGTCGATCAGCCAGTCGCTGGCGCGGATCACGTCGAGGTTGTGCTCGATCACCACCAGCGAATGGCCGGCATCCAGCAGCTTGCGCAGCGCGCGCATGAGCTTGGCGATGTCGTCGAAGTGCAGGCCGGTGGTGGGCTCGTCGAAAAGGAACAACGTGCCCTTGCGCGCCAGCGGCTGTCGGCTGGCGCTGGCGCCTTTCGAACCGCTGCGCGCCGCCTCGGCCAGGAAACCTGCCAGCTTCAGGCGCTGCGCCTCGCCGCCCGACAGCGTGGGCACCGGCTGGCCCAGCTTGACGTACTCCAGCCCCACGTCGACGATGGGCTGCAAGGCGCGGATGACGTCGCGGTCGTGGGCAAAGACGGCGGCGGCCTCGCTGACGGTCAGGTCCAGCACGTCGGCCACGTTCATGGCGCGCGGATGGATCGCGCCGAGCGGCTGGCGTTCGATGGTGATTTCCAGAATCTCGGGCCGGTAACGCTGGCCGTTGCAGTCCGGGCAGCGCAGGTACACGTCGCTCAGGAACTGCATCTCCACATGCTCGAAGCCGGAGCCGCCGCAGGTCGGACAGCGCCCGTCGCCGCTGTTGAAGCTGAACTTGCTGGCGGTGTAGCCGCGCTGGCGCGACAGCGGCGCGGTGGCAAAGATCTCGCGCACCGCGTCCCAGGCGCCGACATAGCTCGCCGGGTTGGAGCGCGCCGTCTTGCCGATGGGCGACTGGTCCACGAACACGGCTTCGCTCAGGTGGTCCGCCCCCAGCAGGCGGTCGTGCGCGCCTGGCGGATTCCGTCGCCTTGCCGAAATGGCGCAGCAGCGCCGGGGCCAGCACGTCCTGGATCAGGCTGGACTTGCCCGAGCCGCTGACACCGGTCACGCAGACCAGCCGCTGCAACGGGATTTCGGCGGTGACGTTCTTCAGGTTGTGCTCGCGCACGCCTTCAAGGATGAGGCGTGGCGTGTGGTCGGTCACCATGCGCTTGAAGCCCATGCCGACCTGCTTGCGCCCGCCCAGGTAGGCGCCGGTCAGCGTGTCGGCACTGCGCAGCGCGTCGGTGGTGCCGTCAAACACGATCTGCCCGCCGCGCTCGCCGGGGCCGGGGCCCATGTCGATCATGCGGTCGGCGGCCAGCATCACGGCCGGGTCGTGCTCCACCACCACCAGCGTGTTGCCGGCGTCGCGCAGGCGCTGCATGGCCTTGATGATGCGGTGCATGTCGCGCGGGTGCAGGCCGATGCTGGGCTCGTCCAGCACGAACAGGGTGTTGACCAGCGAGGTGCCGAGGGCCGTGGTCAGGTTGATGCGCTGCACCTCGCCGCCCGCTGAGGGTGCGGCTCTGGCGGTCCAGCGTGAGGTAGCCGATGCCGACATCGCACAGGTACTTGAGGCGGGTGGTGATTTCCTCGAACAGCAGTTTCAGCGCCTGGGTCTCGCCCTCGTTGGCCGCGACACGCGGCGTCTGGGTCATCGATTCGAAGAAGCGGCGCAGCCGGTCCAGCGGCATCAGCATCAGGTCGTGCAGGCACAGACCCGGCAGGGCTTCGAGTTGCGCGCGCGTCCAGCTCACACCTGCCGGCATGAAGCGGCTGCGACGGCGCCATCACCGCGTCGGCGTCCTCTTTCGAGCCGATGCGCCAGAGCAGGCTCTCGGTCTTCAGGCGCGCACCGCCACAGGTGCCGCAAGGCGTGTAGCTGCGGTACTTGGACAGCAGCACGCGGATGTGCATCTTGTAGGACTTGCTTTCCAGATACTCAAAGAAGCGCTTGATGCCGAACCAGTGCTGGTTCCACTTGCCGTTCCAGTGGGGCGAGCCGTTGATCACCCAGCCCTGCTGCTCGGGCGTGAGCTTGTTCCAGGGTGTGTCGCGCGGGATGCCGGCCGTTTCGGCATGGCGCATCAGATCGTCCTGCGCCTCCTTCCACGCCGGCGTCTGCATGGGCTTGATGGCGCCCGCACGAAGAGTCAGCTTGTCGTTCGGAATCACCAGGCCGTAGTCCACGCCGATCACGCGGCCAAAACCACGGCAGGTTTCGCACGCGCCCACCGCCGAATTGAACGAGAAGGCCGAGGGAATCGGGTCGGTGTAGCGCAGGTCGCTGTCGGGGCAGTGCAGGCCGGTGGAGAAGCGCCAGAGGTCATACGCCCCCACGCTCTTCACTTCGTGCAATTCGCTGCCCTCCGAGGAGGCTGCCCCGCCTTGGGGCGGCCCGGCGTCGGGGCGGCTCACCTCATCCTGCAGCCTGTAGACGTTGAGCCGCCCTGCGCCCCGCTTGAGCGCGACCTCGATCGCCTCGACCACGCGCGCCTTCTCCACGTTACCGATCCGGAAGCGGTCGGCGACCACGTCCAGCACTTTGCGCGGCCCGGTCGGCGTCGCCACCTCGCGTTCGGCCTGGACCTTGGTGAAGCCGCTGGCCGACAGCCACTGCTCGACCTCGGCCGCGCTGGTGTTGGCTGGCAACTCCACCGGAAACGTCACCGCCAGACGGAGGTCGCCGCTGCCCAGCGCGCGTTGCAGCAACTCGGCGTAGATAGTCTCGGGCGAGTCGTGCCGCACCGGCTGCGCGGTCTGCCGGTCGAACAGCTGCCCGGCCCGCGCGAACAGCAGCTTCAGGTGGTCGTTCAGTTCGGTCATGGTGCCCACCGTGGAACGGGAGCTGCGCACCGGATTGGTCTGGTCGATGGCAATCGCCGGCGGCACACCTTCGACCTTGTCGACGGCCGGCTTGTCCATGCGGTCCAGGAACTGGCGTGCATAGGCCGAAAAGGTTTCCACGTAGCGGCGCTGACCCTCGGCGTACAAGGTGTCAAAGACCAGGCTCGACTTGCCGGAGCCACTGGGCCCTGTGACCACGGTCAGTTCCCCGGTGCGGATGTCCAGGTCAAGATTCTTGAGGTTGTGCTGGCGCGCACCGCGGATGCGGATGGTTCCCTGGGTCATTCGGGGGTACTTTCTGGAAGGAGGCCAAAGATTCTAGGAGGGAAGGCGGGCAAAGTGCGCCATGGGGACATCGGCGTCGGGTTCCGCCGCCCGACGCACCCGGAAAGTGCTGGCCGCACTCGAAAGCGCTCAGACCCGAAGTGCTTTTCTCAGTTCGCGGGCCTTTTCCGTCCCCACGGCGTCGGTGATCTTTGGCAGCAGTGCCACCAGGTCGTCGTACCCGGCCGCTGCTTCCACCGCGCGCTTGAGAAGGTAGCCGCGCAGCCCCAAGGTGCCGGCCAGGCGAATGGCAATGGGCCAGGCCAAGACGAAGCGTTCGGACTTGTTGAGGGCTGGCGCCTCCACCGCCGGAATTGCAGCCGATGTCACCGCTGGCAGACCCACAGGCGGCACAGGACCCTCGGCAACGCAGAGATACCCCAGCGCCAGGAGATGATCAATGTCGATCGAGACGACACCGAGGTCCGCCGTCGCGGCGAGCACCTGGTCAACCGTCTTCTTGCCGTCGAACAGGATCATCGCCGACCTTTGGCGCGAGGTCAGCTGTTGCGAGCGCTCCTTGAGGGCCCGCTGGCCAGCCTCGGTCTTGACATATTTCATGTTCGTTTCACCCCCTTGCGTCCGTCGCCCACCAGGGCCTGACACTTATTCTGCCTCACATGAAACCCCGTCGGCGCGGTGATCAGCGTCTGACCGGGCGACGTAGACAGCGCTTGCCAGCCGTCACCCTACGCGGAACAGTGTCGTTTTCAAGACACTCGGACAATCAGGCCTCAGCCTTTGCAAGCCTGTTTACGGCAAAACAGGCCCGCAACATCGCCAGACAGGGGGGATTGAATAGAATGCAGAGCAACAAAGGCTCTTGAAACCGTAGCGGTGGCCGGCGACTCAGCTGGCCTGCCAGCATCTGGAGGAAAAAATGACTGATCTGGCTCTGACTTATTTGCTGCGCAAGACCGAGTCCGGTGTCAACGCCATCAAGGTCAGGGATCGGGCCATGGGGCAGAAACATCGCATGCTGCTGATCCTGGTCGATGGCGCAAAGCCCGTCGGAGCGCTGGTCAAATCGCTGCCCAACCCCGATGAGGCGCGACAGGTCCTGGGTGAATTGCTGGACTCTGGCTACGTCGAGATCGTCAATGCGCCGCCGCCTCCGCCCGCCCAGGCGCCGTCGCCGGCGTCGGCGCCTGCAGCTGCGGCGGAAACAAGTGGCCGGCGCCCTGACTGAAGCGGCGCTGCCGGACGCCATCCGCCGCGCGACCCGGTTGCTGGAAAACCTGCTCGGGCCTGGCAGCGAGCCGCTGTGCCTGCAGCTCGAAAAGTGCAAGAGCATTGACCAGTTCACTGCCCGTGTTCTGGAAATCAGGCGGGTGGTCGCCGGCATGCGCTCCGAAGCCAAGGCTGCCGAATTCGTCGCGGCGGCGCTCAAGGCCTGAGGCCGCCCCAAGTCACATCGCTGCGTCGCGGCCAACAACACCGCCACGCAGGCACATAAGAAAACCCCCCGTCACCTGAGGTGACGGGGGGTTTTGTTGTCAGTCAGCCCTTAGTGCGCTGCGCTGCCGGCTGAGACCTTTCCGTCCAGGCTGGGGAAGCGCACATGCTCCACCAGTTCCTGAATCTCCTTGCCCGGCGCCTTGGTCAGCAGCGACACGATGATGATCACCGCAAAGCCCACCGGCACGCCGAACAGGCCGGCCGAAATCGGCGCAATGTCCCACCAGGTATTGGCCTTGAGGACCTCCGGGGTCAACGCGGCACCGCCGTGCGTCAGCTTGTAGAGCCAGGGCTGGGTGGTCACCATGTAGTAGAAGGTGACGCCCAGGCCGGCGATCATGCCCAGCGACGCACCCCACTTGTTGGCACGCTTCCAGAAAATGCCCAGCGTAAGTGGCGGGAAGAACGTGGCCGCCGCAAACGAGAACGCCGCAGACACCAGGAACAGGATGTCCGCCGGTTTCTGCGCCGCCACGTAGGCCGCAGCCAGGGCCACCACCAGCAGCAGCATCTTGGAGACCATCACACGACGCGCGGTGGAGGCATTCGGGTCCAGGATCTTGTAGTACAGGTCGTGCGACAGCGCGTTGGCGATCGTCAGCAGCAGGCCGTCGGCCGTGGACAGCGCCGCCGCCAGACCGCCTGCGGCGACCATGCCGGACACCACGTAAGGCAGGCCGCCAATTTCCGGCGTCGCCAGCACGATGATGTCGCCGCCGATGGAGAGCTCAGCCAGTTGCAGGATGCCGTCCTTGTTGACGTCCACCACGGACAACAGGGTCGAGTCGACCGCTGCCCACCGTGCGATCCAGCCCGGCAGCTGGTCAAACGGCGTCCCCACCAGAACCGTGTAGACCTCGAACTTGGCCAGCACCGCCAGGGCCGGGGCCGTGAAGTAGAGCAGGAAGATGAAGAACAACGACCAGCTCACCGATTCACGGGCTTCCTTCACTGACGGCGTGGTGTAGTAGCGCATCAGGATGTGGGGCAGGGCCGCCGTGCCGATCATCAGGCAGAACACCAGTGCCAGGAAGTTCTTGCGCGAGATGTCGCTGGCCGCCTCGTCCTTGCCCGGGAAAGGCGTGGCATGGCGGATCGGTGGCGCAGAACGGGCCGCATTGCTGACCCGCGCCGCCGTGTAGGCGGCCTTGGCCGCGGTTTCATCCTTGGGCAGCGCGGCCAGGGCAGCTTCGGCCGCCTTGATCTCGGCGACCGGGCCATTGGCCGCCTTCAGGTCGTCCACCTTCTTCTGCGCAGCGGCCTTGTCAGCGGCCATGGCAGCAGGCACGTCCTTGAGCTTCTCGACCGCCGCGTCGGAGCGCGCCTTGAAGATGCCGCGAACTTCCAGCTCCTTGGGGTCCTTGATCAGCAGTTCTTCCTTGGCCGTGACCTTCTCCAGGGTGAAGCCGTAAACCGCCTGGGGAATCGGCACACCGGTGTGCTTGACCGACAGCCAGACCACCGGCAGCAGGTACGCAATGATCAGGATCACGTACTGGGCCACCTGGGTCCAGGTCACCGCACGCATGCCGCCCAGGAACGAGCAGACCAGAATGCCGGCCAGGCCGGCAAAGATACCGACCTCGAAGGCCAGACCGGTCAGGCGCGTGGTGATCAAGCCGACGCCATAAACCTGCGCCACCACATAGGTGAACGAGCAGAGGATGGCGCCGAAAACCCCGATGATGCGCGGCAGATTGCCCTCAAAACGTGCCCCCAGGAAGTCGGGGATCGTGAACTGGCCGAACTTGCGCAGGTAGGGCGCGAGGAACAGCGCCACCAGACAGTAGCCACCGGTCCAGCCCAGAATGAAGGCCAGGCCGCCAAAGCCGGTCAGGTACAGCGTGCCGGCCATGCCGATGAAGGACGCCGCCGACATCCAGTCTGCCCCGGTCGCCATGCCGTTGTACATGGCGGGCACACGGCGCCCGGCCACATAGTATTCGGCCGCGTCGCTGGTCCGGCTCATGACGCCGATACCGGCATAGAGCAGCACCGTGGCCGCCAGGAACAGGTAGCCGATCCAGGCGCGGGACAGGCCCATCTGCTCCAGAATGGCGACGATGATCACGAAGGCAATGAAGCCCCCTGTGTACCAGGTGTAGACCTTGTTCAGGCCCTTCTTGAAGTCGCTTTGCGACTGATTTGCAGCACCGCCGAACATGCCCATTATTCTTCTCCTTCGGCCACGCCGTATTCGTTGTCAAGGTTGTTCATGTAGCGCGCGTAGTACCAGATGATCAGGCAGTACACCACCAGCGCACCCTGGGCAGCCACCCAGAACGAGAATGGCCAGCCGAAGAATTTGAAGGTCAGGGCCTTGGCGAAATACACCAGGACGAAGGTCACGAGAAACCAGATGCCCAGAAGGATCCCGGTTATTCGCAGGTTTTTGCGCCAGTACTCCTGGTGCTTTGCTGTCAGTTGCATCGCTTGCTCCTCATTGTTAAAAAGAACCATCCCGAACCGAATCAGCCTTGTCAGGCCGGCGCGGCTTGAAATGGGCCACCACCACTCACCAACAAAACCCTGTTGAAATACGCCTTACACCGGTCGCAGGCCGGTTTCACGCTCGAGCTGTGCCGCCACCTTGGGCTCGAAGCCTTTGAGGTGCCGGATCACCGCCTTGGCCTCGTCGGGTTGCTGCAACTCCACGTGCACCCGCGCCATCTGGTACCAGCCAAAGGGGCTCATCGGTTGCAGGCTTGTGTTTCGCTTGAGGGCAGCCAGGGCTTCCGGCAAACGGCCCTGACGCACCAGCACCAGACCCAGGCCATACCAGGCCCGGTCCATCTTTTCCTCGATCGCCAGAGCCGCGCGAAAGCCCTGCTCGGCCTCGTCCAGGCGACCCAGCGACTCGGCCACGAAGGCCAGATTGAAATGGGCGTTGGACAACTGCGGGCTCAGGTTGCGCACCTGTTCAAAATACCGGTAAGCAGTCCCCGATTCGCCCCGCTGCAAGGCCGCGTAGCCCAGGCTGTTGAGCGCATAGACGTCCTGCGGCGAGCGACGAAGAATGTCCTCGAAGACCTCATTGGCGCGCGCCTGCAGCCCGAACAGCAACAGGATCTTGGCTTTCCAGACCAGCAGGAAACGCTCGAACCGTCCCAGCGTGGGCGCCCCCACAGCATGGCCCTGACCCGGATTCACTGACATGCGGCAGCTCCCATTTGCAGGCAAAGATCAATCTTCACTTTCACCACCAGCACCCAGGCAATCAACAACCAGCTGGCAGCTGCCAGGGGAATGTGCTGGTCCAGAATCAGCTTCGGGCTGACCCGCCGGGTGATCCACAGGACCGGCTTGGCGGCAACGTCGAGCAGTTGCCAGAAAACGTTCGTGCTGCGCTTGGCGCCGGCCAGCAAACCCAGCAGAAAGCGCCCGATGATGAACATCAGCGACAACTCGATCAGGCTCTTCAAAATGACGACAAGCAACAACATCTGTTTGGATTCTTTCCCACGCGAAACTACGTAGTGGCTGCAATGTCGTGACCTCGTCTGACCGAATCCTGACTCCTGCCTGAACGAAGTCTTACAAAATTCACGGAAACCCTTGACCATTTTTTTGCATTGCAAAAAATGGCCGGTTGTAAGGCGCCACCTAGGGAAAGTCCTATCGCTTCATTGTTCCCGGGTTCCGGCCGTAATCGCCGGCAGGGCGTTGTGGCCGGGTCGTCAAAGGCTAGACTGGCTCCATGTCTCAACATGCCGTCAATCCCTCGCCTCGAAGCCCGGATTCAAGTCCTTCTGGCAGCCTGTTTGCCAACTTCCGGCAGGAACTCCTGCCGCACCCGCCCTTTGCCCAGATGGCACCGCAGGATGTGGACTTCTTCCTTTCCCACGCCCAGCAGCTCTACTTTGCGCCCGACGAAACGCTCCTGGAGCCCGCCTCCGGCGTGGTGTCACAGCTTTTCTATATCCGCCAGGGGGCCGTCACCGGCACTAAGGGGCTGGCCGAGCAAATGGGGGGTGCATTCGAGTATGAAGCCGGTGATCTGTTTCCGGTGAGCGCGGCCCTGGCAGGGCGCGCCGTGACGGCATCCTACCGTGCCAGTGGCGACACCTTCGTGCTGGCCCTGCCGGTCGCGCACATGCAGGCTCTGGCGCAACGCAGCCCGGCCTTTGCCGAGTTTCTCAACCTGCGGACCACCAAGTTTCTGGAACTCTCGCGCAAGGCCTTGCAGGCCGCCTACGCCTCGCATTCGATGACCGCGCAGTCGCTGGACAAGCCGCTTGGCGAACTGGTGGACAAGGCCCCCGTCACTTGCGCCCCCGACACACCGCTGCGTGAGGCCTTGCAGGCAATGCACCAGAAGCGCATTGGTTCGATCCTGGTGACCGATCCCGCCGGGCAGCCGACCGGCATCCTGACGCGCTACGACATCCTGGGCCGCATCACGCTGGCCCAGGTGCCGCTGGATGCACCGATTTCCCAGGTCATGGTTCATCCCGTGCTGACGCTGACAGCGGACCATACGGCACAGGATGCGGCGCTGCTGATGTCCCAGCACGGCATGCGCCACGTGCCGGTCACGCGCAATGGCGTGGCGGTGGGTATGGTGTCGGAACGCGACCTGTTTGCGATGCAAAAACAGAGCCTGAAGAACGTCAGCACGGCCATCCGTGCCGCGCCGGACATCGACGCCCTCAAGCGGGCCGCCCAGGACATTCGCCGGCTGGCACGCAGCCTGCTCGGCCAGGGCGTGCAGGCGCGTCAGCTCACCTCGCTGATCAGCCATCTGAACGACGTGCTGACCGAGCGCCTGCTTCAGATCAAGGCCAGCGAACATGGTGTGGACCTCAACCGGCTGTGCTGGCTGTCACTGGGCTCGGAAGGCCGGGACGAGCAAACCATCGCCACCGACCAGGACAACGCCCTGATCCTGCCCGACGACACGCCTGCCGAATCGCGTGAATCGATCCGGGCTTTTGCCCGCGAGGTGAATCTGGCGCTGGATGCCTGCGGCTACCCGCTGTGCCACGGCGGCATCATGGCCGGTGAAGCCGCCTGCTGCCTTACCCTGGCGCAATGGCGTGAGCGCTTCCGGCAATGGATTGCACAGGGTTCACCTCAAGACCTGCTGAACGCCAGCATCTATTTTGATTTCCGCGCCCTGGCCGGCGACGCATCGCTGGCGCAGGCTTTGCGCCAGGAGGTCGTCCAGACGGCCCGGCAAACCCCGCGCTTTCTCAAGCAGATGGCACTGAACGCACTCACCCGCAGCGTCCCGCTGAACTGGCGGGGCGCCGTCGACACCGATGCCCAGGGCACCGTGGACCTGAAACTGCAAGGCACCGCAATTTTTGTGGATGCTGCGCGCATCTACAGCCTGGCGCATGGCATCGACCAGACCAATACCCGAATGCGGCTGGAGGCGATCGGGCCGCTCCTGAAACTCGCTGACACAGAGTTTGGTGCCTGGGTGGGCGGCTTCGAGTTCCTGCAGATGCTGCGTCTGCGCATCCAGCTCGACGGCGAAGCGCTCCCGGATGCGCCGAATCGTATCGTCGTGGCCACCCTCAACGACATCGACCGCCGCATCCTGCGTGAATCATTTCGCGTGGCGCGGCAGTTGCAGCAGCGTCTGCAGCTGGACTACCAGCGCTAAACCACCATGGGCTGGCTGAATCGTTTGCAGGGCCGGTTTGCACGCGGCGCGCCGGTGGACGAAGCGCGCTGGGTGATGCTGGACGTGGAGACCAGCGGCCTCGATATCCGGCGCGACCGCCTGCTGGCGATTGCTGCCATTGCCCTGCGGGTGGATTGGTCCACCCGGACACTGAGCGTGGATCTGGGTGACAGTTTCGAAGTGGTCGTGCGGCAGGACGAGACCTCCACCAAGGACAACATCCTCCTGCACGGCATCGGCGCGCAGAAGCAGCGTGATGGCCAGAATCCCGTCATCGCGCTGCGCGCCTTTGCCGACTATGCAGGCAACGCACCCTTGCTGGCCTTTCATGCCGCCTTCGATCAGGCCATGATCGGCCGGTACGCACGCGAGCACCTGGGCGCGGATCTGCCCAACCCGTGGCTGGACATCGACCATCTGTGCGCGGTCACTTACGAGAAGGTGCGCGCCCGTGCGCTGGACGACTGGATGAACCATTTCGGTATCCACTGCGCTGTGCGCCACCAGGCGGCCGCGGACACCCTGGCTGAGTGCGAACTCCTGCAGCGCATCTGGCCAAAAGTGGCCCCCCAATGCGCGAACTGGCGCGATGTGCAGCGCCTGGCCGCGCAACACCGCTGGCTCGCGCGGGCCGGGTGAACACAGCGCCCTACCGGGGGGCCGTTCTGGCCACGCCCACACAGACGCGGGAAACCGAGTCCCACCCGCCGCCCTGAAACCACGGATCGCCCAGCAGGTACGCGCGCAGCATGGGCAGGGCATCGAAGCCCCAGAACACCTTGCCGTCCACCACGAACGAAGGCACACCGAACAGCCCCAAGGCCAGCGCCGCTGCGGTGTGCGCCTTCAGACCTTCCTTGACCGCCGGATCGTCAACCGGCCGCGCCGGAGCGAGCAGAGCGGTCAAGGCTTGCAGGCGCGCCGGGTCCACGGCTTCCCCACCACCCCGCCAGACATGGCGAAAGATGGTTTCGCAGACATAGCGATTCGGCTCATTGCGCGCGTCACAGGCCACGGCCAGTCGCAGCAAGGCCAAGGGGTTGAACGGGTGGCTGGCCGGCATCTGCAGTTCAATGCCCTGGCTGTGGGCCAACCACAGGACCTGCCGGTAGGTCCAGTCGCGTTTGGGCGCAATCTCGGCCGGGCCCAGTTGCCCATGGTGCTTGAGCAGGCCGGCAAACAACACCGGCTTGTGCGTCACGCGGTAGCTGATGCCCATCAAAGCTTCGGGCAATTTTTCGAACGCCAGATAGGCATAGGGCGAAATGAAGTCGAGATAGAAATCAATCTCTTTCATGGCTTTGAGCCCTCCTGGCTGGCGATCCGCCGGCCTATCGATGACCAGACCTCGCGCTTGCTGGTTTCGCCCAGGGTGCTCCAGCACGCAATTTCATCGAGCGTGCGCAAGCAGCCTTCGCAAAGGCCGCTGGCCTCATCCATGCGGCACACCGAAATGCAGGGTGAGGGCATATTTCCCGCCATTCCCAGTACCACCCGGACTTTTGCAGCTTCTATTTTTGTAGCATTCATTGGTTGTTCAGTCAATGCCTAAAGGAGTTCCTCGGGCACGAAGGGCGCCAGCAGCAGCGTCTTGAACCGGAGCCAGAACGTTGCGTCGGGCGTCTGGGTCAGGACCATCTCGCGCTCTCCGGCCTCATCGAATGTCAACCACTCGCAGCACTGGCCCCGGGCATCAAGGCGCACCCGGTAGGCGCTCTGCAGCTTGTCGATGTCGATGACGCGCAGCAATTCACGCGCGAGTTGCGGGCTTTCGATGACCAGCCCCATCTCGGTATTGATATTGGCCGAACGCGGATCGAGGTTCATCGAACCGACGAACAGCGTCTTGCGGTCGATCACCACGAGCTTGGCATGCAGTCGCGCAGTGGAAGAACCAAAAGTCATGCCATGCCGCCGGTTCATCTGCACCCGCGAAGAACTGAGTTCATAAAGATCCACGCCGTCCTGAAGCATCTTCTCGCGGTGACGGCTGTAGCCGGTGTAGACCAGCGGCTCGTCCGTGGACGCCAGCGAGTTGGTGAGGATCTGCACGCGCACATTGCGTTCCTTGAGTTCCTGAAACAGCAGGCTGCCGAATTTTCCGGGAATCAGGTAAGGCGACGAGATCACCATTTCCTTTTGCGCCTTGCGGCCTTCGTCGAAGACGCTGTACGTCACGCTGTCGAGCACCAGGCCGCCCATCACCTTGTCGGGTTCGTCCGCCAGCACCCGCGCGACCCCCCAGATCAAGCCCACCCGTCCGGCGTCCAGGTCTTCGCGGACCGGCCCGTAGCCGAGCACATCATTGGGCAGCAGAGGTGGCGGCGCAGGCGTCGTGGACGGGCTGGTCGCGGCGTCAAAGTAGGCGCGCAGGTCCTCCGGCAATGTGTCGGACTGCGCCACCTGGCCCAGCGGATACACCGGGTCGCTGTGCCAGAAGTCGTCGAATACGGCCGCCAGATCGGCCACCACACGACCCACGGTGAAGGCGTCCAGATCGATGAAATTGTCTGAAGCGCCGCGCAGGTAATACTCATTGGCCACGTTGCGCCCACCCACAATGGCCATCGCCCCGTCTGCCACGAACAGTTTGTTGTGCATCCGGTGATTGACCCGCGACCACTCCGACAGCGACACCAGGAATCGGGTGGCCTGACCCTGCTCGCGGGCGCAGCAAAACGGATTGAACAGCCGGATTTCAAGGTTGGGCTGTGCCGCCAGCCCGAGCAACAGCGTGTCCATGCCGGTGGTGTAGAAGTCGTCCATCAGCAGGCGCACCCGTACGCCGCGCGCTGCGGCGTCGCGCAGCGCGCGCAGGAACAGGCGCCCGGTTTCATCGTTCTCGATGTGGTAGTACTGCACGTCCAGCGTGCGTTGCGCGCGTGCGGCGAGCGCCAGACGGGTGTCCAGGGAATAGCTGCCCAGGGGCATCAGCCGGAACCCCGACAGTTCCGGCGAAGGTATCGAATTCAGGGCGATCTTTCCCAGCGCGGTGTCGCCGCTGATCGGAATCGCCCGGGATTGAACAACCTCCACGGCCGATTTGGGCGCCAGCGTCGAACAGCCAACCAGCAGGGCCACCGCGCAGATCAGGCAGAGTCGCCGGAAAAAAAGCACGGTAGCGCCGCTTGGCCCCGCGCGATGCGTCCGGCCTGAAACCCGCATATCATTTGACCCACCGGCGATTCGGGCGAGCGACACCATCGGCCTTTGACCGTTTACACCGACAAACCACCACCCCGAGAATGCGAGTGCCATGCATGAAGCTCCTGAAGCATTTGACCCTGCTGCTGGCGCTCGCCAGTGGCACCGCGCAAGCTGCTCTCGATCTGGGCGATACCGCGCCGGACTTTACCGCAACCGCAGCGCTGGGCGGCGAGGTGTTCGAGTTCTCCCTCCAGAAAGAACTGAAGAAAGGGCCTGTGGTGCTGTATTTCTTCCCGGCGTCCTTTTCAGAGGGTTGCAGCCTGGAGGCCCACAGTTTCGCCGATGCCATTGACCAGTTCAAGGCGCTGGGCGCCACCGTGGTCGGTGTCTCGCGCGACGAGATCGAGGCCCAGAAGCGTTTTTCAGTCGCTGCCTGCCGCGGCAAGTTCGCCGTCGCCGCAGATCCCGACCAGAAAGTCATGAAGGCCTACGACGCGGTGCTGACGCTGCGTCCGGAGTACGCGAACCGCGTCACCTACCTCATTGCACCGAACAGCACCGTGGCCTACCAGTACACCAGCCTCAACCCGGACAAACATGTCCAGAAAACGCTGGATGCACTGCGTGACTGGGCGGCGCGCAAGTCGCCGTCCCGCTAGCACGGGGCGTCAAGGACCCGATACAGGCTGATCAATGTCGGCCACTGGTGCGCCGGTCAAAAACACCAGGTCTTGCGGCCGCAGCCTGAAAACGCCGTGTGGATGCCCGGCAGCCGCCCAGATTTCCTCAAACCGGAACAGTTCACGGTCGATCAGCGTCACCGGCTCGATGGCATGGCCAACCGGCGAAACGCCGCCAATCGCATAGCCGGTCTTTGCACGGACAAAGTCCGCATCCGCCCGCCCGACCTTGCCGACCAGCGCCTCAACTTTTTTCTCGTCCACGCGCCGGTCACCCGAGGTGATCACCAGGACCGCCCGGTCGTCGTCCTTGCGGCGGAAGATGATGCTCTTGGCAATCTGACCGACACTGACCCCGAGCGCATCGGCGGCCTGTTGGGCCGTGCGGGCAGCATCATCGAGCATCAAGGGTCCGTGCGGGTGCCCCGCCGCTTGCAGGGCGATGGCCACCCGTTGCACACTCTCCGGCAGCGTCTTCAGCTCGGCGCCGCACATCACCCGGCCCGCTTGTTCAGGATCGCGGTGGCCGCGCGCGAGTTGGGCTTGCGCTGCAGGAAGTCGCTGATGTAGGCCCCCGCATCCACCAACTGGTCGAGGTCAATGCCGGTCTCGATGCCCATGCCATGCATCAGGTACACCACATCTTCCGATGCCACGTTGCCTGTCGCGCCTTTGGCATAGGGACAACCGCCGAGTCCGGCCACCGAGGTGTCGTACTGCCACACGCCCATCTCCAGGCAGGCCAGCGTGTTGGCCAGTGCCTGGCCGTAGGTGTCGTGAAAGTGGCCGGAGACGTCATCGATGTTGAAGTGCCTCAGCGTGGCCTCCACGGCGCGCTGCACCTTGCGCGGCGTGCCCACGCCGATGGTGTCGGCCACGCCCACATGCTGCACGCCGATGCCTTTCAAGAGGCCGGCCAGATAGTCCACGCGCGCGGGATCGATCTCGCCCTCGTAGGGGCAGCCGACGGTGCATGACATCGCGCCGCGCACGAAAATCCCGGCTGCCCGGGCCGCCGCAACGACCGGCGCGAAGCGCTCGATGCTCTCGGCGATCGAGCAGTTGATGTTCTTCTGGCTGAACGCCTCGCTGGCTGCACCGAAGACCACGATCTCATCGGGCTTCGATTTCAGCGCCGCCTCGAAACCGGTCATGTTCGGCGTCAGCACTGAATAACGCACGCCGGGCTGGCGCTGAATGCCGGCCATCACGGCGGCAGCATCGGCCATCTGCGGCACCCATTTCGGCGAGACGAAACTCGTGACCTCGATGTCCTTCAGGCCCGCGGCCTGAAGGCGATGCACAAGTTCAATCTTGACGACCGCCGGCACGGGGGCTTTTTCATTCTGCAGACCATCGCGTGGCCCGACATCGACCAGCTTGACTCTGGAGGGGAGGTTCATGGCAGTTTCCTTGTGTGCCCGAGTATCGCAAAAACAGGCTTGCTGAAAAGCGTCGGTGCGTCACGCAAGCCCCTGCGTGACGCGCTTCAGTTTCAGTACTTGATGCGGGCGAAATACGTCTTCTGCGCAGCATCACGCGCCTGCCCCAGGGTGTGTATGCCCTTTTCGGCAAGAAGCGGGAGCAGACGCAGGAAGACCTCGGCGGTCACCATGGCATCGCCCATCGCCGTGTGCCGCCCCATGATCGTCACATTGAAGCGTTCCGCGATCGCCTCCAGCCGGTGTGACTCCTGACTCGGATGCACCAGCGCGGACAACAGCAAGGTATCGAGCACCGGCTGGTCGAAGCGCACCCCGGTCTGCTCTTCTTTCATCTGCAGGAAGCGCATGTCGAACGCGGCATTGTGGGCCACCAGAACCGTCTCCCCGGCGAAGGCATGAAACGCCGGAAGGACCTTGTCGATCATCGGCTGGCCTCGCACCATGTCCGGCTGGATCCCATGAATCGGGATCGACAGGGCCGGGATGTCGCGCCCCGGATCCACCAGCTGCTCGAAGCCCTCCTGCCGCAGCAGCTTGCCGTTGACAATGCGCACCGCGCCGATCTGGATGATCTCGTCACCCTCCGAGGGATTCAGGCCCGTGGTCTCGGTGTCAAAGACGGTATAGGACAGATCGACCAGGCGGCGATCCGCCAGTTCCCGCGCCTGCTCGCTGGTCTGGAACAAGTCAAAATCGTAATACTCCGGGCGGCTGTCGCCGTGCATCAGGGCAGCGGCATCCATCTGCTCCTGGGCGTTGGCCAGCGGCAGCAGGAAACGGAAGAGCGCCTGATGACGCACGCGCTCACGCTCAAACCAGAACGCGCCGGCATGGCGCTCCACCACGTCACGCACCGTCAATGGCGTGGTTTCCTCGCCCGACCCGCATCGGGTCCATCTCCCAGCTCATGACGGTTTCCGTGCTCATGACCTGCCCCGACCAGACCAGATCCAGATGGGCATGTTCGCCAGCGGCGACCAGACGAAGCTCGAAATGGCGCACATCGAACTCATCCACCAGACGGCCGGTCAGGTAAACCAGCACCTGCAGGAGTGAAAAGCTGTCCACCCTGAGCCAGAGCGACGGGTCCACTTCCGCGGCGCTTCCCGACAGCTGGTGCGCCTGCTCGATCCGTCGCAAGGCCGCGGCCACGAGGTCGCTGCCCAGCATGTCTTCCATGGGCCAGCGGGTCTTGAGCCCTTCGGTTGAACTGGCGGCCAGGTCCTGGATGCGACGGCTCATGGCGCCGGTCTCGTCCCTGATCACGCCGATAAAGCGGTCCCGCATCACGGCGTCCAGATCCGGAAACTCCAGCATGTCGAGCGCGGCCTGCATGTTGGCCAGCGAGGATCGGCTGCGCTCGGTCAGTCCGTGAAGCAGGCGGTCGCGCGCGCTTTCGTCCTCGAGTTCGCGGGTGATGTTGTCGAGCATGAGCACGAAGCCGTTGAGTGCCTGGGCAGACCCGTCGTCCGGTGCGGAGGACCGGACCGGCGCCATCTGGACCCGCAGCAGTTGACCCGCACGGGTGGTCGTCACGAACTGCGCCGACGGGCTGGCGGCTCCGCGTTGCAGGCGCTGCTGCACGCTTTCCAGCGCGTGCGCAATGAGCTTGCGGTCAAACACCGTGTAAATCGAACGGCCGAGCCCGATCAGTTCAGCCCCGCCGGTCACACCCGGCGCTTCGGACAGGGCGCGGAATTGCAGGCGGGCTCGATTGTTGTAAAGGATGACGCGACCATCCAGGGCGCAGACCACCACACTTTGCGTCAACTCGGACATGAGCGCCGCAAGCCGGCTGCGCTCCTGCTCGATACGCTGACTGGCCTCGCGCACGCGCGCCTCGACGTCCTGCTGCAACTGAAGCCGCTGGGCAACGATGTCATTGACGGCCCGGGCGAGTCCCTGATTTTCCGGACTGCCATGCGCGCCGACCTCCCGCTGCACGCCACCGGACAGCACGATCCGGGTCTCTTCCAGCAAACGCGCCGGCGCCTCCACACGGTCCTGATAAAGGCGACTCCCGGCATAGCCCAGCCCGCCCGCCAGCACGAGCCCCAGCATCAGCACCAGCGCCACGCGGGATTCCAGCAATGCGACAAGACTCTCCCGCTCATTCGAATCGAGGGTGGCGCCGACCAGCAGCAACGCCGTCCCGGTCCAGACCAGCAAGACCAGGCCAGGCAGCAGGATGGCCAGAAGCAGCCGCCGGTCCAGCTTCATTGCGCGGGCTCCAGCATCGCGCGCACCCGGCTGACCAGCTCTTTGGTCGAAAACGGCTTGGTCATGTAAGCGTTGGCCCCGAGCGCCAGGCCTTTGGCCAGATCGGTCTCCCGGCCCTTGGCGGTGAGCATGAGGATCAAGGTGTCCTTGACCGATTCGATCGCGCGCACTTCGTGGCACACCTCGTACCCGGTCTTCACAGGCATCATCACGTCCAGAAGCACGAGGTCCGGTCGCTCACGCAGGATCGCATCGATGGCTTCCTGGCCATCCCGGGCAACGCTCACCTCGTACCCCTCCCGCTTCATGAGGTACTCCAGCGAAATCAGGATGTTGGGCTCGTCGTCTGCGATCAATACCTTGTGTGTCATGGTCTGTCTCCTTGGGGCTCAATGGACCCTCTTGATGTCAGGCGCCACCCGCCCGCGGCAGATGGAAGGCAAACCGTGCACCCTGGCCTGGCACGGAATCGATCCACATCCGCCCCCCGAAGTGTTCCACGATTTGCCGGCTGATGGGCAAGCCCAGGCCAGTGCCCTGCGGGCGATGGGACTCGTCTCCGCCCTGGCGGAACTTTTCAAAAATCAGGGCCTGTTGCTGCAAAGGTACGCCGGGCCCGTTGTCACTGACCGCCACGGTCAACCCCTGCGCATCGGTGGTCAAGACCACCTCGACGCGCCCGGCAACTGCCGGAACAAATTTTGCCGCATTCGACAACAGGTTGAGCATGACCTGTGTCAACCGGTCGGGGTCCGCCCGCAGGATCACCGGCGACTCGGGCACCCGGAGCTGGACGCTGGCGCCGCGTTCCCGGAACATCTCTGACGTGGTCTGGACCGACTGGGCCAGCAGCTGACCCATGTCGACGTCGGCGTTGCGCCACTCGGCATGCCCCGACTCGATCTTGGCCATGTCCAGGACCTGGTTCACCAGGCGGCTGAGCCTTTCGGTTTCCGCCACGACGATGCCCAGGAACTGCTGGCGCTGCTCCGCCGGCATGTCCGGATCCTCGGCCATCATCTCGGACAGGGCCCGGATTGATGTCAGTGGCGTTCGCAGCTCGTGGGTGACCGAGGACATGAAATCATCCTTGAGCCGGTCCAGGCTCTTGAGCTGCTCGTTGGCCGCACGCAAATCGCGCGTGGCCTGCTCCAGGGACTTCGACTTCTCCTCCAGCTCGGCTGAATGCGCGCGCAGCCGGGATGTCTCGTCGAGTATCTGCAAGACGTCGTCGAGAGCCAGCGCTTCCTCCTCGACCACAGAGGCCACCATCACCCGCGCCGAAGCAGTGCCAATGGCGCCGGTCAGCTGCGTCTCGACAAACCGTACCAGCCTCGCGTCTGGCTCAATTCGGGTGACGTCAGCCACGCCTGTCGCCCTCGCATAGTCATCGAACAAGCGATTCGCCTTCGCTTCGCCGAGAAATCGCGCCGCCAGCAACCGGAGGTCCTGCACTCGCGCACGACCGCGCCAGAACACCGGGTCCGCCTGGCGGGTGTGCTCGAACACATCCACGAACAGCAGTGCCTGGCTGGTCTCCGCGGCCGAGGGCGTGCGCCACAAGGAGACCAGAACGTAGGCGCCCACATTCGCCAGAAGACTCCAGAAAAGGGAGTGCGTCAGATTGTCCAGCCCCGAGAGTCCCAGCAGCTGCTCCGGCTTGAGCAGGGCAATGCCCCAGGGCCCCCCGGAGAGGAAGCCCGGAGACAGCCAGCCCGACTTGGCTACCGACGGGAGCATCAGGGTATAGGCCCATAGGCCGAAACCGAGCAAAAGGCCCGCCATGGCACCTTGCCGGGTTGCGCCCTTCCAGTACATGCCCCCCAGCATGGCGGGCGCAAACTGGGCCACGGCAGCGAAGCTGATCAGGCCGATGCTGACCAGCGCATAGGCCTCGCCGGCCAGATGGAAATACGCATAACCCAGCAACATGATCAGCACGATCACGACCCGCCGAATGCCCAGAATCAGCTGCGTCAGGTCCCCCGCCGCATGAAGCCCCGCGCGCCGGGAGCGCAACAGCAAGGGCATGACCAGGTCATTGCAGACCATGCTGGCGACCGCAATCGTTTCGACGATCACCATGCCCGTGGCGGCCGACAAGCCCCCGACAAAGGCCAGCAGCGCCAGCAGCGGCTGGCCATGGGCCAGTGGCAGGGACAACACAAAACCTTCGGGGTCCATTTGGCCCGCGCCGAAAATCAACAGGCCGCCCAGGGCGATGGGAAGCACGAACAGGTTGATCAGCCAGAGATACAGCGGAAACACCCATGCCGCCCTGCGCAGATGCTGCTCGTCGACGTTTTCAACCACCATGACCTGGAACTGGCGTGGCAGGAAAATGACCGAGAGCATCGACAGCAACAACAGCGCGAACCACTGTCCCCAGGCAAAGCTCCCGCCGGCGCCGGCATGGACCAGCCCGGCCAGCGATGGCACCGCCCGCGCGCGGGTGAAGATGTCCTCCAGCCCATTGAACAGCCCATAGGTCACGAACAGGCCAACCGCCAGAAACGCAAGCAGCTTGACGATGGACTCGAAGGCGATCGCCGCAACCATGCCTTCATGACGCTCGGAGGCATCGAGATGCCTGGCGCCGAACACGATGGTGAATCCAGCCAGCGTCAGCGCGAAATACAGCGTGCTGTCGCCCCACCAGCCCCCCTGGCGTGCCAGCGACTCACCGAGCGGCGTGGTCAGCAGGGCGTAGCCTCCCGAGACGGCCTTGAGCTGCAGGGCGATATAGGGCACGATGCCGACGACGGTGATCAGCGTCACCAGGCCCGCCAGCATCGGGCTCTTGCCATAACGACTGCCGATGAAGTCGGCGATGGAGGTGATGCGGTTGTTTCGGGAGATCCGGATCATCTTGCGCAGGACCAGCCACGCCAGGGCCATGGCCAGCGTCGGCCCCAGGTAGATCGGAAGGAACCACACCCCTGATGACGCGGCCCGCCCGACGCTGCCAAAATAGGTCCACGCCGTGCAGTACACCGCCATGGAAAGCGCATAGACCCAGGCGTTGCCGACGATGGAGCGTCCACGGGCCGCGCGCCAGTCGCCGTAGCTGGCCACGGCAAAAAGCAGGGCCAGGTAGGCAAATGAAATTCCGACGACCAGCTGGGGTGACACGTCTACGGTTCCCTGCGGTCCGCCATCCAGCCCACCAGACCGATCACAAGGGCCCACACGCCGAAGAGCGCAACCGGAAAGGCGGGGATGCCCATCACGGTGGCCCGACCATCCCACAGGGCCAAGAGCGGAAAATTAAGCAAGAGCACACCCGCCGAGAACACCGCGAGCAGGCGTTGTCCCTCCAGAATGCGTCTGGACGCCACGCGCCCCGTCGTGGAAATGGGCGGGGGGTCCGGCGCTGTGACTTCATCGCTTGCCATGTTGTATCAGCCCTCCAGCTTGAAGTGCAGGCCCAGATGTTGCCGGAAGCGCTTGATGATGACCAGCGAGTCCTTCAGGCGGTCGCGATCGAGCGACCCCAGGCTCGACAACGCCACCAGGTTGTCGACCGGCTGACCCAGCTGCAGTTGTCGCAGGTTGTTGCGCAGCTTGAGCGTCATCAGGAAGTGCAGCGCCTCGACCAGGTCGCGGACGAGGTCCTGTGACACGGCCTGCCGCTCCGCCAGTTTCTGGAGGCGGTCAACGGTGCCCAACGCGTCCAGGCGATGCTCCAGCGCGAGGGCGCGCACGCCGTGCACGATCGGGAAAGTGCCCAGCTTCTTCAGGTCGAACACCTGCTCGTCGCGACCCCGCAGCGCCGTCAGCCGGCTCCACCATCCGCCAGACGTTGCGCTGAACTGGTCGACCGCACTGGCAAAGCGCGAGAAGAATGCGTCGCTCCCGGTCAGAATGCGCGCCGCGTAATCTCTGGCCTCGCGCAACAGAGATGCATCGCCAGTCACCGCGCGGGCGTCCATGAAAATGGCGAAATTCATCGGGCCATCAACCCCCGGCCCGTACAACCACTCCCTGATGGCGTCCTTGAAAGAGGCCAAGGGCTGGCACCACAAAGGGTTCGTCACCATGATGTGCCCTGGACACACCGGATAACCGAAGGACAGCAACGCCTCGCTGAATCGCTGCGTCACGCCAGCCAGATCATGGTGCGCGTATCCGTCGCGCAGCAACAGGGCATTGTCCTGGTCGGTCTTGAGAATCTGCTCGCCGCGGCCTTCGCTGCCCATCACGATCAGGCAGCTGTTGCGCACCAGATCAGCCGGTGCGACAAACGCCCAGAGCCGAGCGAAAACCTGCGAGTTGAGCTCGCTGACCAGCCCGGCAATGATCTCGATGCGCATCCCGCCCCGGTGCAGAACGGCTACCAGCCCCTCCTGTTGCGCCATGGCCGCCTTGAGCTCGTCGACGGTCGTGGCCTGCTGGACCTGAAGCGCAATCAGGTGGGATTGGTTGGACACAAAGCCCATCAGGTCCAGCTGGCTCAGGATGCCCAGCACTTCGTCCCCCTCCTTCACCAGAATGCGGTGGACCCGATGATGGATCATGGCCAGCAGGGCATCCACCAGTTCGGCATCCGCCGGCAGCGTTATCAGCTCGAACTTCGCGACTTCGCGAACCGCCAGCTTGTCGGGCGCCACGGGACCCAGCAGTGCGTCCCTCAGGTCGGTGGTGGTGAACATGCCGATCCGCTCCACGCCGCCTTGCGAATCGCGCACCAGGGCGTTGGTGAGTCCCTGTTCGGCGAGCTGGCGACACACCGTGACCAGATCCAGATGGCCGTCGACGTAGAAGGGCTTGCGCAGGTAGGCGTCCCGCAGGCGCACCATCGTCAGGGACAAGAATTCGCGGCTGCGACTGCCGTCCTCGGCGGCGGACAGCCTTCGCGAAAGCTCCGCGAACACGAGGGCACTGAAACGGCTGTTGCCCGACAGCAGCGACTGCACCGTGTCCCGCGGGATCCGCCATGCTTCCACCGGGTCCAGCGCCACCACGTTGCCGCTCACACGTTGTGTCAACACGGAGCGAAAACCGACATGGTCGCCGGGTCCAAAAACCACGACATCGCCGGTTTCTTCCTGCTGGACATGCCCCTGGAGGATCACGAACACATGCGTCGGGTCAACCCCGGGCGAAAGAAGCGCTTCGTTCTTCCGAAAGGCAATACGGGTCGAGGTTTCCCGCACCAGGACCTGCTCAGCGAGGCTCAAGCAATCAAAAGGGGATGAGTCGAAACAGAAGGAATCCGTCACAGCAGCGTCCAGCCATAAAGAAAGGGCTGCAGGCGTAGCGCCGGCAGCCCTTGAAGCTTATCGCACCGGCAACCTGAGGTTCACCAGCGCAGCCAGTCTGGCATCAATGACCCGACGCGCTCGCGGCACCAATGCCCGTTTCAGAACGTACCTGCTGCGCCAGGAAACCGGCACGGTCCAGCTTGGCCTGCTTGCTGTTGTCGAGAATCGAGAACAACCAGATACCGACGAACGCAATCGTCATCGAGAACAGTGCGGGCGAGGTGTACGGGAACAGCGCCGAACCCTTGGGGTTGCCCAGGGTGGCTTCCCAGACCGAGGGCGAGACCACCGTCAGGACCAC
Source organism: uncultured beta proteobacterium (assembly GCA_963726365.1). Lineage (GTDB taxonomy): Bacteria > Pseudomonadota > Gammaproteobacteria > Burkholderiales > Burkholderiaceae_C > JAABQG01. Next base: position 41,069 of record CAVSCI010000021.1, on the reverse strand, counting down.
CGACGAGATCAGGCCCAGGAAGCCGCCGATCACCGCGCCCTTGGTGGTGCAGTCTTTCCACAGCACCGACATGAACAGCACCGGGAAGTTGGCCGACGCCGCAATCGCGAAGGCCAGGGACACCATGAAGGCGATGTTCTGCTTCTCGAAGGCGATGCCAAGCACCACAGCCAGCGCGCCGAGCGCCAGTGTGGTCATGCGCGAGACTTTCAGTTCGGAAGCGCTGTCAGCCTTTCCCTTCTTGATCACCGTGGCGTACAGATCATGCGACACGGCGGAAGCGCCCGACAGCGTCAGGCCGGCCACCACCGCGAGGATGGTTGCAAAAGCCACCGCCGAGATGAAGCCCAGGAACACGTTGCCACCGACCGCGTTGGCCAGGTGAATGGCCGCCATGTTGCCGCCGCCCAGCAGTGCGCCCTTGGCGTCCAGAAACTGCGGGTTGGTGAGCACAAAGGTGATGGCACCAAAACCGATGATGAAGGTCAGCAGGTAGAAGTAGCCGATCCAGCCGGTGGCCCACATCACCGAGGAGCGAGCCGCCTTGGCGCTGGGCACGGTGAAGAAGCGCATCAGGATGTGCGGCAGACCGGCCGTGCCGAACATCAGCGCCATGCCGAAGCTGATAGCCGAGATCGGGTCTTTCACGAAATTGCCCGGGCCCATGATGGACTGCCCGATCTTGGAGGCCACCTCGGCCGTCTTGCCGTCCTTGAGCGCCAGATCGGTCTTGATCTGCACCGCGCCGGCGAACATGGCCTCGGGGCTGAAACCAAAGTGCCACAGCACCGACAGCGCCATGAAGGACGCGCCGCCGAGCAGCAGGCAGGCCTTGATGATCTGCACCCAGGTGGTGGCGGTCATGCCACCGAAGAGCACGTAGACCATCATCAGCGAGCCGACGATGACTACCGCAATCCAGTACTCCAGGCCGAACAGCAGCTTGATCAGCTGGCCGGCACCGACCATTTGCGCGATCAGGTAGAAGGCCACGACGACCAGGGTGCCCGACGCTGCGAAGATGCGCACCGGAGCCTGCTTGAAGCGGAATGCCGCCACGTCGGCAAAGGTGAACTTGCCCAGGTTGCGCAGCCGCTCGGCCATCAGGAAGGTGATGACCGGCCAGCCCACCAGGAAGCCGATGGAATAGATCAGTCCGTCGAAGCCGCTCGCCATCACCGCCGCCGATATACCCAGGAAGGATGCGGCCGACATGTAGTCGCCCGCAATCGCCAGGCCATTCTGGAAGCCGGTGATGCCGCCGCCGGCGGTGTAGAAGTCCGCGGCGGACTTGGTCTTCGACGCCGCCCACTTGGTGATGAACAGGGTGCCCACGACGAAGATGCCGAACATGCCGATGGCCGTCCAGTTGGTCGCCTGCTTCTGGGCCTGGCCCAGGTCGGCACCAGCCGCCCATGCCACGGCTGAAACGCCAAAAAGAGCCAGTAGCGTCAGGATGCGCCGGGCATTGTCAGTCTTGTAATTCATTTCAGCACCGCCTTGGAAATTGCGGCCGTCAGATCGTCAAATTCAGCGTTGGCCCGCCGGACGTAGATGGCGGTGATCACCACCGTGAAGACGATGACGCCGAAGCCGAGCGGAATCCCGACTGTCATGACGCCAGCGCCCAGTCTTTGCGAGAGGAACTCCTTGTTGAAGGCCACCAGCACGATGAAGCCGTAGTACACGACCATCATGGCGAGGGTGAGCCACCAGCCAAAGCTGGAGCGCTTGGCTTTCAGCTCCTGGTATTTCGGATTGCTGGCAATCCGTTGAACGAGATCGTCTTCCATGCTTTCTGTCTCCTTGTAGGTAAAGCTGGGGGGAGCGTAAGCGGCGGCTCTTACCACGCACTTACCCCGGGCTTACCCGGGGCTTACCATGTGCATCGAAGACGAGTTTCAATAGCCGCGTGCCGGGTCGACGAGGCCAGCGATGGCTTCGCCGTGTTCCAGCGCGCGGATCTTGCCGGCGATCTGGGCAATGCTTTCATCGCGAAGCGTGCGCGCCGACGTGTGCGGTGTCACGGTGATTTTCGGGTGCGTCCAGAACGGGTGCCCGGTCGGCAAGGGCTCGGTGCGAAACACGTCCAGCGTGGCCCCGGACAGATGCCCTTCGTCCAGCAGCGCGAGCAGGTCCGCGTCGACCAGGTGTGCCCCGCGCGCCACGTTGATGACATAGCCGCCGGGTTGCAGGCGCGACATGGTGTCACGGCACAGGATGTCGTGCGTGTCCGGCGTCAGGGGCAGCAGGTTGACCAGCACCCGGCTCGCCGACAGGAACTCGTCGAACTGGGCCGCGCCAGCGAAGGTGCGCACGTCGTCGAGAGAACGGGGGGTGCGGCTCCAGCCGTTGACCGGGAACTCGAACAGCCGCAGCGCCTGCGCCACGCGCGAACCCAGCACGCCCAACCCCATCACGCCAATCGGATATTCCGCCCGGCTGCGCGGCTTGCGGTACGACCACTTTCCGGCCTTCACATCGGCCTCGTAGCCGTCGAACTCGCGGAAATGACGGATCACCGCGTGGCAGACGTATTCGGCCATCTGCACTGACATGCCGGCGTCGTCCAGTCGAACCACCAGGGCCTGGGGCGGCAGGCGCAGCTTCAGCAGGCCATCGACGCCAGCGCCGATATTGAACAAGGCCTTGAGGTGAGGCTGCTGATCCAGCAGGGTCTGCGGCGGCGCCCAGACCACGGCATAGTCCGCAGCCGGCGCGCCCGGCTCCCAGACAGCGACCTCGGCGCCGGGCAGCGCCGCGCGCAGGCCGTCGATCCAGGGCTCCGGTTTCGTGCCGGTGCAACAGAAAACAATCTTCATGCGCGGATTCTGGCAGCGCTCACCCGACGGCGAGCTTCAGCAGTTCCGCCCCTTCGGCCACCTGGTCACCCGGCGCGTAGAGCAGTTCGGCCACGGTGCCGTCAGCCGGCGCGGCAATGGTGTGCTCCATCTTCATCGCATCCATCACCGCCAGCGCTTGCCCGATGCGGACCTTGTCTCCGACCTTGACCGAGAACGACACCACCTTGCCCGGCATCGGCGCGGTCAGGCGCCCGCCCTCCACGGCCGATTCGCCGGCATGGGCCAGGGCATCGATCTCCACGATCTGCGTCGCCCCGGCGTCACAGAAGACATGCACGGTCTCGCCGCGCTGCCAGGTCTGCACGGTCTGGCGTTGACCCGCGAAGCGCAACTCGATGCGCCCCCCCTCCAGTGCCAGGAACTGCAGCGGCCCACTGACCGCGCCCACGGTCAGGACCAGCACGCCGTCGTGGCCGCTGACCAGCTGGGCAATCAGCCCTTCGCCCTTGAACTCGAAATCGAAGCGGCGGTTGGCCGCGCCATGCGAGCGCCAGCTGTCACGGCGGCTGAAGGGATCAGCCCCTTCGCCCGCGCGCTCGGCCAGCAGTGTCTGGGCCACGGCCGCCGCGACGGCCAGCGGCAGCCCGACCTTCTCCTGCTTGAACAGGACATCCGCCTCGCGCGGAATCAGCGCCGTGTCCAGGTCGGCCTGGCTGAACGAGCGGCTGCCCACCACATGGCGCAGGAACTGCACGTTGGTTGCCAGGCCCACGATGCGCGTGGCGGCCAGCGCGGCGTCCATCCGGGCCAGCGCCTGCTCGCGGGTGTCGCCGTGCACGATCAGCTTGGCGACCATCGAGTCGTAGAACGGGCTGATGACATCGCCCTCGCGCACGCCGGAATCCACGCGCACATCCTGCCCGCCGCGCGCCGCATTCTCACCACCGACAAACGGCGGCAGGAATTCGACGCACTCCGGCAGGCGGTACACCTGCAACGTGCCGGTGGCCGGCAGGAAGTTGTTGTCGGGGTTCTCGGCGCAGATGCGCGCCTCGATCGCATGGCCGTGGATCTTCAGCTCGTCCTGCGTCAGCGGCAGCGGCTCGCCGCTGGCCACGCGCAGTTGCCACTCCACCAGGTCCTGGCCGGTGATGGCCTCGGTCACGGGGTGCTCCACCTGCAGCCGGGTGTTCATCTCCATGAAGAAAAAGTTCATCGCTGCCGTCCTCGCGCTGCTCCACGATGAACTCCACCGTGCCCGCGCCCGACGTATTTCACCGCGCGCGCCGCCGCCACCGCGGCCAGGCCCATCTGGGCGCGCATCTCCGGGCTCAGGCCGGGCGCTGGCGCCTCCTCCAGCACCTTCTGGTGGCGACGCTGCACCGAGCAGTCGCGCTCGAACAGGTAGACGTAATTGCCCTGGGTGTCGCCGAACACCTGGATCTCGATGTGGCGCGGGCGCTGCACGTACTTCTCGATCAGCACCGCGTCGTCGCCGAAGCTGTTTTTCGCTTCGCGCTGGCAGCTTGCCAGGGCGGCGGAGAAGTCTTCGGCCTTGTCCACCGCGCGCATGCCCTTGCCGCCGCCACCCGCGCTGGCCTTGATCAGCACCGGGTAGCCGATGCGGTCGGCCTCGGCCTGCAGCAGTGCCGCGTCCTGGTTGGCGCCGTGGTAGCCCGGCACCAGCGGCACGCCGGCGCGCTCCATCAGTTGCTTGGACTCGGCCTTCAGGCCCATGTCCTTGATGGCCGAGGGCGGCGGGCCGATGAACACCAGCCCGGCTTCCGCGCAGGCCCGCGCAAAGTCCTCGTTCTCGCTGAGGAAACCGTAGCCGGGGTGGATCGCCTGGGCCCCGGTGGCCTGGGCGGCTTCGATGATGCGCTCCCAGCGCAGATAGCTGTCTTTCGGCGCATTGCCGCCGATGTGCACCGACTCGTCACACGCCGCCACATGTTTGGCATGGGCGTCCGCGTCGGAGTACACCGCCACGGTGCGGATGGCCATGCGACGGGCGGTGGCAGCGACGCGGCAGGCGATCTCGCCACGGTTTGCAATCAGGATTTTGTTGAACATCAGACAGCCTTTGGAGAACCGGAAAGAAAAGCGGACAGGCGGCGCAACGCCGCCCGCAGAAACTTGAACAGGGTGACCGTCACCACCCCCAGCAGCACCACGGTGATCAGCAGCGCGATGCCAAAAATGACGGGGTGCGCCACCGCCAGCCAGACCGCGCCGACCACCAGTCCGTCCTCGACCAGGCTGGCCAGCAGATTGGAGAACGGCTCGGGCGAGGTGTTGATCGCCGCGCGGGTGGTGGTCTTGGCGGCCTGGCTGGAGGCCGCCAGCGTGCCGCCGAGCAGCGCGGCGATGGTGGCCGCGGTGGCGCCATCCGCACCCAGCGCCCCGGCCGCCAGGGCAGCCCCGGCCGGGATGCGGATCACGCTTTGCAGCAGGTCCCACAGCGAATCCACGCCCGGAATCTTGTCGGCAAAGAACTCGACGCGACAGCAAGGCGCCGCTGGCGATCAGCATGGCCGGGTGCTGCAACACCAGCAGGCCCGGCGGCAGGGTCATCCAGCCCGCCTGACCGGCCGCTCCGACCAGAAACACCACCGCATACAAGCGAAATCCGCTGGCCCAACCCAGGCCGCCGCCAGCGCGACCAGGCTGGGCAGGTCCATGGCCCCGCTGGCCTGAGTGCCGGCTGCGGCGATCGAACCGGCCACACGGTCATCCAGGTGGATGCCGACCGTGTGCAGCCACTGAACGATGCTGTGCCAGAGTGGTTCCACGGCCCTGTACCTTGGTGGCTTTCAGCTCAGGCGCCCAGCCAGTTCGGCTTGCGCTTGTTCAGGAACGACTGCACGCCCTCGCGGCCTTCGTCGCTGGCGCGGATGTCGGCGATGCGCCGCGCGGTCTCGGCGCGCAGCGTGCCATCGAGAGGGTGGGCCGCCACGTCGCGCACCAGGCGCTTGCAGGCGCGCACCGCGGCGGGGCCGTTGTCCACCAGGGCCGAGACGATTGCAGCCACGCGGGCATCCAGCTCCTCGGGCGCGCACAACTCATGCACGAAGCCCATGGCCTGGGCCTGCGCGGCGCTGAAACGCTCGGCGGTGGTGAAGTACCGGCGCGAGCGCCTGTTCGCCCATGGCGCGCACCACGTAGGGCCCGATGGTCGCGGGCAGCAGGCCCAGGCGCGCCTCGGACAGGCAGAAGGTCACGTTGTCGGAGGCCAGCAGCACGTCGCAGACCGCAGCCAGCCCCATGCCGCCGGCATAGCAGTCGCCGTGCACGCGCCCCACCACCGGCACCGGGCACTGGTCCAGCGTCCAAAGCATGTCGGCCAGCTTCTGGGCATCGGCGCGGTTCTCTTCCCAGCTGTAGTCGGCCATGGCGCGCATCCAGTTCAGGTCGGCGCCCGCACAGAAGGCCTTGCCGTGGCCGGCCAGCAGCACCACGCGCAGGTCCGATTCCTGATTCAGACGCGCGAAGGTCTCGGTCAGCGCGGCGATCACGCCGTCGTTGAAGGCGTTGCGCACGTCCGGCCGGTTGAGCCAGACCTCGGCCACATGGGGCGAAGGGCGGCGGATGTCGAGAACAGGTTCACTCATGATGATGTTCGGCCTCAGTATCGTTTGGCGACTTCTTCCAGCATGACCTCGGTCGCGCCACCGCCGATGCCCAGCACCCGTGCGTCGCGCCACAGGCGCTCGATGGCGGTCTCGCGGATGAAGCCCATGCCGCCATGGAACTGCTGGCAGGTCTGCACCACCTCGTTGACGAGTTCGCCGGTCAGCGCTTTCAGCATCGAGACGTCCTGCACGATGTCGTGGCCCTGCGTGACCCGCCAGGCGCAGTGGTACATGAACGCCCTGGCGGCCCGCGTCTTCGCGTCGAGCATCGAGATGCGCTGGCGGATGGTCTGCTGGTTCCACAGCGGCCCGCCGAAGGCCTGGCGCTGGCGCACGTAGTCCAGCGTGAGGCGGATCGCCTGGGTGCAGTGGCCCACCGCCATCGCCGCCAGCGCGATGCGCTCGGTCTGGAAGTTCTTCATCACCGAGTAGAAGCCCTTGCCCTCCTCGCCCAGCAGGTTGCCGGCGGGGATGCGCACGTTGTCGAAGATCAGCTCGGCCGTGTCGGACGACAGCCAGCCGGTCTTCTTCAGCGCGCGGCCCACGGTGAAACCCGGCGTGCCCTTCTCGACGATGAACATCGACATGTCGCGCTTGCCGGTGCCGGTCTTGGCGGCCACGAAGTACAGGTTGGCGTGCACGCCGTTGGTGATGAACATCTTGGTGCCGTTGAGCACCCATTCGTCGCCCTCGAGCCGCGCCGAGGTGCGGATGCCCGCCACGTCGGAGCCCGCGCCGGGTTCGGTGATGCCCACGGCCGTGATCAGTTCGCCGGCGATCACCTTCTGGAGGTATTTCTCCTTCTGCGCCTCGTTGCCGGCGTGGTGCAGGTGCGGGCTGGCCATGTCGGTGTGCACCAGCACGGTGATGATGAAGCCGGCGAACGTGGACTGGCTCAGCGCCTCGGCAAACACCAGGTTGGTCAGCGCGTCCGCGTCGCCGCCGCCATAGCGGCCTTCGTACATCAGCCCGAACAGGCCGGCCTGGCCCATGCGGCGCAGCACCTCGCGCGGCACGAAGCCCTGCTCCTCCCAGGCGGCGGCGTGCGGCTCGACTTCACGCGCCAGGAAGCGTGCGACCTGCTCGCGCAGCAGTTCGTGCTCGGGGGTGGTGTAGATGGATTCCATCGGCTTTTGAAGTGTTGGGGACAGAGCTTCGCTTCGCTACGGTCTGTCCCGCAAAGTCATTACATGCGGAACACGCCGAACTTCGGCTCGCCGATCGGCGCGTTGAGCGCGGCCGACAGGCCCAGCGCCAGCACGCGGCGCGTGTCGGCCGGGTCGATCACGCCGTCGTCCCAAATGCGGGCGCTGGCGAAATAGGGGTGCGACTGGTGGGCGAACTGGTCCAGCAGCGGCTGCTTGAAGGCCGCTTCTTCCTCGGCGCTCCAGCTGCCGCCCTTGGCCTCGATGCCGTCGCGCCGCACCGTGGCCAGCACGCTGGCCGCCTGCTCGCCGCCCATCACCGAGATGCGCGCGTTCGGCCACATCCAGAGGAAGCGCGGGCGAGTAGGCGCGGCCGCACATGCCGTAGTTGCCGGCGCCGAAGCTGCCGCCGATGATGATGGTGAACTTGGGCACGCTGGCCGTGGCCACGGCCGTGACCATCTTGGCGCCGTGGCGCGCGATGCCTTCGCTCTCGTACTTGCGCCCGACCATGAAGCCGGTGATGTTCTGCAGGAACACCAGCGGAATCTTGCGCTGGCAGCACAGCTCGATGAAGTGCGCGCCCTTTTGCGCGCTCTCGGAGAACAGGATGCCGTTGTTGGCAATGATGCCCACCGGCATGCCTTCGATGCGCGCAAAGCCGGTGATCAGCGTGGTGCCGAAGCGGGCCTTGAACTCGTCGAAGTCGCTGTCGTCGACGATGCGGGCGATGATCTCGCGCACGTCGAAGGGCTTGCGCGCGTCGGTCGGGATCACGCCGTACAGCTCCTGCGCCGCATAACGCGGTGCCACCGGCTCATGGGTGGCGATGGGCGGCAGCTTGCGCGCGTTGAGGTTCTTCACGGTCTGCCGGGCCAGCGCCAGCGCGTGCAGGTCGTTCTGCGCCAGGTGGTCGGCCACGCCGGACAGGCGGGTGTGCACGTCGCCGCCGCCGAGGTCTTCGGCGCTGACGATCTCGCCGGTGGCGGCCTTCACCAGCGGCGGGCCGCCCAGGAAGATGGTGCCCTGGTTCTTGACGATGATGGTCTCGTCGCTCATCGCCGGCACATAGGCGCCGCCGGCGGTGCACGAGCCCATGACCACGGCGATCTGCGCGATGCCCTGCGCACTCATGTTGGCCTGGTTGTAGAAGATGCGGCCGAAGTGGTCGCGGTCGGGGAACACCTCGTCCTGGTTCGGCAGGTTGGCGCCGCCGGAATCCACCAGGTAGATGCAGGGCAAGCGGTTCTGCTGCGCGATCTCCTGCGCCCGCAGGTGCTTCTTCACCGTCATCGGGTAGTAGGTGCCGCCTTTCACCGTGGCGTCGTTGCAGACGATCATGCAGTCCACGCCGCTGACCCGGCCGATGCCGGCCACGATGCCAGCGCCCGGCGCGTCGTTGTTGTACATGTTGAGCGCGGCCAGAGGCGCCAGCTCCAGGAAGGGCGTGCCGGGGTCCAGCAGCATCTGCACCCGGTCGCGCGGCAGCAGCTTGCCGCGCCCGGTGTGGCGGTCGCGGGCGACGGTGCCGCCGCCTTCGGCGACTTTGGCGAGTTGCACCCGCAGGTCGTCGACCACGGCGCGCATGGCGGCGGCGTTGGCCTGGAAGTCGGCGGATCGGGCGTTGAGTTTGCTTTCCAGAACGGGCATGTTCATCCTCTTGTGGTGGCGCTCCATCATGGCGCCAGGATGCAAGCATAGGAACAGGGATTCCCCGGTGCGCGTCATCGAGGTTGCAAATCCTGCCACATTGTGGCAGCCTTGGCTGATGACCGCCCCGTCCAGTTCCGTCCCTGCCACGCACGCCACCGCGGGCGCGGCAGCGACCCCGATCGCCTTTGCCCGCACCATCGTGGCCGCCTACCAGCGTGCTGGTCGCGATGCCTCACAGGCGCTGCAACTGGCACAGATCACGCCAGCCCAACTCCTGCAGGCCGACGGCCGCATGACCGCCCGCCAGATGGAGCTGCTGTCCGGCGCGGCGATGCAGGAACTCGACGACGAAGGCCTGGGCGCCTTTTCGCGGCGCCTGCCCTGGGGCAGCTACGGCATGCTGGCGCGCGCCTCGCTCAGCGCGCCGGATCTGGGCGTGGCGCTCAAACGCTGGTGCCGCCACCATGGCCTGCTGACCGGCGACATCCGGCTGAGCGTGGTGAGCGCCGGCGCGCAGGCCGCGATCGTGATCGACGAGCACGCCGACCTGGGTGCCGCGCGCGAATTCACCCTGGTCCACGTGCTGCGCAACATCCACGGCCTGGCCTGCTGGTTTGTGGACTCGCGCATCCCGCTGCAGGAGGCGCGCTTTCCGTTTGCGCCGCCGCCCTATGCCGCGGTCTTCCCGATCCTGTTTGCGCCGGCAGTGGCCTTTGGCGCCCGGCGGGCCGAGTTGCGCTTCGACGCACGTTACCTGGCACTGCCGCTGCGCCGCGACGAAGCCGCGATGTCGCAGATGCTGCAGCGCGCCCTGCCGCTGACGGTGCTGCAGTACCGGCGCGACCGCCTGCTGGTGCAGCGCGTGCGCCAGGCGCTGGCCGCACATCCGCTGCAGACGCACAGCGCCGAGGCGCTGGCCGCGCTGCTGGCCGTTTCGGCGCGCACGCTGCACCGCCAGCTCAAGGACGAAGGCGCCACGCTGCAGGGCCTGAAAGACGAGGTGCGCCGCGCCCGCGCCACCGAGCTGCTGCTGCGCACCACGCGGCCCGATCAAGCAGGTGGCTGCGGCGGCCGGCTTCCTGAACGAAAAAAGCTTCATCCGCGCGTTTCGCGGCTGGACCGGGCACAGCCCGGCGGTGTATCGACAGCAGGCCAACCGGGCTGCGTGAACGGCCCCTACACTCGCTGCCATGATCACCCTGCACCATTGCGTCAGCGCCCGCTCGTTCCGCCCGCTGTGGCTGCTGGAGGAACTCGGCCTGCCCTACACCCTGCGCATGCTGCCGTTTCCGCCGCGCGTGCATGCCCGCCATTTCCTGGCCGACAACCCGCTGGGCACGGTGCCGCTGCTGATCGACGGCAACACCCGGCTGACCGAATCGGCCGCCTGCTGCCAGTACCTGGCGACGCGGCACAGCCCGGGCGACCTGGACGTGCCGATGTCCGATCCGGCCTTTGGCGCCTGGCTGAACTGGCTGCACATGAGCGACGCCACGCTGACCTTTCCGCAGACGCTGGTGCTGCGCTACGCCCACATGGAGCCGCCCGAGCGCCTGCTGCCACAGGTAGTGACGGACTACAGCCGCTGGTTTCTGGCCCGACTGCGCGCGGTCGATGCGGCGCTGCAGGATCAGGACTTCCTGTGCGCCGGGCGCTTCACCGCCGCCGACGTGGCGGTGGGCTATGCCTTGATGCTGGCCGGCCACCTTGGCCTGGCGACGCAGTTCCCTGAAGCGGTCACTCACTACTGGCAGCGGCTGCAGGCGCGACCGGCCTTCCAGCGTGCCTTGGCCGCCCAGCATCGGGCCGCGCTGGACCAGGGCGTGCCGACGACACCGGCCCCGGACGTGCGTCCGGGCGCCTGAACGGCCACCAGACACTCCTGGATTCATAGCGTCTTACGCCCGATCGGTGCTGGGGTGGTGCCGATTTGGCTTCAAATAGCGAGGTAAAACCGCCTTCCAGCGCCTCGTCCCCAGCTTCTGTGGACAAGTTTGTGCATGGGCACGGGGAGAACGCGCCAAAGCCTTGTCCGGCGCGGCCTGCGCCACGGTGCCTGCGAAACGGGCAGGTGCCGCCGCAGGTTCAAGCCGCCGCAAGCAGCCCCGGCAGATCCGCCATGTGACCGAACAGGTGATGGGCCCCCGCCTGGCGCAGCGCCGAGCCGCTGCTCCGGCAGCGGGCAGTAGGCCCAGACCGTGGCGCCGGCCGCAACGCCCGCCGTCACGCCCGTGGGCGTGTCCTCGATCACCAGGCAACGGTGCGCCGGCGCGTTCAGGTGCGCGGCGGCGGCCAGATACACGTCGGGCGCGGGTTTGGAGCGCGGCATCTCGTGGCCGCTGAAGACGCGGCCGTCGAAGAAATCCATCAGGCCCACCTTGAGCAACTGCATCTCCACCTTGAAACGGTCCGCGCCCGACGCGCAGGCGATGCGTTGCTGCGTGTGGGCGTGCGCCGCTTGCCACGGCGGCGTGCGCGCCGGCAATGACTTCCACCCGCGCGTCGAGTTCACGGTTACGGCGTTGATAAAAAAGCTGAAGCCACGCATCGGTCAGCGGCCGGCCAGTGCGCGCCTCGACGGTGGCGCGCTCGTCGCGCAGCGTCTTGCCGACGAACAAGCGCTGGCACTCATCCGGCGTCAGCGTCCATCCGCTTTCCTCCAGCATGTCGCGCAGCACGCCGTTGGTGATGGGCTCGCTGTCCACCAGAACGCCGTCGCAGTCGAACAGGATTGCTTCAAATTGCATAGCGACTTGCGGCCATTCCACGCTGGGCAGAGCCGTATTTCATCCAAGAGTATCCCCGTCAAGGTACAACCAGCGCGCCACGCCCTGCACCGGCTCGCGCACGAAGCGGCTGCGCTCGTGCAGACGCACCGCAAGTCCGGCCACGCGGTAGCGAGCGACGAACTCGACCTCCGCGCTGTCCGGCCCGGTGACCTGGTGGCTTCGCACTTGCAGCCCCAGCCACCTGGCGCCGGGCTCGAAGTCCAGCGCAGCGGGTCGATGCGCCGGGTGCCAGGTGGCGAGCAGGTAGTCGGCGCGCTCGCGCACGAAGGCGGTAAACCGTGAGCGCATCAGGGCTTCGGCGTCGGGCGCGGGCAGGCCGCCATCCAGGTAGCGGCCGCAGCATGCGCTGTACGCCATCGGCCGCCCTTTGCCGTCACAGCGTCCGCAAGGGCAAACGTCTCCCATGTGTCCCTCAGGCCTTGGGCGCACGCCGCGCCGCATGGGCCAGCTTGTGCGCCTCCAGCGTCTCGGTCGGCGCGGCCTGCTTCACCCATTCGGCAAAGCCCCCGTCGATGTGCGCCACGTTGGTCATGCCCATGTCCTTCAGCGCCTTGGCCGCCAGCGCGCTGCGCCAGCCGGCGCCGCAGAACAGGATGAACTCCTTGCTCTCGTCGCCGAACACGGGCTTGTAGTACGGCGAAGCGGGGTCCACCCAGAACTCCAGCATGCCGCGCGGGGCCAGCAGTGCGCCGGGCACCGTGCCCTCACGCTCGAGCTCGCGCACGTCGCGGATGTCGACGATCTGTGCCCTGGGGTCGTGCAGCCGCTCGCGCACCTGCGCGACGCTGTAGGTGGTGATCTGCGCGTTGGCTTCGTCCACGAGCTGTCGGAAGCCTTTGGTGATGGGCATGGGGTGTCTCCTGGGTGGTTCGGAATAAACAGCGCTCAGAGCGCCCGCTGGATGATGATCTTCTGCACGTCGGACGTGCCCTCGTAGATCTGGCACACGCGCACGTCGCGGTAGATGCGCTCGACGGGGAAGTCGCTCACGTAGCCGTAGCCGCCCAGGGTCTGGATGGCGGCGCTGCAGACGGCTTCGGCGGTTTCGCTGGCGAACAGCTTGGCCATGGCGGCTTCCTTCAGGCAGGGGCGGCCGGCGTCGCGCAGCGCGGCGGCGTGCCAGATCAGCTGGCGCGCGGCCTCCAGCCGTGTGGCGCAGTCCGCCAGGCGAAAGCCCACGGCCTGATGATTGAAGATGGCGGTGCCGAAACTCTGGCGGTCCTTGGCGTAGGCAATCGCCACGTCGAGCGCGCTGCGGGCCATGCCCACGCTCTGCGCGGCGATGCCGATGCGCCCGCCCTCCAGCGCCGAGAGCGCGATCTTGTAGCCCTCGCCTTCCACGCCGATCAGGTTTTCGACCGGGATGCGGCAGTCGTCGAAGTTGATCTGCGCGGTGTCGCTGCTGTGCTGGCCGAGTTTGTCTTCAAGCCGCGCCACCACGTAGCCGGGCGCGCTGGTGGGCACGATGAAGGCGCTCATGCCTTTCTTGCCCGCGCCCTTGTCGGTCACGGCGATGACGATGGCGACATGGCCGTTCTTGCCGCTGGTGATGAACTGCTTGACGCCATTGATGACGTAGCCATCGCCTTCCTTGACGGCGGTCGTTCGCAAGGCCGAGGCGTCCGCAGCCCACATGCGGCTCGGTCAGGCAGAACGCGCCGAGCATCTCGCCTTGCGCCAGCGGCGTGAGCCACTGCTTCTTCTGCGCGTCGTTGCCATAGCGCATCAGGATGGCGTTGACCGGGCAGTTGGTCACGGAAATCGCGGTGCTGGTGCCACCGTCGCCGGCGGCGATTTCTTCGAGCACCAGCGCCAGCGTCAGGTAGTCGAGCTGGGCGCCGCCGTATTGCTCGGGCACGCAGATGCCGTAGGCGCCGAGCTGGGCCAGGCCCTGGTGCACGTCCTTGGGAAAGTGGTGTTCCTTGTCCCATTTCGCGGCGTTCGGCCAGAGCTCTTCCTGGGCAAATGCGCGCACCGCGTCGCGGATCATTTCCTGGTCCTGGGTCAATAGCATCGGGTTCTCCGTCTGATGGCTTGTTGTGGCGCGCTCACCAGCTGGTGTAGGGCGTTCCGTCGTGTTGCAGGAAGCGGCCGCGGTCGGCCGCGGTCAGGGCGGCCAGCGTAGTGCGCAAGGCACGCGCGCTGGCCTGCACCGTCAGCGGCGCGCCGGCGCCGCCCATCTCGGTCTGCACCCAGCCGGGGTGCATCGCCACCATGATCACGCCGGGATAGCTGGGTTGGGCAGAGGCCACCGCCATGTTCAGCGCCGCCTTGCTCACGCGGTAGAGCCAGCAGTCGCTGCTGGCGACGGTGCCGATTCTCCCCATCACGCTGGAGATGAAGGCAAAGCGGCCGCCCTGACCCTGGTTCGCCGCCGCCACCAGCGGTGCCACCTGCGGAATCACCTGCATCGCGCCGAGCACATTGGTGTGCATGACGCGGTCAAACTCGGGCTGGGTCGGCGGCTCGGTCGCGTCGGCACGGCTCATGACGCCAGCCACGTAGAGCGCGGTGTCGATCTTTTCGCCGTCCAGCAGCCAGGCCAGGCCGCTGACGCTGGCCGGCTGGGCCACATCCACGATCAGCGCCTGCGCGCCAAGGCCGCGCACCCGCTCTCGTCCCGCCTCGTCGCGCACGGTGGCGATGACGCGCTCGCCGGCCTCGCCGTACTGTCGGACCAGCTCCAGCCCGATGCCGCGGGACGCGCCGATGACCAAAACCGTGCTCATGATCGATTTATTGAATAAAAAGTGCCTTAGGCCAGCGTCGAACGGCCACAATCAGCTATCAAAACTAAAGTAACTCCAGCGCCACGGCGGTCGCCTCGCCGCCGCCGATGCACAGCGTGGCCAGGCCTTTCTTGAGGCCACGCGCCTTCAGGGCGTGGATCAATGTGACCATGATGCGCGCGCCACTCGCGCCGATCGGGTGGCCCAGCGCGCAGGCGCCGCCGTTGACGTTGACGATCTTGTGCGAGAGGTTCAGTTCCTTCATCAGCGCCATGGGCACCACGGCGAAGGCCTCGTTGACTTCCCACAGGTCCACGTCGCCCACGCTCCAGCCGGCCTTGGCCAGCGCTTTCTGCGTGGCACCGACCGGCGCGGTGGCAAACCACTCGGGCTCCTGCGCGTGAACCGCGTGGCTCACGATGCGCGCCAGCGGCTTGCATGCCGAGCCTGGCGGCCGTGGAGGCGCGCATCAGCACCATGGCAGCGGCGCCGTCGTTGATGGAGCTGCTGGATGCCGCCGTGATGGTGCCGTCTTTCTTGAACGCGGGTTTGAGCGTCGGGATCTTGTCAAGCTTGACCTTGCCCGGGCCTTCGTCGATGGAGATCACAGTCTCGCCGCCGCGGCCCTTGACCGTGACGGGCGTGATCTCGGCGGCAAAGGCGCCGGTCTCGGTGGCGGCCTTGGCGCGCTGCACGCTGGCCGTGGCAAAGGCGTCCTGCTCGGCGCGGGTGAAGCTGTACTTGGCGGCGCAGTCCTCGCCGAAGGTGCCCATGGAGCGGCCGGGCTCGTAGGCGTCTTCGAGGCCGTCGAGCATCATGTGGTCGAAGATGCGGTCGTGGCCGATGCGGTAGCCGCCCCGGGCCTTCTGCAGCAGGTAGGGCGCATTGGTCATGCTCTCCATGCCGCCGGCCACCACCACCTCGGCACTGCCGGCCAGCAGCATGTCATGCGCGAACATGGCCGCGCGCATGCCGGAGCCGCACATCTTGCTCAAGGTCACCGCGCCCGCGCTCTTCGGCAGGCCGCCCTTGAAGCCGGCCTGGCGCGCCGGGGCCTGGCCCTGGCCGGCCATCAGGCAGTTGCCGAAGATGACTTCCTCGACCTGCTCTGGCTGGATGCCGGCACGCTCGACCGCCGCCCGGATGGCCGCGCCGCCCAGGTCATGGGCGGCCAGGGAGGCAAAGTCGCTCTGGAAACTGCCCATGGGGGTGCGGGCAGCACTGACGATCACGATGGCGTCGGTCATTTCAGGTCCTTTCGATGAAGTTCAAATTCAAATTGGCTCTATTCCAGCGTGGAATGGTCGTTGCTTGCTATCAATCATGCTGCATCATCGGGCATGTCATGCTTCGGCTGGCACGGCTGGATCAAGGAGCGGCACGGCGCCTAAATCGATGAGGCCATCCGCGCATCCGTGCGCTGCTGCCTGAAGCGCTTCTCCTGCTCGTAGGGGAACACGTCATAGACATGCCCTTGCTGTATGCGCTCCTTGTGCGTTTGCCAGAAGGCCACGTCCAGCAGGTCGGCGTGGTGCTTCATGAACACGTCGCGTACCAGGTGGTTGCCCAGCAGGAAGGGGCCGAAGGTCTCGGGGAAGACGTCCTTCGGCCCGACGCTGTACCAGATCTCGCCCGACATTTCTTCTTCCTCGTTGCGTGGCTGGGGCACGCGGCGGAAGTTGCAATCGGTGATGTATTCGATCTCGTCGTAGTCGTAAAAGACCACCTTGCCGTGACGCGTAATGCCGAAGTTCTTCCAGAGCATGTCGCCGGGAAAGATGTTGGCCGCCACCAGGTCCTTGATGGCGTTGCCGTACTCGAGCACGGCCCGGTTCAATTGCTGCGTGGCGCGCTCGTTGGCCGGGTCCTTCTGCAGCACATCGAAGGCTTCCTGCAGGTAGATGTTGAGTGGAATCATGCGCCGCTCGATATAGACATGCTTGAGGATCACCTCGGTCTGCCCGTCACCGTCACGGTCGGAGATCTCGAGCTGGCTGGGGGCGAACTTCTCGATCTCGGCGATCAGCTCGTCCTCGAAGCGCTCGCGAGGAAAAGCCACCTCGCTGAACTCCAGCGTGTCGGCCATGCGCCCCACGCGGTCGTGCTGCTTCACAAGGAGGTACTTGCCGCGGATCTGTTCGCGCGTGGTGTCCTTCTGCGGCGGATAAAAGTCCTTGATGACCTTGAACACGAAGGGAAAGCTCGGCAGGTCGAACACCAGCATCACCATGCCCTTGATGCCGGGCGCGATGCGGAACTTGTCGGTGCTGTGGTGCTCGTGAAACAGGAAGTCGCGGTAGAACAGGGTCTTGCCCTGCTTGGCCAGTCCCAGCGCGTTGTAGAACTCGGCGCGCGGCTTGCGCGGCATCATGCTGCGCAGGAATTGCACATAGGCCGAGGGGATCTCCATGTCGACCATGAAGTAGGCCCGCGCGAAGCTGAACAGGATCAGCAATTCGTCTTCGCCATCGAGCAGCGCATCGATCACGAGCTTGCCAGAGGTTGAATGCAATATCGGCAAGGCGAACGGCACTTCCTGGAAACCGTTGATCACCTTGCCCACCACATAGGCGCCCTTGTTGCGATAGAACAGGCTGGACAGCACCTGGATCTGAAAATTGGCGCGCAGGTGGACGTGATCGAAAAGCCCCTGGAGCGCCTCGTACACGCACAGCGTGTCGCGGTCGAAATCTTCGAACTCCACGTGCAGCGCAAAGTCGCGCACCATGCGCCGCAGGTCGTCGAGGATGGTGTCGCGTCGCGGGTAGTAGGCGCGGTAGGTGGAGCTTTTCGCGGGATCCTCGTTCTCGATGTACTCGGTGCTGATGGCCGGGCGCACGAAGATGAAGTCGTTCTGGAAATAGCTGCGGTGCAATATTTTGGTCGTCACCGAGTTGAAGAAGGTTTCGGCCAGCTCGGGCTGGCGGTGGTCCACCAACATGCCGATGTACAGCAGCTTGGCCTGCTGCCAGACCTCCATCGGCTGCGCGGCCGCCTTGAACTCACGCTCCAGCCGGTTGGAGCACTCGCGCACACGCAGGTCGTAGAACTCGATACGTTCGCGCTGGGCGCGCTGCTGGCCGTGCCAGTCGGCGGTCTCGAAGCGGTGCTTGGCACGGGCCGATTCGGTGCGGAACAGCCGATAGTGGCGGTTGAAACCGTCGATCATGGCTTTGGCGATGTCCAGCGCCAGCGGGGAATCCAGTTTCTGCAACAGCATGTCACTCAGCCCTTGAAAGCCGCGCCGCGGGGGTAGCGCTTGAGCGCATTTCGAAAAACGTTGACCACTTCATTGGTGTTCTGCATGGTGACGCCGAGATCCTTGACCAGTCCGTCCTTCAGGCCGTAACACCAGCCATGCACCGTGACGTTCTGCCCCCGGCTCCAGGCGTCCTGCATGACGTTGGACAGCGCCACGTTGCCGACCTGCTCGATGACATTCATCTCGCACAGCGCGTCTTCCTGTTCGGCCACTGTCAGGTGGTCGAGCCGGCGCCGGTGGCGCAGCTTGACATCGTGCACGTGGCGCAGCCAGTTGTCGGCCAGGCCGACGCGCGTGCCACGCAGTGCGGCCAGCACACCGCCGCAGCCATAGTGGCCCACGACCATGATGTGCTCGACCTTCAGGTGGTCCACCGCGAACTGGATGACTGACAGCGCATTCAAGTCGGAATGCACCACGACGTTGGCCACGTTGCGGTGCACGAACACCTCGCCCGGGTCCAGCCCGGTGATCTCGTTGGCGGGCACGCGGCTGTCGGAGCAGCCGATCCACAGGTACTTGGGCGTCTGCTGCTGCGCCAGCCTGGTGAAGAAATCAGGCCGCTGCTGCTCCATTCGGGCAGCCCAGGCGCGGTTGTTATCGAGCAGGTCTTCTATGGAGGAGGTCATGGGAGGATGGTAGTCCGCTTGGCGTCGGTGGAGGTCAGGAGGGCAGCTCTGAACCACCGAGGGCAGGGCAGGCTCACTTCGTATCGCGTTGGTCAGTCCCGCAAAATGTCAGCATGTTTCGGCGAACAGTTCGCGCCCGATCAGCATGCGGCGGATTTCGCTGGTGCCGGCACCGATCTCGTACAGCTTGGCGTCGCGCCACAGGCGACCCAGCGGGTATTCGTTGATGTAGCCGTTACCGCCATAGATCTGCACGCCCTCGCCGGCCATCCAGGTGGCCTTCTCGGCGCACCAGAGGATGACGCTGGCGCAGTCCTTGCGCACCTGACGCACATGCTCGGTGCCCAGCAGGTCGAGGTTCTTGGCCACGGTGTAGGCAAAGCTGCGGCCGGCCTGCAGCACGGTGTACATGTCGGCGACCTTGCCCTGAATGAGCTGGAATTCGCCGATGCTCTGGCCGAACTGCTTGCGGTCGTGGATGTAGGGGATGACGTTGTCCATGACCGACTGCATGATGCCCAGCGGCCCGCCGGTCAGCACGGCGCGCTCATAGTCCAGGCCGCTCATCAGCACCTTGGCGCCGCTGTTGAGGCCGCCCAGGATGTTCTCGGCCGGCACTTCGACGTTGTTGAACACCAGCTCGCCGGTGTGGCTGCCGCGCATGCCCAGCTTGTCGAGCTTCTGCGCAATGGAAAAGCCCTTCATGCCCTTTTCGATCAGGAAGGCGGTGACGCCGCGCGCGCCGAGCTCGGGCTCGCTCTTGGCATAGACCACCAGGGTGTCGGCATCGGGGCCATTGGTGATCCACATCTTGTTGCCGTTGAGCAGGTAGTAGCCGCCCTTGTCCTCGGCCTTGAGCTTCATGCTGATGACGTCGCTACCGGCGCCGGGCTCACTCATGGCCAGTGCGCCCACGTGCTCGCCGCTGATCAGCTTGGGCAGGTACTTCTGCTTCTGCGCCTCGGTGCCGTTGCGGTTGATCTGGTTCACGCACAGATTGGAGTGCGCGCCATAGGACAGGCCGACCGAGGCGCTGGCGCGGCTGATCTCCTCCATGGCCACCATGTGGGCCAGGTAGCCCATGTTGGCGCCGCCGTACTGCTCGGACACGGTGATGCCGAGCACGCCGAGCTCGCCCATCTTGCGCCAGCAGTCCATGGGGAACTGGTCGTCGCGGTCGATCTCGGCGGCGCGCGGGGCGATCTCGGCCTGGGCGAATTCGCGGACCGCGTCGCGCAGGGCATCGATGTCCTCGCCGAGCTGGAAGTTGAGTCCGGGCAGGTTGCTCATGGGTCTTGTCTCCTGGGGAATGGAATCTATTGAATCGAACAGGGGGGGTTAGTACGTCTTGGGCACCGGCACCAGCGTCTGCTGCATCACGGCGCAGGGCGAGGTCTTGCCGTCGTCGTCCACATGCACCACTTCGGCGGTGGTCACGATGATGCGTTTGCCGCCCTTGACCACACGACCGGTCGCGCGCAGTTCGCCGCCCTTGAAGCTGGCAAGGAAGTTGATCTTGTATTCCACGGTGACGACCTCCATGCCTTCTGGTGTCACGGTCAACGCGGCGTAGCCCCCGGCGATGTCAGCCACTGCGCCCATGGCGCCGCCATGGAAGCCGTCCTGCTGCTGCGTCACCTTGTCGGAGTAAGGCAGAAGGATCTCAACCACCCCCTTCTCGACCTTCAGAAGCCGGGCGTCGAGGTGTTGCATCATCCCCTGGCGCAGAAAGCTCTGCTGCACACGTTCAAAGATGGCGGTCATGGAATCACCCCGCCCACCTTGGCCAGGTTGCGCGGCGACGACGGCGACTTCTCCGTCCTGGCCAGCAGCGCGCGCGCTTCCTTTTCGTGCACCTTGACTTCGTCGAGGTTGGCCTGAACTTCTGCCAGCTGGTCTTCGAGCTGCTGGCGGTGCGCCGCCAGGACCAGCAGGAACTTTCGCAGCTGCGGCCCGGTGTCGCGCGGGCTGTCGTACATGTCGATCAGCTCCTTGGCCTCGGTCAGCGACAAGCCCAGCCGCTTGGCACGCAGCGTGAGCTTCAGCCGTGTGCGGTCACGGGGTGAATACACCCGGCTGCGCGCCCCCGGCCCGGCCCGACCGGGCTGCAGCAATCCCATGTCCTCGTAAAAGCGTATGGCGCGCGTCGTGAGGTCAAACTCTTTGGCAAGATCACTGATGCTGTAGGTGGTGGCCATAGCGTTCCGTACGGGGATCAACAAGGGTGACAGCCACGCCAGCCGCCGCCACCTACAATGGGCTTGAGACAGTTGACGTTTACGTAAACGTCAATTATGAACGAAAAATCCCGCCAATGAACCTCCTCGAGCAGCAACTTCACTACCCTCTAGGCGATGCGCTGCCGGACTTCGGGACGACGCTGGAGGTGGCGCCCGGTGTGAAGTGGGTCCGAATGACCCTGCCCTTTGCGCTGAACCACATCAACCTGTGGCTGTTGCGCGATGCGCTCGACGGCCCCGACGGCAAGGTTCAGGGCTGGACTGTGGTGGATTGCTGCATCACCCGCGACGAAGCGAAAGCCCAGTGGGAGCAAATTTTCGCTACCCAGCTCGAGGGCCTGCCGATCCTGCGTGTGATCGTGACCCACATGCACCCGGACCACATCGGCCTGGCGCACTGGCTGTGCGAACGCTGGAACGCGCCCCTTTGGATCAGCGCAACCGACTACCACACGGCACGCATTGGCTCGAAGAGCACCATGGGTTTCGGCGGCGAGGGCACGGCGCGCTTCTTTGCCTCGCACGGGCTGGTTGATCCCGAGTCGATCGAGAAAATCCGCGGGCGCACCAGTTACTACCCTGGCATGGTGCCGGACGTGCCGCCCCGCTTCAGCCGACTGATGGAAGGCCGCACGGTTCGCATCGGCGGGCACGCCTGGCGCTGCATCAGCGGCTACGGCCACGCGCCCGAGCACATCGCGCTGTACTGTGACGAACTGGAGGTGCTGATCAGCGGCGACATGGTGTTGCCGCGCATTTCCACCAACGTGGCGGTCTACGAGGTGGAGCCCGAGGCCGATTCGCTGAAGCTGTTTCTGGATTCCATCGACAAATTCCGGGCGCTGCCCGTCGGCACCCTGACGCTTCCGTCGCACGGCAAGCCCTTTCGCGGCCTGCACACCCGGATCGAACAGCTCCACGATCACCACCGCGACCGCCTGGCCGAGGTGCTCGAAGCCTGTATGGCGCGACCCGGCAGCGCCGCCGACATGCTGCCGGTGCTGTTCAAACGCCCGCTCGACCTGCACCAGACGACCTTTGCCATGGGCGAGTCGATCGCCCACCTGCATGCGTTGTGGTTTGCCGGCCACCTTCGACGCACGCTGCATCCGGACGGCGTGTACCGCTTCGCGCCGCCCTGACGCACCGAGAAAGACTCGCCGGGCTACCAGTTCGGCACCGGCTGGCGCTTGAGTTCCACGCGCAAGGTGCCGTAGTCGGGCATCACCGATTCCACCGTGTCCCAGAACCGGGGGCTGTGGTCCATCACGCGCAGGTGGCTCAGTTCGTGGGCAACCACATAGTCGATCACCGGCAGGCGGAAATGCACCAGTCGCCAGTTCAGCCGGATCGAGCCGTCGGCACTGGCGCTGCCCCAGCGGGTGCCGGCGTTGGACAGGCTCAGCTTTTTCCACCGCACGCCAAGCTGCGGCGCGAAATGATCCAGTCGCTCGATGAAACAGCGGTGCGCCTGGCGCATCAGCCAGGCCTGCGCGGCATCGCGGATCTGCTGCGGCGTGGCACTGTGCGGCAGGCCGACCTGCAAGGTGCGCCCGGACTCGCCGGTCGGCCCCGCCTCCGTGGTCACCAGTTGCGCGCCCGTGCCCTTGAACCCGTGGCGCGGGTCCAGCACAAGACGCACGTTGTCGCCGAAGAAGGGAAACGTCGCGCCATCACACCACTCGATGCGTGCCGACTCCATGCGGCCCTGGCGTTGCCGCGCCTCGCCGAGCTTGCGGATGATCCAGTCGGCTTTGTCGCGCAGGGCGGCATCCACCTCGTACAACGGCACCCAGTTGGGCGCGCGCACCGCCAAGCCATCGGGCCCGATGGAAAAGCCGATGGTACGGCGCTTGCCACGCCGG
The DNA here is from genome assembly GCA_963726365.1 of uncultured beta proteobacterium. GTDB lineage: Bacteria > Pseudomonadota > Gammaproteobacteria > Burkholderiales > Burkholderiaceae_C > JAABQG01. Next base: position 18,321 of record CAVSCI010000021.1, on the reverse strand, counting down.
AACTCATAAGCAACGCGCGTACCCGCCAAGGCGACCTCCCGGTTTGCGCGCGGATGGCCGAAGCTCGCAGGCGTCATCAGACGGTCCAGCGCTTCCGGCGGCGGCCCCTCTGACGGTACTGAATTGATAGCTGAATAGGGCCTTTCGACGCTGGACTGCGTCGCTTTTTCATCAGGTACTGATGAATTTCCGCCGCTGGGGCCCTGGGCCAGTGACGTGGAGGCCGGAACAAGCGGCGCAGGTGCCGTGTCGAACAGGTCCAGCGTGAACTGCAGCAGGCTGCGCATGGCTCGCGGCTCAGGGCGCCGCACGCGCAATCAGGGCATCCGCAAAAGCCCCCAGGTCGGCGTGCGCCACCGTTCCGGGCGGAAAGCCTTCGGGCACCGAATGGGAGAACCTGGCGGCGACACTGCCCGTGCGCACCCAGTGCGTCTCACAGCCCGCCGCGGCGCCCGCCAGCAGGTGATCGGCATTGTCGCCACAGGCGGCCACGCCTTGCAGGTCCGTGCCATAACGCTCGCCTATTTGTTCGAACAGGCCGGGCAACGGCTTGCGGCAAAGGCAGTTTTCCTCCGGCGCGTGGGGGCAATAGAACACCGCATCAACCCGGGCCCCGACCGCCGCCAACATCTTGTGCATCTTGGCGTGGATGGCGTTGAGGGTGACCACATCGAACAACCCGCGCCCCAGCCCGGGCTGGTTGGTAGCGATCACGACATGAAAGCCGGCGTGGTTGAGCCGCGCGATGGCGTCCAGCGCGCCGGGCAGCGGCGTCCAGTCTTCGGCCGAGGTGATGAATTCGGCACCGTCGTAGTTGATGGTGCCGTCGCGCTCGAGAATGACTAGTTTCATGACACCGATTATCAAAGAGAACCGTCAACCGCGGGGCGCATGACCGCACCGCGCCTCAGGTCGCCAGGCGCGACAGGTCCGCCACGCGGTTCATCGCGTCATGCAGGCTCTTGAGCAGGCCTTGCCGGTTCAACCGCAGGTCCATCTCCTGCGCGTTGACCATGACATCGTCGAAAAAGGCATCGACCGGCGCACGCAGCGCGGCCAGCGTGCGCAGCGAGGCGGTGTAGTCGCCAGCTTCAAACTGAGCGTTGGCCTCGGGGACGAAACGCTGCATCACGGCGTACAGATCCTGCTCGGCAGGCTCTTTCAGCAGCTTCGGATTGACATGCGCATCCACCTCGCCGGCTTTCTTCAGGATGTTGCCAATGCGCTTGTTGGCGGCCGCCAGGGCCGGCGCCTCGGGTAACGACCCGAAGGCACGCACGGCGGCCAGCAGTTTGCCAACCTGCCCCAGGCGTTGCGGACGCAATGCCAGCACCGCATCGACTTCCTGGGCGCTGAAGCCCTGCTCGCGCAGGGCGCCGGCAAGACGGTCGTCAATGAAGCCTTCCAGCTCCACAACGGCGCGGCCAGAATCAAAGCCAGGAATGCCTTTGAACGCACGGGCGGCAATGTTGAGCAGCGCGCTCAGCTCCAGTGGCAGATCCTTCTCGATCAGCATGCGCACCGCGCCCAGGGCGTGCCGACGCAGGGCGAACGGATCCTTGTCGCCCGTGGGCAGGTTCCCGATGCCGAACATGCCCACCAGCGTCTCCAACTTGTCGGCCAGCGCGACAACCACGCCGACCGGGTTGCGCGGCAGCGCGTCACCGGCAAAGCGCGGCTTGTAGTGGTCTTCGATGGCGAAGGCAATGTCTTCGGAGAGGCCGTCGTGACGCGCATAGTAGCCGCCCATCACGCCCTGCAGTTCGGGGAATTCACCCACCATGTCGGTCAGCAGATCGGTCTTGGCCAGTCGCGCGGCAGTATCGGCTGCTTTTGCCAGGACATCACCCCCGAGTTGCTGGCCGATGGCCTTCGCGATGGCGCGCACACGCTCCATGCGCTCGCCCTGGGTGCCCAGCTTGTTGTGGTAGACCACCTTGCCAAGCCCCTCGACCCGCGATTCAAGCGTCTTCTTCCGGTCCTGGTCAAAGAAGAACTTGGCGTCGGCCAGGCGCGGGCGCACGACGCGCTCGTTGCCGCCAATCACCGCGCTGGCGTCCGCCGGACTGATGTTGCTGACCACCAGGAACTTGTTGGTGAGCTTGCCCGAGGCGTCGAGCAACGGGAAGTACTTCTGGTTCGCCTTCATCGTCAGGATCAGGCACTCCTGCGGAACTTCGAGGAATTGCGCCTCAAAGCCGCAGACCAGCACATTGGGCCGCTCCACCAGGGCGGTGACTTCGTCCAGCAGCGAATCGTCCATCAGTACTTCGTAGCCCGGGCCGAGTCGCTCCGCGGCCTGCGCGAGTTGCTGGACGATGGCAAAGCGACGGTCCCCAAAGCTCGCAATGACCGCTCCGTCACGCAGCAGCGTCCCGGCATAGCTGTCGGCGTCCGCGATCACGACAGGCGACTGCGCGGCTTCGAAGCGGTGACCTTGCGTCGTTTTCCCCGCGGTCAACCCCAGCACCTTGACGGGCACCACGGTAGGGCCGTGCAGGGCCACCAGGCCATGCGCCGGTCGCACGAAGTTCACGCTGCTCCAGCCGGGCAGTTCGCAGTCGGTCTCAAGCTGGTAACTCATGACCTTGGGGATCGGCAATCTGGCGACCGCTTCGTCCAGCGCCTTCTGCAGGCCGGTGTCCAGCGTGGCGCCGCTGATCAGGCTGTCGTGGAACAAGGCCTCGGCCTTGCCATCGGGCGCGCGCTTGAGCGCCGCCACGGCCGGGCCCAGATCGGCCAGTTCGATGCCCAGTGCCTGCAATTTCTTCAGCAACGCCGGCGTGGCATGGCCCGCTGCATCGAGCCCCACGGACACCGGCATCAGCTTTTGCTGCACCGCCTTGTCCTCGGCCTTGAGCCAGACATGGCTGATGTGTGCGGCCAGGCGCCGGGGCGAGGCGAAGGATGTCACCGCCGTGTCTGCCGACGTCAGGCCCTGGGCCTTGAGCTGGTCCGCCAGCACCGTGGCGAAGGCATCGCCCAGCTTTTTGAGCGCCTTGGGCGGAAGCTCTTCCACGAAGAGTTCGACAAGAAGGTTCTGCGTCGTCATGGTCATGCCACCTTCTTCTTCATCTGTTCCACCCACTCGCGCGGCGCCATGGGGAATCCCAGGCGCTCGCGGCTCTCGTAGTAACTCTGCGCCACGGCGCGGGCCAGGTTGCGGATGCGCCCGATGTAGGCGGCCCGCTCGGTCACACTGATGGCGCCCCTGGCATCCAGCAAGTTGAAACTGTGTGCGCACTTGAGCACCTGCTCATAGGCCGGCAGCGCCAGCTGCACCTCGATCAGGTGCCTGGCCTGCTTCTCGTGCGCGGTGAAGGCGGTAAAGAGAAAGTCGGCGTCGGAATGCTCGAAGTTGTAGGTGGATTGCTCGACCTCGTTCTGCTTGTAAACGTCGCCGTAGGACAGTCCTTCCGTCCACACCAGGTCGTAAACATTGTCCACGCCCTGCAGGTACATGGCCAGGCGCTCCAGTCCGTAGGTGATCTCGCCGGTGATGGGCCGGCAGTCAATGCCGCCAACCTGCTGGAAGTAGGTGAACTGCGTCACTTCCATGCCGTTGAGCCAGACTTCCCAGCCCAGGCCCCAGGCGCCCAGCGTGGGGTTCTCCCAGTCGTCCTCGACAAAACGGATGTCGTTCTTCTTCAGATCAAAACCCAGCGCCTCCAGGCTGCCGAGGTACAACTCCAGGATGTTGCTCGGCGCGGGCTTCAGCACCACCTGGTACTGGTAGTAGTGCTGCAGGCGGTTCGGGTTTTCGCCGTAACGGCCGTCCTTGGGCCGGCGGCTGGGCTGCACATAGGCGGCCTTCCAGGGCTCCGGCCCCAGCGCGCGAAGGAACGTGGCGGTGTGACTGGTGCCGGCGCCGACTTCCATGTCATAGGGCTGCAGCAGCGCGCAGCCCTGGGCGTCCCAGTAGGACTGCAGTTTGAGAATGATTTGTTGGAAAGTGAGCATGGGTACTAGGGTCCAGGGCTTGGGCCGTCCGGTCCCGGACGGACTGGCTGGGTCGCCGCGCAATTTGCGTCAACGACTGATTTTACGGGGCTGGCCGCTGTGCGGGCGCGGTCCGCTGCAATCCTGCCGCCCTGACGAACGTCAGCGGCGACGCGACCGCGCCACGATCGCGGCCAAGGCCACGACAAGGAGTGACAGAAACCACACCGGCCACAGCCCCAGCCGCGAGACCCACATCGCAAACGGCGTGCTGCCGCTACGCCCTTCCACCACGCCCTCGAGCACGCCACGGGTGTGACGCGGCAGGCTGTGCGTCACCTGGCCACGATGGTCGATCACGACCGTGGGGCCGGTGTTGGTGGCGCGCAGCATGGGCAGCTGAAACTCCAGCGCCCGCATGCGGGAGATCTGCAGGTGCTGGTCGATGGCCAGCGTGTTGCCGAACCATCCGATATTGCTGAGATTGACCATGATGGTCGGCGCCGTCAACTCGTCGACGAACCGTCTGCCCAGTTCCTCGCCAAACAGGTCTTCGTAGCAGATGTTGGGCGCAAGCCGTTGGCCTTGCCATTCAAACGAAGGTGGCGCCAGCGTGCCACGGTTGAAATCGCCCAGCGGGATGTTCATCATGGATAGGAACCACTTGAAAAACGGCGGTATGAACTCGCCAAACGGAACGAGGTGAAATTTGTCATACCGATAAGGCTGGGACTGGCCGGGTTTGAGCCCGACCATGGCATTGGTGTAATCCTCGGCGTGGCTCCCAAGCGGCACACCGATCAACGCCGCCTGCCGGCCATCGGCGAAACGGGCCTGCAAAGCTGCCCAGTAGCCGTCTGGCAACTGCTGGGGCAGCATCGGAATGGCAGTTTCCGGGGCCACCACCAGGCTGGACTGGTTGGATTGCAGTTGCTCCCCGTACCAGCGAAGCGCATCGGCCACCCCGGTGCTGGGCTGAAATTTTTCATTCTGCGCGATATTTCCCTGCAGCAATGCCACGCTTTGCGTGCCAGCGCTCCGGGTGAACGCCGGACCGAACCACTGGGCCGCCAGACCCAGCGCCAACACGATGCCCAGCCACAGGCCGGTGGCCCAGCGGCTGCGGCCTGATCCCGCCAGAAGTCCGGCCAGCATGAATGCGGCCCACGCCGCGACTGCACCGACGCCGTAAACCCCCAGCCAAGGCGCGTAGCCCGCCAGCGGCCCGCCGGTATGGGCATAGCCAGCGGCCCCCCATGGGAAGCCCGTGAACCAGACACCCCGCGCCAGCTCCGCCAGCGTCCATAGTGCAGCAAAGACCAGGGCAGACCAGGACAACCGGGCATCCGCATGGGCAAAGAACAGCTTGAAAAACAAGGCGCACGCTGCCGCGTAATAAAGCGCCAGCGCGCCTGCCAGACCCAGTACGGCCAGCACGGCCAGCGCGGCGGGCAGCCCGCCATAGGTGTGCATGGAAACAAACAGCCACCAGAACGTACTGGCAAGCCAGGCGGTGGCAAAGGCCCACCCGAGCCAGGCAGCGCCTTTCCAGCCGGTTTGCCAATCGGGTCGTCGTTCGTCGACGCTCCAAGTGCTGCTGCTCCAGGAGGTCAACTGCTCTGCACAGCGCGTCAGCTGCCAGCACAGCACGGACAGGCTCAGGATCTGAAGCCACCACTGTGGCTGACCATTCAAGGGCATGGCCATGGAGGCCGCCTGCGCCACCCCGGCCAGCAGCACCGCGAAAGTAGGAAGGAGCCGAGCCCGCATGCAAATGGCAGGCGTCAGCCTGTCCGTACCGGGCCGGCCACCGGCGAGACCTTGAACCAGCGCACCGCGCCACCCTTGGTGTGCTGGACAACAAAATTGAGCCCGGCCAGAAGATGATGTTCGCCGCGCCGGGGCACATGGCCCATTTCGTGGGCAATCAGGCCTCCAATGGTGTCGAAGCTTTCGTCCGGGTCGACGCCGTCCAGCTTCACGCCGAAGGCTTCTTCGATACGCCCGATGGCGGTGTCACCGCTCACCCGGAAGCTGCGATCAGGCAGGCCGAAAATGTCGCCCTCGTCCTCGGCTACGTCGAACTCATCCTCAATCTCACCGACGATCTGCTCCAGGACATCTTCGATGGTGATCAGCCCCGCCGTGCGCCCGAATTCGTCAATCACCACGGCAAGATGGTTTCGATTCCCGCGAAAGTCGCGCAGCAAATCATTCAGCCCCTTGGTCTCCGGCACGAAAACCGCGGGCCGCAACAGGGCGCGGATGTTGAGTTCGGGTGCGCGCTGCAGCTTGAGCAGGTCCTTGGCCATCAGGATGCCGATGATGTTTTCCTTGTCCCCCTCGTACACCGGGAAACGCGAGTGCGCGGTGTCGATCACCACGTGAAGCAAGGCCTCATAGGTAGACGCGATGTCGATGAGATCCATGCGGGGGGCGGCCACCATCACGTCACCGGCCGTCATCGAGGCCATGCGGATCACGCCTTCGAGCATGGCACGGCTCTCCGCATTGATAACCTTGTTGTCCTCCGCCTCGACCAGCGTTTCGATCAGTTCCTCCGCCGAGTCAGGACCCGGGTGGATGAATTCGGCCAGTTTTTGCAGGAAAGTACGCTTGTCTTCGCGGTCAGCGTGACGGGCAGGGTGAGGGTCGGACACAGCCTGGAGGTGCAGTACGTGCGGTAGTTGCGGACCCCGTAGGATAGCGGAATCCGCTGCCAGGCCCCACGAATCGCAGGCCGGGCGGCGTCAGTCGGCAGGCTTGCGGTGCGCCCCGGGGGCACTGCCCTTCGAATCATGCACCCCGACCAGAAAGTCGTGAACCCGCTTGGTCTGAGTCTTCACCACATAGTCCACCTCGGCGAACTGGTTTTCGACGATCTCGCTGACGTGCGTGTCCAGGGTGGCCGGCGGCAGCGTGAGATGCGCCTCGCTTTCGCTGCCATCGCGCACCACGGATGCGCCGGCCTTGCGCACGATCTTCAGCATGTTGGTGTTCTCGGTCAGTGCGTGAATGTAGATCATGGTCACGCCCTGGTTGCGTGAGTGCATCACGGCCCGGTCAAAAAGGCGCGCGCCATAGCCCCGGCCCCGCGCATGGGGCAGCACCGACACCCCGAATTCGGCGCAGGAGGCGCGCTGCGGGTCCACCGAAAACGCCAGGTGCGCCATGGCGATCAGCTCGAGTTTGCGGTTGTAGATGCCGAAGATGTCGTCGCGCTCGAAGTCGAGTCCGGTGACGTAGCGATGGATCTGCTCGTCGGAGGCGGCGTAGCCAAAACGCAGGTAGCGGTCATGCTCCACCAGTGCGATCAAGTGACTGGCCACCCGTTCGCGCTCGGACGGCCCGATGGACCGGATTGGCACCAAGGCCAGGGGCTGATGGCCGTCTTGACCACTCGGGCCGGCCAGCGAAGTCCCCGGAAAAGTCAAGGGACGCAATAACTCGCGGCCGGCGTCGAACGATGCTTTCAGGAGGTTTTTTGTTTGAGCCATAGGTTCAATATAAGGGTTTTCCCTAGGTTCAACATCCCAATTTCTGGTGCGGGACCGCACAGACAGGATGCGAAATGGGAATTCTTACATATATACAGCTCAATCCATCGTCGTAGCTTCGTTTATTGCTATGTTTTCAGGATCGGCAGCGGTTAGAGCCGGCACTCGATTAATGGCCGGCGTGTGGTTTTTCCGCCTTGGGCCTGCAAAAAACGGCCCGCCCCCGCCTTCACGGCAGGGGCACGGCCGTGGTCGATTTGACCCGTTCCATGACGAAACTGGTCTTGCAATCCTGCACGCTCGGGTGCTTGAGCAGGGTGTCCAGCATGAAGCGCGAATAGGCGGCCATGTCGGCCACCACCAGGCGCAACAGAAAATCCATCTCGCCGGTGAGCGCCGCGCACTCCACCACTTCGGGCCAGGCCTGCACGCTGGCGCGAAACAGGTCCATGGGGTTGCGCTTGGCGCTCTCGGCGCGTTTTTCAAGTTGCACGTTGATATAAGCCGTCAAGCCCAGCCCCACGGCTTCTGGTTTGACCAGCGCCACATAGCGATCGATCACGCCGACGGATTCGAGTCGCTTGACACGGCGCAAGACCGCGCTCGGCGACAGGCCGACGGTATCGGCGATTTCATCATAGGTGGCGCGCCCATCGGCCTGCAGGCTGCGCAGGATCTGGCGATCAAGCTTGTCGAGTGCTTCCATGTTTCGTATTTTGCAGGTTTCATGCGTCCACAGCAAATCAAGCGCCGTTGTTTGCAGAAAAAATGAGACTCCACGCCGGTACAGTCATGGATTCCTCCAGGAGACCCCATGACAAACACAGAATTCCGCCCTGCCCCCACTGAGACGCCTTGGGACAACCCCATGGGCACCGACGGCTTCGAGTTCATCGAATACGCCGCACCCGACCCCAAGGCCATGGGCGAACTGTTCGAGCGCATGGGCTTCACGCCGGTGGCGAGACACCGGCACAAGGACGTCACGCTGTACCGCCAAGGCGGCATCAACTTCCTCATCAACGCAGAGCCTGACTCCTTCGCCCAGCGCTTTGCCCGCCTGCACGGCCCCAGTATCTGCGCGATTGCGTTTCGCGTGCAAGACGTCAAATCGGCCTATGAACGGGCGCTGGACCTGGGGGCCTTTGGCTACGCCGGCAAAGCCGGTCCGGGCGAGCTCAACATCCCCGCCATCAAGGGCATTGGCGACAGCCTGATTTACCTGGTGGACCGCTGGCGCGGGAAAAATGGCGCCCGGGATGGCGACATCGGCAACATCGGCTTTTTCGATGTGGATTTCGAGGCACTGCCCGGCATTGCCGCGGCCGAAGCGCTGAACCCCGCCGGCCATGGCCTGACGTACATCGACCACCTGACGCACAACGTGCACCGCGGCCGCATGGGCGAGTGGGCTGAGTTTTACGAGCGGCTCTTCAACTTCCGCGAAGTGCGCTACTTCGATCTGGAAGGCCAGTCCACCGGCGTCAAGAGCAAGGCCATGACCAGCCCCTGCGGAAAGATCCGCATCCCGATCAACGAAGAGGGCAACGACAAGGCCGGTCAGATCCAGGAATACCTCGACCGCTACCACGGTGAGGGCATTCAGCACATCGCGCTGGGCTCGACCGATCTGATCGCCACCGTGGATGCATTGCAGATGAGCGGCATCGCGCTGCTGAATACCAGCGAGACCTACTACGAACTCCTGGAAAAGCGCATTCCCGGGCATGGCGAGGACGTCGCCGCGCTGCAACAGCGCAACATCCTGCTGGACGGCACCCCCGGCGCTCTGCTTTTGCAGATCTTCAGCGAGAACCAGCTGGGCCCGATCTTCTTCGAGTTCATCCAGCGCAAAGGCAATGAAGGCTTTGGCGAAGGCAACTTCAAGGCGCTCTTCGAGACGATGGAACTGGACCAGATGCGCAGGGGCGTGTTGGCGCCCTGACTGTCCGTCAGGTCCACCTGCACAGCGCCACAACGGTCCGCGCCCAAAGGCTTTGGAGCTGCGTCAGACGCAACGCTGCATCCACAGGAACGGCCTCGCGAGAATCGGCTTCAAGCCGGTCGCAGACCGCTTGAAGTGCGGTTGCACCGATATTGCTCGCCGCACCCTTGAGCGCGTGCGCCTCGATCAACAACGCGCCAGCGTCGTTCGCGGCGATCGCAGCCTGGATCGCAGAGATCCGCCGCGGTGCGTCGGCCACAAACAGGCCCACGATCTCACGGGTCATGGTCTGCGCCCGGTCATCAAACTCAAGAAACTCTTCCAGGCGACCCAAGTCCATCAGGGACACGGCGTCATGCGCCGGGCTCCGGCAGTTCGATCGCCGCGTCGCGGCCTTCGGTGGCGAGGCCGTATTCAGAAAGTTCTGAATGCACGACCCATTTTTGAAGCGCCTGCGCCAACGCCGCGACATGCAGCGGTTTGGTCAGGTGGTCCACCATGCCGGCAGCAGTGCAGCGCGCTTGATCTTCCGGAGTTGCCGACGCGGTCAAAGCGATGATGGGAGGCGCTTGTGCACCCCAGGCCCCCAGAATCCGCCGTGTGGCCTCAATGCCGTCCAGATCCGGCATGTTGAGGTCCATCAGGATGGCGCCAAACCGCTGGCGGCGACCCATCGATCGGTCAAAGGCAGCCACGGCATCCCGCCCGTTTGCGGCAGTCTGAAAGTCATAGCCCAGCTTGAGGAGCATGGTGCCGACGACTTTGAGATTGACCGCATTATCGTCAACCACCAGCACCGTCGCGGCCTTACGTGCGTCTGTCATGGCGGCGTGCATCGGTGAGGGCAGGAAGGAAGCGGCTAAAAATGACGCTCAAGCCCACCGAATGAATGGACCTGAAGCGGTGGTCCGAGTCAACGCTGCCTTGATGCGTGCCACCATCATGAACGGATGCGCAATCCATAGCGGGGGTAAAGGCAGCACTTGGAAGCACTGTTTCTCAAAGGGTCAGTGCCACCAACTCGGCCGCGTCGAGCGGCGCCACTCTTCCCTGGAGTGACACCAGCGCGCGCCGGTCAATTTCGACCTCGCCCGTGATCGCCGCAAGCGTGCTGTCGCTTGCGGCGATGGACCAGCCCATCGCGCTGGTTTCTTTCTGCAGCAACATGGCCGTCGTAACCGCTTCTCCGACCGGCAGAATCCGCGCTGCTGCGTCGTGCAATGGATCCTGGAGCCGGACGAGCGTGACGGGGCCGTTGTGCAGCGCGACGTTGACCTCGAAACGCGGAAGGTTGCGCCCGGGGTACTGCCTCTCAAGGTACTGGCGGATACCACGTGCGGAATCCGCCAGGCCGAGTGCGGCCCGCACAGCCCGCAGACTGTGGCTGACCGAGCGTGTGTCCGAGGCATCCACAAACAATGCCAGCAGTCCTTCGCCGATGAATTGCATGTGGCGGGCGCCGAACAGATACACCGTGTCGCCTGCACTGCCGTAAAACCGTCTGACCAGGTCGGCGAGTTCCTGACCGTTCAGTTGCTCGGAAACGGCTGCGTAGTTGGGAATATCAACGAACAATACCGTGGCATCGGCAAATCGCTCGTCGACTTCACCGCCATCGCCCGAAGGCCAGCGCTCGCTCAAGGCCTTGGCCAGGCGCCGCTCGTACAACCGGGCCACCTGCCGTGTCTGAGAATCCAGCGCGGTGCGCACGGCAGTGTCGACGGCCACGTCCTGCAATTTGGCCTGGATGTCCCGTTTCTTGATCTGTGCGACCACGGCATCGCGAAGTTCACCTGGCCGAAAAGGCTTGGTGATGTAGTCATCTGCCCCTGTCGTCATGCCGATGCGCATATGTGCACGCTCCTGCAGATGAGGTCAGCAAAATGACGGGTATCCCCGCCAGGGCAGGGCTCGATCGCACAGCCGCAAGCATTTCGAAGCCATTGAGCGCAGGCATCTGGATGTCACTGATGATCAGGTCTGGATGGTGCGCTTCAACCAACCTGAGCCCCTGCGCGCCGTCTTCGGCGGCGAACACTTCGTGCCCCTCATTCCTGAGTACCGCGGCCACAAGCATACGAGTGCCGGGTTCATCTTCCATCACGACAATCAACGCCATCAAGCGCCCTCTTTCAGCGAGAGGTTTCTTGTCATCAGGAAATCATGCGGCGCGGCCATACAGGCTATGTTACCCGCTGAAAATGTCCGGGTCATAGCGATCGGATCGTCTGAAAACAGGCGCGCATGACCCCGGCATCCAACGCGAGCTCCAGGTGCGCCAGACCTGGCGCGAACCTGTTTTCCGCCCCGGCCAGCATCGCGCTGGACGCGGGAAACACAATGTTGTCGCAATTGCTGTACCAGCAGGTGAAGCGTGCTGCCCGGCCAATGGGCTCGTCGCGGAAAAGTTGGCGAACCCAAGGGCTCATGTGGCGCATTTGCAGTCCGTTGATTGCCCAGCTGAACTGGCCAAGCCAGGTGCCGTGGTGCGGCGTGCCGAGCGTGATCACATGAGCCACGCGGGCATCAGCGCCGGCCACTCGGAGCCAGGCGCGGACGGCGAGTCCGCCCATGCTGTGGCAGACCAGGACTGGCGGCAATCCGGTGACGGCGGTCATGCGGGATACAGCGTCGTCAATCTGCGCCGCGTACTGGTCAATGGGAACGAATGCCGGCTCAAGATCGATCGCCGCACAGGCACGGCCCTCCGATCGCAGTGACCTGAGCCACAATGTCCAGAGCCCCCGATTGCAGGCGAATCCGTGAATGAAGATGACACCGGACTTCCCTGGGACTGCCGGCGTCCATTGATCAGGCAGGGCACGGGAGCGAAAGGGTTGCCACCAGCCATATACCTTGATCGCGATAGTCAGTTCGCGGCCCCATGCCAGCACCCATTGAAAGGAACTGGCTTTGGGCGTCGGGTCGCTTCGATTCACCTTGCGTGCCAAGGTAAATTCAGTCGCCAGGAAAGCAGCATGAAAAACGGGAATCGCCCAAAATCCGGCAAGGGCAAGCCATACGGGGGACGTCCAGAACAGCCAAAGCCATCCAAGGGCAAAAAGCAGCGCGCTCAAGACGACGAGTTGAAGAAGACGTGCCTGCATGAATCGTCGCGCTCAATGATCGGTGTGCTGCCGGCGTCATGCCCGCCCAGCCCCTTGGTAGCCCCAGATGCGCAATCCAAGGTCCGGCCACCCGTCATAAGTTTGCTGACCAAACGGCGCCATGACAAGGTCTCGCATACATTGGATAACTGTGTCATATGCTTGCCCAGTTTGGTAGAGCGCAGCGCCCAATGTGAGTACCTGGCCTGAGTAGACTTCACTCATGGACGCCGCTCAAATAATCCGTGACGCTGTCACGCGCGTGTCGCAACTGCGAGACATTCATGCATCCGACCCTGAACTCTCCGCCCGCGTGACAGCCGTCAAGGCGTTTCAGTCCCACCGATTCGCCGGCACCTATGCCGATCTCCTGGGGGGAGGACCCTACCGGGATGCAGCACGCTTTTTCCTCGAAGAGCTCTACAGTGACAAAGACTATGCTGACCGTGATGCGCAGTTCGGCAGGATCGCCGGAGCGCTACAGACACTTTTCCCCAAGCAGGTCGTGGCAACGGCCGTTTCTCTGGCGCAACTGCACATCCTGACTGAGGAGATGGACCATGCAATGGCTTTGTCCTGGCCGGGCGCAGGCGCTGAAGTAGACATGTCTCGCAGTGCCTGCTACATCTCGGCTTGGCGCGCTGTGGGTCGTCGTGCTGAGCGCAATCGCCAACTTCAGGTGGTGCAGGAAATTGGAAGGGAACTGGCTCGCTTGACACGGATGCCTGGGCTTCGCCTGATGCTGCGAATGATGCGCAAACCCGCGCACGCGGCCGGTCTGGGTTCGCTGCAGGAGTTTCTGGAGTCAGGATTCGATACGTTTGCCGGCATGTCACGTCAACCGAATGGGGTGGAGACCTTCCTGTCTATTGTCGATGAGCGTGAATCTGCCTTGATCGATCTTCTTTTTGACGGAGACCCTGTCGCCTGTGAGACGAATCTCGCCGCCATCCTGGGGCGTTCCCATAGACCCGCCGCGGGGTCTGCCGGCAAAATCACCTGAAGGAGTTTCTATGGACAAGTTCTGGCTGAAAAGTTACCCCGATGGAGTTCCCCACGAGATCGATCCCGGTCAGTACCGGTCGTTGACGCACCTGCTGGAGGAATCGTTCAGAAAGAACGCCAACCGCCCGTTTTCGGTCTGCATGGACCGCTGGATGTCGTATCAGGAACTCGACGAGCTTTCCGCCGCCCTGGGAGCTTGGCTGCAAGCCCGCGGCCTTGAGCCAGGTGCCCGCGTGGCAATCATGTTGCCCAATGTGCCTCAATTTGCCGTGACGATGGCGGCCGTCCTGCGTGCGGGCTATACCTGCGTGAATGTGAACCCTTTGTACACCGGCCGGGAGTTGGAGCACCAGCTCAAGGATTCCGGTGCTACAGCGATCGTTATTCTGGAGAACTTCGCCACGACGCTGGAAGAAGTCATCGATCAGACAGCGCTGAAGCATGTCGTGGTTTCGTCGATGGGTGATTTGCTTGGGTTCTGGTACGGTCGATGGATCACATTCGCTGTGCGCCATCTTGCCAAGATGGTTCCAGCTTACAAGCTGCCGATGACCGATGGGCGGACGGTGACTCCATTTGGCCGAGCTGTCGCCGAAGGCGCCGCCTTGAAACTCCAGCCCAGCGAAACGACCCTTGAATCAACCGCTTTTCTGCAGTACACCGGCGGAACCACCGGCTTGTCAAAGGGCGCCGTCCTAACCCACAGAAATATCGTGGCGGCCATTCTTCAAGCGGAGGCCTGGTTCACGCCGGCGCTGAAGCGAATCGGCGACGTGAGCAAGACCAACAGTATCGCTGCGTTGCCGCTCTATCACATCTTTGCTCTGACGCTTTGCCTCCTCTGTATCCGATGGGGGGCGCACATGACATTGATCCCCAATCCGCGGGACTTCGGAAAGTTCATTGAAGTCCTAAAGCAGCGCCCGTTCCATATGCTGCCGGCAGTGAATACCCTTTTTAATGCCCTCCTCGTACATCCTCAATTCAAGTCACTCGACTTTGCAAGCTTGTGCGTTTCTCAGGCTGGCGGCATGGCTGCTTCGGAGGGCACCGCACGGAATTGGTTCGAAGCGACCGGCTGTCCCATGATTGAAGGCTGGGGAATGAGTGAAACCTGCGCGATTGGGACAAACAATCCAGTCACGAACAAGGAGTTCACTGGCTCTATTGGCTTGCCTTTGCCAAGCATTGAAATCGCAATCAAGGACGAGGAAGGGCTTTCAATGCCCATTGGTGGTCACGGAGAAATCTGCATCAAGGGTCCGAATGTCATGACGGGTTACTACCGGCAACCCGCAGAGACTGCCGCAGCCTTTACGGCTGACGGGTTCATGCGGACGGGTGATATCGGCATCATGGACGGGCGTGGCTACACTCGAATTATTGATCGCAAGAAAGACATGATCATCGTGAGCGGATTCAACGTCTTCCCCAACGAACTGGAAAACGTCATCTCGCTATGCCCTGGCGTCGTGGAGTGCGCGGCCGTGGGAGTCCCGGATGTGAAGCAAGGCGAAGCGATCAAGGTGTTCGTGGTAAAGAACGACCCGTTGTTAACAGAAGACGAGGTCGCCAAGTTTTGCCATGAACAACTGACGGGCTACAAACGTCCAAAGTACATTGAATTCAGGGACGAACTGCCAAAATCCAATGTCGGAAAGATCCTCCGACGGGAGCTTCGCCAGGCCAAGTGATATCCAACGTTGGAACCGCAGAGATATTGTCCACCCAAAAGAAAACGCCCAGTCGAATGACTGGGCGTTTCTTGCTGTAATAGCCTGACGATGACCTACTTTCACACGGGAATCCGCACTATCATCGGCGCGGAGGCGTTTCACTGTCCTGTTCGGGATGGGAAGGAGTGGTACCACCTCGCTATGGTCATCAGGCATAACTTGTTGCTGCCCTGACTAAAGTCAAGACAACGAATTCATAGAGCTAATCAGCTTTTTTATATTTTCGACTGCGTCACTTGGCATAACACCCTTGATCAATGATCAAAGTTATAGGGTCAAGTCGCACGAGCAATTAGTATCAGTTAGCTTAACGCATTACTGCGCTTCCACACCTGACCTATCAACGTCCTGGTCTTGAACGACTCTTCAGGGGGCTCAAGGCCCCGGCAGATCTCATCTTGAAACGAGTTTCCCGCTTAGATGCTTTCAGCGGTTATCTCTTCCACACTTAGCTACTCGGCAATGCCACTGGCGTGACAACCGATACACCAGAGGTGTGTCCACTCCGGTCCTCTCGTACTAGGAGCAGGCTTCCTCAAATCTGCAGCGCCCACGGAAGATAGGGACCAAACTGTCTCACGACGTTTTAAACCCAGCTCACGTACCTCTTTAAATGGCGAACAGCCATACCCTTGGGACCGGCTACAGCCCCAGGATGAGATGAGCCGACATCGAGGTGCCAAACACCGCCGTCGATATGAACTCTTGGGCGGTATCAGCCTGTTATCCCCAGAGTACCTTTTATCCGTTGAGCGATGGCCCTTCCATACAGAACCACCGGATCACTATGTCCTGCTTTCGCATCTGCTCGACTTGTCAGTCTCGCAGTTAAGCACGCTTATGCCATTGCACTATCGTCACGATGTCCGACCGTAACTAGCGTACCTTCGAACTCCTCCGTTACACTTTGGGAGGAGACCGCCCCAGTCAAACTGCCTACCATGCACTGTCCCCGATCCAGATAATGGACCTAGGTTAGAACCTCAAACACACCAGGGTGGTATTTCAACGTTGGCTCCACAAGATCTAGCGACCCTGCTTCAAAGCCTCCCACCTATCCTACACAGATCTGTTCAAAGTCCAATACAAAGCTACAGTAAAGGTTCATGGGGTCTTTCCGTCTTTCCGCGGGGAGATTGCATCATCACAAACATTTCAACTTCGCTGAGTCTCAGGAGGAGACAGTGTGGCCATCGTTACGCCATTCGTGCAGGTCGGAACTTACCCGACAAGGAATTTCGCTACCTTAGGACCGTTATAGTTACGGCCGCCGTTTACTGGGACTTCAATCAAGAGCTTGCACCCCATCATTTAATCTTCCAGCACCGGGCAGGCGTCACACCCTATACGTCCACTTTCGTGTTTGCAGAGTGCTGTGTTTTTAATAAACAGTCGCAGCCACCGATTTTTTGCAACCTCATTGGGCTCCAGGAGTAAATCCCTTCACCTACTAAAGGCACACCTTCTTCCGAAGTTACGGTGTCAATTTGCCGAGTTCCTTCTCCTGAGTTCTCTCAAGCGCCTTAGAATACTCATCTCGCGCACCAGTGTCGGTTTGCGGTACGGTCGTGTGTAGCTGAAGCTTAGTGGCTTTTCCTGGAAGCAGGGTATCACTCACTTCGGCTGCAAGCAGCCTCGTTATCACCCCTCATCTAAGCCTGGCGGATTTGCCTACCAGGCACGACTACAGGCTTGAACCAACATATCCAACAGTTGGCTGAGCTAACCTTCTCCGTCCCCACATCGCACTACACATCGGTACAGGAATATTGACCTGTTTCCCATCAACTACGCATCTCTGCCTCGCCTTAGGGGCCGACTCACTCTACGCCGATGAACGTTGCGTAGAAAACCTTGCGCTTACGGCGAGGGGGCTTTTCACCCCCTTTAACGCTACTCATGTCAGCATTCGCACTTCTGATACCTCCAGCACGCTTTACAACGCACCTTCACAGGCTTACAGAACGCTCTCCTACCACTTGCAATAAATTGCAAATCCGCAGCTTCGGTAACTGGCTTAGCCCCGTTACATCTTCCGCGCAGGACGACTCGATCAGTGAGCTATTACGCTTTCTTTAAATGATGGCTGCTTCTAAGCCAACATCCTGACTGTTTTAGCCTTCCCACTTCGTTTCCCACTTAGCCAATTTTAGGGACCTTAGCTGGCGGTCTGGGTTGTTTCCCTCTTGAGTCCGGACGTTAGCACCCGGTGCTCTGTCTCCCAAGCTGTACTCTTCGGTATTCGGAGTTTGCCTTGGTTTGGTAAGTCGCCATGACCCCCTAGCCAAAACAGTGCTCTACCCCCGAAGGTAATACTTGAGGCACTACCTAAATAGTTTTCGGAGAGAACCAGCTATTTCCAAGTTTGTTTAGCCTTTCACCCCTATCCACAGCTCATCCGCTAGTTTTGCAACACTAGTCGGTTCGGACCTCCAGTACCTGTTACGGCACCTTCATCCTGGCCATGGATAGATCACTTGGTTTCGGGTCTACACCCAGCGACTGATCGCCCTATTCGGACTCGATTTCTCTACGGCTTCCCTATTCGGTTAACCTTGCCACTGAATGTAAGTCGCTGACCCATTATACAAAAGGTACGCAGTCACCCCTTGCGAGGCTCCTACTTTTTGTAAGCATGCGGTTTCAGGATCTATTTCACTCCCCTCCCGGGGTTCTTTTCGCCTTTCCCTCACGGTACTAGTTCACTATCGGTCGATGATGAGTATTTAGCCTTGGAGGATGGTCCCCCCATATTCAGACAGGATTTCTCGTGTCCCGCCCTACTTTTCGTTAACTCAGTACCACACGTCTCTTTTCACGTACAGGGCTATCACCTGCTATGGCCAGCCTTTCCAGACTGTTCCGTTAAGAGTCGTGCTATCACTAACAGGCTTTTCCGATTTCGCTCGCCACTACTTTCGGAATCTCGGTTGATGTCTTTTCCTCGAGCTACTGAGATGTTTCAGTTCACCCGGTTCGCCTCGCATACCTATGTATTCAGTATGCGATACCTTTGCAGGTGGGTTTCCCCATTCGGAAATCTCCGGATCAAAGCTAATTTGCCAGCTCCCCGAAGCTTATCGCAGGCTATC
>CAVSCI010000020.1:0-225609 GCA_963726365.1 uncultured beta proteobacterium | reverse complement strand
CTCGATCCACGCCGCCAGTCCGGGCATTGCCCGCAGCAGTTCGCCGATGCGCTGCGCCTCGTGCCATTCGCGGCTGTTCAGTCGGCCCTTGAGTTCGTCCCAGCGCAGGTTCGCAAGGTCCCCCAGCGTGTGCAGCAGGGACAACACTTCTTCCCAGCCATGGCGCTCCACTGTCCATTCGTCCCGAAAGGCCTGCGCCATGGCCTCGACCGCCTGCGCCCTGGGCTGGCCGGACGGACGGTCGATCAAGGTGTCAAGGTGCCACAGCGCGGTGCGCAGGACCTGCATCGTCAATGGCGCACTGCCCTGCGTGAGCGCGGTCAGTGTGAGGTCCCCGATGACCTGCCGCAGGGCGCCGCTGGCTTGCCGGTCGCCGAGATCGTTAGCGACATCCGGCAGCATGCCGGCCAGCAGGGCAGTGCGCCAGTGCGCCAGCCCGGCCAGCCTCTCGGGCGTAGCGCCGCTGCTGCAGACCGTGGCCGACTGCCAGAGTTCCCTCGGCAATTCGGCCAGTGCGTGAAACGGCGCATTGAAGGCCGCAACCGAGGCGCCGGCGCCAACGCCGGCCGCAAGGGGTGGAGAAGTGTTCTCCATGGCAGGTCGCCTGCTTCAGGCCGCCACCGGCGAAGGGGCAGCGCCAGCCAGTGCCGCGTCCACTGGCAGCGTGGCAAAGCCTTCGCGCAGATCGTCCAGCAAGGCGACGAGCCGCCCCAGGCGCTGCGCATTGTCGTGATGGACAGCCTCGATGGCCTCGCGCCAGCTGGGGGGCAACCACAGGTGGGCGCGGGCCTGGGCCATCATCGCCTGCCCCGTGCTCACCACGGCCGCCCGCGCCGATGCGGCGCGAGCGCGGGCCTCATCGACCTGCGCCACGCGCGTTGCCACATGCAGCGCGCTGTAGCGCTTGTGCGCCCGGTCCGACACCATGCGCACCAGCCCCTGCGCGCTGTCCTGCGCCAACGGCCCGGCGATGGCGCGCGCCAGCGCCAGCTTGCCGGCCCCGTCGTCGCCCGCCGACTGCGGCGCGGACGCTTCGATCTCCAGTTGCTTGCCGAACGCCTCCACGGCCCGGGTCAGCCATTGCACATCCGCGGGCACGGCCAGCGCGACCTGCTGCATGAACCACTGCCGCAGGCCCGCGACCTGCGCCGGCTGCGCCGCCAGCACATAGGGCAGCAGCCACAGGTCCCAGGCACTCACCTCACCGGCGCCTCCCTCGGGGTCGCCATGGCCTGGCTTGCGGCTGGCCGCCTGCACCTGCAGCAGGCCGACCAGCTTGCGCCAGCGCCGGTCCGACACGGCGATCTGCTGCGCCGCGCAGGCCGCACGCGCCTGCGTCAGCAGGGCCAGCACGTCGCCAGGCAGGCCCACGCCCGCCGCTGCCGCGCGCACGCCGTCCAGGGCCTCCTGCGACAGGCGCGGCTGAGGCTGCGACAACTGTGCGGGCAGTTGCAGCAGCGCGGTGAAGTGCGCATCGCCCACCGGCTCGACCGGCACGCGCAGCAGCGAAGCGGTCGTAGAACGCGTGCAGCGCGTCGTCGTCCGGCACCTCGTTGGTGGCGCCGACCACGGTGATCAGCGGCACATCCACGCGGCCGCTGCCGTTGTCGAACTCGCGCTCGTTGAGCAGCGTCAGCAGCGCATTGAGGATCGCCGAATTCGCCTTGAACACCTCGTCGAGGAACGCCACCTGCGCCGTGGGCAGGAAGCCGTCGGTCAGCCGCTCGTAGCGGTCGTCCTCCAGCGCCTTGAGCGAGAGCGGGCCGAACAGCTCCTCGGGCACGGAAAAGCGCGTCAGCAGCCGCTCGAAATAGCTCGCGCCGGCGAACACCCGGTGCAGGCGCCGCGCCAGCTCGCTCTTGGCCGTGCCGGGCGGGCCGATCAGCAGCACATGCTCGCCCGCCAGCGCCCCCAGCAACAGCACCCGCACGGCAGCGTCGCGCTGCAGCAGGTCACGGTCGAGGTCGGCGAGGCAGTCCTGAAGGGTCCGGGTGTCCATGGCGTGATGGTAAGGCGGCGGCGGATGCGGCGGCTCAGACGCCAAAGCACGACGCGAGATTTGCTCTCTTATTCATAGCTATCAATGACCATTTGACGCTGGGAAATGGCCAGAATTTCTTGTAAATCACCACGACAGACCCGGCGTGACCGCTGCGACCCACGCCAGCGGCCTGGGGGCGCCCTCGTTGCGGCATCCATCCCACCGTGTGCGCCAGCCCACAGACGATGGGCGCCTGCTGACCGAGGATGGGGCCCATCCTGAATCTCGGTCGCGCCACTGGCGCGTCCGTCGTCCCGTCAACCTTTTCCGTCTGTGGCCATGAAGCATTCCAGCTCCGCCTTTGCGATACTCGCCGTCCTGGCTTCCCTCGCGACCCCGGCCACGACCATGGCCGCCGACGAGGCCGCAGCCTGTCGCGCCCTCGACGACGACGGTTCCCGGCTGGCCTGCTACGACCGGGCCGCTGGCCGGTCTGCGCCATTGCCCATGATGGCGGCACCCGCGTCCGCCCCGGCTTCTGCCACGGTGAACGCGGCTGCGAGCCCGCCGCCCATACCCGCTCCGACGACGCGCAACTGGTGGACTGCGGGCACCTACACCCCGCAGACCTTTGCCGAACGCTGGGAGCTCGATCCGGGAACCAAGGACGGCGTCTTCAAGATCAAGGCCTATCAACCCACCTATGTGATGGTCGGTAACTGGCGCAAGGACACCAACCCGAACCCCTGCTCGCCCAATCCGCAGAACTGCGCGTCGGGGCAGGACGCCTACATGCAAGTCGATGCCAAGTTCCAGATCAGCGCCAAGACCAAGCTCTGGCAGGACATCTTCGACACCCCGCTCGATCTGTGGGCGGCGTACACCCAGCAGACCTACTGGCAGGTCTATGACGGAAAGAACTCGCGCCCCTTCCGCGAGACAGATTTCCAGCCCGAGGCCTGGCTGACGCTGCCCGTGAAGCTCGGCCCCGAGGGGCTGCAGTGGCGCATGCTCAACGTGGGCATCTCGCACCAGTCCAACGGGCAGAACGATCCGCTCTCGCGTTCATGGAACCGGGTCTACGCAACCTTCGGGCTGGCAGCAGGCGACCTGAGCGTGCTCATCAAACCGTGGTGGCGCCTTCCAGAGACCGGAAGTACCGACAACAATGCCGACGTGGGCGATTACGCGGGCCGGCTCGAAGTGCAGGCGGTCCTGCCTTACGGCGCCAATGTTTTTTCAGCCACCTTGCGCAACAACCTGAAGAACAGTTCGAACACACCGAGTCGAACGTCGGTGCAGGCCGACTGGGCGTTCCCGCTCTATGGCCAGTTGCACGGCTACATCCAGGGCTTCTACGGGTGGAACGACTCGCTGCAGAACTACAACTTCCGCAACACTGGCGTGGGAATTGGCGTTTCGTTGACGCAGTGGCGGTGAGCCAGAAAACTCCTCAATCAATAGCGGATGAAGACTATTTGACGCTGGGATAATGCCTTTTTGACTCCATTTTTCAGGGATATTGTCGTGCCACGTGCATCACGGCCAGGGCGGTGACGGTGGTATCGGTTTAGCATGGCCACGGTGCTTGCACTCGGACTTGGCGACTCACCTGCACTGATGGATAACTTGGGAGTTTTATGAACCGCACGCACTTGCAGATCGTCATGGTCACCCTGTTGGGCATTGGCCTCGTCGCCTGTGGGCGCCAGGAAGGCGCTCCGGCAGCCCCGGTCCACGCCATCGATGGCATGCCCAAGGACAGCTCCAAGAAGGCGAATGCTACCGACAACGCTCCCAAAGTCGTCGACCCGCTCAAAGAGGGCTATTGACGATTGGGTGGTTGAACGGCGGGCTCGCGCAGCAGCAAACGATCTCATGCAGGAACCGGAAATTGCACCTGTATTGATAGCTAATAAAGACCTATTCACGATGGGAAGCAGCCAATTTTTCTTGCCAATCCACAAGAACCCCCGCATGGCACCCTCGACTCATGCGTCCGATTCCTGCCGCCTTGCCGCAATGAACTGGATCAACGGCCAAGGCATGTCAGGCGGCTCAAATGATCCATCAAACGACCGTCTTAGACTGGTAGCGGTAGTTCAGACTTTCGGGGTGGCCGGCAAGTCCCGACCCTTACCTGACAGTCATGAACTTTGAGGCCTGCCGGTCGTGCCCCTATTCCAGGGTGCCAAAGCAGTCACCCTGCTTCGGTTTCTACTTGATGAGCCTCTTGAGGAAGCGCATGCGTCAATGCATAGTCCTGCGCGCATTGATGCCGACAATTTGCAGAACTTGAAGTGTGAACATGTCAGTGGCTCGTGGAATCAGGGCCGCATCCAGGCGCTGCCGAACTGGATGTACCAGGCCGGGCCGTCCGGACCGTGCGCAAAGTCGAGACCCATGTGCAGGCCATACTTTCGGGCAAGCTCATAGCGGAATCCGAAGCCGCCGGCAGCCACGTTCTGGTCCCTTCGCCCATTTTCATTTCGAGTGGCGCCAGCACCGCCAAATCCGACCAGACTGATTCGCTCCCAGAATTGCCAGCGAAGCTCCGCCTCGGCCTGAGCCATGTAGTCACCCTGGTATCGCATGGCTGGCACGCCGCGCATGAAGACAAAGGGCCGCAGGTAAAACGGCACGTCCCCGTAGCTGAGAACCGAATTCCCCAACAGGCCGAGCGTCAGGTCGCGAGTTAGCGGCTGGTAGTGGATCGCAGTCAGGTTGACGCGCTGGAAATCGGTATCGCTGCCCAATGCCTTGCTGAAAAGGCCGGCGGACAAGTCCAGATAATCTCCACTTGTCGGCGTGAAAATATTGTTGCGGGAATCAAAACTGACCGCAGGCAACAGGCCACCCACCCGCGACTTGAACTGCAGGTCTGGCAGGCTCGCCACTTCAGGCAGAACGTCGAACTTGACGTTCGTCGAGGCCAGCGCATACCCCAGCCCCACCCAGACTTGCGAGCTGCCGACGCGGTACTGTCCTTTGACCACCCCGGCCGTCGTTTCCAGGTTGTAGGACTTCGGGCGGTCCTGAAGCAGCGGGTCGCGGCCGATTCCATAAAAGTCCAGATTCACAGAAGCCTGCACAACGCCGACCAGGGTTTTCACCCGATCGTCTAGCCAGTGCCGCATGTCGCCGGCGAACGCTCCCCGAGTCCCATTTTCAGTGCCAAGCGCGCCAATCGCAGAAATATTGGGCCTTCCAAAGCCAGCTTTTTCTTCGCCTTTTTGCTTGTCGATGAATACAAGTGCACCGGCCCCGCCAAGTCCGACAGCTGGCTCAGTGATTGGAATGACCACCGGCACGAATCCATAGGCCGTATCGATGAAACCGCTGATATCCAGCCAACCATCCTCCGCAGACCAGATGCGTGACGGAGCTTCTTTCTTCGATGCAGCCTCAGGCAAGCTATCACTGGCAAGCGCATTGGCGCCAAGAAGTGCCCCAGACAGAACTAACAAGCGCACGCGCCTGGATCGATGTGGCTTCATATTTTCTTTGGCGGGACGATAGCGATGGGGGTTGAGCCGAACAGCCTGGCTACCGCGGCTCACTTCCGCTGAAGATGATCTTACTGCCTAGCCGCAGGGGCGTGTCCCAACAGGTGGTGTAAATCCTTCTGGCCTTCCAATCAATGGCCAGAAAATAACCTGTCCTTTTGCTATCGACCGCTGACGAGAACTTCGTCGATTCAACGGTTGCATTGAGCGTAGCTTTCGACTGTCTCTTTATGGCCGGTAGGGTGAGTTCGGCGGGTCATCCTGGCTGACCGCTCCCGCTGCGGAAGCGACAGCCGAGACAGTTTTTTGCTCGCTGTACGCCGCTGCCATCAAGCGCCGCACCAAGACAAAGGCCCCGGCTGCAATGGCAGGCGGGGCCTCGGATTACTCCTCAATCAATAGCGGATGATGACCATTTGACGCTGGGATTGAGCCGGTTTTTCCTTGAATTTCCATCCAAAACCGGCCCGCGACCCTGCTGCCGGCCATCCCAGCCGGCCGCTTGGCCGCCGGCTGGAAAGAGGACGGCCGCGAAGCTCAGGCCAGCAGCGCGTTCACCCGCTTCACATAGGCCGCCGGGTCTTCCGGCAGGCCGCCTTCGGCGATCAGCGCCTGGTCGAACAGGATGTGCGCCAGGTCGTTGAAGTGCACGCTGCCGTCGAGCTTCTTGACCAGCGCGTGCTCGGCGTTGACTTCCAGCACGGGCTTGACCTCGGGCGCGGCCTGGCCGGCCTGCTTGAGCATGCGCGCGAGCTGCATGCTCATGCCGGCGTCCTGCACCACCAGGCAGGCGGGGCTGTCCACCAGGCGGGTGGTCAGGCGCACGTCCTCGGCCTTGTCCTTGAGCGCTTCCTTGAGCTTGGCCAGCAGCGGCTTGAGGGCTTCGGCGGCTTCTTCGGCGGCCTTCTTCTCGGTCTCGTCCTGCAGCTTGCCCAGGTCGACCGCGCCCTTGGCGACGCGACTGCATCGGCGTGCCGTCGAACTCGTTGAGGAAGTTCAGCGCCCA
This sequence comes from uncultured beta proteobacterium, assembly GCA_963726365.1. Classification (GTDB taxonomy): domain Bacteria; phylum Pseudomonadota; class Gammaproteobacteria; order Burkholderiales; family Burkholderiaceae_C; genus JAABQG01. Next base: position 219,116 of record CAVSCI010000020.1, on the reverse strand, counting down.
CTCGTCCACGCGGTCGGTCATGAGCAGGACTTCGATGCCCTTCTTCTTGAACACTTCGAGCTGCGGGCTGTTCTTGGCGCCGGCCAGGGTGTCGGCGGTGATGTAGTAGATCGCGTCCTGGCCCTCCTTCATGCGCGCCTTGTAGTCGGCCAGCGACACGCTCACCGTGTCGGAGCGTGGTGGAGGCAAAGCGCAGCAGCTTGGCCAGGCGCTCCTTGTTGGCGAAGTCCTCGCCCAGGCCTTCCTTGAGCACCGCGCCGAATTCGGCGTAGAACTTCGTGTACTTGCCCACGGCCGCCTTGTCTTCCTCGCTCACCACGTCAGTGACCGCCTCCTGCGCCTTCAGCCGGGGCTGCCGGCTCAGGCAGCTTGTCGTGCTTGGCCAGGTCTTCCAGCATGGACAGCACGCGCTTGGCGCAGCCGTCGCGGATGGCCTTCACGTCGCGGCTTTCCTGCAGCAGCTCGCGGCTGACGTTGAGCGGCAGGTCGCTGGAGTCGACCACGCCCTTGACGAAGCGCAGGTAGGTGGGCAGCAGCGCCTCGGCGTCGTCCATGATGAAGACGCGCTTGACGTAGAGCTTGATGCCGGCCTTCTTGTCGCGGTTCCACAGGTCCATCGGCGCCTTGCCCGGGATGTAGAGCAGCTGGGTGTATTCGGTGCTGCCTTCGACGCGGTTGTGCGTCCAGGTCAGCGGCGCCTCGAAGTCGTGGCTGATGGCCTTGTAGAACTCGGTGTACTGCTCGTCGCTGATGTCTTTCTTGGGGCGCGTCCACAGGGCCGAGGCCTGGTTGATGGTTTCCCACTCGCCGGTCTTGACCATGCCGCCGGGCTCGCGGCCGCCGGCCTCGTCCCCCGGGGTGATCAGCTCGCCGTCTTTCCACTCTTCCTTTTCCATCAGGATGGGCAGGCTGATGTGGTCGGAGTACTTGTTGACGATGTCCTTGAGCTTCCAGCTGCTGGCGTAGTCCATGGCGTCGTCGCGCAGGTGCAGGATGACGCTGGTGCCGCGCTCGGCGCGGGTGATGGTCTCGACCTCGAAGTCGCCGGCGCCGCCGCTGGTCCAGCGCACGCCTTCGGTCTCCTTCATGCCGGCGCGGCGCGACTCGACGGTGATCTTGTCGGCCACGATGAAGCCGGAGTAGAAGCCCACGCCGAACTGGCCGATGAGCTGGGAGTCGGCCTTCTGGTCGCCGCTGAGCTTGCTCACGAAGTCCTTGGTGCCGCTCTTGGCGATGGTGCCGAGGTGGTCGATGGCTTCCTGCGCGCTCATGCCGATGCCGTTGTCGGTGATGGTCAGCGTTTTCGCGTCCTTGTCGAAGGCGAGCTTCACCTTCAGTTCGGTGTCGTTCTCGTACAGGCCGCCGTCGTTGATGGCCTCGAAACGCAGCTTGTCGCAGGCGTCCGACGCGTTGGAGATCAGCTCGCGCAGGAAGATTTCCTTGTTCGAGTACAGCGAATGGGTCACCAGGTGCAGCAGCTGGGCGACTTCGGCCTGGAAGGAAAGGGTTTGCTTGGTCATGGTCTTCAAAATGGGGAAGTGAAAAAACGAACGCCCCTTCATGTAGGGGCGTTGCCACGGGTTTCAAGCGCTGATTATCGCGGCAGGGACTCCACTTCGCGGGTCCAGCGGTCCACCAGCCGGCGGCGCTCGGCGGCCTTGCCGTATTTCTCGAAGTCGTACTTGATCAGGCGCACGTTGTCGATGGTGGGGATGCGCGGGTCGGGCTTGAAGGTCTTGTTGGCCGGCACCTGCAGGCTGTTGGCGCGCGCGCCGATCTGCTGGCCTTCGGGGCTCATGAGCCAGTCGTAATAGCGCTTGGCGCCTTCCTTGTTGCGCGCGCCCTTGACCAGCGCGATGCCGCCGATCTCGTAGCTCGTGCCCTCGCAGGGCGCCACCGACTGCACCGGGAACTTGTTGGTGATGCGCTCGTTCTCGAAGCCGAAGATGAAGCTGATGCCGATGCCGACCTCGCCCTTGCCCACGCTGCGCGCCTGCGCCTGGCCGCTGCGCGTGTACTGGGTGATGTTCTTGTGCAGCTTCTTGAGGTAGTCGAAGGCCGCGTCCTCGCCCATCAGCTGCACCAGGCCGGCCAGGATGGTGTAGGCCGTGCCGCTGGACGCCGGGTGCGAGGTCTCGATCTCGCCCTTGTAGATCGGGTTCAGCAGGTCTTTCCAGCACTTGGGCGCGGGCAGGTTCTTCTTCTTGAGCACCTCCTCGTTCCAGCCGAAGCCGATGGCGCTGGTGTAGAAGCCGCCGACGTAGTTCTGGCTCATGGCGTACTGGCGCACCGCCCAGCCATGCAGGTCGGTGATGTAGGCCGGCCGGTAGTGATCCAGCAGCCCGACCTCGGCCGCCTGGTAGTACGGGTCGCCGGTGCCGCCCCACCAGATGTCGGTCTTGGGGTTGGCGGCTTCAGCGCGCAGCTGGGCCTGCGCCTCGCCGGTGGCCTTGTGCGACTGGAACACCTTGATGCCGGTCTGGCGCGTGAATTCCTTCGCCGCGAGTTCGCACCAGGGGCCGTCGGTGCTGCAAATGGCATTGACGGTGCCGGTTTGGGCCTGCAAAGTGGCAGAGGCCAGCGTCAAAAGGACGCAAGATGCTATGGTTTTGAAAGTTCGACAGTTCATCGGGGACAATCTCCAGCGGGATCGGGACTCCGCGAGTATCGTCCAGTTTCCGGGCTGCCCTGCCCATCGGCGGCCGGTGACTTCAGGGCGCGGGTGGCACTGGCGGCGTCAGCCACTTCAGCACCTGCTGCGTCACCTCGGGGCGGCTGAGCAGCTCCATGTGGCCGGTGTTGAAGCTGATCCACTGCGAGTCCTTCGCGAAGATCAGCGAGCGCGCCGGGTCGTCGTGCTCGCCCAGCGCACTGTGCAGCGGCACCAGGCCGTCGCCGGTGAGCCGGTCGGCCAGGGCGCTGCGCTCGGACTGCCAGCGTGGCGGCCACGGCGTAACAGGCCACGCCCTCGGGCAGCGGCAGCGGCAGGCGGCTGTCCGGCTTGCGATGGAAGCGGTCATGGCCCTGCCAGTCGGCGTCGAGCACATGGCCGTAGCGCAGGTCGGTGATGCCGGCGCTGCGCAGCTTGCCCAGGCGCGCGAACGGCGCGGTGAACGGCGTGCTGCCCAGGATCGTGTCCACCCAGTTGCCGGCGCGCTCCAGCGGCGAGCCGTGGTGCGGCGTGCCCAGGAAGACGATGTTCTTCAGCAGGCCGGGCCAGGTCAGCCCTTCCTGCTTCGCGTAGTACAGCGCGCTGCGGATCAGCAGGCCGCCCATGCTGTGGACCAGCACCGTGATCTCCTCCAGCGGCACCGGCCAGTGCAGCACCAGTTGCTCCAGCTCGGCCGCGAGCTGGTGGCCGTTTTGCGAGGTGTGCAGGCCGGTGTTGTAGCGCACATGAATCGGGGTGTAGCCCAGCGCGGCGGCAATCGCCTCGCCGTGATCGACCACCTTGCCGTCTTTCTCGGTGTGCCATTGCAGGTCGTTCATGCACAGGCCGTGGATCATCAGCAGCACCTTGGCCGCCGCCCCGGCCAGATGCGCCGGGCGGGGCTCGACGTCCCATTGCAGCGCCTGGCCCTGGTGGCGCAGCGTCATGGGAATGGCCAGCGGGTTGCCGCTGGCCACCAGGTGGTCGCCCATGACGCCGTTCAGGATGGCCAGCACGGTTTCGCGCTGCGCGCTGCCGGGCTGCGCGGCGCCGGCGGCTTCGAGCAGGGGCATCAGCCCGGTGAGCGCCAGGTCCAGCGCCTTGCCCACCGCCTGGGTGACGCCGTGGATGCTCTTGTAGACCAGCCCGGTCACGCCCGCGCGTCTGCCCGGTGGCGGGCCCACCGGGCACGCCCATGGTGTCGTAGACGGACTGGTGCACGCCCTCGACGATGCGGGTCACGCCTTGCGTGGCCTGGGTGGCGAGCTGGGCCACGCCGCGCAGGTCGGAGGCGCGCAGGTGGCGCAGGGCGTCTTTCGGACGCGGGTTTCTTGGTCATGGAATGGCGCGCCGCGGAACAGGAGCCGGGATCGATGGTGCATTGTCTGCGGCGGAAAGGCCTGCCGGTTAGGGCGCTTCCGTCAGCCGCCGCGGGCGTGCCGGCAGGCCCTCAGAACCGCTCGTGCGGCGCCAGGTAGCGCCACTGCCCCACCGGCAGGTTGCCCAGCATGACGCGGCCGATGCGCACGCGCTTGAGGCCGACCACCTTCAGGCCGACCAGTTCGCACATGCGGCGGATCTGGCGTTTCTTGCCCTCGGTCAGCACGAAGCGCAGCTGCTCGGGGTTTTGCCAATCGACCTGGGCGGGCTTGAGCGCCTGGCCGTCCAGGGAGAGGCCGTGGCGCAGGCGCGCCAGCATGGCGGGCGGGAACACGGCCTGCACATTGGTGGTGACCGGGTCGTTCTCATGGATGGTGCGCAGCGCGCCAGGGCGCTCGTCACTGCCGCGCGCGGGCTCGCCGGTGCCCAGGTAGCTCACGCGCACCAGGTATTCCTTCTCCATCACCGAGTCCTCGCCGATCAACTGGCGCGCCACGCGGCCGTCCTGCGTCAGGACGAGCAGGCCGATGGAGTCGATGTCCAGCCGCCCGGCCGGGGCCAGGCCGCGCAGTTGCGAGGGGTGGAAGAAGAAGCGCGCGTTGTCGTCGCGCCAGCGGTTTTGCGCGGTGAAAAGCGCCACGGCGGGCTCGTGGCCGTCCTCGGCCTGGCCGCTCACATAACCCATGGGCTTGTTGAGCAGGATGGTGACCTGCGTGGCCTGCTGGCCCTCGGCTTTTTTGTCGATCTCGATGCGGTCGGTCGGCTTGACCTGCAGCCCCATGGGCGCGACCTCGCCGTTGACCTTGACCCATCCCTTGGCAATCCAGTCGTCGGCTTCGCGGCGCGAGCAAAGCCCGCGCTCGGCCATGCGCTTGTTCAGGCGGATCGTGTCGGTGGGGCCGGCCACGCGGGTGAGGGTGCCGGCCGGTGCGGGCGCACGCTTGACGGCGGCCGTGGGGCCGGCGGGGCCGGATGCGGCGCGCACAGGGACGCCGAGGGTGCGGGCAGGAGGTTTTTGCATCGTCATTGCTATTACTTCTCTAGCGATAAAAGTCTATTTGACGCCGGATTAGTGTGAATTTGACCATCAAAACTCGCTGGAACGCAGCCCGGCGAGGTCCAGCACACGCAGGCCACCATATTCCACCCGGATCAACTGCCGGGCCGCCAGGGCGGTCAGTGCCTCGTTCACCCGCTGGCGCGACAACCCCACCAGATAGGCCAGCTCCTGCTGCGTGATGCGCAACACCTCGCCCACGCCGGGGTAGAGCACCGGGTTGAACAGCGAGGCCAGGTTGCGCGCCACGCGCAGTTCCGGCTTGTTCATGCGGTCGATCTCGCGCGCGGCAATGAACTGCCCGAGCCGCTCGTTGAGCTGGTTCATCACGAAACGGTTGAAGCCGATGGAATGGTCCAGCAGCCAGTGGAAGGTGTCCACCGGCAGGCCCGCCACCACGCTCTTGCGCAGCGCCTGGATGTTGTAACGGTAGACCTCGCGCTTGAGCGCCGTTCCCTCGCCAAACCAGCCGCCAGGGGGCACACCGGTGAAGGTCATGGTCTGGCCCTCGGCGTTGTCGCTGCTCATTTTCAGCAACCCTTCGACGACGCCGAACCAGTAGGTGATGGGGCGACCGATGCGGCACACGTAGTCGCCGGCCTGTGCGTCACCCATGCGCAGCTCCTCCACCGCGCGGTCGCGCTCCAGCGGCTGCAGCAGCGCCAGCCAGGGGATGTCTTCCAGCTCTTCGCGACGTGGCAGGCGGCGACGCTGGTGAAGGGAGGTTTCGGGGTTCATGACGGGGAATGGACGCCGTATTAGGGAAAGTCCTGAGAGAACACACCCGAAGATTGTCGTCGAAACGACAACATGACGTCAAATGCCGCCCTACATTCAGGGCACAACAGCGAACCCGGATTTCTATTTCGGGGCGGCTCGAAATTGGAGACAAGGTACCGGCAATGTTGACCACGTTCCCCCGACTTCTGCTCAAACACGCCACCGAGCGCGCCAGCGCGCCCGCCATGCGCGAAAAAGAATATGGCATCTGGCAAACCCACAGCTGGTCCGACATGGCGGCGCTGGTGGAGCAGATTGCCTGCGGCCTGCACCAGGCCGGCCTGCAACGCCACGAACACATGATCATCGTGGGCGCCAACCGGCCCCGCCTGTATGCGACCATGCTCGCCGCGCAGTCGCTCGGCGCGATTCCGGTGCCGCTGTACCAGGATGCGGTGGCCGCCGAATGCGTGTTCCCGATCACCAACGCGGACGTGCGCTTTGCCCTGGTGGAAGACCAGGAGCAGGTCGACAAGATGCTGGAGGTGCGCGAGAAGTGTCCGCAGCTGTCGAACATCTACTTCGACGATCCGCGCGGCCTGCGCAAGTATGTCGAGAACGGTCTGGCGGCGCTGGACGAACTGATTGCCGCGGGCAAGGTCTTCGCCGCGCAGCACCCCGAGTTCTTCCGGGGCGAGGTCGAAAAGGTCCAGCCTGACGATGTGGCGGCGATGTTCTTCACCTCGGGCACCACCGGCAACCCCAAGGGCGTGGTGCACACGCATGGCACGCTGATCGACCGCGGCCAGGCCGGCGCCGAGTTCGACCGGCTGAGCCCCAAAGAAGAGGTGCTGGCCTACCTGCCGCCGGCATGGATCGGCCAGAACATCTTCAGCTACGCGCAGTGGCTGGTCTGTGGCTACGTGGTGAACTGCCCCGAGTCGGCGGCCACCGTCACCATCGACCTGAAGGAGATCGGCCCGACCTACTATTTCGCGCCGCCGCGGGTGTTTGAAGGCCTGCTCACCAGCGTGATGATCCGCATGGAAGATGCGGGCGCACTCAAGCGCCGGATGTTCCATTTCTTCATGGACCTGGCCAAACGCGTCGGGCCGACGCGCATGGACGGCAAGTCCATCGGCCTGGGCAACAGCGTTCTGTACGCCCTGGGCAACCTGATGGTCTACGGCCCGCTTGCGCAACAACCTCGGCATGAGCCGGGTGCGCGTGGCCTACACCGCCGGCGAGGCCATCGGGCCCGACCTGTTCAGCTTCTACCGCTCCATCGGCATCAACCTCAAGCAGCTCTACGGCTCCACCGAGACCGCGGTGTTCGTCTGCCTGCAGCCCGACAACGAAGCGCGCGCCGACACCGTGGGCGTGCCCTGCCGCGGCGTGGAGATCAAGGTGGCCGAGAACGGCGAGATCCTGGTCAAGTCGCCCGGCCTGCTCAAGGAGTACTACAAGAACCCGGCCGCCACGGCCGAGGTGCTGACGCCCGACGGCTGGTACCACACCAGTGACGCCGGCTTCCTGGATGCGCACGGCCACCTGAAGATCATCGACCGCGTGAAGGACGTGGGCCGCATCAAGGGCGGCAGCAACGACGGCGCCATGTTTGCGCCCAAGTACGTGGAGAACAAGCTCAAGTTCTTCCCGCAGATCAAGGAGGTCGTGGCCTACGGCGACCAGCGCGAGAAGGTCTGCGTGATGATCAACATCGACTTCGACGCGGTGGGCAACTGGGCCGAGCGCCAGAACCTGCCCTACGCCGGCTACACCGACCTGGCCCAGAAGCCCGAGGTCTACCAGCTGATCAAGGAGTGCGTCGAGAAGGTCAACGCCGACCTGTCGATCGACGAGCTGCTGGCGGGCAGCCAGGTCAGCCGCTTCCTGGTGCTGCACAAGGAACTCGACGCCGACGACGGCGAGCTGACGCGCACCAACAAGGTCCGCCGCGGCTTCATCGCCGACAAGTACCAGCCGCTGGTCGATGCGCTGTACGGCGGCAAGACCGAGCAGTTCATCGAGACCGTGGTGAAGTTCGAGGACGGCCGCTCCGGCAGCGTCAGCGCCACCCTGAAGATCTCCGACGCGAAGACCTTTGCGCCCGTGAAAGCTGCAGCATGAGCCAGAAACAGATCGGCGACGTCATCCTGGACGTCAACAACATCAGCCTGCGGTTCGGCGGCGTCAACGCCCTGACCGACATCTCCTTCAATGTGAAGGAGCACGAGATCCGCGCCATCATCGGCCCGAACGGCGCCGGCAAGAGCTCCATGCTCAACTGCATCAACGGCGTCTACACGCCGCAGGACGGCAGCATCACCTTCCGCGGCAAGACCTTCAGCCACATGAATTCGCGGCAGGTGGCCGAGATGGGCGTGGCGCGCACCTTCCAGAACCTGGCGCTGTTCAAGGGCATGAGCGTGATCGACAACATCATGACCGGCCGCAACCTCAAGATCAAAAGCAACATGTTCCTGCAGGCGCTGCGCATCGGGCCGGCCGAACGCGAAGAGACCCGCCACCGCGAATACGTCGAGCACATCATCGACTTCCTGGAGATCCAGGCCTTTCGCAAGACGCCGGTGGGGCAGCTGCCCTACGGCCTGCAAAAGCGCGTGGACCTCGGGCGCGCGCTGGCCATGGAGCCGCAGGTGCTGCTGCTCGACGAACCCATGGCCGGCATGAACGTCGAGGAGAAGCAGGACATGTGCCGCTTCGTGCTGGACGTGAACGACGAGTTCGGCTCCACCATCGTGCTGATCGAGCACGACATGGGCGTGGTGATGGACATCTCCGACCGCGTCGTGGTGCTGGACTACGGCAAGAAGATCGGCGACGGCACGCCCGAGGAAGTGCGCAACAACAAAGACGTGATCAGTGCCTACCTCGGCACCAGTCATTGATATGACCACCTCGCCTCACTTCGTGTATTTCGCTGCCCCCGAGGGGGTGTGGCCTTGCTTGGGGCGGCCCGGCGCTGCGGCCCACGCCCACCCTTTGATCTGAGGATTGCTTCATGGCATTCTTTCTTGAAACCCTGCTTGGCGGCCTGATGGCCGGCATGCTGTATTCCCTGGTCGCGCTCGGCTTCGTGCTGATCTTCAAGGCGTCCGGCGTGTTCAACTTCGCGCAGGGTGCGATGGTGCTCTTTGCGGCGCTGGCGATGGCACGTTTCGCCGAGTGGATTCCCCACTGGACGGGCATCGACAACACGATGCTGGCCAATGTGGCGGCCTTCGTCCTGGCGGGTGTCGTCATGTTCCTGGTGGCCTGGCTGATCGAGCGCCTCGTGCTGCGCCACCTGGTCAACCAGGAAGGCACGACCCTGCTGATGGCCACGCTGGGCATCACCTACTTTCTCGAAGGCCTGGGTCAGACGCATGTTTCGGCAGCGACATCTACAAGATCGACGTCGGCATGCCCAAGGACCCGATCTTCATGCTCGAGTCCATTTTTCCCGGGTGGCGTGCTGGTCAACAAGGAAGACGTGATCGCCGCGGCGATTGCGGCCGCACTGGTGACGCTGCTGAGCGTGTTCTTCCAGAAGACCTCGACCGGCCGCGCACTGCGCGCGGTGGCCGACGACCATCAGGCGGCGCAGTCCATCGGCATTCCGCTGAACCGCATCTGGGTCATCGTGTGGTGCGTGGCGGGCGTCGTGGCGCTGGTGGCCGGGATGATCTGGGGCTCCAAGCTGGGCGTGCAGTTCTCGCTGGCGACCGTGGCGCTGCGCGCGCTGCCGGTGGTGATCCTGGGCGGCCTGACTTCGGTGCCGGGCGCCATCATCGGCGGCCTGATCATCGGCGTCGGCGAAAAGCTCTCCGAGGTCTACCTCGGCCCCTATGTCGGCGGCGGCATCGAGATCTGGTTCGCCTATGTGCTGGCCCTCGTCTTCCTGCTGTTCCGGCCGCAGGGCCTGTTCGGCGAAAAAATCATCGACCGCGTCTGACTGACTGAGTACCACCTATGTTCTATCGCGAAAACGGTCAGTTCAAGACCACCTACCGTGCCGACCAGCAGATCTTCCCGATCACGCAGGACCGCATCGCCATCGCGCTGATCCTTGCCGTGGCCTTTCTGGCGGTGCCGATGCTCGCCAGCGATTACCTGTTCCGCGCCATCCTGATCCCCTTCCTGATCTTCTCGCTGGCGGCGATCGGCGTGAACATCCTGGTGGGCTACTGCGGCCAGATCTCGCTGGGTTCCGGCGCCTTCATGGCGGTCGGCGCGTACGGCGCCTACAACTTCTTCGTGCGCATCCCGGGCATGCCGCTGATCCCGGCGCTGATCCTGGGCGGCCTGTGCGCCACCTTCTTCGGCATCCTGTTCGGCCTGCCCAGCCTGCGCGTCAAGGGTCTGTACCTGGCGGTCGCGACGCTGGCTGCCCAGTTCTTTGCCGACTGGATGTTCCTGCGCATCAAGTGGTTCACCAACGACTCGCCCTCGGGCTCGGTGTCGGTGTCCAACCTGCAGGTCTTCGGCATGGAGATTGAAACGCCCCTGTCCAAGTACTTCCTGTGCCTGGGCATTCTGGTCGTCATCGGACTGCTGGCCAAGAACCTGGTGCGTGGCGCCATCGGACGCGAGTGGATGGCGATCCGCGACATGGACGTTGCCGCCGCGGTGATCGGCATCCGCCCGATGTACGCCAAGCTCAGTGCGTTTGCGGTCAGCTCCTTCATCGTCGGCGTGGCTGGTGCGCTGTGGGGTTTCGTCTACCTCGGCGCGTGGGAGCCGGCGGCCTTCTCGGTCGACCAGTCCTTCCAGGCTGCTGTTCATGGTGATCATCGGCGGCATGGGCTCGATCATGGGCAGCTTCTTTGGCGCGGCCTTCATCGTGGTGCTGCCGATCGTGCTGAACCAGGCGCTGCCGGTGCTTGGCAACCTGGTCGGTCTGGAGATTTCCACGGCCGGGATTTCCCACGCGGAACTGATGATTTTTGGCGCGCTGATCGTCTGGTTCCTGATCGTCGAGCCCCATGGCCTGGCCAAGCTGTGGTCCATCGGCAAGCAGAAGCTGCGCCTGTGGCCCTTCCCGCACTGATTTTCGAGAGTCCTTTCATGCAAACCCCGGCACATTACACAGTGCCTCAATCACCAGGAGACGTTATGAAACTGCGTAATATTGCTTTGGCCACCTGCTTGGCCGCCGTGGGAATCACGGCTTTCGCCCAGGCCAAGGAGCAGTTCTTCCCCGGCCTGCCCTACCGCACCGGCCCCTACGCGCCCAATGGCGTGCCATGGGCCAACGGCTATGCCGACTATCTCAAGCTGGTCAATGCCCGCGGCGGCATCAACGGCGTGAAGATCGTCTATGAAGAGTGCGAAACCGCCTATGACACGGCGCGCGGCGTGGAATGCTATGAGCGGCTGAAGGGCAAGCATGGCGGCGCCACGGTGTTCCAGCCGCTGTCCACCGGCATCACCTTCGCGCTGACCGAAAAGGCCCCGGGCGACAAGATCCCGCTGATCACCGCCGGCTATGGCCGCAGCGAAAGCCAGGACGGCCTGGTGTTCAAGTGGAACTTCCCGCTGGCTGGCACCTACTGGCTGGCCGCCGATGCCCTGGTGCAGACATCGGCAAGAAGGAAGGCGGACTGGACAAGCTCAAGGGCAAGAAAATCACGCTGGTCTACCACGACAGCCCGTATGGCAAGGAACCGATCCCGCTGCTGCAGGAACGCGCCAAGCAGCTGGGTTTCGACCTGCAATTGCTGCCGGTGACCGCGCCCGGGGTGGACCAGAAGGCCACCTGGCTGCAGGTGCGCCAGTCCAAGCCGGACTATGTGTTGCTGTGGGGCTGGGGCGTGATGAACTCCACCGCTCTGAAGGAAGCCCAGGCCACCGGCTACCCGCGCGAGAAGATGTACGGCGTGTGGTGGTCGGGCGCCGAGCCTGACGTCAAGGACGTCGGCGAAGGCGCCAAGGGCTACAACGCGGTGACCATGCAGCATGGCGCGGAACCCCAGTCCAAGGTGGTGCAGGACATCCTCAAGGAAGTCCATGACAAGGGCCAAGGCACGGGACCCAAGGACGAAGTCGGCCAGGTGCTCTACATGCGCGGCGCCATGAGCGCGATGCTGGCGGTCGAGGGCGTGCAAGCGCGCCCAGGAGCGTTACGGCAAGGGCAAGTGGGTCAGCGGCGAGCAGGCGCGCTGGGGCTACGAAAACCTGGCACTGGACCAGAAGAAGCTGGACGCGCTGGGCTTTGCCGGCGTGATGCGCCCGATCAGCACCTCGTGCGCCGACCACATGGGCTCCAACTGGGCGCGCGTGCACACCTGGGACGGCAAGAAGTGGAACTTCAGCTCCGACTGGCTGCAGGCTGACGAGCAGATCCTCAAGCCGCTGGTCAAGGCCACGGCCGCCAAGTACGCGGCCGACAAGAAGCTGACGCCGCGCACGCCGGCGGACTGCCAATCCTGATTCGCATGGCGAATCAGGCTGGCAGTTCCTGCCTGTACTGACCGCACCCTCCCCAACCCCTCCCGCCAGGCGGGAGGGGAGCGGCCCCGAAGGGCCGCCAACTGAAAGGGCAGCTGCGCTGTTCTTTCAGTTGGTCAAAACGGACACATCATGAGTACTCCAAACATCGTTCTCAACGTCAACGGCATCGAAGTCATCTACAACCACGTCATCCTGGTGCTCAAGGGCGTGTCGCTGCAGGTGCCCGAGGGTGGCATCGTCGCGATTCTGGGCGGCAACGGCGCGGGCAAGACCACCACGCTGAGGGCGGTTTCCAACCTGCTCAAGGGGGAGCGCGGCGAGGTGACCAAGGGGTCGATCGAACTGCGCGGCGAACGCATCGAAAACCTGTCGCCGGCCGACCTGGTGCAGCGCGGCGTGGTGCAGGTGATGGAAGGCCGCCACTGCTTTGCCCACCTGACGATCGAGGAGAACCTGATGACGGGCTCCTACACGCGCAAGGACAAGGGCGAGATCGCCGCCAATCTGGAGAAGGTCTACACCTACTTCCCGCGCCTGAAGACGCGACGCACCTCGCAGGCCGCCTACACCTCGGGCGGAGAGCAGCAGATGTGCGCCATCGGCCGCGCCATCATGGCCAACCCGAGCATGGTGCTGCTGGACGAGCCCTCCATGGGCCTGGCGCCGCAGATCGTGGAGGAGGTCTTCAACATCGTGAAAGACCTCAACACCAAGGAAAAGGTCACCTTCCTGCTGGCCGAGCAGAACACCAACATGGCACTGCGCTACGCCGACTACGGCTACATCATGGAGAGCGGCCGCGTGGTGATGGACGGCATCGCCAGCGACCTGGCCAACAACGAGGACGTCAAGGAGTTCTACCTGGGCATGGGCGGCGGCGAGCGCAAGAGCTTCAAGGACGTGCAAGAGCTACAAGCGCCGCAAGCGCTGGCTGGCCTGACCGTCGCCAGCGTCAACGTCCCCGTGCACCCCCTCATTTCGAAAGCTGCTCCCATGAGTACCTACTTTGACGCGCTGGAGCAGCGCGATCCCAGAAACCCGCGAATCAGCCCTGCTCCAGGCCTTGCCGGGCCAGATTGCCAACGCACAGTCGAGGGCGCCAGCCTTCGCCGGCATCCTGGCGGGTGTGGATGCGGCGGCGGTCACCTCGCGCGCTGCGCTGGCGAAGCTGCCCGTGATCCGCAAGCACGAACTGCTGGAACTGCAGAAGAAGCTTCGCAGCGAAGGCGGCAGCGCGTTTGGCGGTTTCAGCGCCATCGGCTTTGGCAAGGCCATGCCGCGCGTCTTTGCCAGCCCCGGCACGATCTACGAGCCCGAGGGCGCGGGACGCGACTACTGGCGCATGGCCAGGGCCATCTTTGCGGCGGGCTTTCGGCCCGGCGAACTGATCCACAACAGCTTCAGCTACCACTTCGTGCCGGCCGGCTCGATGATGGAAACCGGCGCGCATGCATTGGGCTGCACCGTGTTTCCGGGCGGCACCGGGCAGACCGAGCAGCAGGTGCAGGCCATGGCCGAGCTTCGCCCGGCCGGCTATATCGGCACCCCGAGCTTCCTGCGGATCATTGTCGAGAAAGCCGCCGAGATGGGCGTGGCCCTGCCCAGCGTGACCAAGGCCATGTTCGGCGGCGAGGCGTTTCCGCCCAGCCTGCGCGACTGGTTCGCCGCGCGCGGCATCGATGGCTACCAGTGCTATGCCACCGCCGATCTGGGCCTGATTGCCTATGAAACCCCGGCGCGCGAAGGCCTGGTTCTCGACGAGGGCGTGATCGTCGAGATCGTGCGCCCGGGCACCGGCGACCCGGTACCCGAAGGGGAAGTCGGCGAACTGGTGGTGACCTCGCTCAACCCGGACTACCCGCTGATCCGCTTCGGCACCGGCGACCTCTCGGCCGTCCTTCCCGGCCCCTGCCCGACCGGCCGCACCAACACGCGCATCAAGGGCTGGATGGGCCGCGCCGACCAGACCACCAAGATTCGCGGCATGTTCGTGCATCCGGGGCAGGTGGCGGAGATCGTCAAGCGCTTCCCCGACATCGTCAAGGCGCGCCTGGTCGTGACCGGGGAGATGGCCAACGACAGCATGACGCTCAAGGTCGAGACCGCGTGCACGGCGCCCGAGGGCCTGCACACCCGCGTCGGTGAAGCGATTCGCGACGTGACCAAACTGCGCGGCGATGTCGAGGTGCTGCTTCCCGGCAGCCTGCCCAACGACGGCAAGGTGATCGAGGACGCGCGCAGCTACAAGTAGGCCGCGGCTCTTGAGGCATCGATCCCGGGGCATGCCCGTGCAAAAGGTGTGGAATACGTAGTTTTCACGATGACGTCGCGCCCTGAGGCCGCTACGATCCTCTCCCTCAATCACGGAGACATCACGTCATGAAGCAACTGATTTCCCTCGCATCCCTCGCCGCCGCAACATTGGCAGCCACGGGGGCCCTCGCCGCGGACTTTCCCGTCAAGGACAAGCCGATCACCATCGTGGTGCCGTTCGCGGCAGGCGGGCCGACCGATCGCGTGGCACGCGACCTGGCGGAAGCCCTGCGCAAACCACTGGGCGCCACGGTGGTGGTGGACAACGCAGCCGGCGCCGGCAGTTCCATCGGCTCCAACAAGGTGGCCAAGGCCAGCCCGGACGGCCACACGCTGCTACTGAATCACATTGCCATGGCCACCATGCCCTCGCTGCTGCGCAACATGCCGTTCAAGGTGGAAAGCGACTTCGAATACCTGGGCATGATCAATGATGTCCCCATGACCCTGATCGGCCGACCCTCCCTGTCCGCGACCAACTTCAAGGACCTGACGGCCTGGATCAACCAGAACAAGGGCAAGATCAATCTGGGCAATGCCGGTGTCGGCTCGGCATCGCACCTGTGCGGCCTGTTGTTTCAAAACGCGCTTCAGGTGGACATGACCACCGTCCCGTACAAGGGCACAGCCCCGGCCATGACCGACCTGATCGGCGGGCAGATCGACCTGATGTGCGACCAGACCACCAACACGACCAGCCAGATCGAGGGTAAGAAGGTCAAGGCCTACGGCGTGACAACGGCAAAGCGCCTGACCACACCGGCCCTGAAAGACTTGCCGACGCTGGAAGAGTCGGGTCTGAAGAACTTCCAGGTCACGATCTGGCATGGCCTGTACGCGCCCAAGGGCACGCCAGCGGAAGTGCAGGCCAAGATCAACACCGCGTTGAAAGCTGCCCTGAAGGATCCTGAGTTCATCAAGAAGCAGGAAGGCTTGGGCGCGGTGGTCGTGACCGACAAGCGCGTGGAACCCGCCGAGCACAAGAAGTTTGTGGCCGCCGAGATTGCCCGATGGAGCCCCGTCATCAAGGCGGCTGGCGTTTACGCTGACTGATTTCCGCGCGGGCTGGTGGACAATGGGCGACCAATCCAGGAGACCTGAATGACCCCGAGATCCACCTTCCATCGCCGCGCCGCCTTTCACGCCATCGCCGGGGCCGCCCTGTTGCTGAGCGTCCCTGCCGTCCTGGCGCAGGGCGCATGGCCCACCAAGCCCGTCAAGATCGTGGTGCCCTTCGCGCCGGGTGGCACGACGGACATCCTGGCGCGCGCCATGGCGCCCGAGTTGTCCCGCGCCTTTGGCCAGCAGTTCATCGTGGACAACCGCGCAGGCGCAGGTGGCAACGTTGGCGCCGACATCGTGGCCAAGTCACCGGCGGACGGCTACACCCTGCTGATGGGCACGGTCGGCACGCACGGCATCAACAAGGCGCTGTACAACAAGCTGCCCTATGACCCGCAGAAGGATTTCGCCCCGATCACGCTGGTGGCCGGCGTGCCCAATGTGATGGTGATGAACGCCGAGCGCGCAAAAGCCCTGGGCATCAACACCGTGGCCGACTTCATCAAATACGCCAAGGCCAACCCTGGCAAGCTGAGCATGGCGTCCAGCGGCAACGGCACCTCGATCCATCTCGCGGGCGAACTGTTCAAGTCGCGCACCGGCATCTTCATGACCCACATTCCCTATCGCGGCTCGGGTCCCGCGCTGCTGGATCTGGTGGCTGGCAACACGGACGTGATGTTCGACAACCTGCCTTCGGCCCTGCCGCAGATCAAGTGCTGGCAAGCTCAAGGCCTTCGCGGTGACCAGCGCCGAGCGCTCGGCCGCCGTGCCCGACTTGCCAACGATCGCGGAGGCCGCTGGTTTGAAGGGATTCGACGCCAGTTCCTGGTTCGGCCTGCTGGCGCCTGCTGGCACGCCGCCCGACATCGTCAGCCGCATCCAGCAGGAAACGGCCAAGGCGCTGGCATCCCCCGCCGTCAAGGAAAAGCTGCTGGCCCAGGGCGCGATTCCTGGCGGCAACACGCCGCAGGAATTCGCGAAGATGATCGACGCGGAACACATCAAGTGGGCTGCCGTGGTCAAGGCCTCCGGCGCGAAGGTGGACTGAACTTCGCCGCACCCGGCTCATTCGCCCGGCTGCACTTCGCCGGGCGTTTTTGCGTCTAGACGCCCCAGACCACCTCTTTGCCGGCCTTTTCGCTGCGACGCAGCATGTCGATCAGCGGCACCGCGCGCTGGCGCAGCGAGATGCCCTCGAAGTGGGGGGTCGGCTCGCCCTGCGCGGCCGCCTCCTCGACGGCGGCCTTCTGGTCGGCCTCTTCCCGGACGATGGCCGCTTCGAGCGCATGGATGGCGGCCGGGGCGTCCGCCGCCTCGATGATGCCCGGTGCGCCCGGGTCCTTGCCGATGATTTCCAGCAACCGGCGCCCGTTGGGTTCGAGCATGATCACGTCGCCCGTGACCCGTGATTTGAACTTGTAAAGCATGATGACTCGCTGAGAAGGGAACAGCGTCCATTGTGCGCCCGGATGCTCCGTCACACCCGGGTTTCCCCTCCTTTGCAGTATTTTGTTTAGATCTAAACTATTCGGAGATAAAACACCTGTCACTGGAGCGTCCATGAAGATCGTCTGCATCGGCGGCGGCCCCGCCGGCCTGTATTTCGGCCTGCTGATGAAGATGCGCAACCCGGCGCACGACATCACCGTGGTCGAGCGCAACAAGCCCTACGACACCTTCGGCTGGGGCGTGGTGTTCTCCGACGCGACCATGGACAACATGCGCCAGTGGGACCCGGTCACCGCCGCCGAGATCGAGCAGGCCTTCAACCACTGGGACGACATCGAACTGGAGTTCAAGGGCGAAGTCATCCGCTCGGGTGGTCACGGTTTTGTCGGTATCGGCCGCAAGAAACTGCTGAATATCCTGCAGAGGCGATGCGAGCAGCTGGCGGTCAAGCTGGTCTTCGACACCGACGTGAACTCGGACGAGGATTTCCCGGACGCCGACCTGATCATCGCCAGCGACGGCATCTTCTCCAGGATCCGCACCAAGTACGAAGCCGTCTTCAAACCCGACATCGTGCTGCGCCCCAACCGTTACATCTGGCTGGGCACGAACAAGCTGTACGACGCGTTCACCTTCCTGTTCGAGAAGACCGAGCACGGCTGGTTCCAGGCGCACATCTACAAGTTCGACGAGAACACCACCACTTTCATCGTCGAATGCCCGGAACACGTCTGGCAGGCCCACCGCCTGGATTTGGCCGACCAGGCCGACTCCATCGCCTTCTGCGAGAAGGTATTCGCGAAGAACCTGCAGGGCGCCAAGCTGATGACCAACGCGCGCCATCTGCGCGGGTCGGCCTGGCTGAACTTCCAGCGCGTCAAGTGCGAGCAATGGTCGCTGTTCAACGGCAAGAGCCATGTCGTGCTGATGGGCGACGCGGTGCACACAGCGCACTTCGCCATCGGCTCGGGCACCAAGCTGGCGATCGAGGACGCGATCGAGCTGACGCGCCTGTTCGTCGAGATGGGCGACACCGCCGCGCACATCCCCGAGGTGCTGGCGCGCTACCAGGAAGTGCGCAACGTGGAGGTGCTCAAGCTGCAGAACGCCGCCTGGAATGCCATGGCGTGGTTTGAGGTCTGCGGCGAGCGCTATTGCGACCGCTTCGAACCGCAGCAGTTCATGTACTCGATGCTCACGCGCAGCCAGCGCATCAGCCACGAGAACCTGCGCCTGCGCGATCCGGAATGGCTGGAAGGCTACGAGGCCTGGTTCTCCGGCGGCACCGTCATGCCGCCGATGCTGACGCCCTTCAAGCTGCGCGAGCTCACGTTGAAGAACCGCATCGTCGTCTCACCCATGGCGCAGTACAGCGCGGTCGACGGCGTGGTGCAGGACTACCACCTGGTTCACCTGGGCGCGCGCGCGCTGGGCGGCGCGGCGCTGGTGATGGTGGAGATGACCAGCCCGACCGCGGAGGGCCGCATCACCCCCGGCTGCCCCGGCCTGTGGAACGACGCGCAAGCCGCCGCCTTCCAGCGCATCGTGGACTTCGTCCACAGTCAGGGCGACGCCAGGATCGGGCTGCAGCTCGGCCATAGCGGCCCCAAGGGCTCGACCCGCGTCGGCTGGGAAGGCAACGACGAGCCCCTGCCCGATGGCAACTGGCCCCTGATAGCCGCCAGTGCGGTGGCCTATGGTGTGCAGAACCAGACGCCACGCGCAATGACCCGCGCCGACATGGTCCTGCTCACCACGCAGTTCGTCGAAGCAACGCGACGGGCGGCGGCAGCCGGCTTCGACTGGCTGGAGTTGCACTGCGCCCATGGGTACCTGCTGTCGAGCTTCCTGTGCCCGCTCACCAACAAGCGCACCGACGACTACGGCGGCACGCTGGAAAACCGCTGCCGCTACCCGCTGGAAGTGTTTGCCGCGATGCGCGCCGCCTGGCCTGCCGAGCGGCCCATGAGCGTGCGCATTTCGGCGCACGACTGGGCACCCGGCGGCAACACCGACGACGATGCGGTGTTGATGGCACGCCTGTTCAAGGCCGCAGGCTGCGACCTGATCGACGTGTCTTCCGGCCAGACCACGCGCGAGGCGAAACCGGTGTATGGCCGCATGTACCAGACGCCGTTTGCCGACCGCATCCGCAACGAGGTGGACATCGCCACCATGGCCGTCGGTGCCATCAGCGAGGCCGATCACGCCAACAGCATCATCGCCGCGGGCCGCGCCGACCTGTGCGCGGTAGGTCGCCCGCACCTGGCCGACCCGGCCTGGACGCTGCACGAGGCCGCCAAGCTGCAAAGCCGCGCCGTGACCTGGCCGCGCCCCTATGAAAGCGGCCGCGACCAGCTGTACCGCGAAATTTCGAACAAAAAGCGCACGCTTCCAGCGTGAAGTGGACGTATTCAGCTACTGATTAAATAGCAAGCATGGATCTCACCCCGATGGACCTCGAAGCCCGCGCGCACAGCGCGCACCCCGAGGCGCTGCGCCTGTGGCTGCGCCTGCTGACCTGCACGCAGCTGGTGGAAAAACAGGTTCGAACCGCGCTGCGCGAACAGTTCGACACCACATTGCCCCGCTTCGACCTGATGGCCCAGCTGGAGCGCACGCCCGACGGCCTGCGCATGAACGAGCTGTCGCGCCGCATGATGGTGACGGGCGGCAACGTCACCGGCATCACCGACCAGCTGGTCGCCGAGGGCCTGGTGGAGCGCATCGACGTGGAGGGCGACCGCCGCGCCTGGCGCGTGCGCCTCACCCCCAAAGGGCGCACCGCGTTCGACGAAATGGCTCGCGCGCACGAAGGCTGGATCGTGGAAGCCTTCGCCGCCCTGGACGACGACGAAATTGCCAGCCTGCACCACTTGCTCGGCAAGGTCAAAACCCGCTTTCAGGAGGCCGGATGAACCCCCGCCCGCCCGACACCCCGCCACAGCGCCGGCGCCCCCTTGCAGGAGAACTTATATGAAGCATTTCATCGGCCCCACCAACCCCATGCGCGGCCAGTTCGAGGCCAAGGCAGGCTATGCCGCAAGGCATTTCAGCTGGTCTTTCGAAGCCGGCGTGGGCACGCTCACCCTGAACCGGCCAGAGCGCAAGAACCCGCTGACCTTCGACTCCTACGCCGAGCTGCGCGACCTGTTCCAGGCCCTGAAATTCGCCAACGATGTGAAGGTGGTGGTGGTCACCGGCGCGGGTGGCAACTTCTGCTCGGGCGGCGACGTGCACGAGATCATCGGGCCGTTGACAAAGATGACCATGCCCGAGCTGCTGGAGTTCACCCGCATGACCGGCGACCTCATCAAGACCATGCGCAACTGCCCGCAGCCCATCATCGGCGCCATCGACGGCATCTGCGCCGGGGCCGGCGCCATGATGGCACTGGCCTGCGACCTGCGCTACGGCACACCCGCCACCCGGACGGCCTTCCTGTTCACCCGCGTCGGGCTGGCCGGCGCCGACATGGGCGCCTGCGCGCTGCTGCCGCGCGTGATCGGCCAGGGCCGCGCGTCCGAACTGCTGTTCAGCGGCCGCGCCATGACGGGCGCCGAAGGGCTGGCCTGGGGCTTCTTCAACGCGCTGCACGACAGCGACGCCTTGCTGAGCGCCGCCACGGCGATGGCCCGCGAGCTGGCCGCCGGCCCCACCTTCGCCCACGCCATGACCAAGACCATGCTGCAGCAGGAATGGGCCATGACCATCGAGCAGGCGGTCGAGGCCGAAGCCCAGGCGCAGGCGATCTGCATGCAGACGCAGGATTTCCGCCGCGCGTACGAAGCGTTTGCGGCGAAGCAGAAACCCGCCTTCGGAGGCGACTGAGATGGCCGCCACCGACCTGCGCGCACCCGCCGGCCATCTGGGCCTGCCCTTCTTCGACGCGGCCCACCGCCAGCTGGCCGACGGCCTGCGTGACTGGACGCCGGCCCAGGCCGTTGACGAGGCCGATGACCGCGCCGCCTGCCGCGACTGGGTGCGCCGCCTCGGCGACAGCGGCTGGCTGCGCTACTGCGTGCCGGCCGCCCACGGCGGCGCGCTGCCCGAACTGGACTCGCGCGCGCTGGTGATCCTGCGCGAGACGCTGGCCTTCCACTCGCCGCTGGCCGACTTTGCCTTCGCGATGCAGGGCCTGGGCAGCGGCGCGATCTCGCTGGCCGGCACGCCCGCGCAGCAGGCGGCCTACCTGCCGGCGGTGGCGCGTGGGGACAAGATTGCGGCTTTCGCATTGAGCGAGGCCAATGCCGGCTCCGACGTAGCCGCAATGAAAACAGTAGCAAACTATGACCCTTCGACGCTGGAGAAAGGCCAAAAAAGCTTGAACTTCACGCTGGAAGGCGAAAAAACCTGGATCAGCAACGGCGGCATCGCTGATTTCTACTGCGTATTCGCCAAGACTGAGCCGACAGCCGGCACCCGTGGCATTACCGCCTTCATCGTCGACGCGACCTCGCCAGGGCTCGATGCCTCGCAGCACATCCATGTCATGGCGCCGCACCCGCTGGCGACACTCGCCTTTGCCGGTTGTGCAGTGCCGGCCAGCGCGCAACTGGGCGCACTCAACGGTGGCTTCAAGCTGGCGATGCAGACGCTGGACATCTTCCGCGCTTCGGTGGCGGCGGCCGCACTGGGCATGGCGCGCCGCGCGCTGGCCGAGGCGGTGCGGCATGCCCGCCAGCGCCGCATGTTCGGCCAGACGCTGGCGGACTTCCAGCTCACGCAGGCCAAGATCGGCGAGATGGCGGCGCTGATCGACGCCGGCGCCCTGCTCACCTACCGCGCCGCATGGATGCGGGACGAAGCCCTGCTGCGCGGCAGTGGCAACCCCGCCGAGGTCCGGCAGCGCAGCGTTGCAGCGGCGATGGCCAAGATGACCGCCACTGAAAACGCCCAGAAGGTGATCGACATGGCCTTGCAGATGCACGGCGGGCGCGGTGTGGAGGTCGGCGCCAAGGTCGAAAGCCTGTACCGCGACATCCGTTCGCTGCGCATCTACGAAGGCGCCACCGAAGTGCAGCAGCTCATCATCGGCAAGGCCGTTCTGCAGGAGTAGTTCCATGAACCAGCCCTCACGCATGCCCGCGTTCGCCCCCCAAGGCGTCAGCGCCCAGACTGACCGGTTCGTCCACGACCGCCTGCCCCCGGCGGATCAATGGCCCACCTTGCGCTACGACCGCCCGGAATTGCAGTTCCCGGCACAGCTGAACCTGGTCGAGGAGCTGCTGGACAAGGCCGCTGCCAGGGGCTTTGCCGAGCGCCCCCTGCTTCGCTCCAGCCGCGTCACGTTCAGCTACGTACAAGTGGCCGAACGCGTCAACCGCATCGCCCAATGGCTGACCGAGGACATGGCGCTGGTGCCGGGCAACCGGGTGCTGCTGCGCGGGGGCAATTCGATCGGCATGGCCTTGTCCTGGCTGGCGGTGGTCAAGGCCGGGCTGGTTGCCGTGGCCACCATGCCGCTGCTGCGCGCCCGCGAGCTGGGCGACATCATCGACAAGGCCCAGCCGGTGCTGGCGCTCTGCGATGCCACGCTGCTGGCGGAACTCGAGCAGGCCCAGCGGGATCACCCCGTGCTGCGCACGATCGTGAAATTCAACGCCCCGGACGACCCGTCGGATCTCGGCGCGCTATGCGCCGGCAAGTCCGGCTCGTTTGCGCCCTGCCCGACGGCGGCAGATGACATTGCCTTGATGGCCTTCACCTCGGGCACCACCGGCAAGCCCAAGGCCGCGATCCACACCCACCGCGACGTGCTGGCCGCCTGCGAGGCCTGGCCGCGCCATGTGCTGCGCGCCACACCCGATGACATCGTGATGGGCTCGCCGCCGCTGGCTTTCACCTTCGGCCTGGGCGGGATGCTGATCTTCCCGATGTGGGCCGGCGCCTCGGTGTACTACCCGGACATCGCCTACACGCCGGAGGCCATGGTGCGCCTGATCGGCGAAGTCGGCGCCACGATCTGCTACACCGCGCCGACCTTTTACCGGCAGATGGCGCCATTTGCCAAGGCCGTCGGAATCCCGTCGCTGCGCCTGTGCGTGAGCGCCGGCGAGGGCCTGCCGGACGCCACGCGAACCCTCTGGCGCGAGGCCACCGGCATCGAGATGATCGACGGCATCGGTGCCACCGAGATGTTCCACATCTTCATTTCGTCGGCCGGCGCCGAGGTCCGGCACGGTGCCATCGGCCGGGTCGTGCCGGGTTACACCGCGAAAGTGGTCAACGACCAAGGTGCCGAGCTGCCTCGCGGCACCGTGGGCAAGCTCGCGGTGATCGGCCCCACCGGCTGCAAGTACCTCGACGACGAGCGCCAGACCCGTTATGTGAAGGACGGCTGGAACTACCCCGGCGACGCCTTTGTGCAGGACGCCGACGGCTATTTCTTCTACCAGGCACGCGACGACGACATGATCATCACCGCCGGCTACAACGTGGGCGGCCCGGAGGTGGAGGACGCGCTGCTGCGCCACCCGGCGGTGGCCGAATGCGCGGTGATCGGCGTGACCGACGACGCCCGCGGCATGATCGTCAAGGCCTTCTGCGTGCTCAAACCCGGCTTCGCCGGGGACGAGGCGATGGTCAAGACCCTGCAGGACCACGTCAAGGCGACGATTGCCCCCTTCAAATACCCACGCCAGATCGAGTTCCGCGACACGCTGCCGCGCACCGAAACCGGCAAATTGCAACGTTTCAAGCTGAGGACGCCATGAAGATCCTGCAACCGCCCGGATGGGCCACCCCCAAGGGTTACGCCAATGGCGTGGCCGCGCGCGGCACGCTCATTTTTGTTGGCGGCCAGATCGGATGGAACGCGCAGCAGCAGTTCGAGACCGACGACTTCATTGCCCAGGTCGAACAGACCCTGCGCAATGTGGCGGCCGTCTTGAAGGAAGCCGGCGCGGGCCCGGAGCACATGGTGCGCATGACCTGGTACGTGACGAGCCGTGAAGAGTATCTGCGCCGGCTGCCCGAACTGGGCGCGGCCTACCGTGCAGTGATGGGGCGCAACTTTCCGGCCATGACCTGCGTGGAGGTGTCCGCCTTGATGGAAGCGCGGGCCCAGGTCGAAATCGAGGTCACGGCTGTGGCGCCCGACGCCGCTGCAAGCCCTGCCTGAACCGGCCGCCTCGGGCACGCTGAGCTCGGCCGTCCCGCGACGGCCAGGCCGCACGACTGACGGAATCGCCGAATGGCGTTGCATCGGCAGGGGCGTCGTGTGACGGACAGCCCGCGCAGCCAGCCACCGCCTGAAAACCCTAGAAGAATGAGGGATATCGCACGGCGCTTCGCAAAAATATATACCGAGCGGTCACAATAATACCAAATGGTTTTATTTTTCACAAAGCGTTCAATTCAAGCGACCACCCGCCTATTTTCCGCCTGGTGCGGGAACTCATGGCGCCGGTCTTCCCTCAAAGCCAAGGCAGGCAACACGCTTGATCCCAACAGTTTCATGCTGCGAAGCCAGCCGGGCGTTCAATGCCTGGCTGAAATCCCCGGGTGCTTTTTTTCCCTCCCTCCTCACTTCGCCCGGGGGCGCTTCGCGGCAATCTTGTCCAACCCGTCGCCGGACCGGAGCGCACCATGAAAGTCGCGATCATCGGGTCGGGCATCTCGGGCCTTTCCGCGGCGCACGCATTGCGCGGCCACGCCGACGTCACCCTGTTTGAAGCCGGCCGCTATTTTGGCGGACACACCCATACCGTGGACATCACGCTTTCAACACCGACCGGTCCGGTCACGCATGGCGTGGACACCGGCTTCCTGGTTTTCAATGAGCGTACCTACCCGCACCTGATCCAGCTCTTTGAAGAACTCGGGGTTGCAACGGTCAAGTCCGACATGTCGTTTTCGGTCCAGGCGCCCGGTGCGCTGAACGGTCGCAAGCTGGAATGGAGCGGTTCCAGCCTCGACACAGTGTTTGCGCAGCGCGGCAACCTCCTGAACCCTCGCTTCATCCGGATGCTGCGTGACCTGCTGCGCTTCAATGCGCTTTGCACCCGCATTGCTGGCGCCAACCAGGAAGCCGCGCTGATGCAGCCCCTTGCCGATTTCCTGGCCCTGCACCGCTTCAGCAGCGAGTTCCGCGACTGGTATTTCCTGCCCATGCTCGGCTGTATCTGGAGCTGCCCGACCGACCAGATGCTGCAGTTCCCCGTGGCCACGATGATTCGCTTCTGCCACAACCATGGGCTGATGCAAGTCAGCAACCGCCCGCAATGGTGGACTGTCCAGGGCGGCGCCCGCAACTATGTCGAGAAGATCACCGCCACCATCGCGGACAAGCGCCTGAACACGCCGGTGCGGCGCATCGAGCGCGACCCTGGCATTGCCGAGAACGGCGTGCGGGTCGTCACCGACGCCCGCACCGAAACTTTCGACAAGGTGATCCTGGCCACCCACTCCGACCAGTCGCTCGCCTTGCTGCAGGCCCCTTCGCGCGACGAGCGCAGGGCACTGGGCGCCATCCGCTACCAGCCGAACCGCGCTGTGCTGCATACCGATACATCGGTGCTTCCCACGCGCCGCAAGGCCTGGGCCGCGTGGAACTACGAGCGCGCCGCCAGCGACGCCACGGAATCATCGCGCGTTTGCCTCCACTACCTGATCAACCGGCTGCAGCCGCTGCCTTTCGAGCAACCGGTGGTGGTGTCGTTGAACCCGGTTCGAGAAATTTCCCAGGCGCAGATCCTCGGAGAATTCGAGTACGACCACCCGGTTTTCGACCTCGACGCCATTCACGCCCAGAAACACGTCCCCGCGCTGCAGGGCCAGCACCACACCTATTTCGCGGGTGCGTGGATGGGCTATGGTTTCCACGAAGACGGCCTCAAGGCCGGACTGGGTGCTGCGCGGCAGCTCCTGCAGGATGCGGAGAAACCGGCGCCGCTCCGTGTTGCGCGCGCCAGGGCGCCAGAGCCGGAACTGGAGGCGGCGTGATCGCGGCAAAACCCCTCATCGGTTTCGGCCAGGTCCGCCACGTGCGGCTACACCCCGCGCACCACGCCTTTGCCTATGGCACCTATTTCCTGATGCTGCCCATGCGGCAACTGCGCGCCCACGGCAGCCAGGCGCTGGCGGTCAACCGCCCCGCACTGCTCAGTTTTCAGGACCGCGACCACGGCGACGGGCGCGGGCCACAGCAGGGCGGAGCGCTGGCCTGGCTGGATGAACTGCTTCAGCGCGAAGGCATTGCCGACGCCACCGGTGAAATCTGGCTGCAGACCTACCCCCGCGTGCTGGGGCACACCTTCAAGCCGGTGAGCTTCTGGTACTGCCACACGGCCGGGGACGCCCTGCGCGCGATCGTGGTGGAGGTCAACAACACCTTCGGCGAGCGTCACTGCTATCTGCTGGATGCGCCACGCCATGGGGCCACGCTGCGCGCCGACAAGGTCTTTCATGTGTCGCCGTTCTGCAGCGTGCAGGGCAGCTACCGCTTCCGCTTCATGCGCACCACGCATGACGGCATCGAGCGCATCGTCGCCCGTGTCGACCATGACGACGCTGACGGCCGCCCATTGATCGAAACCAGCCTCAGCGGCGCGCTGGAACCCGTGACCCCGGCCAGCCTGCGTCGCGCACTGCTGCGCTACCCGGCGCTGACGCTGGGCGTGGTGGCGCGCATCCACTGGCAGGCGCTCAGGCTGTGGCTCAAACAGGTGCCGTTCTGGCGCAAGCCTGTTCCACCGACCGATCTGGTAACCCGCCAGAGCCACTGAAGCCTGACTCATTTTCAAAGCCCCCCGTTCGACGACCTGAAACCGACCCGGCCATGAACACCACCACCGCCCCCACCCCATCGCTGCCACACGGTGCGCCCGCTGCCGCGCGAAGCGTCCTGCAACTGCTGGAGAAACTTCGCCATGGCACGCTGACCATGCAGTTGCCCAATGGCGACACCCATTGCTTCGGCAATGGCGCGCTGCCCCATGCGGCGATGACGCTGAAGAACTGGAACGTCTGTGGTGCCGCGCTCAAGTCGGGCGACATCGGCTTTGCAGAAAGCTACATCGCCGGCGACTGGACCACGCCGAACCTGACCACCCTGATCCAGGTGCTGGTGCGCAATCGCCGCGAAGTCGAGGACGTGATCCACGGTAGCTGGGCCGGGCGACTGCTGTACCGGTTGCGCCATCTGCTGCATCGCAACAGCAAGGTCAACAGCCGCAAGAACATCCATGCCCACTACGACCTCGGCAATGCGTTCTACGAGCTGTGGCTTGACGACACGATGAACTATTCGTCGGCCTGGTTTGACGGCGACCTGACCCAGCCGATGCAGGCCGCGCAGCATGCCAAGGTGCGCCGCGCCTTGCGCATGGCCGAGGTCGCCCCCGGTGACCGTGTTCTCGAGATCGGCTGCGGCTGGGGCGCGCTGGCCGAAATGACCACCACCGAGTTCCAGGCCTCGATCACCGGCGTGACGCTGTCCACCGAACAACTGGCGTTCGCGCAGGCCCGAATGGGCACACTGGGAACGCAGAAGCACGCCGAGCTGCGCCTGCAGGACTACCGTGAGATCAAGGATGCGCCTTTCGATGCCATCTGTTCCATCGAAATGGTCGAGGCGGTCGGCCGCGAATACTGGCCCACCTACTTCCAGACGGTTCACCGGCTGCTGAAGCCGGGCGGCAAGGCCTGCATCCAGAGCATCGTGATCGATGATGCCCTGTGGGACCGCTACATCCAGTCCACCGACTTCATCCAGCAGTACATCTTTCCGGGTGGCTGCCTGCCTTGCCCGCGCGAATTCCGTCGGGAAGCCGCCGCCGCGGGACTGCAGGTGGTCGACGAATTCGCTTTTGGGGCCGACTATGCCGAGACGCTCCGCCGCTGGCGCGAGCAGTTCCTGGCGCGCCGCCAGCAGGTCATGCAGCAGGGCTTCGACGAGAAGTTCATGCACACCTGGGAGTTCTACCTGGCGTATTGCGAAGCGGCCTTTGCGGAAGCCAACATCGACGTGGTGCAATACACGCTGGTCCGGCCATGACTTCAAAAACAATAGCGATCCTGGTCCATTTGACGATGGGCTGTGTCGTTTTTCCTGCCATGGCTTCGGCCAGCACCGAGGGCAGCGCTGCGCCAGTGCCTTCATCGCCCATCGCGGCGACTCCCCAGCCACTGCTGAGTGGCGCCCGGCTGGCCGGCTCGGCCAAACTGCGCTTCTGGGGGTTTGACGTGTACCAGGCCACGCTGTGGGTGCGTCCGGGGTTTCAGGCGCCAGACTTCACGCGCCATGCCTTCGCGCTGGAACTCGACTACCTGCGCGATTTCACGAGCGCCGCCATTGCCGGGCGCTCCATCGAGGAGATGCGGCGCATCGGCCGCTTCAGCGACGCCAAGGCCGAAGCATGGCAGGTGGCGCTGCGCAACGCCCTGCCTGATGTCAAGAAGGGCGACCGCATTGCCGGCTTGCATGTCCCTGGCGTCGGCGTGCGTTTCCTGCTCAACGGCAAGCCTTTCGGCGAGGTGCGCGACGCCGAGTTCGCCAGCCTGTTCTTCGGCATCTGGCTTTCCCCGGGCACCTCCGAGCCTGCGATGCGCCAGTCTCTTCTTGCCCAGGTTCAGCCCTGACCTGCGCCCGTGAACCCAGTCATGAGCGAGCACGAGTTTTCAAGACGGGACGGCCTGCTTTACGGCAGCCTGGGCCTGCCGCTGGCCTTTGTCGCCCTGCCGCTCTACGTGATCCTGCCCAACCACTACGCGCGCGAGTTCGGCGTTCCTCTGGCCCTGCTGGGTGCGCTGCTCCTGGCAGCCCGCCTGCTGGATGCGTTCATCGATCCGCTGCTGGGACGTTTGAGTGACCGGCTGTTTTCACGCTCGCTACGCAGCGTTCTGGTCGCAGGCCTTGCTGCTTCCCTGGCACTGGCCACCGGGTTCGCGAGCCTGTTTTTTCCCCCGGTGCGCGAACTCAGCGGGCTGATGGCCTGGGCCGCCGTGGCGCTGGTTCTGACCTACACGGCCTACAGCCTGCTTTCCATCACACACCAGGCCTGGGGCGCCATGCTGGGCGGCGATGAGGCGCAACGGGGGCGAGTGGTGGCGTGGCGCGAAGGACTGGGCCTGGTCGGGGTGGTGCTGGCCGCGCTCGCGCCGTCCATCTGGGGCCTGCCGGTGACTGCGGCGCTGTTCACTGCCTGTCTGGCGTTGGGCTGGCTGGCCTGGACACGCGCGCCGCGCCCCAGGCCGGGCCAGAGCATGCCGCCCGCTGGCGCCGCCCATGCCACCAGCCTGTGGCATCCCTTCACACGCCCCGCCTTTCGCCGCCTCCTCATCGTGTTCGTTCTCAATGGCATCGCCAGCGCCATTCCAGCCACGCTGGTGCTGTTCTTCGTGCAGGACCGGCTGCAGGCGCCGCCCGCGCTGGAGCCGGCCTTCCTGGGCACGTACTTCGTCAGTGCCGCCCTGTCGCTGCCACTGTGGATGCGCGGAGTGCGGCGTTTCGGACTGGCCCGCACCTGGCTGGCCGGGATGATGCTGGCCGTGGCGGTGTTCGCCTGGGCCGCCACGCTGGGCGCGGGTGATGCAAGCTTGTTCCTGATCGTCTGCGCCCTGTCGGGCGTGGCGCTGGGGACCGACCTGGCACTGCCCGGCGCCCTGCTGGCCGGTGTGATCGCCGAAAACGGCGATCGCGGCCACGCCGAGGGCGCCTATTTCGGCTGGTGGAACTTCGCCGTCAAGCTCAACCTGGCGCTCTCGGCGGGCCTGGCCCTGCCGCTGCTTTCCCTGGCCGGCTACACGCCGGGCACGAGCGACCCCCAGGCCCTGCTGGCCCTCACCCTGGCGTACTGCGCGCTGCCTTGCGCGCTCAAACTGCTGGCCGGCGGCGCGCTTTACGCGCTGGTGATCCGGCCCGCCCCTGTCCAGCCCGTCCCCCCCCTTTTGCGGAGCCTCTCATGAATCGACGACTTCTTCTCACCGGTGCGGCCGGCACCGCCGCCCTGGCGCTTGCGGGTTGCGCCGGGCCGCAGATCAGCGACTACGCAGCCGAAAAGCCGGTGCTGGACCTGCGCGACTACTTCAACGGCACGCTGGACGCCTATGGCCTGTTCACCGATCGATCAGGCAAGGTCGTCAAGCGCTTCACCGTGGTCATGCAGGGCACCTGGAACGGGGATGACGGCGTTCTCGACGAGGACTTTGTCTATTCCGACGGCACGAAGCAAAAGCGCATCTGGCGCCTGAAACGCTTCGCCGACGGGCGTTACACCGGCACCGCTGACGATGTCATCGGCGAGGCACTCGGACAGGCCCGTGGCAATGCCTTCAACTGGAAGTACACCCTGGCGCTGCCCGTCGACGGCAAGGTGTGGAACGTCGAGTTTGACGACTGGATGTACCTCATGGACGGCCGTGTCATGCTCAACACGGCGGTGATGAGCAAGTGGGGTTTTCGCCTTGGGGAGGTCACGCTGTCGTTCGTGAAGCGCCCATGAAGGCCGCCTTCAGCCCCGGCGCGCCGGTGCTCACCCCCGCCACCCCTGCTCGCGGTTGGTTTTCGCCCCTGAATCCACCGATGAAAACGTGGAAGGGCCGGCGTGTCTGGGTGGTGGGCGCTTCGAGCGGCATCGGACTGGCGACGGCCGAAGCGCTGCTGCGCCAGGGCGCGACCGTGGTGGTCTCAGCGCGCAACGAAAAAGCGCTGAACGATTTCGCCGCTTCACAGCAAAGCCATGACGCATCCGGAACCTCCAGGGTCCAGCCGGTACCCTTGGACGTGACGGACGCCGCCAGTGTCGCGGCAGCCGCGCGGGCTGCGCTGTCGAAAGGTCCGCTCGACCTGATGATCTATTGCGCCGGACACTACCGTGCGCAGCGGGCGACGGCTTTCGATCTGCCTGACATGCTGCGACATGAACAGGTCAACTACACCGGCGCCCTGCGCGTGCTGGATGCCGTGCTGCCGCACATGCTTCAGCGCGGTGCCGGCCACATCAGCCTGGTCAGCAGCGTGGCAGGCTTTCGCGGTCTGCCCCAGGGTCTGGCCTACGGGCCCACCAAGGCGGCGCTGATCAATCTGGCGGAAACACTCTACCTCGACCTTCGGCCCGCAGGGATCGGCGTGAGCGTCATCAATCCGGGTTTTGTCGAAACGCCGCTGACCGAGCAGAATCCGTTCACCATGCCGGCCCTGATCACGCCGGCGCAGGCTGCCGCCGAAATCTTGCGGGGCTGGGCGCGCGGCCGATTCGACATTCATTTCCCCAAACGTTTCACGCGCTGGCTCAAGTTGCTGCGCCTGCTACCCTACAGGCTGTATTTCGCGGCGGTGAGCCGCTTCACCGGACTGTAGCAACGCCATGACCCCTGCAGACCCGCAAGCCGCTGTGGAGCGGATTGTGCAGTTCTTCGAAACGCTCACGCCGCAGGGCGTCGAGCAGCTCGACGACCATTACACCGCTGACGCCACGTTCAAGGACCCGTTCAACGAAGTCAGGGGTGTTGACGCCATTCAGCACATCTTCCGCCACATGTACGCGGCCCTCGCCCAGCCTCACTTCGTCGTGACGGGGCGTGTGGTCGACGGCGCACAGTGCTTCCTGACCTGGGAATTCCGCTTTCGCTTCAAGCGCTTTGACACCCACAAGCTGCAGGCCGTGCGGGGAGGCTCGCACCTGCTGATGGCCGAGGACGGCCGCATCCGGATGCACCGCGACTACTGGGATGCGGCCGAAGAACTGTACGAAAAACTGCCGCTCGTGGGTGGCTTGATGCGCTGGCTCAAGAAACGCGCAAACACCTGAGGCTTCGCCCCAAGCGCCCCGGGTGCACGCGCTAGGCAGGCCGGGTGTCGACGAAGCTCTGGCGCAACATGAGCTTGTCCTGCAGCTTGTGCAGGTTGGCATATTCGTCGCGCCAGGCAATCTGGGGGAAACGGAAGTCCAGGTAGCCCAGCGCGCAACCCACTGCGATGTCGGACAGGCTGAGGTGAATGGCGCTGCAATAGGGCTTGTCGCCCAGCCCCTGGCTCATGGACTTCAGGCTGGCTTGGATCTTGGCCATCTGCCGGTCGATCCAGGCCTGGCTGCGCTCGCCGTCCGCGCGGCCGGCCCAGGTAGCCTCCAGACGGGCCAGTATGGCGGCGTCGAGCAGGCCATCGGCCAGCGCTTCCCAGGTCTTGACTTCAGCCCGCTCCCGGCCAGGCTGGGGAATCAGCTTGCCCACGGGCGACAGGGTGTCGAGGTACTCCACGATCACCCGCGAGTCGAACACCGCCTCGCCGCCCTCCATGACCAGGCAGGGAACCTTGCCCAGGGGATTGGATTCGACGATCCGGGTACCGGCCGACCACACGTCTTCAGAAATGAACTGGTAGTCCAGCTTCTTTTCGGCCATGACAATGCGCACCTTGCGCACGTAAGGGCTGGTCACGGCTCCGATCAGTTTCATGGTGGCTCTCTGGATTTCTGGGTGTTCTGGCGTTGCAATCATTCTAGGGGAACGGCGCAGGGCGGGTGGTGCAGGCACGCAACACCCGCGTCCTACAATCCAAGGATGAGCATGACACCGATTTCCGCCTTGTCTCCGCTGGACGGCCGCTATGCCGCCAAGCTCGCCTCCCTGCGCCCGCTGATGAGCGAGCAAGGCTACATGCACCGCCGCGTACAGGTTGAAGTGGCGTGGCTGATCGCCCTGAGCGACGCCGGCTTTGCCGAATTCAGGCCGCTTTCGCCCGGAGCGCGCACTTACTTGCTGGGTCTGGTGAAGCATTTCTCGGAAGCCGACGCCCTGGCGATCAAGGAGATCGAGAAAACCACCAATCACGACGTGAAGGCTGTCGAGTACTGGATCAAGTCGAAATTCGAAGCCCGCCCCGAACTTGAAAACGCCAGTGAGTTCGTGCACTTTGCCTGTACCAGCGAGGACATCAACAACACCAGTCACGCCCTGCAATTGCGCACCAGCCGCGACCTGGTGGTGTTGCCCGCCCTGGACCGCATCCTGCTGAAGCTGCGCGAAATGGCGCACAACTTTGCCGACGTGCCGATGCTCAGCCGTACCCACGGGCAGACCGCCAGCCCCACCACCGTGGGCAAGGAGATCGCCAACGTGGTGGTCCGCCTGCAAACCGCCTGCGACCGGATCGCCGCCGTGAAGATCATGGCCAAGATGAACGGCGCCGTGGGCAACTACAACGCCCATCTGGCGGCCTGGCCCGACTTTGACTGGGAAGCCTTCGCGCGCAAGGTCGTCGAGACGCCCGAGCCGCTGGGCCTGGGCCTGACCTTCCAGCCCTTCAGCATCCAGATCGAGCCGCACGACTACATGGCGGAACTGTTCGACGCCGTGGCGCGCGCCGACACCATCCTCATTGATCTCGCGCGCGACGTCTGGGGCTACGTGAGCCTGGGTTACTTCAAGCAGCGCCTCAAAGCCGGGGAAATCGGCTCGAGCACCATGCCGCACAAGGTCAACCCGATCGACTTCGAGAACGCCGAAGGCAACCTCGGGCTGGCCAATGCCTTGCTGCGGCACATGGCGGAAAAGCTCCCGATCAGCCGCTGGCAGCGCGATCTGACCGACTCCACCGTGCTGCGCAACATGGGCGTGGCGCTGGGCTACGCCACGCTGGCCTACCAGTCGCTGCTGACCGGACTGAACAAGCTCGAACTCAACGAAAGCGCACTGGCCGCCGACCTGGATGGCGCCTGGGAAGTGCTGGCCGAGCCGATCCAGACCGTGATGCGGCGCTTTGGCGTGGCGGGTGCCTACGAGAAACTCAAGGAAGTCACGCGCGGGCAGACCGTGACCGCCGAGGCCCTGCACGGCCTGATCCGCTCGCTGGAAATTCCGCAAGCCGAGAAGGACCGCCTGCTGGCGCTGACCCCCGGAAACTACGTCGGCATGGCGGCCGAGCTGGCGCGCCGGGTCTGAGACCCCGTTTTTCAGGGTCAAAACACGATCATCCCAGCGCCGGGATGGTCGTAACCCGCTATCAATATCAGACTGGACCGCAACCGCATGGCGCTCAAATCCACCATCTTCAAGGCCGCCCTGTCGGTCGCGGACATCGACCACGGCTATTACGCCGACCACGCCCTGACCCTGGCGCGCCACCCCAGCGAGACCGACGAACGCATGATGGTGCGGCTGGTGGCCCTGGCGCTCAACGCCTGGCAACTGCAGTCCGTCTGCAACGGTGACGGCATCCTGGCCTTCGGCGCCGGCCTGTCCGACCCGAACGACCCGGACCTCTCATTGAAGGACTTCACCGGCCTGACGCGCCTGTGGGTCGAAGTCGGCCAGCCCGAAGAAAAACCGATCGCCAAGGCCTGCCAGAAGGCTGACCAGGTGATTCTGTACCCGTTCAACCACGCCGCCGAAGTCTGGTGGCGCGGCATCGAGAACAAGCTCAGCCGCCTGGACAAATTGCAGGTCTGGCGGGTGCCGACCGAAGCCTCACAGGCGCTGACGCGACTGGCGCAGCGCAGCATGCAACTGCAGGCGACTGTGCAGGAAGGCAACCTGAGCCTGTCGGACAGCCAGACGCACATCGACATCGAGTGCGTGCGATGGAAGTAGGCCGCAGCGCCTTTTTTTCAGATTTTTGGCCGATTTCCATCGTCCAACGGTCGTAGGCCGCTATTATTTCAGGATCTATTTCCCGAATCATTCGACGATTCCCGCGCGCGCTCCGCATACCGGTTGAAACGCCAGGACGTGCCTTCGGCGGTGATGCGCCGCCAGGTGCTGCGTTTGGCAGCGGGCCCCATCGCCGGCCAGTACTGCACCTCCGACTCCGTGCGGCCGCAGCCCTTGCACACGGCATCGCCCTGGCTGGTCGAGCAGATCGCGATGCACGGTGTATCGGGCGTGCCGGCATACCAGGTTTGCCAGGCCGCCCAGGCGTCGGGCGAAAAGGCACTCTCTTCGGCCAGTTCCTGACGCTGGTACACCATGCGCGCGTACAGGTCGGCCAGCGCGCGCACCTGCGGCGCCAGCGTGACGCCGTCGCGGGACGGGCAACGCGCGCGCCAGAAGTTGATCGCGGATTCGATGTCGGTGATGTGGATGCCGGGCATGGGGTGAGGGTCTGCGGCAGCGGATCATAGCCCGAGGACGTGTGCGGACCAGCTCTGCGCCAAGTCCTTGCGGCTTGTATGGAATTTGATCTTTCTGCTGTAATTTCTGCACGAAGGGGAGTAGCTCCCTTTTGCCGTGACACAGGGAGGTGCGCCAAGCGCCGTCAGGGCAATTATCGACAGGCCGTCAATACGAAGCACAACTTCCGGTCTGTCGGGCACATTCCGCATGACTCCATGCCGAGCGAGACCTTCGACTTGTAACCTGTTGCGGGTTGGGTCGAAGGATGCATGGCGGTCAGTCCGGTTCCACCCGGCGCCCCAAGCTTCCCTGGCCATCACCGTTTCGGGTTGTTGATTGACCTCGCGCGGAGACCCGGAATGGAACTGTTCTCAACCCCCTGGTGGTCGGCACTGCTGGCCATCATCCTGATCGACCTCGTACTCGCCGGCGATAACGCGATCGTCATCGCCTTGGCGGCGCGCAACCTCCCCCGGCATCTGCAGCGCAGGGCAATCCTCTGGGGCACCGTGGGCGCCATCGTCGTGCGATCGACCATGACTGTGGGCGTGGTCTGGCTGCTCAAGGTCCCGGGTCTGATGCTGGTGGGCGGGCTTGGCCTGCTGTGGATTGCCTACAGGCTGCTGGCCGATACGGGGGAAGACGAGCATTCCAGCCCGGTCGCACAGACCTTCTGGGGGGCCATGAAAACCATTGTGGTTGCAGACGCGCTGATGGGTATCGACAACGTGCTGGGCGTGGCCGGCGCGGCCCATGGCGCGTTCGACCTGGTCATCATTGGCCTGCTGATCAGCGTTCCGATCGTGGTGTTCGGCAGTTCGGTCGTGCTCAAACTGGTGCAGCGCTTTCCGATCATCATCCATCTGGGTGCAGCGGTGCTGGCCATCACTGCAGCCAGGATGATCGTCGGAGAGCCCCTGCTCGACGCCGTCTTTGACCCGCAGGAATTTGTCCACACCGCCGCCCGATGGGCAACCTATTGCCTTGCCATCGCCGGCGTGCTGGGCGCGGGCTGGTGGTCTGCACGCCGCGGCGGCCAGCCCCAAGCCAGCCATGATCACGGCCACGCCGCCTGATCCTGCTCGATTTCCCCTCCCCTGTCCTCAACCCGAAAGGAACACCTCATGGACAAGATCATCGTGTACGTGGACGACGCCGAGCATGCGCTGCAGCAACTGACACCCATGCTGACCGGCGGCGGGCGAACGCATTGGATCGTTGTGGCCTGCCCACCCCGCATGACGCGTCACATCAGCAGATGGGTCAGCAATGCGGCGCGGGAAAACTGGCGCATCAAATGGGCGGAGAAGCTGTGCGACCGGTTCCTGCCCGCCCTGCGCCAGCGGGGTGACCCCGTCACGACACAGATCGCCAGCGGTCCTCTGAACCAGATGACTGCACGCTTGCTGGAACAGTTTGGCCAGGCGCGGGTGCTGGATGCGCGGCGCCCCAAATTTGGCCAGGACCTGGCCCCGGTCACGGCCGACCAACCAACCTCCCGGCGGAGTCAATGGACGGTGCCGGGCAGCGTGGCAACCATGGGCGCTGTGCTGATTCTTGCCTCAGAGTAGCGGCGAAAAGCCCGGCCCGTTCAACGCGCGGCGGGGCAAATCCCGGCGTGGCGGTGCTATCCTCTGCCTCCATGAAGCTCACTCTCAAATGGCTGCTCAGCGCAGTCGCCCTGCTGGCCGTGGCGCATCTCTACAGCGGCGTTCAGGTGAGCACCTTCACCTCGGCCATGGTGGCGGCGCTGGTCATCGGTTTGCTGAACACGTTCGTCCGGCCCTTCCTGATCCTGCTGACGCTGCCCGTCACGTTGATCACCCTCGGTCTCTTCCTCTTCGTGATCAACGCCCTGATGTTCTGGTCCGCGGGTGGCATGCTGTCGGGCTTCCATGTGAACGGATTCAGCGCCGCGCTGGTCGGCTCGCTGATTTACTCGGTGCTCGGCATCGTGATCGATTCAGCGCTGCAAAGCCTGTTCTCGAAAGAGTGATTCCGCCAGGCGCAGCCGGGTATCGATGATCGATGCCTCGATGTGATCCGCCGGGCCCAGGTTTCCCTTGCCCATGACCACCCGAGCGGCCTTGAATCGATCCACGGCACCCCCGAAGTCATAGACAGACATCTGGACTTCGCCCTCGGCACGGATCGCCCGCAATGTCTGGTTCTGGGCGCGGTACGCGACCGCCAACGCCTGCCATGCAGCGGCGTCCCTCGGGTGCGTGCTCACCCAGGTCTGCAACAGGTCTACCGCTTGCGCGGGCTGGCCTGAGCGTGTGCGCGCCTGAGCCAGCATCAGCAGTTCCGGGCGACCAAGGGGTGAGGAGGGCGCAGCGGCATTCAGCAAGCCGGCAGCGCGGGCGATGTCACCGGCTGACAGTGCGATCTCCGCCGCCAGCAGTCGCGCCTGCCTCGAAGCTGCCGGATTGTCGCCCGTCAAGGTGAGCAACCGGTTGGCCAGGATGGCCGCCTGCCGACCCTCACGAAGGCGCTCGGCGGCCAGCGCCGCCGCGTACAGGATCGCGGCTTGCCGCGGGGCACTCAGCCGTGCAAAACCGGTGGCTTCGGGCTCGGCCACCCAGGCCCGAAGCAGATCCACCCCGGGGTAGGACAGCACGCGCGCCCGCGCGGCAAGCATGGCATGCTCCATGACGGGTTCAGAAACGGCCGCAGCCCGTCCTTCGAGGGCCTGGCGAGCCTGCATGTCGGCAATTCGCTCGGTGGTCAGCGGGTGACTTCGCAGGTAGGGAAACGAGCCGTTGTCCGTCAGCCGTGAGGCCTGTTGCAGTTTTTCGAACATCGTGACGAAACCGCGGGAGTCGAAGCCCGCCTGGGTCATCACACCGTAGCCAATCCGGTCGGCCTCGCGCTCCATGTCCCGCGAGAAGTTCAGCTGGTTCTGCGCTGCAATTGCCTGTCCGCCCATCACCGCGGCATTTGCCATTTCGGGGTTCTTGCTCGCGGCGAGTGCCGCCAGGATCATGGCGCCAATGAGCCAGGGGGTCTGGCGATTTTGCTGTGTCATCAGGCGCGAAATGTGCCGCTGCGTGACATGACTGAGTTCATGGGCCAGCACCGACGCCAGTTCATCCCGGCTGGCCACCACGCCAATCAGCCCCAGATGCAATCCGAGGTAGCCCCCAGGTAGCGCGAAGGCATTGACCGACCCATCCCGCCCGAGAAGGACTTCCCAGGAAAAGCGCTCGTCGAGTTCGGGTGGGAGTTCGCCGCGCGCCCGGGCCGCCTTCAACAACGGCTGCCAGATCGACTGGACATATTCGCCCAGAATGGGGTCGTCAATGTAGTCGGGATCCCGGTAGAGCTCCCGCACGATACGCTCACCGAGCCCGCGCTCGGCGCCAGCAGTCATCTCGCCGCCGTCGCCCATGGCAGGAAGCTGCGTCTGGGTCCACCCCGACGGAGAGGCCAGGAGCGCGATCAGAATGATTGCAATCAGTGACCGTTTCAAGATGGGGAAAGACATTTTTCGTGCAGTTTTTTCATCAGAACGAATCCAGCGGGGCAAAGCCCAGGACCTGGCCGGTCCGGGCGTCGAGGAGCACCGTCCAGAAGGATTTGCGCGAGGCAAGAGGCAGGTAGACAAGCCGTTCGACCGGCTGCCCCGTCGCGGCGATCGCCTTTTCGATGTCGGCGGTTCGCTCGGGGAATCGGCTCAAAAGCTGGCTGACGGGTTTGGCGGCCGCGAGAATGCGCGGTACTGCCTGCTCATAGGGCTGCCACAAGTCCGGACGTGCGCCCAGGTGAAGTCCCTGCAAGGCGGCCAGGGTCGCATCCGTGCGCTCCTGCCCACTGGCAAAAGGACGTACCGCAAGCAGAGTGGGTCCGGTCACAGGCAAGGCAATAACGCCTTGAGGCGTCTTCGACAGCAGCTCCTGCGGCACATCCACCGCGTGCACCGCACGGAACCGGTCAATTTCAAACACCAGATGCACGGGGCGGGCTTCATGGACGGTCCAAAGCCCGTATGCGAGGCCAGCGAGCTGCATCAGTCCGACCAGCGCCAGATCACGAACCAGTTCCTTTCGGGGCTTTGTACGATTGAAGACGACAAAGGTCACCAGCGGACCCAGCACGACGTCCACTGCAACGACCAGCAGGAACAGCTCCCGCCCGCCCGATATTTCCCGGTAGGGATACGGGTACCACAGGCCAAAGACCAGGCCCGCCGCGACCCCCGCGATCAGCAGACTGATGCAAAGATGAATGGCCGCCGCCCTGACCCGAATTTTCCAGTCTGTCATGGCCGTATGATGCTTGAAAAAGATGAACGTTCTGTAAATCCGACATTTCAGGCAACCCCTCATGAGCAAGGCTTTATCCAGCCCCCTGACCCACTTTGACGCACAAGGCCAGGCCCACATGGTGGATGTGGCGGCCAAGGTCGCCACGCACCGCATCGCGGTGGCCTGCGGCCGCATCGTCATGCTGCCCGCCACGCTGGCCCTGGTTCAGTCCGGTACGGCCAAGAAAGGCGACGTGCTGGGCATTGCCCGAATTGCCGGCATCATGGCCGCGAAGAAGACCAGCGATCTGATCCCCTTGTGTCACCCCCTGGCGCTGACGCGGGTAGCGATTGATTTCGATCTGCCGGAAGATGCAACGGCGGCAGATCCGTCGATTTCATGTACCGCAACCGTCGAGACGGTCGGTCCCACCGGCGTGGAAATGGAAGCCCTGACCGCTGTCCAGGTGGCGCTGCTGACGATCTACGACATGTGCAAGGCGGTGGATCGTGGCATGACGATCACAGACGTTCGCGTGCGTGAAAAGCATGGCGGAAAATCGGGAAGTTTTGTGAATCCCTGAAGCGCTTTTTCCGCGCACCGGAAAAGGGTTTCCCCCAAAGAAAAAAAACCCCGAGGAATTACCTGGGGCTTTCTGTTGCCCGCGACCAGCGACTCGGGCGAGACGAAACGACAGCCTACTTGTTGCCGCGGTACTTGCGCAAGGCGGAGAGCTGCGCGGCCATCACGGCCAGCTCGGATGTCGCCTTGGCCAGATCGATGTCGCTGTTGGCATTCTTGACGGCTTCCTGGGCTGCCAATCGTGCTTCGTTGGCCTTCTCTTCGTCCAGGTCCTTGCCACGAATCGCGGTGTCCGACAGCACGGTCACGCGGTCAGGCTGCACTTCCAGGATGCCCCCGGCCACGAAGATGAACTCCTCGGTGCCGTCGGCCTTTTCAATGCGCACCGAACCCGCCTTTATCCGGGTAATCAGCGGTGTGTGGCGGGGAAGAATGCCAAGCTCGCCGGACTCGCCCGGCAAGGCCACGAAACGCGCCTCCCCCGAGAAGACGGACTCTTCGACACTGACAACATCAACGTGGATGGTGTTCATAAATTTTCCTGGTCAGTTGAGGACAGCGTTACACGGCCTGTCCCGCGATGCATCACGCAATCTTCTTGGCTTTCTCGAAGGCTTCATCGATGGTGCCAACCATGTAGAAAGCCTGCTCGGGCAGATGGTCGCACTCGCCGGCGGTAATCATCTTGAAGCCCCGGATGGTTTCCGACAGCGGCACGTACTTGCCGGGAGAACCGGTAAACACCTCAGCGACGTGGAAAGGCTGGCTCAGGAAACGCTGGATCTTGCGGGCGCGGGCCACGGCCAGCTTGTCTTCTGGTGCCAGTTCGTCCATGCCCAGAATCGCGATGATGTCACGCAGTTCCTTGTAGCGCTGCAGCGTGCCCTGGACGGAACGCGCCGTCTCGTAGTGATCGGCACCGACGACCAGCGGGTCAAGCTGGCGGCTGGTGGAATCCAGCGGGTCCACGGCGGGGTAGATGCCCAGCGAGGCGATGTCACGGCTCAGCACCACAGTGGAATCCAGGTGGGCAAAGGTGGTGGCGGGGGAGGGATCGGTCAAGTCGTCGGCCGGCACATAAACAGCCTGGATGGACGTGATGGAGCCGACCTTGGTGGACGTGATCCGCTCCTGCAGGCGACCCATTTCTTCAGCCAGCGTCGGCTGGTAACCCACGGCGGAAGGCATGCGGCCCAGCAACGCGGACACTTCGGTGCCGGCGAGCGTGAAACGGTAGATGTTGTCGACGAAGAAGAGCACGTCCTTGCCTTCGTCGCGGAACGATTCGGCGATGGTCAGGCCGGTCAGCGCCACGCGCAGCCGGTTGCCCGGGGGCTCGTTCATCTGGCCGTAGACCATGGCCACCTTGGATTCGCCGAGATTCTCCAGGTTCACCACGCCGGATTCGGCCATCTCATGATAGAAGTCGTTGCCTTCACGGGTACGCTCGCCCACGCCGGCAAACACCGACAGACCGGAGTGCGCCTTGGCGATGTTGTTGATGAGTTCCATCATGTTCACGGTCTTGCCCACGCCAGCGCCGCCGAACAGGCCCACCTTGCCACCCTTGGCGAACGGACACACCAGATCGATCACCTTGATGCCGGTTTCCAGCAATTCCTGCGACGGGCTCAGCTCGTCATAGGCGGGCGCCTTGCGGTGAATCGAGGCTGTGAGGTCCGAGCCAACCGGTCCGCGCTCATCGATCGGATTGCCCAGCACGTCCATGATGCGACCCAGTGTGGCCTTGCCCACGGGCACCATGATGGGATGTGACGTGTTCTGCACGATCATGCCGCGACGCAGGCCGTCCGAGGAGCCGAGCGCAATGGTGCGCACGATGCCGTCGCCGAGCTGCTGCTGCACTTCCAGCGTCAGGGCCGAACCGTCCATTTTCAGAGCGTCATAGATCTTGGGCATCTGGTCGCGCGGAAATTCCACGTCCACCACGGCGCCAATACACTGAACAATTTTTCCTTGAACCTGAGCCATTTTTCGCTCCAAAAAATTTGAATCTTGTTAAACCGCTGCCCAAGCCGGAGGCCTAGACCGCCGCAGCACCTGCGACGATTTCCGAAAGCTCTTTCGTGATCGCCGCCTGCCGCGTCTTGTTGTAGATCAGCTTGAGTTCGCCAATCACGCTGCCCGCGTTGTCGGTCGCCGCCTTCATGGCAACCATGCGGGCCGCCTGTTCGGACGCGATGTTCTCCGCGACGGACTGATAGACCAGCGCCTCCAGATAGCGCACCAGCAATTCATCGATCACCGACTGCGCGTCGGGCTCATAGATGTAATCCCAGCCATGCTGCCCCTCGTCGGCCTTGATGGAATCCGCTGCCAGTGGCAGCAGCTGCTCAATCACCGGCTCCTGCTTCATGGTGTTGATGAAACGCGTGTAGCAGATATAGACCGCGCTGAGCTTGCCCTCGGCATAGGCGTCGAGCAGGACCTTCACCGGGCCGACCAGCTGGTCCAGGTGCGGCGTGTCGCCAATATGCGTCACATGCGCTACCACCTTGGCGCCAATGCGATTCAGGAAACCCAGGCCCTTGTTGCCTATGGCCACGGCCAGCGCGGACTGCCCTTGCGCCTGCATCTCGCGAAGCTTGGCGGTCACCATGCGAAGCACGTTGGTGTTGAGGCCGCCGCACAGTCCCTTGTCGGTGGAGACAATGATCAAGCCAGTCGTCTTGGCGTCGGTGTTCGGACGCATGAAGGCATGCGTGTACTCCGGATTGGCCTTGCCCAGGTTCGCGGCAATGTTGCGGATCTTGTCACTGTAGGGGCGCGCCGCACGCATCCGTTGCTGCGACTTGCGCATCTTGGAAGAGGCCACCATTTCCATGGCCTTCGTGATCTTCTTGGTGTTTTCCACCGATTTGATCTTGCCGCGTATTTCCTTGCCTGCTGCCACGATAGTTCCTGTCTGTTGCCGTGCGGATCAGGCGAAGTTCGTCTTGAACGCAGCCACGGCCGCGTTCAATTCGGTTTCGGCATCCTTGTCCATTGCCTTGTCAGCTTCCATCTTGGCCAGCAGCGCTGCATTCTTGTCCTTGAGCCAGGCATGCAGGCCGTGCTCGAAGGGCAACACCTTGTTGATGGCGACATCGTCAAGAAAGCCCTTGTTCACCGCAAACAACGTGGCGGCCATCAGGGAGATGGACAGCGGGCTGTACTGGGGCTGCTTGAGCAACTCCGTCACACGGGCACCGCGATCGAGCTGTTTGCGGGTCGCCTCGTCCAGATCAGAAGCGAACTGCGCGAACGCCGCCAGTTCACGGTACTGGGCGAGGTCGGTACGGATACCACCGGAGAGATTCTTGACCAGCTTGGTCTGGGCGGCCCCGCCGACGCGTGACACCGAGATACCCGCGTTGATGGCGGGCCGGATACCGGCGTTGAACAGGTTGGATTCCAGGAAGATCTGTCCGTCGGTGATCGAGATCACGTTGGTCGGCACGAAAGCAGACACGTCACCGGCCTGGGTTTCAATGATCGGCAGCGCGGTCAACGAGCCGGTCTTGCCCTTGACTGCACCCTTGGTGAAGGCTTCGACGT
Source organism: uncultured beta proteobacterium (assembly GCA_963726365.1). GTDB lineage: Bacteria > Pseudomonadota > Gammaproteobacteria > Burkholderiales > Burkholderiaceae_C > JAABQG01. The sequence goes on along the minus strand of CAVSCI010000020.1, from coordinate 175,585 downwards.
AATCGGCATTCACACGTGCCGCACGCTCGAGCAGACGGCTGTGAAGATAGAACACATCGCCGGGGTAGGCTTCGCGGCCTGGTGGGCGACGCAGCAGCAGCGAGACCTGGCGATAGGCCACAGCCTGCTTGGACAGGTCGTCGTACACGATCAGCGCGTCCTGCCCGCGATCGCGGAAGTACTCGCCCATGGTGCAGCCCGAATACGCGCTGATGTACTGCATGGCGGCGGACTCGGAAGCCGACGCTGCCACCACGATCGTGTATTCCATCGCGCCGGCCTGCTCCAGCGAGCGCACGACGTTCTTGATCGACGAGGCCTTCTGTCCGATGGCCACGTAGATACAGGTCATGTTCTGACCCTTCTGGTTGATGATCGCGTCGATCGCCACGGCAGTCTTGCCGGTCTGGCGGTCGCCAATGATCAACTCGCGCTGACCCCGGCCCACGGGCACCATGGAGTCGATCGCCTTCAGGCCGGTCTGCATCGGCTGGCTGACCGACTGACGCGCAATCACGCCCGGCGCGACCTTTTCGATCACGTCGGTCATCTTGGCGTTGATCGGGCCCTTGCCGTCAATGGGATGACCCAGCGCATTCACCACGCGGCCCAGCAATTCGGGGCCGACCGGCACTTCCAGAATGCGGCCCGTGCACTTGACGGTATCGCCTTCCGAGATGTGCTCGTATTCGCCCAGAATCACCGAACCCACCGAGTCACGCTCGAGGTTCAGCGCCAGGCCGTAAGTCGGCAGGCCATCGCTGCCGGCCGGGAATTCGAGCATTTCACCCTGCATCACGTCGGACAGGCCATGAATGCGCACGATGCCATCGGTCACCGACACCACGGTGCCCTGGTTGCGAATGTCGGCGCTGGCGGTCAGCCCTTCGATCCGGCTCTTGATCAGTTCAGAAATTTCTGCGGGATTGAGTTGCATGACTCTTTCCTTCTTTCTTAAATAGGCCGAGGGCTTACGCCGACAGCGCGACTTTCATTTGTTCCAGGCGGGCCTTGACGGAAGTGTCGAGCACCTCGTCACCGACCACCACGCGAATTCCGCCAATCAGCGCCGGCTCCAGCTCGACCTTGACGTTCAGCTTGCGGCCAAAACGCTTTTCCAGCGTTGCAGCCACCTCGGCCAGCGCCGTGCCGTCGATCGGAAAGGCGCTGTAAACCACAGCGTCCGATGAGCCGCTCCGGGCATTCTTCAGGCTGCGAAACTGCGTCGCGATTTCCGGCATGACCGAAAGGCGACCGTTCTCGATCACCGTGCGCAGGAAGTTCCTGGCATGTTCGGGCAACGGCGTCTTTACCACTCCGGCGATCAGGTCAAAGGCCTGATTCACCGTGGTCCTGGGGTTGTCCGCGAACTGCTGCAGCTGCGAATTGCCCGCAATCGCGGCCAGTTCATCGAGCCAGGCAGCCGCGCCGGCCAGATCCGAAGTGGACGCCTTGAACAGCGCTTCCGCGTAGGGTCGGGCAATGGTGGCGAGTTCAGCCATGGTTGTCCCTTTTACAGCTCGGTCTTCAGACGGCTGAGCAGGTCGGCGTGAACGCCGGCGTTGACCTCCTTGCGGAGAATCTGCTCGGCGCCCTTGACCGCCAGTGCGGCGACCTGCTCACGCAGGGTCTCACGGGCGCGCACGGTCTGCTGCTCGGCTTCCACCTTGGCGGCGGCGACAATCTTGGCGCCCTCCTCGGTGGCACGGGCCTTGGCTTCTTCGATGATGCTCTGGGCGCGGCGCTCGGCATCGGCCAGGCGCACCGCCGTCTCGTTGCGCGACTTGACCAGTTCGGCTTCCACGCGCTGATTGGCGGAGGAAAGCTCGGACTTGGCCTTGTCGGCAGCAGCAAGGCCATCGGCAATTTTCTTGGCACGTTCGTCGAGCGCAACAGCGATGGGGGGCCACACGAATTTCATCGTGAACCACACCAGAATCGCGAAAACGATCGCTTGGACGAACAGGGTTGCATTGATACTCACAGCAACACCCTTTCAGTCAGTTGGTGAACAGGCGAACGATTACTTGAGCACGAAGGGGTTGGCGAACGCGAACATCATCGCGATACCGACGCCGATCAGGAAAGCCGCGTCGATCAGACCGGCCAGCAGGAACATCTTGGTCTGCAGTTCGTTCATCAGTTCGGGCTGACGGGCTGCCGCTTCGAGGTATTTGCTGCCCATGATGCCGATACCGATACAGGCACCGATAGCGCCCAGACCAATGATCAGACCAGCGGCGAGTGCGACAAAGCCGAGTACGTGTTCCATTTAATGCTCCTGTGGATGAAAAGTTAAGGGTTGAAGGAAAGGAAAACTCAGAGAACGACGGGAGATCAGTGCGCGTCGTGCGCCTGACCGATGTACACCAGGGTCAGCATCATGAAGATGAAGGCCTGCAGGGCAACAATCAGGATGTGGAAGATCGACCAGAGCGTGCCGGCGATGATATGACCGATCGGCAGCAGGACACCCGAAAGCGACATGGCAGCGGCGCCGCCCATCAATGCGATCAGCATGAACAGCAACTCACCCGCGTACATGTTGCCGAACAACCGCATGCCGTGCGACACGGTCTTGGCGGCGAATTCGATCATCTGCATCAGGAAGTTGGGCAGCCACAACAGGGGGTGGGCGCCAAACGGCGCGCAGAACAGTTCATGCACCCAGCCGCCAAGACCTTTGATCTTGATGTTGTAGAACACGCAGACCAGCAATACCGAGGTGCTCAAGCCCAGCGTGGTCGACAGGTCGGCCGTGGGAACGATACGCATGTAGGCATGGTGCGGGTCATGGCCGGCCGCGCCGTAAATCATCTCCCAGATGCGCGGTATCAGATCGACGGGCAGAAAGTCCATGGCGTTCATCAGGAACACCCAGACGAACACGGTCAAGGCCAGAGGCGCGACCACCTTGCGGCTGGCGGCGTTGTGAATGATGCCCTTGGCCTGGCTATCGACCATTTCCACGAGGATCTCGACGGCCGCCTGGAATCGCCCCGGCACGCCAGAAGTTGCCGAGCGGGCCGCCTTCCACAGGAAGAAAGTGCCCAGGACGCCCGTCAGTACGGCCCAGAAAATGGAATCGAGGTTGAAGACTGAAAAGTCCACCACGCCCTTCATGGGATGGTTTTGCAGATGCGTCAGGTGGTGACCAATGTACTCACCGGCAGTAGGTCCGTGTTCAGCAGCCATCTGTTTACTCGTGTTTAAGTTCTATGCTTCGGGCGGAGCATCAGCGCCACCCAGTACACCTTCATCGTCACCACCAGACCCACCAGCATGGCTGGCCAGCTCAGGTTGGCAACCAGCCTTGGCGCCGCAAACAACATTGCGACCGTCAAGGCAATCTTGACCATTTCCCAAAGGAAAAATCCGAATGCCGCACCCATGGCACGCGCCTGCGGACTCTCCAGAGACATCCTTCGGGCCAGCCCCCGGGCGAACAACGCAGCTGGAATCACCACCGCGAGCGCGCCATAAGCCGCTGACCACCCTACATTCTCTTTGCCTGTCAGGCCCCAGGCACCCAACGCCACCACAAGCCCGACCAGCGCCTGAATCCCGACCACCTTCGCTGGCGACACCGACGGATTCTTTTCGCTGAACTGCCGCGCCTCTTCGGCGGTCAAGGGCTTGAACTCGGGTTCAGGCGCCTCCAGCTCAGGCCCAGTGGCAATTGTCGGCATGTCAGATTACGTGCAGGTTACACCCAGGTTTCGCCTGCAACTTGCCCGGCATTCCCCAGCAAAGCCCCTGATTATACGTAGAAACCCGCTACCGCCAAAACAGATGGCGCCTGGGTCCGCAAAACACGTGCATATGCCGGTGTTTTGCGGGTTCGTTCAGAATGCGCAAGCAAAACAGGGCCCTTCATGTACCTCGCCATCAAACTGACCCACCTTGCTGCCGCCATCGTCTGGCTCGGCGGCATGACTTTCATTCTGGGCGTGCTACGCCCCGTAGCGGTGGCGCAACTGCAGCCACCGGCACGATTGCCGCTGATGGCCGGGGTTCTGAGCCGGTTCTTTGTTGCGGTCTGGGCCAGCATCGCCGTGTTGCTGCTGTCCGGTGTTGTCATGCTGGTTGCCGTGGGCATGAAGAATGCCCCTATCGGATGGCACCTCATGCTGGGGATCGGCCTGCTGATGTTTGCAGTCTTCGGCCACCTGTACTTCGGCCCGTGGCGCCGCATGAAGGCTGCCGTGGCCGCCGGGAACTGGCCCGAGGCCGGACAGCGCATGGCGCAAATCCACCCCCTGGTGGTAGTGAATTTCGCGCTGGGCTGGCTGGCCGTGGCACTGGTTTACCTGGTGCACTGAACCTCCCCAGTTCAGTGGCATGCCGGAGCCTGTGCGCCGGCACAAACGTCAGGCGCCGGGCACGCCCGGAAAAATGGACAATGAAGGCCATGAACATGCACGACCTGCCCCCCCTGCCCTGCTACCTCAATGGCGACTACACCACGCTGCCGAATGCCAAGGTCAGCGTCATGGACCGCGGCTTCATTTTTGGCGATGGCGTCTACGAGGTTGTGCCGGTCTATGGCGGACGACCGTTCTGCTTCGAGCAACACATGGCGCGACTCGACCGCTCACTGGCCGAACTGCGCATTGCCAACCCGCACACCCGGGAACAGTGGCGTGGAATCGTTACTCAATTGGTAGCAGACTATGACCATTCGACGATGGGGAACGGCCAAAATGATTCAAATTCTCCGGCAAACCACCTGATCTACATCCAGATCACCCGCGGCGTGGCCCTGCGCGACCATGTCATGCCCACCGACATCACGCCCACGGTGTTTGTCATGGCCAGCGCCATGAAGCTGCCCACGCCCGAGCAGCGCGCGAAGGGCGTGGCCTGTGTCACCGCCGACGATTTCCGCTGGAAAAAGGCCCATATCAAGAGCGTGAGCCTGCTCGGCGCCGTGTTTGCGCGCCAGATCAGCGCGGACGCGGGCGCGGTGGAAACCGTGATGTTCCGCGACGGTTTCCTGAGCGAGGCGGCCGCCAGCAACGTCTGGGTGGTCAAGGACGGGGTCGTCATGGGCCCGCCGAAGGACCACTTGGTGCTGGAGGGCATCCGCTACAGCCTGATCGAGGACATCTGTCGCGCCCAGGGCATCCCTTTCATGTTGCGCCGCATCAGCCGCGAGGAAGTCCTCGCCGCCGACGAGCTGCTGCTGTCGTCGGCCACCAAGGAGGTTCTTCCCATCACCACGCTGGACGGCGCGCCGGTGGGCCACGGCGAAACCCGGGGTCGGCCGGGCCCGGTTTACGAACGCCTGTATGCAGGCTACCAGCAGGCCAAGAAAGGCCTCTCTTCATGAGCGCCTCCGCCACTCCCCCTGCGACCCCGACGCCTGACACCGATCTGCGCAAGGAGTCGCTGATCGAGTATCCGAGCCAGTTCCCCATCAAGGTCATGGGGGCCCGGGTCGATGGCTTCGTTGCGGCGCTCACGCACATCGCACACCAGTTCGACCCGGCCTTTGCCGCCGCCAGCATCGAAGTACGCGAGAGCAAGGGCGGCAAGTATCTGGGCGTCACCCTCACCGTCACCGCCACCAGCCGCGAACAGCTCGATGAGCTCTACCGAGCGCTGTCAAGCCATCCAATGGTGAAAGTGGTGCTTTAACCCCTTGCGCGAGGACGCCTTCCCATGACAACCTTGCGACTCAACCCGGCCCTGGCAAAAGCCTGTCACCTCCCAGATGCGCCGCGTGCGGGCGCCGCGCCGCCCACGCCGCCCGCGGCCAACGCATTGGGTGACTGGGCGCTGGCGCTGGTGCACACCCGGCCGCAGAAACTGGTGATCGCCGTGAGCAGCGTCACCCGCTGGGCTTTTGCCCTGCCCTACGCGCCAATGTCCACCTTGCAGAGCCGTTTTGGCCCCGCGCTGTTGCAAGCCCTCCTGGCGCTCGGCGTGCCGCCCGACCGTGCACGCGCGGAGATCGATCGCAGCGAACCCTTGCTCCTGGGGCGCGGCATCGAGCGCGGTGTAGTGACCCACCTGACGCAATTCCGCAACAGCGTGACCTGGGCGGCCAGTGAAGGCCTGAGCCTGGGCGCCATCAACGCCCGCCTGGCCGACCACTTCATCCTGAAGCCCCGCACCGGCTACCCTGCGGCGGACGTGCTGCGCCTGTTGGGCGGGAACCCCGAACTGGTGGCGCAACGTCAAAAAGAGAAAAGTGAGAACTGGCGGGCTGCCTACGATCACGCGCAGGCTCAGATCGGACGCGACGAAGTGCACATTCCCGTGGCATTGGCGCTGCCCGACCAGCCCCGGCTGGAAGCCCCGCACCAGGCCAGCATCGTGCTGATGCGACTGCCGCATGACGACGGTGTCAGCGGGCCGCCCAGCCGCACCAGCAATCCGCGCGGACGCTGGATTCCGCGCACCCTGGTCATCGACTTTGCCGACGTCGACAGTGCCACGGCCGCCTTTGCCCGGGCCCTGCTGGACGAAGTGGCCACTTTGGGTGTTTCCAGCCTGCACCTGGCCAACGCCGTGCCGGCCGTGCTGGAGGCTTTCGAGGAAGTCTCCGGTCGCGGCCCGGCCCGGCCCGACGGCCACTGATCCGGCGCCCAGCCTGCCCGTTGGCCGAAGCCATGAGACTCGAAACCTCGATCCTCGGCCGTGTGGACTACGCGCCGACCTACGCGGCCATGCAGGCCTTCACCGCATCGCGCAGGCCCGACACCCCCGACGCCCTGTGGATCTGCGAGCATCCGCCGGTGTACACGCAAGGGCTGGCAGGCAAGGCCGACCACCTCCTGAACCCCGGCAACATCCCGGTGCTCCAGTCCAACCGGGGCGGGCAAGTGACCTACCACGGACCGGGCCAGGTGGTGGCCTACCCGCTGATCGACCTGCAGCGCGCCGGCTACTACGTGAAGGAATACGTCTACCGGATTGAAGAGGCGGTGATCCGCACCCTCGCCGACTTCGGCGTCACCGGCCACCGTGTGGCCGGCGCACCCGGCATCTACGTGCGGCTGGACGACCCGTTTTCGCACGCCGCGCTGAACGGGCCTGCACCTGCGGGGGACCCGTTCCGGGGCTTGGGCAAGATCGCCGCGCTGGGCATCAAGGTCAGTCGCCACTGCACCTACCACGGCGTCGCGCTGAACGTGGCGATGGACCTGGAACCCTTCTCCCGCATCAACCCCTGCGGTTATGCCGGACTGAAAACCGTGGACCTTTCTACAATCGGTGTCTCTGTCACCTGGGACGAGGCGGCCGCCGTGTTGAGCCAGAAACTCGACAGCCGGCTGTCACCTTGAAACCGGCCATCCACCGCCCCACCTCCCCGCAGGAACCCCTCATGAGCACCAAAGACGCCGACCCCAACGTTGTGCGCGAAGCCCAGTCCGTTGAAACCTATGACGCCAGCGCCAAACAGAAGGCTGGCGCCAAGCTTTCGCGCATCCCGATCAAGGTGCAGGCCGGCGAGGTGCTGAAAAAGCCGGACTGGATCCGCGTCAAGGCCGGCAGCCCGACCACGCGCTTCTACGAGATCAAGGACGTGCTGCGCGCCAACAAATTGGTGACGGTCTGCGAAGAGGCCAGTTGCCCGAACATCGGCGAGTGTTTCGGCAAGGGCACGGCCACCTTCATGATCATGGGCGACAAGTGCACGCGCCGCTGCCCGTTCTGCGACGTGGGCCACGGCCGGCCCGACCCGCTGGACGTGAACGAGCCTCAGAACCTGGCCAACACGATTGCCGCGCTCAAGCTTAGCTATGTGGTCATCACCAGCGTGGACCGCGACGACCTGCGCGACGGCGGCGCCCAGCACTTTGTCGACTGCATCAGGCGCATCCGCGAACTGTCGCCCAAGACGCAGATCGAGGTGCTGGTGCCGGACTTCCGCGGCCGTGACGACCGGGCGCTGGAAATCCTGAAGGCCGCGCCGCCAGACGTGATGAACCACAACCTGGAAACCGCGCCGCGCCTGTACAAGGAGGCCCGCCCCGGCAGCGACTACCAGTTCAGCCTGAACCTGCTGAAGAAGTTCAAGGCGCTGCACCCGGACATCCCGACCAAAAGCGGCATCATGGTCGGCCTGGGCGAGACCGATGATGAAGTGCTGCAAGTGATGCAGGACATGCGCGACCACGACATCGACATGCTGACCATCGGGCAGTACCTGGCGCCGTCGTCGGCGCACCTGACCGTCAAACGCTACGTGCACCCCGACACCTTCAAGATGTTCGAGGCAAAGGCCTACGAAATGGGCTTCAAGCACGCCGCCGTGGGTGCCATGGTGCGATCGAGCTACCACGCCGACCAGCAGGCCGGCCACGCCATGGGGTCACCGGTCGCCTAGAACTCGTCTTTTTTCAATAGCGAAAGATGACCATCTGGAGCTGGGGAAAGGCCGTTTCCATGGGGAAATTTGTTCCCGGCGACTGGCGGATCGAGTCGTACTGACAAACGCCCCGCCTAGCGCCCGCCCGGCCTGGCAAACCCGCTCTCCACCCAGGTCACGGCACTTGCACGATTGAGCCTGAACGACGGGGCCACGCGCACTTCGGCCAGGCGTTCGCCGTCGTCGCCGGTCGCGCTCAGCACAGCGGTGGGGTTTTCATCGTCGGGCACGATGTCCAGCGACACGGTCACGCGGGCCGCGCGGGCGGTCACGGTGATGCTCTGGTGCAGCGTCGCGTGCAATTGCTGCTCGCTGCGGCGCACGAACTCCGACGCGGTCTTGACCAGGGTGTTGAAGGCGTTGGTGTCCAGCGGCTTGGGGTTCTTCTTGTCGCGCCCCATGGTCCAGGGCCCGACCAGCGCGGGCTCGGGCTCGCCGTCGCGGATCATGGCCACGGCCCAGCCGTCGTCGTCTTCGTTCTTGATGACCTGGGCGGTCCAGCCGTCGGCGCGCCACAGGCGGGGTTCCTGGGTTTTGGTGGGTTCGTCGGTCAATTCAGGCATTGTCTGGGTGCGTCGATGGGGGTGAATGGAAACAGAGCGGCGATGCTAACCGGGATGGCGCGGGCGTTTCCCGAAGGGGTTCTGGCGGCCGTGGTGAAAACGGGTCCGCCCGGGCCCTTAAACTGGTGCCCGATCCCCACAACGACGAGACGGCCGGATTCTGGCGCCCCGCCATGCTGATTTCAGCGTTTTCATGACAAAAACCCGCTCCTCCCAGCGTCAAATGGTCACTATCAGCTATGGTATTTGGAGGTTCTGTTCAGGCTGCGGTCGCCATTTCTTCCCAGGCCGCAAGAGCCTCTGCGGACAGCATCAAGGCCGGGCCGCCGCCCATGTACACACACACGGCCAGCATTTCCTCCAGCTCGGCGCGGGTGCAGCCCAGCCGGTGCAGGGCCTTGACATGAAAGGCGATGCAGCCCGAGCAATGCTGCGTCACGCCGATGGCCAGCGCGATCAGTTCCTTGTGTTTGGCGCTGATCGCGCCCTCGGCCATGGACGCGCGCGCCAGCTGGCCGAAGCCGGCCATGGCCTCGGGCTGGGCCTTGCGAAACGGCGCAAGGTTGTGATTGATGTCCTGAATCAGGCCCTTGGGATCGAAGCTACTCATTGCATGTCCTGTGTGGTGACGCCAAGGCGCCGGAGATTGATCGAATGACAGCCCCGCTGTTGGCCCTGGGCGCGATTGGATTGTGGGCCACGCTGGCCACGCTGGGCGTCTCGCTGTCGCATGTGCCGCCCTTTCTGCTGACCGGGCTGGCCTTGCTGATGGGCAGTATGGTGGCGCTGCCGCTGTCGCGTTTTGACTTCGGTCAATGGTGTGTCCCGCCCGCCACGCTCGCCCTGGGCATCTACGGCCTGTTCGGTTACCACTTCCTGCTGTTTACGGCCTTTCGCCACGCACCGCCGGTGGAGGCCAACCTGGTGAATTACCTGTGGCCTTTGGGCATCGTGGTGATGGCGCCGCTCTTCCTGCCCGGCATACGACTGGGTGTGATGCACGTCGTGGCCGCGCTGCTGGGGTTTGGCGGGGCGGCGCTGGTGATCCTGGGTGGGCGGACCTTGAGCGGCGGTTTTGCCTGGGGCTACCTGCCGGCGCTGGGGGCGGCCTTTGTCTGGGCCAGCTATTCGCTGATGACGAAACGGGTCAAGCCGTTTCCGACGGCCGCGATCGGCCTGTTCGGACTGGTCTCCGGCGTGTTGTCACTGGCCTGCCATGCGCTGATGGAGCCGGCCGTGGCGCTGTCGGCGCGCGACTGGGGCCTGATAGCGTTGATGGGCTTGGGGCCGCTGGGCGCGGCGTTTTTCCTGTGGGATGCGGCGCTGAAGCGGGGCGATGCGCGCCACATCGGCCTGTTGAGCTTCCTGACGCCGCTGCTGTCCACCCTGCTGCTGCTTGCGATGCGCGGCGAGCGGCCGAGTGCGACAGTGGGGATCGCCGCGGCGATGATCGTGGGCGGTGCTTTGCTGGGCACGCGCAGCCGATAAGGGGTAGCGCGGCGGCGACTGTTCAGCGCGCCATGGCGCTGGCGGGGTCTTCGGATTCCAGCACGCTCTGCGCCCAGGGCTGCAGCTTGCACGTGTCGGCGCGCAGCACCTCCTGCTTGACCGCCAGGATCTGCGACGGGTGCATCGAAAAGCTGCGCAGGCCCAGGCCCAGCAACAGGCGCGTGAGCGTGACGTCGCCCGCCATCTCGCCACAGACGCTGACGCCCTTGCCCTGGGCATTGCACTCGGCGATGGTGTCCGCCACCAGGCGCAGCACCGCCGGGTGCAATGGGTCGTAGAGGTGCGCCACGGACTCGTCGGCGCGGTCGATCGCCAGGGTGTACTGGATCAGGTCGTTGGTGCCGATGGACAGGAAGTCGAAGTACTTGAGGAACAGCTTGAGTGTGAGCGCGGCGGCGGGAATCTCGATCATTGCGCCAAGCTTGACCGGCCCATAGGGCAGCCCCTGGTTGTCAAGCTGCACGCGCGCGTGGTCGATCAGCGAGAGCGTCTGGCGGATTTCACTGCCGTGCGCCAGCATCGGAATCAGCAAATGCACCTGGCCGTGGGCGGCGGCCCGCAGGATGGCGCGCAACTGCGTCAGGAACATGGCCGGGTCGGCCAGGCTCCAGCGGATGGCGCGCAAGCCCAGCGCGGGGTTCAGGTGGGCGTCATCGTGGCGGGCCTCGTCCAGTGGCTTGTCCGCACCGACGTCCACCGTGCGAATGGTGACGGGCATGCCCTGCATGCCTTCGACGGCGCGCCGGTAAGCCTGGTATTGCTCTTCTTCGTTGGGCAGGCGCCCATGGCGGCCCATGAACAGGAATTCGCTGCGAAACAGGCCCACGCCCACGGCGCCGACCTTGAGTGCGGCCAGAGCGTCTTCAGGCATCTCGATGTTGGCCAGCAGTTCGATGCGCCGGCCGTCCATCGTGACCGCCGGTGTATTGCGCAGGCGCGACAGGCGTTCGCGCTCGAGTTCGCCCTGGCGCTGCTTGAAACCGTACTCCGCCAGGATGATGGGCGACGGATCGACGATCACCACGCCGGCATCGCCGTCGATGATGATCCAGTCGTCCTGGCGGATCAGCTGGCTGGCACTGCGCGCCCCCACCACGGCGGGGATGTCCATGCTGCGCGCCACGATGGCGGTATGGGAAGTCTTGCCGCCCACATCGGTGACGAAACCGGCAAACACGCTCTGCTTGAACTGCAGCATGTCGGCCGGCGAAAGGTCGTGCGCCACCAGCACCAGTGGCACGTCCAGTGTGTCGTCGAGCAGCAGGTCCTGCTGGCGTTTCTGGCGCGGTGGCGGGGCGACCATGGGAGAGGCACTGCCCAGCATGCGCCGCAGAACGCGCTCGACCACCTGCTCCAGGTCGGCCTTGCGTTCGCGCAGGTACTCGTCTTCCATCTCGTCGAACTGGCGACCGATGATCTCGAACTGCGTCGTGAGCGCCCATTCGGCGTTGTACAGGCGGTCGCGGATCCAGTGCTTGACGCCGGCGGTCAGCGTCTCGTCCTCCAGCAGCATCAGGTGCACATCGAGCAGCGCCGCCAGTTCGTGCGGTGCGTCCTTGGGCATGTCCTGCAGCAGGCGCTGCAGTTCATCGACCACGGCGTTGCGACCGGCGCGCACCCGGCCAATTTCGGCTTCGACCTGGTCGGGCGTGATGAAGTAGTGCGCCACTTCCAGCCGGCTGGACGCCACCAGCACCGCGCGCCCGATCGCGACGCCGCGGGCCACCGGGAGACCGTGGACGCTGAAAGTCATGCGCTGAGCGGCACGGGGCCAGAGCCAGGCCCGGGCGCGCGCACACAGCGCAAGCGGGCCAGGCCGCCGCAGGGCGCCCGAGGCCAGCCCCCTCGGGGGCAGCGACACACGCAGTGAGCAAGCGTGGGGGCCATAGCCTTATTCGCCTTCGCCGAACTTGTCGGCCATCAGTGCCAGAAGTGCGTCCATCGCCTCCTGTTCGCGCTCACCGCTGGTTTCCAGCGTGACCTCGGTGCCGATGCCCGCCGCCAGCATCATGACGCCCATGATGCTCTTGGCATTGACACGGCGCTCGCCGCGGCTCATCCAGACTTCGCACGGAAAACTGCCCGCCAGCTTGGTGAGCTTGGCCGAGGCGCGGGCGTGCAGGCCCAATTTATTGCTGATGATCGTGTTGGTCTTTAGCATGATTCTTCTTGGCCTGATTCTGCGGCGCCGTGACCGCCACCTGCATCACGCCCTGGGTGCCCCCGGTGACCGCACGGGAGACCAGCGCCTCCAGCGGCTCATGGCGGTAGCAGACGGTACGCAGCAGCATGGGCACGTTGACGCCCGTGACGATCCGGGAGTTGACGCCGTCCACCATTTTCTGCGCCACGTTGCAGGGCGTCGCGCCAAATACATCGGTCAGCACCAGCACGCCGCGGCCGCCCTGCTGCCCGCCCAGTTGCTGCAAGGCAGTGCGCGCCATCGCCAGCGTTTCCTCCGGCGGCACGTTGGGCGCGACATCCAGCGCGACCACACTGGGACCGCAATCGGGAAAGACATGCAGGGCGCACTGCCGCAAGGCGTGTGCCAGCGGCGCATGGGCAATGATGAGGATGCTGTTCATGAACCCCGATTATGAGGTTTCGCCCACAGGAAATATGCATGCGATGCCACGCAGCAGACCAGAAACACCGTCATGGCGCCCTGGTAGGCCCTTACTTCGGTGACTCCGAACGCCTTGAAGCCGTCAATCAGCAGCCCGATGCCCCATTGCACGCAAAACACGCCCGCGAAGATCACCAGGTTGTAGGCCGACAGTGCCCGCCCGGCCAGCGCCTGCGGAAAAGCCATGCCCACCGCCGGCTGGGCCAGCGAGACAAAGCTGCAGCTCATGCAAAACAAGGCCAGGAGCGGCGTAGCCAGCGTCGAAATTTGACTTCCAGCTACGATAATGATAGTCAACAGGACGAAGCTGGAGGGCAGGCCCAGCGCGATCAATCGCTCTGGCGTGAAGCCCCTGCGCACCAGGTGTGGATTGACCAGGCCCCAGGTCCAGAACGTGCCCAACATGCTGATGTTGATCCAGAACAGGCCCGTGGCCGCCTGGGCGCTCGTATAGCCGGCCACCTTGATCATCCATGGCCCGGCCCACAGGGTCTGCAGGGCGATCAGGCCGCCGTAGCTGAAGAAGCCGATCGGCGCCATGCGCCGGAAGTACGGATGCCGCCAGACCTCGGCGTAACTGGCCGATGCGACGGGTTCGCCGGACTGCCGGCCCGCTGGGACAGGCGCCGCGGTCCAGGCCGGGATCAGCCAGGCGATCAACACCATCGAGAGCACGATCATCGCGGCCAGCCCCCAGAACAGCGGGCGCCAGCCCACCAGCGGCATCAGCCACTGGACCGGCAAGGTCGAGGCCACCATGCCCAGAGAGCCGGTCATCAGCATCCAGGAATTGGCACGCAGCTGGGTGCTCGCGTCCAGCCAGCGCCGGTTGCCGGTCAGCGGCGCCATCAGGCAGGCGCTGACACCCGCGCCAATCAGCACGCGCGCCGCCAGCAGACCGGAGAAGCCCGTGGCCAGGGAGAAGGCCAGGCAGCCGACGACCCCGATGCTGAGCAGACTCAGGATCACCTTCTTCGGCCCGTGCCGGTCCAGCCAGGCGCCCATGGGCAACTGGGTGGCGGAGAAGCCCAGAAAATAACCGCCGGCCAGCAAGCCCAGATCTCGCGCATTCAGGCCAAATTCCAACGTCAGCACAGGCGCCAGGGTCGCGGTAATGGCGCGCAGCAGTGCCGAAAAGAAGTAGGCGAAGGCAAACGCCAGAAAAACCACCACGGCGGCGCGGCGCGGCAACACGTTCACGGCAGCCCCTGGAGCTTGAGTCCGCCAAAGAATGCATCCGCGGTTTCGGGCTTGAGGGTGTCCGCATAGATCACCGCGTGAAACAGCCAGAGGCCGTCACCCGACGAGCGTGCAAACCAGACCGCCTGTGATTTCACGGCGCTGCCGTCCGCACGCTGTCCGGCCGCCGACAAACGCACGGACTGCGGCAGGTCCAGGCTGCCCGCCGGATGAAACGGCTGTTCGTGGATGGCGCTGGCCCGCATGTTGGCCAGCGTGGCGCTGCGCCACTGCGTCATTGCGGCGCCAGCGGATGCGCCGACGCCGAGTCGCACCTGACTGACGGCAAAGGTGGCGCCACCGGCATCGCAACCCGTCATCCCCAATTCCACGGCCTCGCCCGCCAGCTCGAGCTGGCGGGATGCCCGGTCCGGCTTGCAGGGCAAGAGGGCCACCAGGGGCGCCGGCTCGATACGCACTTCACGCCAGTTCAGCGCCGGGCTGCAGCCCGCCAGCCAGGCCGCTACGGGAATCGAGGCAAGTGCAATCCAGCGCATCGCCCTGATTATCACGGCCCGCGGTTTTTCGCGACAATGAAGCCATGAATTCACTAGATGGCGTTCGCGTTCTCGACCTGTCCCGGGTGCTGGCAGGGCCTTGGTGCACCCAGACACTGGCCGACCTGGGGGCCGACGTGATCAAGATCGAGCGCCCCGGCGCGGGCGACGACACGCGCACCTGGGGCCCGCCCTTTCTCAAGGATGCGCAGGGCCACGACTCGGTCGAGGCCGCTTATTACCTGGGCACCAACCGGAACAAGCGCTCGGTGACCTGCGACATTTCCAAGCCGGCCGGGCAGGCGCTGATCCGCGACCTGGTCCAGCACTGCCACGTGTTTGTCGAGAACTTCAAGGTGGGCGACATGGCGCGCTACGGCCTCGACTATGACAGCCTGAAGACCTTGAACCCGCGCCTGGTGTACTGCAGCGTGACCGGCTTCGGCCAGACCGGGCCCTACCGCGAGCGCGCCGGCTACGACTACGCGATCCAGGGCATGGGCGGGCTGATGAGCATCACCGGCGAGCGCGACGACATTGGCGGCGGGCCGCAGAAAGTGGGCGTGGCCGTCGCCGACCTGTTCACCGGCATGTACGCCACCGTGGCGATTCTGGCGGCGCTGCGCCACGCCGAACGCACCGGCGAAGGCCAGCATGTGGACGCCGCGCTGCTCGACACGCAGGTCGCCATGCTGGCCAACATGGGTGCCAACTACCTGGTGGGCGGCAAGCTGCCCGGCCGTGCCGGCAACGCCCACCAGAACATCGTGCCCTACCAGGTTTTTGAAGTTGCCCCGGCCGCCGACGGGCACAAGGACCATCTGATCCTCGCCGTGGGCAACGACAGCCAGTACGCCAAGTTCTGCGCTGTTGCGGGACACCCCGAGCTCGCCACCGACCCCCGCTTCGCCAGAAACCAGGGGCGGGTGCGCCACCGCGACGAACTGGTTCCCCTGCTCCAGGACATCATGCGCACGCGCAACAAGGCGGCGTGGCTGGATGCGCTGGAGGCGGCCAAGGTGCCCTGCGGCGCGATCAACAACATCGCGGAGGTCTTCGCCGACCCGCAGGTACTGGCGCGCGGCATGGTGACGACCTGGCAGCATCCGCTCAAGCCCGACTTGCACCTGGTGTCGAGTCCGATCAAGCTCGGTGCCACGCCGGTCCGTACCGACCTGCCACCGCCGATGCTGGGCCAGCACACCGACGAGGTGTTGCGCAACGTGCTCGGCTACGCCGATGCGAGACTCGCGGCTTTGAAAGACAAGGGAGTCATCTGATGGCGAATTTTGTTCTGGTGCATGGCGCCTGGCACGGCGCCTGGTGCTGGCGACGCGTGACCGAAGCGCTGATTCGCGCTGGGCACCGGGCGCATGCCGTCACCCTGACGGGCGTGGGCGAACGGGCGCACCTGCTGAGCCCCTCGATCACCCTGGAAACGCATATCACCGATGTGATTCAGGCGATCGAGGCCGAGGAGATGACCGGGGTCGTGCTGGCCGTGCACTCCTACGCCGGCATGATTGGCACCGCCGTGGCTGACCGCATGCCAGGGCGCCTGGCGCACCTGGTTTATGTCGATGCGGTCGTCCCCAGGCCCGGCGAAAGCTGGAGCAGCACCCACGCCAGCGCCACGCGTGAATCGCGTCTGGCGGCCGCAGTCGCCTCGCCCAGCTACAGCTTCCCGCCGCCCGATCCTTCTGTGTTCGGCCTCGAGGGCGCGGACCATGAATGGGTTAAGCGGCGCCAGACCCCCCACCCGGGGCACACCTACGAGGCCCCGCTGGACTTCGACCCGGTTCGTGTTGCGCAAGTGCCGCGCACGTTCATCAACTGCACCCGGCCGCCGCTGCCCACCATTGACGTGATCCGCACCCGGGTCACGGATCCAAAATTCTGGGACGGCGTCTGGCTGGCGGGTTCACGCGTGGTCGACCTGGCCACCGGCCACGATCCCATGATCAGCGCGCCGCGGACGTTGACACAATGCCTGTGCGAGCTTGCGGGCATTGCCGCGCGCACTTGAGCCCGCCATGACCCTTCAAATGCGCGTCAGCAGGTTTCCAGGCTGTCATCCGGTCGCCGCTTGTGCCTTAATCTGATCCAAGGAATGTCTTCATCATGAACCAACTTTCGCCAGGCGGCCCTTCCGTCAAGGTGACGCAGGATTCGAAGCCGGGGCTCGCTGCGCCTGCAGGCCCCGCGCCGGACTTGGCCATCGCCGGCGTCATCGGCGCCGAATTGTCAGATCCAGTTCACGCGATGCGGCGGCTTGTCCAGGGGTTTCGAGACACGGGCCAGATGTCCAGCACCGACCTGGCGGCGCTGAGCCAGGCCATCGACGAGGCCGGCGCCATCGCCCGGCAAAGCCAGCAACTTGCCCGTTTGGCAGGTGGGCGGCTGCGCCAGTCCCACGAAAGGGTCTCGCTGGACCACCTTGTCGAAACAGCCCTGAGGGAGCGGCAGCCTTTGTACCAGGAGCGCGGGATCGAGGTGCACCGCACCATCAGACCCGTCGAGATCATTGTCGATCCGGGATTGCTGTCGAACCTGGTGGAGACCGCACTGGATTGGGCGTTGCCGAGATGCGACCGGCTGGTCGTGTCCCTGGGCATCAATAGCTGGCCGGAGCATGGCCTGCTTTCGATCAAGGCCTGCGGAACCGTCAGCACACAGGTCACGGAGCACGCCCTCGTGGCGACGGAGCCACTCAAGTGGCACCTCGTCGCCCAGATCGCCAGAGCCATGGGGGTCATCGTTTCACGGGATATCAACGGAAGCGACGCAACCCTGTTCCTGGAGTTCGCGCGGACCGTCAAGCATCTGGAAGGTCTGACGGCCATGGAAATCGAGTCCCATGGGAGCGACTCGGAATCTCACGCCGGGACCCAGGCACTGGCGGGTTTGCGGATTCTGCTGATCAGCGACGACGCGGCGGTCCGCGAGGAAGTCGAGAGCGCCTGCCTTGTCCTTGGCTTGGTGCCTGACACCGTGACAGACTCCGAAAAAGCGGTGCGCTACACAGAGCGTGACCAGCCCCACATGATCATCGTCGATGAGCGTGTGAGGGATCAGACATTCGACGACCTGATGCAGGACATCCGCCGCCTCGACCCCAACTTCGGCCTTCTTGAAATTACCGATGATGCCGACACCTTCGAGATTTCTAGCTGGATGAGTGACAGCATGACTCGCGTCAGCCGCGATGTCCTGCGCCAGCATCTGCCTTCGGTGCTGACGCTGGAGCTGGCCAAGGCCTTCTGAGCGCCGGTGCGTCCCTGGCACGGCTACTTCAGCGTGCCAAACACCTTTTTCAGCACGGCGCTGCCGCTGCCGACCGGGTCCTGCCGGATCTTCTTTTCCTCCTCCCCGATCATCAGGTACAGGCCGTCGAGTGTTTTGCCGGTGACATATTGCTCGATGGTGGCGTGATCCTTCTTGACGAGACCCATGCCCGAGGCCTTGCCGGCAATGCTGTTGTATTGCGCCGCGAGCCCGACTTTCTCGGTGGCCTGTGTGACCACCGGCAGGAATTTCACGCCCAGCGGGGCGCGGGTCTTCTCGGCGAAAAAGTCGGTGACGGAGGTGGACCCGCCAGTGAGAATCTTCTTGGCGTCGGTCACGTTCATGGATTTGACGGCATTGACCAGCAAGTCTTTGCCCATGGGCACCGCCGCTTCCGCAGCCCGGTTCATCGACGTCACCAGTTCGTCAATGCGCTTGCCCTGGCCCAACGTGCGCATGAACTTCGCGGCGCTTTCGAGGTGGCCCGGCAACGGGATGCGGACCTTCGGGTTCGCCAGGAAACCATCCGGGCGGCCCAGGAGGTCGACCGCAGCGACGGCGCCCTTTTCGAGTGCGATTTTCAGGCCTTGCGAGGCCTCGGCGTTGGTCAGGTCTGCCAGCGACAGCGCTTGAGCCCGCTGCGCGGCGGCGAGAAGCAAAGTGCCGAGCGTGAACGATGTGGCGTAATTGAACTGACGACGATCCATAGCGAACCCCTCGATAAAACCCATCCTCCATGTTGCCGCAACTGGGGGCGGGATGGCCATCGCTGCGGCAATTTTTTGTTGCTTGCCCGTCGGCCGCGCAAGCTGCGGTTCAAGGTGGTCATCGACAACACGCGCATCCAACGAAAAAGGCTGCCCATTTCACAAGGAAAATGGCAGCCTTCCAGCGTCAGATGGTGCCTGCACGCTCCTGTTTCAGGAGCTCAGAAAGCACAAACTCACCCAGTTTACTTTGCGCGGAATTCGTCGTGGCAGCCCTTGCAGGTTTCGGCCGCAGGACCAAAGGCGGCCTTCAGGTTGGCCTCGTTGCCGGTCTTGGCGGCGGCAGCCAGCTTGACGACCTCGGCCTGCATCTTGTCGGCAGCTGCCTTGAACTTGGCCGGCTCTTTCCAGATTTCCGGCTTGGCCTTGGTTTCACCGGTGTCGGTGCCGGCGCCGAAAGCAGCCCAAGGCAGTTTCGACATTGTGACCACCAGATCGGCATTTTCGGCGGCGGCTTTGGCATCGAACGGCGCCTTGCCAGTCGCCATGGCACCGAGGCGGCCAAAGTGGGCGGCCATGACTGTCAGCGCTGACTTCCGGTACTTGACGGCGTCTTCGGGCTTGGCGAACTGAGCCGCAGCCGGCGCCGACAGGGTAACGGCTGCAGCAGCCAGGGCAAACGAAAGAAGGGTTTTCATGGGCTTGTTCCTCTTGAAGTTGATCGAATGGGTTGGGCGCGCGGAGTCAGCCGTCCAGCCGCATTGCAACTAAACTGCTCGAACCCACTCAATCCCGACTTGATTCTGCCAAAAATTCGCTCATAAGGTATTTCATGCGCCCAATCCGTATCTGGGATCTTCCGACCCGCCTGTTTCACTGGTTGCTCGCCGCTTGTTTTATTGGCCTGGTTGTCACCGGCTCCGTGGGCGGCAACGCCATGGTCTGGCACTTCCGACTGGGCTATGCAGCCTTCAGCCTCCTGCTGTTTCGGCTCATATGGGGTTTTGTGGGTGGCCGATGGTCGCGCTTCGGCTCTTTTGCCTACTCGCCAGCGACGCTCCTTGCGTTTTTGCGCGGGCAACGGCGGCCAGAGCTTACGGCCGGCCACAACCCTTTGGGCGCGCTCTCGGTGTTTGCCATGCTGGCCTTTATCGCCGCCCAGGTGGGCAGCGGGCTGATCAGCGACGACGAAATCGCTTTTGCCGGTCCCCTGACCCGCTTCGTCTCCAACACAACGGTAAGCCTGGCGACGACATACCACAAGGAGATCGGTCGGCTGATTCTGTTTGCGCTCGTCGCGCTTCACGTCGTGACCGTCCTGCTGTACTTGTGGAAGAAGCGGGACAACCTGATCAAACCCATGGTGCGGGGCGACAAGGAGTTCCCCGATGACGTCGTCGTGGAACCTTCGCGGGATAGTTCGGGCAGCCGGTTTGCTGGTGCCATTGTCCTGGCTGCCTGCGCCGCAGCGGTGACCTGGATCGTCAGGCTGGGGGGCTGAAAGCCGGCTAAACTGGTGCGGCCTCAGCAGTCCCCAGCCTACGTGGATACGCCTTCAATCCAGTTCGTCACGCCCCAGACACCGGCCGAGTGGGCGCTGACGCGCGAGCTTTTTCTGGAATATGCCCGCAGTCTGGCCATCGATCTCTGTTTTCAGGACTTCGATGGCGAACTGAGCGGTTTGCCCGGGGATTACGCCGCGCCGCGTGGCGCCCTGCTTCTGGCGCTGGTCGATGGACAGGCCGCCGGTTGTTGCGCGCTGCGCGCGCTCGACAACGTGGACTACCCGAACGCCAGTGAAATGAAGCGACTCTATGTGCGCAAGGCGTTTCGGGGTTCAGGGCTGGGAAGGCAGCTTGCCGAGGCAATCCTGGATTCCGCACGCAGCGCTGGCTACGGTTGTGTGCTGCTCGACACGCTGGATGACATGGAGGCAGCTCGGGCCCTGTATCAGGATCTCGGGTTCGAGGATATCCCGCCCTACTATCACAGCCCGATTGTTGGCGCCCACTACCTGAAGGTCGATATCTGAATTTTCAGGCCATTACCCTTCGCCAACAGGGCTGAGTCAGCTATGCATTTCATAACTGATGCCGATTGGCTCAGGATTTTGCCTGCGCCAGCAGCGTCGCCGCGTCGCTGACTTCGAACTTGCCCGGGCCTTCGATATTCAGCGTCGTCACCTTGCCGTCCTTGACCAGCATGGAGTAACGGTTGCTGCGCAGGCCCATGCCCTTGCCGGTCAAATCGAGCGTCAGTCCGGTCGCTTGCGTAAACGCAGCGCTTCCATCCGCCAGCATGCGTACCTTGGAGCCCGTCTTTTGATCACGTGCCCAAGCGCCCATCACAAACGCGTCATTCACGCTGACGCACCAGATCTCGTCCACCCCGGCTGCCTTGAGTTCGTCGAATTTCTCCACATATCCAGGCACGTGCTTAGCCGAGCAGGTCGGTGTGAAGGCGCCGGGCAACGCGAACAGGGCGATGGTCTTGCCTGCGCTGGCCTTGCTGACGTCCACGGGATTGGGGCCGATGCTGCAGCCATTGCCCTCGACCTCGACAAATTCCATCAGCGTGGCGGCGGGTAGGGTGTCTCCAACTTTGATCATGCGGTTCTCCAATAAATGACGGGTCCCGAGAATTTCGGGTCCCAAAAACAAAAACGACCCACATTGTGGGCCGTCTTCTTGTGCAACGCAGCCGCGAGGCCGTTAAGGCCTAGACGGCAGCGGCCTTTTCCACAAGGCGGGATGCAACCCAGTTCTTGGTCTTGGAAATCGGGCGGCTCTCGGTGATCTCGATCACGTCGCCCAGCTGGTACTGCCCAGTTTCATCGTGGGCGTGGTACTTGCTCGACTTGGCAACAATCTTGCCATAGAGCTCGTGCTTGACGCGGCGCTCGACGAGCACCGTGACTGTCTTGGCGCGCTTGGCGCTCACCACCTTGCCGATCAAGGTGCGCTTGAGGGATGTTTTAGCTTCCGTCATGGTCACTCCTTACTTGGCGGCTTGCTTTTCAGCAAGGATGGTCTTGGCACGCGCGATGTCACGGCGCGTGCTGCGCAGCGTGGCGGTGTTGTTGAGTTGTTGCGTGGCTTTTTGCATGCGCAGGCCGAAATGGGCCCGTTGCAATGCCTTGACCTCGGCTTCAACGCCGGCAACGTCTTTCTGGCGGAGTTCAGCAGCTTTCATTTCTTCATTCTCCTGAATCATTGACCAATCATGCGAGCCACGAACGTGGTGCGCAACGGCAGCTTGGCAGCAGCCAGGCGGAAGGCCTCGCGGGCCAATTCCTCTGTCACACCGACGATCTCGTAGATCACCTTGCCAGGCTGGATCTCGGCCACGTAGTACTCTGGGTTGCCTTTGCCGTTACCCATGCGAACTTCAGCGGGCTTGTGGGAAATCGGCTTGTCAGGGAACACGCGAATCCAGATGCGGCCACCACGCTTGACGTGACGGGAGATCGCACGACGTGCGGCCTCGATCTGACGGGCCGTCAGGCGACCCCGGTCAACGGACTTGAGACCAAAATCACCGAATGCCACCGTGTTGCCACGGGTGGCCACGCCGGTGTTACGGCCTTTTTGCTCCTTGCGGTATTTTCTGCGAGCAGGTTGCAGCATGGTTATTCTCCTTTGACACCGTCAGCTGCTGCAGCTGGCGCGGCTACCTTGCGGACGCGCTTAACGGTGGATTTGGCATCAGCACCTGTGGCTTCTGCGGGCTTGTCGCTGCCATCGGCAGGCGCGGCATTCGCTCCGGCCGGGCGGCGGGGGGCGGGACGGCGGTCACCCGCCGGACGCTCGCCGGGGCGGGCATCACGGCGCGGGCCCCGGGGACGGCGCTCGTCGTCCGGACGCGGCGTCTCAACGGCGGGCAGGTCGTTGCGACCCAGCGTATCGCCCTTGTAGACCCACACCTTGACGCCGATGACGCCGTAGGTGGTCTTGGCTTCAGAGGTACCGTAGTCGATATCGGCGCGCATCGTGTGAAGCGGCACGCGACCTTCGCGGTACCACTCGCAGCGTGCGATCTCGATGCCGTTCAGACGGCCAGACGACATGATCTTGATGCCCAGAGCGCCCAGGCGCATCGCGTTCTGCATGGCGCGTTTCATGGCGCGGCGGAACATGATGCGCTTTTCGAGCTGCTGGGTGATGCTGTCGGCGATCAGCTTGGCATCGATCTCGGGCTTGCGCACTTCTTCGATGTTGACCGCGACCGGCACGCCCAGCCGCTTGCCGAGCTCTTTCTTCAGTGCTTCGATGTCTTCGCCCTTCTTGCCGATCACCACGCCCGGACGGGCCGAGAAAATGGTGATGCGTGCGTTCTTGGCCGGACGCTCGATCAGGATGCGCGAAACCGCGGCATTCTTGAGCTTGGTCTTCAGGTACTCACGGACCTTGATGTCTTCGGCCAGCATGCCGGCGAAGTCACGGTTGTTGGCATACCAGCGCGACGACCAGTTGCGGCTGATCGACAGGCGAAAGCCGGTTGGGTGGATTTTTTGTCCCATATTTATCCGTGCCTCTTTCAGTTACCAACCGTCACGTACACATGGCACGTGGGTTTTCTGATCTGGTTGCCGCGGCCTTTGGCGCGGGCCGTGAACCGCCGCAGCGAAGCACCTTGCTCGACGTAGATGGTTTTCACCTTCAGCTCGTCGATATCGGCGCCGTCGTTGTGCTCGGCGTTGGCGATGGCGGACTCAAGAACCTTCTTGATGATGACCGCGGCTTTTTTCTGCGTGAATTGCAGCGTGTTCAGCGCTTGATCCACTTTCTTGCCACGAATCAGGTCGGCGACCAGCCGGCCCTTGTCGACCGACAGACGGACGCCCCGGAGGACTGCACGTGTTTCCATGGTCTTTCCTTATTTCTTCTGGACTTTTTTGTCCGCCGGGTGACCCTTGAAGGTCCGGGTGAGCGCGAACTCACCCAGCTTGTGGCCCACCATCTGATCGGTGATGTAGACCGGCACGTGCTGCTTGCCGTTGTGCACGGCGATGGTCAGACCGATGAAATCGGGCAGTACCATGGAGCGACGCGACCAGGTCTTGATCGGCTTTTTGTCCTTGGTCGTCACGGCCTTTTCAGCCTTGGCGACCAGGTGGTGGTCAACGAACGGACCTTTTTTGAGAGAGCGAGTCATTTAACCTTCCCCTTACTTCTTGCGGCGCGACACGATCATGACCTGCGTGCGCTTGTTGTTACGGGTACGGTAACCCTTGGTCAGATTACCCCAAGGATCGACTGCATGACGGCCTTCGCCGGTCTTGCCCTCGCCACCGCCATGGGGGTGGTCGACCGGGTTCATCACCACACCGCGAACGGTCGGGCGAATACCCATCCAGCGCTTCACACCCGCCTTGCCGAGGCGGCGCAGGCTGTGCTCTTCGTTGGCGACCTCACCGATCGTGGCGCGGCATTCAACGTGGACCTTGCGGACCTCGCCGGAGCGCATGCGAACCTGGGCGTAGGTACCTTCACGGGCCAGCAGAGTGGCCGACGTGCCAGCCGAGCGGGCAATCTGCGCGCCTTTGCCGGGTTGCAGTTCAATGCAATGAATCGTCGAGCCGACCGGAATGTTGCGAATCGGCAGCGTGTTGCCGACGCGGATCGGGGCTTCCGAACCACTGACCAGCGACGCACCCACTTCGAGATTGCGCGGCGCAATGATGTAGCGACGCTCGCCGTCGGCATAGCAAACCAAAGCGATATGTGCCGTGCGGTTCGGGTCGTACTCGATGCGCTCGACCTTGGCCGGAATCGCATCCTTGTTACGACGGAAGTCGACCACGCGGTAGTGGTGCTTGTGCCCGCCGCCCTTGTGACGCGTCGTGATGTGGCCGTTGTTGTTGCGCCCCGCCTTCTGGAACTGGGGTTCGAGCAGCGGCGCGTAGGGATCACCCTTGTACAGGTGGTCACGAGTGACCTTCACGACACCACGACGGCCGGGTGAAGTGGGTTTCAGTTTAATGACAGCCATGATTAAGCACCCTCACCGGAAAGGTTCAGCTCTTGACCGGGCTTCAGCGTCACATAGGCCTTGCGAATGTTGTCGCGGCGGCCCGTGGACTTGCCAAAACGCTTGGTCTTGCCTTTGGTGTTCACCACAGAAACGCCCTTGACCTCGACCTTGAACATCAACTCCACTGCGGCTTTGATTTCAGGCTTGGAAGCATCCTGCAGCACTTTGAACGTCACGGCATTGCTCTTGTCAGCAATCATCGTTGCCTTTTCAGACACGATGGGCGCGACCAGAACCTGCATCAGACGACCTTCGTCAAACTTGGGCGCGCTCATGCGAACATCTCCTTGAGTTTGTCGATTGCGCCCTTGGTAACGAGCACTTTCTTGTAATGCACCAGCGACACCGGATCGGCGTAACGCGGCTCGACGATGAGCACGTTGACCAGATTGCGGGAAGCCAGATACAGGTTTTCATCGACTTCATCGGCAATCACCATGACCGACTGCAGGTTCATCGCCTTGAACTTGTCGGCGAGCTGCTTGGTCTTGGGGGAATCCACCGTGAGGGAATCGACCACTGCCAGGCGGCCTTCACGTGCCAGCTGCGAGAAGATGGAGGCCATGCCGGCGCGGTACATCTTCTTGTTGATCTTGTGGCTGAAGTTTTCATCAGGCATGTTCGGGAATGTCCGGCCACCTCCACGCCACAGCGGCGAGGACGTCATACCGGCACGGGCGCGGCCCGTTCCCTTTTGCTTGAAAGGCTTCTTGGTCGAGTGCTTGACCTGTTCGCGGTCTTTCTGGGCGCGCGTGCCTTGACGGGCATTCGCCTGGAAAGCCACAACAACCTGGTGCACCAGATCTTCGTTGTAGGCGCGACCAAACACGGTCTCGGGCGCATCGAATTTCGACGCGGCCTGGCCTTGGTCGTTCAGGAGTTCGAGCTGCATCAGTTCGCTCCTTTGCTGGATTTGACTTTGACGGCGGGACGCACGGTCACGAATCCACCCTTGGAGCCAGGAATGGCGCCACGGATCAGGATCAGCTGGCGCGCCTCGTCGATACGGATCACGTCAAGGTTCTGGGTGGTAACGGTATCAACACCCAGATGCCCGGTCATGCGCTTGCCTGGAAACACACGACCCGGGTCCTGCGCCATGCCGATGGAGCCAGGCACATTGTGCGAACGGCTGTTGCCGTGCGACGCACGCTGGGAGCTCATGTGGTGGCGCTTGATGGTGCCGGCAAAGCCTTTGCCGATGGTTGTGCCCTGCACATCCACCTTCTGGCCTACCGCAAACAGGGCGCTCACAGGCACCACAGCGCCCGCAGCGTACTGCGCGGCGGCTTCCGGGGTGACACGAAATTCCTGGATGATTTCACCGGCTTCGACGCCTGCTTTTGCAAGGTGGCCAGCTTCCGGCTTGGTCACGCGCGAAACTCTGCGCGAGCCGAACGTGACCTGCAAGGCCACGTAGCCGTCGTTCTCTTGGGTTTTCACCTGGGTCACACGGTTGTTGGACACATCCACCACCGTGACGGGCACTGCGTCCCCGTCGTCGGTGAACAGACGCATCATGCCCACCTTGCGACCCAGCAACCCGAGGGAGTTGCTCAGACTCATTGGTTTTCTCCTTGACTTTCACCGCGCCAACTTCAATTGGCTGACGCGTTTTGACATGAAAGAGGGTTAATAAAACTCTTCCCAATCTGGAAAGAGCCTTAAATTATAACGCGAACTTCCATTTCTGGCAAGTTCGCGCGCTAACTCAAGTCGTCCCAACCGGCGAACCGGCCGCCTGCATCACTGCAGCTTGATTTCGACGTCCACGCCGGCGGGCAGATCGAGCTTCATCAAGGCATCGACCGTCTTGTCGGTCGGGTCCACGATGTCCATCAGACGCTGGTGGGTACGGATTTCGAACTGGTCACGTGACGACTTGTTGACGTGCGGCGAGCGCAGGATGTCAAAGCGCTTCATGCGTGTCGGCAAAGGCACGGGGCCCCTGACGATCGCACCCGTGCGCTTCGCGGTGTCAACGATTTCAGCGGCCGACTGGTCGATCAGCTTGTAGTCAAACGCCTTCAGGCGGATGCGGATTTTTTGTTTGGCAGACATGGCAATTCCTTGATGAGTGAAGAATTACGCCAGGATCTTGGCCACGACACCTGCGCCGACGGTGCGACCGCCCTCGCGGATGGCGAAACGCAGACCTTCTTCCATGGCGATCGGGGCAATCAGCTTGACCGTGATCGACACGTTGTCTCCCGGCATCACCATCTCTTTGCCCTCCGGCAGCTCGATGGCGCCCGTCACGTCCGTGGTGCGGAAGTAGAACTGGGGACGGTAGTTGTTGAAGAACGGCGTGTGACGGCCGCCTTCGTCCTTGGACAGGACGTAGATTTCGCCCGTGAAGTGGGTGTGCGGCTTGATGGAGCCGGGCTTGCACAGCACCTGGCCGCGCTCGACGTCTTCACGCTTGGTGCCGCGCAGCAGGATACCGACGTTGTCGCCCGCCTGGCCCTGGTCGAGCAGCTTGCGGAACATTTCCACGCCGGTGCAGGTGGTCTTGACGGTGTCCTTGATGCCGACGATTTCGATTTCCTCGCCGACCTTGATGATGCCGCGCTCGATGCGTCCGGTCACCACGGTGCCGCGACCGGAGATGGAGAACACGTCTTCCACGGGCATCAGGAAGGCGCCGTCCACAGCGCGCTCGGGCGGGGGAATGTAGGTGTCCAGCGCGTCGGCCAGCTTCATGATGGCTTCTTCACCCAGGGGGCCCTTGTCGCCTTCGAGGGCGAGTTTGGCGGAGCCGTGGATGATGGGGGTCTTGTCGCCGGGGAAGTCGTATTTGTCGAGCAGTTCGCGAACTTCCATCTCCACGAGTTCGAGCAGTTCGGCGTCGTCGACCATGTCGCACTTGTTCAGGAACACGATGATGTAGGGCACGCCGACCTGACGGGCCAGCAGGATGTGCTCGCGGGTCTGGGGCATGGGGCCGTCAGCGGCCGAGACACACCAGGATGGCGCCGTCCATCTGGGCAGCGCCGGTGATCATGTTCTTGATGTAGTCGGCGTGGCCGGGGCAGTCGACGTGGGCGTAGTGGCGGTTGGCCGTTTCGTACTCGACGTGCGCGGTGTTGATGGTGATGCCGCGGGCCTTTTCTTCGGGCGCCGCATCGATCTGGTCGTAGGCCTTGGCGGTGCCGCCGAACTTGGCCGACAGCACGGTCGTGATGGCCGCGGTCAGCGTGGTCTTGCCATGGTCAACGTGGCCAATGGTGCCCACGTTGACGTGGGGCTTGGTTCGCGTGAATTTCTCTTTTCCCATTTTCAATTCTCCAAAGAACGATTTCCCGTGTACAGGTTTAACGTCTGCACGGTGTTGCTGGTTCGCCCCGCACGGGAACAGGGCGGCACACCGTCGCAGACAGGGTGAACTTACTTGGCCCGAGCCGCGACGATGGCCTCTGCCACGTTGCGCGGAGCTTCCGAATAATGCTTGAATTCCATGGTGTAGGTCGCGCGACCTTGGGACATGGAGCGCAGGGTCGTCGAGTAGCCGAACATTTCGGACAGCGGCACCTCGGCCTTGATGGCCTTGCCACCGCCAAGCATGTCTTCCATGCCTTGCACCATGCCGCGACGCGAGGACAGATCGCCCATCACGTTGCCTGCGTAGTCTTCCGGCGTCTCCACTTCAACCGCCATCATGGGCTCCAGAATCACGGGGCCGGCCTTGCGGCAACCTTCCTTGAAACCGAAGATCGCGGCCATCTTGAAGGCCAGTTCGTTCGAGTCCACATCGTGGTATGAACCGAAGTGCAGCGTGACCTTGACGTCAACGACCGGATAGCCGGCGAGCACGCCTTGCGTGACCGCTTCGTGAATGCCCTTTTCAACTGCGGGAATGAACTCGCGTGGCACCACGCCGCCCTTGATGGCGTCGACGAACTCGATCCCTTTGCCCGGCTCGTTCGGTTCGATCTTCAACACGACGTGGCCGTACTGGCCTTTGCCGCCCGACTGGCGAACGAACTTGCCTTCGGCGTCTTCGATGGTCTTTCGGATGGTCTCGCGGTAAGCCACCTGGGGCTTGCCTACGTTGGCTTCCACACCGAATTCGCGCTTCATGCGGTCCACGATGATTTCGAGGTGCAATTCGCCCATGCCGGCGATCAGGGTCTGGCCGGATTCTTCGTCCGTTTTGACGCGGAACGAAGGATCTTCCTGGGCCAGACGCTGCAGGGCGATGCCCATTTTTTCCTGGTCGACCTTGGTCTTGGGCTCGACCGCCTGGGTAATCACAGGCTCGGGGAAAATCATGCGCTCGAGCATCACGATGGCGTTGGGATCACACAGGGTCTCGCCCGTGGTCACGTCCTTCAAGCCGATGCAGGCCGCGATGTCGCCGGCGCGGATTTCGCTCACCTCTTCGCGGTTGTTGGCGTGCATCTGCACGATTCGGCCGATGCGCTCTTTCTTGCCGCGGATCGGGTTGAAGACCGTGTCGCCCTTGGTCAGCACGCCCGAATAGACTCGCACGAAGGTCAACTGGCCCACAAACGGGTCCGTCATCAACTTGAACGCCAGGGCCGAAAATTTCTCGCTGTCGTCGGCCTTGCGGGTGACCGGGTTCTCGTCTTCGTCCATGCCGCCGACCGGCGGAATGTCCACGGGAGAGGGCATGAACTCGATCACGGCATCCAGCATGCGCTGCACACCCTTGTTCTTGAACGCGGAGCCACAGTACATCGGCTGGATTTCGCTGGCGATGGTGCGCGTGCGGATACCCAGCTTGATTTCGTCTTCCGTCAAGTCACCTTCTTCGAGGTACTTGTTCATGAACTCTTCGGAGGCTTCAGCGGCGGCTTCGACCATCTTCTCGCGCCACTCCTTGGCCAGTTCGAGCAAGCTCAGCCGGAATTTCACGGTAGTCGAACAACATGCCCTGCGATGCTTCGTCCCAGATGATGGCCTTCATCTTGATCAGGTCGACCACGCCGGTGAAGTTTTCTTCGGCACCAATCGGGATCACCATGGGAACCGGGCTGGCCTTCAGGCGCAGCTTCATCTGGTCGACGACCTTGAAGAAGTTGGCGCCGGTGCGGTCCATCTTGTTCACAAAGGCCAGGCGCGGCACCTTGTACTTGTTTGCCTGGCGCCAGACTGTCTCGGATTGCGGCTGCACGCCGCCCACGGCGCAGTACACCATGCAAGCGCCGTCCAGAACCCGCATCGAACGCTCGACTTCAATCGTGAAGTCCACGTGGCCGGGCGTGTCGATGATGTTGATGCGGTGCTCGGGCAGGGACTTGTCCATGCCTTTCCAGAAACAGGTGGTTGCAGCGGACGTGATCGTGATGCCACGCTCCTGCTCCTGCTCCATCCAGTCCATGGTGGCCGCACCGTCGTGCACTTCACCAATCTTGTGGTTCACACCGGTATAGAAAAGCACGCGCTCGGTGGTCGTCGTCTTGCCAGCATCAATGTGGGCAGAAATGCCAATATTGCGATAGCGCTCAATGGGGGTATGGCGAGCCATGATAAATCCTTGGTTGCTCGATAAATTCAAACCTCTACGCCTTTGCACCGACGCCACAACAGGGGCAGCGGGAACAAACTGGCGTAGCGCGCAGACTTCAGATCAGGAGGGTTCAGCAGGCCATGCGAGACGCAAGGCGAGGAAACCCGGTGCCAGAGAAGTCCGCGCTGCAGCGGCCCTTTAGAACCGGAAGTGGGAGAAAGCCTTGTTGGCCTCGGCCATGCGGTGCACTTCATCCCGCTTCTTCATCGCGCCGCCTCGGCCTTCAGTGGCCTCCAGCAGTTCGTTCGCCAGGCGCTGGGCCATGGACTTTTCGCCGCGCTTGCGGGCGGCCTCCTTGATCCAGCGCATGGACAGGGCCAGGCGACGGACAGGACGCACCTCAACCGGCACCTGGTAGTTGGCGCCACCGACGCGGCGGGATTTCACTTCCACCATCGGCTTGACGTTGTTGATGGCGGTCGTGAAGGCTTCCAGCGGATCCTTGTCCGGGTTCTTCTTCTCGATCAGGTCCAGGGCGCCATAAATGATGCGCTCTGCAACCGCTTTTTTGCCGCCTTCCATGATCACGTTCATGAACTTGGACAACTCGACATTGCCGAACTTGGGATCCGGCAGGATTTCACGTTTAGGGACTTCGCGACGACGTGGCATTTTTTCACCTCTTTGCTTCAGTTGACATCTTCATCAGATGCCGCGAAAGCCATTCCGGCTTTCACTTACTCGACCCAACATCGGGTCACTACGCTGAATCACCGCGCCACGCGGGAAACAGCACCATTTACCTTGGTTCCGGCAAGACGCCGGATTATTTGGCCTTGGGCCGCTTGGCACCGTACTTGGAACGCGACTGCTTGCGGTCTTTCACGCCTTGCAGGTCCAGCGAGCCACGCACGATGTGGTAACGCACACCGGGCAAATCCTTGACACGACCGCCACGAACCAGCACCACGCTGTGTTCCTGCAGGTTGTGGCCTTCGCCGCCGATGTAGGAAATCACCTCGAAGCCGTTGGTCAGGCGCACTTTGGCGACTTTACGCAGGGCGGAGTTGGGCTTTTTAGGCGTCGTGGTGTAGACGCGGGTGCAGACGCCACGGCGTTGCGGCGAGTTTTGCATCGCAGGGCTTTTGGACTTGGTCTTTTCGACCTCGCGCCCCTGACGCACCAGTTGATTGATGGTTGGCATTGAAAAACGTCCCTAAACGTTCGAATAAGTAAAACAACGCCGTACCGTCACGAATGACAAAATGGTACGGACGAACTCTCCCGCCCCAATAGCGGAAAAGCTTTCCAGTATAGCCCGTTGAGGGTTTCTACGCAATATCCAAATCAAAGCGCAACGTAAGTGGGCGCAAACTTTGTGGAATTACTTGATCCAGAGCCGCACTGCATCCCAGGCCCGGCCCAACACGCCGGCCTGTTCGACGGCTTCAAGTGCTACCAGCGGGATTTCGACCAACGGCTCGGTGCCGATGGACACCTTGAGCGTGCCGACGGCCTGGCCCAGAGCGAAGGGGGCAACCAGCGGGTCGGGACGCTGCACCTGGGTCTTGATCTGGGCGGCGCTGCCCGCGGGCACGGTGACCACGATCGCCGTGCTGCGCCCAAGCTTGAGCGTTGGCGACTTGCCTTTCCAGACTTGTGGCGTGACCACCGCCTGGCCGGCATCGAACAGTTTGACCGCCTCGAACGCGGTGTAGCCCCAGTTCAGCAGCTTCTGGGATTCGTTGGCGCGCGCGTTCTCGCTGGCCGCGCCCAAAACCACCGACAGCAACCGGCGGCTGCCCACGTTCGGAAAATCACGTTTGGCCGTGGCCACCAGGCAGTAGCCGGCGGCCTCGGTGTGGCCAGTCTTCAGGCCATCGACCGTCGGGTCGCGAAACAGCAGGGTGTTGCGGTTGCTGTCGTTGGCGGCCGGTGTGCCGGGGTAACGGTATTTCTTGACGGCGTAATAGCCGACATACTCAGGAAAATCGCGCATCAGCCGGGTGGCGAGCACACTCAGGTCACGCGCAGTCGTGGTGTGCCCGGCTTCCGTCAGGCCCTCGGGATTCCTGTATGTCGTGGCGGTCATGCCCAGCGCCTTGGCCTGGGTGTTCATGAGCTGCACGAAACGGTCGACCGAGCCCCCTACGCCTTCGGCAAGGGCCACGGTCGCATCGTTGCCGGACTGGACGATCATGCCCTTGATGAGGTCTTCGACCGGCACCATCATCTTGGGGTCGATGAACATGCGCGAGCCCGGCATCTTCCAGGCGCGCTCACTCACCGGCAGCGTCTGTTTGAGATCGATTTTCTTTGCTTTGAGCGCGTCGAAAACCAGATAGGCGGTCATCAATTTGGTCAACGAAGCCGGCTCCACCGGAACATCGATATCTTTCGCGGCCAGGATCTGGTTGGCCGTCACGTCCACGAGCAGGTAAGTACGCGCCGCGACTTCGGGCGGCTGGGGCGCCTGTGCCGCGGCGGTCAGGGCAACCAGGCACAGGGGCGCGGCCATCAGGCGTCGCAGGACAGTCAGGAGTTTTTTCATCGGGGTGGAGGTTCAAATAACAAGGTTTCGATCCGGTCGCAGGCGCTGTATCGCAGCGGCGCGTCCGTCAGCGGGTATCAGGCGTGGAGGTGGCGAACCACCAGATGCTTCAAAAGGGTCAATTGTCCGTGAAAGAAGTGCTCGACCCCCGGAATCACGGTGACGGGCAGCATCTGGGGCCGCGCCCAGTCCATGACAGCGGTCAGCGGCACCGTGTCGTCGAGTTCACCGTGCACCACCAGGGTGCGATCATGGGCCTGCGGCGCCAAGGGCGCCACTTCAAAACGCGACGCTGCCGTGCCAACCAGCACGATTTTCTCCATAGGGCGCGTGGGCCACAGCGTGGCCACGGCCTGCGTGGCGACAAAGGCGCCGAAGGAGAACCCGGCCAAGGCCAGCGGAACGCCCGTGGGCGCCAACTGCTCGATCACCGCGAGCAAGTCAGTCGCCTCGCCGCGACCGTGATCGTGCACGCCCTGGCTGGCACCCACGCCGCGGAAATTGAACCGAACGGCGCTCCAGCCGCAGTGCACGAAAGCACGTGCCAGTGTCTGCACCACCTTGTTGTTCATCGTGCCGCCATGCAGCGGGTGAGGGTGGGCAATGACGGCGACGCCGCGCGATGGCGCGCCTGGAGACAACATCGGGTCGTCGCGCAGGACCTCAATGGCGCCGGCGGCGCCGTTCAGGCTCAGGCGTTGGGTCTGGATGTTCACGATGAACTACGTAATTGATAGCTTCGAACGCCCATTCCACGCTGGAAAAGGGCCAGAAAAGCTTGAAATTTCAACGAAAAGCCCTTTTCAGCGCCCGAGGTGCGCCGGCGTGACGAGCCGATCCACCACCCGGCCGTTCCTGAGGTGCGACTCGACGATCTCGTCAATGTCGCTCATATCCACATAGGTGTACCAGACAGCCTCGGGGTAGACCACCGCCACCGGCCCGGCGGCGCAGCGGTCCAGGCAGCCGGCCTTGTTCACCCGCACTGCGCCGGGCCCGGCCAGTCCGGCCGCCTTGACCTGCGACTTGCAGCGGTCAAACGCTGCCTGGGCGTTGTGCTTGGCGCAGCAGGCTTCGCCATTGGGGCGCTCATTCAGACAGAAAAAGATGTGGCGCTCGTAATAGGACTTGTTTTCACTCATGGCTCGATTTTAGGTTTCCGCTTCGCGGCCCGACACCCGCATCAGCACATAGACCAGCGCCGCGTAAGGCCAGAGCCAGCCCAGCCACTGCGCCAGGCCGTGAAAGCGGATGAAACGCCCCTGCTCCCAGGTCTGCAGGGTCTGGGCGAAGTAGGCCCCGGCAGGGGCGTTGTTCAGCAAGCTCAGATGCAGCGCCAGGGCCAGAAGCACCAGCGCCGCGCTGGCGCGCCGGGGCAACGGCAGCATCAGCAGGGCCAGAACAGCCCCGGCGCCCAATCCCACCTGAACCGGCAGGTTGAGCCACGCCCAAGCATGGCTGGGCCCGTAGCTGAGCGCCGCCGAAAGGGCCGAGGCCCCCAGACCCGCAGCCAGCGTGCCGACAACCATCACCAGCCGCTGTCCCACGGACCGGACGATGGAGAACCCCAGCAGGCAGGGAATCAGCAGGCCCAGCATCACGCACAGCAGTTCCACGCCGGGCAACAAGGGCTGCAACTCCACTTCGCGCAGCGGCACCCATTCCAGAAAGGGCGTATCGGCCAGCCAGTCTGCCAGCCCTTCCTCGACGCGTTCCATCACCTGGCCCAGGCCCAGCGGCACGGAAGCCGGGAACAGCAAGGCCACCGGCCACAGTGCCAGCAGCACCAGCGCACCGCGCGAATCGGGCACGAACCAGCGCGCCCGAAAACGGCTCCATCGATCGATGACGCCCATTGCCTCCAGCGCATAGGCTGCCATGGCGCCCAAGAGGGTCCCGGCGACATTGAGGGCAAAGTCCAGGTTGGACGCCACGCGCAGGGGCATGAAGGTCTGCAGCGACTCCATGCCCAAGGACAGCAGGGTGCCACCCAGCGTGGCCAGCGCCACGGCGGGTCCGCGCGACCCGGTGCGCAGCACACTCAGGGCCAGCAGAAACCCGAGCGGCCCGTAGCCCAGCAGGTTCGCGGCCACGTCGAAGCCGGTCCAGTATCTGGGCAGTGGCGCGACCAGGAAAGTCCAGGGCGCGATGCCCACGGCCCGCCAGCCATCGAACGGGTAAAGGCTTGCATAGACGATCAGCACCGCATAGGTCAGCGCCAGGGGCCAGGCTGCGGTCTTGTGCATTGCCGCGCGAGCCCCTCAGAAAGGCTTGACGACGACCAGCACCACCGCGGCCAGCAGCATCAGCACCGGCGCTTCATTGAACCAGCGGTACCAGACGTGCCCATGCTGGTTGCCATACAGGGTGAATTTGCGCAGCAGCCGCCCGCAGGCATGGTGGTAGCCCAGGGCGAGCAACACCACCGCCAGTTTGGCATGCATCCAGCCATTGCCAGGCCCCCAGCCAATGCCATAGCCGATCCACAACCAGAGCCCCAGGCCCACGGCGGGAACCGCCAGGATCGTGGTGAAGCGCATCAGCTTGCGCGCCATCAGCAACAGCCTTTCATGCTCGGCGACCGACTCGGGCGCCACCATCGCCAGGTTCACGAAGATCCGGGGCAGGTAAAACAGTCCGGCAAACCAGCTGGCGACAAAGACGATGTGGAGGGATTTGATCCAGAGCATCACGAAAGTGTAGCCCCCGCCCCTGAAGCCGCCGGGCGGCACGGCCAAAAAAAACCCCAGCACATGGCTGGGGCGAGAAGCCTCTTTGCTGTCACACATCAAGGCCCCGCTCAGGGAGGAAAAGCGGGAGGCGGCGAACCGCCCAGCTGCAATGTATCAAATTGATACACTGAGTTCAAGGATTCCTAAGGCCAATCAGGCAATTCTTTCAGTGGCAGGACCGCCTTGTGCCGCGCCCGCCGCATCGTCATGCAGGGCCCGGCGCTCGCCCGATAAGCATTGATCGCTTCCAGAATTCAGGCACAATTTTCGCCATGACTCCTTACGCCCCCTTTCCCCAAGGTCGCCCGCGCCGCCTGCGCCGCGACGATTTCACCCGCAACCTGGTGCGCGAGCACGCGGTGAGCGTCAACGACCTGATCTATCCGGTGTTCGTGCTCGAGAGCCAGGGCCGGCGCGAGGCGGTGGCGTCCATGCCCGGCGTGGAGCGCCTGAGCCTGGACCTGCTGCTGCCGGTGGCCGAGGACTGCGTGAAACTTGGCATCCCGGTGATGGCGCTGTTCCCGGTGATCAGCGCCTCGCTGAAAGACCCGGTCGGCAGCGAAGCCGCCAACCCTGACGGCCTGGTGCCCACCGTGGTGCGCGCGCTGAAAAAAGAATTCCCCGGCCTGGGCGTGATGACCGACGTGGCGCTGGACCCGTTCACCAGCCATGGCCAGGACGGCCTGCTCGACGACACCGGCTACATCCTGAACGACGAGACGGTCGAAGTGCTGGTCAAACAGGCGCTCACCCAGGCCGAAGCCGGCGTCGACATCGTCGCGCCCAGCGACATGATGGACGGGCGCATCGGCGCCATCCGCCAGGCGCTGGAAGCCGCCGGCCTGATCCACACCCGCATCATGGCCTACAGCGCCAAGTACGCCAGCGCCTTCTACGGTCCGTTTCGCGACGCCGTGGGCTCGGCCGGCAACCTGGGCAAGAGCAACAAGAAGGTCTACCAGATGGACCCCGGCAACAGCGACGAGGCGCTGCGCGAAGTGGCAATGGACATCGCCGAGGGCGCCGACATGGTGATGGTCAAGCCCGGCATGCCCTACCTGGACATCGTGCGCCGGGTGAAAGACGAGTTTCGCGTGCCCACTTTCGCCTACCAGGTGTCCGGCGAATACGCCATGCTCAAGGCCGCCGCGCAGAACGGCTGGCTCGACCACGACCTGGTGATGATGGAAAGCCTGCTCGCCTTCAAGCGCGCCGGCGCCGATGGCGTGCTGACCTACTTCGCCCGCGACGCCGCCCGGTTGATTCAAAATCAATAGCTGAAAGTGACCATTCGACGCTGGGTTAGTGCCGATTTGATTCAGATATTGAACTAAAAGCCGGATTCAAAGTATCTGCAAGGCACCCATGCGCATTTTCAGCATCAGCCCCTCCGGCGTGACGGAGACGGACGCCCTGCCCACGCAGCTGCCCACGCAGGGCTATGTCTGGATCGCATGCGACCGCACAGAATTCGAACCCTTGCGGCCGCAGGTCCAGGCCACGCTGCAGGCCCTGACCGGAACCACGCTGGTCGATCTGCACATCTCCGACCTGCTGAACAAGCAGCTGCCCTCGCGTTTCGACTACACCTCGATGTACGACCTCCTGGTCTTCCGCCGGCTGAGTAGCGGCGACGGCGAACCTGCGCCCGCGCCGGCTCCGACCGGCGAGCCCCCGCTGGTGCCCCGCAGACGCGGCGGTCCGCCGGTGCTGCGGCGCATTGACACCAGCCCGATCGGATTCGCCGTGTTCGACCAGGTGCTTCTGACGGTGCACCCACCCGACTGCGCCGCGCGCGATGCCTACGCCACGCGCCTGCTCGCGGCGGCCTCCGCCTCGGCCGAGACGCGCGCCGCCAACGTCGACCCCCGTCTGGGCGGCGCCCGGCTTCCCGCCAGCCCGTCGGACCTGATGCTGCGCATCGTCAACCAGATCGTCGACGGCTACCTGGCGCTGCGCCGCGACCTGTCGCGCCAGCTCGACCACTGGCAGGCCGAACTGCTGGACCCGCGGACGCGCTTCTCCAACTGGTCGGCCCTGCTCGAGGCCCGCATGGCGCTGCACCAGCTCGACGACATCTGCGAGGACCAGCGCACCGCCGTGCTGGACTGGACTGAGGCCGTCAAGGGCTGGCCCGTGCCCGACGACGCCGATGCGCGGCACGAGCACGAACTGCTGATGGTGCGCAGCCGCGACGTGCTTGAGCACATCGAACGCGTGGTACGCCACGTGACCCGGCTTGAACACAACGCTGAAACCGCCGTGCAGATGCACTTCTCGGCACAGGGCAACCGCACCAACAACATCATGCGCACCCTCACCGCGCTCACCGCGATCTTCCTGCCACTGAACCTGATCACCGGCTTCTTCGGCATGAACTTCGAGACCTTCCCCTTCATCCACAGCGCCAATGGCCTGTGGTGGACACTAGGCGCGATGGTCTGCATCGCCGCGACGATGGGCCTGCTGTTCTGGCGCAAGCGCTACCTGGCGCGCACCGGGCGTTGAGGATCGGGGCACCCGCTCAGACGAAGGGCGGGGCCAGTTGCTCCGCCGCCAGCACACGCTGTAGCGCGGGGCGTGCCAGCATGCGCTGCAGGTAGGGGCCCAGGTGCGGCCGTGCGCGCGCCGGCACGGACGAGAAATGGCGCGTCCAGCGACACAGCGTGAAGACATAGGCGTCCAGCGCCGTGTAGTGCGCGCCCGTGAACCAGTCCTGCCCGTGCGTCGCCAGTTCGGTGTCGAGCTGGTCCAGCAGCCCGGCGATCTTGGTCTCGGCGGCCGCCTTGACCTCGGCCGCGCCTGCAGCATTGCCCGGCGTCACCCAGCGCTCGGGGTAGAAATAGACGATCAGCGTGGCCTGCAACGTGTTGGTCAGCCACATCAGCCATTTGTAGAAGTGTGCCCGCTCGGCGGTACCGACAGCCGGCGCCAGTCCTGCCGAGGCATGCGTGTCGCACAGATGCAGCACGATGGCCGCCGTCTCGTACAGCACGAGCGGCGCGCCCGGTGCGTCGTCCTGCGTCAGCACCGGGATCAGCCCGTTCGGGTTCAGTTTCAGGTACTCGGGCGCCTTGTGCGCATCGACGGCGCGGTCCACCAGCACCCGCTGGTACGGCACGCCAAGCTCCTCCAGCACGATGTGCGGAACCATGCTGGCGGTGCTGGGGTAGTAATGGAGGTGAAGCATGCGTGAGCTGGCAGGTTCTTCAGGAAGGGGCCGAAGAGAGAACACTTTATACCGGCCTGGCGTCGCTTTTTTTCGACCCGTCGCGAGCGGATGGCTGGACCCGACGGGATGCAGGCATTCGTCGGCGTCGAGAATGATCGACTTCGGACATTCGCTGCCCCGATATCGAGCATCCATCGCTCAAAGGAATGAACGCCGACTTGGAAACTGCCACCCCTTCCGGCAGTACAGCGGTGCGGATCGCATCGCGTTGGGGATCTTTGACATAAATCGATCAAATTGTTAAAAAATCAGCAATTTATTTGCAATATTGATTTATACTTTGATCATTTTGAAAAATTGGTCTCGTATTTCGTCGTCTCCTCCATCATTTTGATCCTGCGAGGTGGGTTATGAATATCGAAAAACGTTTTCTGACATCGCTGAACCGTTGTTACTCGACCAATCACATCGTGGTTGACGGGCAAACCCGGATTCTGGTGGCGACCGAGGGTGAGGGGCAATGTCTGGCATGGGCCGGCTCCGACTACCAGTCCTCCCACACCGTTTGGGAGGGGCCTGGTGGCACGATGTCCATCGTGCCAATCGCAGGAAGCAATGGCGAATTCCTGGCGGTTCAGAAATTCTTCAAGATGTTTCAATGGGAAGAGGCCAAGGTGGTGCATGTTCGCCCCTTGAGCACGGGTGGCTATGAAGTCACCGATGTGCTTCATCTGCCCTACATCCACCGCTTTGACCTCCTCCCCGTCAATGGCCGGAATTACTTCATTGGCTGCACCCTGGCCACCACCAAGGACGCCAAAGAAGACTGGAGCAATCCCGGGAAAATCTGGGTCGGCGAGTACCGTGGTCCTGGGCCGCTGGAGGTCACGGTGCTGAAAGATGGGCTGGCCAAGAATCATGGCTACAGCCGGTTGACCCGCAATGGCTCCCTGTCCAGCCTGGTGACCTGTGAACAAGGCGCGTTTGAGGTGACGCCACCGCAAGAACCCGAGGGTCAATGGGCGGTCAAGCAGTTCATGGATTGGCCGATCAGCGACATTTCGGCGGTGGATATTGATGGCGATGGTGAACTGGAATTCGCTACGATTGAGCCGTTTCATGGTTCGTATTTCAGAATCTACAAGAAAATCAATGGCGCCTATGTCAAGGTGTATGAACACCCTGAAGTGAGCGAGTTCTACCACGTGGTTGTCGGCACAACGCTGGCCGGCAAACCGGTTTTTATTGGCGGATGTCGCCGGGGCAAACAGCAACTGTTCTATGTCCACGCAGCGCGTACCACTCCGTTGCTGCTCCAGGCGGAAATCATTGATGAAGGCGTCGGCCCCAGCAACATCCACGTCATGCACGAAGCGAACCGGGACATCATTGTTTCCGCCAACCGTGAAATAGCCGAAGCCGCTCTGTACATCGTGACGTGAACGTCAGCCGCCCAGCATTGGCCTCGCGCTGACTGCTGAAACTGTCGCCAACCAAGGAAGACACATTCATGAGAACCCCGGTGGGAATCTACGAGAAAGCACTGCCAAAAGACATGTCCTGGGCTGAGCGTTTCAAGGTCGCTCGCGAAACCGGCTACGACTTTCTGGAAATATCAATCGATGAAACGCCAGAGCGTATGGCACGGCTGGATTGGTCCATGGCCGAACGCCTGTCGTTCTTCACAACCTCCCGGGAAGAAGGCCTGTCGGTGCCCTCCATGTGTCTTTCAGGACACCGGAAAATTCCCTTTGGCAGTGCTGATCCAGCGGTAAGGGAGCAGGCGGCCGAGTTCATGCAAAAGGCGATCCGGTTCGCCAGTGATACCGGTATTCGCGTGATCCAGCTGGCCGGATATGACGTCTAT
Organism: uncultured beta proteobacterium; assembly: GCA_963726365.1. GTDB lineage: Bacteria > Pseudomonadota > Gammaproteobacteria > Burkholderiales > Burkholderiaceae_C > JAABQG01. Next base: position 134,951 of record CAVSCI010000020.1, on the reverse strand, counting down.
TACGAACCCACAACCCATGCCTCACGGCAGCGCTACCTTGAGGGCATGCAGCGCGCCCTGGAAGTGGCGGCGCAGTATCAGGTGACGCTGGCCCTGGAAATCATGGACACCACCTTCCTGAATTCGATTTCAAAATACCTTGTGCTCAAAGAGCAGCTGGCATCCCCCTGGTTCCAGGTTTACCCGGATCTGGGCAACCTCACCGCCTGGGGCAATGACGTGGTGCGTGAACTCACCTTGGGCATCAACCATATCGTGGGTGTGCACGTCAAGGAAACCAAACCGGTGGGGCCCAATTTCCCGGGTGCCTTCCGTGACATTCCTTTCGGCGAAGGCACGGTTGACTTCGTAGGCTGCTTCAAGACGCTGCATGATCTTGGCTATGCAGGCCCTTTCCTGGTTGAAATGTGGACCGAAAAAGCCGTCGACCCCATCCAGGAAATCCGATCTGGCGCGGCAATGGGTCGGTGAGCGAATGACGCAAGGAGGCTATGTATGAATCTGAAAGTCCTCAAGCAGCAGGTGCTCGAAGCAAATCTGGAGCTCCCGCGTCTCGGCCTCGTCGACTTTACCTGGGGCAACGTCAGCGCCAGGGATGCTGAAAGCGGCGCGATTGTGATCAAGCCCAGCGGATTGCCTTACAGCACCATGAAGGTCACGGACATGGTGGTGGTGGACGCGCAAGGCCAGATCCTTGAGGGCGCCCTGAAACCATCTTCCGACCTGCCGACCCATCTGGAGTTGTACCGTCATTTCCCGCTGGTTGGCGGCATCGTCCACACCCATTCCACGTGGGCGACCGTCTGGGCCCAGTCCTGCCGGGGCATCCCGCCGCTGGGCACGACCCATGCCGACTATTTCTTTGGAGAAATACCCTGCACTCCCGTTCTGACCGAGCAGCAAACCACCGGTCACTACGAGGCGCAAACCGGCCTGGCCATCGTGCAGCGCTTCAAGGATGCGGGCATCGACCCAAGCCAGATGCCAGCGGTTCTGGTGGCCAATCACGGCCCTTTCACCTGGGGGGTTGACGCCGATGCGGCCGTGCACAACGCCGCGGTTCTTGAACTCACCGCGCGCATGGCGCTGCTGACCTTGCAGATGACGCCCAACCTGCCGAACATGCCGCAATACCTGCTGGAAAAACATTTTTTCCGCAAGCACGGACCCGGCGCCTACTACGGGCAAGTCTAGCTATTGATCCTCAGGAACCCTGAAGACATTCAAGCCAGAGGCCTGCAATTCTTCACAAAAGGCCAGTGGCGTCATCCAGTCGGTGACCAGCAAGTCGACCCGATTGAGGGCACAGGTGAGAAAGCTTGAGACACAGTTCATCTTGCTGTGGTCGGCGACCAGTATCACCTTGCCACTGGAGTTTTCGATCATGGCTTTGTTGACACTGGTTTCAAGCTGAACCGCAGTGGTGCATCCACGCTTGATGCTCACGCCATTGATGCCGAGCACGGTGATGCTCGAGTAGATGCTCTGCAGGGCAGCAATCGTCAAGCTGCCGACCAGAGATCTTGACTGGACCCGGTAGTCCCCGCCCAGCAAGATCATCTCAATCTGAGGGTCCAACTCCAGCAACAGACTAGCCGCGTTGTTGGTGACCACCCGCACTCTTTTCCCTTTGAGATGGCGCACCACCTCCAGGGTCGTGGATCCGGAATTCAGAAACACCGTCTCGTTTTCCGAAATCAGTGACGCCACGTACTTGCCGATCAGGCTTTTCTCTTTGGTGGACAAATGGTTTTTTGCCTCAAAAATCTCCTCAAAACCCAGGTCCGAAATGGACACCGCGCCCCCCCGGGTGCGCTCCAGCAGCTTGTCAAGCGCCAGGGTATCGAGGTCACGCCGGATGGTGATTTTGGAAACCCCGAATTCAGTGGCCAACTCATCGGCGGAAATGGACTTTCGCTGGTACACCAGTTCCAGGATTTTCTTGTGACGGTAATTGGATACCGCCATGATCGCGCGTTGACCATGTTCCTTCATGCATCTTCCTTGCTATTTGAAGAGTTCCCGAATTTCCGGCGCCGCCAGGGCGTGGTAGATCGCACGCGAGCGCTCGCGCTGGCGTTGGTAGATCGGTCTCGTCAAAGGGTTGGGGTTGAACACCACGGCTTCATCACGCTCGGTTGACCGCCTGAAGGCGTTGGCGTAACTTGTCTCCAGGCCGATGGTAACGGCAGCGGCAATCCAGGCACCGCGGGAGCTTGCCTCGTCGCTGCTCAGGCGCAGCACCGGACGCTCGAAAACATCGCTCTGGATCTGGTTGAAAAGAGCGGACTTGGTCATGCCACCAGAGACACCCACGGACGCAACGGTGCCGCAAAGGTCTTCCACCAGGGCCAGACTTTCCTTGAGTTCGACGGCGATGCCTTCCAAAATGGCCCGGGCCATCTCGCCGCGCGTGGTGCTCAGACTCAGGTTATAGAAAACGCCCCGCGCATCGGGATCCCAATAGGGCGAGCCGCAGCCTTTGAAATGCGGTATCAACATCAGTCCGTTAGATCCCGGACCCACCAGACCGGCTTCCTGGTTGATCGCGTCAAAGGCGCTTGAATCAGCCTCCCGCAGGCCCAGGAGGCATTCCTTGAACCACCGGTAAATCGCCCCTGATGTGAGCACAGCAGCCTCGACAATGTACGCGCCGGGGATGGCTGACACATTGCACGACACCCGCATCTTGGCATCCCATACCGGTGTGTTGCTGTGGCCCAGGATGTAGGAGCCGGTGCCTGTGTTGGTGACCGCCTGCTCGCTGGCAAACAGACCCAGGCCCAGTGCCGCGCATTGTTGATCACCCCCTGCGGATACCACAGGTAACCCGGCAGGCAAACCCGTCGCGGCGGCAACGCTTGCGCTCAGCGCCCCCGCAACGTCTCCGGGTGCGATCAGATCGCAAAGCATGTGCTGTGGCACTTCAAAAAGGCCCAGCAGCTCCGGATCCCAGGTTCGTGTGACCAGATCCAGCAAATTGGTTCGGCTGCCAAAGCTTTGGTCGGTGACAAAACGCCCCGTCAGCAACCACAGGACCCAATCCTGCACGCCGATCAACTTGTGGGTGTGCTGCCAGATATCCGGGCGGTTCTTGCGCAGCCAGGTCATTTTGATGGCTGAAAAAACCGGCGAGATTTTCAGTCCGGTCTTGCGATACACCCATTCATTGCTGGCGTCCAGCGCATGCGCCATCGCCGCACTGCGGATGTCCTGCCACATGATGGCGGGATGCAGTGGAACACCCAGGCGATCAACCGCAAAGACGGAAGAGCGCTGGGCTGTGACTGAAATGCACAGGGGCGCAATGCCCCTGGCGTCGGCCATTTCACGGCAGCTCGCCAGAATCTGAATCAGGTGCTGCTGCCAGGACAGGGGATCCTGCTCGACCCGACCGTCGCTGAAAAACTCCGGCCCGTTCTGACGCTGGTCCATGTAGAGGGATTCCCCCGCCGCGTCGTAGAGCATCGCCCGCAGGCTCGTGGTGCCAATATCGACGGTGATGATGCCCTTCATGGCAATCCGTCAACCCTTGACTGCTCCGGCTGTCAGACCGGTGATGATCTGGCGGGCCGCGACGAAGGTGAAGATCAGCGGCGGGATGGCAATCAGACTGCCCAGGGCCATGATCTTGCCCCAGTCGACGCCGATGTCGGTGATGTAGAGCGACGCGGCCACGGGCAGGGTGCGGGTGGCGCGGTCGGTCAGCACCAGCGCCAGGATGAACTCGTTCCAAGCAATGCGGAAGGTGAAGATCGAAGCGGCAGCCAGACCGGGCTTGATGAGCGGCAGCACCACCTTGTAAAACACCTTGATCGGGCCGCAGCCGTCGATGGCAGCGGCTTCTTCGAGCTCTTGCGGCACCTGCAAGATGAAGCCGTAGAGCAACCAGATCGTGAACGGCAGGTTGACCGCCACGTACAGCAGGATCAGGCCCCACAGCGAGTTGATAAGCCCGACCTGGCTCCAGATCATGAACACCGGCACGGCCAGCACGGCCAGCGGCACGGTACGCAGCAACAGGCTGATGTAGGCAACGGACTTGCGCCCCGGAAAGCGAAACCTTGCCAGCCCATAAGCCGCCATGCAGCCCAGCACCAAGGTGATGATGGTGGAGACCACGCCCACGATCAGGCTGTTGGTCAGGTAGCGCTGAAAGCTCCCCTCGCCCAGCACGTCCCGGTAGTTCTGCAGCGTGGGCGCAAAGATGAAGTGGATGCCGGTGGTGAAGATCTGCGTCTGCACCTTCAGCGAGGTGGCAAACATCAGTACGATGGGCGCCACGCAGACGATGGCCAGAAAGATCAGCGCGCTGTAGTGCGCCGCCACCAGGGCCGGATGCCGTTTCACACCAAAGCTCATGACCGCCCCTCGTCTTTCAGCGGATTCGACAGCCGCAGCGCGAACCACGACAGGCTGGCCACCACCACCAGCAACAGCACCGAGATAGCGGCGGCGCCGCCGAGGCGCTGGCTCACGAAGGCGGTCTTGTAGATGTGCAGTGACAATATTTCGGTGCTGTCGCCAGGCCCGCCAAAGGTGAGGATGTAGATCACCTCCAGCACGCGGAAGGCATCGATCAGGCGCATCAGCAGCGTGATGGCAATGACGTTCATCACCATGGGCAGCTTGACGCGGAAGGTGGCCTGCCACCAGTTGGCGCCGTCCACGCGCGCGGCCTCCAGCACGGCGCCATCCACATTGGCCAATGCTGCAATCATCATGATGAAGACGAAGGGCGTCCATTGCCAGATGTCGGCAATGATGATGGCGATGAAGGCCGTGTTTTCCTGTGCCAGCCAGCCGATGGGCGCCGCGCCGAACAGCTCGATGAGCGCGTTGAGCAGGCCGAACTGCGCATCGAACAGATAGCGCCAGGTCAGGCCCACAGCGATCGGCGCGATCATCATGGGCAGGATGAACAGTGTGCGAAACACCGCCATGCCGCGCACCTTGCCCTCAAGCGCCAGCGCCAGCGCAATGCCCAGCACCATCTCGGCCACCACACACACGGCAGCGAACATCAGCGTGGTGACCAGCGAGCGCCAGACCGCCGGGTCTTGAAACGCACGCAGGAACGCGTCCATGCCCACCCATTTGGCCTCGGACCAGGGTGTGCCCATGCTCCAGTCGTAAAAGCCGAGCTGCAGCGCGGACAGCAACGGGTACAGGCAGGCCACGGCCATCACGAGGACGGCCGGACCGGCATAGACCCATGGAACCCAGCGTGGTGTGCGCATGTGCTGTCCTTTGCGGTGTCGGCGGGTCGCTCTGTCAGCCCTTCAGGTAACCACCACGCTTCATGATCTCCGTGACCTTGGGCACCATGCCGTTGAGCGCGTTCTCAGCCGACTTCTTGCCCGTGAGCGCCTCGGAGACGGCCACACCCAGTGCCTGGATGTTGATCTCGTCCCACTCGGCAATGATGGGTCGCCAGTCGAGATCAATGTATTCGATCTGCTGGCGCAGCGTGATGAACTCGGGGTATTGGAGCACCATCTCGCGGTCGGCGATGGTCGACACGCGCGAGGGGACACCGCCGACCCTGGTGACAGCCTTGTCCTGCGCTTTCGAGGTCAGCCATTGCAGCAGCAGGAACGCAGCGTCGGGGTTCTTGGCGTTCTTCGGAATCGCCAGACCCAGGCCGCCCGACTGCGATGCGTAGATCGAACCCTTGGGGTGCAGCACGTAGCTCACCTGGCCCGCGATCTTCGAAACCTGCGGGTTGTTCACCTGGCCGAAGATCAGTGTCGAGTCAAGGTACATCGCGGCCTGCCCCTGCAGGAACGACGTGATCATCTCGCCCTGACCGAAGCCGGGAATGCCGATAGGGCCGGTTTCCGAGACGAGCTTCAGGAACTTCATGGCCTTGACGCCGGTGTCATCGTTGAAGTGGGGCTTCCACTTGTCGTCGAATATGCCGCCGCCCATCGGGTTCAGGTGCAGCAGCCAGGCGTGCACGCACTGGTGGCCAGCCTGGCCACGCGAGGTCAGCGCGCCGATGCCGGTCTTCTCGCGCACCAACGGCAGCAGCTTCTCGAACTCCACATAGTTGGTGGGCGGCTTCAGGCCATGCTTTTCGAACAGGTCACGACGGTAGGCCAGGATGGAGGTCTCCGCGCCGTAGGGCAGGCCGTAGAGCCTGGCGCCCGGACCCGGCAGGTAGCCCCTGGGTCCGCCGACGAGGCCGATGTTTTCGACATAGGGCTTGACCAGATCCTTGAAGTCGTACTCGGGGTCGGCCAGCGCCGCGTTCTTCAGCATCGGCTCGATTTCGCGGATCAGGTTCTTCTTGACGTATTCGCCCTTCCACATCACCACGTAGCAACAAAGGTCATAGTCACCGGAGGGCTTGGCCATCTCGAGAAGTTGCTTGTCCTTCATGCGCGCCATGGCCAGGCGGTCGGTCTCGACCTTGATGCCCGTCTGCTTGGTGAACTCGGGCAGGATCTTGAGCATCGCGTCGTAGTGCGGGTGCGCCGGGATGCTCATCACCACTGTCTGCCCCTTGTATTTGGCATAGCGGTCCTGCGTACGCCCGACCAACGGCAAGCCTGCGCCAAGCATGCCCAAAGCGGTTCCGCCGGCGGTCTGGATCAGTGTTCTTCTCTTCATGGCAGTCTCCTGTAAATAAAGGGTTTAATTGAATTCAGGTGCGCACGCGCAGGCCCGTGGCCTTGTCGAATGCATGCAATGCGGGAGGGTCAAAGGTCAGCGGCACGGTCTGGTGCAGCAGGTCGGTGCGGTCGCCCTCGACCACGGCGGTGATGCGCGCGTCGGTGCCGCCGGCGAGTTTGCCCACCAGCACGGATTCGGTGCCCAGGTACTCCACCACGTCCACCTGCAGTTGCAGCACGCCCGGCCCGCTGGCGGCGATCTGCAGTGCCTGCGGACGCAGGCCCACCACCAGCTGCTGTGGCCATTGAACACCCGTGGGCAGCGGAATCAAGAAGCCCGCGCCCTTGAGCACGGTGCTGCCGTTGTCCACTAGCACGCTGCCTTCGAGCAGATTCATGCTGGGCATGCCGATGAAGGCGGCCACGAACAGATTGGCGGGCTGGTTGAACACTTCCGACGGCGTTCCCACCTGCTGGATCAGGCCTTTGTGGAAGATCACGATGCGCGAGGCCAGTGTCATGGCCTCCACCTGGTCGTGCGTCACGTAGATGATGGTCTTGCCCAGGCGTTGGTGCAGCAGTGTGAGCTCGGTGCGCATGTGGCCGCGCAGCTTGGCGTCCAGGTTGGACAGTGGCTCGTCGAACAGGAAGATCAGCGGCTCGCGCACGATGGCGCGGCCGATCGCCACGCGCTGGCGTTGCCCGCCCGAGAGCTCCCTGGGCTTGCGCTGCAGCAGGTGCGTGATGCTCAACACCTCGGCGGCCTCGGCCACGCGGCGCGTGATCTCGCTCTTGGGCGTGCCGGAGAGCTCCAGCGCAAAGCTCATGTTGTGCGCCACATCCATGTGTGGATAGAGCGCATAGTTCTGGAACACCATGGCGATGTCGCGCGCCATCGGCGGCAGCGACGTGACGTCGCGCCCGTTGATGAAGACCCGCCCGGCGCTCACATCTTCCAGGCCGGCGATCATGCGCAGCACGGTGGACTTGCCACAGCCCGACTCACCGAGCAGCACCACAAATTCGCCCTGGGCCACGCTCAGGTCGATCTGCTCCACCACGCGCACCTTGCCAAACTGCTTGGCCACGCCCTCAAGTTGCAAACCGCGAATCTCTGCATTCATGGCGCTCGGTCCGATCTACTTTTTGTATGTGGCGCTTGTCCCGCTACAGGAACGATGGGAACGGAAGGTCCGTTTCCTTGGTGAAGACGTCATCGAAACCCCGGTCGTAGTGGTATTCCATGTCGTCCTTGTTGTCCGGGAAGATGAACTTGCCGCCGACCTGCCAGATGTAAGGCTTGAAGCGGTACCGCAGCCGGTCCTTTTTCATGTTCCACAGCATGGTGATCTCCATCGGGTCGGCCATGAAGTTGGACCAGATGTCGTGGTGGTAGGCAATAACCACCTTGCAGTTGAGGGACTCGGCCATGCGCAGGATGTCCGACGAAGTCATCTTGTCGGTGACGCCGCGCGGGTTCTCTCCGTAGGAGCCCAGTGCCACGTCGATCTTGTGCTCGTTACCGTGCTTGGCGTAACCGTTGGAATAGTGCGAGTCGCCGCTGTGGTAAATGCTGCCGCCCGGTGTCCTGACCAGGTAGTTCACAGCCACGTCGTCCATGTCCCCGGGCAGCTTGCCCTTGGCCGTCTGGTCGGCGGGAATGGTCAGCGCCATGGTGCGGTCGAAGGCTTCTAGAACGACGATCTCCACGTCGCCCACCTTCACCACGTCGCCCGGCCGCACGGTAGTGATGCGCTCGCGCGGCACACCCCATTTCAGCCACACGTCGGTGCTGGACTGCGGACCAATGAAGGGCACGGTGGCCGGGCAGTTCTTCAACACCGCAGCGGCCACGTTGATGTCGATGTGGTCGTTGTGCGTGTGGGTGGACAGCACGGCATCAACCTGCCGGATGGCAAACGGGTCGATCACGAAGGGCGACACACGCAGGTTGCGCTGCAGCTTGACACAACCTGTCATGCGCGCCATCTGGTGGTGCGGGTCCATGAGCGGGTTCTTCATGCTGCGCTTGCCGGTGCCGCACCACAGGTCGATGCAGATATTGGTATTGCCCTCCGTCTTGACCCAGATGCCCGTGCAAGCCAGCCACCACATGGCAAAAGTCCCCGGCGCCACCACCTCGCGTTCTATCTCTTCGTTCAGCCACGTCCCCCATTGCGGGAAGGTGCTCAACACCCATGACTCCTTGGTGACTTCGTCGACTTTTGCCATGTGCTGCCCCAGTTTGAAAGGTTCAATTAGATCGGTTGATCGCGCTTTTGCTGGATACTATGACTATTTAGACCACTCATCAAGATCATTTTGATATTTATTCGGGCCTCTTTTGACAAATTGCAATAGAACCCTGCGTCGCTCACTGATAGGCCTGGTCCTGGCGCTGATCTGGAGGCAGATCACAGGGTATGGCGATAATTGACCACCAAGGAGTCCTTCAACATGAGCATCAAGGCAATTATTTTTGACGTGGACGGCACGCTGGCTGACACCGAAGAAGGGCACCGCCAGGCCTTCAACAAGGCCTTCGCCGAAACCGGCCTGAACTGGCATTGGGATCTCGATCTGTACGACAAACTGCTGGCCGTGACCGGCGGCAAGGAACGGATCAAATATTTTGTCCGCGACTTCCAGAGCGACTTTGCCAAGCCCGCGGATTTCGACGGCTTTGTGAAAAACCTGCACGCGGTCAAAACGCGGCACTACACCAACCTGGTGCAGGAAGGGCTGATCACCCTGCGTCCCGGCATCAAGGAATTGATTCTTGCGGCCCACAGTGCCGGTCTCAAGCTGGCTGTTGCCACCACCACGGCGCCGGAAAATGTGGCTGCGCTTCTGGAGCGCGGTCTTGGCAAGGACTGGCAAACCCTGTTTGGCGCCGTGGGCTGTGGCGATATGGTGGCCAACAAGAAACCGGCGCCCGATGTTTATTTGTGGGTGATGGAGACCTTGGGCGTGACGGCAGACGAATGCATTGCCCTGGAAGACTCTGAAAATGGCCTGCGCGCCAGTCTGGCTGCAGGCATCAAGACTTTCATCACGATCAATCACTTCACCCGTCACCATGATTTTTCCGGCGCCGCAGCCGTCCTCGATGACTTGAGTGATCTGCCTGGCTTTGTGCGTTTGAGCGGCTTGCCATTGCCGGGGTTGAGCCCATGAGACAGATTGAGGCGGTCGTATTCGACATGGACGGCGTGCTCGTCGACTCGGAAGTGCTGTGGCGCCAGGTTCGTGAGGAATTTGCGTCCGACCTCGGGTTGGTCTGGGGCGAAGCCGACCAGGCCTCGACCATGGGCTGCAGCACCGCCATGTGGGCGCATGTCATGGTGCAACGCCTGCAACTGCGCGACAGACTGGGCATGGATGAGGGCGGCGTGGCCAGAGAGATCATCGGCCGGATGCGTGCCAAATACGCTGTTCACCTGCCCGAGCGCGAAGGGGCCATCCAGGCCGTGCGCCTCGCTGCATCCCGCTACAAGGTGGCACTGGCATCGGGCTCCCCCAACGAGCTGGCTGAATACGTGCTGCGCGTCACTGGCCTGGATCAGGTGTTTCAGGCCACCATGTACGGAGACGACGTGGAACACGGCAAACCCGCACCAGACATCTATTGGCACGTGCTTGCAAAATTGGGCGTGAAACCCGAGAACGCCGTTGGTGTGGAGGATTCCGGAAACGGTATCAAGTCGCTCAAAGCCGCAGGCATGGGCATCATCGCCGCCCCCGGTCCGGAGTTCCCGTTAGCACCAGAGGTCTTGGCAATGGCCGATGTCCATATTCAGGAAATGACTCAATTCGATTTGGAACTGATTGAACAGCTTGGTGGTGGCCCTCGCAGAGTCTGAGTTTGATTCAGGCCGCTTGCGCCAATCTGGCACTGTTGAGCAGAGCTTCATTGGCGCGGTACAGTGAATCGGCAGCGCTTTCGAGCAGCCTAAATCGATCGCTACCGGCGAATGTCAAAATGCGCGAGTTTGTGTTGGCATACATGCCCGCTCCGCCGACCGCCACGAATGGCGCGTGACCGTTCAGCGGTAAAACGCCTCGACCTTGCCGCGCAGCTTGATCAGCAGCGGCTGGCCCTTGCGGTCCAGTGTCTTGCCCGCGGGCACGCGCACCCAGCGCTCGCTGACGCAGTATTCCTCGACATCGTTACGTTCCTTGTCGTTGAAGAGGATGCCCACGTCATGCTCGAACACGGCAGCGACGTGGTGCGGGCTGCGCGGGTCGATCGACAGGTGGTCGGGCAGCGGGGGGCGTTGGGGAGCTTCGGTCATGGGGGTCTTCTTTTCAAACAATGCAGACAGGCGCTGATTTTCCAGTATCCGGCGCGTCCAGGTCCGGACCGCGCACCTGAGCTGTAGTGCGCGCCCTACTTCAGCCCGAACATCCCCGCCCCGTTGTCCCAGGCCACTTTCTTCGCCACGTCGGCCGGCAGGTCCCCGAGCCAGACGCGGTAGCCCTTCATCGTGTCTTCGTAATACATCCACCGCTGGTTGACCCAGGTGTCCGAGCCGACCATGAAGCGCGCCGGATACTTGAGCATCAGCGTGCGCCACTCGGGGCACAGCTTGCCCCCCTCGCAGGTCAGCCCCGGCCGGTAGGACAGCTCGCCCATCAGGCCCGGGTACTTCGCCATCAGCGCGTCCACGCGTTCGACGGGCGCGCCGCCGATGCCGGTGTGCGCCCAGATCAGGCGTGTCTTCTGGCCTTTCGACGGGGTGGCGGCCATCAGCAGGTCGATGGCCGCGTCGTCCACATGGGCCAGCACCACCAGGTTCTTTTCCTCGGCCAGCGCCATCAGTTTCTTCGCGACTGCGCCGTTGGCGTTGCCGCTGTCGTACAGGTGGAATTCGCCAATGCCGCGGTAGGGGCCGGCGGCGGTGCCGCGCGCCAGTTCGGCCTGCACCATCTCGTAGATGGTCTCGTCGCGAAACCAGTTGTCGTAGTCGGCCCGGTTGCGGTACAGGCGGATGAAGGGCACCACGGTGACGCCGGCGGCGCGGGTCTCGGCCTGTGCCTCGGCCAGCGCGCGCGTGCCATCGTTCGGCCGGGAGTTGGCGACGATGGCCTTGACGCCGCTGCGCTGCATGCGTGCCAGCACATCCGGTAGCGGGTGCGGTCCGGCGCGGCCGTTCCAGGCTTCTTCGTTGTAGTGAAGGTGCGCGTCGAACAAGGGACCGGTGTAGTCGGCGGCGATGGCAACCGTGCAGGAAACTACCAAAACAATAGCTGACAATGACCGTCCGACGCTGGGTAAGTGACAAAAAAGCTTGAAAAATTCAGGAAAATGCATGATCCGGCCTTTCAAAGAGTCAAAACTGCCGTTACTGGCGCCGCAGTCATCGCCCACCTCAAGGATGCGGCCGCCCGGTCTTCAGGGCCCACCGCGCCGGCATCCATGGCGGTGAGTCGTGCAACGTCGCCATCGCAACGACACCCAACGCCCCTCAGCCGACGTGCTGCGCAAAAAACGCCAGCGTGCGCTCCAGTGCCAGCTTCGCCGCATCTGCGTTGTACGACGCCCGGTGGTCGCAGTTGAAGCCATGGTTGGCGGCATAGACCTGCACCTGCACGCCGGGCTGGGCGCGCTCAAAGGCGTGCACCGTTTCCAGCGGGATCCAGCCGTCCTGGTCGCCGAAGTGCGCCAGCACCGGCACGCGCGGCTGCCGGGCGGCCTCGGCCGGCGCGGTCATGCCGCCGCCGTAATAGGGCGCGGCGGCGGCCAGACCCGTGAGCGAGCAGGCAGCGCGCCAGGTCAGCAGGCCGCCCCAGCAGTAGCCGACGATGCCGACCTTGCCGCCGCTGGTCTTGCCAGCGTAGTCAATCGCCGCCTGCAGGTCGGCCATCACGCCGGGCGCGGGCAGCGCCTCGACGGCGGTCTTGTAGCCAAAGCCTTCGTTCATGTCGGCCTCGGTGTAGCCCAGTTCCACGTCGCCCTTGTTGACGCGGGCAAAGGTGGACGGCGCCACGGCCAGATAGCCGGCCGCCGCATAACCGTCGGCCACGGCGCGCACGTGCGAGTTCACGCCGAAGATTTCCTGCACCACGACGATGGCGCCCTTGGGCGCGCCGGCGGGTTGCGCCACGTAGGCGGGGAAAGTGAAGCCGTCAGCGGCGGTGAGATTGGTGAATTGGCCCATGGTGTGTGCTCCTGTCAGGATGATGTGAAACGGTATCAGACGGCCGTCATGCCGGCGCCTTCAGCTTGCGCTCGACGAAGCCCAGCCGGTCCTGGCCCCAGAAGATCTCGCCGTCGATGACGTAGCTCGGCGCGCCGAACACGCCGGCGTCGATGGCGGCCTGGGTATTGGCCTCGTAGCGCTCCTGCGCGGCCTGGCTGTGCGACTGCTCCAGCCGCGCCGCATTCAACCCCTGCTCGGCCAGCAGCTCGACCAGCACTTTTTCATCGTCGATGTGGCGCTCCTGCGCCCAGACGGCGGCCAGGATGGCGCCGGTGATCTTCATGGCGGCCTCGGCGCCATCATGCAGGTCCACCGCGATGATCAACCGCGAGGCGTCGTCGCCGTTGACCGGGAAGAACTTGGGCTTGAGGTTCAGCGGCGCGTTGAGGAACTCGCTGTAGCGCTGCAACTCCACCAGCCGGTAGGCCTGGCGCTGCGGCGCGCGCTTCGCCAAAGGCAGGCCGCCGGAGATGGGAAACACCTTGCCGCCCAGGTCGATCGGTAGCACCCGCACGGCCGCGCCGCTGGCACGCAGGATGGCCGCGAAGCGCTCGTGCCCGAGGTAGGTCCACGGGCTCTGGGGGGCAAAGTAGTAGTCAACTGAGCGACTCATGGCGTTCTCCTGAATAGGTTGGGGACAGAGCAAAGTTCACTGCGTGTAACTCTTGGACTGTCCCACAAGGTTTCACAAACTGTTGTAATTGCTGGCCTGGACCCGTGTTGTAACCGGGTCGGCGACATTTTGCAGGAGACAGGTCTTGGACAAGGTGCTACTCGTGACCGGCGGCAGCCGCGGCATCGGTGCTGCCACCGCGCTGCTGGCGGCCCGACAGGGCTGGTCCGTGGCCGTGAACTATGCCGCCAACTCGCTGGCCGCCGACGAGGTGGTGCGCGCGATCCGGGCCACGGGCGGCCACGCCATCGCGGTGCAGGCCGACGTGGCCGACGAGGCGCAGGTGCTGCGCATGTTCGAAACCATCGACGCCAGGCTCGGCCGCCTCACGGGGCTGGTCAACAACGCCGGCGTGGTCGACGTGACAGCGCGGCTGGATGAGATGAGCGTGGCGCGCTGGCGCCGCATGTTCGACATCAACGTCATCGGCAGCCTGCTGTGCGCGCGCGAGGCGGTGCGGCGCATGAGCACCCGGCATGGCGGCGCCGGCGGCACCATCGTCAATGTGTCGAGCGCGGCCTCGCGGCTGGGCTCGCCGGGCCAGTACCTGGACTACGCGGCGGCCAAGGGCGCCATCGACGCCTTCACCATCGGCCTTGCCAAGGAGGTGGCGGCCGAGGGCATCCGCGTCAACGCGGTGCGCCCGGGGCTGATCGAAACCGAGATCCACGCCTCGGGCGGCCTGCCCGACCGCGTGCGCGACCTGCAGCATCTGGTGCCGATGCAGCGCGGCGGCACGGCCGATGAAGTCGCGCAGGCCATCGTCTGGCTGCTCTCGGAGGCTGCCAGCTACACCACCATGAGCCTGCTGGACGTGTCCGGCGGGCGCTGACTCCCCTCGTCTTTCTCGTCCTTCTTCTTCTCCCCCATCAGGCCTGCCTGAACGCAAATCCATGACCGACAAAATCATCAAGTACTACTGGGAAGACATGCCCGCCGGCTCGGTCCGCGACCTGGGCACCATCACGCCGACCGCGGAAGAGATCATTGCGTTTGCCACGCAGTTCGACCCGCAGCCCTTCCACCTCGACGCCGAAGCTGCGAAAGACTCGGTGTTCGGCGGGCTGTGCGCCAGCGGCTGGCACACCTGCGCCATGGCGATGCGGCTGATGGTGACGAACTTCCTGCGCGAGGCCTCTAGCCAGGGCTCACCCGGCCTGGAGCACATCAAGTGGCTCAAGCCGGTGTTCCCCGGCGACACCCTGCGCCTGAAGCACACCGTGGTCGAGTCGCGCCCCATGAGCAAACGCCCCGACGTGGGCCTGGTGCGCACCAAGTGGGACATGGTCAACCAGCACGGCGAGCCGGTGCTGCACATGGAGGGCTGGGGGATGTTCCGCAGACGGAGTCCTGGAGCCCCCACGCTCGGCACTGGCGTGTCCTCGCCGCCCCCCGAGGGGGCCACAGCCGGCTTGGTGCGGCCCGGCGCCGGCTGACCCGCCACTCGGCCTTTGGCCTGACAATGCCGCATGGACTTCAAACCCCTCATCACCCTGCTGGCCATCGTCAATCCGCTGGCGATCGTGCCGTTTTTCATCCACTACACGCAGGGCTTCTCGCGGGAGCAACGCGTCCGCACCATCTGGATCTCGGCGATCAGCGTGTTCACAGTGATCGGCACCAGCGCGCTGCTGGGACTGAAGATTCTGGACTTCTTCAGCATCTCGCTGGCGAGTTTCCAGGTCGGCGGCGGCATGCTGCTGCTGATCAGCTCGCTGAACATGCTCAACGCCCAACCGGCCGAGGCCAAACCCGCCAGCCACGAACTGGAAGACGGTGCGGCCAAGGCCGCCATGGGCGCCAGCATCGCCGTGGTGCCGTTGACCATCCCGCTGCTGACCGGGCCGGCCACCATCTCCACCGTGGTGATCTACGCCGACCGCGCCAAGACCTACTGGCAGCTCTCCACGCTGGTGGGCTACGGCGCGGTGATCGCGCTGGCCACCGCGATGAGCTTTGCGCTGGCCGGCCCGATCGCCCGCGTGCTGGGCAAGACCGGCATCAACGTCATGACCCGCCTGATGGGCCTGATCCTGGCCGCCCTGGCCGTGGAAGTCATGGCCGAGGGGCTGCACAAGCTGTTTCCGGTGCTGGGGCGCTGAGCTCACCCATTTTCAAGCTTTTCAGGCCTCTTCCCAGCGTCGAACGGTCATAGCTAGCTATCGAAACAGAAGCTACTCCAGCAAGCATCAAGGAGCCTGTGCGGTGTCGCCAGGCACCGGCGCCAGATCCACCGACACCGCATCGCCCTCGACCCGCACCGGGTAGGCACGCACCGCCAGGTCCTGACCCGAGCGCGCGCAGCCGGTGCGCAGGTCAAACTCCAGTCCGTGTGCCGGACAACGCAGAAAGCAGCCATTGAGCTTGCCACTTCCCAGCCATGCGCCCGCATGAGGGCAACTGTCGGCAATCGCATGGACACGGCCGTCCACGTTGAACAGCAACAGGCTGTGGCCGTCGGTCCGAACAAGCTTTCGGCTACCGGGGGGCAGCTCGGCCGCCGCGGCCACCGGCTTCCATGAACCCTTTATTTCGTCCATGCTCAGATCACGCAGCCGCCGTTGGGGCTGATGACCTGGCCCACCAGGTAGTGCGGGTCGCAGGCCAGGTGGACCACCGTGGCCGCGTACTCGTCCATCGTGCCCAGCCGCCCGGCCGGGATCAATTGCCAGAAACGGTTGCGTCCAGCCTCGTCCAGGGTCTGCAGGTAGGCCTCGAAGTCCGGCGTATGCACACCGCCCGGCGCGATGGCGTTCACTTGGACATTGGCGCCGGCCACCTCGGCGGCCACCGCCCTGGTGAAGGCGACCACGGCGCCCTTGGTGGCGCTGTAGTGGGGGCTGTGCGCGCTCATGGCCGAAATGCCCGCCACCGAGGCAATGTTGATGATGCGGCCGTACTGCTGCGGCTCCATCAGGCACAGGGCCGCCCGCGTGCAATAAAAGACACCATGCACGTTGACGTTCCAGAAACGCAGCCATTCCTCGTCCGTCATGGCGCTCGTAAAGCCCAGGGAGCGGCGCGGCTCGGGCGTCGTGAGGTAGGCGTAGTGTTCGCTGCGGCGCTGCTGGTCGGCCGGGCGTGCGGGGATCATGGCGGCGTTGTTCACCAGCACATGCACCGTGCCGTAGTGCTGCGCGGCCCGGGCGAACATCGCGTCCACGGCGGCGCTGTCGGACACATCGCACTGCAGGCTCAGGACCTCGCCGCCGAGCGCACGAATGTCGGCTTCCGTGCCTTTGAGCCGGTCCGGGTCGATGTCGCAGATCACCAGCCGTGCGCCGGCCGCGGCAAGCGCGACCGCCAGGGCGCCGCCCAGGCCCGGCCCGGCGCCGGTGACCAACGCGACCGGGTCCTTGATGGATGAAGGATTGCGCACCTTATTCCGGCTTGAAGCCGACGGCCTTGAGCGTGGCCACCTGGCGGTCGGAGGCGGCGCGCAGCGAGCGGGCCAGTTCGTCGGCCGATGCCGAGGGCACCATGTCCAGCCCCATGCCGGCAAAGCGCTGGCGCACGGCGGGCTGCTCCAGCACCTTCATCACGGCCTCGCGCAACCTGGCCTGGGCGGCGGCGGGCACGTCGGGCGTGACGAACAGGCCCATCCACGCGGTCTCGGTCAGGTCCTTGTAGCCCAGTTCGGCAAAGGTGGGCACGTCGGGCAGCATCGACAGGCGGGTCGGCGCCGTCGTGGCGAACACCTTGATCTTGCCGCCCTTGATCATCGGGATGGACGTGGCGGGACCGTCGAACATGAAGGACACATGCCCGCCGATCAGGTCGGTCAGCGCGGGCGGCGAGCCCTTGTAGCCCACATGCACCATGTCCGTGCCGGCCAGCTTGTTGAACTCCAGGCCCAGCGTGTGCGACAGGGTGCCCGCGCTGTACGAGGCGTAGTTGACCTTGCCCGGATTGGCCTTGATGTAGGCAACAACTTCCTTCACATTGCTGGCCGGCACGTTCGGTCCGCCGACGAACAGCAGGCCGGTGCGCGCGAGTTCCGCCACCGGGCGCAGCTCCTTCATCGGGTCGACCGGCATCTTCATGGCATGCGGAATCTCCGAGATCAGTCCGTTGACCGAGATCAGCATGGTGTGGCCGTCGCGCGGGGACTTGAGCAGTTCCTGCAGGCCGATCACGCCGGCGCCGCCGGGCTTGTTGTCGACGATGACGGATTGCCCCAGCTGCTGTGCCAGGCCTTCGGACAAGGTGCGGGCCACGATGTCGGCCGTGCCACCCGCAGGCGCGCCGACGACGATCTTCATGGGCTTGTCAGGGAACTGTGCCAGTGCGGCGCCGGTTGCGGCCAGGGCGGCGCAGGCCAGGGCGGTCAGGGAAAAGATGCGGCGTGTGAACTTCATGGGTGTCTCCTCGGTGTTCTGGGAATGAACGTGGATAGATGGGGCCGCTCAGGCGGCCAGGCGCATCGGCACGCCACGCTGGCCCGCCTTGCGGTTGGGCGCATAGCCCACCTTGGCCAGCGTCTCGTCAGCGCTGGTGTAGTGCTCGCCAATCTTGTAGATGGCCCGGGCCTGCGCGCCGGTGGCCACCTCACGGTGCAGTTCGCGGGCGATGCGCACCTGCTGCTCCACCTGGCGGACCGAGCTCATCAGCTCGCCCTTCTTGCCCCACAGGTTGTCTTCGATGCCCACGCGGGTGTGCAGACCCATGGCGATCGCCATGGTGGTCAGCGGCAACACGTTGCGCATGATGCTTTCGATGGTGAGCACTGCGCCTTCCGGGCAACGGTTGATGAACTCCATCATGTTACGGGGGTTGGGGCCGTCCGCGCCACCGCCTATCGCCACCCAGTTCAGCACCACCGGCCCGGTATAGATGCCACGGCGGATCAGGCGCTCGACGGTTTCGAGCTGGCCCGTGTCCGCCAGCATGAAGTGCGGCTGGATGCCGGCAGCCTGCAGGCGCCGCAGGTGTTCTTCCACAAAGGCCGGGCCGGAGGGGATGGTCATCTCGCGGTAGGCCTCGAAGTAGGGCGAACGCCCCATGGAGGTGTTGCCGCAGTCCTCGGGGGTCAGCAGCTCGGTGACGTTCATCTGGTTGGTGTTGATGGCAATCGTCACCTGGTCGGGCCTGGGCGTCAGCTCGGCCAGCATGTGGCGCGTGTCGTCGCTGAGCCACTTGGCGTCGCTGCCCTCGCCTTCGGGCGCGAAAGAGATCGAGCCGCCGACCTGCAGCAGCATGTCGGGCACGGCCTCGCGTAGCAGGGCCAGGGTTTCGTTGAAACGGGAGATGCGCTTGGAGCCCTTGCCGTCCGATTCGCGGCAGTGCACGTGCAGCACGGTGGCGCCGGCGTTGTAGCAGTCCACGGCCTTCTGGATCTGCTCGTCCATGGTGACGGGAATGTCGTCCGAGTCTTCCGGCAGGAACTGTGGACCGAACGGTGCGACCTGGATCACCAGGGGTTGCTGGTTTTCGGGCAGGAGGGAATCGTCGAGGAATTGCATGGTGAGGTCCTTGATAAGAAAGATGGAGAACAGGGATCAGGCGTGAACGGTCTGGCTATGGACTTGCGCGCCGGAGCGCACCTTGGAGGCGGCCAGTTCCTCCTGCAGAATCGGAGCGCCGAGACTCATGGTGTGAATGCCCAATACGCTGGTGAGCTGCAGCACCGCCGTGATTTCTTCCGGCGTGGCGCCGAGCTCCAGTGCCTTGCGGATGTGGCGGCGAACGCCCGGCGCGTACATGTGGGTGCAGGACGCATCCACCGCAATCGCGATGAACTCGATGGTCCTGGCGTCCAGCACCTTGTCCAGCATGGGCTTGAGCCCCATGGCCATGAAGCGCTCGGTCCACTCCGGGTCCAGTTCGGCAAAAGGCGTCCAGTTGGGATTCCACTCGCCGGTGCGGCGCAGGTGGTCGCACAGCGGGGTGGCTGTGTCGGGGGCTGGGGTGGCTGCTGGCATCGGGTCTCCTGGGTTCGATGGAGCGAATTATTTCGGCCCGGGCCCAACCCTGATTGACATTGCGGGACATGGATTTAGCATTTCGGGACACCCCCCGCAAAACCCCATGACCGAACCTGGTTCGCTCCGCCGTCCTCACGAACTACGCTGAAATTGCCCGCAGCGTGGGGCTGGACCCGTACCAGATGGTCCAGCTCGGTGGGCCTGAGCCAGGCCTGTCTGGTCGAGCGCGACCTGAAGATTCCCGCCACGGCGGTGCGGCGTCTGCTGGAGGATTCGGCCGCCCTGTCCGGCGTCGAGAATTTCGGGCTGCGCATGGCGGAGACCCGGCGCCTGTCGATCCTGGGCCAGCTCGGCATGGTGGCGCGCGACGCCCCCACGGTGCGCCACGCTGATGGACATCATTGCCCAGTACATGCGCGTGCACAACGAGTCGCTGCTGCTGCGCATCGAGGAATCCGGCGGCCTGGCCACCATCCGCCAGGACCTGGTCGTCAACGAGCGCGGCGCCATGCACCAGTCGGTGGAGCTCTCCCTGGGCGCGGTGATGCGCGTGCTGCGCATCTTCCTGGGCGACGACTGGTGGCCGCGCCGGGTGTGCTTCGTGCACCAGAGCCCGGTGGACCTGAGCCTGCACCGCCGCCTGTTCGGCCCGGCGCTGGAGTTCGGCTGCGAGTTCGATGGCATCGTCTGCAAGAGCAGCGACCTCGACACGCCCATCGCCTCCTCCGACCCGGTGATGGCCGCCTACGCGCGCCGGCAGCTGGAGCACACCGTCGCCTGGACCCGCAATCGATCGACAAAGAGGTGCGCCAGCTGGTGCTCATCCTGCTGCCCACCGGGCGCTGTTCGGTCGAGAACGTGGCCCGCCATCTGGGCGTGGACCGGCGCACCGTGCATCGGCATCTGGAGCGGGACGGACTGACGTTCTCCGGCCTGGTCAACCAGGCGCGGCTGGAACTGTCGGAGCGCTACCTGGCGCACCCCACGCGCACGATGGCCGAAATTGCCGACCTGCTGGGTTTTTCAGGGCCAAGTGCGTTGTCGCGCTGGCACCAGGCGCAGTACGGCATACCGGCCAGCGTGCGTCGCAAGGCGCTGCTGGCGCAGGCCAGGGGCCGGCATGCCAACGGCTGAAGGCTGCCTCAACCCTCAGACGTTCATGACCGTCACCGCCCGCACGTTCAGGTAGGCGTCCATCGCCTCGGGGCCGCCTTCGGTGCCGTAGCCGGAATCCTTGATGCCGCCAAACGGCACCTCGGCCGAGGGCGCGGCCGCCATGTTGACCCACAGCATGCCGACTTCGACCCTGCGCGCCAGCAGGTCGGCGTTTTTCAGCGACTTGGTGAAGGCGTAGCCCGCCAGGCCGAAGGGCAGGCGGTTGGCCTCGGCGATGGCTTCATCCAGCGTGTTGAAGGGGCGGATCGCGGCCATGGGCCCGAAGGGCTCGTCGTTGAAGACCTTGGCGCCCAGCGGCACGTCGGTCAGGATGGTGGGCTGCCAGAAGTTGCCGACGTCGCCGATGCGCGCGCCGCCGGCTGCCACGGTGGCGCCGTGCTTCACCGCGTCCTGCGTGAACTCGGCCATGGCGGTGATGCGGCGCGGGTTGGCCAGCGGGCCCATCGTGGTGCCCTCAGCGGCGCCGTCGCCCACCTTCAGCCCCTGGGCGTGTTTGACCAGCGCAGCGGCGAACTCGTTCTGGATGCTCTCGTGCACCAGGAAGCGCGTGGGCGAGATGCAGACCTGCCCGGCGTTGCGGAACTTGGCCCCGCCCGCCGTCTTCACGGCCAGCGCCACGTCGGCGTCCTCGGCCACGATGACCGGCGCGTGGCCGCCGAGCTCCATGGTCACACGCTTCATGTGCTGACCGGCCAGTGCGGCCAGCTGCTTGCCTACCGGCGTGGAGCCGGTGAAGGTGATCTTGCGGATCACCGGGTGCGGGATCAGGTAGCTGGAGATCTCGGCCGGGTTGCCGTACACCAGGCCCAGCACGCCGCTGCGGCAGGCCCGCGTCGGCGAAGGCGCGGATCAGCTCGGCCGGCGAGGCCGGGGTTTCCTCGGCGGCCTTGACGATCATCGAGCAGCCACAGGCCAGCGCCGCGCCCAGCTTGCGAACCACCTGGTTGACGGGGAAGTTCCACGGCGTGAACGCCGCCACCGGGCCGACCGGGTCTTTCAGCACCATCTGGCGCGCCGCCAGGTTGAAGCGCGAAGGCACGATGCGGCCGTAGACGCGCAGGCCTTCGTCGGCAAACCAGTCGATGATGTCGGCGGCGGCCAGGGTCTCTCCCTTGGCCTCCACCAGCGGCTTGCCCTGCTCCTGCGTCAACAGCAGGGCGATGGCGCCGGCGCGCTCGCGCATCAGGGCGGCGGCGCGGCGCATGATCTTGCTGCGCTCGATGGCGGGCATGTCGCGCCAGGTCTCGAAGCCCTTTTGCGCAGCGGCCAGCGCCGCGTCCAGGTCGGCAATGCCGGCATGGGCCACGCGGCCGATCTCCTGGCCAGTGGCGGGGTTGAAGACGGCCAGGGTCTTGCCGCTGGCGGCGTCTTGCCACTGGCCGTTGATGAAGAGCTGGGTGTTGGGATAGGTCATGAAGTTCGTCCTTGAAACGGGCCGGGAGAGCCGGGCGTGGCATTGTCGATCAAACGCCCGGCGCATGCCCGGCGCCGCAGGCTCCGGGCAGAAAACGTCAGGGTGCCTGTCGCCCCACCACCGACCAGCCGGCGTGCAGGTTGGCCTTGTCGTTCTCGTACTCCCACGCGGTGCCGCAGCGGTCGCACTGGTACAGCGTGATGGTGACGGTGCCGCTGCCGCGCTCTTCCTTGCGGTTGCCGCGTTGCACCAGTTCGGCATGCCCGGGCGCGCGGCGCCAGTTGCGCTGGATGCCGGCGCATGAGTCGCACAGCTCCATCTTCTTCAGTTCGCTCTGTCGAGCCTCTTCTTTGCGCATGTCGGTTTCCTCAGGATTGTGGCTTCGGGGCCAGTTCGATCTCCAGGCCCTGCGCCGTCACGGTGATGCGCCCGGGCTGCAGGCCCAGTCGGTCGGCCCGGGCCAGGTCCTGGGGACGCACCTGGTACAGCACCACCTCGCGCAGCGCCTGCTGGGCCAACTGGGGGCCCAGGCCGGCCAACAGGGTGGAGGCCTGCGCCGGCAGGCCATCGAACTGCAGCGCGTTCACCTGCAGTTCGGTGGCACGCACGGTCTGGTCGGCCGGCTCGAAGCGCAGGGCGAAGTCCAGGTCCAGGCTGCCGGTAACGGCGTTGCGTAGCACCGGCCCACTGGCTTCCACGGCCATCACGGCGTTGATGCGGTTGCGTTCGGGCCGCAGGTTCAGGCGCGGCGTCTGCAGGTTCAGTTCGGCCAGCCCCGCCACCGGATAACGCCGGGGAAAGCGCGTGGCCATCTTCTCCTGCATCTGCTCCAGCGACAGCGTGACACGCGACCCCGACGGGCCGTTGCAGCCCGCGCCGGCCAGTGCCAGCCCCAGCGCGGCGCCCAGCAGCCAGCGGCGCCGGTGCACGGCGGCAGAGGAACCAGCATTCAAACCAGGGAGCGGGTGCATGGAGGCCATTGTGCGGCAGCGGCCAGGCACAGACAGCCGGGCCGTGGAAGGCCTCACTGGGCGGGGGGCCGGTACAGCGCGCAGAGCTTGTTGCCGTCGGGGTCGCGCAGGTAGGCCAGGTAGAGCTTGCCCGCCGCGCCCTCGCGCCAGCCCGGGGGATCTTCGCAGGTGGTGCCGCCGTGGGCCACGCCCGCCGCATGGAAGGCATCCGCCTGCTCGGGCGACTGCATATTGAAGCCGATCGTTCCGCCATTGGCGTGCGTGGCGGGCTGCCCATTGATGGGAATGGTGATGCCGAAGGTGCCGGTGGGGCTGCGGTAGAAATAGCGGGCCTTGTTGGCCACGCCCGGGCCGATGCCCAGCGTGCCGAGCAGCGCGTCGTAAAACTTCCTGAGGCCTCAAGATCACTGACACCGACCATCACATGACTGAACATGGCTTTCTCCGTTGGGGCCCGGGGTGGGCGAAATGCGTTCGTGGGGATGGTACTTGAAGGCCTGAAGCGCGGAGGCGCTTGCGGCTCACACCGGCCTCAGGCTTCAGCCGTGGTCGGGTCAATGGTCGTCATGACCTGCGCGGCGCTGGTCGCCGGAAATGGCGCGTTCGATGACAAATTTGGGCATGACAGTTTCCTTTCAAGTGAAGTGGAGCCCCGAAGGTAGACCTCGATCGTGTGAGCCAGCGCGTGAGGACGACGGGTCAATGCAATCGCCTATCGCGAGCCCTCCTCCCTTGATGGCGTCAACCCGGCAGGTTCTCCAGGAATCCGAGGATGGCCGCGTTGACGATATCAGGATGCGTCAGGTTGGGGGCATGACCTGCGCCGGGTACCGAGACCATCGCGCCCGCATTGGGCAGCATGGCGCGCATGGCCTCCGCATTCTGAAACTCAATGGCCTTGTCCGCTTCGCCATGAACGACCAACGCGGGAACAGCGATCTGTCTCAGGGCTGCCGAAACATCATCGCGTGAACACAGCGTCTCGAAGGCACCCGCCACATTGACCGGCAGCATGGCCTTCCATTTCTTCTTCCAGATTTCAGCGTCCGTCCAGCCGGGACCGAGGATGGTGTTGGCGATATTCGTAGCAGTCTGATCGGAAAGCCCATGGGCGGTCCAGTCCCCCACCATCTGCTGATATCTTTGCACCCGCCTGGAATCCTCTGGCAGCGCCTGACTATCGATCAATATGAGCGCGCGGACGACAGGTGAATGCCGCAGGGCACAGCGAAGAGACAGGTAGCCGCCCTGAGACATCCCCGCTAGAACGGCGCGGCCAACGCCAGCGTGATGCAACACCTGCACCAGATCGTCCGAGGCATCGTAATAGGTGAACGGCGCCAATGCGTCGGTGGCGGTTCGGCCATGGCCGCGCTCGTCCCAGCTGATGCATCGGTAGCGATCCCGAAACGCTTCAACCTGCGGCACAAACATGGCGTGGTCCATCAGAATGCCATGTGAAAAAACGACGACCGGCAACTCGCCCCCGGTGTCTTCGTAGAAGATCTTCTGCTTGCCGTTGGTAGCCAATGGCATGGGTGAACTCCCGGAACGGTTCAAGGCGATGCTGACCTGCCCATCAGTTGAAGGCTATAGGCCACCGGCGGGCAGTTCAGATTCGGCGCTCAGATGGTGATCTCGTAGGCCTGGTTGCTGCGCACCCAGGACGCCAGTCCCGCCTTGATGTTCCTGATTCGCCAGGCGGCAAAAGCCGGGTCTGCATTGACGGCGTCCAGCGTCGCCCCCAGCTTGGCCGAGGAATCGAAGCGGCACGCGAAGACCATGTTGCCCACCTCGCCGACCTGAACCGACCAGAGGCTGACCTGGGCCCCGTGCTTTCGCCAAAGATCAGCGGACTCCTTGATCAGGCCCAGCAAGGCGGGCATGTCCGCGCCGGGTGTGGGTGTAAAAACGTACTGAAGCATTGTCTGCGCCATGATGTTCTCCTGAAGATTGCAGCGGCCCGGAATTGGGCCGCTGCCACCGGATTGAGCGCTCAGACTTGACATTCGTCAACTGAAATGCCCTGGCAGCAGTGAAGAGCGGCCGTTCCCGGCCGCCCTTCAACAATCCATGCCCCGCTTCAAGGGAACGCGAAGTTGGTCGTGATCGTGGCGCCAGAGGCCAAGGGGCCGAGCACTGCCGTCTTGTCTGTAAACCCGGCCAAACTGGCCTTGAGTGTGTATCTGCCGGCCACCGCGGTGTCGGTGGTAAACACCAGCGAAGCGGGCGCAGCCACATAGGGTGCGACCCGCGGGGCGTTCACGACCAGCGGATAGCTGTAAGAGCCCGTGATGTCGTCAACAAAGCTGCCAGCGATCTCGACGGTGGTGCCCACCGTCAGCGGCTGCAACACGCGGACCAGGGTTCCTGTCGTGGCCGTACCGTTCACGGTCCCGCTGGCCGAGGCCGTCGGATTGAGCGCGGTGCCCGAAGCGTTGATGGGTGTCACTGTGTCGGTGGTCACCGGCACGCTGGTGACAATCTCCGTGGTGCGCCCCGGCGCCGTCAGCACCAGTGTGTAGCTGCCCGGTGCAACCGGCTGGAGCAGAAACTGGCCGGTACTGCCTGGCGTGGTGGCTTTGATCACCACACCGCCTTGCTGCAATGACACGCTGGTGCTGCCATTGACCAGGGTCGCATCCACGAAGCCCGAGACGCCGGACACATAGCGAGGAATCACGGTGACCACCGGTTTCAGCAGGTATTGCCCCGAGTTGCCCGCGACTACCACCGATTTGCAGGCGTCGAAATCGAGGACGAAATCGGCCATCTTGTTGGCGGCGATGTCGATGTTGATGTTGGTCTTGACACCGGATTGCTGGCCGCTCGGTGTCTTGAGGGCCGTCTCGGTCCCGCCGGTCGGCACCACGGAATTGGCCAGCGGATGGGCGCTGTCGTTGTCGGCCAGCACCATCCGGAGTTGCGTGTACTTGCCTGCGGGCAAGGGCGTCTGGCCGAGTTCGTCCAGCACACCATTGGTCAGTGTCAACAGGTTGACGCGGCGGGCAGGGCTCAGGACCACTTCGGCCCAGCCGCTGGCCGTGTCGCTGGCACTGCTGCTCTGGTGCACGCGAACCTTCTGGATCGTGACGTTCACGGCGTCATAGCCGCAGGTCGGCGCATCGGTGAGCGCTACGCGCAATGTGCCATTCGCTGCACCCGCGAAAGTGACATCGCTGCCACCACCACCGCCGCCGCAGGCCGCAAGACCCGCCAGCACCAGGGTGCCCAGCACCAGTTTCAGATTGAAGCGTAATTTCATGAAGAATCTCCTGTGAATCGGGTACCATGGCATTGAAATCTCCTGTTAAGCGCCGCGTCAACCAGCTGAGGCCGCAGTGCGCTTGAGCCTCTCTTCAACCTGAAGATCCATGAGGTCGGCAAATGGGTGCTTCATGGCGCGACTCCGGGGCTTGACGACCGAATCGCCCTCGTACCCTGGCATTTCGTTTCGCGAAAACGGCCGCATCCCCAGAAGCGTTTGCCGGCGTTGCGGCCGCTGCCGACGACGCGCTGGACCATCGTGGCGCCGCACAGCGGACACAGTGGCACGGACCGGACGGGCGCTTCAACCATCGCCGGCGCTGCCCCGTCCTGCGGAAAATCCGAGGGCGCGGCTGTCGCCGCCCTGGCTTCGGCGTAGGGCACGGACGCCGGCCCAGCGGCGGCCGGCACGCGGATGCCGAGCAGCAGGGTCCTGCCGTCGATCAGCCTCATTTCCCGCGCTTCGGCAAATTTTCGCGCCTCGTCGGTGAAGTCGCCGGAGGTGACGATATAGGCGCCGACCACATGCTGCGCGGCCATCGCACCATACAGATCGCGCACGGCCTGCACGTCCACACGCATCGCGCGCCAGTACTTGCACCGCACCAGGTAGCGGTCGGCGCCATTTTTCAGCACAACGTCCACCCCGCCGTCCAGCCCGCCGGCGCCGTCCATCGACGCGAAACCCTGGCGGCGGAAATATTCGCCCACCAGCACCTCGAACTGGCGCCATGGCATGCGCGCCACGTCGTCATTGCGGTTGGCGGCGGAGGTGTGCCCCTGCCCCGCCCCTCTGCGCCTG
Source organism: uncultured beta proteobacterium (assembly GCA_963726365.1). GTDB lineage: Bacteria > Pseudomonadota > Gammaproteobacteria > Burkholderiales > Burkholderiaceae_C > JAABQG01. Next base: position 107,904 of record CAVSCI010000020.1, on the reverse strand, counting down.
AACGCCGACACTGCGGCGCACAGCAGGAAAAGCAGGGGAAACAGGACCTGTCCGGCGGTGGCGAGCCCGCGCCCGGTCACGGCCGTCATGAGGCCGGCGGTCGGGCCGCTTGGCGGGACCACCGGCAGCGCCGCGTAGGCATGCAGGGCCAGGTAGCTGATGACCGCGAGAATGACACCGACCCACCATGGCACCCGGGCCGCGAGATCCATCAAGCCTTCCGCCGGATTCTGCTTGCTGCGTCGCACCATGTCCTGCTCGTCCTCTTCCTTTGGCTGATTCTGCGTGAGCGTTCTGCAAACGCTTCATTATTCATAGCTTCTCAAGACCATTTCACGCCGGGTACTGGCCAATTCTGCTTGAAAATGGCCGAAATAACCGCCGGACACTCCCAGCCAGCCCCACCGCACGTCACCGCCCCGTCGCCTTCATCGCCGCCACGATGCGCACCGTATCCACGCTCACGGTGGTCACGCGGGCCAGCAAGTCGATGACTTTTTCCTTGTATTCGGCAAAGCGGGTATTCGGCCAGGAAGACCAGATCGTGCTGGCGGCCCCAGGCCTTGAGCAGGTCTTTGAACGCCTCGCGAACGATGGTCTCGCGCTGGCTGCCGCTGGCCCGCTTGATGAGGTCGAGCCGCTTGAGGTAGTCATTGATGAGGATCTGGCTCATGAGGTGGCTGGGTGGGTCATTGCAGGGACATTATTGAGCCAAACTGGCAGTATCCCGGCGTGGAATGGTCATATATTGCTATTGAATTTGAATCGTCAGCACCCTGAGGGCAACGATGGCCAGGGCTCGGAGTCAGCGCCTGTCGCCCAGCGCCAGGATCGAGAGGCCGGAGGCGATGAAGGTGGCGCCGGCGCCGCGGTTGAGCCAGACCGTTGCGCGCGGTCGGCGCGCCAGCCAGCCCGAGAGCCGGGACGCGAAGGCACCCAGGAGGGAGAAGATCAGCGCCGTGAGCACGGCGAAGATGGCGCCATACACCAGCATCTGCACCGGCACCGACCCGCGCCCGGCATCGACAAACTGCGGAATGAACGCCAGCACGAAGAGCCCGGGCTTGGGATTGAGCACATTGGAGAACAGGCCGACGCCAAACACCTTGGCCAGCGGCTGCTTCGCGGCGGGCTTGAAAGCAATCAGGTTGTGCGAGGTCAGCGCCCTGACGCCCAGCCACAGCAGATAGGCCGCACCGGCCAGCTTGACGGCCCAGAACGCGACCGGAGACGCCTGGATGATCAGCGTCAGCCCCAGCGTGGCGGCCACGGTGTGCACCATGATGCCCAGGCCGGCCCCCAGCGACGACAGCGCCGCCGCCACGCGCCCCTGGCTCAGCCCACGGCTGATCGCGAGGATGTTGTCGGGCCCGGGCGCAAAGACAACGAGGATGACGGCAGCCAGGTAGGCGAGCAGGGTGTCGGTCGGGAACATGGCTGCAGTGCAGAGGCAGACTTCGCCCCGGTCAGGGCGCGATCTGCAGTTGCGCGGGTTCGAGCAGCAGGAAATGCGCCGGCTTGCGCTGCTTGCGGTTGCCGTCGTCGCTGACGATGACGATGCGCTCGACGCCGTCGATCACGGCGGTGCAGATGCCCTCGGCCTTCGCCAGACTGTCAAGGCCCGGCACCGTCACACGGCGCGCCGGGGCGCCGGCCTCACCGCTCCAGAACCAGAGCGAGAACGGGCCTTCGGCGCCGGAGGTGGGCCCGCCAATGAGCAGGTAGCCTTCCAGGGAGGGCACCCAGGCCATGCCGCGCAGGCCGCTGCCGTCCAGATCCAGCAGGTCGAGCCGGTGCGAAATCCGGGGCTTCGCATCGTCTTCGAACACGGCGGATACGTTCTCGACGCTGGCGATGATCGCCTGGCCGTCCTGCAGGGGGCTGCGAAAGCCGATCAACAGGCGCTGCGCGTCGGGGCTGATCTCCAGTGCCTCGATGTTGAGGCCGCCGTCCTGCTTGACGTCCTCGACCTTCGCCGCTGCCGCCAGCACCGGATGGGCTGCCGTCAGGGCGCGCTTCAAGCCGCCCACGACGGTGGATTGCTCCACCTTGTCGCCGTCGATCCGGAACCGGACCAGTTTTTCACGGGAGGTCTTGTCATCGCCGTCGGCGTCGCGCGAGTGGGAGGTGATGGCGTAGAGGTTGCCTGCGCGGTCAAGCGTCAGCCCTTCAAGGTCATCGAGCGCCCAGAAGTCGCTGAACATCTGCAACCAGCCCGGCATCAGCGCGTGGCTGGCAACACGGCCCGCGGCGCTGATGGTGAGCAGGCTCAGGGGGTGGCTCTTTTCATCCTCCACCACCAGAAAACGTCCGTCAGGCAGCTGCTGGATGGCGGAGGGTTCGTAGAGGCCGGTCAGGGGATGGAAGGCGGGGGGTTTGGGGTGCGTCATGCGGCATTATCCGGCGCAGCCCACGGCGGGGGGCATCGGACGGCCCGTCGCACCACGATCGCCTCGTCCGTGCTTTCTTCGGTGGCGTGGTTGTCAAGGGGAGGCGGATCGCCAAGCAAAGAGAATGCTCTCAGCTCGTGCACGGGAGGCTCCTTTCTGTCCATTTCAGTGTCTATTTCAGGCTGTTAGCTGAAAGCCTGCGTGAATGGAAAAACGGCTGTTTGCCAAGGATCAAATGCGCGCGAATCGGTGGTGGGCGTATTCTCAATACTTTCCGCCGATACCTTCGCTGGACAGCCGCTTGTCGCTGTCTTTTTCAAGCAACCGAACCATCTGGTTGCTGGTGTTGCGCAGTCGCCGGGCGAGCAGCTGCGTGAGCTTGACGAGGAACTTGGCGCCTATGGCGGGGTGGTCGTGGATCAGGCGGGCAATGGCCTGGCGCGTGAGCACGGCAAACTCGACCGCGTCGATGGCGGTGCAGCTGGCATAGCGCGGCTCGCCGTCGAGCATCGACATCTCGCCGACCGCGGTGCCGGCACGGATGACGGCCAGGCGCATGACCTCTTCGTGTTCCGCACCGACGCGCCGGGTCACGTCCACGGTACCGCTGAGCACCAGCAACATCCAGTCGCCCACCTGGCCTTCAGCCAACAGCACCTGGCCCGCTCGGGCCCGCACGCCCAGCATGCCGGCGCCGACGATGTCAGCCTCGTCAAGAGTGAAGTCTTCCAGCAGCGGGCTGTCGTGCAGCCAGTGGGGCCCGAAAGCCGAGAGCTTGACGCCGGTGCCTGTCAGCTCCAGGCCGGCCTGCTCCAGGCTGGTTTCAAGCGGGGTCATCGCTGTCCTGCGGGCCGGGTCGGTGCCAGGGGACGCTTCAGCGCGTGCCCACCGGCAACTGCTTCAGCCATTGCGTGATCTCGTCGATGGCCGCGTCACTGGCGGCGGTGAGGGCGCGCACACCGCCGGGGGCGTCGGCGCTGGGCGCCGGCCGCTGGACGGTGAAGCGGCGCTGGGCCACCAGGCGCTCGCGCCCGCCCGCGGTCTCCAGCACCGTGGCGCGCAGGCGCACCAGGCCCACCGAACGATCGGGCGCATCGAACACCTGGGTGAATTCCTCCAGCTCCAGTCGCAGGATGACCGCGGCCGGCCCTTCGGCGGGGCTGAGCACCACGCGCTGCTGGCTGAGCGGGTCGCGCAGGCGCTGGCGCACCAGCTGCGCCGGCGGCATGCTCCAGCGCGCCTGCGCGTAGGGGCGCAGCTGCTGCACATCGGCGTAGGCCAGGCGGAACAGCACGGCGGTGCCATCGAAGGCGGCCGGCGCCTCGATCTCCGCCAGCAGCAGCGGTGGCAAGGCCTCGGCCGGCGTGGACACCGGCTTGGCCGCCAGGCCGGGGCCGAAGTCGTAGACGGCGGGACGCACCGGCTTGTCCGGCAGGGCGCTGCAGCCTCCCAGCAGCAGGATTGAGAGGAAAATACCCGCCCATCCCAGCGTGCGATGGCCGTCACCAGCTATCAAAAAAGAAGTCTTGTTCAGCAGCGCTTTCATCGGGGGCTTTCTCAACGTGCGGACATGGGGGAGGAAAAGCCGGGTTCTCCCGGGCCGGGCGCCACGGGACCGTTGCCGTACAACAGGGATTGCGGGTTCTCGCTCAGGTTGCCGGCGGTGCGGCCAAGCTGGCGCGCGGCGCGCGTGGCGTCGTCGCTCATGCGGTTCAGGCGGGGCAGTGTGGTGGCGTTGAGGGTGCCGGCGCTCTGGGCCAGCGCGTCCACGCCTTCGGCGAGCCGGTCCACCGCGCCGCCTTTTTCGTTGAGGCGCTTGACCGTCTGGCGGGTTTCGTCGGAGGTGGCCTGCAGCGACTGCAGCGTGCCGCGGGTCGTGTTCAGCAACTCCGGCACCGAAACCTTCGCCACGCCAGGCGGCGCCTGCAGCAGGGCGCGCAGGTCCTCGGCGAGCAGGCGGTAGCCCTGGGCGGCCTCGCTGGCGTTGCCCACCGCGCCCATCAGCAGCTGCTGGTTTTCCGGAGACAGCAGCTTGTTGATGCGGCGCGTGGCCTCTTCCACCTGCACCAGCACCTGGGTGCCCTGGTCGGTGATGCGCCCCATCAGACCGGGGCGCATGGGGATGCGCGGCACTTCGCCATCAACCGACACCAGCGGGGTCTTCGGGCCGGGGCCGTCGTCGAGCTGCACATGCGCGATGCCGGTGACGCCCTGGTAGCCGAGCGTGCCAAAGGTGGCCTGGGTGATGGGCGCATTCGTATCCACCGCGATGCGCACCAGCACGTTGCCGGGCACCTTGGGGTCGAAGCTGATGGCGGTGACCTTGCCGACCTGTACCCCTTTGAAGCGCACCGTGGCCTGCAGGTTCAGGCCAGAGACGGAATCGCGCGAACTGAGCTCGTAGTTCACGCGCACGCCACCTTCGCGGCTGAGCCACCAGGCCATGGCCACCAGCAGCGCTGCCACGATCAGCACAAAGGCGCCGGCGGCCAGAGCATGGGCTTTGTTTTCCATAGGGGTTCCTTTTTACACCGTGAACGGGTATTCGCGCAGCAATTCCATCGCGCGCTGGCCTCGTTCGCCGAGGAAAAAATCATGAATGAAGGGGTGCGGGAAGGCAATCACCTCGCGCGGCGGGGCGTTGACAATGATTTTCTGGTCCGCCACCACCGCCACCCGGGTGCTGAGCTCGAACAGCGTGTCCAGGTCGTGCGTCACCATCACCACGGTGAGGCCCAGCTCGTGGTGCAGCGAGCGCAGCAGGTTGCAGAAGGCGTCGGCACTCTCGGGGTCCAGCCCGGCCGTGGGCTCGTCGAGCAGCAGCAGCGGCGGGTCCATGATCAGCGCACGCGCCAGCGCCACGCGCTTGATCATGCCGCCGGAGAGCTCGGCCGGCATCTTGTGCGCATGTTTCGCGTCCAGGCCGACCATCTGCAGCTTGAGCAGCGCCGCGTCGCGGATCAGGTCGTCGGGCAGGCACCTGAGCTCGCGCAGCGCAAAGGCGATGTTCTCCAGCACCGTGAAGGCCGAGAACAGCGCACCGTGCTGGAACAGCATGCCCACGCGGCTGGCCGCGCCCTTGGCGCCGAGCACCGCCGCCGGCTTGCCCAGTACCGTGACGCTGCCGCGCGAGGGCGTCTGCAGGCCCAGGATCTGGCGCAGCAGCACCGTCTTGCCGCTGCCGGAGCCGCCGACGATGGCCAGCACCTCGCCGTGCGGCACCGTCAGGTTCAGGTCCTTGTGCACCACCACATCCACGCCCGCGGTATGGAACACCGACCACAGCCCGCGGATCTCGACCACGGGCGGGCGCACCAGGGCCGGCGCGGCGGCGGTGTCGGGTGCGGTGGCGGGCAGCGACGTCATGCGTCAGATCCCGATGTTCTTGAAGATCACGGCAAACAGCGCGTCGATCAGGATCACCACCGTGATGGAGGTGACCACCGAAGCCGTGGTGCCCTGCCCCAAACTTTCAGTGTTGGGCTTGACGCGCAGGCCATAGTGGCAGCCGATCAGCGCGATCAGCAGGCCGAACACCACGGACTTGCCCATGGCCAGCCAGAGGTTGCTGACCATCACCGCGCGTGGCAGGTTGTTGATGAAGTACGACGGCGTGATGCCCAGCACCAGATCGGCCGCCAGCATGCCGCCGACCAGCGCCGAAATCGTGGTCCACAGGGTGATCAGCGGCATGGCCAACGCCATGGCCAGCGCCCGCGGCATCACCAGCCGGAAGCCCTGGGGGATGCCCATGACGAGCATCGCGTCGAGCTCCTCGGTCACGCGCATCACGCCGATCTGCGCGGTGATGGCCGAGCCGGAGCGCCCCGCGATCAGCACCGCCGCCAGCACCGGCCCGAGCTCGCGGATCAGCGACAGCCCCAGGATGTTGACGATATAGATCTCCGCGCCGAACAGGCGCAGCTGCTGCGAGGTGAGGTAGGCCAGCACCACGCCGATCAGGAAGCCGACCAGCGCGGTGATCGGCAGCGCAGTGGCGCCGATGTGAAAGATGTGCCCGGTGACATCGCGCCAGGGACCGTCGCGCGGGGCGCGCACCAGGCGCATCAGGTCGAGCATGAGCTGGCCGATCAGGCGCAACAGGTCCTGGGCGTGGTCGGTGACCTTGAGCACCAGTTCGCCCAGCCGGACGAAGCGCTCCCACAGCGTGCGCGGACGGTAGGGGGGGGGTGCGATGGCATAGCGGGCCACCCGCTCCAGCATGGCGCGTTGGTCGGCGAGCACCTCGATGCGCGCAGGCCATTGCCGGCCCCAATGGTTCCAGAGAACCTGTGCGCCCAGGTGATCGAGCCGCTGCAGGGCCCGCAGGTCCCAGCCAGCCGCGCCCTGCGCCGCCTGCGCTTTCAGGCTGGCTTCCACGCCATCCCACACCCCTGGCAGAGTCAGCTGCGCCGCCGTCCAGCGGCCCAGCACCCGCAGACACGGTCCGTCGGGCGAGGTGTCACGGGAAATGCGGGGGTTGGAGGCCTCCATGGGGTGCGAATGGGATGGTCGAAGGTTGAAAGAAAAGCATGGTAACGCGTGGGCAGCCCGATGGACGCACTTTCGACGGCGTACCCCCCGACGCGCGGGACCAGAAGCACCGTCGTGCCACAGCCCTCATGGCCGGGAAATTTCGAACTGATACGCAATTTTCCACTGTCCGATCGAGCTTCAATGCTACGGTATTTGAACTTACCCCGTCCGGCCCCAAGAATAAAAAGCCCGGCCCCTTGCAAGGGCCGGGCAACCGGCCAGGCCGGAGTCAACTGCTTCTGGTCATGCTTTCAGTGCCGCGAAGGCCTCACGCCTTCGACAGCTTCGCCTGCGTCAGCTCGCCGGTGAGGTAACCCACGGCAGCGCCGAACTTGTCCTTGTAGCTGGCCTTGAGCAGCGGATCGAGCGTGGCCTTGACGACGTTGTGGATTCCGCCCCAGTCACCGGGGTGCTGGAAGTTGCTCATGATGTAGGTCCAGCCATTGAGCTCGTCCACCGCGTGCAGGCCGGTCGATTCGCCTCCCGCCGGAATCGACATGACGCGCGACAGCACTTTAGTGTCGACGTTGTAGGCCCACAGGAAGTTGTTGACGTGCTGGCCGCTGTCTTCGCCGATGAACAGGGTGCGCATCTTCTCGGAGAACTTGAGGTTGTCGGGGTTGGCGACCTTGTCGGGGTTGGCGGTGTTGCCCAGCGCGTCGGCCGCGATGTCCTCGCCGATGAGCAGTGCCCGGGTGTCCACCGGCATCCACTCGCTGTTGATGGCAACACCCTTGTCGTCCTGGAGTCCGCCTCTCAGATTGAGCGCCATGACAGCCCCGGCGTTCAATGCCTTGGGAATGGAGATCCCGTTGCCGGCGGTGTTGAAGGCGTTGCCGGCGACCATCGAGTCACGGCAATTCTGCAAGGCAGAGTAGGCCACCTTGTCCTTGATGTTGACGGTCGTGCCCTCCATCTTGGAAAAGCCCATGGACGCGCCGACCAGCGCGGCGTAACGATGGGTTTCCAGGAAGGCCGCTGCCCTTTCCATGCCGGCCACCAGCTTGATCCACTCGGTCTTGCCATTGGCGTTGACCTTGGTGTAAGTCGCATCCAGAGGGTCGGTGGTCTTGACATCCATGATGTCGGTGGGTTTCAAGGTATTGGCCATCCGGTTGATCTCGGCGCTGGTGGCCGATCCCAGCTTGATCCAGGTGAGCGGGGCGGCGGCAGCGGCCGGGTCGAGACTGAAGCCAGCGCCGACCTTGGCCACATAGAGCGAGCCTGCGGACAGGTCTTTTTCCTTGTCCGCCACGAACAAGAACAAGCCGCTGTTGGTGGCGTCGTCACCCATCAGCACGGTGCGGTTGTCCGGCATGACCTGCACCAGTTCGTGGGAGATGCGGCCGAGGCAAAAATGCTTCTTGATGGAGCCCGTACCGTCGGCGTTGACGGTGACTTCGGGCATGTGTCCGTAGTGGTACGGGTTGGCAGAGGTCTCGCTGCCGTAGAGGTTCTTGCTGAAGGCCTTGAACTGCGCATCGGTCGAAGCGGTGAATGCGTTGGGCTCGTACTCCTCGCTGGAGAGGTGGGTGCCCCAAGGCGAGAGGCTGGCGCCGCAGGTGATCCACAGGCCATGCACGCCGGAAGTGTCCACGTTGTGGTACTTCACCAGCGAGAGCTTTCCGGTGCTGGTGTCCTGGTCCAGCGTGAGCACGGCGATCGGCGAGGGCAGCTTGCCGTACATGCCGGTTACGCCGTCCTGGGCCCAGGTGGCGTATTCGAATTGCACCACGGCGAACACCGTGTTGCCCTTGACGCCGGCCACCTTGGCACCGGGCACGCTCAACAGCGAGGTGCCATCGGGCGAATCAGAGAAGTACTGACGCTCCTTGCCGGTCACCGTCGCATCGATGATGGGCTGGTTGTAGATGTCGTAGTAAGCGCCGGCGAGGGTTTTTCCGCCGTTGCCGTCAGGCACCAGGTCGCCGGTGATGAAGAAGGGCTGGAAGGCGAGCTTGAAGTCGAGCTTGCTGGCGTCGCTGAAGGTGGCCGTCATGACCGAGCCGACGGTGGTGGTGGCCATGGCGGCGGCGTTGACCAGCGTGGGGGCCGGGATGGAGCTGAAACTGACACTGGACAGGCTGGGCGCGACCACGGGTGGGGTCAGCGGTGCGGTCACCGGCGCAGCCACTGCGTTGTCCCCGCCCCCACAACCGGCCAGCAGCACGGAGGCGCCGGCCAGCGATGAGGTCAGCGGCATCATGGGGGCACTCGACAAGAGTTGCAGGAGACGGCGGCGGGAGAAATCGGATGCGTTTTTCATGGGAAAGAGACTCCAGTGGGATGAGTGAACACCCGAGGAAGTCTGTTGCCGGAATATGAAACGCTGATGACAGGCCGGCGCTGGCGCTGGTGCACCACCATCCGTGGCCTCAGTCGCGTATGTGGCCCGTCGGGTGCCGCAGCCGGCGAAGCACTATGGGCGGCCGCCCGGCGCCTTGGGCCACAGGACCCAGAGCCTGAGCGGCTGCTTGAGCCGTCCGGCCAGTTCGCCCGCCTCCGGGCCCCAGCCGGCGAAGTAGTCGGCCCGCACCGCGCCTGTGATGGCGCTGCCAGTGTCCTGCGCCAGCACCAGGCGCTGCAGGTTCACCTGCGGTCCGCTGGAAGCCAGCCACACCGGCGTGCCGTAGGGGATGCTGCCGGGGTCCACGGCGATAGACCGGCCAGGGGTCAAGGGCACGCCTTGCGCGCCGCGCGGACCGAAGGCGGCGTCCAGCCCGCTGAGCGGCTCTTCGCGGAAAAAGACAACGCGCGGATTGCTCCACAACAGCGCCTGGGTGCGCTGGGGGTTCTTCGCCAGCCAGGCCTTGATGCCGGGCCAGGTGGCATCGCGCGTTGCGCCCTGGTCCATCAGCCAGCGTCCCACGCTCTGGTAAGGCTGGTCGTTGGTGGCGGCAAAGGCCAGGCGAACCAGGCGCACGCTGCCGTCAGGCTCGGTCACGCGCAGGCGCCCCGAACCCTGGATCTGCAACACCAACGCGTCGATCGGGTCGGCCAGCCAGACGATTTCACGCCCGGCCAGCGCGGCGCGCGCCTCGGGCAGGGTGTCGATCTGCTGGCGGGAGTACCAGGGCTTGCGCGCGCCCAGGCCAGCGGGCGGGCGGTACAGCGGCACCTGGAATCCCGCCTTCTCCACCCGTGAAGCCTCGAAAACTGGCTCGTAATAGCTGGTCAGCAACCCGTCGGTCTTGCCTGACAGGGGCTCCACGCGGTAGGGCTGCAGGCGCTCGCGCAGCCAGGCACGCTGCTCGTCGTTCGTGGCAAGGCTCATGCGTCGCACATCGCCACACAAAGGCGCCAGCGCCGGGCCCGGTCGCTCGCAGCTCTTGAGCCAGGCATTCCAGCCTTCATTCGAGGCATCGTCCTGAAAACCCGGCAATTCGGCCCAGCGCACAGGCACCCAACGGCTTTTCGGCTGGAGCAAGGCCGGCGGCAGGGGTGCCGAGTCGTCGCCGGCCAGCGTTGTCCCGGCGGGCGCGGGGGCATGCGGCGGCGACGATGCGCAACTGGCCAGCATTCCTACAATGGCCAAACCAACAATGCGCCACAGGAGTCGTTTCATGGGTCTGATTTTGCTTGAAGCGCTGGGCGCACTGCTGCTGCTGGTGTTGATCGTGTGGTGGACGATGTTCGCGGGGCGAAAGCGTGGCGAACTGCCGGGCACCCCGGCGCCCGATGCCGCGGACGAAGTTCACACTCTGGATTCAGGAAAAAAATAGCCTTTACCCAGCGTGAAATGGTCTTTGCTTGCTGCGTTTAACGTAGCAAATTGGCAAGTTCAACCGCCGACTTGACGTCCATCTTGTCGAACACCCGGGCGCGATGGACTTCCACCGTGCGCACGCTGATGTCAAGCTGATCGGCAATCAGCTTGTTGGCCAGGCCCTCGACCACCAGGCGCATCACGTCGCGTTCGCGCTCGGTCAGCTCGGTCAGGCGGCTTTGCAGGCGCGCCTTCTGGACACGCGCCTCCAGCACCTGTGCGGAGAGTTCCAGCGCCTGTTCGATGCGATCCACCAGTGCATTGTCGGAGAAAGGCTTTTCACAAAAGTCGAAAGCGCCTCGCTTGACTGCATCCACCGCCGTGGGCACATCGGCATGGCCGGTCAGAAAAATCACGGGCAGAACCTCGGCCTGGCCCCGCTCGATCAGGCGCTCGAACAAGGCCAGGCCGCTCATGCCGGGCATGCGCACGTCAAGCAGGAGACATGCCGGCTGGGTGCCCAGGCGAGCGCCCGGGTCGCCGGCCATGCGCTCGAAGGCCTCGGCGCTGTCAAAGGCTTGGCTCAGAAGGCGGCGCGTGCGCAACAGCCAGGCCAGCGCCTCGCGCACGCTGGCATCGTCATCGACGATGAAGACCAGGCCGTTCAGGACGGGTTGCATGAAATCATTCTATCGAGGCCGCGCCCGCCGGCCGGTCTGGCGCCGCAGGCAACGTGAAACGGAATACCGTACCCTGCGGCACACGGGGCGTGAAGTCCAGGTACCCGCCGTGCTGCTCCACCACGGTGCGGCACAGGCTCAGGCCCAGCCCCATGCCCTCGGTCTTGGTGGTGTAGAAGGGAGTGAACAGCTGCCGGGCCACTTCGTCCGGGATGCCAGGGCCCCCGTCGACAACGGCGAACTCCAGCCACCGGTTGCCTTCGGCGGAGGCGGCACGCCGCACCCGGAACAGCAATTCTCGCTCGCGCAGGCCGGGCAGGTCCATCGCCTGCATGGCATTGCGCGCAAGGTTGAGCAGCACCTGCTCGACCATGGTGCGGTCGCACAGCGCATCCGGCAGTCCTCCCTCAAGCTGCATCGCCACGCGAACCTGCAGCTTGCGCGCCTGCAGCTGGACCAGCGGCATGATGTCATCCAGCAACGCCTGCGCCGGCACCGCCTCGCGGGACTGGTCTCTGCGGCGCACGAAGTCGTGAACGCTCTTGATGACCTTGCCAGCCCGTTCGGCCTGCTCGGCGATGCGTCCCATCGCCATGTGGAGATCCGACAGGGTGTGCGGCATGGCCTGCGCAGGCTCGCCCTGCGCAACCTCCAACAGATTGATCGAACCGGTGGCATAGCTGGCGATGGCCGCCAGGGGCTGATTGAGCTCATGGCTCAGCAGCGAAGCCATCTCGCCGACGGTGGCCAGGCGCGCGGTGGCCTGCAGGCGGTCCTGGCTGGCGCGTGAGAGTTCCTCGATCCGGCGCTGCTCGCTGATGTCGAGCAGGGCACTCATCCAGCCGGTCTGCTTGCCCAGCACGTTGATCAGAGGGGCTTCGATGATGAGCACCGGAAACCGGCTGCCGTCCTTTCGCATGAAAACGGATTCCACACCCTCACGCGGCGAATTGCCCGCCAGCCGGATCGCCTGGCGTTGCTGATATTCACCCGCCATCTCGGGTGGCCAGTAGGGCGCCGGCGTGCCGCGGCCCAGCAACTCATCGGCCGAAAAACCGACCATCCGGCAAAACGACGGGTTGACATAGGTGGTGCGGCCCGCAAGGTCCCGCGCACGCAGGCCGGTCACCAGCGAGTCCTCCATGGCCTTGCGGAAAGCCAGCGCATCGGCCAGGTCGTGTTCGGCTCTCAGGCGGCGTCGCATGTCCTTGCCCAGCAGCACCAGCACCGAAACCAGGGCAATCGACATGGCCGTGACCAGTGCCGTGAGCACGTTGGGGAAAAGGTCCGGGGCACCGCGCCAGCCATCCATGCGCAGCACCAGCGTGTTGCCGGGCAAGTCGAGCAACTGCTGGGCCGTGAACACGCGATTGCCCCGGCGCACGGTGCCATGCAATGCCAGGCGCGTGCCGTCTGGCTCTGTAAACGACACCTCCTGGCTGCGGGTGTAGGACTTGGTAATCAGCTCCGACAGCATGTCCTGCAGCGAATACGTGGCGACGACGTAGCCGCTGAGCCGTCCGGCAGCGACCAGCGGCATGCACATCTCCATGACCTCCATGCCAAGCCCGTCCGAAAGGGGCACGAAGTAGCTGCCTGAATAGGCGGCGCCATTGAACTTGCGGGCCGCGGCGCAGGCCAGCGCGACATCGGCCTTTGCGTTCTCGCGCCCCAGGCGGTCGAAAACGGGTGTCCGGTACGGTGTGTCGACCTGCGCGAGAACAGCCAGGCCCGGGTCGCGCCACTCCAGCCGGACCCACTCCCGATGTTCGTGGAGCAGGGCCGCGGCCTCGACTGTCCAGCTACCCGGCGTGGGACTGCCCGCGTAAAGCGACTGCAGGCCCTGCACGTTTCGTGTGAGAGCACCGCGGATATCGCTGACCGCATCGCCTGTGTCACGCTCCAGCGCGGTTTGCACCTGGCTGATCTCGTAGCGCCCGGCGAGCCACACCAGCATGCCCAGCAGGGCCGCTACCAGCATGATGAGCAAGGCCCATAGCGACCAGCGCCGATCTGCCGAAGTGAGCCGCAGCCATGTCGGAATGCCAGGGGTTTTCACAGCCGGCGATGCGCAAGCGCGGGCAGCTGCGCGCGGCACTGCGCCACGCGCCGGGCATCCAGTTCAGCGATCACCACCGCTTCACCTTGCGGGCATTGCCCCAGGATCACACCCCAGGGGTCCACGATCATGGAATGGCCCCAGGTACGACGTCCGTTCTCGTGCAGGCCACCTTGAGCCGGGGCCACGATGCCGGTCAGGTTCTCAACAGCCCGCGCGCGCAGCAGCAGCTCCCAGTGCGCCTGCCCCGTGGTGTGCGTGAAGGCGCTGGGCACCAGCATGACGTCCGCCCCCTGTGCGGCGTAGTGGCGGTACAGCTCGGGGAAACGAAGGTCATAGCAAACGCTCATGCCAACACGCCAGATGTGCCCGTCGCGCGAAGGCAGCTCGAACAGCACGGGCGTGGCACCCGGCTGGAGGACACGCGTCTCGTCGAATTGCTCGTCGCCACTGTCAAAACGGAACAGGTGCATCTTGTCGTAGCGCGCGACGCAGCGACCGTCAGGCGCGAAGGCCAGTGAGCTGTTGGATACCTGCGTAGCGGGTGATATGGCGCATTCAATCGACAGTGGCACCGTGCCGCCAACGATCCAGAGCCCGAGTTCACGCGCCAATCCGGCCAGAAAGGTCTGCAGGGGCCCGGCACCAAACGCCTCCTGTACGCCCAGCTTGTCGGTATCGCGCCGACCCAAGAGGCAGAAATACTCAGGCAGCACGGCGAGTTCGGCGCCCTGTGCGGCGGCGTCCGCCAGCAGCGCACTGGCGCGGGCCAGGTTGTCGTCCACCCGGGTGGACGAGACCATCTGGATGGCTGCGACCTTCATGGTCTGGCTGCGGCCGGATTGTCCGGGGTGGCCGTGCGGGCGGTCACCTTGGTCACCCGTGGATCTGCCCAGCTGCCATCCACCCGAAACTCCTGGGTCGCCGCCTGTATCAGCGGCTGGCGCAGAACGAGTTGAGCCAGGAACGTGCCCAGGCCCAGGACTGGGTTGATCGCCGTGGCCACCAGTGAGGCGGTGAGGGCGTTGATCTCCGGCACGACAACGACCCGGATGTCCTGCGTCTCGCGCGCAATGTCGGCGCGTCCGTCCATCAGCACAGCCACGTTCACGCCCTTCATTTGCAAATTGTTGGTAGCGGCAATGCCCTGCTCGATCGTCACGTCGCCGCGCACGAAATCAAAGGCAAAGCCCTCGCTGAACACGTCGCGGAAGTCCAGCGCCATGCGCCGGGGCAAAGACTGAAGGCTCAGCACGCCGAGCAGTTTGGCGAGGCCGGGGTCGGCCTTGAGGAACTGACCACTCTCGACGTTTACATTGAATTGCCCGCCAAGCGTCGGAAAGTCCGGCGACAAGGGTGAGCCGGCCCAGGCCACCTGGCCTTCAAGCTTGCCGGCACCGCGCCGGATCACGCCCTTCATGCCAAAGCGCTCCAGCAAGGTGCCGGAGTCACTCATGGCGAGCTTGAAATTCATCGTGGTGCGCCGCCGGTCATCGGCCGGGCGTTGAGACCGGGAGACCGTGGCTTCGCCCGGCGGCGGGCTCGCGACGGCCCAGTTGCCGGTCGCCGTGAATGAAGCCTCGGGCACGAGAACATTGAACTTGTTGAGGCGCCATTCGCGCACCCCGCCGTCCGAAGGGCCGGCACCGCCGCCCCGGTTGATGGCCTCGATCTCCACGCGCCCCAGCTTCTTGCCGCGAACCCCGAAATCCTCCACCACGATGTCCAGCGCCGGGATCGAGGCCGGCTGCTGCTCGAGCACGGCCTCGACCTGGGTGCCGGTCTCGGGCTCGATCGTGAGGTGGGCCAGGCGGGCGTAGACACGGCCTGCGCCTGCCGGAGAGGGCTGGCGGTATTCCACGTAGCCATTGAGCTGGTCCGCGCTCACGTTGGCCCGCCAGGTCAGGTCATCCCGTCCGCCGCCGACGACCACCGAGCGGAAAAGGCGCCCACCCACCGTCAGCTCCGCCGCCCGCACGGCCATCACCGTCGGCAGGTAGCCCAGCGCCGCCGGGCCCCTGGCGGTGGGTGCGACCGGGGCCGCGAGCGGAACGCCCGACGCCCTGGACAAAGCCGCCGCCCAGGCGTCGAAATTGACGCTTGCCAGGTTGATGTTGGCCACCACGCCCTCCGGGGGCATGGGTGCGGACTCGCCCGGCGCCAGGCCGACGGCGATGCTGCCCCGCAGTACCCGAGGCTCTGTCCCGGAGATATCCCGGACATAGGCCACTGTGAGGGAGTTGCCCAGATCCAGTCGCCACTGGTCTTTCAGTCCCTGCGCCCCGGAGGACCCTGTCGGGGCTGGATCCCCCATCAGCGTGTTTTCGAAGCGCAAGGGAAGCAATGCATCTGGCGCTTTTCTGAGCGGCACCGGCAAGTCCAGGCCCAGGCCCTGAAGATTGCTCGAAACCGTCAGCTCCGGCACCCCCCGGCGGAAGCCCAGAACGCCCGAGTAGGTCGTGCCGCCCGTGGCGCTTTGCGCAAGCCGCGCGACAAATCCGAGCTCCGGTGCCTGACGCAGGCCTTCGGCCGTGATGCTGCCTTGGGCTCGCAAGACCACCGAAGCTTCGTCCCCGGCCAGGGGAGCGGCCGTCGGGAGGCGGCTGCCGCCGTCCAGCTTCAGATCGCCGCCCAGCATGCGCGCCTGCGCGCCGGCGATTGAAAAGCCCGACTCCGAAAATGTCACCACGCCACGCGCCTTGCCCAGCAAGGGCGTCTCCGGCGTCATCCGTACATCGTTGCCGGCCAGCGTGACACTGCCCCGCACTTTCGATTTCTCCAACGCATTGATCGGCAGATTCAGCTGCACACGGCAGGCGAGGTCACCGGTCGCCGTGGTTCGCGACACGGCCTTGCCGGTCATGTCGCCGATCGGGGAGTTGTTGACGACGCCCAGCAAGCTCGTGGCCGGACCCGATGCGTCCAGACTGACAACCACGGTAACGGTGTTCATGAAGTCAGGGATCTTCGCCTCGATCCGCTGTAACTGCAGACCCGCCGCTTCCGCGATGCGGCCTGTTCCGCCAATAACCCGCATGCTGGCACCGTCAAAAACCAGCTCGCCCGAAAGGTCCGTCAACACCGGCCACGGCGCCTGGCCGGCAGGCTGGCTGACAGGCGGCACGAAAGCGTATTCGATGTTGCGCACTTTGCCCGCGAAACGGAACTCCCCCTGCTTCGGATCAGCAAAAGGCACGTCGTACAGGTCGCCACGAATCCGGACTGCCATATTGCTGACGTCGCCCTGGAGGACCGTATCGCGCACGTAGTGCCGCACATCGGCATGAATGCCCTGCGGCAGATACCGGTGAACCTGGGCGCCATTCAGGCGACTGAACTGCCCCTTGAGATCGAGCACACCTGGAAACCTTGATCGGCCGGCGGACCGCGCCGGATCGCTGGTCTGCCAGTTGCCGGAAAACTCGCCCTCCGCGTCGGCATTGGCAAACTTCGTGCTCAACTGCTGGACCACAATGCGGTCGCCCTGGACCTGCCACTGTGCGTCAGCGCTCAGGCGATCGAACGCAAGCAGCGGGTCTTCAAAGATACCCGGCAGTTCCAGTGCGCCCTTTTCCATGACCAGGCGCACCTTGCCGCCCGCCTGGCTCATGTCAATATCCACTGTCGCGCCTCGAATGCCCGGCACACCCGGGGCAGGTGGCGTCTCAACACCGCTTGCTGCAGGCTGGGCTTGCGGGGCTGGCGACCCTCCGGCCACCTCCAGCCCCGACACACGCCCGCGCACCTCGTACTTGTCCCAGGCGTCCGCAGGGCCTTGCCAGCGCGCCTGGACGGTCTCCACCAGGCCCTTGACCGGATGGGCCTGAAGGGCCGCGTGAGTCGCCGTGCCCAGGGGAAGACGACTGGCGATCTGGCTCAGTGCCGCCAGATCGAGGCGATCGGCCTTCAATTCACCCTTTTCAGCCTCACGCCCTTGGGCCAGGATGTGCGAGATCGACACATTGCCCCCGGGCCAGTTCAAGCCCTCACGCGTCTGGAACTGCAGACCTTCCGTGTACAGCTGGAATCCGCCCGTCTGCCACTTGCCGCCGACCCGCCCCGCCAACGACTTCAGGTCCATCGGATCAAGGCCAGGGCCCAAGGTTGCGTTGAAGTTGGCGAGGGCCAGATCAGCGGTACCGCCCCTGAATTCCCCGCCGCTTACATCGATCCAGGCGCGCACTGCGCCGTGCCCTTCGTGCAACTCGACCGCGTCGCCCAGATTGACATGACGACGAAGCTGCGAAACGTCCACACGCGTGAAGTCCGCGAAAAACTGGCCGTCCCAGTCTGCCAAACGACCGGCATGCAAGGAGAGCAAGGGTCGGCGGAATTTGCCCACGATCTGGAAGCGATTTCCCCATTCGGCAGGCGGTGTGGCCTCAATCAGGATGTCATGGCTGCGTGCGCCATTGCGCGAGACGAACTCCAGAGCCCCCAGTTCCAGTGGGTCGCCTTTGCGCTGCTCGTCGACCCAACGCACGGTCGCACCCCGAACGACAAACTCGCGCTGGGAGAAAAACCAGTCGGCCAAAGGCGTGTCCGGGCCGCGCGGGCCACTGCTCACGTCCAGCCCGGCAACAAAGACGCGACCATCCGCCGTGCGGCGAATTTCCAGCGTGGGTTGATCGATGAAGAGCTGGTCGAAATCAAACCGGAACACGGAGGTCCATGACACCGCAGCCAGGACGCGTGGCAACTCCAGGGCGGTGCGCCCCTGCGCATCGAGCAGTTGCACCTCGCGCAACTCGAACGAGGGGATCAGGCCGCCAGAATAAGCGGTGATCTGGCCCACCCGGACGGGCACACCGATCACACTCCCGGCGATTGCTTCGAGCCTCGGGCGAAAGTCGGCAATCCGGGGCACAATGAAGTAGTGGAGAACTCCCCAGAGCACGACCAGCAATGCCAGCAACGCCAGCAAAAGCCGTAGCAGCCAGCGCATCGCAAAAGCGGATGCCCGGATTACAGGCAACGGGGGCGGCGTCAAGTCATTCATTGGGCACTTGGATATGACAGGAATTATGACCGGCGGCGCAGGCGAAACATCACTGCAAAGCATCCCGACAGGGTTATCGGCCGATGAGGCAGTCGCGACAGCCATGGCACCGGGTTCGGGCTTCTACCAGCGATTGCAGCGCCGCTACGAGGCGCAGCTTCCCATGCTGCCCACCGGCGCTCCCAACCACGCGACGCTTTCTCTGGCTTTTGACGCACTACGTGCTCAGGGCGCCGAGACCGGCGCTGCGTTGCGGATTCTTCGGCAACTGGTCCTGCACCGCCTGATCGAGCTGGACTGCAATCAGCAACAGCCCTTGGGCGTGATCACGAGCAGCGTCACCGAACTGGCCGAATTCGCGCTGAACCGGGCCTGCGCCCAGGCCTTCGAAGAACTTGATTCCCGCCATGGGATGCCGGTAGCGCCCTCTGGTCTGCGGGCGCAGCTCTGGGTCGTCGGCATGGGCAAACTCGGCGCACGGGAACTCAATGTCTCCAGCGACATCGACCTGATCTACGTGTTTGACGAGGATGGCGAGACCAGCGGCACGCCTGAAGGTCGCGGGCGGATCTCCAATCACGAGTATTTTTCACGTGCCGTGCGCCTGATCTACAGCCTCATCGGTGAGACCACCGAGCATGGTTTTGTGTTTCGTGTGGACCTGGCTTTGCGACCCAACGGCAACTCCGGCCCGCCCGCCGTGTCGCTGGGAGCACTGGAAGAGTACTTCCTGGTGCAGGGCCGCGAGTGGGAGCGCTTTGCCTGGCTGAAGAGCCGCGTGGTGGCCCCCGCCACCGCCGTTGAATCCGGTTCGGCACGCGCCCTGCAATCCACCGTCTTGCCCTTCGTGTTCCGCCGCTACCTGGACTACAACGTCTTTGAATCGCTGCGCACGCTGCATCGACAGATTCGGGAGCACGCGGCCAGACGCAGCGCCGGGCACCCCGAACGCGCCAATGATGTCAAGCTGTCACGCGGCGGCATACGCGAGATTGAATTCACCGTCCAGCTGCTGCAGGTGGTGCGCGGCGGCCAGTTCCCCGAACTACGTACCCGGCCGACGCTCGATGCGTTGCCACGCCTCGCCCGCGCGGGCCTCATGGCGCCAAGCACCGCGGAGGCACTCCAGGCAGCCTATGTGTTCCTGCGCCGCGTCGAGCACCGCATTCAATATCTTGAAGATCAGCAGACCCATGTGCTGCCCACCGATGACACCAGCCTGAACTGGGTTGCGCGCACCATGGGCTTTCCGAGTTGCTGTCCGTTCCTCACCGAACTGGATCGTCACAGGGAACTGGTCGCCCAGGAGTTTGACAAGCTGCTCGGTGGCGAAACGGACAAGGCGTGCAAAGGGTGCAACGGGGCCGGAAAAAACGTCCCTCCGGAGTTCGAAGCCCTTCTTGGGCAATTGCCGCAGCGTTTTCGCGAGCGCATTGCGCTCTGGCAAGATCACCCGCGCGTGAGTGCACTGCGCGATGATGCGCGGATCCGGCTGATCCGTCTCGTTCAGCGCACCGCGCAATGGGTCGCAGAGGGGCGCGTGAGCGAAGAGGCTGCCGTGCGCCTGGCCGACTGGATCGAACCCTTGCTGCGCCGTGAAAGCTACCTGGCCATGCTGCTGGAGCGCCCCTCTGTTCACGAGCGGCTGCTGCGTCTGCTGGGCTCGGCGCGATGGCCGGCCCGCTACCTGCTACAGCACCCGGGGGTGATTGACGAACTGGCAAGCGACGCCATGTTGAACCAGCGGTTTGATGCCGTCGAGTTTGAGCGCGAACTGCTGGATCGTTGCAATGCCTTGCGCCGGACTGCTGAGGACGATGAGGAGAGCCTGCTCAACCTGTTGCGCCGCGCGCACCACGCCGAGGTCTTCCGGACGCTGGCGCGCGATGTTGAGGGACACCTCACCGTCGAGCAGGTTGCCGACGACCTGAGCGCGATGGCCGATGTCGTGCTGCGTGTCACCGCGCGATGGTGCTGGACGCGACTGCGCAACCGGCACCGCGATGAGCCGGAGTTTGCCATCATTGGCTACGGGAAACTGGGCGGCAAGGAGCTCGGCTATGGCAGCGATCTCGATATCGTGTTCGTCTATGAGGATGACGCGGAGCGCGCGCCGGAAACCTACGCCGCCTTCGTCCGCAAACTTATCAATTGGCTCACAGTGAAAACCGGCGAAGGCGACCTGTTCGAGATCGACACCGCGCTGCGCCCCAATGGCGGCTCGGGCCTGCTGGTCACGACATTCAAGGCGTATGCCGACTACCAGCAGCAGCGCGGCAGCAATACCGCGTGGACCTGGGAACACCAGGCGATGACGCGGGCCCGCTTTGTTCTGGGCAGTGAATCGCTGCGCGAACGTTTCGACGCGGTACGCCTGGCGGTGATCAGTGCGCCACGCGATGTTCCTGCACTCCATGATGAAATCGTCACCATGCGCAGCAAGGTACGCGCAGCGCATCCCGTGCCCGCCGGTCGATTCGACGTCAAACACAGCGCGGGCGGCATGGTGGACGCCGAATTCGCCATCCAATGCCTCGTACTGTCCCAATCAGCCGCCCATTCCGAGCTTGCGGCCAACGTGGGCAACATTGCACTGATGCAGCGGGCCGAGGATGCCGGCCTGCTTCCGCCTGGCGTGGGTCGCGCTGCAGCGAGCGCTTACCGTGAACTGCGCCGCGTCCAGCACCGCGCCCGCCTCAATGAAGAACCCACGCAGGTCGAACCGGATGAACTGGCCGCGGAGCGCGACGCAATCCTCGCCCTGAGCAAGGCAGTCTTTGGCTGAGCGTGCAGGTCAGACTGTGAATTCGTACTCGATGGTCAACGGTGCGTGGTCCGAAAATTTTTCGGCCTTGTAGATCACTTCTGACCGCGCAAGCTCGGCGATTGCCGGCGTGGCAAGGTGGTAGTCCAGTCGCCAGCCCACGTTCTTGGCATAGGCCTGCCCCCGGTTGCTCCACCAGGTGTAGGCCGCGTCGGTAGCGGTGGGCTGAAGCCGGCGGTAAACGTCGACCATACGCCCGTCTTCAAGCAATTGGGTCATCCAGTGGCGCTCTTCCGGCAGGAAGCCACTGTTCTTCTGGTTGCTACGCCAATTCTTCAGGTCGATTTGCTGGTGAGCGATATTCACGTCGCCGCACAGGATGAACTCCCGCGATCCGCGCAGACCGGCAAGGTGGGGATAAAAGCCTTCCAGAAACCGGAATTTGGCAGCCTGACGCTCCGGGCCCGAGGATCCGCTTGGAAAATAGGCGCTGATGATCGACAGCTTGCGGGCGGGCGAGTCAAACCGCAGTTCAACGTAGCGCCCTTCGGCGTCGAACTCAGCGCAGTCGAACCCCTGGATCACCTCGCTCGGCTCGTGGCGGCTGTAGATTCCGACGCCCGAGTACCCCTTTTTCTCGGCAAACTGGAAATGCCCTTTCAAGCCTGCCAGCTCCTCAAAACGGCCGCTGACGTCGTCCGCTTGGGCTTTGATCTCCTGTACACAAATACAATCCGGGCGATGCCTTGCCAGCCAGTTCTCCACCCCCTTGGTGGTGGCTGACCGGATACCGTTGAGGTTGAGGCTGGTTAACTTGAACAAGGAACGCCTTATGGTGGTTGATGAAGGGCCCGTGGCAGACAGCACACTGGCGCTGGAATTCGTGCAGTTTGCGGTTGACTCGGGTGTCCTGCGCTTCGGGGAGTTCAAGACCAAGGCGGGGCGCCTGTCCCCCTATTTCTTCAATGCCGGTTTGTTTGACGATGGCGCCAAGCTGGGCCGGCTCGCGCAATTCTATGCAAAAGCGCTGATCGCCAGCGGCATTGAATTCGACATGATCTTCGGTCCGGCCTACAAAGGCATTCCGCTGGGTGCCGCGGTCGCCATCGAACTGGCACGCCTGGGGCGCAACGTCCCGTTTGCCTACAACCGCAAGGAGGCCAAGGACCATGGCGAAGGTGGCACCCTGGTCGGCGCGCCCCTGAAGGGTCGCGTGCTGATCGTCGATGACGTGATGTCCGCCGGCACTGCCGCGCGGGAGTCCATCGCGATCATCCGCGCTGCGGGCGCCACACCCCACGCCGTGGCGATTGCGCTGGACCGGCAGGAAAAAGCCACGGAAGGCGGTCTCGACGTGAACCACAGCGCCGTGCAATATGTCCGCGATCAGCTTGGATTGCAGGTATGCGCGATTGCGCGGCTGGCCGATTTGCTGCAGTATCTGTCGCAGCACCACCGCGACGGGCTGGAAGTCCACCATGAGCGGGTTCTGGCATACCGGCAGCGCTACGGCGTGGAATGAGGATTAACGTGAGATCTTGGTTCAAGCCATCCCTGACCGCAGCGCTTCTGCTGAGTGCCGTCCTGACCAGTGTGAGCGCGCAAGGCATCTACTCCTGCACCGACAGCAAAGGACGAAAAATCACGTCCGACCGGCCGATTGCCGATTGTGTGGACAGGGAGCAGCTTGAGCTCAACCCCAGCGGTACGGTGCGGCGCAAAGTTGGCCCGACACTGACAGCCGAAGAACGCGCAGCAGCCGAAGCACGCGAACGGGAAGCAGGTGAAGAGCGCGCCCGGCGCGCCGAGGAAAAGCGGCGCGATCACGCGCTGCTGGTCCGCTATCCGAACCGGGCGGTGCATGATGCCGAGCGCGCCGAGGCGCTGGCCCAGGTTGATGCGGTCACCAAGGCCGCAACGAAACGCATGGGTGAATTGCAGCAGCAGCGAAAAGTGATCGAGACCGAAATGGAGTTCTACCAGAAGGATCCCTCCAAGGCGCCAGCCCCCTTGAAGCGGCAAGTCGATGAAAACCTGCAGAGCATCGGCATTCAGACCCGTTTCATCGCGGACCAGGAAGCCGAGAAAGCGCGCGTCAATGCCCGTTTCGATGAGGATCTGGTCAAACTGCTGAAGCTCTGGTCACTTTCCAAGGCACCAGCGGCACGCACCGGCGCCTCCAGGCCTGCGCGTTGAACGGGCGCTCCAGGAGGGGCGCTCAGCCCAGTTTCTTCCGCAGCAAATCGTTGACCTGCTGCGGATTGGCCTTGCCCTTGCTGGCTTTCATGATCTGGCCCACGAGCGCGTTGAAGGCCTTTTCCTTGCCGGCCTTGAACTGCGCCACGTTGTCCGCGTTGGCCGCGATCACCGCATCGATGATGGCCTCCAGTGCGCCGGCGTCGTTCATCTGCTTCAGGCCCATGGCTTCGATCAGTGCGTCGGCATCCTGACCTTCGCCATTCCACAGCGCCTCAAAAACCTGGCGCCCTGCGTTGTTGGAGATCGTGCCATCGGCAATGCGGGCAATCAGCCCTGCCAGCTGAAGCACACTGACCGCGGACTGCTCGATCCCCAATTCACCCGCGTTCAATCGGCGCGACACCTCGCCCATGATCCAGTTGCTCGCCAGCTTGGGCTGTCCGCATGCCTTGGCAGTGGCTTCGAAATAGGCGGCCATCGCCTTGCTCTGCGTCAGCGTGGTGGCATCGTATTCAGGCAAACCGTAGTCGGCCACGAAGCGCTGGGCCATCACCCGTGGCAACTCGGCCATTTCAGCGCGCACCCGGTCCACCCAGTCGGTGCCGATCATCAGGGGTGGCAGGTCCGGGTCGGGGAAATAGCGGTAGTCGGCCGCGTCCTCCTTGCTCCGCATGGAACGCGTCTCGCCCGTTTCCGGGTCAAACAGCACTGTGGCCTGCTGGATCGGGATGCCATCCTCGATCTGTTCGATCTGCCATCGAATTTCGTAGTCCATCGCCTGCTGCATGAACTTGAAACTGTTCAGGTTCTTGATCTCGCGGCGCGTGCCCAGCGCCTCCCCGGGCTTGCGCACCGAAACGTTGGCGTCGCAACGGAAGCTGCCTTCCTGCATGTTTCCATCGCAGATGCCGATCCAGGTGACGATCTTGTGCAACTCTTTCGCGTAGGCCACCGCTTCGGCGGAGGAACGCATGTCCGGCTCCGTCACGATCTCCAGCAGCGGTGTGCCTGCGCGGTTCAGGTCAATGCCGCTCTGGCCAATGAAGTCCTCATGGAGCGACTTGCCTGCATCTTCTTCAAGGTGCGCTCGAACCAGGCGAACGGTCTTCTTCTCGTCGCCCAGGAAGAAAGCGACCGCGCCGCCCTGCACCACTGGAATCTCGAACTGGCTGATCTGGTACCCCTTGGGCAAGTCGGGATAGAAATAGTTCTTGCGCGCAAAAATGCTGCGCGGCGCAATGTGCGAGCCGACCGCGAGTCCGAACTCGATGGCGCGCTCCACTGCCCCCCTGTTCATCACAGGCAGCGTGCCTGGCAGCGCCAGATCCACAGCGCATGCCTGGGTATTGGGTTCGGCGCCAAAGGCGACGGGCGCGCGGCTGAAAATCTTGGACTGGGTGGCCAACTGGGCATGGGTCTCAAAGCCGATCACGACTTCGTAGCCTCTGACCAGCAGCGACTTTGCGGGGGAGGTTGGGGTTGTTTTCATGCTCAGACTCCCTCGGGCTTGCGGGAATGGAAATCAGTGACTTGCTGAAGTTGGTGTGCCAGGTTCAGCAGCTTTCCCTCCGAAAAGTAGTTGCCTATCAGTTGCAGTCCAACGGGCATCCCCCCTTCGCCAAAACCGGCGGGCACGCTCATGCCGGGCAGGCCGGCCAGTGATGCAGGCAGCGTGAAGATGTCGGCCAGGTAATCCGCCAGAGGGTCGTTGCCATGCCCACCGAGCTTCCACGCCACCGTGGGTGCGACCGGACCAGCGATCACGTCGCAGGACTTGAAGGCCTGCTGGAAATCGTCGGCAATCATGCGGCGAATCTTCTGGGCCTGGAGGTAGTAGGCGTCGTAATAGCCGTGGCTCAGCACGTAGGTGCCGATCATGATGCGGCGCTTGACCTCGTCACCAAAACCCTCGGCCCGCGTCTTCTTGTACATGTCCACCAGATCGGTGTAGTTTCTGGCGCGGTGGCCGAACTTGACGCCGTCGAAGCGGCTCAGGTTGGAGCTTGCCTCGGCTGGGGCAATGATGTAGTAGACCGGGATGGACAGCTCGGTTCGCGGCAGCGTGATTTCGACCAGCTTCGCGCCCAGCTTTTGATATTCCTTGAGTGCAGCATCCACCGTCGCGCGGACGTCCGGCGCCAGCCCTTCACCGAAAAACTCTTTCGGGACACCGATCCGCAGGCCGTCGAGCGAATCATTGAGCGAGCGGGTGAAATCCTCTGCGGGTACATCGAGCGAGGTCGAGTCGCGATCCGGATCCGGCCCGCACATGGCCGTGAGCAGCAAAGCACAGTCTTCGGCAGTGCGTGCCATCGGTCCGCCTTGGTCGAGGCTCGACGCGAACGCGATCATGCCGTAACGCGAAGCGCGACCATAGGTGGGCTTGATGCCGGTGATGCCGCAGAACGAGGCCGGCTGACGGATCGAGCCCCCCGTGTCTGTGCCGGTGGCGGCAGGCACCAGACGCGCCGCCACGGCGGCGGCGCTGCCACCCGACGAGCCGCCCGGCACGCGCGTGAGGTCCCAGGGGTTGTGCACCGGGTGGTAAGCGGAGTTTTCGTTGGCTGAACCCATGGCGAATTCATCGCAGTTGAGTTTGCCCAGGGTCACGACGCCCGACTCGGCCAGTTTGCGCACCAGGGTGGCATCGAACGGCGAGCGATAGCCTTCCAGCATCCTGGAGCCGGCCGTACTGGGGAAGTCTTTCGTGACAAAAATGTCCTTGTGCGCCATCGGGACACCTTCCAGGGGGCCCGCTGTGCCAGCGGCCAGACGCGCGTCTGCGGCACGTGCCTGGGCCAGGGTGACTTCTTCATCCATCGCGAGATAAGCCCCCAGCGATGCATGCGACGCGGCGCGCGCCAGAAAGTGTTGCGCGGCCTCGACCGCCGATACCTGGCGTGCGCGCAGTTGACCCGCCAGTTCAGCCACGGTCAGGTCATGCAGGGGTTTGGAGATCTGAGTCATATGCGGCGCTTCACTCGATCACCTTGGGCACGAGAAACAGGCCGCGCTCCACTGACGGCGCACTGCGCTGGTTGGCTTCGCGCTGATCAGGCTCGCTGGCCACGTCGTCGCGCAGGCGCAAGGCCACATCCTGAATCGCTGCCACCGGATGGGCCAGGGGTTCGATGCCCGAGGTATCCACCGCCCGCATGGTTTCCACGATATTGAAGAAACCATTGATCTGTGTAAGCAAGCGCTCGCTTTCATCGGGCTGGAGCTCAAGCCGGGCCAGATTGGCGATCCGCGCGATATCTTGGGGTGTCAGGGACATGGGAAAAATGCTTCGGAAACGAGATGTAAAGGTGACATTCCGGGCTGCAACACCCGAGTTATTCACAGGCGATGCGGTATTATCCCGCCTTTGGTGCAACGCCCGCGAAAGCGACGCCATTTGCACGGAAAACACATTTTTTGAATCGAATAACGGGGCGATGCCGGGCCGATGTGCCCGTCATGCCCGAGAGGACTTGTGATGATTGGATCCTTCCGGCGGTACTTTTCCACCGATCTGGCGATTGACCTGGGCACGGCGAACACCCTGATTGTCGTTCGCGACAAAGGCATCGTGCTCGATGAACCTTCGGTGGTGGCGATCCGCCATGAAGGCGGTCCGCAGGGCAAAAAGACCATCCAGGCCGTGGGCAAGGAAGCCAAGGCCATGCTGGGCAAGGTGCCGGGCAACATCGAGGCGATCCGCCCGATGAAGGATGGCGTGATTGCCGACTTCACCGTCACCGAGCAGATGCTCAAGCAGTTCATCAAGATGGTGCTGCCGCGTGGCGTGTTCCGACCCAGCCCGCGCATCATCATCTGCGTGCCCTGCGGATCGACCCAGGTGGAGCGCCGCGCGATCCGGGAATCGGCGCTGGGCGCGGGCGCCTCCGAGGTCTATCTGATTGAAGAACCGATGGCCGCGGCCATCGGCGCCGGCCTGCCCGTCAGCGAAGCCAGCGGCTCCATGGTCGTGGACATCGGCGGCGGCACCACCGAAGTCGGGGTGATCTCGCTGGGCGGCATGGTCTACAAGGGCAGCGTGCGCGTGGGCGGCGACCGTTTTGACGACGCCATCATCAACTACATCCGGCGCAACTACGGCATGCTGATCGGCGAGCCCACCGCCGAGGCCATCAAGAAAAGCATCGGCTCGGCCTTCCCCGGCTCCGAAGTCAAGGAAATGGAAGTCAAGGGGCGCAACCTGTCCGAGGGCGTGCCGCGCAGCTTCACGATTTCGAGCAATGAAATTCTTGAAGCCCTGACCGATCCGCTGAACCAGATCGTCTCCGCAGTCAAGACCGCCCTGGAACATACGCCCCCCGAAGCTCGGTGCCGACATTGCCGACCGCGGCATGATGTTGACCGGCGGCGGCGCCCTGTTGCGGGATCTGGACCGCCTGCTGGCCGAAGAAACCGGCCTGCCCGTTCTGGTGGCTGAAGAACCCCTGACCTGCGTGGTCCGCGGCTGCGGCATGGCGCTGGAACGCATGGACCGACTGGGCAGCATTTTCACCAGCGAATAAGCGCGGGGTTGCGGCGCCGCCGCCTCGCCCGCAAGCCGCAGGCGCCCGTTTCGGTTTCAGCTTCTGAAACTGGGACAATCCGTCAGCACCATGCCACTGGGAACCCTCGACCGAACCCCACCCCCCTTCTTCAAGCAGGGGCCGTCGGCGTTTTCCAAGCTGGTCTTCTTCAGCGCGCTCGCCCTGTTCCTGATGGTCGCAGATACGCGGCTGAAGATTTCCCAGCCGCTGCGGACCACGGCGGCCACCATCCTCTATCCTGCGCAGTGGCTGCTGATGCAGCCGGTTTACTTTGCAGAGAACGCCGGCGCCTATGTCTCCACCGTCAAGTCGGCCCGGCAGACTGAAGATGAAGCGCGCCAGAAGCTCGCATTGCAGGCCCTGCGATCCAACCAGGTCGAGCATCTGACCCTGGAGAACAACCGCCTGCGCAAGCTGCTGGCGCTGCGGGAGCAACTCAGCGTGAGCGCGCAACCGGCTGAGGTCCTCTACGACGCCGCCGACCCTTACACCCGCAAGATCATCATCGACCGGGGACTTGCCCAAGGCATCGAAGCCGGGTCGCCGGTCGTGGACGAATCGGGCGTGTTGGGCCAGGTCACACGGGTGTACCCCCTGGTCAGCGAAGTCTCGCTGGTGATCGACCGCGATCAGGCCATCCCGGTGCTCAACACCCGTACCGGCGCCCGCAGTGTGGCCTATGGCGATCCGGTGACCCAGGGCGGTTCGCTGGAGTTGCGGTTCATGGCGGCCAACGCCGACGTGCTGGCGGGTGATGTCCTGACGACCAGCGGCGTGGACGGCGTCTACCCGCCAGGTCTGCCCGTGTGCCGCGTCGCCAAGGTCGAGCGTCGCGCCGATTCAGCGTTTGCCCGCATCCACTGCACCCCGGTCGCGCAGGCACTGGGCGCACGCCATGTGATGGTGCTCAAGCCGATGGCCGGCGCCATTCCCGCCCCGCCGCCGGAAGAAGTTGCGTCGCCGACGACGAAGCGCAAGGGGCGACCATGATCATGCGCCCCGGCCAGCAGTTGTTGCTGCCCGCCAGTCCGGCCTTCATCTGGGCAAGCCTGCTGGCGGCCCTGCTGATGAACATGGCCCCCAACATGGCGGGAGCAGGGCGTGCGGCGTGGCTGCCTGACTTTCTGGCACTGGCACTGGTGTTCTGGAGCGTCCACCAGCCCCTTCGAGTGGGCGTGGGCGCCGCCTTCGTCTTTGGCCTGTTCATGGACGTGCACCAATCCGCACTGCTCGGCCAACATGCCCTGTCCTACACCGCGCTGAGCTACTTTGCCATCACCATTCACCGGCGCCTGCTGTGGTTCCCGGTTCCCACGCAGGCGTTGCAGGTGCTGCCGCTGTTTGTGGCAGCCCACGCCATCGAGCTGACGGTCCGCCTCGATCAGCGGCGGGCTGTTTCCCGGCTGGTCCCTCTTGTTGGCCCCCTTGCTGGAAGCGGCGCTCTGGCCGGTTGCCAGCATCCTGTTGCTGCTGCCACAGCGGCGCGCGCCAAATCCTGACAAGAATCGTCCGCTGTAGAAAGATATGGCCCCCACGCTCGTCACTGCGTGTACTGCGCTGCCCCCCGAGGGGGCCCGCCTTGCTTGGGGCGGCCCGGCGCGGCGGCGCATGGCCCCCACGCTTGTCACTGCCCTTGCCCGGCCCGTCGATCATGACTGAGATCCGGAACGTTCAGGCCGACCTGTCGCGGTTCAGGCTGCGGGTCCTGGTCGTCACGGTCGTGGTCCTGGTGGCGTTCCTGGCCCTGGCGTCGCGCCTGGTTTACCTTCAGGTGTTCCGTCACGAAGACCTGAACGAGCAGGCCGAGAGCAACCGCACCGCGGTCGTGCCCATCGTGCCCAACCGCGGACTCATCCTGGACCGCAATGGCGTGGTGCTGGCAACCAACTATTCGGCGTACACGCTGGAGATCACCCCCTCCAAGGTGGCCGACCTCGAACAGACCATCAATGCGCTGTCCAAGGTCGTGGAAATCCAGCCCCGGGACAGGCGTCGCTTCAAGAAGCTGCAGGATGAGTCCAAGAGTTTTGAATCATTGCCGATCCGAACGCGCCTCAGCGACGAAGAGGTCGCGCGTTTCGCGGCCCAGCGATTCCGCTTTCCCGGCGTCGACATCAAGGCCCGGCTGTTCCGGAACTACCCGTTCGGTGAACTCGCCAGTCATGTCATCGGCTACATCGGCCGGATCAATCAAAGTGAAAAGGAGCGCCTCGAAGAGTCCGAAGACGCCGCCAACTATCGCGGGACGGACTACATTGGAAAGCTCGGCGTCGAGCAGAGCTATGAAGCCCAGTTGCACGGCATCACCGGCGTGGAGGAAATCGAGACCTCTGCCGGCGGACGGGCCATGCGCCGGCTGGCCAGCAACCCGGCCACGCCGGGCAACACGGTCATCCTGTCCATCGACATCCAGTTGCAGAGGCTCGTCGAGGATCTCTTCGGTGACCGGCGCGGCGCACTGGTGGCGCATGGACCCGAAGACCGGCGAAGTGCTGGCCTTCGTCAGCAAGCCCACGTTCGACCCCAACCTGTTCGTCGACGGCATCGACCAGGAAAGCTGGCAGGAGCTCAATGAATCGCTCGACAAGCCCTTGCTGAACCGCGCCTTGCGCGGGACCTACCCCCCCGGTTCGACCTACAAGCCCTTCATGGCGCTCGCGGCACTCGAGACCGGCAAGCGCACGCCGCAACAGTCCATTCAGGACCCCGGCTACTTCATGTTCGGCAACCACCGGTTCCGCGACGACAAGGAGGGTGGCCATGGCACGGTGGACATGTACAAGTCCATCGTTCAGTCGTGCGACACCTACTACTACGTCCTCGCCAACGACATGGGCGTGGACCTGATGCATGACGAGCTGCAGAAGTTCGGTTTCGGCGCGTTCACCGGCATCGACATCCAGGGCGAGGTGCGCGGCCTGCTGCCATCGACCGCATGGAAGCGCGCCGCCTATAAACGGCCCGAGCAGCAGAAGTGGTACGCCGGCGAAACCATTTCGCTGGGCATCGGCCAGGGCTACAACAACTTCACCATGCTCCAGCTGGCGCTGGCCACCAGCGTGATCGCCAACGACGGCGTCAAGATGAAGCCCCATCTCGTGAAGGAGGTCGTCGACGTGGTCACCCGCACGTCGCGCGAGACCCTGCGCGAGATCAAGGCCGAGGCCATCGCCGACCCGAAGAACATCGCCGTCATCAGGAACGCGCTGGTCGGCGTGAACACCGAGGGTACCGGCGCCACGGCCTTCCGGGGCGCCGGCTACGTTGCCGCCGGGAAGACCGGCACCGCGCAGGTGGTGGCCATCAAGCAGAACGAAAAATACAACGCAGCCCGCACGGCCGAGCGCCTGCGTGACCACGCCCTGTACATGGCATTCGCGCCCGCCGACAATCCGAGGATTGCTCTCGCGATGGTGGTGGAAAACGCCGGCTTCGGCGGCGCCATGGCCGCACCGATCGCCCGCCGGGTCTTCGACTTCTGGTTGACGGGCCAGTCTCCCACACCGGAAGACATGGCCGCAGTGCAAAAAGGCCAGGCCGGGCCACCGCCCGCCGCGCCACGCCCGCCGGCTTCGGCAGCCTCCGCGGCAACAGCGACCGCCTCGGCGCCCAAACGCCCACCAAGCCCCTGAAACCCGGCGATGCGCAGCCCCTGCCGGCCCCAAGCGCCATGGTGGCGAAACGCCTCGCCGCAGGGGTATGATTTCTCCTCCTTTCACCCCGGAGGTTGCGACCATGGCCCTGATGGACTTCATCAAGAAACAGTTCATAGACATCATCCAGTGGACCGAGACCGGCGACGGCACGCTGGCCTGGCGTTTCCCGATGGCGGAGATGGAAATCCAGAACGGCGGCTCGCTCACCGTGCGCGAGTCGCAGATGGCGGTCTTCGTCAACGAGGGCAAGGTGGCCGACGTGTTCGGCCCCGGCACCTACAAGCTCACCACCCAGACCCTGCCGGTGCTGACCTACCTGAAGAACTGGGACAAGCTCTTCGAGTCTCCGTTCAAGAGCGACGTCTACTTCTTCAGCACGCGCCAGCAGATCGACCAGAAATGGGGCACGCCGCAGCCGATCACCGTGCGCGACGCCGATTTCGGCGCGATCCGCCTGCGGGCCTTCGGCAACTTCGCCTTCCGCATCGCCGACCCGAAGCTGTTTCACACCGAGATCTCGGGCACGCGCGACAGCTACACCGTGCAGGACCTCGACGGCCAGCTGCGCGGCCTGGTGCTGCAGAACATCAGCAACGCGATTGCCGCCAGCGGCATTCCGTTCCTGGACCTGGCGGCCAACCAGCTCAAATTCGCCGAGGCGCTGACCACCCAGCTGACCCCCGAGTTCGGCAAGATCGGCCTGAAGCTCGAAGCCATGACGGTGCAGAACGTCTCGCTACCCGAGGAATTGCAGAAGATCCTGGACCAGAAGATCGGCATGGGCATGGTCGGCAACGACATGGGCAAGTTCATGCAGTACCAGACCGCGCAGGCGATTCCGAAGTTCGCCGAAGGCGGCGGCGGTGGTGGCAGCGGCATTGCCGGCGACGCCATGGGCCTGGGCGCCGGCGTGGCGCTGGGCCAGGTGCTGGCCCAGAACCTGGCCGCCGGGCTGCAGGGCAACACCGCGGCGCGCGGCCGCCGCAGTCCAGGCGGCCGGCGTCAAGGCCGAGGACGTGATGGCCACGCTGGAAAAGCTCGGCGAACTCAAGTCCAAGGGCATCCTGACCCAGGAGGAGTTCGATGCCAAGAAGGCCGAACTGCTCAAGAAGCTGGTCTGACAGCACCCTGAAACTCCTGTTTGAAGAGCACAAAACGACCATTTCACGCTGGGTCTCATGCCAATCTGGCGTGAAACGGCGTGGCGTTGAGCCTCTTTGCCCATGGCTGACCTCTCCACCGTCCAGCGGCACTACCGCGCGCCCTGCCCCGGCTGTGGCGCGCCGGTGGAGTTCCGCAGCGCGCAGTCGACGTTCGCGGTCTGCGGCTACTGCCAGAGCACCGTGGTGCGCCAGGGCGAGGTGCTCTCGCGTCTGGGCAAGATGGCCGAGCTGTTCGACGACCACAGCCTGTTACAGCTCATGGCCAGTGGCACCGTCGATGGCCAGGGCTTCACCCTGGTCGGCCGGCTCCAGTACAGATACGGCGAAGGCACCTGGACCGAATGGCAGGCGTTGCTCAACGACGGCAGCACCGGGTTCTTGAGCGAAGACAACGGCGCCTATGTGTTCTCGCGCCCGGTGGCGCCCGGGCGCGACCTTCCCTCGGCCGAGCAGTTCCGCGTCGGTGCCACCACCGCCATCAGCGGGCAGACCTACAGCGTGGCCAGCAACCAGCAAGTCGCGCTGATCGCAGCGCAGGGCGAACTGCCACGCCTGCCGGCGCTGGGCCAGCCGTTTGCGATGGTCGAGCTGCGCGGGCAGGACTCGGCCCAGGTGCTCAGCATCGACTATGGCCCGACACTCGCCGCCGCGCCCCCGGCGGTGTCGCTGGGCCGTCCGGTCACGCTGGACGAATTGACGATGACCGGCCTGAAGGACGAGTCGGCCAAAGACGACAAAGGCCGGCAGTTCAACTGCCCGAACTGCGGCGCGACGGTCGAAGTCGCGCTGGCGCAGAGCCAAAGCATCACCTGCAAGTCGTGCAACAGCCTGATCGACCTGAGCGCCGGCATCGGTGGCGAGCTGCGCCACGCCGAGCAGCACGAGCCCATGCGCCCCCTCATTCCACTGGGCACGGTGGGCCAGCTCGAAGGCGTGGCCTGGCAGGTGGTGGGCTTCCAGCATCGCATGGGCCAGGAGCCCGGCGACGACGAGCAGTTCGGCTGGCAGGAGTACCTGCTCTACAACGCGAAGCGCGGCTTCAGCTTCCTGGTCGACGCCACCGACGGCTGGAGCCTGGTCAAGCCGGTGACGGGCGCGCCCTTGCTGGCCGCCAATGGGCAAAGCGCCACCTGGCAGGGCACCACCTACCGGCAGCAGTATGCGTACAAGGCCGAGACCACCTACGTGGCCGGCGAGTTCTACTGGCAGGTGCAGCGCGGCCAGAAGACCGACAACCGCGATTTCGCGTCCGGCCGGCAGCTGCTCTCGATGGAGCAGTCGCGCAACGAGATCACCTGGTCCAGCGGCCGCAAGATCGAAAGTGCCACGGTGGCCAGTGCCTTCAAGCTCGAAGGCCAGAAAGACCTGCTCAAGCGCAGCGACGCCGCGCCCTTCACGGCGGCGCGCAGCGTGGGCATCATCCCGATCATCGTCATACTGGTGGCGATCCTGATTGTCTTGTCGCTGCTCAGCCGCTGCAGCCGCTGCGACCCGCGCGTGGAGAACTGCAGTTCGAGCAGCGCCCGGACTTCAGGTGGCTCGTATGGCGGCAGTTCCAGCGGGGGGGGGCACAAATGAATATTTTTTCAGGAGGTCATCATGGGTATTGAGTGGCTGAAACCGGCGGCCTTCATCGGCTCCATCGTGTACGCGCTGGTCGGCGTGCTCATTTTCTGGCTGTGCTTTGTCATCATCGACAAGATCACGCCCTACAACCTCTGGGAAGAGATCGTGGTCAAGCAGAACCGCGCGCTCGCCCTGGTCGTGGCGGCCATGTGCCTGGGCATTTCGCTGATCGTGTCGGCCGCGATCCACGGGTAGGTCCGCCTTGATGCTGTTGCTTCGGGTGGCCTGAGTGGCCGCCCCCCTGCAGGACGCGCCCGGTGCCCCGTCGCCGCGCCCGGTCGAGATCGCGCTGCTCGCCAGCGTCTTCGTCGTCGCCGCCTGCGGCCTGCTGTACGAGCTGGCGGCGGGCGCCATCGCCAGCTATGTGCTGGGCGACTCGGTGCTGCAGTTCTCCACCATCATCGGCACCTACCTGTTCGCGATGGGCGTGGGCTCCTACCTTTCGCGGTTTTTCGAGCGGCAACTGCCGGCGCATTTCCTGCGCATCGAACTGCTGGTGGCGCTGGCCGGCGGCGCCCTGCCGGCCCTGCTGTTCCTCGCCAACGCCTATACGCCCGGCGCCTTCCGCTTCCTGCTCTACGCGCTGGTCGTGCTGGTGGGCATCCTGGTCGGGCTGGAGATTCCGCTGGTCATGCGCATCCTCAAGCGCAACGTCGCGCTGAAGGACCTGGTTTCGCAGGTGCTGACCTTCGACTACCTCGGCGCGCTGGCGGTGTCGCTGGCGTTTCCGCTGATCTTGGTGCCGCATCTCGGGCTGATCCGCACGGGCCTGCTGTTCGGCCTGATGAACGCGTCGGTGGCGCTGTGGGCGCTGTGGCTGTTCCGCCACGAGCTGCGGCGCTTCGGCGCGCACGCCGCCGCCTGCGGCGTGACGCTGGCGCTGCTGGCCGGCGGCTTTGCGGCGGCCGACCAGATCACCACGCTGACCGAAGACAAGTTCTACGCCGACCGCATCGTGTTCACCGCCGTCTCGCCCTACCAGCGCATCGTGGTGACGAACGGCCCGGGCGAAGGCCGCGCCGGGCACCGGCTGTTCCTCAACGGCAACCTGCAGTTCGCCGAGCGCGACGAGTACCGCTACCACGAGGCGCTGGTGCACCCGGCCATGGCCGCCTTCACCTCGGGGGGTGGCGCACCGCGCAAGGTGGCGGTGCTCGGCGGTGGCGACGGCATGGCCGTGCGCGAGATCCTCAAGTACCCCGGCGTGCAGAGCATCACCCTGGTCGAGCTGGACCCGGCCATGACCACGCTGTTCACGCAGAACCCCACGCTGGCCGGGCTCAACGGCCATGCGCTGGCGTCGCCGAAAGTGAAGGTCATCAATACCGACGCCTTCAAGTGGCTCGAAGACACGCGCGACAGTTTCGACGTGATCGTGGTCGACTTCCCCGACCCGACCAACTTCAACATCGGCAAGCTCTACACCAACTCGTTCTACGCCCTGCTCGACCAGCGCCTCTCAGCCAGCGGCTACGCGGTGATCCAGACCACCTCGCCGCTGGTGGCGCGCCAGAGCTTCTGGACCGTGGTGCAGACCATCGAGTCGGTCGGCCTGCGGGCCACGCCCTACCACGCGCACGTGCCCAGCTTCGGCGAATGGGGCTTCGTGATCGCCAGCCGGCGGCCGTACCGGCTGCCCACCGCCCT
Source organism: uncultured beta proteobacterium (assembly GCA_963726365.1). Taxonomy (GTDB): domain Bacteria; phylum Pseudomonadota; class Gammaproteobacteria; order Burkholderiales; family Burkholderiaceae_C; genus JAABQG01. Next base: position 71,935 of record CAVSCI010000020.1, on the reverse strand, counting down.
GCCCGAGGGCCTGCGCTTCCTGAACCTGCAAAGCCTGCCGCTGCTGTTCGACTTTCCGCAGGACATGGCGCGCGTGCCGGCCGAGGTGAACCGCCTGTCGAACCAGGTGCTGGTGCACAGCTATGAGGCCGAATGGGGCCGGGTGACGCATTGATGGCGGCTGCGGCTTTCCATGAACCGGCGCAGCTGCGCGTCAGGCCGCCGGCCCCGCGACAGGCCGGGTCTGCCGGCCGCGTCCGCAACGAGGCGCCATGAAACGCCGGCAGTTCCTGGCGACCGGCTCGCTGGCCCTGGCGGGCTGCAGATCGGCGTCGCGGGAGATCGACGGCGGCTTCACCGGCATCGGTGTTGAGCGCGGCCATCGTCTGCGCCCCGCTTCATCGGCCGCGCCGGGGGCCGGTCAAGCGTCCCCCGGCGAGGGCCTGCCGAAAGGTCCGCCCGGTGCCACCCGCCGCGTCCACACCCTGATCGCCGGGGGCGGCGTGGCCGGCCTGGCCGCCGCGCGCGCACTGCGCCAGCGCGGCATCGACGATTTCGTGGTGCTGGAGCTCGAAGACAGCGCCGGCGGCAACAGCCGCGGCGGCACGGTCGCCGGCATCGCCTGCCCGCTGGGCGCGCACTACCTGCCCGTGCCCGGCGACGAGGCCCACGAGGTGCAGGACCTGCTGGAAGAGTTCGGCCTGCGCCAGCGCGTGGCCGGGCGCTGGGTGTATGACGAGCGCCACCTGTGCCACAGCCCGCAGGAGCGGCTGTTTTTCAACGGGGAATGGCAGGAGGGCCTGCTGCCGGTGCAGGGCGTGGGCGCCGCCACGCTGGCGCAGTACCGGCGCTTTGCCGAACGCGTGCGCGCCGCCCAGCAGGCCGCGCCGTTTGCCATGCCGGCGTTCCGGGCGCCCGCATCCGCCGCCCACCTGGCGCTGGACGCGCATCACCTTCCAGGCCTGGCTGGACCGCGAAGGCCTGAACGACCCGCACCTGCGCTGGTACCTGGACTACTGCTGCCGCGACGACTACGGCGCGGGCCTGGCCAGCGTCTCGGCCTGGGCCGGCATCCACTACTTCGCCAGCCGCCACGGCTTCCATGCGCCGGGCGACGACGCGGACGAGCGCGAAGGCGTGCTGACCTGGCCCGAAGGCAACGCCTGGCTCACGCGCAAACTGGCCGCGCCGCTGGTGGAGCCGTCTGGCGGGCGGCTGCGCACCGGCCGCGTGGTGCAACGCATCGAGGCCGGCAGGCACGGCGTCACCGTCGATGCGCTGGACGCCGCCACGCATACCGTCGAGCGCTGGCAGGCGGCGCACTGCATCGTCGCGCTGCCGGTGTTCGTGGCCGCGCGCGTGGTGGTGAACCCGCCGGACTTCCTGCGCCAGGCGGCGGCACGCACCCGCTATTCGCCCTGGCTGGTGGCCAACCTGCACATCGACCAGGCGCTGCACGACCGCCCCGGCGCCCCGCCGAGCTGGGACAACGTGATCCACGGCAGCCCCGGCCTGGGCTACGTGGACGCCATGCACCAGAACCTGCAAAGCGTGCCCGGCGCCACCGTGCTGACGTACTACCCCGCGCTGGGTGACGCGCCCGACGGCCGCCGCCAGCTGCTGGAGCAGCCCTGGAGCCACTGGCGCGACGCGATCCTGACCGAGCTGTCGGTGCCGCATCCGGACCTGCGGGACAAGCTCACGCGCATCGACATCACGCGCTATGGCCACGCCATGGCTGTCCCGGTGCCGGGAATGCTCGCTTTGGGACGTTTATGGAACCAAAATGGCACTATCCCAGCGTCGAAGGGTCGTAATGCGCTATCAATTTACAAGCGAATGACACCCGCCGACGGCCGCCTGCGCTTCGCCCACAGCGACTGGTCGGGCTATTCGGTGTTCGAGGAAGCCTTCACGCGGGGGCATGCCGCTGCGTCAATGCGACAACCCTGACTTTTCACTTCCAGCACCGCGCCCCTGCAGGATGGGCGTAGAGAAACCGCCGCCCCGGAGATCGGCGGGCTGAAAGGCAGCAAACACCCAAGGATGAAAACAGACGCCGATAGACGCGGCAGCGAGGCTGTTGCCTTTCTGGTGTGTTTGCCTTCCCCGGCTGCCCCGCGCTTACACTTCGCCGTATGTCCTCCCTGCCTCCCTGCCCTCCCAACCAGCGATGGCGTCGCTGCGCGTGCTCATCGCGGATGACAGCTATCTGATCCGCGAAGGGCTGCGGCAGCTGCTGGCGATGGCGCCGCAGATTCGCGTCGTCGGGCTGTGCATCGACGCCCCCTCGCTGCTCGCGGCTGTGGACGCCGACCCGCCCGACGTCGTGATCACCGACATCCGCATGCCGCCCACCCAGACCGACGAGGGCATGCAGATCGCCAAGCGCCTGCGCCAGACCCATCCGAAAGTCGGTGTCGTGGTGCTGAGCCAGCACGAGAGCGCGCACTATGCCGCCGAACTGCTCGACTCGGGGGCGGTGGGCCGCGGCTACCTGCTGAAGGACCGCATTCACGACCTGGACCATCTGGTCTCGACCATCACCGCCGTGGCCGCCGGCGAGTGCCGGATCGACGCGCGCCTGGTTGATGAACTGGTCACGCGACAGCGCAGGCACCAGCATTCGCCACTGGACGAACTGACGCCGCGCCAGCGCGAGATCATGGCCGACGTCGCTCAAGGCAAGAGCAACCTGGCGATCGCGAACGACCGCAGCCTGACCCTGCGCGCCGTCGAGAAACATGTCAGCGAGATCTTTGGCCGGCTCGGCCTGGCGAACGACGAGACCATCAGCCGGCGCGTGCACGCCACGCTGCTGTACCTCGCCCAGCGCGAGCGATGAACGCCCGGCAGCGCGACCGCCTGTTGCTGGGCATCCCAGGCCTGGCGTCTGGTGGCTGCTGCGGTCACAGTGATTCTGGAAGGGCCGAATGCGGATCAGGGTGCTCAACGCAATCCTGGCCGGCATCGGGCTGGTGCTGGTCTGGGGCGTTGCGGTGGCGGTTCGCCTGCGCTACCCGGATCGCCCCCTCGGCCCGCTGCTGTTCGTGCTGGCCGGCGCCTATGGTGTCCAGACGCTGCTTTCGTCGCCCAATCCCTACCTGTTCACCCTGGCACGTGCGGCGCGGCCGGCGGTTGAAGTAATCCTGATCTGGGTGATGCTGGCGTTTCCGAGCGGCCGGCTTCAGGGTCGCCGGGACCGTTTTCTGGCGGGTGCGAGTGTCTTGGCGCTGGTTCTTCTCTGGCTGCCGGGTTTGATGCTTTCGCCGAACATTCCGCCTGGTGGGCCCGTTTGTTGTCGTGCCATCCCGAGTGCCCTCGCAACGTCCTGTTTGTCGCCGACTGGCCCGCGCTGTCATGGGCCTTGAACACGGCGTTTCGCGCCATCGGCGTGGTGATCCTCATCGCCACCGGCGCATTGTTGTTCAGCCGCCTGCGCCGTGCGACACCGCTGCTGCGCCGGGCCATCGCCCCGGTACTGCTCGCATCGATTGCGCGTACGGTGGCTATCGCGGCATTCCTTGTCACCGACTCCAACTGGCTGACCATGAGCCTGACCTTCTGGGCGGTGCCACTGGCGATTGCGCTGGGCCTGTTCGGGGCCGGCTGTACACGGCACGTGCACTGCAAACACTCGTCACCGGGCTTCGCGGACGCCCCGACATACACGCGTTGCGCGATGTCATGGCCCGAGCGCTGGGCGATGACAGCTTGTCGATTGCCTATTGGCTCAAGGACGGCGAGCGCTGGGTCGATGCAGAGGGCCAGGTGATTGCACCGCCTCAACAGTCGTCCGAGGCCGGGCGTGCGGTGACGGTGCTGCGCGACGCCGAAAATGAACCGGTCGCTGCACTGGTTCACGACAGCGCACTGCTGGAAGAACCCATGTTGCTCGAATCCGTGGCCAGCAGCATGCAGATGGCGCTGGAGAGCCACCGGCTGGAAGCGGAAATCAAGTCGGCGGGCGCCCGTTCGGCCTCGGCGGTCGAAGCCGAGCGCCACCGCATCGAACGCGACCTGCACGACGGCGCGCAACAGCGGCTCATCGCCCTGCGCATGAAGCTGAGCGTGACCGCGCGGCTGCTCGAGCAGGATCCGCGCCGGGCCGAGGCGCTGGTGCAGGAGATGGGGGCCGACGTGGAAGCGGCCATGGTCGAACTGCGGGCGCTGGCGCATGGCATCGCGCCGCCCCTTCTGGTGGAGCGCGGACTCGCCGTGGCCCTGACCGAGGCCGCGAATCGGGCCGCTCTTCCCACACGAACCCGGATCGACGAGGTCGGCCGGTGCGACCCCGCCATCGAACGCGCCGTGTACTTCTGCTGCCTGGAGGCGCTGCAGAATGCAGCCAAACACGCGGGGCCCGGCGCCAGCGCACAGCTCAGTCTCGCGCGGGCAAGTGATCTGCTTCGGTTTGCGTGGCCGATGACGGAGCCGCCCCAGGCGCAAACGGGCCGGCGCCAGACGGCCAGGGCCTGACCAACATGCGTGAGCGCATTGAAGCCGTCGGTGGCGAACTGGAAGTCCAGGCACTGGCGGGCCGGGGATTCCGCGTGGCAGGCACCGTGCCGTTGTGGCCCGGGCCGTCAAGCCAGCCTGTCTGAACGAGGCCTAGCGGTCGACTGCCTGCTCGCCAATCTGGAGTCCGTCGCACCCGCATGCCTTGCGAACCCCATCGCCCGATCAGTACATCGGCGCGACCACCACGTACTGAACAGAGCTGCCGACGTATTGCGGCTGGTACCAGGTGGAGCCACATTGCTGGTAGCTGAGGCCATTGACAACGACCACCGTGCATGCCGGCGGAAGCGTCGGCGTCATCGATCCGATCACTGCGGCTGTCACAGCCACCGTGGCTCCGACCGCCACGGCCGTGCCGATCGGGTGATGATGGCGATCGACGTCCACATCGACATTGACGTTCCGGTTGCTGTTGACGTTCACGTTTCTGTTCGAGTTGACATTGACGTTCTTGTTGGAATTGACGTTGGCATTCCTGTTGGCGTTGATGTTCGCAGTCTTGTTGGAATTGACGTTGGCGCTGCGGTTGGAATTGGCATTGTTGTTCACGCTGGTACGTGTCGGCTTCGCCTCGGCCGTCAGTCGGAACGGCCACGCTGGCGGCCGCCATCGCGACGCTCATGAGGCCCGTGACGGACAACTTGCAGATATTGATTCGGTTCATTTTGTTCTCTCCGTTCACTTTGCCGCTGGTGCGGTGGCGAGTTCGATCTTCATGGCACCCTTCGGTGGCACGAAGGCGAATGCCTTGTCATTCAAGGGCGTCTTGAGGTCCCAATGCAGCACCGCGGTGTATTGCGGTTGAGACGGTTCGTCCAGCGTGGTGATGACGAGTTTGCGCACCAGCGGGGTCTTGCCGGTCTCGATCCAGACTTGCCAGTCGACGCCGGGCTGGCGGAAGGCATAGTGATCCACCTCCACACCGGCGACACGGCTCGGTCCGACATAGATGGCGGACTTGATGGCATCGATGCCCGACTGGTCGGTGCCCCAGTAAAAGAGGTCGGCCAGCGGAACGTCAAGGTCGTATTTGGTAGCGGCGGCCTTCAGGGTTTCACGCACGGTTGCTGGCGCCGGCACGGTGGCGTAGTACTTCAGGCGCGGTGCGAACTGCGTCACCGTCTTGCCGTCGTAGTAGATCTCTCGGCTCTTCCGATCTGAACTGACTTCGATCCGAACCCGGTCGGGGAGCCGTGAACGAATATCGACGGTGTTGGCAAACTGGACCTTCTGGCCAGATGCCAGCACCTCATCCGTGGTGGACTCCGAGCGCACGCTGAAGGATTTCAAGGTGTGCAGGTACGCCCCCATGCTCTTGAGCGCTTCGATCGCGGCAGGGTTGATCGCATCCGCATCGGGTGCCGCCGCAACTACACCGGCTGCAGCAGGCGTGGCTGCGGGCTGCTGTGCCCACACTGCGCCATAGCCGGCGACCAGGGTCAGCACCGCTCCGGCGAGCACAAATGTGCCAGCACGCCGGATCGAACCTGCGGCCCTCGTCATATTCGAGTATTTCATTTTCATGGATCCCTTTCTGGTTGGTTGGGGGGGGTTGCCTTGATCGAGCCCGGATTGGCGCGGCAAGGACTTGGGATTGATCACCGGCACTGCCTTGGCGGCGACACGTCAGGCTTTCACGTTGGGCGCGTCACCACTGAATCCTTGTGCCGCTCCTTCGCCAATTTCTGCAGACCTAACCCGCGTTGCTTCATGGTCCGCAAGGCGCTCTGGGTCGCCGCATCGATGGGTTTCACCCGTTCACGCGGCATCAGCACCACGCTGCCGGACGCTGCGGCGGGCGCGCCGGGCAGAAACACGGTGATCAAGTCGCCGACATCGGACTCCTCGACGATGAAGCCCAGCACGGTGTTGTCATCAAAGGACACCAGCGCCGGTCGCAGGCCGGATTCGCGCTCCGTGCTCGCCATGTCGGCAGCGATGGACCTGATGACCAGGTAGCCCGGAATCTTGCTCAGTACGAGTTGCTCCAGTTTTTGCGCCACGCTCTGGCCAGGTGCTGACCGGGCAAAGGCACCCAGCGCAATCAGCCCCATGATCAGGAGCAGGATTGCCGCCAGATCGAGGCCCGCAATGCCGAAAAAATGGCCCTCTGGCAACAGGTGAGAAACGGGAGCCAATACGTGGATCAATCCGCCGATCACCTTGTGCAGCAGGTAGGCGGTCGCGCCCACGGGCAGCGCCAGCAAGATGCCATCGATCAGAAGGTCGCGCAGGCGGTTCATCATGGTGAGTCCTGTTTTCACTGGGCCAGCTGGACCTTGACGCCGGCAATCTTGCCGTCGAACTTGAAGGGCCGCCGATCGAAGTAGTCGATCGACACCGGCGAGCCGAGATCCACGCCCACGTCAAAGGTCTCGCTGGCCGAGAACGCGCCGGGTACGGTGCGCCCGACCGTGGTGCGCGCCACCTCCTTGCCGTCCACCTTCAGCACCACGTCAGCGGCCGAGAGCGGCTGCGCGCTGGCCAGCTTTGTCGTGACCTCGATGTGGTGCTTGCCGGCTGGCACGACGGCCGTGGAGCGTGCGATGAAACGCTCGATGATCATCATGTTGTACTCATAGACCAGCGTCCCTTGTCCATGTAAAGCGTCAGACCGCCGCCAGAGCCGCCCAGCGCATAGAGAACCCCTGACGCCTTGTCGCCGAACTCGGCGTCAATGGTCACGGTATTGCTTTCACGCCCGATGCCCGGCGCCGTGAATTCCGGCATGCGAGTCGTGGTGCTGTCGAACTGCCAACTCGTGTACGACGTCTTGATGCGATCCTCCGGATGCAGACGCAGCCAGATGCCGGCGCCCAGCGGGTAAACCTGGTTGGCCCTCGCCTGCGCATCGAACACCTTCTGCAAGGCGGCCAGGCGCTTGGGCTCTTTTGCGGCCAGATCGTTGGCCTCCGAGAAGTCCCTGGTGATGTTGTAGAGCTCCCACTTGTCCTTGGCTGAATCCCATTCGGCCAGGCCGGGCGCGCCGGGCAACCAGGGCGTCAATGGCCCGAAGGTCGCGGCAATCCAGCCGTCCTGGTAGATGGCGCGGCTGCCGTTGTTGTCGAAGTACTGAACGTGCTTGCGATTGGGCGCCTTGGCGTCTTTGAAGGTGTAGGCCAGGCTCACACCATCCATTGGATCCTGTTTGTAGCCGTCCACCACTTTGGGCGTCTTGATGCCGATCACTTCGTAGAGGGTGGGGGCAATGTCGTTGACGTGGTGGAACTGCGCGCGCGGCGTGGCGTCGGGCTTGATGCCCTTGGGCCAGGAGATCACCATCGGATTGCGCGTGCCACCGAAGTGCGAGGCCACCAGCTTGGTGTTCTGAAATGGCGTGTTGCCAGCCCAGGCCCAGCCGGCGTGGTACATGCTGTCGGTTTTGGCCGTACCCAGCGCGTCCAGGCCACCGATCTTGTCGAGCGCGGCGAGCTGCTGGTCGATGGTGTTGGGGATGCTGTTCTGCGCCAGGAGTTCGCTGATCGTGCCGTTCTGCCCTTCCGCGCTGGCGCCGTTGTCGCCAAAGATGTAGACGATGATGGTGTTGTCGCGGATGCCCAGGCGATCGAGCTCATCGACGACCCGGCCGGCCTGCGCGTCGACGTGCTCCACGAAGCCAGCATAGATTTCCATCAAGCGGGTCTGGAAGGGCCGTTGCGCGGCCGGGATGCTGTCCCAGGAGGGCATCGTCGGGTTGCGCGGCGTGAGCTGGGTGTCGGCCGGAATCCAGCCCAGCTGCTTCTGGCGCGCAAAGACCCGTTCGCGGTAGGCATCCCAGCCGGTATCGAATTTGCCCTTGTACTTGTTCGACCATTCCTTGCCGACCTGGTGCGGGCCGTGGGCTGCACCGGGCGCCCAATACATGAAGAACGGCTTGTCGGGCGAGAAGGCCTGGTGCTTGCGCAACCAGTCGATGCTGCGCTGCGCCATGTCCTCGCTCAAGTGGTACTTCTCGTCGTGCGGAGGCTCGATGGCTGTCGTGTTTTCAAACAGACGCGGCTCGTATTGCGAGGTCTCGCCGGCCAGGAATCCATAGAAGTAGTCAAACCCGTGCCCGGTGGGCCAGCGGTCGAACGGGCCCATCGCCGTGGTCTGGTCGGCGGGCGTGTTGTGCCACTTGCCGAAGGCGGCCGTCTTGTAACCGTAGTTGCGCAACACTTCGGGCATCGTGGCCGAGGTCTTGGGGATCACGCCGGTATAGCCGTCCCAGTCCACCGCGCGCTCGGCAATGGTGCCGTTGCCCACACGCTGATGATTGCGCCCGGTGAGCAGGGCGGCGCGCGTGGGCGAGCAGATCGAGGTGGTGTGGAAGGTGTTGTAGCTGATGCCTTCTTTCGCCAGCTTGCTGAGCGCGGGCGTGTTGATCTCGCCGCCAAAGGTGGACGCCTGGCCGAAGCCGACGTCGTCGATCAAGACCACCAGTACATTGGGCGCACCGGGTTTGAGGTGTTGCGGATCGGCGCGACGTTTATGCGTGGAGTCCTGCAGGCGCGGCTTGGCCACACTGGCCGAGGGCACTGAAGGGAACGGCAGCACGGAGCCGTCTGCGGGCGCATTGGACTTTTCCACAGCGTGGCCAGGCATGCCAACCCCCGCGCTGATGCACAGCAGTGCCGCCAGACTCAAGCGTTGAAGAGTTTTCATGGCTTCTTCACCGCGTCCTTGGCCTTCTCTGCCGGTGAGTCGTTCTTGCTGGTCTTTTTCTCGAGGGGGCCCTTTTCTTCGACGCCGGCTGCCTTCTTGCCCGAATCCTTCGCGGCTTCCTTGGGATCACAGCGGCCGCCGACCCCCACCGTAGACTTGGCGGCCGCACTCTTGGCTGCCTTCTCAGGCGTGCAGTCGGGATTGACGACGCCGGCGAATGAGCTCGACGCGATCAGGTTGAAGACCAGGCCGCATGCGGCGATCAGTTTGAAAGGGGTCATTGTTGAACTCCTGGGGGGTTGGTTGAGCTGGATGTTGAAATACTGTGCTCGGCGCCCGCTCGCCGCCAGCGCAGATAGGGGATTGAAACCAGGGCCGAAGCCACGATGTACACGGCAATGATCACCGCCGTGCGAGGCCCGGGCAGCGATGCGGCCACCAGAACCGCAATGCCGATGTGGCGCGACGCGCAGGCCACGGCCAGCGCGGTGCGGTCGTCGTGCGCCGGGCCGCCAAGCGCATGGCCGATACCCAGCGCGATCGCGACCAGTGCCATCAGGGCCAGCACACCGCCCCAGCTGGCGACGAGCAGCACGTCCCAGTGCAAGACCAGCAGCGCCAGCGCGCAGGCCGTGAGCACCGCGCCGGCGGCGCCGATCAGACGCGACGCCAGCCGCGCGGCAAACGCCGGAAGCCACCATCGAAGCAACATCCCTGCGCCAAGGGGCAACAGGAAGGACTTGGCCAGAATCAGCGCCACCTGGGTGGGCGCCAGTTCCAGCGGCGATCCGAAATACGGGCCGAGCAGCGCCAGCCACGCCGGCACGATCACGATCGCCAGCACCGATGACACCAGCACCAGGCTGAAGATGTAGGCGCCGTCGCCGATGCGCAGCAACTTGCGCGGCAACAGGGGCGCGCCGGCGGACACCGCCAGCACCAGCAGGCCAATCTCCACACCGGGAGAAAGTGTCAACAGCTTGACCAGCGCAAAGGCCGCCAGTGGAACCCCCACGTACATCGCCAGCACCGATCGCACCAACAGACCTGGCCGGTGCAGCAGGTGGGTCGCGTCCTTGACGGTCGAGTCCATGCCGATGGCCAGGATGATCAAGCCGACAGAGGCTTTCAGCAGCAGGAGCAACGTCGCGGTCATGGTGTGATTTCAGGCAATCGTCAGGCCGATCGGGCGTCTACTTCTTCAGGTACGCGATGCGCGTCTTGCCAATCGTGCCGTTGAAGGCGAATGGTGCCTGGTCGTAGTAATCGAGCGAGACGGGCGAATCCAGATCGACGCCGATATCGAAGGTCGCATTCGACGTGAAGTGCAGCGACATGGCAGCCGGCACGCGAGCCTGCCCCACCACCTCGCCGTTCGCCCTCAGCGTGACGTCCATTGGGCCGCCGATCTTGTCGACCAGCTTCGATTCGACCTCGACCTTTACCTTGCCAACCGGCAGCTTCGCCTTGGAGCGAATCTTGGTGCGTTGCACCTCGAACAGGTTGAACTCGTAGTTCAGGAAGCCGTCCTTCACGTAGGTCGTGATGCCCCCTGAAAAGCCGGCCAGGGCGTACAACACGCCGTTGGCATTGGCCGGCACGTCCACGTCCATCGTCACAAGGCTGTCCACCTTGCCGAGCTTGGGTGCTGCGGACTCCGGCATGCGGGTGATGGGGAAATCGAAGGTCCATTCGGTCAGAGGCGATGCCGGGGCATCCTCCGGATGGAACATCGCGGTGGACCACAGGCCGCCGCCAATGGGAAGGTTCTTGTTCTTCTTTGATTCGGAAATGAACAGCGCTTTCATCTGTTCGAGCTTCTTCGGGTTCGCGCCAGCCAGATCGTTCGCCTGGCTCCAGTCCTTGTCGATGTTGTAAAGCTCCCATTTGTCCGTCAGCGGTGACCACTCCTTGATGCCCTTGGGTATGCCGCCGACCCAGGGCTCACGCGGGCCCGGTGCGCTGGCGAACCAGCCGTCGTGGTAGATGCCGCGGCTGGCCATGATGTCGAAGAACTGGGTCTTGCGCGTGCCAGGCGCCTTGGCATCGGCCAGGGTGTAAACCATGCTGACCCCGGCGATCGGGTCCTGCTTGAAACCGTTGACCATGCGCGGCGGGGTGATCTGGGTCAGCTCGTAGATCGTCGGTGCGATGTCGATCACATGGTGGAACTGCGGCCGCGCCGTCGCATCGGCCTTGATGCGCTTCGGCCAGGACACGGCCATCGGCTGGCGCGTGCCCCCGAAGTAGGAACCCTGGAGCTTGGTGCCCTGATAAGGCGTGCTGCCGGCCCACGCCCAGGCGGCGTGGTACATGTTGTCGGTCTTCGGGCCGCCGAGCGCGTCCAGCCCGCCGAGCTCCATCAAGCGCCTTGAGATGTTGCGAGATCGTGGTCGGGATGCCGTTCTGCGCCAGCTGTTCGCTGATGGTGCCGTAAAGCCCCTCTGACGACGAACCGTTGTCGCCCCAGATGTAGAAGATGAGCGTGTTGTCCAGCTTGCCCTGGCGCTCGATTTCGGCAATGACCTTTCCGGCGTTGACGTCAGCGTGCTCGGTGAAGCCGGCAAAAACCTCCATGAGTCGCCGCTGGAATGGCTTCTCGGCCTCGGGGATCGAATCCCATGACGCCATGGAAGCAGGCCGCGGCGTGAGTTGGGCGCTCTGCGGGATCCAGCCCTTGGCCTTGGCGCGCGCAAACGTGCGTTCGCGGTACTTGTCCCAGCCGTCGTCGAACTTGCCCTTGTACTTGTCGGCCCACTCCTTCATGACCTGGTGCGGGCCATGCGATGCACCCGGCGCCCAGTACATGAAGAAGGGTTTGTCCGGCGCGTAGGCCTTCTGCTCACGCAGCCAGCTGATCGCGTCCTCGGCAATGTCCTCGGTGAGGTGGTAGCCCTTCTTGGGATGCAGGGTGACCGGCGAGGTATTGCGCGTGAGCGTCGGCTCGTACTGCGACGCTTCGCCGGCCAGGAAGCCGTAGAAGTACTCGAAGCCATAGCCGGTCGGCCAATACTCGAACGGCCCCTTGCTGGTGATCTGTTCCTCGGGCGTGTTGTGCCATTTTCCCCAGGCGCCGGTGTTGTAACCGTAGTTCTTCAGCACTTCCGCGATCGTCGCGGATGATTTGGGGATGATGCCGCTGAAGCCATCGAAATCGTTGGCGATCGCCGCGATCTGGCCATTGCCGACGAAGGTGTGGTTGCGCCCCGTAAGCAGCGAAGCCCGGGTGGGTGAACACATCGCCGTGGAGTGAAAGCGGTTGTAGGAAACGCCCATGTTCGCCACCCGCTCCAGCGTCGGCGTGTTGATTTCGCCGCCGTAGGTCGAGGGCGTGCCCGCTCCCACGTCGTCCATCAGGATGATCAGGATGTTCGGCGCACCAGGCTTGAGGCGTTGCGGCTCGACGCGTTTCTTGTAGGTCGAGGTCTCCATCGTCAGCCCCGCCTTGGAACCTGACGGCGTGGGCGGGAACGGCAGCACCGAACCATTGGCGGCCGCACCGGCCTTTTCTGCGGCCAGGCTCGGGACGGTAACGATGGCGCTCAGGAGCATGAACGCCGCAAAAGTCAATCGGTGGAGGTGCTTCATGTGTGTCTTCGCCTTAAAAACGCTGTCTGCTCTTCATTTCATGCCAAAGACGGTCACATCGGCCTTGCCGTTCAGAAAGCCTTTGGTGTCGTACCAGAAGTCGATCCTGCGCAGGCTACGCTTGCCGACGCCACGAAGGTCGATCACGCGGCTTTCGCCGCCTTGGGGAATGTTTTGCCGGATGTCGATGTTGTCCGGCGCGCCGTTGTCGTAGGTCACGACCATGCGCTGCATGTTCAACGGGGCGTCGGTGACCTTGAACTTGATCTTGCGGAAGTTGTCGTAAGGACCCTGCACGATGATGGTGTCGTGGTCCGCCCCGTGATCGGCGTGCGTCTGCCCGATCAGCCGCCAGGAGCCCGCCGGACCGGCCTTGGGCTGAACGGCCTTTTGCGCGTGTGCTGCCGGGGCCAGCCCTGCGAGTGTCAGTGTCAAAACGGCCGGCAAAGCCAGTGCCAGTGCTGCCGCAACGGCACGCCGGGGGATCATCGGGCGCTTCATCATCTCAATTGTTTTCATGGCGATTGCTCCAGTGCTGGGGAAAGGGTTTTGTTGTTGAGACAGCGGCCTGGTCCCGCCCGGTAGGCGAGGTTCCATGCCGCCGCCTTGGCTTCAGAAGGTGTAGACCATCTTCAGCCAGACGTAGTCGCCGTTCAGGCGGTTCTTGGTGTTCAGTTCCGGCAGCCACTTGAGCTCGAACAGCAGCTTTTCCTTGCCGATCGGCTGGATGTAGCCCAGCACAGGCCCGATGCCGGAGGTGCTTCCCTTGAAGCAACCCAGCGTCGCGCCGGCGCCGCTGTCGCAGGTTGCCTGCTGGAAGTACCACGCCTCGGCGCCAATGTTGGCAAAGCCGGAGCCGAGCGGAAAGACCTGCTGCACCGCAGCGTCGATGTGCAGGATGTTGCCGCTCTTGTAGCTGGTGGCCTTGTTCTCGGTGTTCATGGCGTAGCCCAGATGGGCGGTGGCGTTGAGGCCCGAGGCGGAGTTGCTGTAGGCCACGCCGACGATCGGATCGACCGTCCAGTAATTCAGGCCGGTGTTGCCCAGCCTGCCGGTCTGGTAGTTGCCCGTGGGCGCATAGATCGGCATCAGGAAGTCGTATTGCCAGTTGTCGGATTTCCAGGCCAGCATGACCGGTACCACGGTCATGTCGCCGAGACCGGATACGCTGTTCTCGATCGCAAGGCCGCCCAGCGCCGCGGAGTTCCCGGAGATGGTGAGCTTGGTGTAGGGCAGGAATGCGGCAACGCTGTAATGGGCGCCCCCGAGCACCGTCTGCTCGAAACCGTAGCCGCCGCCTAGGGCAAGCGTGTTGGCTTCCGCCTTCAGATTGGCGACGATACCGGCCGCCGTGGGAATCTTTGCCGTGGCGTCGCCCCGGTAGTTGATGAACATCGGCTTGAAGAACCCGCCGGGCGACGTCGGCGGCACGTCGACCAGCGTGGCATTGGCGCCCGGCATGACGTGCGACGTGCCGCCCTCACCTGCTCCGGCCGGCGGTGCCACGAAGGCCAGTGCCGAAAGCGTCACGGTTGCCAACCATGAGGCGCAGCGTCGCGTCCCAGAATTCAAATTGATTGGCTCTGGCATTTTCGGGTTCTCCTGTCAAAATTTTGTGTTCTGCGGGGTTGTTCTTTGGCCGGAAGCCCGAAACGAAAACAGCAGGGCGACGACAACGATCTCCATGGCGCCTCACGCTCATGCAGGGTAGCGAGAACCCCGCCTTCAGGCACGGGGGCAGGCACCACAACAATCGTTCGGGTTTCTGGTGCGTCGGCGTCATCGCCTGAGATCGCTCGCATTCACAATTCGACATCCGAAGCCAGATTTCAGCCCGCCATGAACCTGCCCACACATCCATTTCTCCTGCCGCGCCCCCTTGCGGCCTGCGCTGCCCTGGTCTTTGGCGCGCTTGCGTTGGCAGGCTGCTCGACGAAAGGCGCGGACACCAACACAGCCCCTTCCAGGCCGTTCGAACTCAACATCGCCCACATCAACGACCACCATTCCCAGCTCGACGCCTTCGCCGCCACCGAGCTGGTGCTGGACGGCGTGCCGACGCAGGTGGAGCTCGGCGGCTTTGCGCGCCAGACGGCGCTGTTCAAGTCGGTCGCCGGCACGCCCAACCTGCTCAAGCTGCACGCGGGCGATGCGCTGACCGGCTCGCTTTACTACACCTTCTTCAAGGGCAAGGCCGACGCGCAGATGATGAACACGATCTGCTTCGACGCCTTCATTCCCGGCAACCACGAGTTCGACGACGGCGACGCCACACTCAGGGCTTTCCTGGACGAACTGGCCCAGGGCCCTTGCCAGACGCCCACGCTGTCGGCCAACATCGTGCCGCAGCCCGGCACCCCGCTGGCCCCTGCGGGCGGCAAGCCCTATCTGCTGCCCTACACCGTGAAGCAGGTGGGCGGCGAGCGCGTGGGCCTGGTGGGCATCACCATTGCCGATAAGACCCGGGCCTCCTCGCGCCCGCTGGCCAGCACGCAGTTTCTCGATGAAACCAAGTCAGCCCAGGCCGCCATCGACGCGCTCACCGCCCAGGGCGTGCGCCACATCGTGCTGATGACGCACCACGGCTTCAAGGCCGACCGGGCGCTGGCCGCGCGGCTGACCGGCGTGGACGTGATCATCGGCGGCGACTCGCACACCCTGCTGGGCGACTTCAAGGCCCTGGGCCTGCCCGCCGAAGGGCGCTACCCCACCGAGGTGCGCAACGCGTCGGGCGAGCCGGTCTGCATCGGCCAGGCCTGGGAATACGGCAAGGCCTTCGGGCTGATGAACGTGCGGTTCGACGCCCAGGGCCGCGTCAGCCAGTGCAGCGGCCAGGCGGCGCTGGTCATTGGCGACAGCTTCAAGCGCAAGGATCGCCGCGGGCGCCTGGCAGGCGCTGCCGGCCGCCGAGGGCGACGCGCTGAAGGCCGGGCTGGCGGCCAACCCGGCGGTGCGGGTGGTGGCGCCCGATCCGGCGGCGGCGCAGACGCTGGCCGGCTTCGCCAGCCAGGTGGCCGCCGAGAAGGCCCGCATCATCGGCACCGCCAGCGAGCCGCTGTGCCTGGTGCGCGTGCCCGGCGAGCGGGCCGACCCGCGCGCCGGCGCCGGCTGCGAGGCGGCCAGCAGCCTGGCGCGTGGCAGCGACGTGGCGCAGGTGGTGGCCGAGGCCTTTCTGCGCGGCGCCCGGCGCGCCGACTTCGCGCTGCAGAACGCCGGCGGCGTGCGGGTGCCCGTGCCGGCCGGCACGCTGAGCATGAACACCGCCTTCACCGTGCTGCCCTACAGCAACGTGCTGGTGGAGCTGGAGCTGACCGGCGCCGAGGTGCTGGCCGCGCTGGAAGACGGCGTGGCCAACCACCTGGACCTGCGGCCAGTCCAACGGCTCGCACCCCTATGCGGCCGGCCTGCGCTGGGACCTCGACATGAGCCAGCCCAAGGGCAAGCGTTTCAGCAACGTACAGGTGCGCAGCAAGACCACCGGTGCCTGGGCCGCACTGGACCCGGCAAAGACCTACGTGCTGGTGACCAACGACTTCGTCGCCGCCGGCCGCGATGGTTACGCCACGCTGGGCCCGGTCTATGCCGCCGGCCGCTTTGTGAACACCTACCTGCTCTACACCCAGACCTTCGTCGACTATCTCACGGCCACCGGGCCGCTGGCCCGCCCGGCACGCGGGGAGTATTCACACCAGAAGGTCATCACGCGGGGGGGTGTGGCGCTGCCGTGACCGATTATTGGGGTGATTTTGGCCACTCCCCAGCGCCGAATGGTCACAATCAGCTATCTTTTTAGAAGCAACCGAACCGTCTTGCCGGTGCCGCCGACGCACCCTTCTCAGGCGCTGGTGGTCATGAAGGCCTTCTGGTAGCGCTCCAGGCTGTTGAGCGAGCCGCAGACAAACAAGGTGTCGTCCGCCCGCACCGCAAAGCCTTCGCCAAACTCCACCAGCACGCCGCCGCCGCGCTCCACGGCCACCACCTTGGAGCCGGTGCGTTCCAACTCCTCGCAGTGCCAGGGGTGCTCCCCCACCAGCGCGCCCGCATTCACGCGGATGAACTTCACCCGGTTCTCGACATGCGTCGTCTGCTCACCCAGCAGGTGGTAGGCCAGGATCTGCCCGGCCACCTGCCCGACCGAGATGGCAAAGTCCGCGCCCGAGCGGTACAAGCGCTCGGTGTTGGGCGTGCGCAGCACGCGCACGATCAGCGGCACGCCGGGCGCGTAGTCGCGCACCACGGCCGTGGCGAAGACGGATTCGCTGTCGTCGCTGAGCGCCAGCACCACCGCGCTGGCCTCGCGCACGCGGGCTTTGTCCAGGCTGGCGCGCTCCAGCACGCTGCCGACCACGTCCACCCCCGGCGCGGCCACGCGGTCGATCACGGTGCAGGTCTCCCCGGCGTCGAGCAGCATTTCCACCACCTTCTGCCCGACCGAGCCGTAACCAGCCAGCACGATCGGGCCGGCGCGGCGGATCGGCATGGCCATGCGCTCGACCTCGGCAAGACCCTCATGCACCCCGACAACCACCAGGATGGCGCCGGGCTGCACCTGGGTGTCCGGTCCCTTGGCGGTGGTGAAGAGGCCGCCGAACCATTGGCCGATCACGGCCACGCCATAGTGCTCGCGCAGGCGCAGGTCGCCCAGCCGCTTGCCGGCCAGCGCACTGTCGGCCCGCACCCGGAACTCCGCCATGCCGACCCGGGCGCCGAGCAGGTGCATGCCTTCGGCGGGCGGGCTGATGCGGTGGCTGGCCCGTGAAGCCAGCGCGGCGCCCAGAACATGGGCCGGCGTGAACACCTCGGTGGCACCTATCTGGACCATGGGCGCCCGGTACAAGGGATCGTTGGCCAGGGCAAACAGCGGGCCCGTGAAGCCGTATTCGCGCACCAGCAGCGTGCAGGTCGCATTGGCATGGTCGTTCGAGTTGGTCACCACCGCGCGCGCCTGCGCTGCGGGCGCCAGCACCGAGGGGTCTGCGGCCAGGTTGCCCAGCACCACGTTGAAGCCACGGTCGCGCAGGCTGCGCGCCTGATTCGTGTCTTCTTCCAGAATGACAAACGGGCTGTTCGCGTTCTCGAACTCCACCACCAGCGACTCGATGGCGGGTCCGTAGCGGTAGAACAGCACCTTGCCTTCCATCGGCGGCAACACCTGCTGCAGACGAACCTCGAACTTGTTCTCGAAATAGGGCAGCATCAGGACCGGAAAGATCAGAAAGACCAGGAACTGACCGACAAAGGGCGTCACGATCACGAACATCGCCATCACCGGATGGTTCCAGCGGTTGTCGGCGCCATAACCGGTGTTCGTCATGGTTTCCGAGGCCCACTGCAGGCCCTGCATGAACGTGCGCGGGTTGCCCTCCAGATGGTCCATCCCAAGCATGTAGAGCGTGCCCAGGACGAGCACGGTCAGGGGCAGCAGCGCCAGCAGCGCGAGCAGCCGGCGGGACGGGCTCCATGTCTTGTATTGCATGCAGAGTTACTGGTCGATTCAGGAAAGCTGAGGTATTTTCGCCGGGAAGTCCGGCACACCCCCGAAGGCCCGGGTCAACAGCGGCAGTTTAGAGTGCGCGCCGGGTCCCGGTCCCGGGGGCCTGCTGGAAGTCGGCCTTCTTGCCGCGCAGGAAATCCTGCAGCATCCGCGCCGGGAAGGTGTTGACGGTGATCACGATGTCGGCCAATGCCCGGTAACGCGGCACGCCTTCATACAGGCCGCCCAGGGTGGCGATCATGGCGGCGAGCGAACGCGACAGGTGCAGGTATTCGCCGCGCAGCACCAGCCCGAGCTGCTGGGTGTTGGACGCCAGCTGCATCAGCGTGTTGGCGCGCTTGAGCCAGCCTTCTGCGCCTTCGCGGTACAGGGTCCAGGCAAAGTCGTAGGACAGCGGTTTGACCTGCTTCTTGACCAGCGTTCGCGCCAGCGCCTCGCGGATCTCGGCACGGCGCGCCTGGGCCGCTTCGGGCTCGGTGCTGATGGCGATCAGCGCGTCGGTCAGCAGGTCCGCGTCGGCCACCAGCGCGCCTTTCAGGTAGTTCAGCACGGGCGCCAACTTGCCGGCAAGCTGCACGGTGTTGCCCCAGTCGATCAGGTGCAGGCGGCCTTCGCGGTCGACCATGACGTTGCCGGGATGCAGGTCGCCATGCACCTCCTGGTAGATGAAGACCTGGCTGAGGATGGTGAAGAGGAATTTTTTCGCCAGGTCCCGCCGGTAGGCGATCGGGTCGGCCGGCTTGAAGTACTGCACCGCGCGTGAGATGTTCACCGCACCTTCCACGTACTCCATCTCGATGACCCGTTCGGTCGCCCGGTAGACCTCGGGCACGCGCCAGACACGGCTGGTCCGGGCGCGCCGCGAAAAACTGGCCTGCACCTCGGCCTCGCGCTCGAACTGCAACTCCCCGCGAAAACCCTCGACGAAGCCGTCGATCTGCTCGGTCATGGCCTTCAGGAAAGGCGTGAGCTTGCCGTGTGGCGCCCAGTACTGGCTGGACACCAGCATCAGGCCGATGGATGTCTTGCCCATCAGGAATTCACGGTCCAGGTTGTGCCGGCCGATCTTGATGATCACCGGCACCAGGTGCTCCACGCCGTTGATCATGAATGGCTTCTTGGCCAGATAGACCGAGCCGATGGAGCCGGACTTGATGGGCCGCTCGGCGTCGAAGCCAAAGTAGATGTCCTCGGGCGGGCGGCCAAAGCTGTCGATCAGCGCGCTGCGGGCTTCCTGCGCCGACATCGGCGGCACGTCTTCCTGGAACACCGCCAGTTCGCGCGCGATTTCCTCCGGCAGGAAGTTGGCCGTGGCGGCGGCCACCTGGGCCATCTTGATGAAGAAGGGCCCGAACTCGCGCACCATCTGCGCCACGATCTGCGCCTGGGCACGGTAGTCCTTGGGATCGGCCTGGAAGAAGGGCTTGATGTAGCGCAGCGCCTTGATCTGGCGGCGGATGATCTTCAGGTCGCTGCGCACCACCTGCACCCGGCGCAGCAGCGCGTCCATGCGGTTCTGGTTGCTGTAGTAGATGTCCTTGAGCTCATTGATCACCTCGACCAGCAGCGGCTCGTAGGTCTTGAGGATCAGGCGCGTGATGTCCAGCCCCAGGTCGGCCAGGCCGCGCAGCTCGGGGTCGGCCATCAGCTCGTGGAAGAAGGACCAGAACTCGTCAACGATCTGCTGCGGCACCGGAATCGGCGAGCGCGCCACGGATTCACGCACCACGTAGCGGATCAGGCTCTCGGTCGAGCCTTCGTTCGGCAGGATATTGCGCGAGCGCAGGTAGGAGGTGACGACGCGGGTCTTCTCGGTCAGCGGGTGGGCGTAAAGCGCCTCGAAGATGCGGTCCAGCTCCCGGCTGAATTCCTGCTCCGTGAGATGAGTCTCGCCGCCGAACTTGCGCACCAGCGGCGCAAAAGCCAGGATGACACGGGCGGTGGAGTCGGGCAGCTGGGCGGCCTGCTGGGCCAGGTCTTTGGCACCGCGTAGCAAGCGGATGCCCCCCGCCGCGACGCCGCCCAGGGTGGCGGGCTGCGGCTGGCGCGCCCTGCGGGCGGCGACCTCGCGCGGCGCGATGGCCTTGAGTGCCGCGCGCTTGCGCGGGCGGGGCCTGGGTTTGGATCCGGCTTTCGCAGGGGATGTTGTCTGGGGCACGGGAGGAAGTTTATCGGCTTTGCGCACCCGGCCGGCGGCCAGCGACAGGGCCGCTGCGGCTCAGCGCAGGTGCTTGATGCGTTTGGCGGAAAAGGCCTGGGGGATGCCCAGCGCCCGGCGCCCTGGCACCAGTGTGAAGGCCTGGCCGGCCTCGATGGTGCCCGGCACGTCGACCGCCAGATAGAAGCCGCTGCGACCGGACAGCACCATGTCGCGCGCGGCTCGGGGGTAGCCCATGATGGCGTTGAACTTGAAGCAGGGCTCGCGCGGCGCGGTCACCCGCAAAACGCAGTCGGGGAAATGCAGTTCGTCACCAACCCACACCTGCGGCTCCAGCAGGCCTTGCAGGGTAAGGTTTTCACCGACAAAGCCGCCAGGCAACGCCTCGTCGAAAAGGCTCACGCCGTGTTCCTGCCTGCGCGCCTGCCAGAAAGCGCTGTGCTCGGCCGGACAGGCATACACCGCCTTGTCCAGCCCGCCGTGCACGCTCAGATCGGCCTGCTCGTC
Source organism: uncultured beta proteobacterium (assembly GCA_963726365.1). Lineage (GTDB taxonomy): Bacteria > Pseudomonadota > Gammaproteobacteria > Burkholderiales > Burkholderiaceae_C > JAABQG01. Next base: position 51,044 of record CAVSCI010000020.1, on the reverse strand, counting down.
TCCGGCCAGGCCCAGACGCGCCACGGCCACTGGCCCGCTCACCGCCTGCTTGCCGATGCCCGAGAGCACGCGTCGCCCGCCGGCCATCAGGGGCCGGGCGATGCCCACGTTGACGCTGCGAACGGTGCCGTCCTTCACGTTGCACTGCCCGGCCCGGCGTTCGCCTGGTCAGCCCCGCGAGCGCAGCAGCGCGTCGATCTGGGTGTCTTTTTCATCCCAGATGTCGGCCAGCCAGCGATGCAAGGTGCCACGGAACTCGGCGTCGCCTTCGTAGTCTCCCTTGCAGAAATCATCGGGGATCGGTAGCTGGCGGGCGCGCAGGATCACGCGCGGCGTGGTGCCGCACAGGAAATGCCAGAACGTGGGCACGCCATCCGGATAGACGATGGTGACGTCGATCAGCGAGTGGAATTGCTCGCCCATCGCGTTCAACGCCAGCGCCAGCGCCCCGGCCTTGGGCTTGAGCAGGTGCCGGTAGGGCGAAGCCTGGGCCTGATGCTTGGCGCGGGTGAATCGCGTGCCCTCGGCGAAGTTCATGACGCTGGTGGGCACCAGCGCGAACTTGGCACAGGCCTTGCGCGTGGTCTCGCGGTCCTGCTGGCGCAGTTCGGGTTTCTTTCGCAGTGCCGCGCGGGAATGACGCTTCATGAAGGGGAAATCGAGCGCCCACCAGGCCAGGCCGATCACCGGCACATAGATCAGCTCCTGCTTCAGGAAGAACTTGAGCATGGGAATGCGCCGGTTCATGACGTGCTGCAGCACGAAGATGTCCACCCACGACTGGTGGTTGCAGTTGACCAGGTACCAGCCCCGGTAGGGCAACTCGGCGACGCCCTGCACATCCCAGGCGGTGCGCTGGGTCAGCCGCATCCAGCCGCTGTTGCAGGCGATCCAGGCCGTGGCGATGGCGTTGAGCACCGGGTCGATCGCCCTGCGCACCGCTGCGAAAGGCAGCACCAGCTTGACCAGCGCCAGCGCGAGCAGCAGCGCACACCAGAACAGCGTGTTGATCACCAGCAGCAGCAAGGCAATGACGCCCCGCACAACGGGAGGCAGGAATCCGAGCATGGTCTGTCCCACAGAAAATCGAAAAAGGTTCCCGATTGTGCCTAGGCTTTGCGCAAACATCATCGGTCAACAGGCGGTACAGCGCGAGGCCCCTTTTGCGGCAGCGCAGCAATGACGTGTTGCTACAATGATTTTCTGCTTGGAAAGCGCCCGGAACGCCTTGCGCGACAAGCCTCCAGCCCCCCTTCACGTCCCCTGGAAACCACTCCCCATGCAACCCACGGTCAAGCCCAAGAGCCCCAATTTCTCCTCCGGCCCCTGCGCCAAGCGCCCCGGCTACAACGTGGCCGCCCTGCAGCTCGACACGCTCGGGCGCTCGCACCGCTCGGCGCTGGGCAAGAAGGCGCTGGGCCTGGCCTGCACCGAGACCGCGCGCATCCTGGGCCTGCCCGAGGGCTACCGGGTGGCCGTGGTGCCGGCCTCCGACACCGGCGCCGTGGAAATGGCGATGTGGTCGTTGCTGGGGCCGCGCGGCGTGGATGTGCTGGCCTGGGAATCCTTCGGCTCCGGGTGGGTGACTGATATCGTCAAGCAGCTCAAGCTGCCCAACGTCACCAAACGCGAAGCCGGCTACGGCGACATCGTGGACCTGTCCACGGTGAACTTCGACAACGACGTGGTCTTCACCTGGAACGGCACAACCTCCGGCGTGAAAGTGCCCGATGGCGACTGGATTCCCGCCGACCGTGCCGGCCTGACGATCTGCGATGCCACCTCGGCCGTGTTTGCCATGGCGCTGCCCTGGGACAAGCTCGACGTGGTCACCTACTCGTGGCAGAAGGTGCTGGGCGGTGAAGGCGCGCACGGCATGCTGATCCTCAGCCCGCGCGCCGTGCAGCGCCTGGAGAGCTACAGCCCGCCCTGGCCCCTGCCCAAGATCTTCCGCATGACCTCCGGCGGCAAGCTGACCGAAGGCCTGTTCAAGGGCGAGACCATCAACACGCCCTCCATGCTGTGCGTGTCCGACTACCTGGACGCCCTGGCCTGGGTCGAGCGCATTGGCGGCGTTTCCGCCAGCATGGCGCGCAGCGAGGCCAACCTGAAGGTCATTTCCGACTTCGTCGCCGCCAACGACTGGATTTCCTTCCTGGCCAAGGACCCGGCGACACGCTCCAACACCAGCGTCTGCCTGACGCTGAAGCTGGAGGAAGCCAAGGTCAAGCAGGTGGTGAAGCTGCTGGAAGCCGAAGGCGTGGCCTACGACATTGGCGCTTACAAGGACGCGCCCGCCGGCATCCGCATCTGGTGCGGCGCCACGGTCGAATCCGCCGACCTGCAGGCCCTGATGCCCTGGCTGACCTGGGCCTACCAGACCGTCAGCGCCTGAGACTGAAAAGCCCGCCATGTACAAAGTCAGAACCTACAACCAGATCTCGGTCAAGGGTCTGGACCGGTTTCCCCGCCAGTCCTATGAAGTCGGCAGCGACATCGGCCACCCCGATGCCTTCCTGCTGCGCAGCCAGAAGCTGCAGGGCGTGCCCGTGCCCGAGTCGCTGGTGGCCGTGGCGCGTGCTGGCGCGGGCGTCAACAACGTGCCGATTGCCGAGTACAGCAAACTGGGCATCGTGGTCTTCAACACGCCGGGCGCCAACGCCAACGCCGTGAAGGAACTGGTGATGGCCGGCATGCTGCTGGCCACGCGCGGCATCCTGCCCGGCATGGCCTATGTGCAATCGCTCACCCACCTGACCGACGCGGCCGAGATGTCCGCGCTGCTGGAGAAGGAAAAGGCGCGCTTTGCCGGCGGCGAGATCAAGGGCAAGACGCTGGGCATCGTCGGCCTGGGCGCCATCGGCTCGATGGTGGCCGACATGGCGCTGGCCATGGGCATGAAGGTGGTGGGGTTTGACCCGGCCCTGTCGATCGACGCGGCGTGGCGCCTGTCCAATGAAGTCACGCGCATGGAGAACCTGCCGGCGCTGCTGGCGCGCTCCGACTACGTCTCGCTGCACGTGCCGGCCATGGACGCCACGCGCCACCTGATCAACGCCGACGCGCTGGCCGGCATCAAGCCCGGCGCGGTGCTGCTGAATTTTGCACGCGAAACCATCGTTGATTCAGCCGCTGTTCAGCACAGCCTGGACGCCGGCAAGCTCGGCCGCTACGTCTGCGACTTCCCCGAGCCGGCGCTGCTGGGCCATGCCAAGGTCATCGCCATGCCGCACATCGGCGCCAGCACCGAGGAGTCCGAGGAAAACTGCGCCGTGATGGCCGCCAACCAGCTCATGGACTACCTGGAAAACGGCAACATCACCAATTCGGTGAACTTTCCCGCCGTCAACATGGGCCGCACACCGGGCACGGCGCGCATCGTCTTCTCCAACGACAATGTCTCCGGCGTGCTCGGCCACGTGCTGTCGGTGCTGGCCGAACACAAGGTCAACGTGGTGGACATGATGAACAAGAGCCGCGGCGAGCTGGCCTTCAACATCATCGACGTGGAAGGCGTGCCCGATGCAGCCGTCGCCCCCGCCATCCAGGCGGTCGGGCATGTGATCCGGGTGCGGGTGATCTGAACAACTGGCCGGATTTCACAGGGGGTCCAACGCAATGAAGTACTTCAACAGCCTGATGGTGCGTGCCGGCATCGCGGCCCTGGCGATCGCCGTGATCACGGCCTGCGGCGGGAGCGGCGGCGATTCAACGCCCGCGCCGCCCCCCGCTCCGGTTGTTCCGCAACTCAACCCCCTGCCAAGCCCGCCCGCAGTGCGCAACGCCATGCCCGTGGCGGTGGATGCTGGCCCGGCCAACACCGGCTACAACGTCAACCGCCTGTACACCAGCGTCACGGTCTGCAATACGGGCAGCGTCACACAATGCCAGACCATCGACCATGTCCTGGTCGATACCGGCTCCACGGGCCTGCGACTTCTCTCAGCGGCGATGGCACCGGCCCTGAACCTGAGCCGGCTGACCACCAGCAGCGGGCTCGCCCTGCTCAACTGCGCGCGCTTCGTCGACTTCAGTGCGGTCTGGGGCCCGGTGGCCACTGCCGACGTCTGGCTGAGCGGCATGAAGGCCGCGGGCATCCCGATCCAGATCTATGGCGACGCGACGTACCAGAGCACGGCGGCAAGCTGTTCGCCCAGCGCCACCGCCGTCACGACCGCAGCCGATCTGGGCGCCAACGGCATTCTCGGGATCGGCCTGTTCAAGGAAGACTGCGGGACCGGGTGCACCACCCAGTCTTTCAACGGCTACTACTTCACGTGCAAGGACGCGACCTGCGGCGCCGTCGTCGGCACCACCGCCAGCCTGGCCCAACAGGTGCAGAACCCGGTGCCCCGGTTTGCGACGGACAACAATGGCCTTGTGGTCGACTTGCCGGCGGTCGGTCCGGACGGTGCGATCAGCCTGAACGGATCGGTGATTTTCGGCATCGGAACCCAGCCGAACAATCAGTTCACGGCGGGGTCGGTGCTGACCACCGATGCCGAGGGAAATCTGGCCACCGCCCTGGCCGGCAAGATCCTGCGCAACAGTTTCATCGACACCGGATCCAACGGCTTCTTTTTTGATTCCGACACCCTCCCGGAGTGCACCAGTGTTGCCACCGGCTTTTACTGCCCCCCTTTGCCCGTCACGGTGTCGGCCACGGTCGAGGGTGCCAATGGCGTGAAAGTCCCGGTTTCGTTTGTGGTCGGCAATGTGGCCTCCATGCTGACCACGCCGCCCAAATCGGTTCTCCCCGCCCTGGCCGGCCCATTCGGGAGCTCGGACGTTTTCGATTGGGGCCTGCCCTTCTTCTATGGGCGCCGGGTGTTCATCGGGATCGAGGACCTGACCTCCCCGCTCGGAACCGGGCCGCTCTACGGATTCTGAGCTGTTTTGGCATTTGTCCAGCGTCAGATGGGCGCAGTTAGCTCTGTTTTTGTGAGCAGCCCGACGCCATCAAGTGAGCCGGCGCCTTGCCCAGGTGCCCCGGAGCCTGGTTCGCCCCGACCCCGGATCACCCCCGCATCAAGGCCTCGATCTCGTCCGGCGTGACAGGCACTCCGCGCGAGATCAGCTCGCAGCCCCCGGCAGTCACGATGGCGTCGTCCTCGATGCGGATGCCGATGTTCCAGAACTCCCTGGGGATGCGGTCGCTGGGGCGCACATACAAGCCGGGCTCGATGGTCAGCACCATGCCGGGGTGCAGGATGCGGCTGGGGCGGTCCTTGATGGTTTCGCCGCTGAGCGGGTCGCGGCGCTCGCTCACCTGCCCCACTTCAGTCGGTTCGACATAACTGCCGCAGTCGTGCACGTCCATGCCCAGCCAGTGGCTGGTGCGGTGCATGTAGTGGGCGAAGTAGTGGCGGTGGTGGATGGCGTCGTCCAGCGTGCCGTGCTGGTCTTTGTCGAGCAGGCCCAGGTCCAGCATGCCTTGCGTCAGCACTTTGACGGTGGCCTCGTGCGGGTCGGTGAAGCGCGCGCCCGGCTTCGTGGCGGCGATGGCCGCGTCCTGGCCAGCCAGCACCAGTTCGTAGAGCGCGCGCTGCGCCCCGGTGAAGCGGCCGTTGGCGGGGAAGGTGCGGGTGATGTCGCTGGCATACCCATCAAGCTCGCAGCCGGCGTCGATCAGCACCAGCTCACCGTCGCGGATGGGGGCGGTGTCGGCGCGGTAGTGCAGCACGCAGGCGTTGGCGCCGGCGGCGACGATGCTGCTGTAGGCCGGGTACTGCGAGCCGTGCTGGCGGAATTCGTGCAGCAGCTCGGCGTCGAGGTGGTACTCGCGCACGTCCTGGCCGGCGCGCAGCATGGCGGCGCTGCGCTGCATGGCGCGGATGTGGGCGCCGGCGCTGATCTGCGCGGCGCGGCGCATGAGGGCCTGCTCGTGCGCGTCCTTGATCAGGCGCATTTCGTCGAGGATGGCGCACAGGTCGTGCTGCGCCTGCGGGCACAGCGCGCCGAAGCGCACCCGCGCGCGCACCGCATTGAGCCAGCCGTCCACGCGGGTCTCCAGCCCCTTGTGCGTGGCGAACGGGTACCAGACAGTGGCCTTGTTCTCCAGCAGCTGGGGCAGCCGCTGGTCGAGTTCGGCCACCGAAAACGCTGCATCCACGCCCAGATGCGAGGGTGCAGCGTCAGGGCCGAGGCGGATGCCGTCCCAGATCTCGCGCTCAAGGTCCTTGGGGTTGCAAAACAGCGTGGTGTGGCCGTCGCCGGTGATGACCAGCCAGGCGTTGGGCTCGCCAAAGCCGCTGAGGTAGTGGAAATAGCTGTCGAAGCGGAACAGGAACTCGCTGTCGCGGTTGCGCTGGCGCTCGGGCGCGGTGGGGATGATGGCGATGCCGCCCTGGCCCAACTGGGCGGCGACGCGCGCGCGGCGCTGGGCATAGATCGAAAGGCTCATGGGTTCCATTGCGTGGTTGGGGTCAGCTTGCATTCAGTTCGGCCAGCCGCTCGGGCGTGCCCACGTCGGTCCAGGCACCGGTGTACAGCTCGGCGCTGACCTGGCCGGTGTCCATGGCCGCGCGCAGCAGCGGCGCCAGGGGCGCGGCCGTGCCCTGCGGGTTGCCATGCAGGATCGGGCACCACGGCGCCTCGAACAGCGCACGGCGGTAGAGGGCGATGGTGCTGAAGGTGTATCTGACGTCCGCCTGGTTCAGCGCCAGGCCGTCATCGGACAGGCCGAAATCACCTTTGGGGTTGTGCGGCGGGTTGGGCACCAGCCAGAGATGGGCGAGCTTGCCGCTGGCGCTGAAGCGGTCCAGGCTGGCTTGCGTGTAGGCGAAGTCAGGCACGTAGACGTCGCCGGCGAGCACCCAGAACACCTCGCCGAGCAGCGGCAGGGCGCGTGCGATGCCGCCAGCGGTCTCCAGCGCGTAGCCGAAGTCCTGCTCTTCATGCGAGTACGTCACCTCGATGTGATTCAATTTTGATAGCGAACTATGACGATTTGACAATGGAGAAGTGCCAAAAAGGTCTGAAATCTGCTCGCCCAGCCAGCCGGTGTTCACCACCAGCCGCTCAAAGCCGCCCAGGGCCAGTGCTTCCATCGGCCATTGCATCAATGGCTTGCCTCGAACGGGCAGGAGCGGCTTGGGCGTGTGGTCGGTCAGTGGCCGCATGCGCTGGCCCCGTCCAGCGGCCAGGATCATGGCGCTGGCCGGCGTTGTGACGGTTCCCGCGGTCGGCGCTGCGCTCAGGTTCATGGGGCTATGTTGCCACGCTGCAGCGATTGACGCGCCACATGCCCGGGCTCGAACAGCGTCACCAGTGCTTCCAGCAAGGCCTGGGCCTTGGCGGAATGGTCGCCGCCGAAGTTGCACACATAGACGTCCAGCGTCACGGCGCGCTGCTCGGGCCAGGTGTGCACGCACAGGTGGCTCTCGGCCAGCAGCACCGTGGCGGTCACGCCGCCGGGGCCGTGCCCGGTGTCGGGGAAGGTGTGAAACAGCTGGTTGACCGGCTGCAGGCCGGCGTTCAGCACCGCCTGCGAACACGCCTCACCCAGCTTCTGTGCGTCGAGCAGCCAGCCGCTGTCGCAGTGGCAGCGGTGCAGATCGGCGGTGAGGTGCAGGCCTTGCATCGCGCCTACTTTAAGGCACATTCGGGACGTGGGTTGATCTGATCGGGGGGGTGACCGCATCAGCCCCGGTAAAATTCAAGGTTTTCCCGACCCACCTTCCGGAGCCGCCCGACATGGCAAATACCCAACAGATGGCCAACGCAATCCGCGCCCTCGCCATGGACGCTGTACAACAAGCCAACTCCGGACACCCCGGTGCCCCCATGGGCATGGCCGACATGGCCGTGGCGCTGTGGGGCAACCACCTGCGGCACAGCCCGCGCAATCCCAAGTGGATCAACCGTGACCGCTTCGTGCTGTCCAACGGCCACGCCTCGATGCTGCTGTACGCGCTGCTGCACCTCACCGGCTACAAGCTGCCCATGAGCGAGCTGAAGAACTTCCGCCAGCTGCACAGCAAGACCGCCGGCCACCCCGAGACCGGCGTCACGCCGGGCGTGGAAACCACCACCGGCCCGCTGGGGCAGGGCATCACCAACGCCGTGGGCATGGCACTGGCCGAAAAGCTGCTGGCCAAGGAATTCAACCGCAAGGATGGCGATGTCGAGCACACGGTCGTCGATCACCACACCTATGTGTTCATGGGCGACGGCTGCCTGATGGAAGGCATCAGCCACGAAGCCTGCGCGCTGGCCGGCGCCTGGAAGCTCAACAAGCTGATCGCGCTGTACGACGACAACGGCATCTCGATCGACGGCCCCGTCTCGCCCTGGTTCATCGACAACACGGCCCTGCGCTTTGCCGCCTATGGCTGGAACGTGATCGGGCCGGTGGACGGCCATGACGCCGCCGCCGTGACGCAGGCCATCGCCGACGCGAAGAACAGCGCCGACAAGCCGACCCTGGTCATCTGCAAGACGCACATCGGCAAAGGCAGTCCGAACCGCCAGAACACCGCCAAGGCGCACGGCGAACCGCTGGGCGCCGACGAGATCAAGCTCACCCGCGAAGCCCTGGGCTGGGCGAGCACGCCCTTCACGATCCCGAAGGAGGTCTCCGCTGATTGGGACGCCCGGGCCAAGGGCCTGTCCCTTGAGGCCGAGTGGGATGCGAAATTCGCCGCCTACAAGGCCGCCTACCCCGAACTGGCCAGGGAACTGACCCGCCGCATGAAGGGCGACCTGCCGAAGCACTTCGCCCAGACCGCCGTGGACGCGACCATCGGCGCCCACACCCGGGCTGAGACGGTCGCGTCGCGCAAGGCCTCGCAGATCGCGCTGGAAGCCTTTACCGCGGCCATGCCCGAGTTGCTGGGCGGCTCGGCCGACCTGACCGGCTCCAACCTGACCAACACGAAATCCACCCCGGCGTTGCGCATTGACCTGGGCGGCGAAGTGGTCGTGACGGAAGGTGGGCAGATCGGCCGCCACATCAATTACGGCGTGCGCGAATTCGGCATGGCCGCGATCATGAACGGCGTGGCCCTGCACGGCGGCTACATCCCCTACGGAGGCACTTTCCTGACCTTCAGCGACTACAGCCGCAACGCCATCCGCATGGCCGCGCTGATGAAGCTGCGCGTGATCCACGTCTTCACCCACGACAGCATTGGCCTGGGCGAGGACGGCCCGACGCACCAGTCGATCGAGCATGCCGCCAGCCTGCGCCTGATTCCGAACCTGGACGTCTGGCGCCCCGCGGACACGGCCGAGACCACCGTGGCCTGGGCCGTGGCCCTGCAGAACCAGCACAAGCCCACCGCCCTGCTGCTGTCGCGCCAGAACCTGCCCTACGCGCCCCGGACCGACCTGGGCGAGATCAGCCGCGGCGCCTACATCCTGGCCGAGCCGGCGCGCGTGGGCCTGAAGAAGAAGGCGCAGGCCGTGATCATCGCCACCGGCTCCGAGGTGCAGCTGGCCCTGCAGGCCCAGGCGCTGCTGGCCGAGCGCAAGATCGCGGTGCGCGTGGTGTCCATGCCCAGCACCACGGCCTTCGACCGCCAGACGCCGGAATACAAGGCCGAAGTCCTGCCCAAGGGCCTGCCGCGCATTGCGGTGGAGATGGGCGTGACCGACGGCTGGTGGAAATACGGCTGCGCGGCGGTGGTCGGCATCGACACCTTCGGCGAATCGGCACCGGCGCCGGTGTTGTTCAAGCATTTCGGCTTCACCCCCGACAACGTGGCAGACACGGTGCAGACCGTGCTGACAAGGAAGTAAGCACCCTCGTCGCGGCGAGCGGATTTCGGTTTTAACTCTGGAGAAAACTCATGACCCTCAAGATCGGCATCAACGGCTTCGGCCGCATCGGACGCAACGTGCTGCGCTCGGCCCTGCAGAACTTCGCTGACATCGAAGTCGTGGCCATCAACGACCTGCTCGAGCCCGACTACCTGGCCTACATGCTGCAATACGACAGCGTGCACGGCCGCTTCAAGGGCACCGTCAGCGTGGACGGCAACACCCTCATCGTCAACGGCAAGAAGATCCGCCTGACGCAGGAAAAAGACCCCGCCAACCTGAAGTGGAACGAAGTCGGCGCCGACATCGTGATCGAATCCACCGGCATCTTCCTGGACAAGGCCGGCGGCGAGAAGCACCTGGCCGCCGGCGCGAAGAAAGTCATCTTCTCCGCACCCTCCAAGGACGACACCCCGATGTTCGTCTTCGGCGTGAACGACAGCACCTACGCCGGCCAGACCATCATCAGCAACGCCAGCTGCACCACCAACTGCCTGGCCCCCGCTGGCCAAGGTGCTGCACGACAAGTGGGGCATCAAGCGCGGCCTGATGACCACGGTGCACGCCGCCACCGCCACGCAGAAGACCGTGGACGGCCCCAGTCCAACAAGGACTGGCGCGGCGGCCGTGGCATCCTGGAAAACATCATTCCCTCCAGCACCGGCGCGGCCAAGGCGGTGGGCGTGGTCATTCCTTCGCTGAACAAGAAGCTCACCGGCATGGCCTTCCGGGTGCCCACCAGCGACGTGTCGGTGGTCGACCTGACCTGCGAACTCAACAGCGAAGCCACGCTGAAGGAGATCTGCGCCGAGATGAAGGCCCAGAGCCAGGGCGCGCTCAAGGGCGTGCTGGGCTACACCGAAGACAAGGTGGTGGCCACCGACTTCCGCGGCGAGACCTGCACCAGCGTGTTCGATGCTGACGCCAGCATTGCGCTGGACGGCACCTTCGTGAAGGTCGTGGCCTGGTACGACAACGAGTGGGGCTACTCCAACAAGTGCCTGGAGATGGTGCGCGTGGTCGCCCGATAAGCGCTCGCGGGCGCCGCTGTTTGGCCCAAGGCCTGTGCGTTCGCCGCACAGGCTTTTTTTTGTGCGTTTGCCCGCCACTTCTTGCCAGCACCCCTCCCGTTGCGGCATAGTCTGCAATTTCCGTCAGGGAGTTCAGCTGTGCGTCTAAAACAGGTTCTGGTGGGTTTGGGAATTCTTTGGTCAGTTCTGGCGGCGCAGGCCGAAGAAGGTGTGACCGAACGAGAGGTCCTGGTCGGCCAGTTTGCCGCCTTGAGCGGGCCAGCCTCCCAGCTCGGGCTGCGCATGCAGGCCGGAATCAAGGCCTACTTCACGGCCGTCAATGCGGCCGGCGGCATCAATGGGCGAAACCTCAAGCTGGTCTCGCGGGACGACGGCTATGAGCCCACCAAGGCGGCGGAAGCCGTCAAGGCCCTGATCAAGGAAGACAAGGTTTTCGCGCTGATCGGATCGGTGGGCACCCCCACCGGCCTGGCGGCAGCGCCGATCCTGAGCGAAGAGAAGGTGCCCCTGGTGGGCATGTTCACGGGCGCGCAGGCGCTTCGCGAGCCCTTTAACCGGCAGATCTTCCACGTGCGAGCCAGCTATTTCGACGAAACCGAACGCATCGTGCAGCACCTCACCACGCTGGGGGTCAAGAAGATCGCCGTGTTCTACCAGAATGACGCCTACGGCAAGGCCGGGCTCGAAGGCGTGGAACGCGCCCTGGCCAAGAGGCAGCTCAAGCCCGCTGCGACCGCAACGGTGGAACGCAACACCATCGATGTGGCCAAGGCGCTGGACAGCATCATCGCGGCCCAGCCCGAAGCTGTGGTGCAGATCGGCGCCTACAAGGCGGTTGCGGCATTCATCAAGCAGGCCCGCGCCAAAGGCTATGGGGGCCAGTTTTTCAACGTCAGCTTCGTTGGATCCAAGGCCCTGGCCGATGAACTTGGCGATGTGGGCCAGGGCGTGGTGATCTCGCAGGTGGTGCCATTCCCCTACACCCCGGCCAGCGCGATCGTGCGGGAATACCAGCAACACATGCTGGCCGCGGGCGACAAGGAGTTCGACTTTTCGAGCATGGAGGGCTACCTCACGGCCCGTGTGTTCGCCGAAGGGTTGCGAAAGGCGGGCCGCAATCCGACGCGGGACTCGCTGATCGCGGGCCTCGAGTCGATCCGCGACCTCGATATGGGCGGGTTCACCATCAGTTTCTCACCGAAAAACCACCAGGGCTCAACCTACACTGACCTCACGATCGTGGGGCGCAGCGGGCGCTTCATGCGCTGACCCGCCAGCGACCTCCACGGTTTCAGCTCAGGTGCTTGCCTGCAATGCCGGCCAGCTCGAACATCGTCACCTGCGGCTTGCCAAACACCGCGAGCAGCTTGGCATCGGCGTTGATGGCCCGCTTGTTGGCGGCATCCTGCAGCCCGTTGGCCTTGATGTAGTCCCACAGCTTCTTGATGACCTGCGTGCGAGCCACCGGCTCGGCGCCGATCACCGCGGCCAGCGCCTCGCTGGGCTTCAGGCCGGCAGCGGTGCTGGCGGCGCGCTTGCGCGGGGTCTTGGCAGCCGCCGTTTTGGCCGGCGCCTTTGCGGCCGCAGACTTCGCAGTGACCTTGCGTGCCGGTTTTGCGGCAGATTTTGAGGTTTTTGCCGCCTTCACCAGCGTCGAACGGCCGCTTGATGCGCCTTCTTTGGAAGCGGCCGTCTTGCTCGGCGGGAATTTGGACGGGGCAAACTCGAAATTCACCTTGCCGGCCTCGGCATCCCAGGCCAGGAAAGCCTTGAACGCGCGGCGCGTGCGCATGGAGACGAACTTGTCCAGCAGGTCGGTCTTGCCGGTGGCCAGCAGCTTGGTCATCTGCGCGCGCTCCACCGGCTGCTGCAGGATGATCTTGCCGCTCTTGAAGTCGCAGCTCGGTGTGGGCTGCGCGGCGGTGGGCACGGTTTTTTCGCAGACGTAGTTGCTGCCGTGCTCGTGCACGGGGGCGCCGCACTTGGGGCATTTGCCCAGCGACTCGCTGGCGCTGAAATCCACCAGCTCGCCGGTTTCCGCTGCGTTCTTGTCGTCGCCAAAGTCGAATTCGAGCTTCCAGTTTTGATCTTCCTCGCTGAACTTGAGCGCGATCTCGGCGGTGAACGGCCAGCCGGCCTTGGAGCGGAAGCCCTCCAGCGGGCCGATCCGCTTGTCGCGCAGGAAGGTCTCCACTTCCGCCAGTTCGAAGGTGCGCCCGGCAGGGGTCTTGCCGAACGAAAAACCGCAGCCCTCGCTGGCGCCATCCGCGCCGGTGCAGGTGTAGCGCCGGTAGTTTTCCTTCACCACGCCGCCGCAGTTCGGGCACGGCGTCGAGAGCGTGGCGTAGTCGCCGGGCACGGTGTCGCGGTCGTATTCCTTGGCCTTCTTGACGATGTGCTCGGTCATCGCGGCGATCTCGCGCATGAATTCGTCGCGACTGAGCTTGCCGTGCTCCATCTGCGCCAGCTTGTATTCCCACTCGCCGGTCAATTCAGGCTTGGAGAGTTCCTCGACGCCCAGGCCGCGCAGCAGCGTCATGAGCTGGAACGCCTTGGCCGTGGGGATCAGCTCGCGGCCGTCGCGCAGCATGTATTTCTCGTTGATCAGGCCTTCGATGGTGGCCGCGCGCGTGGCGGGCGTGCCCAGTCCCTTTTCCTGCATGGCTTCACGCAGTTCGTCATCGTCCACCATCTTGCCGGCGCCTTCCATGGCGCCGAGCAGCGTGGCTTCGGAGTAGCGCGCGGGAGGGCGGGTCTTCAGGCCCCGGGGCTCCACCACTTCGGCGCGCACCATCTCGCCGGGCTTCACAGGCACCAGGCTCTGGCCCTTGTCGCCTTCCTTGGCATCCGCCACTTCATCGGCCGCTTCCTTGCCGTAAATCGCGAGCCAGCCCGGCTTGACCAGGACCTTGCCTTCGGTCTTGAAGCTGTGGCCGACCGCTTGGGATATCCGTGTCGTGACCATGTATTCGGCGCTGGGGAAAAACACCGCCATGAAGCGGCGCACCACCAGGTCATAGAGCTTCTGCTCGGCCTCGCTCAGGCCGCTGGGCGCCTGCAGCGTGGGGATGATGGCGAAGTGATCGCTCACCTTGCTGTTGTCGAAGATGCGCTTGCTGGGCCGGATGTAGCCGTTGTCGAGCGCCGTGCGCGCGTGCGGCGCGAGGTGGCGCATGCCGCTGGCGGCCAGCATGCCGAAGGCCTCCTTGACCACCGGCAGATAGTCCTCGGGCAGCGCGCGCGAGTCGGTCCGCGGGTAGGTCAGCGCCTTGTGCCGCTCGTAGAGGCTCTGCGCTAGCGCCAGCGTGGTCTTGGCCGAGAAGCCGAACTTGCCGTTGGCCTCGCGCTGCAGGGACGTCAGGTCGAACAGCAGCGGGCTGGCCTGGGAGGTCGGCTTGGACTCCTCGGTGACCGTGGCGGCCTTGCCGCGCACGGCGTCGGCAATCGCCTGGGCTTCGCGCTGGGTCCAGACGCGGTCGGCCTTCTTCTCAACGTCTTCAGCGTCCTTTTTCCATTGGGGATCGAACCACTTGCCAGGGTACTCCCCGGCCTCGGCCAGGAAACTGGCATGGACTTCCCAATAGTCGCGGCTGATGAATTTGCGGATCTGCTCCTCGCGCTCCACCACCACCGCCAGCGTCGGCGTCTGGACCCGGCCCACCGTGGTCAGGAAGAAGCCGCCATCGCGCGAGTTGAAGGCCGTCATGGCGCGGGTGCCGTTGATGCCGACCAGCCAGTCGGCCTCGGAGCGGCTGCGCGCGGCGTCGGCCAGCCCCTGCATCTGTTTGTCAGTGCGCAGGCTCTCGAAGCCGTCACGGATGGCCTGTGGCGTCATCGACTGCAGCCACAGGCGCTTCACAGGCTTGCCCAGCGGCTTGGCGCCGCCGGCGTACTGCTCGATCAGGCGGAAGATCAGTTCGCCCTCGCGCCCCGCGTCGCAGGCATTCACCAGCGCGCCCACGTCCTTGCGCTTGGCCTGCCTGACCACCGCGTTCAGTCGCGTCTTGGTCTTGTCCACCGGCTTGAGGTCGAAGTACGGCGGAATCACCGGCAGGTGGGCAAAGCTCCATTTGCCGCGTTTCACGTCGAATTCTTCCGGGGCCTGGATTTCCACCAGGTGCCCCACGGCGCTGGTGACCACGTACAAGTCGTTCTCGAAATGTTCATCGTGTTTTTCGAACTTGCCCGCCACCGGCGTGAGCGCCCGCACGATGTCCTGTGCGACCGATGGCTTCTCTGCAATGACCAATGTTTTCATCTAATTACAATCCCGTTGTCTCGCGTGCGCAGGCGCACACCCATACGCGGGCGCACACGCGCCCATACGGATTCACCATACCAAATTTTCAGACCGTGTCCAAAAAGCCCTCCCCCGCCCCGGCCCGCCGGATTCAGACCCGCCGCTCCGGTGTGCACGGCAAGGGGGTGTTTGCATTGCAGGAAATCGCTGCGGGCGAAACCCTCATCGAGTACGTGGGCGAGATCGTCACCTGGCAGGAAGCGCAGGACCGCCACCCCCACGACCCGGCCAACCCGAATCACACGTTCTACTTTCACGTCGACGAAGACCGGGTCATCGATGCGCTGCATGGCGGCAACTCCTCGCGCTGGATCAACCACAGCTGCGACCCCAATTGCGAGGCCGATGAAGTGGACGGGCGGGTCTTCATCAAGACCCTGCGCAACATCCGCGCTGGCGAAGAGCTCAATTACGACTACGGGCTGGTGATCGAGGAGCGTTACACGCCCAAGCTCAAGGCCGAGTACCCGTGCTGGTGTGGCAGTGCCAACTGTCGCGGAACCCTGCTGGCGCCCAAGCGACGCCCGGCCACGACCCGAAAGCCAGGCCCGGTCAAAGCCGGACGCTGAGCCGAGCGATGACGCCGAGGCCTGTGATGCGCTGGCCCGCGGAGGCCCTCTGGGAGGCTGTAGCGCCCCTGCTGCCGGGTTTCACGGTGGAGATCCTGCCCGAGATCGACTCGACCAACACCGAACTCATGCGCCGCGCTCGCGCCGGACGTTTGGAGCCCGTGCTGCTGGTGGCCGAGACACAGACTGCGGGCCGGGGGCGACTCGGGCGGGACTGGCACAGCACGCCCGGCGATTCCCTGACCTTTTCCCTGGCGCTGCCGCTGAACCCGCCAGACTGGTCGGGCCTGTCGCTGGCGGTCGGCGTCAGCGTGGCGGAGAGCCTGCATCCCGCCATCGGCCTGAAATGGCCCAACGACCTGTGGTGGCAGGAACGCAAGCTGGCCGGCATCCTGATCGAAACGGCCAGCTTTGGCACACAGCGTCATGCCGTGATCGGTGTGGGCGTGAATCTGGCACCCCGCGAAGCGGCCGGACTGTCCACGCCGCCGGCGGGGCTGCGGGAACTGCTGCCGGGCATCGAAGCAACCCAGGTCTTGCTGCAGCTGGGGGAGCCGCTGGTCAGGACTGTCCTGGCATTTGAGCGCCAGGGTTTTGCCCCGTTTGCAGCCCGCTTCAACGACCGCGACGTACTGCGCGGCCGTGAGGTGATGCTCAGCGATGGCCAGCACGGCATGGCCCATGGCGTCGATGATGGCGGCGCCTTGCTGGTGCATACTGCCGCTGGCATGAAACACGTCACCAGCTCCGAAATCAGCGTGCGCCCGCGCGCCGCGCCGCAGCCCTGACCCGTCCATGCTGCGCCTGCTTGTCCTGACCCTGCTGCTGGCCAATGGCCTTTTTTTTGCCTGGTCCCAGGGCCTCCTCAAGCCCTATGGGTGGGCCCCGTCACCGCAGGGTGAACCCCAGCGCCTGGCCCAGCAGCTTCATCCGGAGCAGATGCGTCTCCTGCGCTCCGGGGACCGGCGCCCCGAAGCCCAGACAGCAGCGACCGCCCAGCCGTCGTCACAGCCGACCGAGTGCCTGAAGGCCGGAATTTTTGACGAACGCCAGGCGGACGTCCTGCGCCAGGCCCTGACGCCGGCCCTGCCCACTGGCTCATGGGTGCTTGAGCGCGGCACCGACCCCGGGCGCTGGATCGTCTACATGGGCAAGTACCCCGACAACGAGACAATGAACAAGAAGCTCGCCGAGCTGCGTTCGCGCGGGCTGGACATCCGGTTCGAACCCCTGCTCAACCCGGCACTGGCCCCCGGACTGTCGCTGGGAGGGTTTTCTACGGAGGCAGCCGCCAATGAGGCACTCGCCCAGTTTGCCGCCCGAGGGGTTCGCACTGCCCGGGTGGTCCAGGAACGCGCCGCTGTCTCCGGGCAATGGCTCAGGTTCCCGACGGTCGACACTGCACTGAAGCAGCGGCTGGACAGCGTCAGGACCGCGCTGGCCGGCAAGCCGCTTCAGCCCTGCCCATGAACCCTGTTGTCAGGTTGAAAACATGTCCCTCAAACTCTACTTCGCGCCCGGTGCGTGCTCCTTTGTTCCTCACGCACTGCTGGAAGCCTCAGGCGTGGCCTTCGAGCCGGTGATGGTGAAACTGCACAAGGGAGAACACCATGACCCCGAATACAAGGCCCTCAACCCGCGCAGCCAGGTTCCGGTGCTGGTGGATGAGGACCAGGTCATCACGCAGATCCTGGCCATCGTTACCTACCTGAACGACCGGTTTCCACTGATGGGCTTCCTGCCCGCCGAGCCACTGGCGCGCGCCCGCGTGCTGGAAACGCTGGCGTGGATGAACAACACCGTGCATCCCACCTTCACCCACATCTTCATGCCGCAGAAGTTCACGGACAATCCGGCGCTGCATGGCGATCTGCGCACCTACAACACGCAGCTCTACCGGGGCATGCTGGACGAGCTTCAGGCCTTGGTGCGACGCACCGTTTCGGCAGGTCAGCTCTGGCTTGGCGGGGTGAATTTCGGCCCTCTGGATGCCTATTCGCTGACCCTGACGCGCTGGGGCAGCATGGCCGGCATTGATCCCCTGGATTTCCCCGACCTGTGGGCGTTCGTGCAGCGGGTGGCCAGCCAGAGCGCGGTGGCCCGTGTGATCGAGCGCGAGCGCCTGCAACTCAATCTCTTCAAGCCGGCCTGAAATCAGGCGGCGCCAGCACTGTCACCGACGACGAAGCGCAGGCTGAAGCAAGCCCCCGGCGGGCTCTGCCCCGGATGGGCGTCTTCCACCGTGACGGTTGCCGCGTGCTGGTGCGCGATCTCCAGCACGATCGGCAAACCCAGGCCCGATCCGTCCACATCGGTCCCCAGCACGCGGTAAAACGGCTGAAACACCAGGTCGCGCTCGGACGCCGGGATCCCAGGCCCGTTGTCTTCTACCTGAAGCACCAGCACCTGACCGAAGGGGTCGGTCAGCAGACGCGCCGTGATGACGCCCGGTCGCTCAGGCGTCGAGGGCGTGTAGTTGATCGCGTTGTCCACGAGGTTTCGCACCAGTTCCTTGAGCAGCGTCGGATTCCCCCTGAGCATCACGCCCGCAGCCCCCGGGGTCGCCCCTTCGTAGCCAAGGTCAATGCGCTTCTCCAGGGCCCTGGGCACGGAATCCTGCACCACCTCCATGATGAGACGGGCCATGTCGCATGGCAGGCGACTCAGTGCCGCACCGCCGGCTTCCGCGCGCGCCAATGCCAGCAGCTGATTGACGGTGTGCGTGGCGCGCTCGCTGGACCGGCCGATCTGCTTGAGCGAGTGCTTGAGGTCTTCTTCGCTCGCCCCTCCGCGCAGCGCCAGGTCCGCCTGCATGCGCAGGCCCGCCAGGGGGGTCTTGAGCTGGTGTGCTGCGTCGGCCAGGAAGCGCTTTTGCGTCGCGATGGACTCCTTCAAACGCTTCAGCAGGTCGTTGACCGATGACACCAGCGGCGCCACCTCCAGCGGCACGGTCTTCTCGTCCAGCGGGCTGAGGTCGTCGGGCTTGCGTGCGCGGATGCGCTCCTCGAGCTGGCTCAACGGCTTGATACCCCGCACCAGGGCCATCCACACCAGCAGCACCGCCAGCGGCAGCGTCACGAACTGCGGCAGCATCACGCCCTTGATGATCTCCGTGGCCAGCACCTTGCGCTTTTCCCGCGTTTCGGCCACCTGCACCAGCGCTGGTTGCGCGCCGGGCAAGGGCAGCTTGACCCAGATGTAGGCGACCCGG
Source organism: uncultured beta proteobacterium (assembly GCA_963726365.1). GTDB lineage: Bacteria > Pseudomonadota > Gammaproteobacteria > Burkholderiales > Burkholderiaceae_C > JAABQG01. The sequence continues at coordinate 32,171 of CAVSCI010000020.1, read as the reverse complement.
ACCTCCAGCCCGCGGAGGTCGTCATCGCGCATCTGAACCTCACCGGGGGGCACTGTTCGTTCTTCACCGGCGGGAAGCGGGAGGTCGCGTTCGCCGCTGAGGAATTCGCCGTTGGCGCCCAGCACCTGGTAGTAGACAAGGTCGGAGTCGTCAGCGCGCAGTATTTCGCTGGCCGGCTGGGGCAGGTTGAATTGCACGCGGTTGTTGCTGACAGTCACCAGTTGCGCCAGCGCCTGCACGTTGTACACCAGAGCGCGGTCAAACGGCTTGTCGGCAATGCCCTGCGCCACCAGCCAGGTCAGTGCCAGGCTCACCGGCCACAACAGCAGAAGCGGCGTGAGCATCCAGTCCAGGATCTCGCCAAACAGCGAACGCTGCTCCCGTTGAAACAGCTTGAGCGACCAGCCCTCCTGTTTCACGACGGCAGACGCAGCGCGGTCAGCAAACGGGTCATCTCGCTACCCCGGGATCTTCTCGAGGCAATAACCAAGGCCGCGCACCGTGGCGATGCGAATCGGGCCTTTTTCGATTTTCTTGCGCAGGCGGTGAATGTAGACCTCGATGGCATTGTTGCTCACCTCCTCGCCCCATTCGCAAAGGCGCTCGACCAGCTGGTCCTTGCTGACCAGGCGCCCGGCACGCTGCAGCAACACTTCCAGCAGACCCAGCTCGCGGGCCGAGAGTTCGACCATCTTGCCGTCGATGGTGGCCACGCGGCCGGCCTGGTCGTAGACCAGCGGACCGTGGTTGATGGTGGAACTGGCCCCACCCATGCCCCGGCGTACCAGCGCCCGCACACGCGCTTCGAGCTCCTGCAGGCTGAAGGGCTTGGCCATGTAGTCGTCGGCGCCGTAATCCAGCCCCTTGACCCGCTCGTCCACGCTGTCGGCGGCGGTCAGGATCAGGACGGGCAGCTTGGAGCCGCGTCCGCGCAGCTTCTTGAGAACTTCAAGCCCGTGCATCTTCGGCAGGCCGAGGTCCAGGATCAGCAGATCGAACTCGGTGTTGGTCATCAGGGCGGCGTCGGCCTGCGCGCCATCCGCGACATGGTCCACCGCCGCGCCTGAGCTGCGCAACGTGCGCAGCAGACCGTCGGCCAGCACCTGGTCGTCCTCGGCAATCAGTATTCGCATCTCTGTCTCCTTGGGGTCGTCGGGCCGGGGTGCCGCGTACTTTGCGTAAATTCTAGGCGCATGTGGCCGCCGGCGGTGCTTTTGCGTCCGTCCGCTTGCGTGTTTCAGACCATTCAGGCGACGTAGGCCTCCAGGCCCAAGGCGACGACGGTGGCCACTTCATCGCCCACGGCGACGCGGAATTCGGCCTCGGCCTGCGCCACGGCCTGCCGGAAAGCGTCCAGCCACGCCAGCCCCATGAGTGTGAACTGCACCCGACGTGCGCGGGCGTCCAGCGGATCGAGTTCACGGGTGACCAGCCCCCAGGCCGCACACTGGTCGACCAGATCGCCCATGGCCTGCTTGCTCATGCCCGCCGCGCTGGCCAGATCGGTCAGCCGCGAGCCTTCGACAGCCAGATGTCGGGTGATGTGGATGTGGGCGGCGCTGACCTGTCCGCGCGCTGCAAGGTTGGACAGCGCCAGCGGAACGCCGACGTTGGCCGCCATGAGTGCAAGCACCCGGGCGTCAAAACGGCGCATGGCGTGGCCCAGCAGACGGCCGAGATGGGTCTGGCGCCAACCACTGTTCAGGGCTGTTTCATTCATGTGCAAATAGTAAGGCAAACTGACTTAAAAAGTTGTTTACTTGTTTTGACTTGCTGCGTTAAAGTACTGTTCAAGCATCCAGCCTGTCATAAACCACAGATGCCGGGTTTCACTTAACCGTTGTTTTTCAAGGAGATTTTCATGGACGCACCCGTCAAAGGCACCGCCGCCAACACTGCCAGCACCGCGGCCGCCACCGAAAAAGCCAAGGCCCTGCAAGTGGCACTGGCCCAGATCGAAAAGCAGTTCGGCAAAGGCACCATCATGCGGCTGGGTGAAGGCGAGGTCATCGAGGACATCCAGGTGGTCTCCACCGGCTCGCTCGGGCTCGACATCGCGCTGGGCGTGGGCGGCCTGCCGCGCGGGCGGGTGGTTGAAATCTATGGCCCGGAGTCGTCCGGCAAGACCACGCTGACCCTGCAGGTGATTGCCGAGATGCAGAAGGTGGGCGGCACCTGCGCGTTTGTCGATGCGGAGCATGCGCTGGACATCCAGTACGCGCAAAAGCTCGGCGTGAACCTGCAGGACCTGCTGATTTCCCAGCCCGACACCGGCGAGCAGGCGCTGGAGATCGTCGACAGCCTGGTGCGCTCGGGCGCGGTCGACCTGATCGTGGTGGACTCGGTCGCCGCCCTGACCCCCAAGGCCGAACTCGAAGGCGAAATGGGCGACTCCTTGCCCGGCCTGCAGGCCCGCCTGATGAGCCAGGCGCTGCGCAAGCTCACGGCCCACATCAAGAAGACCAACTGCATGGTGATCTTCATCAACCAGATCCGCATGAAGATCGGCGTGATGTTCGGCACGCCCGGAAACCACCACCGGCGGCAACGCGCTGAAGTTCTACGCCTCGGTGCGCCTGGACATCCGCCGCACCGGCACCATCAAGAAGGGCGATGAGGCCATCGGCAACGAGACCAAGGTCAAGGTGGTCAAGAACAAGGTTGCGCCGCCCTTCAAGACGGCCGAGTTCGACATCCTGTTCGGCGAGGGCATCAGCCGCCACGGCGAGATCATCGACATGGGCGTAAACGCCCGCATCATCGAGAAGTCCGGCGCCTGGTACGCCTACAACGGCGAAAAGATCGGCCAGGGCCGCGACAACGCGCGCGAGTTCCTGCGCGAAAACGAAGCCCTGTCCCACGAGATTGAGAACAAGGTGCGGGAGTCGCTGGGCATTCCGCTGCTGCCGGACGCCCTGGTGGCCGCCTGAGCGTTCTTCGCCGAAAAATATGATCAAAAAAGGCATCCGTCCAGCGTCTTTGGGTCATAGTTTGCTATTTATTTAATAGCATAATGGCGTCGCCTGGTCTGTCACTCAAGGGGCGTGCGCTGCGCTATCTCGCGGCGCGCGAGCACTCGCGGTTCGAGCTGCAGCGCAAGCTCGAACCCTTTGAAGAGACGCCAGGGGAGCTGGCCCACGTGTTGGACCTGCTCGAGGCCAAGGGCTTCATCGACGCGCAGCGGGTGGTCGAGTCGGTCGTGCACCGGCGCGCAAGCCGGCTGGGCGCCGCGCGCATCCGGCATGAACTGCTAGGCAAAGGGCTTGATGGTGAAACCGTCCAGCTGGCCGTCGCCCGGTTGCAGTCAACGGAGCTGGAACGTGCCCGCGAAGTCTGGCGCAAGAAATTCCGCGAACCCGCATCCGACGTCGCCAGCCGGGCCAAACAGATGCGCTTTCTGGCCTCACGCGGTTTTGGCGCCGAGGCGATTCGCCGGGTGGTGGCCGGGGCGGATGAAGCGGACGAGGGCTGAAGCCCGGCATGACGAACCAAGCCCCTTTTGACGGGCGATTCGACAGAAATCAGGTGATTTCGGCCGTTCCCCAGCGTCGAAAGGTCATATTTCGCTATGCTTTTTGTATTGCGGTAGCAACCCCGTCGACTGAAGTGCGATTTGTAGGGGCCTTCGCGGGCGTTACAGCCCCAGCATCAGTTTGAGGTTCTGTACCGCCGCGCCGCTGGCGCCCTTGCCCAGGTTGTCAAGACGCGCGATCAGCACCGCATGGTGGAACTCGTCGTTGCCGAAGACACGCAACTCCATCTTGTTGGTGTCGTTGAGCGCAAGCGCGTCGAGTTTGCCGCTTTCGGTCGCTGGCTCCACGCTGACCCAGGCCTCCGGGGTGTTGCTGGCGGCGTAATGCGTGGCCAGTGCGTCGTGCAGGTCGGCCGCCTTCGGGTTGCCGGGCAGCAGGTCCAGGTGCAGGGGCAGCTGAACCAGCATGCCTTGCTTGAAGTTGCCCACCGATGGCACGAAAACGGGCCGGCGCACGAGGCCGGTGTAGCGCATGATTTCCGGCAGGTGCTTGTGCTTCAGCCCCAGGGCGTAGGCTTCGAACAAGGGCGCCTCGCCTTTTTCATAGGCCTCGATCATCGTCCGTCCGCCCCCCGAATAGCCGCTGACCGCAGGCAGCGCCAAGGGGAAATCCTTCGGAATCAGCCCGGCATCGACCAGCGGGCGAATCAGCGCGATGGCACCGGTGGCGTAACAGCCCGGGTTGCCCACGCGGTCTGCGCCTGCCACGGCCGCGCGCTGACCGGCAGCCAGTTCGGGAAACCCGAACACCCAGCCCGGCGCGGTGCGGTGTGCGGTGGAGGCGTCGATGATCTTGGGCTTACTGCCGCTCAGGCTGTCAATCATGGCAACCGACTCGATCGCGGCGTCATCGTGCAGGCACAGGATCACCAGATCCACCTGCGCCATCAGGTCGCGCTTGGCCTGCGGGTCCTTGCGCAGCTCGGGCGCAATGCTGACCACCTGCACCTGCGGCAGCCGTTGCAGCCGCTCGCGGATCTGCAGCCCGGTGGTTCCGGCTTCGCCGTCGATAAATACTTTGGCCATGGCCGGATTCCTTCGCGTCAGTTTCAGTTCAGATGAGCGTTAATATAATTATGTATTAGGCAAGCGATGCCCAAGCCTCTGTTTGGTGCGTTGCAGCATGATACATTTCCCCGTTGCCATGTCCAGTGCCTGTCGCCCGGCGACCTGCCGGGGCCGTCGGGTCCAAATCATCCACTCCTGAGAGAGCCCTCATGAAGATTCACGAGTACCAAGGCAAGGAAATCTTGCGCAAGTTTGGTGTGCCGGTGCCCCGTGGCATCCCGGCCTTCACGGTGCAGGAGGCGGTGGAAGCCGCCCAGAAACTCGGCGGCCCGGTGTGGGTGGTCAAGGCACAGATTCACGCGGGCGGCCGCGGCAAGGGCGGCGGTGTCAAGCTGGCCCGTTCCATTGACGAAGTGAAGAAACTCGCCGGTGAGATCCTGGGCATGCAGTTGGTCACGCACCAGACCGGCCCGCTGGGCCAGAAAGTCCGCCGCCTGCTGATTGAAGACGGCGCGGACATCAAGAAGGAATACTACGTGTCGGCCGTGACCGACCGTGCCTCGCAACGCGTGGCGATGATCGTCTCCAGCGAAGGCGGCATGGACATCGAAGGCGTCGCGCACGACACCCCCGAGAAGATCATCACCGAGATCGTGGACCCGGCGGTTGGCCTGACCAATGCCCAAGCCAAGAAGCTTTCAGATGCGATTGGCGTTCCGGCGGCGTCGACCGCCCAGGCCGTTGATGTGCTGCAGAAGGTCTACCAGTGCTACATGGACACCGACGCTTCGCTGGTGGAGATCAACCCGCTGATCCTGGAAGGCAATGGCAACATCAAGGCGCTGGACGCCAAATTCAACTTTGACGCCAACGCGCTGTTCCGCCATCCCGACATCGTCGCTTTCCGCGATCTGGACGAGGAAGACCCGGCGGAAGTCGAGGCCTCCAAGTTCGACCTGGCCTATATCAGCCTGGACGGCAACATCGGCTGCCTGGTGAACGGCGCCGGCCTGGCGATGGCCACCATGGACACCATCAAGCTGTTCGGCGCGGAGCCGGCCAACTTCCTGGACGTGGGCGGCGGCGCCACCCCGGAGAAGGTCACCGAAGCCTTCAAGATCATGCTCAAGAACGACAAGGTCAAGGCCATCCTGGTCAACATCTTCGGCGGCATCATGAAGTGCGACACCATCGCCACCGGCGTGATCGCCGCGTGCAAGGCCACCAACCTGAATGTGCCGCTGGTGGTGCGCATGAAGGGCACCAACGAAGAACTGGGCAAGAAGATGCTGGCCGAGTCCGGCCTGCCCATCATCAGCGCCGACACCATGGCCGATGCCGCCCAAAAAGTGGTTGCCGCTGTCAACGCCGCCTAAGGCTGAAGGAAAAAGACCATGTCCATCCTGATCAACAAAGACACCCGAGTCATCACCCAGGGCATCACCGGCAAGACCGGTCAGTTCCACACCGAAAAGTGCCAGGAATACGCCAACGGCAAGAACTGCTTTGTCGCCGGCGTGAACCCCAAGAAAGCCGGCGAGAAGATTTTTGACATCCCGATCTACGCCTCCGTCAAGGAGGCTGCTTCCGAGACCGGCGCCACAGTCTCAGTGATCTATGTGCCGCCCGCCGGCGCTGCCGCCGCCATCTGGGAGGCCGTGGAAGCCGACCTGGACCTCGCGATCTGCATCACCGAAGGCATCCCGGTCAAGGACATGCTCGAGGTGCGCAACCGCATGCGCGCCAAGATCGCGGCCGGCGGCAAGGAAACCCTGTTGCTGGGCCCGAACTGCCCGGGACTGATCACGCCCGAAGAGATCAAGATCGGCATCATGCCCGGCCACATCCACCGCAAGGGACGCATCGGTGTGGTCAGCCGCTCCGGCACGCTGACCTATGAAGCCGTGGCGCAACTCACCGAAATCGGCCTGGGCCAGTCCAGCGCGGTCGGCATTGGCGGTGACCCGATCAACGGCCTGAAGCACATCGACATCATGCGGCTCTTCAATGAAGACCCGGACACCGATGCCGTGATCATGATCGGCGAGATCGGCGGCCCGGACGAGGCGGAAGCCGCGCGCTGGTGCCAGGCCAACATGAAAAAACCCATCGTCGGTTTCATTGCGGGCGTGACCGCTCCGGCCGGCAAGCGCATGGGCCACGCCGGCGCGCTGATCTCTGGCGGGGCCGACACGGCGGAGGCCAAACTCGCCGTGATGGAGGAATGCGGCTTCAAGATCACCCGCGATCCGTCTGAAATGGCCAAACTGCTCAAGGCGATGCTCTAAGCAAAACTACGGACACCCGCGCGGGCGATGCCCCGCTAAACTCTGTGGCACAAGAAAAGGGAAGCGCTCGCAACCGTCGTTGCGGGCGCTTCTCGCATTGACAACACTGGAGCGCCGACATGGATCTACTGCAAAGCACCGACTTCTGGATCGGCCTGATCAAGATCATCTGGATCAACATCATCCTGTCCGGTGACAACGCGGTTGTGATTGCCCTGGCAGCCCGCTCGCTGCCGCCCGAACAGCAGAAAAAGGCGGTCTTATTTGGTTCTGGCGCTGCCGTTGTACTGCGAATTGCCCTGACAGTGGTGGCTGCGAAACTGCTGGCCCTGTCGTACCTGCAAATCATTGGTGGACTGTTGCTGCTCTGGATTGGCGTGCAGTTGCTCGGCAACGAGGAAGACGGCGAGGGCGAAAGCAAGGAATATGGCAGCCTGATGAGCGCCGTGCGCACCATCCTGATTGCCGACCTTGTCATGAGCCTCGACAACGTCATCGCGGTCGCCGCCGCCGCCAAAGGCGACACGGTCCTGTTGATCCTCGGGCTGGCCATCAGCATTCCGCTGGTCATTTTCGGAAGCACCTTGATGATCAAATTGATGGACCGCTTTCCAATCATCGTCACGCTGGGTGCCGCGCTGATAGGCTGGGTCGGCGGTGAAACCATTGTCAGTGACGTGGCGCTGAAGGGCTTCGCTGCGGCCAACCCCTGGATTCACTATGCGGCGGCTGCGGCGGGCGCCGCCTTGGTGGTCGGTATCGGAAAGTTCCTGAACACCCGAGCTGCCGCCAAGTAGGCAATCAATCCGCACCATCGTTCAGCGCCACCGCCTCCTGCACCGACGCACTGGGCCTCGCCGCCCAAGAAGGTTCATCGAACATGGATTACCGGAAATATGCATCATTTTGCATTCATTTTTTCCTGATATGGCTTGTACTTGTCCGGCCCGTCTGTTACCTTCGCCGCTCCGGGGCTTGTAACCACAGCGAATGACACACCGGGCGCTTGGGGATGGCCGCAAGCGGGACCGGTACCTGGAATTGGGCCCGGAGTTCTTCCTGCTGACGCCATCCGCAGGTGCGCTGCTCAAAAAATAGAAATGATGTATGACTATGTCGCGCTAACGGATACCGGGCGCATGCGGAACAACAACGAGGACGCTCTGGCATTCGATGCGGAGAATGGCCTGGCTGTCCTGGCGGATGGCATGGGTGGCTACAACGCCGGGGAAGTCGCCAGCGGGATGGCGACCAGCTTGATCACCACGGAACTAGGACGCTGGCTCACCCAGACCGGCGCCCAGGCGCCGGGCAAAGAGGTTCGGCGGGCCATGGAGAGCTGCGTCAGCGACGCCAACAGCGCCATATACAGCGCCGCCTGCAGCAACATGGATTTCGCCGGCATGGGCACCACCTTGGTCGTTTGTGTGTTTCAGGGCGCCCGGCTGGTTCTCGGTCATATTGGCGATTCGCGCTGTTACCGCTGGCGACACGGCACCCTGGCGCAACTCACACGGGATCACTCCCTCCTGCAGGAGCAGCTTGATGCGGGACTGATCACGCCCGCCCAAGCCGCCGTTTCGCCGAACAGGAACCTGGTCACGCGGGCTCTGGGTGTGGAAGATGCCGTGATGCTTGAAATGAACGAGCACCGGGTCGAGCCGGGCGATATCTATCTGATGTGCTCTGACGGACTCAGCGACATGCTCAGTGACGCCGCCATTGCCTCGATTTTTTCAGACGAATTTCCTCTTGATACCCTCGCTGCAAACTTGATAGAAAGTGCCAACATGAGCGGGGGGCGGGATAATATTTCAGTTTTGCTGGTAAATGCAACTCCAGGTACCAAAAAACGCGGCTTCGTCTCCCGTTTGCTGGGAAAATAGCCCGGAGTTTCAAATGCGCTTGGAACTAACGTCTATGAACAGGAGTCGGCCATGCCGAAAATGATCGTATCGATCGACGGTGTTGTCATCAAGGAAGTGCAACTGACCAAGGATCGCACAACACTTGGTCGGCGGCCCTACAACGACATCGTCATCGACAATCTGGCGGTCAGTGGCGAGCACGCCGTGATCCAGATGAATGGGACCGAGGTCTTCCTGGAGGACTTGAACAGCACCAATGGGACGTACATCAACGGCAAAGCGGCAAAGAAGCAGCTCCTGCAGAACAACGACACCATTGAAATCGGCAAATACCAGATTCGCTACCAAGGCGACCTGGCCGGCGCCAGCTTTGACAAAGCCCAGGGACCCAAGTCCGGCGCGAGCACTGCGTCTTCCCCTTCAGCCCATGCGCCATTGACGGATGAATCAGGCCCCGGGGGCGCGGCGATCCGCGTGCTCAACGGCGCAGCCGCCGGTCGGGAAGTGGCCTTGATCAAGGTCGTCACGACGATTGGAAAGCCCGGTATTGCCGTCGCGGCCATCACACGGCGACCCAATGGTTTTGTCGTTGCACACGTTGACGGCGCCGACAAGCCGACCCTGAACGGGACAGCCATTCCGGCAGAGCAAGTCGCCCTGAAAACCGGTGACCTGATCGAACTCGCCGGAATTCAGATGCAATTCCTGCAGACCTGACGCTGCGGCGTCGGGGCTGATGCGATCCTCACGAGACCGGACGGCTTCTCTGAAGCGGCAGACGCATCACGGCCACCTCGATTCTGCTGTTTCAATGCGCCAAAATGCCAAAAATTACCTTTGTCTGTCATATGCAATGCGTTTAGCCTGTCGGGAACTGCTGTCACCCGCCCCCGGACCGTCAGCACGACCATGACTCCAATCACGAAAAGACCAGGGCATTCATGAGAATACGGGTTCTAGGCTGTTCCGGTGCCATTGCGAAGGACTGTCGAACCACGTCGTTTCTTGTCGGCGACGACACGCTTATTGACGCCGGAACCGGGGTCGGTGACCTGTCGCTGGAAGAGATGCGCAAAGTCGATCGCGTGTTCCTGACGCACTCGCATCTGGATCATGTGGCGGCACTGCCGCTCATGGTGGACGCCGTCGCCTCGACGCGAACCACACCGCTGCAGATTTACGCGCTGGCTGGCACGATCCAAGCCTTGAAGGCGCACATCTTCAACAACATCATCTGGCCGGACTTCAGTCAGATCCCTTCACGGCAGGCGCCATTCATCAGTTTTCATGAAGTCACCACCGGCCAGACACTGCAGCTGGGCGGCAAGCAGATCGAGGTGCTTCCCGCAGTCCACACGGTGCCGGCGGTCGGCTACGCCGTATCGGCTGGGCGCGGGTGTTGGGTGTTTTCCGGTGACACGGAAAGAAATCCGGCTTTCTGGACTCGCATGAACCAGCTGGACGTGGCGATGCTGGTGATCGAAACCGCATTCAGCAATCGGGAAAGTGATCTCGCGAACCGCAGCCTGCACCTCTCACCCCGGATCCTCGCGAGCGAACTGGACTTCATTGATCCGCAAAAACGGTTTCCGATCTACATCACCCATACCAAGCCCGCGGAAACCGATCTCATCATGGAAGAAATCCGGCGGTTCGATCAAACCCTTCCCGCCAGCCGCCATGTTCCGCACGATATCCGCTGGCTGCGCGCGGGGCAGGAACTCGAAATCTGAATCGACGTGGAGCACACTGGCGCGCGGATCGTTGCGCCGATCATGCGCCGTCAAAGTCGGCGAGCGTGAACAGCGGCAGCCCAGACGCCCTCAGTCGGTCAGCCCCTCCGAGTTCGGGCAAATTCACAATGGCTGCGCCCTCCATCACCGTGGCGCCCAACTTCTCCAACAACGACCGGCCGGCCATCATCGTGCCGCCTGTGGCAATCAGGTCATCGATCAAAAGCACCTTATCCCCGGCCTTCACCGCGTCGATATGCAGCTCCACCGTCGCGCTGCCATATTCAAGCTCGTAGGTCTCCGCCACCGTGGTGAAGGGCAGCTTGCCCTTCTTGCGGATCGGAATGAAGCCAATATTCAGCTCGTAGGCGACCACCGCGCCCAGAATGAAGCCTCGTGCGTCAAGGCCTGCAACAACATCCGGGCGCATGCCGCGGTCCATGTAGCGATGTACAAAAGCGTCAATCAGCACCCGAAAGACCTTGGGGTCCTGCAGCAAAGGCGTGATATCGCGGAATTGAACACCTGGCGCCGGCCAGTCCGGAACCGTGCGAATATGTTTTTTCAGGTACTCGTTGACGCTGAGTTCTTGCATTTCTGGACCCGTTGAATTGCCATTGCCCGATTTTGCCTGTGGAACCCACCCCTCGAGGAAGGTATCGCCGTCGCCCGCAGACTTCGATTTCTTGGGGCAGCTCAGGCAAACGGGCCGAAGCCGCCCCTCAGCCGCGCAGCAGCCTGGTTTCGGCAACCGCAAGTGCTTCGGCCCTGCCCGACAGCACCAGCGTGTCTCCGCCTTCAAGCAGCACGTCGTCGTCGATCCGGACTGGTTTGCCACCTTCGCGGCGCAGGCTGACAAGCCGGACCGCCAACGCGTGCAACGCCAGATGGCCGATCGAATCGCCGACGGAGTACGCACCCATCGGCAGGGTCAGGGTAAAGAGCCGCTCCTGCTCGTGTTCGTCTACCGTGCTGTCGTCCGCTCCGTGGAAATAGCCGCGCAAAAGGTTGTAGCGCGCGTCGCGCTGGTCCTGCACGATACGGAGCACCCTGCGCATCGGCACCCCCACCAGTGCCAGCGCATGACTGGCCAGCATGAGAGAGCCTTCGATGGCTTCCGGGACCACCTCCGTGGCACCTGCCGCTTGCAGAGCTTCCAGATCCCGGTCGTCCTGGGTACGGACGATCACGGGCACATGGGGCGCATGGGCGCGTGTGTTGGCCAGCACCTTCATCGCGCTGGCCACCTCCAGGTAGGTCACCACCACAGCACTGGCACGCCCCAGGCCGGCGGCGACCAGAGCCTGCACGCGGGCCGCGTCGCCGAAGACCACGGACTCGCCTGCTGCCGCGGCTTGTCGCACCCGATCGGGATCGAGGTCGAGCGCCATGTAGGGAATGCCTTCCTGGTCCAGCATGCGCGCAAGATTCTGACCGCACCGCCCAAAACCGCAGATGATCACGTGCTTGTTGGCGTTGATCGACTTGCGCGCGATAGTCGTCATTTGCAGGGACTGCTGCAGCCAGTCACTGGCCACAAACTTCATGACGACCCGGTTGCTGTACAGGATGATGAAGGGGGTTGCCAGCATGGAAAGCACCATGCTGGCCAGGATCGGATTGAACAGCGCGGGCGGGAGCAGGGCATTCTGGGCACTGAGCGTCAACAGCACAAAGCCAAACTCACCAGCTTGCGCCAGGTAAAGGCCGGTACGCACGGCCACGCCCGAGGTCGCGCCGAAGGCCTTGGCCAAGGCAGAAACCAGCACCATCTTGAACAACACCGGCAAAGTCACCAGCAACAGAACGAGGGGCCATCGTTCCAGCACCAGCCGCCAGTCCAGCATCATGCCGATGGTGATGAAGAACAACCCGAGCAGTACGTCATGAAATGGCCGGATGTCGGTTTCAACCTGCTGCTTGTATTCCGTCTCCGAGATCAGCATGCCGGCGATGAAGGCCCCGAGCGCCAGGCTCAGACCCGCCAGTTCGGTCAGCCAGGCCAGCCCCAGTGTGATCATCAAGAGGTTCAGCACAAACAACTCTTCGCTCTTGCGCCGCGCCACGAGAGTCAGCCACCAGCGCATCACGCGTTGCCCGCCAACCAACAGCACCGTGATCAGCAGCACTGCCTTGACACCGGCCAGCGCCAGCGCAGAAAACAGCTTCTCCGGGCTGGAGCCCAGTGCGGGAATCAGCACCAGCAGCGGGACCACCGCCAGATCCTGAAACAGCAGGACGCCCATCACGCGCTTGCCGTGCTCGGACTCCATCTCCAGTCGCTCGGCCATCAACTTGACGACGATGGCCGTGCTGCTCATCGCCATGGCCCCTGAAAGCGCCAGCGCGGTCTGCCAACCCATCGTCCAGATCGTGGGCGCCAGCACCGCGAAAAACAACGATCCCATCGTGACGATCACCATCGTCAACGCCACCTGAAACAGCCCTAGCCCGAATACATGGCGCCGCATCGCGCGGAGTTTGGGCAGATTGAACTCCAGACCGATGACAAACATCAGGAATACGACCCCGAATTCACCGAGGTGCTTGATGCCTTCGGAGTTCTGTGCGAGGGCCAGCGCATTCGGACCAATCACCACGCCCACGGCAAGATAGCCCAGCATGGGCGGCAGCCTGAGCGAGCGGCACGCCACCACGCCCAGCACGGCGGCCAGCAGGTACAGCAGCGTCAGTTCCAGCGAGGTCATAGCCCCCCGATGCTAGCAAGTGTCAGGTCCCTGCGCGCATTGCCGATCGGGCGCCCCCTGTTCCTGGCCCACGCCGATAGAATCGGCTCATGACTTTTGATCCCGTCCAGGCCATCCGGTTGGCTCACGAAACGCTGGACATCGAGGCCGCCGCCCTGCTGGGACTCAAGGCGCGCCTCGACGAGAGCTTCGCGCACGCGGTGGCAATGATGCTGGCTGTGCGCGGACGTGTGGTCGTGATGGGTATGGGAAAGAGCGGCCACATCGGCCGAAAGATCTGCGCGACGCTGGCCTCCACCGGTACGCCGGCCATGTTTGTCCATCCCGCCGAAGCCAGCCATGGCGACCTTGGCATGATCAAGGCGGTTGATCTGGTGCTGGCCATCTCCAACAGCGGCGAGAGCGAGGAACTGACGGCCATCCTGCCCGTACTCAAGCGCCTGAACGTTCCGGTGATTGCGATTACCGGAGGCATTGCGTCCACCCTCGCCCGTCATGCCGATGTGACACTCGACAGCAGCGTGGAGAAGGAGGCATGCCCACTCAATCTGGCGCCCACCGCCAGCACCACGGCGCAACTCGCACTCGGTGATGCGCTGGCCGTGGCATTGCTCGATGCACGCGGCTTCAAGGAAGATGACTTCGCGCGCTCGCACCCGGGGGGCGCCCTGGGCCGGCGCCTGCTCACGCATATCAGCGACGTGATGCGCAAAGGTGAGGATGTTCCTCAGGTTCGGCCCCAGACACCGTTCACCGGCCTGATGCGCGAAATGAGCGACAAAGGCCTGGGCGCCTCGGCGGTGGTGGACGATGGAGGCCGTGTCGTGGGCATCTTTACCGACGGTGACTTGCGCCGTCTGGTTGAAAAAGGCATCGACCTTCGCAGCGCTTGCGCTGCCGACGTGATGCACCCCAAGCCGCGCACCATCCGCGACGATGCGCTCGCTGCGGAAGCCGCCAGCCTGATGGAACTTCATCGCATTACCAGCGTTCTGGTGGTTGACGCGCAAGGCAGACTCTGCGGCGCGCTCAACAGCAACGACCTCATGCGTGCCAAGGTGATATGAGCATGCGGCCCATCACACCTGCCGTCAATTTTCCGCCTGAAGTGCTGCTGAAGGCGCAGGGTATTCGCGTGGCCTTCTTTGATGTGGACGGCGTCCTGACCGACGGGGGACTGTATTTCTCCGAACATGGCGAAACCCTCAAGCGATTCAGCACGCTGGACGGACATGGACTCAAGCTGCTCAGGCAGGCCGGAATTACGCCCGCTGTGATTACGGGGCGCGACTCCAAGCCGCTGCGGGTGCGCCTGCAGGCGCTGGGGATTACCCAGGTGCGCTACGGAACCGAGGACAAAGGCCCGGCCGCCGAGACCATTCTCGCGGACCTGGGGCTGGACTGGTCGCAGGCAGCCGCGATGGGCGACGATTGGCCGGACCTGCCCGTCATGCGGCGCTGTGCCTTTGCCTGTGCGCCAGCGAATGCCCACGCGCAGGCGAAGTCCCTGGCCCATCATGTGACGACGGCTCGCGGCGGTGACGGTGCGGCGCGCGAGTTCTGCGACCTGCTGCTGGTCGCCGCCGGTCGCTACGCAGATCTGCTGGAGCACGCCACGGGACCCCTGCGACCATGATGAAACGCGTGCGCGCGCTCTGGAACCGTCTGAGCATCTATCTGCCGATCATGCTCATGGGCCTGTTCGCGCTTGCAACCCTGTGGTTGATACGAAGCACCCCTTCGGTGATCGAAGCGGTCGCAAAGCGGCCGGCAACCCATGAAGCTGACTATTTCCTGCGGAATTTCTCGATCAAGACCTTTGATGCAAAGGGTCGGCTCAAGGCGGAGCTGTTCGGTTCCGAGGCTCAGCACTTTCCGGACACCGATACGCTGGAGATTGAGAAAGTCCGATCGCGGTCCATCAATGAGAAGGGCCTGGTGACGGTGGCCACATCTGACAGAGCGATATCGGATGCCGAGGGCACAGATGTCCAGTTGCTGGGAAACGTTCACGTGATTCGTGACCCGGCGCCTGGACGGTCGGGAAATGCCGGACTGCCAATCGAGTACCGCAGCGAGTTTCTGCATGTCTTTTCAGAAACGGAAAAGATGAAGACCCATTTGCCAGTCGTCATCTCCCAGGGCACGGATCGCTTCAGCGGGAATGGCATGTCCTACGACAACGTTGACGAAGTTTTTGAGCTGACCGGACAGGTGCGTGGCATTCTCAACCCCCGAAAGGCCCCTTGAATGACCCGGCAATCGACGCCCCGACTGGCCTTCATCACCGGCGCCTCCAGTGGCATCGGGCAGGCGCTTGCAGCGCAATTCCATGGAAGCGGCTACCGGCTGGCGCTGGTTGCACGTCGGAGAGCGGAGATCGAATCATGGGCAAGCCATCGCGGAATGGCGCCAGAAAGCTATCGTATTTATAGCGCGGATGTTTCCGTTGCAGACAGCATTGTGTCGGCCGGCCTGGCCTGCATGGAAAGCCAGGGTGTGCCGGACGTGGTGATCGCCAACGCCGGCATCAGCGTCGGGGTGGACACCAGCGTACGCGAGGACCTCGACGTGATGACCCGCGTGTTTGCCACCAACAACATTGGCATGGCAGCCACCTTCCAGCCGTTCATTGATGGCATGACAGCACGCGGCAGCGGCGCGCTGGTGGGCATCGGGAGCGTGGCGGGCATCCGCGGCCTGCCCGGCCACGGCGCTTACTGCGCCAGCAAGGCGGCTGTCATCGCATATTGCGAGAGCCTGCGCGGCGAGCTGCGCCCCAGCGGGGTGAAGGTCGTCACGCTGTGCCCAGGGTATATCGATACGCCGCTCACGCGCCAGAACCGGTACAGGATGCCTTTTCTCATGCTGCCCGAAACCTTCGCCGAGAAAGCCATTGTCGCCATCGAAGCTGGTGACAGCTATCGCGTCATCCCTTGGCAAATGGGCGTCGTTGCGAAGCTGTTACGCCTGCTGCCCAACGTTGTGTTCGACAAGGCCTTTTCGGGGCGGCCGCGCAAGCATCGTCAATCTGACGTGTGAGTTTCGCGCTTGAACATGTCCATGCGCGGGGACGTGATGACGAACGCTGAGTTTTTCTCATATGGCCGTGCGCGACACATCGCAGGCTGCCCGTTGAAAAACGGTCTGTTAGCAAGGGTCACCATGAAAAAAGGCCCCATTCGGGGCCTTCGTTCCATCACTGTGCCAAGTCAATATCCGCCGCCGTAACCGCCACCACCGCCACCACTGCGTCCGCCGCCACCACGCGGGCCAGTTCCATAGGGGCTGCGGAACCCTCCATCGTTGCCCCCCCCGTAACCACCGCCACCACTTTCGCGCCGGCCACCGCTGCTGCCCTCACGCCGGCCGGCTCCGCCACCACCGCCATAACCGCCTCCGCCACCATAGCCACCTCCACCTCCGCTGCGCGGCGGTCGGGGCTCCATTGGCCGGGCTTCATTGACGACCACGTTGCGCCCGCCAAGGGACTGCCCGTTCATGCCATTGATCGCGGCTTGTGCTTCGGCATCGCTGCCCATTTCGACGAAACCAAATCCTTTGGAGCGGCCGGTATCACGCTCCATCATGACTTTGGCGCTGGTCACGGCGCCGAATTCGCTGAATGCCTGTTCAAGATCACTGTCACGCACCGTGTATGGCAGGTTGCCAACGTAGAGTTTGTTGCCCATGAATGGGACTCCTAAAAACACATGGAAATAGCGATGAAATCCGGAGCCCCATTCAACAGCCCCGGCGGCCAAAGCAAAGGCGTGAATGTGACTGAATCACCGCAGCGATTCGCCGGTATTTATACCCGACGGGATTAAATTATGCGGCAGGCAGGCCGGAAGCGAGCAAGTGTTTTTTTACTTTTTGATCTCCGGCGGACTCCAGGCGCCCATGAAAAAAGGCCCTTTCGGGCCTTCTGATTTGCTCAGAGACTGCTTCATCGAGAAGCAGTTCCGATGACTTTGGGGTGCTTAGTAGCCACCGCTACGGCCACCGCCATAGCCGCCACCGCCACCGCCGCTACGGCCACCGCCGCCGCCGCCGTAACCACCGCCGCCGCCACCGCCGTAACCACCACCGCTTCCGCCGCCGCCGTAGCCGCCACCACCGCTGCGTGGGGGACGCGCTTCCATCGGGCGGGCCTCGTTGACAACGAGGTCACGGCCACCCATGTTCTGACCGTTCATGCCCTTGATGGCAGCCTGGGCTTCAGCATCGCTGCCCATTTCGACAAAGCCAAAACCTTTGGAACGGCCCGTGTCGCGCTCCATCATGACTTTGGCGCTGGAGACGTTACCGAACTGGCTGAAAGCCTGTTGCATGTCTTCGTCACGGAAAGAATAGGGCAGGTTGCCCACGTAAAGTTTGTTGCCCATGGAGGACTCCTCTAAATACTCAAAAAACGCGATGGAGTCCGCTAGCGCAATCAACAAACCAATGAAGAATTCTCAAGATGCGAAACTGACCAAAACACCGCAAACCTGCACAACCCAAAAGTTGTACCCGGTCATTATGCGCCACATCTGGAAAACATGCTACCCCTGGCGTTATTGCAAACGCGGCGCTCAGGGCGAGGCAAGCCGGGCAGGCAACATGCCTATGCGCCTGCCCGGCACAGATCAGGGCACACCTACCAGCTGACCTCCCGGTCGGGCGTGGCGCTGATCTTGTGGATGGTCATGTCGGCTCCGTCGTATTCCTCCTCCTGGCTCAGTCGAAGTCCCATCGTCGCCTTGAGTACCCCATAGACCACCAGGCCACTGAGCAGCGCCCAGCCAACGCCCATGGCCGTCCCGATCAGTTGGCCTATGAAGCTGATGCCGCCCAGTCCACCCAGTGCCTTAGCGCCGAAAATACCCGCCGCGATGCCGCCCCAAGCGCCGCACAAGCCATGCAGCGGCCATACACCGAGCACGTCATCGATCTTCCACTTGTTCTGCGTCAGGGTGAACATCACAACAAACAGGGTACCCGCCACCGCACCGACCACCAGCGCGCCCAAAGGGTGCATGAGGTCCGAGCCGGCGCAGACTGCCACCAGTCCGGCCAGCGGCCCGTTGTGCACGAAGCCGGGGTCATTCTTGCCGGCGACAAGCGCCGCCAGAGTCCCGCCTACCATGGCCATGAGGGAATTGACAGCGACCAGGCCGGAGATCTTGTCCAGCGTCTGCGCGCTCATGACGTTGAAGCCGAACCAGCCGACCGTCAGCACCCATGCGCCCAGGGCCAGGAAGGGGATATTGGACGGCGGGTGTGCGGAAACTGCCCCATCCTTGCGGTAGCGATTGCTGCGCGCACCCAACAGGATGACCGCCGGCAAGGCGATCCATCCCCCGACGGCGTGCACCACGATCGATCCGGCAAAATCGTGGAACTCCTCTCCGGTGGCTGATTTGATCCACGCCTGAACCCCAAAATGCTGGTTCCAGACGATGCCTTCAAAAAAGGGATAGACAAAGCCAACGATGACTGCGGTTGCCACCAGCTGCGGCCAGAACTTCGCGCGCTCGGCGATACCGCCCGAGATGATCGCGGGGATGGCGGCCGCGAAAGTCAGAAGAAAAAAGAACTTGACCAGTTCGTAGCCATTTTTCGCGGCCAGTTGTTCAGCGCCGACAAAAAAGCTGGTGCCATAAGCAACCGCATAGCCCACCATGAAATACATGACCGTCGAGACAGAGAAATCGACGAGGATCTTGACCAGTGCATTGACCTGGTTCTTCTTGCGGACGGTGCCGAGTTCCAGAAATGCAAATCCGGCGTGCATGGCCAGAACCATGATGGCGCCTAGCAGAATGAACAAGGCGTCCACGCCCTGTTTGAGTGCTTCCATAATTTCCTCTTTGAACAAATGAACCTTGTTGGTGCGTTTATGGCCGCTTTCACAGCATCGCACCAAAATAAAGCAATAATCGCGCCAATATTGGGCAGTAGATTCCCTTACAATAGCGATTGTCATTGGGGAGTAGCCGCCCTTCGATTCGAGAGGGGCTTGCGTCAACAGACTTGTCCTGCCAACGGCGGACATGGCGCAAGCGGTTCACAGATCTGGCGAGACCTTTGACTGCACAGCCTCCACGTCCCTGTCACGGGGTCGGGCCGGAGATGCGGTGCGGTCAATGGTTCTTGCAACAGTCGGCCCGACCCCGAAAATCCATGGAAGCCTTTCTCGTCTCCACCGGCATCGTCGCCCTCGCCGAAATGGGCGACAAGACGCAATTGCTCGCCCTTGTACTGGCCGCGCGCTTTCGCAAACCCTGGCCCATCGTGCTCGGAATCCTGGTCGCCACAGTGGCCAACCACGCGCTGGCTGGCGCCTTGGGGACATGGGTCACCACAGTGCTGGGCCCGGATGTGTTGCGCTGGGTGCTGGGCATTTCCTTTATTGCAATGGCTGCCTGGATGCTCATTCCCGATACGCTGGACGAGGGCGACGACGCCGGCAAGGCCCCGCGCCTGGGCGTGTTTGGCACCACGGTGCTGGCGTTTTTCCTGGCCGAGATGGGCGACAAGACACAAATCGCGACGGTCATGCTCGCCGCGCAGTACCAGACCTGGTTCTGGGTGGTGGCCGGCACCACCTTGGGCATGATGCTGGCCAACGCGCCGGTGGTCTGGTTTGGCGAACGGATCACCCGGCTCGTGCCGATCAGGGTCGTCCATCTGGTGTCGGCAGCCGTTTTCGCGGTGCTCGGCGTTCTGGCACTTTTCGGCTGGGGCTGACCCCGGCATCCGTTCATGGATCGAGGCCGTCAAGCGACGGTTCGCCAGCCTTGGACTTATACTAACTTCAAGCGCCGATTTGCTCCAACTTGCGGGCGCCGAAACTCCAGCGTTTCGAAATACGGCTAAAGAGGGAATCCGCAACCCGGTTCCGCCTCCTTGGCGTCACCGGGTTTTTTGTTTTGACGATGCTTGCCACGCCACAGTCGATGAAATTCGAGGCCGCCCTGCCCTTGCAGAGCGGCGGGTCCATTCGCGACTATTCGCTCGCGTTCGAGACCTACGGCGCGCTCAACGCCGACCGGTCCAACGCGGTGCTGATCTGCCACGCCCTCAATGCCTCGCACCACGTGGCAGGGGTGTACGCGGGGCAGGACAAGTCCGAAGGCTGGTGGGACAACATGATCGGTCCCGGCAAACCGGTCGATACCGACCGCTTCTTCGTGATCGGTGTCAACAACCTCGGCTCCTGTTTCGGCTCGACCGGCCCGCGGGACATGGACCCGGATACCGGTCGCGTCTATGGTGCCGACTTCCCCGTGGTCACGGTCGAGGACTGGGTCAGCGCGCAGGCGCGGCTGCTCGATGGGCTGGGCATCCATCAACTGGCCGCGGTCATGGGCGGCAGCCTCGGCGGGATGCAAGCCTTGTCGTGGACGCTGCAATTCCCGGAACGCGTGCGCCATGCCGTTGTGATCGCCAGCGCACCCAACCTCACCGCCGAAAATATCGCATTCAACGAAGTGGCGCGACGCGCCATCGTGACCGACCCCGACTTCCATGGCGGCCACTTCTACGAGTACGGCGTGCTTCCGAAGCGCGGCCTGCGCATCGCGCGCATGGTGGGCCACATCACCTACCTCAGCGACGATGTCATGAACGAGAAATTCGGACGCGAACTTAAAGCCCCCACGCTCCCAACTGCGCGTGGTTCGCTGCCCCCCGAGGGGGCTCGTCTGCCTGGGGGCGGCCCTGCGGCGGACGGCGCGGTCCGCGACTACCTTTACACCACGCAGGACGTGGAGTTCCAGATCGAGAGCTACCTGCGTTACCAAGGCGACAAGTTCAGCGAGTACTTTGACGCCAACACCTACCTGCTGATCACCCGCGCGCTGGACTATTTCGACCCGGCCCGCAGCTTTGGCGGTGACCTGAGCGCCGCACTGGCCAAGGCGAGCAGCCAGTTCCTGCTGGTGAGTTTCACGACCGACTGGCGCTTCAGTCCCAAACGCAGCCGGGAGATCGTCAAGGCGCTGGTCGACAACCGGCGCGACGTGAGCTATGCGGAAATCGATGCGCCGCACGGGCATGACGCGTTCCTGCTTGACGATCCCCGCTACATGGGTGTTGTGCGCTCTTATTTCGACGGCATTGCGGCCGAAAGACCCAGCCCTCGCGGCCCGCCTGAAACGACTCGCGCGGGAGCGACACCATGAGCGACGCGCTGATCCAGCAATCCATCGCCCGGCTCGTCCCGACAGGGGCGCGCGTACTGGATCTCGGCTGCGGCGACGGGGCCCTGCTGGACCTGCTGCAGCGCGAGCGTGGCTGCAGCGGCTATGGCGTCGAGCTCGACGATGCCAATGTGCAGGCCTGTGTGCAACGCGGCGTCAATGTCATTCAGCTCAACCTGGACGAAGGCCTGACGATGTTTGGCGACCAGTCCTTCGACGTGGTGCTGCAGATCGACACCCTGCAACACCTGCGAAACGCTGAAGTGATGCTGCGCGAGACCGCGCGCGTGGGCCGCCTGGGCATCGTCGCCTTCCCCAACTTTGCGCACTGGCCGAACCGCCTGAGCGTGTTGCTGGGCCGCATGCCGGTGACCCGGCGCCTGCCTTACCAGTGGTACGACACGCCCAACATCCGGGTCGGCACGCATGCCGATTTTGCCGATCTGGCCGGGAAGAATTCGCTGCGCATTCTCGACGCCTTCGGCCTGCAGGAAGGCCGCGAAGTGCGCTGGCTGCCCAACCTTTGCGCCGGCACGGCGGTGTTCAAGTTCGAGCGCGCCTGAACGCAGCGAGCGTTCAGACCGGCAGTTTCCCGTCAGGCACTTCACGTGCCACGTCGGCCAGGAAATCGCTGGCCTGCAGACCGTCCGTCCCGCTGTCAGAGCCCAGCGTTCCGCCATAGACCTCATGGAAGCTGGCCAGGATCTGGTCCAGTGGCAGGTCGTCGAAACTGCCGCGCTGGTGCACGTACTCCATGTGCCGGTGACCCGCCAGGTCGAACGGGTGGTAGATCGAGTCGTGCACGCCGTCGAACTCCAGCGGCAGCAAGCCGAAGCGCTCACAGAGTTCGAGATTGAAGGCCGGCGTCGCCTTGCGCCAGGCGCCGTCGATCCAGATATCCGCGTAGCCATGCCAGACGAACAGGTCGGTCTTCATGGTCTGGCGCATGCGCTCGGTGGACAGGTGGTTGCGCACATCTGCGAACCCGAGGCGCGCCGGAATGCCGGCCGCGCGACAGGCAGCCGCCAGCAAGATCGCCTTCGGAACGCACCAGCCATAGCCGTTGGCCAGCACGGTGCTGGCCCGCATGCCCGCAGGTGAGAGATCAATGCGATACGGGTCGTAGCGAAAGCCGTCGCGCACCGCGTAAACCAGCGCCACGGCGCGCTCGCGGTCGCTGGCGCCGCGGGCGTGTTCCGCGGCGAAGGCCTGCACGGCCGGGTGGTTGCTGTCGATGAAGGCCGTGGGGCCAAGGGTGTCGGGCTGCATCCCCGAATGATCCCAGAATTCGCTTTGCACCTGGCCGCCTTGGCGACACTCGCAGCCCCCTGGACCGGGCACTGGTACCATGCAACGCAGCGGGATTTCAGCCTCCCGGGTCTTCACAGACAGGCGGTGTCCCGTCCAAGCGCTGGCAACCTGATGGACGCATTCCATGGGCACCCCGCACGCCCCCACTCCCGTCTCATTCGGCGAAGCCCTGCGCTTCTGGCTCAAGCTCGGCTTCATCAGCTTTGGCGGACCGGCCGGGCAGATTGCCATCATGCACCGCGAGCTGGTGGAGCAGCGCCACTGGATCAGCGAGAAGCGCTTCCTGCACGCGCTGAACTACTGCATGCTGCTGCCCGGCCCCGAGGCGCAGCAGCTCGCCACCTACATCGGCTGGCTGATGCACCGCACCTGGGGCGGCATCGTGGCGGGCGCGCTGTTCGTCCTGCCTTCGCTGTTCATCCTGATCGGCCTGAGCTGGGCCTATGTGGCCTTTGGCAACGTGCCCTGGGTGGCCGGGCTGTTCTACGGCATCAAGCCGGCGGTGGCGGCCATCGTGCTGCAGGCGGTGCACCGGATCGGCAGCAAGACGCTGAAGACGCCGGCGAGGGCGCCTGTGCTCTGGGCCATCGCCGTGCTCAGCTTCATCGCCATTGCCGTGCTGAAAATTCCGTTTCCCTGGGTGGTGCTGGGCGCGGCGCTGACCGGCTGGATCGGTTCGCAGGTCGCCCCAGGCGCAGTTCGCGAGCGGTGGCGGCCACGGCTCCGCCAAGACATCCGGCCGTCCGGCGCTTATCGACGACGACACCCCCACCCCGTCCCACGCGCGCTTCAGCAAGACCCGGCTGGCCCAGGTGCTGGCGGCCGGCGCGCTGCTGTGGCTGCTGCCCATGGCCGCGCTTGCTGGCCTGGCAGGGCTGGGACTTCTCGCAGGCCAACACGCTGGCGCAGATGGGCTGGTTCTTCACCAAGGCGGCGCTGCTGACCTTTGGCGGGGCCTACGCGGTGCTGCCCTATGTGTACCAAGGTGCGGTGGAGCACTTCCACTGGCTCAGTGGCCCGCAGATGATCGACGGCCTGGCGCTGGGCGAGACCACGCCGGGCCCGCTGATCATGGTGGTGGCCTTCGTCGGTTTCCTGGGCGGCTGGGCCCAGCAGGTGCTCGGGCCGGACCGCCTGTTCCTGGGGGCAGCGCTGGCGGCCACGGTCGTGACCTGGTTCACCTTCCTGCCGTCGTTCATTTTCATCCTGGCGGGCGGGCCGCTGGTGGAATCGACCCATGGCAAGGCGCATTTCACCGCGCCGCTGGTGGCCATCACCGCGGCGGTGGTTGGCGTGATCGCCAGCCTCGCTTTGTTTTTCATAGCGCATATTGCCCTTCCGACGATGGGAAACGGCCAGAATAGTTCAAATATTGACTGGATCGCGCTGTTTCTGGCCGCTGCGGTTGCCGTGGCGCTGCTGCGCTTCAAGGTCGGCGTGATTCCGGTCATCGCGGCCAGCGCCCTGGCGGGTCTGGCGCTTCGCCTGGCCGGGTGGGCATGAGCTAAAGTTGTACGATCAATTTCCCGCCCATGGTCGCCCGCTTCAAATCCATCACCCCCGGCGCCCAGCTCTCCGACCAGGTCGCGGAGGTGCTGGCGGCGGAAATCCGCGCCGGGCGGCTGGTGGTGGGCGAAAAGTTGCCCACGGAGGCGGCGCTGGTGGCGCAGTTTTCGGTCAGCCGCACCGTCATCCGCGAAGCCGTCTCCCGTCTCAAGTCGCTGGGCCTGGTCGACTCGCGCCAGGGCAGCGGCATGTACGTGAAGGATGCGGGCTTTTCCCCGCTCAATTTTGATGCGAAGTTTGCGGTCTCGAAACAGGCGGTCATCCAGATGGTGGAAGTGCGGCGCGCGCTGGAGGCTGAAGTTGCCGCGCTGGCCGCGCAGCGCCGGACACCCGCCGACGTCCAGCGCATCCGTCATTCGATTGCTGCACTGGAGCACGCGGTGTCGGCCGGCGGTGACGGCGTGGACGAGGACGTCCAGTTTCATCGTGCCATCGCCGAGGCCGCGCGCAACCCGTTCCTGATCGGCACCCTGGAGTACCTGGGCCAGTTCCTGCGTGGCGCTACACGGGTCACCCGCGCCAATGAAGCCCGACGCGCCGACTTTGCAGGCCAGGTCCAGGACGAACACGAAATGATCGCCCGAGCCATTGAAGCCGCCGATCCGGCGGTGGCGCGCCAGGCAGCATCGCGGCACATGGACAACGCCATCCAGCGCATCGAACAGGCCGACCCGGCCTTCTGGCAACAGGCGGGAGTCCAGCTGGCGCAGCCCCTGGTCCGCGGCCTGCCACGCAAGACCTGAGTCTTGCGCCACGTTCGGCCCGATCGGTCGAAAACGTTGACCTAGGGCAAACCCGCGCCTGGACTGCACGCCATAATTTGTATGATAACCAGACTAATCAGACGAGCACTCCGGCAACACGCCGCCCACCTCCTTACCACGCTGAGCACCATGAACCTTCAACGTCGCCAGATCCTCAAGGGCAGTGGCGCAGCCCTGCTGGCCCTCCCCCTGATGGCGGGCGCCCAGGCTTGGCCGGCCCGGCCGATCCGGCTGGTGGTGCCCTTTCCGCCCGGCGGGCTGATCGACACCATGGCCCGCCTGATCGGACCGCGGCTGGCGCTGGAGCTGGGCCAGCCGGTGGTGATCGAGAACAAGCCCGGCGCGGGCGGCAACCTCGGCGCGGCTGAAGTGGCCCGCGCCACGCCCGACGGCTACACCCTGCTGATGGCCTCGCCGCCGCTGACCATCAGCCCCGCCCTGTACGCCAACCTGCCTTACAAGCCCGAGCAGCTCGCACCCGTCGGCCTGATCGGCAAGGTGCCCAATGTGCTGCTGGTCAACCCGAAAAGCGGCATCAACAGCGTGGCCGATCTGGTGGCCCGGGCCCGAAAGACGCCCGGGCAGCTGAACTACGCGTCCAACGGCAACGGCACCTCGCTGCACCTGAGCGCCGAGTTGTTCAAGACCACCACCGGCACCTTCATCACCCATATTCCCTACCGCGGCGCCGCACAGGCGGTGACCGGCTTGATCGCGGGCGAGGTGGACATGATGTTCGAAAACCTGCCCTCGGTGCTGGGCCAGATCCAGGGCGGCAGCGTGAAAGCGCTGGCCGTGACCACGCGCCAGCGCAGCAAGGCGCTGCCGGGCGTGCCCACGCTGATCGAAGCCGGGCTGGCCGATTTCGACGTCAGCGCCTGGTACGGCGTGGCTGCGCCCGCCGGCACGCCGGCTGCGGTGCTGGCCCGCATCGAGCAGGCGCTGGACAAGCTCTCGCGTGACCCCGAGATCGCCCGGGCGATGGAATCGCGGGGCGCTGAAGTGGGCTTTCTGGGCTCGACCCAGATGGGCGCCTTCATGGCAGCCGACGCGATCAAGTGGAAACGCGTCGCCGAGTTCGCAAAAATCACCCTGGGCTGAACGGAGACCAGCATGAACACAGTGACCCGTGTCGGCCTGATCGGCCTGGGGGCGATGGGCAAGGGCATGGCGCAATCGCTGCGCCGCGCCGGGTATCCGCCGCATGTCTTTGACGTGCGCAGCGAAGCCGCACAGGCGTTTGCGAAGGAAGGCGGCACCGCCTGCAGTTCCTTGTCCGAGCTGGGCGCCGCCTGCGACGTGGTGGTCTCGGTGGTGGTCAACGCCGCGCAGACCGAGGCCGTGCTGTTCGGCCCGGGCGGCGACGGCACGGGTTGCGCCAGCACCATGAAACCCGGCAGCGTCTTCGTGATGTGTTCCACGGTGGACCCGAACTGGTCCGTCACCCTCGAAGCACGGCTGGCGAGCCTGGGCCTGCTCTACATCGACGCACCGATCTCCGGCGGCGCCGCCAAAGCCGCCAGCGGCGAGATGACCATGATGACCGCCGGCCAGCCCGCGGCCTATGCCAAAGCAGAACCACTGCTTCACGCCATGGCGGCCAAGGTCTACAAGCTCGGCGACAGCGCGGGCGCGGGCAGCAAGGTCAAGATCATCAACCAGCTGCTCGCCGGCGTGCACATTGCCGCCGCCGCCGAGGCCATGGCGCTGGGCCTGCGCGAGGGCGTGGACCCGGCCGCGCTGTACGAGGTGATCACGCACAGCGCCGGCAACAGCTGGATGTTCGAAAACCGCATGGCGCATGTGCTGGCCGCCGACTACACGCCCCTGTCGGCCGTGGACATCTTCGTGAAAGACCTTGGCATCGTGCTCGACATGGCACGCGCCAGCAAATTTCCGCTGCCGCTGTCCAGCACCGCACACCAGATGTTCATGCAGGCGTCCACGGCGGGTTTCGCGAAGGAGGACGACAGCGCGGTGATCAAGATCTTCCCGGGCATTGAGCTACCAAGGCGTCAAAAATGAACGCGCAGCGCCGGGCCGCCCCAAGAAAGCGTCGAGGCCATCCTGGGTTGCATCGCCGACGACTTCACCGGCGCCACCGACCTGGCCAACAACCTGGTGCGCGCCGGCATGCGCGTGGCGCAGACCATTGGCGTGCCCGACGGCCCTCTGGACGCCGAAGTGGACGCCGTCGTCGTCGCGCTGAAATCGCGCACGGTCGCGCCATCGGAAGCTGTCGCCCAGTCGCTCGCAGCGCTGGCGTGGCTGCAGGCGCAGGGCGCGCAGCAGATCTACTTCAAGTACTGCTCCACCTTCGACAGCACGGCCCAGGGCAACATCGGCCCGGTGACCGAGGCGCTGATGGACGCGCTGAAGACCGACTTCAGCATCGCGACACCCGCCTTCCCCGACAACGGGCGCACCGTGTTCAAGGGCCATCTGTTCGTCGGCGAGGTGTTGCTGAACGAGTCCGGCATGCAGAACCATCCGCTCACGCCCATGACCGACGCCAACCTGGTGCGCGTGATGCAGGCACAGACGCGGCGCAAAGTCGGCCTGATCGACCACAAGGCGGTGGCCCGTGGCGAGGCCGCCATCCGTGCGCGCATCGACGAACTGCGCGCGCAGGGCGTCGGCGTGGCCATCGTCGATGCGGTGTCGAACGACGACCTGCTGCGCCTGGGGTCGGCGCTCAAGGGCATGGCGCTGGTCACTGGCGGCTCGGGCGTGGCGATCGGGCTGCCGGCGAATTTCGGGCTGGCGCCTTCCCTGCAGGCCAGCCAGCTGCCGCCCGGCACCGGGCTGCGGGCCGTGGTGTCGGGCAGCTGTTCGCTGGCCACCAACCGGCAGGTGAAGCACTTCATCGACAGTGGCCGCCCGGCGCTGGCGATTGATCCGCTGCGCATTGCCTCGGGTGCGGATGTGGCCGCCGAAGCACTGGCCTGGGCCGCGCCCCGGCTCGCTGCGGGTCCGGTGCTGTTCTATTCCACCGCCGACCCGGCGGCCGTCAAGACGGTTCAGGGTCAGCTTGGCGTGGAGGACGCGGGCGCGATGGTGGAGCGCACGCTGGGCGAGATTTCGCGCGGGCTGGTCGGGCTGGGTGTACGCCAGCTCGTGCTGGCGGGAGGCGAAACCTCGGGTGCCTGCGTGCAGGCGCTGGGCATCACGCAAATGAAGATCGGCCCCCAAATCGATCCCGGCGTGCCCTGGTGTCATGCCCACACCGCAAGCGGCGATCTGCACCTCACGCTCAAATCCGGCAACTTCGGCACCGACGACTTCTTCACCAAAGCCTTTACAGTGCTCACATGACCGAATCGCAAGCTCGCGAAGAAATCTGCCGCGTTGGCAAAAGCCTTTTCGATCGCGGCTACGTGCACGCCACGGCGGGCAACATCAGCGTGCGGCTCGACGATGGTTTCCTGATCACGCCGACCGACGCCTGCCTGGGTTTTCTTGACCCGGCGCGGCTGGCCCGACTCGATACGACGGGTCAGCAGATCAGCGGCGATCGCGCCAGCAAGACCCTCGCCTTGCACCGCCAGATCTATGGGGCTGCCGCCGCTTTCGACCCCGCCACACGCTGCGTGATCCACACCCACAGCACGCACTGCGTCGCGCTGACGCTGCGGCCGGGCGCGGACGATGGCGGGCGGGAGCTGCTGCCCGCGGCCACGCCCTACTTCGTGATGAAGGTCGGCCATGTGCCCCTCATCCCCTACCACCGCCCCGGCGACCCGCTGGCGGCCGACCTCGTGGCGCAGACCATCACGCGCTACGGCCAGCAGGGGACGCCGATCCGCGCGGTGATGCTGGGCCGCCTGGGCCCGAATGTCTGGCACGACTCCCCCGCCGCCGCCATGGCCACGCTTGAAGAGCTGGAAGAGACGGCAAAACTCCTGCTGCTGAGCCCCACGCCGCCCGCACCTTTGACGGAAAACCAGATCGACGAACTGCGCCGGACCTTTGGCGCCCGCTGGTAGGCCTTGAGGGCCTTGCAGAACGTCAATTCTGAATAGAAATGGCAACATTCCAGCGTGGAAAGGCCATAGTTTGCTATCAATATATTAGCCCAAGGAAAGCCCCTTCATGCCCCGTTTTGCCGCCAATCTGACCATGATGTACCCCGAGCTGCCCTTCCTCGACCGCTTCGAGGCGGCAGCGAAAGACGGCTTCAAGGCCGTGGAGTACCTGTTCCCCTATGCGTTCCCGAAGGCGGAGCTCGCAGCCCGGCTCCGAACGAACGGCCTGCAGCAGGTGCTTTTCAACGCCCCCCCCGGCGGCACGGATGCGGTGTCCATCGACCGCGCCTGGGCTGGCGGGGACAAGGGCATCAGCTGCATCCCCGGCCGCGAAGCCGAATTTCGCGCCGGCGTGGCGCTGGCGCTGGACTACGCACAGGTGCTGGATTGCCCGCGCATCCACCTCATGGCCGGCCTGCTTCCGCAGGGAATGACCCGCGAGGCTGTACAGCCCACCTACGTGGCCAACCTGCGATGGGCTGCCGCCGAAGCGGCAAAGCATGGCCGGGACGTGCTGATCGAACCGATCAACACCCGCGACATCCCCGGCTTCTTCCTGAACCGGCAGGACCAGGCCCACGCCATCGTGGCCGAGGTCGGCGCAGCCAATCTGAAGGTGCAGATGGACCTGTACCACTGCCAGATCGTCGAAGGCGACGTGGCCATGAAGATCCGGCAGTACCTGCCTACCGGCAAGGTGGGGCATTTCCAGATCGCCGGCGTGCCCGAGCGCCACGAGCCCGATATCGGCGAAGTCAACTACGCCTACCTGTTCGGCGTCATCGACGAGGTGGCGGCACAGTGCGGCTGGGAGGGCTGGATCGGCTGCGAGTACAAGCCAAAGCGCGGCGGCGAGCCCGGCGGGACTTCGGCGGGGCTGGGTTGGTTCGCTGCGGTGCTGAAGAGCACAAAGTTGGCGGCGTGAGACGCACTTTATTCGGGCAGGCTTTCGGGTGAGGTGCGACCCAAGGCCTGCACGGCTAATGCCTGGCAGGTTCTGTCAAGAGACTTTCGTCCCACAAAGACCACCCCGACTCCCCGCAACTCTCAGTGACCTCGGGGAGGGGCATCGGCTCTGTGTCCAGCACCCGCACAAAGCTTGAACCTGTCGAGCTCCAGTCAGACTGTTTCGATTCGCGCCTTTGCCTCCCGGGAACGACGGATGGCTTTTTAAAGAATTTGAACATGGCAAATTGCTCCGAACATTAAGAGGCCAAGAGGAACCAAGCGCCCTTTCTGGCATCGAGGACCATGGATGCTTGACGGGTACTTTCAGGATATCCACTCTTTGGATCGATTGGAATTCCTGGCGGTCTTCTCTCCGCCCAAAAACGGTAGGAAGTCACAGTTTGCGCTGCGGCATAGCGCACCGGCTCCGAGCTTGGCCTTGCCAACAGCCCTTGACGGCTTGCTTGATGACCTTCAGCGTGGCGATTCCTCGGTTCACGCGCCAGGTCCGGAAGCAAACTTCGCAGACTGTCCACAAATGATTGCAAAATACGGCCTTCGAACCCAGTCACGACCGGATCGGATGGCTGGATTTCGGGCGTGCGGCGCTGCCCAGGATGGCCTGCTGTTCGAAGGCCAGCGTAAAAGCCACGCTGTAGTGTGATTTGAGACTGGCGAGACTGGCCGCGCCAAAGCAAGAGCGTCCGGGATACCTGTGCTGCGACCCAAAGGGAGACGATTCAAATGGCAATAAAGAGAGCCCTGAAGTGGGCGCTGATCGGGGTGGTCGTGGTCGGGTCCGCAATGCTTGCAATCCGGTCGTACCGCGCGCTGGGCGGCCCCGAGCTTCAGCCGTGGCACACCTTTGTCCCTGTGGAACTGCGCGCCAATGATCTCGACGCTGCCGACTGGGCCCGTTACATGGCGCAGGAAGATGCCATCTTCAAGAGCATTCAGGCCGAGGTCAGCCAGAAGCTTGCGCCGGACGCAAGGGTGCCGATCAACCGCTATTTCGAGGCCAGTCCGGTGTATCCCGGCGCGCTTCAAGCAGGACTGGAACCGCTCGTATGTCATGGAGCCCGAAGGCAAGCCCACCGGGGCGGTGCTGCTGCTGCACGGGCTGACCGACTCGCCCTACAGCCTGCGGCACGTTGCCAAGCTCTACCGGGATCGAGGCTTCGTCGTGATCGGGATGCGGATGCCGGGGCATGGCACCGTGCCGGCCGGCCTGACGGACGTGCGCTGGGAAGACTGGATGGCGGCCACGCGGCTTGGCGTGCGCGAGGCGCGGCGACGCGTCCCTGCACCGGCGCCCCTGCACCTGGTGGGTTTTTCGAACGGTGGCGCTCTGGCGATGAAGTATTCGCTGGATGTCGTCGAAGATCCGTTGTTGCCCCGGGCCGACCGCCTGGTGCTGTTCACCCCGATGATCGGGATCACGCGCTTTGCGCGTTTCGCCGGTCTGGCCGGCCTGCCGGCGGTGCTGCCGCCGTTTGCCAACGCGGCCTGGTTGAGCGTCACGCCCGAGTTCAACCCGTTCAAGTACAACTCGTTCCCGGTCAATGGCGCGCGGCAGTCCTACCGGCTGACGGATACGCTGCAGGGGCAGATCGACCGCCTCGCGCGCGCCGGCCGGCTCGGCACCCTGCCGCCAGTGCTGACCTTCCAGTCCGTGATCGATTTCACCGTCAGCACGCCGGCCATCCTGACGGCGCTGTACCAGCGGCTGCCCGACAACGGCAGTGAAATCGTGCTCTTCGATGTCAACCGCACCGTGAAATTCGGGCCGCTGCTGCGGCCAGCAGCCTACGTCGCGCTGGAGCAGCTGGCGCCGACCACGCCGCAGGCGTATCGCTTCACGTCCATCGTCAACGCCAGCGAAGAAAGCCACGCCACGCTGGAGCGCAGCATTGCGCCAGGCCAGTTGCAGGCCAAGGATCGCGCCCTGACGCTGCCGTATCCGCCGGGCATCTTCTCGCTGTCGCACCTGGCCATCCCGATTCCGATGGACGATTCGCTGTACGGCATACAGCCCGACAGGAAGGCGCCGCCCGAATTCGGCTACCACCTGGGCGCGATGGATGCGCGCGGCGAGCGGGGCGCGCTGATCGTCGACCAGGATTTCCTGACGCGCCTGCCGTCGAATCCGTTCTTCCCCTATGTGCTGGAGCGGGTCGACGAGGGCATCCTTCGGCCGTCCGGCCCGTCGGGGCGCAACGTCACCGCGTCGC
>CAVSCI010000019.1:0-184542 GCA_963726365.1 uncultured beta proteobacterium | reverse complement strand
GCCGCTCCAGGCGCCGGGCAACTGCAGCATGCGGATGGTGTGGCCGGTGGGCGCGGTGTCGAAGATGATGTGGGCGTAGGCCTGCGTCAGCGCGGTGTCGGTCAGCAGGCCGGTGAATTCGTCGAAAGCCGCGATCTCGGTGGTGCAGGCGCCCGAGAGCTGCTCCTCGATGCCCCGCACGACGTCATCCGGCAGCAGCCCGCGCACCGGTCCGACAATGCGGTCGCGGTAGGCTTGGGCTGCGGCCTGCGGGTCGATCTCCAGCGCGTCCAGCCCGGGCACGGCGACCACGGGGGTGATGTGGTTGCCGATGGTGATGCCGAACACCTGCCCCACATTGGACGCCGGGTCGGTGCTGACCAGCAGCACGCGCTGGCCAACTTGTGCCAGTTCGATGGCGGTGGCACAGGCGATGGAGGTCTTGCCGACGCCGCCCTTGCCGGTGAAGAACAGGAACCGGGGCGGTTGTTGCAAAAATTTCATGGGGTTCATTGCGGTGCGGGCCCGGCGTCGTGCGTTCAGCAGCGACGGCCGCTGGAGCAGCAACCGCCGGCCGGGGCCACTTCGGCAAACGCAGGGGCCGCTGCCGGAGTCGCCAGGCCGGCCCAGCGCGTCAGCTCGGCACGGTTCGGGTAGCGGCCGGCCAGGGCGACCTCACCGTCCACCAGCACCAGCGGAAGCGCCTCGGCGCCCGAGCGCTCCAGGAACGACTTGACGGTGGCGTTCTGCGCAAAGTCCATCGGTTGCTGGGCCAGGTTGAAACGCTTGACGACAACGCCTTGCTGCTTCGCCCAGTCGAGGTCGGCCGCGAGGCTGACCAGCGTCTGGTCCACGTCCACGCCGCAAACGCCGCTGCTGCAGCACAGGGCGGGGTCAAAAATCTGGATGTTTTTCATGGTGTGTCCTTGAGTGGTGGAAATTCGATCAGTGGCTTGCCAGGTCGCGGGCCGTGCCCTGCAGCATGGTTTTTTCCAGCTTTTCCGTCGGCAGGCTCACCAGCAATTCCAGCCGGCGCTTGAGGGCGTGCAGGGTCTGGCGGAAAGCTTCGAGTTTTTCGGCGTCGGTCCCGTCGCCGGCGGACGGGTCCGGGTAGCCCCAGTGCGCAGTGGCGGGCTGGCCGGGCCAGTAGGGGCAGACCTCACCGGCTGCGTTGTCGCAGACGGTGATGACCAGGTCCATGTGCGGGGCGTCGATGGTTCCGAACTCGTCCCAGCTCTTGCTGTGCAGGCCCTCGGTGGAGATGCCGGCGTTCTTCAGCACCTGCAGGCCCAGCGGGTTGGGTTGCTGGTTTTCGCGCGGGCTGCTGCCGGCCGAGAAGGCCCTGAAGCGGCCGCCGCCGATGTGGTTGAGGATAGCTTCGGCCAGGATGCTGCGGGCCGAGTTGTGGGTGCACAGGAACAGGACGTTCAGAGCCTTTGGAGTGTCGGTCATGGTGTGGTGGTCAAGTCAAGGTTGGCGGAAGCGGTGTGCAAGCGGCTTGGCGGGTTTGACACCTTCCAGGGCCGGCAGCACGACGACGGGTGAAAAGCCGCCGCCCGGCGTGCGGAAATTGGTGGTCTGGCCGGTCCAGGTGCGCGCGGCCAGCAGCTGGATCTCGCCTTTGTAGGCATAGGCGCGCAGGTCGAGCTTGAGCCGTTTCGGCTCGCCATCCACCTCGACCAGGCGTTCGCTGGGCGGCACGAGGTCCTGGGCGACGAAGCCCCCGGCGAGGATCTCGCCCCAGACGCGGCGGGTGAGCTTGTCGCCGCGGTAGGCGGCTTTGGAGCCGAAGCCGGCGACCGCTTTGAAGAACAACTGGCGCCGCCGGCTCCACAGCGCGTCGGCGTTGTGCGCGGTGACCAGCACGGTGCGCGGGACCGCCGCCGCGAGCAGGGCGCGATCCGCCGCGCCGACGCCCCAGGACGCGAGCAGCGCGTCGTCGCCCAGCGTGATCAGGTTGCGCTTGTCGGCAAACAGGGCGTGGGCGCGCGGATGCGGCGTGACGACCGCGCCGCCCGCCACATACGCATCATGCAAGGCGGCGTGGGCGGGGTCGGACAGGTCAAAGTCGGTCAGGCGGTTGTAGACCAGGTCCACCGGTACACCTGCGGGCAGGGTGGGGTGCCACAGCGCCCCATCGCGCCATTGCAGCTCGCGCGCATCGGCCACGGCGGCGGTAATGCCGTGCTGCAGAAACAGCTGGCGGGCCAACGCGAACTCGGGGGCGAGGTACTGGGTTTCCGGCGCGTCATCCACGATCAGCAGGGTGCGCAGTGGCGCCTCGCCGCGCTGTGCCTGCCATTCCGCGCGGAACATGGCGACAAAGCGGGCATCGATCTGCAGCAGGTCGGTCGCAGTGTCGAACAGGCCAGCCATGGAGTCGCAGCAGGCTCGGTGCGCGCGCGCCAGCGCGGCGTTGAGCAGCGCGCCGCCCGCATTGGTGTTGATCTCGATCAGGCGCGGGCCGTCAGCGCCCATGTGGAAGTCGTAACCCATGAACACACCGACCGGCCCGAACGGGTGCCGGGCAATGGCCGGCGCATGGGCCAGCGTGTGGTCCTGCCAGGCGGGTAGGGCGATCACCCGTTCGATGGCCGAGACCGTGGCGGCCAAGGTATCGCGCGTTCCGGTGTCCAGGAACACGGCCGTTTCCGAGAACAGGTGCGGATGGCTGGCGGCCAGCTGTCGGGTCAGGCCGGCGAGGCTGGGGTCTGCCTCCAGTTGTTCGCGCAGGCGGTCCGGGCTCAGGGTGCGGCACAGGCAGCCCAGGTTCAAGGCGTCGGCCAGGTTCATGGTGTTGTTCCAGCCCTGCGGGTCAGCAGGCGACGCAGCTCGCGGATTCGGTGAGCTCGCAGGCCTGCCCCTCGCAGCAGTGCTGTGTCAGGTAGCCGAGCAGGGCGTTCATCTGCGTCGAAATTGGCGCGGTAGATCAGGTTGCGCCCGCGCGGCTCGCTGCTCACCAGGCCCGCGTTCGCCAGCTCCTTGAGGTGGAACGAGAGCGCGCTGGGCGTGATGCCAAGCTGTTCAGCCATCGCGCCGGGTGTCAGCCCTTGCGGGCCGGCAACGACAAGACCCCGGAATGCGCGCAGGCGCTGCGGCTGGGCCAAAGCGGCCAAGGCCTTGACGGTGACAGCTTCGTCGGCCAGCGATTCTGTGTTCATGTTTTCCATTGTTCAATGATAGTTGAAATATTGAAATGATTTGTGACGATGGCATGCCAATCGGGGTGGACTGCAAAATATATAGCGGAAAAAGACCATCTGGCGCTGGAGGAAGGCCAGAAAAGTCATGGAAAAGACATGAAAGTGCCTTGAGGGCGTCATAACGGCTCTCGATGATCGGCTTGTTCGGAAGCAACACCTACCCTAGGAGAGACTCAATGAAAGCACTGTCCGTCTTGACGTCTGCGCTGTCACCTCATGCCTCGCACGGGGCGGCATCTCAAGAAGCAGGATCTGGTTCCATGCTGCCTGCGCAAAGTACGCGCGCCGGGCTGGCGGTTTCATGGGCGCGCCACCACGACGAAGTCCGCCAGGCGCAGCGCCTGAGGTACAACGTGTTTGCCAACGAAATGGGTGCGCGCCTGCCGACTTCGATTGAAGGCCATGACATCGACCGGTTCGACGACTACTGCGAGCACTTGCTGGTGCGTGACGTCTTTAGCGGCTCAGTGATTGGTACCTATCGGGTGCTGACCCCCGCCCAAGCCAAACGTGCGGGCGGCACCTACAGCGACACCGAGTTTGACCTGACCCGCCTTCGCGGCCTCAGCCCACGCATGGTGGAACTGGGCCGCAGCTGCGTTCATGCGGATCATCGCCACGGCGGTGTGATCATGGCGCTGTGGGGGGCGCTGGCTGAATTCATGGCGCGCAACCAGCTCGACACGATGATCGGCTGCGCCAGCATTCCCATGCTGCACAACGGCGTGATCAGCGGTGACGCTGCCGCCAGTATCTGGCGGCAGGTGAAAGCCACGCATCTTGCGCCCATCGAACACCAGGTGTTTCCCCGCCTGCCCCTGCCGGTGGATCAGCTGGACGACAGCCTTGAGATCGATCCTCCGGCGTTGATCCGCGGCTACCTGCGACTGGGCGCCAAGGTGCTGGGGCCGCCCGCCTGGGACCCGAATTTCAACAGCGCGGATCTGCCGATGTTCATGCGGATGCAGGACCTGCCGTCCCGCTACCGCAAGCATTTTCTGGATGGAAAATGAAAACTGGGTTCATCCGGGAAGGATTCGCCACCCGGTTTGACGCACTGGGTGCGCCGGGCCAGGCAGCCGCATACCGCGCCATCAATTCGTACCTGCCCGAAGGTGAACCGGCGCCGGCTGAGGAGGCCGGGCACCCACACTACCGCGCCGTCTTCATCTCCGACCTGCACCTGGGCACGCCGGGTTGCCAGGCGGTGGCGCTGCTGGACTTCCTGAAGGCTCACCCGAGCACCCACCTCTATCTGGTGGGTGACATCATCGACGGCTGGCAACTGCGGCGCAAATGGTATTGGCCCCAGGCCCACAACGATGTGGTCCAGAAAGTGCTGCGCAGCGCCCGCAAAGGCTGCCGCGTGGTGTTCGTGCCGGGCAATCACGATGAGTTCGCGCGCGGCTTCATCGGGCATTCCTTTGGCGGCATCGAAGTGATTCACGATGCGGTGCACACCACGGCCGACGGGCGCCGGCTGTGGATCACCCATGGCGACCATTTTGACGGGGTCGTCCAGTGCGCCAAGTGGCTGGCCTACCTGGGCGACAACCTGTACGAATTCACGTTGCGGCTGAACCGCCATCTCAATTCCCTGCGCGCGCGCCTGGGGCTGCCGTACTGGTCTCTTTCGGCCTATCTGAAGCACAAGGTCAAAAAGGCGCTGAACTACGTCATGGACTTCGAGGCGGCGGTGGCGGCTGAAGCCCGGCGCAGGGGCCATGACGGCGTGGTCTGCGGCCATATTCACCGGGCCGAGATGCGTGAGATCGACGGCACGCTCTACTGCAATGACGGCGACTGGGTCGAAAGCCGTAGCGCGCTGGTCGAACATCTGGACGGGCGGCTGGAACTGGTGCACTGGGCCGCAGTGAGCGCCGCCCACGCCCGGCTGCAGCCTCGGGCCCGGGTGGTGGTATGAAGATCGCCTTGATCACCGATGCCTGGGCGCCGCAGGTCAACGGGGTGGTAACTACTTTGGTTGAACTGGTGCGCGAGCTCAATGAACTGGAACATGTTGTGGAGGTCATTCACCCCGGCCAGTTCCGCACACGACCGTGCCCGGGCTATGCGGGCATTGCCCTCGCGGTGGCACCCAGGCAGCAGCTGGAAGTGCAGTTGGACACCTTGCGGCCCGACGCCATCCACATTGCCACCGAAGGCCCATTGGGCTGGGCCGCACGGCGCTATTGCCAAAAACGGGGCCTTGCTTTCACCACAGCGTTTCACACCAAGTTCCCGGAGATCCTGAATGCCGCGCTAAAGGTGCCATTGGCCTGGGGTTATGCCTTGTTCCGGCAATTCCATAAACCGTCCGCCGGGGTGATGCTGCCCACGCACGGGGTCCTGCGCATGCTCGAAAAACGGGGCTTTCGGCACCTGCGCAGTTGGACGCACGGGGTCGACACCGAGTTGTTTCGCTGCCATGCCCAGGCACGCATCTATCCGCCACTGGGTGCGCTGGCGCGTCCAGTGCAGCTGTATGTGGGCCGAGTTTCGTACGAAAAGAACATCGAGGCCTTTCTCAAGCTGGACGTTCCTGGCACCAAGGTGGTGTGCGGCGTCGGGCCGCTGGAAGCCAGCCTGCGGGAGCGCTACCCGCAGGTGCGCTGGCTGGGCCTGCTGCCGCGCAAGGAACTGGCGCTGGTCTATGCCGCAGCCGACGTTTTCGTTTTCCCCAGCCGCTGCGAAACCTTCGGGCTGGTGATGCTCGAGGCCATGGCCAGCGGCACCCCCGTCGCGGCCTATCCGGTGGACGGGCCGCTGGAGGTGCTGGGGCAGGCTGCGGGCGCGCCGCGTGGTGGCGCCCTGGATGACGATCTGCGGCTGGCATACTACAAAGCCCTGGCGGTGCCGCGGCACGAGGCCCGCGCCAGGGCGCTGGATTTCAGCTGGACGCATGCGGCGCGGCTGTTCGCCAGTCACCTCGTGCCCGCGCGCCAGAATGCGCTGGTTCAGGCTGGGTTGAGGTGTGATGCTTTTGACACGCCACCGGCATGATTTTGGTCAACGATTAATATTTCCCGAAGCATTCCTAAATTGCCATTGATGCCGAAAGCGCCTATCTCCTCAGCAGAGTCTGTTCCCCAGGTCAAATTGCCAATGGCATCGCCGTCCACGCCGGTGCCGCTGCTTGACCGCGACCACAGCATCCTGGCCTTCAATGAGCGGGTGCTCGACTGGGCTTGCCGGCCTGAAGTGCCCGTGCTGGAGCGGTTGCGCTTTCTCTGCATCGTCTCGGCGAACCTGGATGAGTTTTTCGAGGTGCGCGCCGAGCCTCACCTCAGTGCCAGCCAGGCGCGCCAGCGCACGGGTCTCTACACGCAAGCCACTTTCGAGGCGCTGGCATCTGCTGCGAACAAGCTGGTCACCCATCAGTATTCGATCTACAACGACCAGTTGCTCCCGGCGTTTCGCAAGCGGGGCATCCAGATCATGGCGCACGGCGAGCGCAACCCTGCGCAGCGGCACTGGGTCAAGGCGTATTTCCTGCGCGAGGTGCGCCCTTTGCTGATTCCCGTGGGGCTGGACCCGGCGCACCCGTTTCCCCAGGTGGCCAACAAGTCACTGAATTTCATCGTCCGGCTGGGCGGCAAAGACGCTTTCGGGCGCGCCAACGATATCGCGATCGTGAAGGTGCCGCGGGTGCTGCCACGGTTCATCCGGATGCCGGAGGCCGTGTCGGAAGGGCGCACCCTGTTCGTCTCCTTGTCCAGCGTGATCCGCTCGCACCTGGCAGACATGTTTGCCGGGCGCGAGGTCGGGCAGTTCTCGCAGTTCCGTGTGACGCGCCATTCCGAGTTGTCGGTGGACGAGGAAGATGTGCAGGACCTGCGCACCGCCTTGCGACAGGGACTGCAGCACCGTCATTTCGGGCAGGCGGTGCGCCTGGAGGTGTCGGCTGGCTGCTCCGAATTTCTCAGCAGCTTCCTGCTGCGCCAGTTTGACCTGCCTGCGCAGGCGCTGTATCGGGTGCATGGCCCGGTCAATCTGGCCCGGCTGACGCAATTGATCGACCTGGTGGACAAGCCCAAGCTGCTGTTCCCGCCTTACAAGGCCGGTTACCCCGTGCAGCTGACCCCGGACGAGTCTTTCTTCGCTCGCCTGAAGCAGGGCGATGTGTTGATCCACCAGCCCTTCGAGAGCTTTGACGGGGTGCTCGACTTCCTTCGCGAGGCCGTGCACGATCCGCAGGTGCTGGCGATCAAGCAGACCATCTACCGCACAGGTGCGGATTCGGAGCTCATGGAGTTGCTGCGCGAAGCCGTGCGCCGTGGCAAGGAGGTCACGGTGGTGGTGGAGCTGAAAGCACGGTTTGACGAGGAAGCCAACATCAACTGGGCCGAAGCACTGGAGTCGATTGGTGCACAGGTGGTGTATGGCGTGGTGGGCCTCAAGACTCACGCCAAGATGCTGCTGCTGACGCGCCGCGAAGGCAAGATGCTCAAACGCTATGGTCACCTGTCCACGGGCAACTACAACCCGCGCACGGCGCGCCTGTATACCGACCTGAGCTACCTCACGGCCGACCCGCAGCTCACGGCCGACATGGAGCACCTGTTTGTCCATATCGCCAGCCAGAGCCACCTTCCGCGCATGAACCGCCTGCTGCTCGCGCCGTTCAACCTGCAGCAGCGGATGATCGCCAGGATCGCCGCGCTGGGCGCGCTCGCCGAAAGCGGAAAGGAGGCGCGGATCGTTGCCAAGATGAATGCGCTGACCGATGAAGCCTTGATCCACGCGCTGGTGGCCGCGGGCCAGCAAGGTGTGAAGATCGACCTGATCGTGCGCGGCGCCTGCATGCTACCGGCGGGAGTGCCGGGGCTGACGGACAACATCCGCGTGCGCTCGGTCATCGGGCGGTTCCTGGAGCACTCAAGGGTGTTTTACTTCCGCGGTAGCGGGGTTGAAGAGCTTTTCCTGTCGAGCGCCGACTGGATGAACCGCAACATGCTGCGCCGCATCGAGCTGGCCTGGCCGGTGACCGATCCGGCGCTGCGCCAGCGCATCATCGACGAATGCCTGGTGGCTTACCTGCACGACGGCCGTGACGCCTGGGACATGGGCCCCGACGGCACCTACCACCCCGTGAATCTTTCCGCGAAACCCGCCGGGCAAGGCGCCCAGGCGGCCTTGATGGCCCGCTACGCCGCGCCCGCATCAATTTAGGAGAAACAGAGCATGGATTTGATCCTGTGGCGACATGCCGAAGCGTTTGATCTGGCCGAAGGCGGCACGGACATGGAGCGCGTGCTGACGCCGCGCGGTGAAAAGCAGGCGGCGCGCATGGCGGCCTGGCTGGACCGCCAGATGCCGGACGGTGTCCGGGTGGTCTCCAGCCCGGCCAAACGTTGCGAGCAGACGGTGCGGGCGCTGGGCCGCAAGTTCAAGGTGCGCGCCGAACTGGCTCCGGATGGCAAGGCGGAAGACCTGCTGACCGTGGCCGGCTGGCCCAAGACCCGGTTGCCTGTGCTGGTGGTGGGGCATCAGCCGACGCTGGGGCAAACGCTGGCGCAATTGCTCGGCCTGCAGGCCGGCGAGTTGCCGGTGCGCAAGGGCGCGGTCTGGTGGGTGCGCAGCCGGGAGCGCGAGGGTGTGCTGCAAACCGTCGTCGTGACGGTGCAGACGCCCGAGATGCTCTAGGTCAGGCCTTCTTGCCCTTGCCCGTTGCCGGGCGGG
The DNA here is from genome assembly GCA_963726365.1 of uncultured beta proteobacterium. GTDB lineage: Bacteria > Pseudomonadota > Gammaproteobacteria > Burkholderiales > Burkholderiaceae_C > JAABQG01. The sequence goes on along the minus strand of CAVSCI010000019.1, from coordinate 175,678 downwards.
TGGTCGGCAGCTGGCCAAGCGCGGCTGCAAAGGCGGCGTCGTTCATCGCGGTGAGGGCCTGGATGCCGGCGCGTAACAGGGCGCTCTTCTTTGCCGGGAGTTTCGCCTTGGCCGCGCGTTTCTTGAGTGCGTCCAGTGCCGCCAACTCGGCTTTCAGCAGCTTGAACCGGTCGCTCACCAGCTTGGGCTTTTTCAGCTTCGCTGGCTTTTCCGCCTTGACGGGTTTCAGCACTTTTTCCGGCTTCGCTGGTTTTGCGGACTTCGCCGGCTTGGCACCTTGGGCAAAAGCCTTGGCCAATGGCCTTGCGACAGGTTCTTTCGCTTTCGGTGCGGAGCCTTTCGGGACTGATTTCGCCGCAACGGGTTTCGCCGCCGGCTTTGCTGCGGGCTTTCCGACCGGCTTGGCGGGCGCCGTATTGCCTGCCTGTGGCGCTGGAGGCGTACTTGGGGGCGAGCCTGGGGGCACCGGGGCTGAAGCCGTGTTCACGCTCGATTTTTCATTCTCAACTGCGGGCGCTGGCGTTGTTGGGCGGGTACTCATGGTATTTCCTCAAAAAATCAATCGGGTTTGAACAATGGCCTGCTTATACGGCACGGTACACGTCGGTCAATTGCGCTGGATCAGAATTACAGCACGACTACGTTAATTGCAGGGTCCAGGGGGACTTCTGCCATGCAATGACTTCTTCGCGCAGCAAATGGGCTGATTGGGGCCAGGCTTCGGCCCATCCGGCGCGCACGCCCAGCGCGAACCGGCGTGCCGGCCCGGCATTGCAGGCCAGCGTGAGTCCCTTGAGGTCGGGGTCGCGCCGGGCATGGCACAACACGACGGCCAGGCGCAGCGCCATCAACTGCTGTACGAAGTGAGCGTCCTCGAAATCGGCATCGAGCTTTCGCAGCTTGCCCCGATGTCCCAGGATCAACTGGCTCAGGCGCTGCAATTCGGACAGGGCAAAACCGGGTGCATCGGTGTTGCCAATGATGTAAGCCCCGTGCTTGTGGTAGTCGCTGTGCGAGATTTGTGCACCGATCTCGTGCAGCCGCGCCGCCCAGTCGAGTTTGCGTTCCAGCCGTTCGCGCTGATCCTCGGGGATGTTCGTTTGCATCTGGCGGAACAGGCTGCTGGCCACCTGGCTGACACGTAGCGCATGGACCGCATCAATATCGAAGCGGCTGGCCAGCCTCTGCACCGTGGTGGCGCGCATGTCCGTCTGAATGTGTTCGCGGTCCAGCATGTCGTACAGCGCGCCGTGGCGCAGCGCGCCTTCTGCCGCGTGCATCTCGCTGATCTGGAGCAGTTCGAACACCGCGCGCAGCACGGCCAGCCCGCCACCGATCACGGCCCGCCGGTCGTCCTTCATGCCTTCGATGCGCAGGTTATCGGCACGCTGGGCCGCCAGCAACTGGGCCAGCAACCAGTCCAGACCGGCAGCAGTGACGACGCCGGGAGGCCAGCCCGCAGCCCCCAGCACATCGCCCACGGCACCAATGGTGCCCGAGGCGCCGTAGGCCACGTCCCAGGCGCTGCGCCGGTAGGCGTTGAGCGCTTCGTCGAGCACCGCCTTGGCCGCGATCTCGGCCATCTTGAACGCCATGGGCGTGAACTGGGCGTCGGGGAAATAGCGCATGGACCAGGCCACGCTTCCTACGCGGTACGACTCCATGACCCGTGCATCAAAGCCCTGCCCGAGGATCAACTCGGTGGAGCGCCCTCCGATATCGACCACCAGCCGGCGTTCCGCGGACTGTGGCAGCGAGTGCGCCACGCCCTGGTAGATCAGGCGGGCTTCCTCGCGCCCGGAGACGACGTCGATGGGGAAACCAAGCACCTTTTCGGCGCGGCTGAGGAATTCGTCACGGTTTCGGGCCTCGCGCAGGGTCTGGGTGGCCACGGCGCGAACCTGGGCTTTCCTGAAGCCGGCCAGGCGCTCGCCAAAGCGGGCCAGGCAGTCCCAGCCGCGCTGCATGGCCTCGGGCCCGAGGTTGCGCTCTTCGTCCATGCCGCCGCCCTGGCGGACGGTTTCCTTCAGGTACTCGGTCCGGTGGATCTGCCCGTGGTCAAGGCGGCCAATTTCGAGGCGAAAGCTGTTGGAGCCCAAGTCCACAGCGGCAAGGCGGGTACCGTTTTGCATGAATGATTTCTTGTTGCTGGGGCCAGCATAGCATTCACGCGAAGCGCGCAACGGGGCGCCGGGGCGCCATTCAGCCGATAACGCGGCCATCGGTGGTCAGCATGCTCTGGGTGACATACATGCTGCCAAAACGCTGCGGATTGAAACTGATGCGAAAGCCGCCCATATCCCTGGCAGCGCGCTTCTGGAAAGCCGCCAGCACGCTGGCCCGCGTGAGGGGCCCTTCCACCTCGTCGATCACCTCGCTGGTATAGCGGGCTGCCAGAAAGCCAGCCAGACTCAGCGGCGAGGGGGGCTCGTCAAAGAGGCGCCCCATGACCTCGCGGTAGGCGCGCACGACCGGCAAGCTGGCAGTGACCATCGGGACAGGTTGCGTGGCGATCACCGGGGTGTTGCGCGCTGCGCCCATCTGCATCAAGGTCTGCAAATTGACGTCGGCCAGGGCGACCAGATAGCGCTGGCGCGACTGTTTCTCCAGGCCTTGGGTAAAGCGCGCCAGCTCTGGCGTGCCACCGATAAACAGCAGGATGGCGGGCGTTCCTGGCGTCAGGCGCTGGCCCAGATCGCGCGCGTCCGCGCCCGCCTGGAAGCTTTGCAGGCGAAGTTGCTGGCTTGCCGCGATGCGTTCCACACCCTCGTGTTGCAGCGTGAAGTCCTGCGGGCTGGCGTAGATCGCGCCCAGATCGCGCACACCCATGTTCGAAAGCGACTTCAGCGCGAACACGATTTGCTCTTGCCGGCTGGCAAAGATCGGGAAGGTCCGCTCGTCCACCTCCGCTGCGTCCTGCAGCCAGGGCGCCGCATGGGCGATGGTGATGTTCTCCGTGCGCAGCAGGGTAGCCAGTTGACTGGCCGCGACTGCGGCAACGGTGCCTGAAAGGGCGACGCACGCCGGGTTGTCGCGGACCTGGGCCAGCGCTGCGCGCAGGCTCGCAGCGCTGCCGTCCGTCTCGATGGACAGGTGTTGCACCGTGCGCCCGCGTGCGCCGGCCCGGCTGTTGATGTCCTGCCACGCGGCTCTTGAGCCGATCAGGAAATCCTTGGACACATCCTGCTGCAGGGTCGAGACGTCGACGATCTGGGCGACCATTGGCGTGCGGCCATTGCCTTTGGTCGACTGGGCCCACACCGCAGCAGGGGCCGTGCAGGCGGCGACAATTCCCGCGCCGGAGCGCAGGATGTGGCGTCGGCCGGCGTTCAAAATGGACATGGAGGCCCCGGATGTATGCTATATAAATAGCAGCTAATAGTGACCATTTGACGCTGGGTTAAGGTCAAAAAACCTTGAAAAATGGCAAGACCGGGTTACTTGTTGGCTGGCGGCAGCAGCACGCGGTCCACGATGTGCACGACACCGTTGGTGGCCTTGACATCCGCCGTCACGACCATGGCCTCTTCTACGGTGACGTAGGCGCCGGCGCGCGACAGCACCAGGTTTGCGCCCTGAACGGACTTGACCGGACCGTTTTTCACCTCGGCAGCCATCACTTGCGCGGGCACCACGTGGTAGGTCAGGACGGCTTTCAGGCGGGCCGGGTTGGCGGCCAGTTCGTCCATGGTCTTGGCCGGCACGGCCTTGAAGGCATCATTGTTGGGGGCGAACACCGTGAAGGGCCCCTGACCCTTGAAGGTGTCATTCAGGCCTGCCTTGACGACCAGGCCGTGCAACGTGCTCAGCGACGGGGTCTGGGCCAGCGCGTCGGCAATCGTTACAGGGGCAGGTTGGGTGGCGCAGCCGGCAACAAGGGCTGCGACAGCAGCGAGGGAGAGGAGGCGGCGGTTCAGCATGGGAGAGCTCCATTGGTCAAAGAAGCACGAAGCGTAGTCAGCTGGTGTGTCGATTTGATGACAATTGGAGGCCTTGGCGCAGGGGCCCGGATATTGAACTGAAAGGCCTTTTTAACGAAATCTGTCACATGGCTGTCACGAAACCTTCCTACAGTGGGGACATTGTTTAACCAACCCTGAAGGTACTCGCATGAACATGATCCGCACTTTTTCCGTCGGCAGCCTGATCGGCTTGACCACTGTCGCCTTCTCCATTAGTGCCCTGGCGCAGGACATCACCGGCGCCGGCGCCACCTTCCCTGCACCGCTGTACGCCAAATGGGCGTCCGAGTACAACAAGGCCACCGGCATCAAGGTCAACTACCAGTCGGTCGGCTCCGGTGCAGGCATCAAGCAGATCGATTCCAAGACCGTGGCATTTGGTGCCTCCGACATGCCCTTGAAGGATGAGGACCTTGCCAAAAAAGGCCAGGTTCAGTTCCCCACGGTGATTGGTGGCGTGGTGCCGGTGATCAACATCAAGGGCATCAACCCCGGCCAACTCAAGCTGACGGGTCCGGTGCTGGGTGATATTTATCTCGGCAAGATCACCAAGTGGACGGATCCGGCCATCAAGGCGTTGAACCCCGGCCTGGCGCTGCCGGATGCCGACATCGCGCCGGTGCGCCGCGCGGACGGTTCGGGCACGACCTTCATCTTCACGAACTACCTGAGCAAGGTGAATCCCGAGTGGAAAACCAAGGTCGGTGAAGGCACGGCCGTGAACTGGCCCGCTGGCGCCGGTGGCAAGGGCAATGAAGGCGTGGCAGCTTTCGTGAGCCGCCTGCCGAACTCCATCGGTTACGTGGAATACGCCTACGTCAAGCAAAACAAGATGACCTACGCGCAAATGCAGAACAGCGCCGGCAGCTTTGTGTCGCCGGACGACACGGCTTTCAAGGCCGCGGCAGCGGGCGCCGAATGGGCCAAGTCTTTCTACCAGATCCTGACGAACCAGCCCGGCAAGGACTCCTGGCCCCTGACGGGCGCCACTTTCATCCTGATGCACAAGGCGCAGGACAAGCCGGCTGAAGCGGGCTCCGCCCTGAAATTCTTTGCTTGGGCCTACAAGAACGGCGACAAGATGGCCGATGACCTTGACTATGTGCCGATGCCGGATGTCGTGAAAACACAGATTGAAAAATCCTGGGGCGACATCAAGGACACGTCAGGCAAGGCCGTGGCCTTCAAGTGATCCGGAAAACGGCGCTGCAAGACCTTCAGGAAAATTGACGTGTCCACTACACTGCCGGCGAACAACCTTCCTTTGGGCCCCTCCGCAAGAGGGGCAGGACGCGCCATGACGAACCCTCCACCAGCCCGCTCTCCCCGAACCGGGCCCTTCATTGACCGCCTCTTCGGCTGGGTTGCCATGGGCGCAGCCCTGTTGACCCTGGGATTGCTGGTGGCCATTCTGGGCTCACTGGTGGTGGGCGCCTGGCCTGCGATCACCAAGTACGGTCTGGGTTTTCTGACCAGCACGACCTGGGATCCGGTCACGGAAGATTTCGGCGGTCTGGTGATGATCTACGGCACTGTGGCCACGTCGATCATTGCACTGATCATCGCGGTGCCGGTGAGCTTCGGCATTGCGCTGTTTCTGACCGAACTGTCGCCGGCCTGGCTCAAGCGGCCCCTGGGTACGGCGATCGAACTGCTGGCAGCGATCCCGTCCATTGTGTACGGCATGTGGGGCTTGCTGGTGTTCGGTCCGATTCTTGCCACGTATGTGCAAAAACCGATGCAAGCCCTGTTTGGCGGCGTGCCGGTTCTGGGCGCGCTGGTCAGCGGCCCACCCGTAGGGATTGGCATCCTGTCAGCCGGCATCATCCTGGCGATCATGATCATTCCGTTCATCGCATCGGTCATGCGTGACGTGTTCGAAGTCACGCCTGCGCTACTCAAGGAATCCGCTTACGGGCTGGGCGCCACCACCTGGGAAGTGGTGTCGACCATTGTGCTGCCTTACACCAAGGCGGGTGTCATTGGCGGCATCATGCTCGGCTTGGGGCGTGCCATTGGCGAAACCATGGCCGTGACCTTTGTGATCGGCAATATGAACCAGCTTGACTCGCTCAGCCTGTTTCAGGCGGCCAACAGCATCACCTCGGCACTGGCCAACGAATTCGCTGAAGCCGGTGAAGGCTTGCACCAGGCCTCGCTGATCTATCTGGGTCTGGTGCTGTTTTTCATCACCTTTGTGGTGCTCTCGCTCTCCAAGGTCCTGCTCGCGCAACTGCGCAAGGGCGAAGGAAATAAAACATGAACGCTGTGACCGTCGACCCCCGCGAGGCGAAATTCGCGCGCCGGAAGCTGGTCAACAAGCTCGCCGTTGGCCTGTCGCTGGCGGCCATGGCTTTTGGTTTGTTCTGGCTGGCGTGGATTCTGGTGGAGACCGTGCGCCTGGGCGTGAGCGGCCTGGTGTTGGCCACTTTTACCCAAATGACCCCTCCGCCCAATGAGGTGGGTGGGCTGGCCAATGCCATCTACGGCTCGTTCCTGATGGTGGTGCTGGCCACGTTCATCGGTGCGCCGATCGGCATCATGGCCGGCATTTACCTGGCGGAATACGACCCGCACGGCTGGCTGGCTTCGGTCACGCGTTTCGTCAATGACATCTTGCTGTCGGCGCCGTCGATCGTGATCGGCCTGTTTGTCTATGCCGTGGTGGTGGCACGCTTCAAGACCTTCTCAGGTTGGGCTGGTGTGCTGGCACTGGCCCTGATCGTGATACCGGTGGTGATCCGCACGACGGAAAACATGCTGCAACTGGTGCCGCCCGGCCTGCGCGAAGCTGCCTATGCGCTCGGTGCGCCCAAATGGAAAGTCATTCTGAGCATCACCATGAAGGCTGCGCGGGCCGGCGTGGTCACCGGGATTCTGCTGGCCGTGGCGCGCATTGCCGGTGAAACCGCTCCCTTGCTGTTCACCGCCTTGAGTAACCAGTTCTGGACCTCCAATCTGGGCGAGCCCATGGCCAGCCTGCCAGTCACGATCTTCAAGTTCGCGATGAGCCCCTATGAAAACTGGCAAAAACTGGCCTGGGCCGGCGTTTTCCTGATCACGTTGGCGGTACTGGGCCTGAACATCTTGGCCCGCGTACTGACTCGTCACAAGAATTGAAAAGGTTTTTGGAAATGGAAACACTCAACGCAACCCGCGAAAAGTCCAAGATTTCGGTCAAGGACCTGAATTTCTACTACGGCAAGTTCCGCGCTCTCAAGGACATCAACCTTGAGATCCCCGAGAACAAGGTCACCGCCTTCATCGGCCCCTCGGGCTGCGGCAAGTCCACGTTGCTGCGGGTTTTCAACCGCATGTTCGAGTTGTACCCTGAGCAGCGCGCGGAAGGTCAGATCATGCTGGACGGCGAGAACCTTCTGAAGTCAAAGAAGGACGTGGCGATTCTGCGCGCCAAGGTCGGCATGGTGTTCCAGAAGCCTACGCCGTTTCCGATGTCTATCTATGACAACATCGCCTTCGGGGTCAAGCTCTTCGAAAATCTGAACGCGACCGACATGGACGAGCGGGTCGAGTGGGCGTTGAAAAAGGCGGCCTTGTGGGGCGAGGTCAAGGACAAGCTCAAGCAAAGCGGCTCCAGCCTGTCGGGCGGGCAGCAGCAGCGCCTGTGCATTGCCCGCGGCATCGCCATCAAGCCCGAGGTTCTGTTGCTGGACGAACCCTGCTCGGCGCTGGACCCGATCTCAACGGCCAAGGTTGAGGAATTGATCGTCGAATTGAAAAAGGACTACACCGTGGTCATCGTCACGCACAACATGCAGCAGGCTGCGCGATGCAGCGACTACACCGCGTACATGTACCTGGGTGACCTGATGGAATTTGGCGCCACGGAACAGATGTTCTTCAAGCCGACGCGTAAAGAGACCGAAGACTACATTACCGGCCGTTTCGGCTAAGGAGATCGCGATGCCCGAAAAACACCTGTCCAGCCAGTTCGACAGCGAACTGAACTCGGTCTCAAGCCGCGTCATGGAACTCGGCGGCCTGGTTGAGTCGCAGATTCGCAATGCAATCTATGCCTTGTCCAATTTCAGCACTGAAGTGGCCGATCAGGTGATCGCCGTCGAGGACAGCGTGGACACGATGGAGGTCGAGATTGACCATGAACTGTCGTCGATCATCGCGCGCCGGCAGCCAACGGCCCGCGACCTGCGCCTGCTGATCGCGATCTCCAAGGCCACTGCCAATCTGGAGCGCGTGGGTGACGAAGCCGAGAAAATCGCCCGCATGGTCAAGTCCATTATTGAGAGTGGGGCCGCGCGCGCTCTGCCCTCGTCAGAACTCCGGATGTCGGCGGAGAAAGCGTCGGGCATGCTGCGCAAGGCGCTGGATTCGTTCGCACGCCTCGACGTCCTCGCGGCAGTGTCCGTCCTCAAGGAAGACGACTTCATCGACCGGGAATTCGATGGCTTCGTGCGAAAGCTCGTCACCTACATGATCGAGGACCCGCGCACGATTTCCGCCTGCCTGGACCTATTGTTCCTGGCCAAGGCGATCGAGCGCATCGGCGACCACGCCAAGAACATCGCCGAACTCATCATTTACATCGTCAAGGGGACAGATGTGCGGCATACATCCATCGAGCAGATTGAATCGGCCGTGAAATGAGAAACATGCCGCGCGTCCTGATCGTGGAGGATGAACCCGCGATCGCCGAGTTGATTGCCGTGAACCTGCGCCATAACGGCTTCCAGCCGACATGGGCGATGGACAGCGCCACCGCGCAGCGGGAACTCGACGACGTGCTGCCAGACGTCATCCTGCTTGACTGGATGTTGCCCGGCGAGAGCGGACTGTCACTGGCGAAGAAGTGGCGCGCCGATCCGCGCACCAAGGCCGTCCCGATCCTGATGTTGACGGCGCGCGGCGACGAATCGGATCGTGTGGCCGGCCTCGATGCTGGCGCCGACGACTACATCACCAAGCCGTTTTCAACGAAGGAAATGCTGGCCCGCATTCGTGCCGTGCTTCGGCGCAGATCACCCGAGAATACGGGCGGTGTGGTCGTCATGGGTGATCTGCAGCTTGACACGGCGACGCACCGGGTGACGTTTCAGGGGCAACCCGTCAAGCTCGGACCGACCGAGTTCAAGCTGCTCAACTTTCTGATGAACCACGCCGAACGCGTGCACAGCCGGGGGCAACTGCTGGACCGGGTCTGGGGTGACCACGTCTTCATCGAGGAGCGCACCGTCGATGTCCATGTCAAGCGACTTCGCGAGGCCTTGGGCGTCGCGGGCGTGATGGTGGAGACGGTGCGTGGCGCTGGTTACCGGCTCACGACGCAGGTCACCGTGCGCCCGGCCGTGACCGCGGCAGTGTCAACGCCACCCGCGCCGCTGTCCAATGGCTTCGTTGGTGGACAGCACGCGTGAAGCGATGGGTGAGCGTCCTGCCGATTCCGTTCAGCGGGTAGCCATGCCGCGGTCCAGCGGGTTCCTGGCTTGCGCACTGGCGGCGACAATCTTGCCATGCTCTATCGTCTGCTGACCTTCGTATCCGGCCTGCTGCTCGCAGGTGTTGCCGGCTGGTTTCTTGACGGCACGGTCGGCGCCTTGTTGGGTGCCATATTGGGTGCAGTTTTCTGGTTCCTGATGGACTTGAGACGGGGAAAACGCATGATCCGCTGGCTGCGTGACCCCGCCGCCCGCCCCGCGCCGACGATGTTCGGACTCTGGGGCGAAGCGGCAGACCGATGCCGGCGTTTGTTGCGCACACGCGAACAGGAGGTGATCGAGAGCGAAAGCCGTCTGCAGGCTTTTCTTGCCGCGATCCAGGCCTCGCCCAACGGCGTGCTGATCCTGGATGCACAGGGCCTTATCGAGTGGTGTAACCAGACAGCGGCCACGCATCTGGGTCTTGATCCACAGCGTGACTTGCAGCAGCAAATTGGGAACCTGGTGCGTGATCCCGTGTTCGCAGCGTACTATGCCAATCACGATTATGGGCACGAGGTGACCATGGCCGGACGAGACAGCACACCGCAACGCCCCGTCCAGTTATCCGTGCAACTGCATCCTTACGGCGAAGGCCGCCTCCTGCTTCTGACCCGCGACGTGACGGCCCTGGTGCAGGCCGATGCGATGCGGCGTGACTTCGTGGCCAACGTGTCCCATGAAATTCGCACACCGTTGACGGTTTTGAGCGGCTTCGTTGAAACGCTGCAGAGTCTGCCCCTCGATGAGGCGGAGCGCGCGCGCTACCTCGCGCTGATGGCGACCCAGGCCCAGCGCATGCAGACGCTGGTTGACGACCTCCTGACCTTGTCCCGCCTGGAGGGTACGCCGCCGCCAGGATTCTCCGAATGGGAGACGGCCGGAGCACTCAATGCACAATGCGAAGAAGAGGGGCGCGCCCTGTCAGCAATGCTCCATCCCGCGCCCGAAAGCCCGCAAGCACTTGTTTTCGAAAGGGCGCCGGGCCTCGCCGTGTCAGGCGCCGCCAGCGAATTGCGAAGCGCCCTGAGCAACCTTGTCAGCAATGCGGTGCGCTACACACCGGCGGGCGGCCGGATAGACGTCGCCTGGCACATGCTTCCTGACGGGTTTGCCGAGTTTTCTGTCGCCGACACCGGGCCAGGCATTGCGCCCGAACACCTGCCGCGTCTGAGCGAGCGTTTTTATCGGGTGGACCGCAGCCGTTCGCGTGAATCCGGCGGCACAGGCCTCGGATTGGCGATCGCCAAGCACGTGGCGCAGCGACACGGTGGGGAGTTGCGGATTGCCAGCACACCGGGACAGGGTTCACGTTTTTCCATCGTGTTTCCGGCCAGTCGTGTCAGGACGGATGATGCAATGGTGTCGGGAGGCGCATGGCCCGCCACAGAAATAGCAGGAAGATCAGGGCTGTAACCGCCAGAGCGGCCGTAGCGGCAGCCCAGAACGTGACCGGCGACGGTGCAGGACGCAGGGCTCCCAGCCCATCATAGGCCAGCACATAGCCACCTCCCAGCCCGACACCCCATAGCAGCACGCAGTACACCAGCAATGGCGCCACGGTGACCCGATAGCACCGCAGAATGAAAACGCAAACCGCCTGCACCGCATCAAAAAGATGAAACAGCGCGACCCAGGCCAGCAACGTCGCAGCGAGACTGGTGACGGCCGGGCTGATAGCGTACGCGTGCGCCAGGGAGTGCCGAAACCCCCAAAGCGCACTTGACAGGCTTAGCGCGGCAGCGGCCGTCAGCACCACCCCGGTGACGATCGCAGCGCGTGCGTTGCTCGGGGAGCCGGCGCCCAGCCAGTAACTTGCCCGGGAGCTGGTCGCGATGGCAAGAGACAAGGGCATCATGTACGACACAGCGGCGAGGCTGGTCGCAATCTGGTGACTGGCCGAGGCCACCGTCCCCAGGCGCGCGATGAACAGCGCCATCAGGGTGAAGGAGGTGACCTCGACCATGATGGCCAGTCCGCCGGGTACTCCGAGGCGGGCGAATGCCTTGATCTGTGGCCAGTCCGGACGCTCCAGGGAATGCCACAGGCGGTACGGGCGGTAGAGATCCTGACTGCGGAGCATCCATATCGCAAGACCCAGCATGGCGTAGTTGACGATCAGCGTGGCCCAGGCGCAACCGACAGCGCCTCGCGGCTCCAGCCCGAAGCCGCCAAAGGCAAGCCACACCGACAGCGGAACCTTGATGAACAATGAACCGGCTTGCAGCCAGGTCACCAGCGCGGGCTTTCCAAGGGCCTGGTTGAGCGTGCTGTACATGCGGAAAAGCAGCGATGGGGGCAACGCCAGCGCCAGCACAGCCAGGTAGACCTTCACTTCATCCTGCAGCGCTTCGGGCACCTGGGTCAGGCGCATCACCACCTCAGGATTGAGCAGCGCGGTCATTCCCGCCAACGCGGTGAACCCGCAAAGGTAGAGTGCCTGTCGCACCGAACGCCCCAGTGCTGGAGACTTTCGCGAGCCATGCAGTTCGGCCCATACCGGAAGCAGGGCTTGAAGGACGCCCATCAGGCCAACATAGACACTGATGTAAATGGCCGAGCCAACCGACAGTGTCGCCAGTGCCGAGTCCGAGTACCGGCCGGCAACGATGGTGTCGGTCACACCAAACGCCATGACCGCGAGCTGACCGACCAGCACTGTGCCGGCATGCCTGGAAATGGTCTTCAGTTCAAACAAGGCTCAGGGTCGGGTTTGACCAACGCGCCGGTACACCAGAATGCTTTCATTGCGATCCGTAGGTCGGCGCACCGTCGCCTTCAAGTCCCATTGTTCGATGTCAACAGCTTGTGGCAGGGTCGCGCGGTCATTGGCATCGACGATCAGCCACGGGCAACGGGCCTGCCTTTCGGCCGGTCGCAGGGCGGCCTTTCCGTGGAACTTGAAGGCCGCGATCTGGGCTCGGTTGAGTCCGTGGACTTGCAGGCAATCCGCTGGTCCTGTCACGGTGGCCACGCGCTGTACCAAAGGTGCGTAACTTCGCGCGTAGTCCAGCAAGGGCAACCAAAGCGTTGTCAGCAGAAGCCAGCACAGTGTCGCGCCGCCAGCGGGCAGTACCAGGCTCTTCCAGATCGCCGCCCGGTGACGCCCGACACGCCATTTGACCAGCCATACCCACGCAATGGTTGCCGCAAGTGCCACCACAAACGCGATAGCCGAGAAACTGGGCTCGAAACCTGGCGCCAATTTGGCAACATTGGCCGCTGGCTGCCTGGGGACGCCCGTCTGCATGGACACCCAGATCACCCAGATGATGATGGCGCAGCTGGTGAAGAAGAGCAGCGTGAACCAGTCAATCAGCGCTGACACGCTGCGCTCCAGTGTCGGCAGCGCAAATGCGGCCAGAGTGGCCAGGGCGGGTAGAGCCAGCAGCAGGGAACGGTCGGAGGCACGGGTGAGCAGGGTGGTGCCAGTTGCCACCAGAACGAACCACAGTGGCAACGCCAGGTGCCGGTGCCTGCGCAACTGGCCGAGTTGCCGGCGCCAGCGCCACAGTGTCCAGATCGCCAGGGGCCAGGCTGGCCACGTGAACCAGAGAAACAGCCGGCCGATGCTGCGCCATTCGCGCCAGTTCGCCTGTGGCGGGGCAATGCGCCATTGCCAGAGATCCAGCAGCCATGCCAGGCCGGCGGCGGCGAGCGCGGCCAGCAGCAGTCCGGTAGTCCACCAGCCCCGGTGCTGATCGGGTTCGTCGGGACGCGGGGTGTCCAGCCAGAACAGGATGGTCCCGCCGGTACCCAGAATCAGCGCCATCGACGGCCCGCCGGAAAGAGTCAACCCCATCAGACCGGTGGCGAAGGCCAGGAAGGGCAGGGCGCCGCGGCTGGGCATGGCCGCCAATCCGTAATAGATGAAGGTCACGAAGCACAACTGCGCCAGCGCGGGCGTGGTCTCGTGTGAAAACTGCGCAAGGCCCAGGGTGGCGATCAGGGCCAGCAGCCCGCCATCGGCCATCGCGCGCGCATAGTCTGCGGGCAGGGCCTCACCGCCAAATGCAAAAGCAACCGGTTGTGCGCCCGGGCTGCGCGCCAGGTTGTAAACGCCGTACCAGGTGGCCACCAGCGTCAGCGCCAGCATCAGTCCGAAGGGAATGCGCGCTGCGAAATCCGGCGCGATCCAGCCGGGCGCGGCCTGGATGGCCCATGCGCCCAGCCAGTACGGCAGCAACGCATCCACCTCGGGCGGCTGGCCCATGATTTGCGGATTGAGCCAGGCCGGCAGGCTGTTGAAACCGCCCCTTGCGAGCTCGGCCATGTAGCCAAACGCCATGATGTCGGCATTTTTCCAGGGCTCCCTCCCGATGTAGCCTGGCAGGATGTACGCCAGGCAAAGCAGAAGCAGCGCTACGCGAGGCAGACGCCGCACGGATCCCTGGGCAACGATGGCGGGGGTCGGCTGGTTCACGGGCAAGCAGGGGGAAAAGCAGTGGATGTGCAGGGCGGTCTGTAGGGCATGGCGCTCAATGCAAAAGGGCAGCACGGTGACCCGGGCTGCCCTTTTCGGGAGATCCGCGCCGGATTATTTGGCGACGGACGTCTTGCCGAAACGATTGCGGAAGCGTTCCACGCGGCCACCCATGTTGTCCACCGACTTTTGAGTGCCGGTATAAAAGGGGTGCGATTCGCTGGAGGTGTCAAGCTTGTACATCGGCAGTTCGCGGCCGTCTTCCATCTTGATCATTTCTTTCGTGCTCGCGCACGAACGCGTCACGAACTTGAAGCCGTTCGAGAGGTCCACGAAACAGACTTCGCGGTAGTTGGGGTGAATGCCTTCTTTCATGATTCTTCCTTGTCAGTTGCGTTAGCCGCGCCAGCCTTGTGCAAACCGTTTGCACAATGAAAAGCCCTGCGTACTTTTCGCGAAGCCTTTAATTATCGCACAAAATCAACAACTTAAGACCGATCAGCCGCTACGTGCAGGTTAGCCGCCGCGACGCATCATGTCGAAAAACTCCACGTTGCTCTTGGTCGACTTCATGCTTTTGAGCACCATCTCCATGGATTCGATTTCGTCCATGTTGTACATGAACTGGCGCAGGATGCGGGTTTTCTGCAGGACTTCCGGGGCCAGCAGAAGTTCCTCGCGCCGGGTGCCGCTGCGGTTCAGGTTGATGGCCGGGAACACGCGCTTCTCGTAAAGGCGGCGCTCCAGGTGGATTTCGCAATTGCCCGTTCCCTTGAATTCCTCAAAGATCACTTCGTCCATGCGGCTGCCGGTATCGACCAGCGCCGTGGCGATGATGGTCAGCGAGCCGCCTTCTTCGACGTTGCGTGCGGCGCCAAAGAAGCGTTTGGGGCGCTGCAGGGCGTTGGCGTCCACACCACCCGTGAGAACCTTGCCGCTTGAGGGCACGACGTTGTTGTAGGCACGGGCCAGGCGGGTGATCGAATCCAGCAGGATCACCACGTCCTTCTTGAGTTCAACCAGGCGCTTGGCACGCTCGATCACCATCTCGGCCACGTGCACATGACGGGCGGCGGGCTCGTCGAAGGTCGAAGCAATCACTTCGCCCTTCACGGTGCGCTGCATTTCGGTGACTTCCTCGGGACGCTCGTCCACCAGCAGCACCATGAGGTGCACGTCCGGGTAGTTGGCGGTAATGGCATGGGCGATGTGCTGCATCATCACCGTCTTGCCTGATTTGGGTTGCGAGACGATCAGCGCACGTTGTCCCTTGCCGATCGGGGCAATGATGTCGATGACGCGGCTGGTGATGTTTTCATCGGATTTGGTGTCGCGCTCCAGTCGCATCTGCTCTTTGGGGAACAGCGGCGTGAGGTTCTCGAACATCACCTTGTGCTTGTTCTGCTCGGGCGGGCCACCGTTTACGGCATCCAGCTTGGTCAGCGCGAAATAGCGTTCGCCGTCCTTGGGCGTTCGGACTTCGCCCTCGATCATGTCGCCGGTGTGAAGATTGAAGCGGCGGACCTGGCTGGGCGAGATGTAGATGTCGTCGGTGCTGGCGGTGTAGCTGGTATCCGGGCTGCGCAGGAAACCGAAGCCGTCAGGGAGGATCTCCAGCACACCGTCGGCAAAAACCTGCTCACCGGCGCGGGCGCGCTTCTTGATGATCGCAAACATCAGCTCCTGCTTGCGCATGCGGCCGGTGTTTTCGATCTCAAGATCTTCGGCTTGCTTGAGGACTTCAGACACGTGCAGTGCCTTGAGTTCGTTTAAGTGCATGGAACGTCCTGCGGGAAAGCAGTCCAAGGGGGACTGTCGGAAAAAATCAGGGGGAGGTCGGGAGGACCGGGAATGTCAACCCGACCTCAATGTTCTGAACCTGGAACTCGAACCAATTCGCCACGCGAATCAGTGATCAGGTGAGATTATGACAGGAAAAAAGGGGGATTCAGGCCCGCCGCATGAATGGCGGACCCGCTTTAACAAAGGCCTTGTCAGGCCAGTTGCTGGTCGATGAAGGCGATCAGTTGCGATTTGCTCAAGGCGCCGACTTTGGTGGCGGCCAGTTGGCCGTCCTTGAACAGCATCAGGGTGGGAATGCCACGAATGCCGAATTTCGCGGGGATCTCGCGGTTCTCATCGACGTTCATCTTGGCGATCTGCAGCTTGCCCTCATAGGCCGTGGCCACTTCGTCAAGGATTGGCGCAATCATTTTGCAGGGACCACACCACTCGGCCCAGTAATCCACGAGAACCGGTTTGCCGGCTTTCATGACTTCGGCATCGAAAGTCGTATCTGAAACATGTTTGATAAGGTCGCTGGCCATGGCGGAATCCTGTTGACGAGTGGAGATGGAGCTAAAGTTGCGGCATTGTGACAGAAACCAACCCCACCCGCCGGCCACGCAGGGGCTGCCGGGCGCCATGAATCACCCTTCGACACCTCCCGCCGCGCTGCATCCGGCCATGGCCGCCTGGCCGGGCCTGATGGATCGGCTTGCGCGGCGCATCACTGCGCGCGGCGCCCATCCGGCGCGCACGCTGGTGCTGCTACCTTACGCCCAGCTCATGCCCGTGGCCACGCGCCAGTGGGGCGTCTGCCACCCCGACGGTTTCGCGCCGCGTTTCGAAACCACGCGCAACTGGGCCCAGCAGCTGGCGCCGTTCAGCCCGGGGGCGGACGACCTGAGCTTCGACCCGGCACGTGACCTGCCGCTGGCCCAGAGCCTGCTGGAGCGCGCCGGCCTGGGCGCGCAGCGCGAGGTCCTGGCTGCTGCCCTGATGGAGTCGGCCCTGCAGCTCGCTGCGCTGGCCGCAGCGCGTGCGCCCGATGAACGCCTGGCCTGGTCTGCCGAGATGACGCCGCTGCTGGCCGGCGCCGAAGCCGGCCCGCTGGCTTTTGAGGCCGCCGTGGCGCGGCTGGCGCTGGTCTGGGCCACCACCTCGGCGCAGGCCACCGACATACTGTTCAGCGCGCAGGCGCTGGACGCGGTGGATGCCGTGTTCGTGCTGCAAGGCTTTCAGCCCGACCCACTGACCGCCGCCCTGGCCACGCGCTGGGGCGAACGCGCCGAAACCCTGGCGCTGCCTGCCGAGGGCCCGCGTGGCGACGTGCGCCTGTTCCGCGCTGTGGACGCCGAGGATGAAGCCGAACGCGCTGCTGCCCGGGTGCTGGCCCACATCGACGCCGGCCGCGTGCCCGTGGCCCTGGCCGCCACCGACCGCGCGCTCACCCGGCGCGTGCGCGCACTGCTGGGCGCGCGGGGTGTGGCCATTCGCGACGAGAACGGCTGGAAACTTTCCACCACCCGCGTTGCGGCCGAACTCATGGCGCTGCTGCGCGCCCTGGCCTGGAACGCCAGCAGCGACGACGTGCTGGACGCCCTGAAAAGCGCCCCTGCCTGGGGCGATACGCCCGCCCGCCAGGCGCTGGAGCCCTGGCTGCGCCGCCAGGGCGTGCGCGACTGGCGCGATGTCGAGCGCCTGTGCAGCCCCGACAGCCTGGATGCCAAAGCCGCTGCGCTGGCGCCGCTGGTGGCCGACGTGGCCGCCGCCCGCGCCCGTTTCGGCCCGCCCCGGCCGCTGGCCGTCTGGCTGGTCGATCTGCGGACGCTGCTGCAAATCACCGGCCTGGCCGAACCCATGGCTCTGGATGCCGCCGGCGCGCGCCTGCTTGCGGCGCTGCGGTTGGAGGAGGGCGCCCAGGCGGAATTTGCCGACGTGCGCGGCGCCACGCGTCGCCTTTCCTTGAGCGAGTTCACCACCTGGGTGGACGCCGTGCTCGAAGCCGCCAGCCACGTGCCGCCGCACCCACCGCGCGAGCAGGTCACCATCCTGCCGCTGAGCCAGATGCTGGCGCGCCCCTTTGCCGCAGCGGTGCTGCCCGGCTGCGACGAGGTGCGACTGCCAGCCGCCCCCGAGCCGCCCGGGCCCTGGACGGCCATGCAGCGTGCGGCGCTGGGCCTGCCCAGCCGGGCAGAACTGGGCGCCGCCCACCGCGCTGCCTGGGCCTATGCCTTGCAAGTTGCCCACCTGCGACATCCTCTGGCGCCAGGGCGACGACAGTGGCGAACCGCTGCTGCCCAGCCCGCTGGTGCAGGCTCTGCTGCTGGAAGGCCTGGCGCCCGAGGCGGACGACCCCCGCCCGCCACGCGAGTTGAGCGCCGCTCCGGTGCGGGCGCCCACGCCCAGCGGCGCCACGTTGCCGGTGCAGCGCATCTCCGCCAGCGCCTACAGCGACCTGCGCGCCTGCCCGTACCGCTTCTTCGCGCTGCGCCAGCTGGGCTTGCAGGAGGCGGACGAGCTGGACACCGAGGTTGACAAGCGCGACTTCGGCCTGTGGCTGCACGCCGTGCTGCGCCACTTTCATGAGGCGCTGCGGGCCACGCCCACAGCGGACCCCGCCGCCCGCCAGGCCCTGATCGACCAGGCCGCCCGGGAAACCACGCGCGAACATGGCCTGGACGACGGCGACTTCCTGCCCTTTGCCGCCGTCTGGCCCGCGGTGCGCGACGGCTACCTGGCCTGGCTGGCCGAGTACGACGCGACCGGCGGCCACTTCGAGCGCGCCGAAGCCGAGGGCAATACCCCGCTGGGCGCCTGGCAGCTCGTCGGCCGTCTGGACCGCGTCGACCGCGCCGCCGACGGCCAGCTGCTGGTGATCGACTACAAGACCGAAGGCCGCCAGCGCACGTCCGAGCGCATCAAGGACGCCGCTGAAGACACCCAGCTCGCCTTCTACGCCGCTTTGCTGCCGGACGACAGCGTGCGCGCCGCCTATCTGAATGTGGGCGAGCGCGACGGCACGAAGCTGTATGAGCAGCAGGACGTCACCGCCCTGCGCGACCGCCTGCTGGCTGGCCTGCTGGATGAGCTGCAACGTATCGCCAATGGCGCCCGGCTGCCCGCCTTGGGCGAGGGAAGCGCCTGCGACTGGTGCGCCGCGCGCGGCCTGTGCCGCAAGGACAGCTGGGTCCGGCCCGCCAACCCGACTGAAGAGGAGGCCAAATGACCAGAGCCGCCTATGAAGTCAACGGCCAGCCAGCCACCCGCGAAGCCTTCTACGCCATCGCCTGCGACCCGCGCCGCAGTGTGGCCGTGGAGGCCTGCGCCGGCGCCGGCAAGACCTGGATGCTGGTCTCGCGCATCGTGCGCGCGCTGCTCGACGGCGCCGCGCCGCATGAAATCCTGGCCATCACCTTCACCAAGAAGGCCGCCGGCGAGATGCGCCAGCGCCTGCAGGAGTGGCTGGCCGCCTTTGCGGCTGAAAAAGACCCCGAAAAGCTCGTCCAGGAGCTGGTTTCAAGAGGAATTGGCTATTCCCCAGCGTCAAAGGGTCATGAGGCGCTACAAAATCTGTACCGAACCGTGCTCGCCGCCGACCGCCCGGTGCAGATCCGCACCTTCCACAGCTGGTTTGCCGCGCTCTTGCGCACCGCGCCGCTGGCCGTGTTGCAGCAACTGGGCCTGCCGGGCCGTTACGAGCTGCTGGAAAGTGACGACGAGGCCGTGGCCGCCCTCTGGCGCCCGTTCCAGGCCACCGTGGCCGCTGATCCCGCGCTGCGCGCCGATTACGCGTCTGTTGCCGCTCGAACATGGCCGCGCGCAGACGCAAAAGGCCCTGGCCGCCGCCTTGAGCCGCCGCACCGAGTTCGTGCTGGCGGACGAGGCCGGCGTGGTGGAGGCGTCGGTGCCGGCATTCGGCGCCCTGTTTGCCGAGTTCGCCGGGCTGGACGAGCCCGTTCAGTGGCTGACGGCGGGCCACGACGCGCGGGCGCTGCTGCTGGCGGCGGCGCAAGCACTCAGTCGTGCATCCCAGAAGACCTTTTCGGCCAAGGGCAGCGAGCTGGAGCAGGCCGTCACCGCCGGCCACTGGACCGGCGTGGTGGCCGCGCTGCTGACGCAAAAGAACGAGCCGCGCAAGTTCAACGACACCCTGGCCGGAATCGACGCCGTGCGCGCCGCGCAGGACGCGGTGCAACGCGTGTTGACCTCCCAGACCCAGCACGCCGCCTGGCTGCTACCAGCAGCGCATGGCCCGCCTCACCCGCTGCCTGCTGGCCGAATACGCCGCCCTCAAACGCAGCCGTGGCTGGGTGGACATGAACGACATCGAACGCGCCGCGCAGGTACTGCTGGCCGACCCGGTGCTTTCCGGCTGGGTGCAGGAGCGGCTGGACGCGCGCATCAAGCATCTGCTGATCGACGAATTCCAGGACACCAACCCGCTGCAATGGCAGGCGCTGCACGCGTGGCTGTCGGGCTACACCGGCGCGGGCGAGGCGCCGGGCGTTTTCATCGTGGGCGACCCCAAGCAAAGCATCTACCGCTTCCGCCGCGCCGAGCCGCAGGTGTTCAAGGCCGCGCAGGCCTTCATACGCGACGGCCTGGGCGGCGACCTGCTGGCCTGTGACCACACCCGGCGCAACGCCCCGGCCGTCATCGGCGCTGTCAATACTGTGATGCTGCAGGCGCAGGAGGAGGGCGCGTGGACCGGCTATCGCAGCCACACGACCGAATCCACCGCCGCCGGCCGCGTGTTGTGCCTGCCGCCCATCCCGCGCCCGCCCCGGGCGGCCAGGGACGACGACGCGCCGGACGCCGCCGAGCTGCCCTGGCGCGACAGCCTCACTACAGCGCGCGAGCTGCCCGAGGAAACCCTGCGCTCGCTGGAAAGCCGCCAGGCCGCGCGCTGGGTGGCGGCGCAGATCGCGGGCGGCACACCGCCGAAGGAAATCATGGTGCTGGCACGCCAGCGCAGCCGCCTCAGCCCCATGGCCGACGAACTGCGCCTGTTGGGCATAGCCACGGTTCAACCCGAGCAACGCGAGCTGGCCGAAGCCCCCGAAGTGGCCGACCTGGTGGCCTTGCTGGACGTGCTGGTCTCGCCCGCGCACGACCTGTCGCTGGCCCGCGCGCTCAAGTCGCCGCTGTTCGGCGCCAGCGATGCGGACCTCACAGCGCTGGCCCTGCTGCGGCGGGAAGACGGCGAGCCGCGCCGCCCCTGGCTGGCATTGTTGCTGGCTGAAGCCTCTCGCCTGCCGCCCACGCTGCAGGCCGCCGCCACCGCGCTGGCGCAATACACAAGCTGGGTGCACAGCCTGCCGCCGCACGACGCGCTGGACGCCATTTACCACCACGGCGACGTGCTGGCCCGCTTTGCCGCCGCCGCCCGACCCGAGCAGCGCCAGGCGGTGCTGGCCAACCTGCGTGCGCTGCTCACCACCGCGCTGGCGCAGGGCGGGGGGCGCTACCTCACGCCCTACGCGCTGGTGCGCGCGCTGCGTCACGGCGGCATCCCCGCGCCCGGCCGCGCCGACCCCGCCGCCGTGCGCCTGCTCACCGTCCACGGCGCCAAGGGTCTGGAGGCCGACGCCGTGCTGATGCTCGACACCGACGCACCGCCCGCCAACGCCGAGAGCATGGGCGTGTTGGTGGACTGGCCGGGCGAAGCCGCCGCGCCGCGCCGCTTCGTCTTTCTGGCCAGCGAAACCAGCCCGCCGCCCAGCGCCACCGACACCCTGGCCGCCGAAGTCGCCGAGCGAGCGCGCGAGGAAATCAACGCCCTTTACGTGGCCATGACCCGCGCCCGCCAGGTGCTGGCCCTGTCCTGCGTCGAGCCCCACCGCGACAGTGGCCAAAGCCCCTGGCGGCGCATCGAGGCGCTGGCGCAGGCGGTGGAGGCGGTTGAACCGGCTGCCGCAGCCCTGCCTGAAGCCTCGGAATCGGTCGCAGAGACATTTTTCATGCCTTTTGTGCCGCAGCCCAGCGTGCAATGGCTGCAAGCCGCTATCGAAAACGAAGCGATTGAAGCTGCCTCCGAGCTCGCCCGCCAGGGCCAGGCCATGCACTGGCTGCTGGAACATGGCGCCACGGACGCACTGACCCACGCGGGCGTTGGCGCTGACGAGCTCGCCGGCGATCGTGTCGCTGCGCCCAGTCCGCAGCGGCCCTTGCTGGCCCGCGCGGCCCGCGAATTCGAACTCCCTATTGAGGCCGCACGCGAGGCCGCCGCCGTGGCCCACCGCATCCGCACCGGCGAAGGCGCCTGGGCCTGGGACGCCACGGTGATCGACTGGCAGGGCAACGAAGTCACCCTGCTGCACGGCGGCGAAACCCAACGCATCGATCGCCTGGTGCGCCGGCGCGACAGCGGCGAATGGTGGGTGCTGGACTACAAGAGCGCCTACCGTCCCGAAGAACAGCCGGGGCTGGTCGCACAGATGAACCGGTATCGGGATGCGGTGCTCAAGGCGAACCCTGGGGCATCGGTGCGGGTGGCGTTTCTGACGGGGGACGGGAGGGTGGTGGAAGTGGGGCCGGTGTAGCGGTTCAGGGTAGATCCTCAGACGCAACTGATCGCTCATCGCGAGGCAGATAGTTGGGTCAATGACGCGCTTGACCGGCCGTCACCGAGCGAAGCGAGGAGGGTGCAAAACCGTATCTTGCGCAAGGTCCGGTTGATGGGCCGGGAATAGCGCTTCGCGGACACGACCAGCGAATGAAATCACGACTGACCGGCAGTCCTGATTCGTCCTCAGCCGCAAAGTCTGAATCAGTCGCGCTGAACCGCTGTCCCCACCACCAACGCCCCCAGCGCCCGCGCCACCGGCTCATCCGCCGCCACCACCCGAAACCGCACCGCAAAGTCCAGCGTCGCCAGTGCCGCGTCGGTAGTGAAGCGGCCTTCGGCGGCGGCGGCCAGGGCGTCGGCCACCGGCCAGCACTGGTGCCAGGCCACTTCGCCGTCCTGGTTCTGGGGTGTGCGGCCGTTCGGCAGGCGCAGGTCGTACACATGCAGGTGCTCGCGCTGCAGCCCCTCTGGGATGTCGCAGTGCAACGCCACAATGCGCCCGGGCGTGGCCTGGGCGATCTCCTCGGGCGCCAGGCCAGCCTCTTCAAACGCCTCGCGCTGCAGTGCTTCCCACGGGCTCTGTCCCAGCGGCACGCCGCCGCCGATCAGGTTGTCCAGCATGCCGGGGTCGGTGGGCTTGTTCAGGCTGCGTTGCGCCACCCACAGGTGCGTGGGGCGGCCCTGCGCGTCGGCCACATAGCCGTTGCAATGGGCGCCCAGTGTCAGCGTGCCCCAGAAGCGCGAGGCCGCGCGCTCGATGGTTGCGTGGCTCACCTCCTGCTCGTCCCACACGCCATAGGGCTCGTCGCGCCAGGCCACGATCAGACCCTGGGCGCGCAGCGCCTCGTTCACCATGGCCCAGCGGCTGGCGATGGCGTCGGGCGCGGCGCCGAAGTCCAGCGTGACGGCTTCGAGGCCGATGGTGATCCACTGCGGCCAATCGGCCAGCGCCGGCAGGTGCGCCTCGGCCACGCTGCCCACCGCCACCGGCCCCCGGGGGCCGCGCAGGATCAGTGGGCGGCGCGGGACCACGGCATGGCGTGCGGCGCGCAGAGCGTGCCAGGGGGAAGGGGTGGTTGTGTCGGCGGGGCGGGGCATGCCGCGCAGTTTAGAGGGGCAGAGGCTCAGGGCGAGGCGTCACCTGCAGGGTGCTTGACTCGCATCAAGTGCAGCGCGGCCGCCGCCGCCCACAATGGTCGTGTCCCGCAACTTTGAATCCGGGGGGATCATGGCCTTGAGCCTTCAGCAACGCGTGCAACGGGTGGGCCTTTTTCTGGGGCCGGTGCTGGCGCTGGCCTTGTATTTCGCGCTGCCCGAGACCTATGCTAACGCGCAGGGCAAGGGGGTGGCGTTTTCGCAGGCGGGCCGCGCCACGCTGGCGATGATGGCGTGGATGGCCGCCTGGTGGATGACCGAGGCGGTCGACATCGAGGTCACCGCGCTGCTGCCGATCGCGGCGTTTCCGCTGGCCGGCATCATGCCGCTGGCGCGCACCACGGCGAACTATGGCGCCGACGTGATCTTTCTGTTCCTGGGCGGCTTCGTGCTGGCGCTGGCGATCCAGCGCTGGGGGCTGGACCGGCGCATTGCTTTTGCCACGCTGAAGCTGGTGGGCACCCGGCCCAAGGCAATCGTCGGCGGGACGATGGCTGCGACGGCCTTCGTGAGCATGTGGGTGTCCAACACCGCCACCGCCGCGATGATGGTGCCGATCGTGCTGTCGGTGATCGACGTGGCGCTGCGCCGGCGCACCGGCCGGGGCCTGGCCGAGCACGGCGGCATTCCGGCGGAGGACCGCGACCTGTCCAACTTTGCCTTCTCGGCGCTGCTGGGCGTGGCCTATGCCGCCTCGATCGGGGGGCTGGGGACCATCATCGGCTCGCCGCCCAACGGCATCCTGGTGCGCTTTGTCGAGCAGTCGTCGGGCATCCGCATCGGCTTTCTGGAATGGATGGCGATCGGCGTGCCGGCGATGCTGGCCTTCCTGCCGCTGGCCTGGTTCCTGAACACGACGGTGCTGTTTCCCTCGCGCATGGGCGAGATCGAGGGGGGACGCGAGTTCGTTCGCGACGAATGGGCGAAGCTGGGCGCCTTGAACGCCGGCGAGCGGGTGACGCTCGGCGTGTTCGCCGTCACCGCTCTGCTGTGGATGAGTTCGCCGCTGCTGCGCGACTGGACGGTGGCGGGTGTGCGGCCGCTGGCGGGACTTTCGGATGCCGGCATCGCGATCCTCGCCGCGATGGCGCTGTTCCTGACTCCGGTGGACCGGGCGCAGGGCGTGCGCGCGATGGACTGGGCCACGGCGCAGAAGCTGCCCTGGGGCGTGCTGATCCTCTTCGGCGGCGGCCTGGCGCTGGCCGCTGCGACCGAGGCCAACGGCGTGCCGCAGTACATCGGCGCATTGGCGGCGGATTTCGCCGGCTGGCCGATGTGGGCCGCCCTGCTGGCGATCATCACGATCATGGTGTTCATGTCCGAGCTCACCTCGAACACCGCGCAGGTGGCGACGATGCTGCCGATCCTGGCCGCGCTGGCGCCGGTGCTCGGCGTGCCGGCCGGCATGCTGCTGGTGCCGGCCACCATCGCCGCGAGCTGCGCGTTCATGATGCCGGTGGGCACGCCGCCCAATGCCATCGTCTTCGGCACCGGCCTGGTGCGCATGCCGCAGATGATCCGCGCCGGACTGTGGCTCAACCTGACCGGCATCCTCGTGATCTTCGCGCTGACTTACCTGGTGGTCGTGCCGACCCTCGGCGCCGGGCGTTGAGCCCCAGCCGCCAAGGCCGTCACCAAGCCCCGGCGGAAAAAGCCCTGGCCAAGGCAGCCGTTGAAAAAAGCCTGGCGCGACGAGGATGATCCATTTCGCCAGCCGCGGCTTCGTCCTGCGCATGGACCCTAAGCAGATGCGCGCGGTGGCAGGGTTTATCCGCGAGCTGTCCTGAGGCCTGCGAGGGGTGAAGGCCAGCGGCGACAATCCCCGCATGACCACTGCCATCCCCGCCGACACTTCCCTTGACATCGCCCTCATCGGCGCCGGCCCCGCCGGGCTGGCGGCGGCGGAAGTGCTCTCAGCGGCGGGGTGCACCGTGCACCTGTTCGACGCCATGCCGTCGGTGGGGCGCAAGTTTTTGCTGGCGGGCAAGGGCGGGCTGAATCTGACCCATTCCGAACCGGCGGACCTGTTTGCCAGCCGTTATGGCGCGCGGCGCCCCGCGATCGAGCCGCTGCTGCGTGACTTCGGCGCCGACGCCCTGCGCGCCTGGGCCGAAGGGCTGGGCGTGGCCACTTTCGTGGGCACGTCCGGGCGCGTGTTTCCCGCCGACATGAAGGCCGCGCCGCTGCTGCGGGCCTGGCTGCAGCGCCTGCGCCACCCCGTGGCGCCGGGCGTGCCGGTGACGTTTCACATGCGTCACCGCTGGACGGGCTGGGCTGCGGACGGGGCGCTGCTGTTCGACACGCCCGCCGGAGCGCGTCGGGTGCGCGCCCGCGCGGTGCTGCTGGCGCTGGGCGGCGCCAGCTGGGCCCGGCTGGGCTCGGACGGCGCCTGGGTGGCGCCGTTGGCGGCGCGCGGCGTGCCGGTGGTACCGCTCCAGCCGTCCAATTGCGGCTTCGACGCCGCCGGCCGCGACGGTCAGGGCTGGACCGCGCATTTCCGCGATCGTTTTGCCGGCCAGCCGTTCAAGTCGGTGGCCATCACCCTGGGCGAGGACGGCGCAGCGCCCTGGCACCGCCGGGGCGAGTTCGTCGCCACCGCCACGGGGGTGGAGGGCAGCCTGGTCTATGCCGCCTCGGCCCGGTTGCGCGACGCCATCGCCGCCCAGGGCCGCGCCACCTTCTGGCTGGATCTGCTGCCCGACCGCTCGGTCGAGCGTGTGCTGGCCGAGGTGCGCCACCCGCGCGGCGCGCGCAGCCTGAGCAGCCACCTCAAGAGCCGCCTGGGCCTGGAGGGCATCAAGATGGGCCTGCTGCACGAGCTGCTGCCCAAGGAGGCGATGGAGCAGCCCGAGCGCCTGGCCGCCGCCATCAAGGCGCTGCCCGTCACGCTGACGGCCGCGCGCCCGCTGGATGAAGCCATCAGCACGGCCGGCGGCGTGCCCTTCGAGGCGCTGGACGGCGGCCTGATGCTGCGCGAGCTGCCCGGCGTGTTCTGCGCCGGCGAGATGCTGGATTGGGAAGCGCCCACCGGCGGCTACCTGCTCACCGCCTGCTTCGCCAGTGGGCATCGCGCGGCGCAGGGCGTGCTGGACTGGCTGGGATAATTCGATCCCATGTCCGAGCCGCCATCCCGATCCGCCTACAGCCCGTGGCGCCTTTCCGTTGCGCCGATGATGGCCTGGACTGACAAGCATTGCCGTTTCTTCCATCGCCTGCTGAGTCAGAATACGCTTCTCTACACGGAGATGGTCAGCACTGGCGCGCTGTTGCACGGCGACCTGCGCCGGCATCTGCGCTTTGACCCAGCAGAACACCCGGTTGCGCTGCAACTCGGCGGCAGCGAGCCGCTTGACTTGGCCCGCGCTGCGAAAGTTGGCGAGCAGTGGGGCTACGACGAGATCAATCTCAACTGCGGCTGCCCCAGTGTGCGTGTGCAGCGAGGTGCCTTCGGCGCCTGCCTGATGGCAGAGCCCGCGCTGGTGGCAGACGGCGTCAAGGCCATGCTGGACGCCGTGAGCATCCCCGTGACGGTCAAGCATCGCATTGGCATCGACCGCATCGAGAGCTACGACTTCGTGCGTGACTTCGTGGGTCAGGTGAGTGAAGCCGGCTGCAAGGTCTTCATCGTCCACGCGCGCAATGCCTGGCTGGACGGGCTCAGCCCGAAGGAAAACCGCGACATCCCGCCGCTGCGCTACGAGCTGGCCTACCAGCTGAAGCGGGACTTCCCCGCGCTGACCATCAGCGTGAACGGTGGCATCACGACCAACGAGCAGATTGCGAACCATCTGCAGCACGTGGATGGCGTGATGGTGGGGCGCGAGGCGTACCACAACCCCTGGCTGATGGCGGGGTGGGATGAGGCGTTCTATGGCGCGACCCCGAGGGACTTCACGCGCGACGATGTCGAAGAGCAGATGGTCGCCTACATGGAGCGCGAGTTCGAGGAAGACGGCACCCCCTGGTCCGCCATTGCCCGCCACATGCTGGGCCTGCGCCACGGCCTGCGCGGTGCCCGCCGCTGGCGCCAGGTCTGGAGCGACCATCACCTGAAACCGCTGCCGGCGCGCAGCGTGTGGGCGATGGCGCGGGAATTTGCGCCGGCGCAGGTTGCCAGCGAAATATCTGATTGATATCCTTTGATTGCCAGCGTCGAATGGTTATTCTTCGCTATGGAGTCAGGAGCAGTTGAGGTTCAGTGCCGCACGCTGGCCTGATGGACTCCCGGGACGTCTGCACGCCCGTAGACGTCCACCGGGTAGCCGTAGTGCAGCTTGTTGAGATAGAGCGCCACGCTGGTAATGTCAGCATCGCTCCAGCCGAGTCCGTCGTTGGCTTGCCATAGCTTCACCTGCCCCTTCAGGGAGGCCCAATCCGCCACCAATTTCTTGCCGCGCCAGTGAATCTGGGTGGTATGGCATGCCACGCAGTGTGCGTTGTACAGCAATTCACCGCGCGCCAACGTCTCGCGCGGCTGGGCGAAAGCCAGTCCTGACGTCATCAGGCATGCGATGAACACCGGCATCAATCTGCGCAAGTTGACAGGTTCAAAAAGCATCGGCAGGGCTCGTTTGGGTTTGTGTATTGTCAAGATGGTAAGTCTGAATCTGTGGCGCGGTCAGAAAGGTCGCGCACCTCTCTTCGCACGGCTGTTTGAGACCGTGGGAAGTCAACACCGGGTTGTTCGACTTCAGGCCAGCGTTTCGTACACTTACAGCTGGCAAGCAACGCACCGGGGAATCGTAAAATGGGCAAGAACCGGCTGGAAATGTTCAGCGATGGCGTGATCGCCATCATCATCACCATCATGGTGCTGGAGCTCAAGGGACCGGGTCAGTTTGACTTTGCCTCGCTGCAGCCGCTGGCGCCAAAACTGCTGAGCTACCTGCTGAGCTTCGTCACGGTCGCGATCTTCTGGAGCAATCACCACCATCTTCTGCATGCGGTTCACCATGTGAATGGCGCGATTCTGTGGGCCAACATGCATTGGCTGTTCTGGTTGTCGCTGATTCCGGCCGTGACCGCCTGGATGGGGGAACATCAGTTTCACCGCGTCCCGGTTGCCACGTACGGTTGCGTGGTCCTGATGACGGGTATTGCCTACCGCGTGCTGGTGCGAGTTCTGGTGAGCAATCAAGGCGCGGACTCCGACCTGGCCAGGACGACGCGAAACGACTGGAAAACAAGGCTTTCACTGGCGGCCTATACGCTGGCGATACCCCTGGCCTTTGTTGCCGAGTGGCTCACCATCGTGATCTATTTCGCGGTATCGGCGGCATGGCTCTTCCCCGACAAACGGCTGGAGCTGATTGCCAAAGAGTAGGGCGCCTTGCCCGGGTCGGCGTGTCAGACCGCCGCTTCGAGCCCGTTGCGGAAATGCTCCGTCATGCGCAGGCCGGCAGCCTTCGGATTGCGGGCTTCGAGCGCACTCATGACAGCACGGTGCTCGGCCAGGGATTCTTCGATACGGCCAGCCTTGAACAACGAGTTGTGTCGGTTGAGCTTCATGACCTTTCGCAGGTCGGCCACCATCTGGTTGCGCCAGCGGTTGTCGGCGATCTCCAGCAGCCGCATGTGGAAGCGCTCGTTCAGCGCAAAGAAGAGGTCGCGGTCAGCGGCGGCGGCTTCGAGCTCGGCGTGCAGGGTCTTGAGTTCGTCCATTTCAACGTCGGTGGCCACGCGCGCCACCACGCCGGCCGCGTCGGACTCCAGCAGGCTGAGCAGGTGGTAGACATCGGTCAGATCTTTCTCCGACACTTCGGTCACGTAGGCGCCGCGTCGCACCTTCATGGTCACCAGGCCCTCGGCCGCCAGCACCTTCAGCGCTTCGCGCAAGGGCGTGCGGCTGATGCCGTATTCCTCGGCCAGCTTCAGCTCGTCAATCCAGCTGCCGGGCTCCAGTTCGCGCTTGAAGATGCGTTGCCGCAGCAGTTCGGCGACTTCTTCGTAAAGGGCACGGGGGGCAAGGGACAGGGCGGACATAGGTGTTCAGGTTGGCCCGGATTGTAAGTCGGGTGGAATATTTTGCATCAATAATTATGAATGATGTAAACTTCCGGCGACTTGCCGAACCCGCCAGCCCAGCCGCCGGCGCGGTGGTTCCTGACCTTGCAGAAAGCTGTTCCGCCATGAGCTTCAACAAGCCCGAATTCGCCCCCGCCAGCCTCGAAGCCTGGGCCAAAGCCGCCGCGAAATCCGCCCCCGGTGGGCAGGTCGATGCCCTGAACTGGGTCACGCCGGATGGCATCATCGTCAAGCCCCTGTACACCGCCGAAGACACCCGGGATCTGCCGCACGCCAACACGCTACCGGGCTTCGAGCCCTTCCTGCGCGGCCCGCAGGCCACCATGTACGCGGTGCGCCCCTGGACGATCCGCCAGTACGCCGGTTTCTCGACCGCTGAAGAATCCAACGCGTTCTACCGCAAGGCGCTGGCCGCCGGCGGGCAGGGCGTGTCGGTCGCTTTCGATCTGGCCACGCACCGCGGCTATGACAGCGACCACCCGCGTGTGACCGGCGACGTGGGCAAGGCCGGCGTGGCGATCGACTCGGTCGAGGACATGAAGGTGCTGTTCGACCAGATTCCGCTGGACAAGGTGTCGGTCTCCATGACCATGAACGGCGCCGTGCTGCCGGTGCTGGCGGGCTACGTGGTGGCGGCCGAAGAGCAGGGCGTGGGCCAGGACAAGCTTTCCGGGACGATCCAGAACGACATCCTCAAGGAGTTCATGGTTCGCAACACCTACATCTACCCGCCGCAAGCCGTCGCATGCGCATCATCGGCGACATCATCGAGTACACGGCGAAGCACATGCCGAAGTTCAACTCGATCAGCATCTCCGGCTACCACATGCAGGAAGCCGGCGCCAACCAGGCGCTGGAGCTGGCCTTCACGCTGGCCGACGGCAAGGAGTACGTGAAGACCGCCATTGCCAAGGGCATGGATGTGGACGGGTTTGCCGGCCGCCTCTCGTTCTTCTGGGCCATTGGCATGAATTTCTACCTGGAGATCGCCAAGATGCGCGCGGCCCGCCTGCTGTGGTGCCGCATCATGAAGGGTTTCGACGCGAAGAGCCCCAAGAGCCTGATGCTGCGCACCCATTGCCAGACCAGCGGCTGGAGTCTGACCGAGCAGGACCCCTACAACAACGTCGTGCGCACCACCATCGAAGCCATGGCCGCCGTGTTTGGCGGTACGCAGAGCCTGCACACCAACGCACTCGACGAAGCCATCGCACTGCCGACCGAGTTCAGCTCGCGCATCGCCCGCAACACCCAGCTCATCATCCAGGAAGAAACCCACATCACCAACGTGGTCGACCCCTGGGCTGGCAGCTACATGATGGAAAAGCTGACCCAGGACATGGCGGACGCCGCCTGGGCCATCATCGAGGAAGTCGAGGCCATGGGTGGCATGACAAAGGCGGTGGACAGCGGCTGGGCCAAGCTGAAGATCGAGGCGGCAGCCGCTGAAAAGCAGGCGCGCATCGACTCTGGCCGCGACGTGATCGTGGGTGTCAACAAGTACAAGCTCAAGACCGAAGACGCGATTGAGTCCCGCGATATCGACAATGTGGCCGTGCGCGACGGGCAGATTCAGCGGCTGAAGGCGATCAAGGCCAGCCGTGATTCAGCCAAGGTGCAGGCCGCGCTGGACGCGCTGACGACCGCTGCGGAACAGGGCGACGGCAACCTGCTGGACCTGACTATCCAGGCCATGCGCCTGCGCGCCACGGTGGGCGAGGTGAGCGATGCGCTCGAGAAGGTTTACGGGCGCCACCGCGCCGATACGCAAAAGGTGACCGGTGTGTACGCTGCTGCTTATGACTCCGCCGAGGGCTGGGACCAGCTCAAGCAAGAGATTGCCGACTTCGCCCAGGCACACGGCCGCCGCCCGCGCGTGATGATTTCCAAGCTGGGCCAGGACGGCCACGACCGCGGCGCCAAGGTGGTGGCCACGGCCTTTGCCGACCTGGGCTTCGACGTGGACATGGGCCCGCTGTTCCAGACCCCCGAGGAATGTGCGCGCCAGGCCATCGAGAATGACGTGCATGCCGTGGGCGTGTCCACCCTGGCCGCCGGCCACAAGACGCTGGTGCCGGCCATCATCGCCGAGCTGAAGAAGCAGGGCGCCGACGACATCATCGTCTTCGTCGGCGGCGTGATTCCGCGTCAGGACTACGAGATGCTCTATGAGGCCGGCGTCAAGGGCATCTACGGCCCCGGAACCCCGATCCCGGCCAGCGCCAAGGACGTGCTGGAGCAGATCAAGAAGGCGGCTAAATGATCACGCCCGAGGCGCTGTTCGCCTCCCCCTGCGAGGGGGCGACACCAGCGGCCCGGCGAAGCCGGTTCCGCGGTGTCCCTGGGTTTGTGACGTTGGCGCTCATCTACCTCCCACGTTGCACGCATGACAGGCGAGACCGCTAAACAGGGCATGTCCTTGCTGGAGGGCGTTTTGAAGGGCACCCCGGCCCAACAGCGCCGTGCCATCGCCAAGGCCATCACGCTGCTCGAATCCACCCGCGCCGACCACCGCGCGCAGGCTGATCAGTTGCTGACAGCCTTGCTGCCGCATACCGGCAAGTCCATGCGCCTGGGCATCAGCGGTGTACCGGGTGTGGGCAAGTCCACCTTCATCGAAGCGCTGGGCCTGTACCTGATCGACAAGGGGCATCGGGTGGCGGTGTTGGCGGTGGATCCGTCCAGCACGGTCTCCGGCGGCTCGATCCTGGGCGACAAGACGCGCATGGAGCGCCTCTCGGTGCATGAGAACGCCTACATCCGCCCCAGCCCCAGTAGCGGCACCCTCGGCGGCGTCGCCG
Organism: uncultured beta proteobacterium; assembly: GCA_963726365.1. Classification (GTDB taxonomy): domain Bacteria; phylum Pseudomonadota; class Gammaproteobacteria; order Burkholderiales; family Burkholderiaceae_C; genus JAABQG01. The sequence continues at coordinate 143,507 of CAVSCI010000019.1, read as the reverse complement.
AGAAAACCCGCGAGGCCATGCTGGTCTGCGAGGCGGCGGGCTACGACGTGGTGATTGTCGAGACCGTGGGCGTGGGCCAGAGCGAAACGGCGGTATCGGGCATGACCGACATGTTCGTTCTCATGCAGTTGCCCAATGCCGGCGACGACCTGCAGGCCATCAAGAAGGGTGTGATGGAACTGGCCGACCTCGTACTGATCAACAAATGCGACATCGACGCCATCGCCGCGCAGCGCGCGCAACTCCAGATCACTTCGGCGATGCAATTGCTGGGCCTGTTCGGCAGCCATGACGAGAAGCACTGGCATCCCAAGGCGCTGCAGCTCAGCGCGTTGAGCGGGCAGGGCGTGGACGGCTTCTGGGCGGCCGTGACGGAATTCTCCAGTCTGCAGAAAGCCGATGGCAGGATGGAAATGCGTCGCCACCAGCAGTCGCTGGCGTGGATGTGGGAGCGCATCGACGCGGGTCTCAAGCAGGCCTTCCGGCAGAACCCGCAGGTGCGCGAGTTGTTGCCCGGGCTGGAGCGGCAGGTGCGCGAAGGCGGGATCGCAGCATCCACTGCGGCGAGAATTTTGCTGACAGCCAGCGCCAGACAGCCATAGTCAGTTATCAAAAACGATAGTACCGGAAACAATCAAAAGAGGACAGACCATGCACGACATCCTGGAACAACTCGAAAAAAAGCGCGCCGCAGCCCGCCTGGGCGGTGGCCAGAAGCGTATCGACGCGCAGCACGCCAAAGGCAAGCTGACCGCGCGCGAACGCCTCGAAGTGCTGCTCGACGAGGGCACGTTTGAAGAGTGGGACATGTTTGTCGAGCACCGCTGTGCCGACTTTGGCATGCAGGACAACAAGATTCCCGGCGACGGCGTGGTCACCGGCTACGGCATGATCAACGGCCGCCTGGTGTTCGTGTTCAGCCAGGACTTCACGGTGTTCGGCGGCGCCCTGAGCGAAGCGCATGCCGAGAAGATCTGCAAGATCATGGACCAGGCCATGAAGGTCGGCGCGCCGGTGATCGGCCTGAACGACTCGGGCGGCGCCCGCATCCAGGAAGGCGTGGCCTCGCTGGGCGGCTACGCCGACGTGTTCCAGCGCAACGTGATGGCCAGCGGCGTGGTGCCGCAGATCAGCATGATCATGGGCCCGTCAGCAGGCGGTGCGGTGTATTCGCCGGCCATGACCGACTTCATCTTCATGGTGAAGGACAGCTCCTACATGTTCGTGACCGGACCCGAAGTGGTCAAGACGGTGACGCACGAGGAAGTCACGGCGGAGGAACTTGGCGGTGCGGTCACCCATACCACCCGCAGCGGCGTGGCCGACCTGGCCTTCGAGAACGACGTGGAGGCGCTGCTGATGCTGCGCCGCCTCTACAACTACCTGCCGCTCAACAATCGCGAAAAGGCCCCGGTGCGCCCCAGCGGCGACCCGGCGGGCCGTATGGAACTCAGCCTGGACACGCTGGTGCCCGACAACCCCAACAAGCCCTACGACATGAAGGAACTGATCGTCAAGACCGTGGACGATGGCGATTTCTTCGAGCTGCAGCCCGAGTACGCCAAGAACATCCTGATCGGTTTCGGCCGCATGGACGGCCAGACCATCGGCATCGTCGCCAACCAGCCGCTGGTGCTGGCCGGGTGTCTGGACATCAAGAGCACCATCAAGGCAGCGCGCTTCGTGCGCTTCTGCGACGCCTTCAACATCCCGGTGGTCACCTTCGTGGATGTGCCTGGCTTCATGCCCGGCACCTCGCAGGAGTACGGCGGCATCATCAAGCATGGCGCCAAGCTGCTGTACGCATATGCCGAGTGCACGGTGCCGAAGATCACGGTGATCACCCGCAAGGCCTATGGCGGCGCGTACGACGTGATGAGCTCCAAGCACCTGCGCGGCGACGTGAACTTTGCCTGGCCCAATGCGGAAATTGCCGTGATGGGTGCCAAGGGCGCGGTGGAAATCATCTTCCGCGAGGACAAGGGCGACCCGGCCAAGCTGGCCGCCAAGGAAGCCGAATACAAGGCCCGCTTTGCCAACCCCTTCGTGGCCGGCGCGCGCGGCTTCATCGACGACGTGATCCTGCCGCACGAGACGCGCAAGCGAATCTGCCGCAGCCTGGTCATGCTCAAGGAAAAGAAGATCGAAAACCCGTGGCGCAAGCACGGGAACATTCCACTCTAAGGCCCGAGGAGAAGAACAACATGTTTACCAAGATTCTGATTGCCAACCGGGGCGAGATCGCCTGCCGCGTCATCAAGACAGCCCGGAAGATGGGCATCAAGACGGTGGCGGTTTATCTCCGAAGCCGACCGGGATGCGCGCCACGTGATGCTGGCCGATGAGTCCGTCTGCATCGGCCCGCCGCCGTCCAAGGACTCCTACCTGGTGATGGACAAGATCATTGCCGCCTGCAAGCAGACCGGCGCGCAGGCGGTGCATCCGGGATACGGCTTCCTGTCGGAAAACGCGGTGTTCTCGCGCCGGCTGGAAGAGGAGGGCATCACCTTCATCGGCCCCAAGCACTACTCGGTGGGGCAGATGGGCGACAAGATCGCCTCCAAGAAGCTGGCCAAGGACGCCAAGGTCAACACCATTCCGGGCTACGCCGATGCCATCGACACCGCCGAGCAGGCGGTGGAGATTGCCCGGGGCATTGGCTACCCGGTGATGATCAAGGCATCGGCTGGCGGCGGTGGCAAGGGCCTGCGCGTGGCATTTGACGACAAGGAGTGCCTTGAAGGTTTCACCTCGTGCCGCAATGAAGCGCGTACGGCGTTTGGTGACGACCGCATCCTGATCGAAAAGTATGTGCTCGAACCCCGCCATATCGAGATCCAGGTGCTGGGCGACAGCCAGGGCAACTGCATCTACCTGAACGAGCGTGAGTGCTCGATCCAGCGCCGGCACCAGAAGGTGATCGAAGAGGCGCCGTCGCCCTTTATCTCCGAGGCGACCCGCAAGGCCATGGGCGAGCAGGCCGTGGCGCTGGCCAAGGCCGTGAAGTACCAGAGCGCGGGCACGGTCGAGTTCGTGGTCGGCAGCGACCAGAGCTTCTACTTCCTGGAAATGAACACTCGCCTGCAGGTCGAGCATCCGGTGACCGAATGCATCACCGGCGTGGATCTGGTGGAACTGATGATCCGCGTGGCCGCCGGCGAGCCGCTGCCGATCACGCAGGAGCAGGTGCAGCGCAACGGCTGGGCGATCGAGTGCCGCATCAATGCCGAGGACCCGTTCCGCAACTTCCTGCCCTCGACCGGGCGTCTGGTGCGCTTCCAGCCGCCAACGGAGACCATGTTCCAGGCCAATACGACCGACCTGTTCGGTGTCCGCGTGGACACGGGCGTGCAGGACGGCGGCGAGATCCCGATGTACTACGACTCGATGATTGCCAAACTGATCGTGCATGGCACTGACCGCCTGGACGCGATCGCCAAGATGCGCGAGGCGCTCAACGGCTTCGTGATTCGCGGCATCAGCAGCAACATCCCGTTCCAGGCCGCGCTGCTGGCGCACCCGAAGTTCGTCTCGGGCGACTTCAACACCGGCTTCATCGCCGAACACTATGCCAAGGGGTTCCGCGCCGAGGACGTGCCGCACGACGACATCAACTTCCTCGTGGCGATGGCGGCGTTTGTCCGGCGCAAGTCGCGCGAGCGCGCGGCCGGCATCACCGGCCAGTTGCCCGGCTACGGTGTCAAGGTGGGCATGGACTACACCGTGGTGGTGCTCTCGGAGAACGGTCACGCCGAGTACCGCTACGTGCCGGTGCACGTTGACGAGTTCACCGGCAAGACCGGCATCGCCGCGATCCACGTCGAAGGCAAGTCCTATGAGATCAGCAGCCCGTCACGCCTGAACGACGTGTGCATTGTGGGTACCGTGAACGGGCAGCCGTTCACGACTCAAATGGAACGTGGCACCCTGAAGAACCCGCTGGCGCTTCGCGTGCAGCACAACGGCACCAAGATCGAGGCGCTGGTGATGTCGCCGCGCATGGCGGAACTGCACCGCCTGATGCCGTTCAAGGCGCCGCCCGACATGAGCCGCTTCGTGCTGTCGCCCATGCCCGGCCTGCTGGTGGACGTCGCGGTGCAGCCCGGCCAGAAGGTGCAGGCCGGCGAGCGTGTCGCGGTGATCGAGGCCATGAAAATGGAAAACGTGCTGTTTGCCACGGCTGACGGCGTGGTGGGCAAGGTGCTGGCGGCCAAAGGCGAAAGCCTGATGGTGGACCAGCCGATCGTCGAATTCGTCTGATCCCCCTTTCATCTTTCCGGATAGAAAAACATGCAACGACCTTTCAAGGTACTGGGTATCCAGCAGATCGCCATCGGCGGACCAGACAAGGCTCGCCTGCGCAAGCTTTGGGTGGACCTGTTCGGCTTGCAGGTGACCGGCACCTTTCGCAGCGAACGTGAAAACGTCGATGAAGACATCTGTTCCATCGGCAGCGGTCCCTTCAAGGTCGAGGTGGACCTGATGCAGCCGCTCGATCCGGACAAGAAGCCTGCCGTGCACACCACGCCGCTCAACCACGTCGGCCTGTGGATCGACGACCTGCCGGTGGCGGTCGAATGGCTCACGGCGCAGGGCGTGCGTTTTGCGCCGGGCGGCATCCGCAAGGGCGCGGCAGGGTTTGACATCTGTTTCGTACACCCCAAAGGCAGTGACGAGTTGCCGATTGGAGGGGAGGGCGTGCTGATTGAATTGGTACAGGCGCCGCCGGAGGTGATTTCGGCTTTCGAGCGTCTGGCGCACTCCCGCTAGAAGCGCCCGGACACCGGAAGAACCCGGGCCAGGGTCGGTGGAAAGTCCAATCCGGACAGGTCCCAATTCCTTGATATGGGTCATAAAGGCGCTTCTTTTCGGGAATGCCCATCCCCGTATTGGCGCCTTCCCGCTATAGACTTCCCCCCACCTGTGGCGCCGCTTTCGGAGCCTTGACAGGCCAAGGAGACCGTTTTGCAGCCAACAAACATCACCCAGCCGGCCTATTTTCACAAGGTCGTCGACTGTCAGTGGGCCTGCCCGGCCCATACCCCCGTCCCCGAATACATCCGCCTGATCGGGCAGGGTCGCTACAGCGATGCCTACATGATCAACTGGGTGTCGAATGTTTTTCCCGGCGTGCTGGGGCGTACCTGTGACCGCCCTTGTGAGCCCGCCTGCCGGCGAGGCCGCGTCGAGGAAAACAACGGTGACAAGCCGGAACCGGTAGCCATCTGCCGCCTCAAGCGTGTGGCGGCAGACAACAAGGACGAGGTCAAGTCCCGCATGCCGAAAGTGGGGCCCGCCAATGGCAAGCGCATTGCCTGCGTCGGTGCCGGACCGGCATCACTGACGGTGGCACGCGATCTGGCACCACTGGGGTATGCGGTGACCGTGTTCGATGGCGAGGCCAAGGCGGGTGGCTTCATCCGTTCGCAGATTCCACGCTTCCGTCTGCCTGAATCGGTCATTGATGAAGAAACCGGTTACATCCTGGACCTGGGAGTTGACTTCAAGAGTGGCCAGCGCGTGGACTCCATGCAAGCCTTGCTGAAGCAAGGTTATGACGCGGTATTCGTGGGTTGCGGCGCCCCGCGCGGGCGTGACCTGGATGTTCCCGGGCGCAAGGAAGCCGCCGCGCACATTCATATCGGCATCGACTGGCTTGCCTCGGTATCGTTCGGGCACATCACCAGCGTGCCACCCCGCGTCATCGTGCTGGGAGGCGGCAATACCGCCATGGACTGCTGCCGTTCCGCGCGCCGACTCGGCGGCTCCGACGTGAAAGTCATCGTTCGCAGCGGATTCGAGGAAATGAAGGCGTCGCCCTGGGAGAAGGAAGACGCGGTGCATGAGGGTATTCCCATCATCAACTTCCACGTTCCGAAGAGCTTCAATCACCAGGAAGGCAAGCTCCTGGGCATGACGTTCGAGGTGGTCCGCGCGGTCTATGACGACAAGGGACGCCGCAGTCTGGTGCCCACGGGTGAACCTGACATGTATTTTGAATGCGATGCCGTGCTGGTTGCGGTGGGCCAGGAGAACTCTTTCCCCTGGATCGAGCGCGACAGTGGCATCGAGTTCGACCGCTGGGGCCTGCCGGTTCTGGGCAAAGACACCTTTCAGTCGACCGTGCCGCAGGTGTTTTTCGGCGGCGATTCGGCCTATGGCCCCAAGAACATCATTACAGCGGTCGCGCATGGGCACGAAGCGGCGGTTTCGATTGATCGATTCCTGCAAGGTGAAGCGGTGGAGGAAAGACCCGCTCCAATGACCAACCTCATGTCCCAGAAAATGGGCATCCACGAGTGGAGCTACCACAACGACGTTTCAGGCGATACGCGCTTCAAGGTGCCATGGGCCAAGGCCGAGACGGCGCTGGCCAGCATCCGCGTGGAGGTGGAACTGGGCTTTGATGCCGCTACCGCATTCAAGGAAGCGAGCCGATGCCTGAATTGCGACGTACAGACTGTCTTCAACCGGGACACCTGCATCGAGTGCGATGCCTGCGTGGACATCTGCCCGATGGACTGCATCACCTTTACCAGCAATGGGGAAGAAGCCGACTTGCGGACAAGGTTGAAGGCGCCATCGACGCATCTGGCACAGGACCTTTATGTTTCCGCTGAACTCAAGACCGGGCACGTGATGGTCAAGGATGAGGACGTCTGCCTGCACTGTGGCCTGTGCGCTGAGCGCTGCCCAACCGGCGCATGGGATATGCAGAAGTTCCTGCTCAACACGACACAGGCCGGGCCGGGATGTCGTGACCGCAGCCGCAAAGCTCAATTGGAGGTCGCATGAAGCGTATCGAAGCCATCAACGATTTCGTCATCAAATTCGCCAACGTCAACGGTTCGGGCTCTGCCTCGGCCAATGAGCTTTTTGCCAAGGCCGTCATGCGCATGGGCGTGCCGGTGAGTCCGCGCAACATTTTTCCAAGCAATATCCAGGGCATGCCGACCTGGTACGAGGCCCGGGTGTGCGAGAAGGGCTATCACGGCCGGCGCGGTGGTGTCGACATGATGGTCGCCATGAACCCGCAGACCTGGGATGCCGACATCGCTGAAATCGAGACCGGCGGCTACCTGTTTTACGACAGCACGCGGCCCATGCCGCCCTCCAAATTCCGCGACGACGTGCATACGATGGGCGTGCCACTGACCGAAATCGCCAACAACGCGTACACCGACCCGCGCCAGCGTCAACTGTTCAAGAACATCATCTATGTCGGTGCACTCTCGGTCTTGCTTGACGTCGAGGCCGAGGTGTTCGAAAGACTGTTTGGGGAGCAGTTCAAGGGCAAAGAGCGTCTGCTGGAGTCGAACATCAAGGCATTGCACCTGGGGCGCGACTACGTCAAGCAGCACATGCAGGCACCGCTGGGCATCCGGGTGCAGCGCGCCGATGCCGTGGGCGACCAGATCTTTACCGACGGCAACAGCGCGGCCGGTTTGGGTCTGGTGTACGGGGGGGCCACGGTGGCCGCCTGGTACCCGATCACCCCGTCCACCTCGATTCCCGAAGCGTTTCAGAAATACTGCGACAAGTTCCGCGTGGATCCCGCAACCGGCCAGCATAACTACGCCATCGTGCAGGCTGAAGACGAACTGGCATCCATTGGTATGGTGGTTGGCGCTGGCTGGAATGGTGCCCGAGCGTTTACCGCAACCTCGGGACCGGGCGTGTCATTGATGACCGAGTTCATTGGCCTGGCCTATTTCGCCGAGATTCCGGTGACCATCATCAACGTGCAGCGCGGTGGACCTTCCACCGGCATGCCGACGCGCACCCAGCAGGCAGATCTGATTTCCTGCGCCTATGCCTCACACGGCGACACCAAGCATGTGTTGCTGTTCCCGCAAGACCCACATGAGTGCTTTACCCATTCCGCCGCCGCCCTGGATCTGGCTGAGCGCCTGCAAACGCCCGTTTTTGTCATGACGGATCTCGACATCGGCATGAACCAGCGCCTGTGCAAACCATTCGTCTGGGACGATACGAAGGAATACGACCGCGGCAAGGTCATGACCGCCGAAGAACTCGAAGCCGGCAAGCCATTTGGCCGATACCGTGATGTCGATGGTGACGGAATCCCATGGCGCACCCTGCCTGGAACCCATCCCAGCAGAGGCGCCTTCTTTACCCGGGGCACGTCTCGCAACCCGCAAGCCATGTATTCCGAGGCGGGGCCCGACTATATCTACAACATGGAGCGGCTCCTGCGCAAGTTCATCACCGCGGCCACCCTGGTGCCGCAACCGATCTTCCGCAAGGCCGCTGAGCCGACAAGGCTGGGGGTGATTTACTATGGCTCCACCACGCCGGCGATGCGCGAAGCCTTGGACGTACTCGATCGCAATGGCGACCACGTGGATGCCATGCGGTTGTGTGCTTTTCCGTTCCCGGACTCGGTGTCGGAGTTCATCGCGGCACACGACAAGGTGTTCGTCGCCGAACAGAACCGCGACGGCCAGATGCGCACCATGCTCATCAACGAACTCGAGGTGAATCCGGCGAAATTGATCCGGGTGCTGCACTACGACGGCACGCCAATTACCGCACGCTTCATCATCCGTTCTATTCACGACAGCATGGCCAAGGAAGCTGTATGACTTATATCGCCAAACCCCGGCTTCACCACCCCACTCTGCAAACCAACAAGGTTGGCTATACACGGCGCGACTATGAGGGACGCATTTCCACCCTTTGCGCGGGATGTGGGCACGATTCGATCTCCGCGGCCATCATCCAGGCCTGCTGGGACCTCGACATCGAGCCGCACCGCGTCGCCAAGCTTTCCGGCATCGGATGCAGTTCGAAGACACCGGATTACTTCCTCGGTGCTTCGCATGGCTTCAACACGGTGCACGGACGCATGCCTTCGGTGCTGACCGGCGCCAACCTTGCCAACCGCGACCTGCTGTACCTGGGCGTTTCCGGCGACGGTGACTCGGCGTCTATCGGCCTGGGACAGTTTGCCAATGCCATGCGGCGTGGCGTGCGCATGGCCTACATTGTGGAGAACAACGGCGTCTACGGCTTGACTAAAGGGCAGTTCTCCGCGACGGCCGATCGCGGATCCAAGAGCAAGAAGGGCGTCATCAACAGCGATAGTCCTGTTGATCTGGTCGGAATTGCTCTGCAACTTGGCGCGACCTACGTGGCACGCAGTTTCTCGGGCGACAAGGCGCAACTGGTACCGCTCATCAAGGGCGCGATGGCCCATGGCGGCGCCGCATTCATTGATGTGATCAGCCCCTGCGTGACGTTCAACAACCATGGCGGAAGTACCAAGAGCTACGACTATGTTCGCCAGCACAATGAAGCGGTGAGTCGCATCGACTTCATCACGCCACGCAGCGAAATCACGACCGAATACGCGCCCGGCCAGGTCGTCGAGGTGCAGCAACATGATGGCTCCACATTGCGCCTTCGCAAACTGCATCCCGAATATGACCCCACAGACCGTTACGCGGCGCTGAGCTACATGAATGAACACCAGTCTCGCGGCGAAGTGGTCACCGGTCTGCTGTATCTGGATCCACTGGCCACCGATCTGCACACTGCGATGAATACCAGCCACCGCCCCCTCAACTCGCTGGGCGCCGCTCAGCTTTGCCCTGGTGTGAAGGCGCTTGAGAGAATAAACGACGCCCTGCGTTGAGAGCGACTTCATTTCAGTCAAACAGGATTCTTTTTTCATGTGAAAGGGCTGCAATCATGGCAGAACGCACTGTTTTTCAATCCATGTCCCAGCGGCATGTTGTCAGCTTAGGCCCGCAGGCGACCATCTGGGATGCCGCCTGCCTTATGACCAAGGCCAATTGCGGCAGTGTGCTGATTGTGGACACCGCCAGCGCCTTGCTGGGCATCGTCACCGAGCGTGACCTCATGACTCGTGTGCTGGCCAAAGCACTGAATCCCGCGACAACGCTGGTCAGCGAGATCATGACCCGCAATCCGCGTTGCGTCGGGCCCGATGTACTGGTGTCAGACGCGGTGCTGATCATGATCGAACGCGGCTTCCGCCATCTGCCCATCATGGGCGCGGGCTCGAAGATTCTGGGTGTCTTCTCAGTGCGCGATGCTTTGCCGCGGGAGATTGGCACTGCAGTCGAACTGGCAGAGTTTCACGAACAGGTGAATGACGCCCTCGGGTAGGCTGATGCTCGCCAGGGGGCGTCGCAGGCCGAGTCGGCAGGTGGTCCGATCAGGTGGATTCGGGGCCTCTTGCCGGTCTTTTTGCCCGCGCGCGGGCCAGTGCCGCCTCAATGATCCGGCGCTTGCTGTCCAGTATTTCGGGGTCGGTATGTTGCGAGTGGGCGGCCAGGTCTGCCAGCTTCATTTCAGCCTTCCTTTCAAGCCGTAACTGGTTTTCTCCGGCGTCACGACACTGCTTGAAGGTGTGGAAGCCGTAGCGATCCCTGGCTGTTTCTGACTCGGCATGTGACCAGGCATCCCAGCCAGTTCGGTCGCCGCTGACGTTTTCCATCCGGATGCAGTCAACCGGGCATGCCGGAAGGCAGAGTTCACAACCGGTGCAATACGGCTCGATCACCGTGTGCATGAGCTTGTTGCTTCCCATGATTGCGTCCGTGGGGCAGGCCGCGATGCACAGAGTGCAACCGATACACCAGGTTTCGTCGATGACCGCGACGCCTCTGGGGCGTTCGAAACCGTGGGCGGGATTGAGTGCTTGAGCAGGTTGGCCAGTCAATGCAGACAGGCGGGCAATGCCCTCCATGCCGCCGGGCGGGCACTGATTGATCGGTGCTTCTCCCGATGCGATGGCTTGGGCATAGGCCGCGCAATCCGGAAAACCGCAACGCGTGCACTGCGTCTGGGGCAAGGCTTCGTCCAGACGCACCGCCAGAGCGGACAGTGGCGCCATGTAGATTACGCCGGCACTACTTGTAGCGCGCTGCTTTTCCGCCAGTCGCTGGCTTGCTTGCGGGCTTGCCCTTGCTGGAAGTTGCCGACTTCCTGCCGGCCACCGGCGCTGACGGGGCCTTCGCCACGGCAGCGGCGGCCTTGGCTTGCACCTGCGACTTCCTAGCAGGGACCTTCGTCGCCGGCGCGGAGATCCTTTTTTTCGCGGGTACAACCTTGTCTGCGGGGCGCAGCGCTTTGGCACTCCCCGGAGCGGGCTGATGCGCGAGGACAAATGCTTTCACTTGCGGATAAACCATCTCCCGCCACCGGCGCCCGCTGAAAATGCCATAGTGCCCGGCACCCTCCACCGTCATGTGCCTTTGCTCCGAATCCACAACGCCGCTGCAGATACTGTGAACCGCCTCGGTCTGTCCGGAGCCCGAGATATCGTCAAGTTCACCCTCAACCGAAAACAGCGCCGTGGTCGTGATGTCCTGCGGCCGTACGCGTTCGAGCTTGCCGTCGACACTCTTGACATCCCAGGTTCCGTTCACCAGGCTGAAGTCCTGGAAAACGACTTTGATGGTCTGCAGGTAATAGTTGGCGTCCATGTCGAGTACCGCGTTGTACTCGTCGTAAAACTTCCGGTGCGCCTCCGTGCTTGCGCCATCGCCCTTGATCAAGTCTTTGAAGTAGTCGTAATGGCTGCGGGCATGGTTGCTGGGATTCATTGCCACGAAACCGGTGTATTGAAGGAAGCCCGGGTAGACCCGTCTGCCGGCACCGGGGAAGTTGCCGGGAACACGGTAAATCACGTTCTTCTCAAACCAGCTGTGGCTCTTGTTCATTGCCAGGTTGTTGACCGCGGTGGGCGACTTGCGCGCATCGATCGGTCCGCCCATCATGGTCATGGTCAAGGGCGTAAGTTCTCCGCGAGTGGCCATCAAGGCCACCGCAGCCAGCACCGGCACGGTAGGCTGGCAGACGCTCATTACGTGGCAATTGCCGTAAATACCCTGCAGGTGCCTGATGAACTCCTGGACGTAATTCACGTAGTCATCGAGATGGAACTCCCCTTCGGACAGCGGAACCAGGCGGGCATTCTTCCAGTCGGTGATGTAGACCTTGTGATCCTTGAGCATCGTCTTGACGGTATCGCGCAGGAGCGTCGCATAGTGGCCGGAAAGTGGGGCCACAATCAAGACCGCCGGTTGATCCTTGAGCTTTGTCAGCGTCGCAGGATCATCGCTGAAACGCTTGAAGCGGCGCAATTCACAAAACGGCTTGCTGATTTCAATGCGCTCGTGAATGGCAATTTCGACACCGTCGACGTCAATAGTGCGAAGGCCAAACTCGGGCTTTTCGTAGTCCTTGCCCAGGCGATGCAACAAGTCGTAGCCCGCCGAAATTCGCTGCGCCAACGGATTCTTGCCCAGTAGCGACTGTGTGTTTCCGAATGCTTTGGAAGCGAATTGCGCCAGATCGGTGAAAGGCTCCATCAGGGAGCGTTGGTTTTCGTAGATCTGATAAAGCATGTTGTCTCTTTTCTAGGTTAACTGAGAAATGGTGCAGTGCAATATAACAGGTGTCAAGCCGTTTTGCACAGGGTAAAACCACCAAAAACGAATGGAATCATGGGCCCCTTTGTCACCTTCGTGAAAGCTTGAAGTGAGTGCTTTGATTTTGATGGATGCCAATGGCGACCATTATTGCGCTGTACAGCCGCCATGGCGATGCAGGGCAAGCGGGACGCCGGGTGTCTTCGTCACCTCTGCGACCGCAGCGCGAATGCGAACGGGCCTATTGAGTCGCCAGCCCGGTCGCACAAGATTGCTTCAAAATACATAGCAAACACTGGCGATTTGACGCTGGGTAAGCGGCGATTTGAACAAAAAAAGTCGCCATCGGCGACCTTTTTGACGGCGCGACAGCCTCACGGCCGCTGATCAGATCACCTTGGCGATCGCCGCACAGACGTAGTCGATGTTCTTGCTATTGAGCGCCGCGACGCACATGCGGCCAGTGTCAGTGCCGTAGACGCCAAATTCATCACGCAGGCGCACCATCTGGTCTTTGCTCAGGCCCGAGTAACTGAACATGCCGATCTGGCTGGTGATGAAACTCATGTCCTGCTTCACACCGGCTGCCTTCAGCCCGTCAACCAGCTTCTGGCGCATGGCCTTGATCCGCACGCGCATTTCAGCCAGTTCCTTTTCCCACAGGGCGCGCAGTTCGGGGTTGCCAAGCACGGCCGTCACCACGGCGCCGCCGTGGATCGGTGGGTTGGAGTAGTTGGTACGGATCACGATCTTGAGCTGGCTCAGGACCCGAGCGGCTTCCTCCTTGCTTTCGCAGACGACTGACAGCGCGCCGACGCGCTCGCCGTACAGGCTGAAGCTCTTGGAAAACGAGGTCGAGACGAAGAAATCAAGGCCTGCGGCCACGAACTTGCCGATCACGGCCCCGTCTTCAGCAATGCCGTAGCCGAAACCCTGGTAGGCCATGTCGAGGAACGGAACCAGGCCGCAGGCCTTGACAATGTCGATGACCTGGTCCCACTGGCTTGGGCTGATGTCGTAGCCGGTCGGGTTGTGGCAGCAGGCGTGCAGGAGGATGATGGTCCCGGGCGCAGCCGCCTTAAGGTCGGCCAGCATGCCTTCAAAGTCAATGCCGCGTTTCGCCGCGTCATAGTAGCGATAGGCTTCCACGGCGAAGCCGGCGCCGTTGAACAGCGCCCGGTGGTTTTCCCAGCTCGGGTCGGAGATCAGTACCGTCGAGTTGGGCTTGAGCTTCTTCAGGAAGTCCGCGCCGATCTTCAGCCCGCCTGTGCCACCAATGCCCTGAATCGTGGCGACGCGTCCACTGGTGACAACCTCGCTGTCCGCGCCGAACACCAGGCTCTTGACGGCGGCGTCATAGGCGGCAATGCCGTCAATGGGCAGATAACCGCGGGCCGCGGGCTTGTCCATCATGGCTTTTTCTGCCGCCTGGACACATTGCAGGAGCGGAAGCTTGCCGTTGTCATCGAAATACACGCCCACGCCCAGGTTGACCTTGCTGGGATTGGTGTCGGCGTTGAATTGCTCGTTGAGACCCAGGATCGGGTCGCGGGGCGCCATTTCGACGGCAGTGAAGAGAGACATTGAAGATCCTTGGATGTTGGGAGTCAGGCAATTTTTCCCGGGCTGAGGTAGCCTATGCGGTTGCCCGTAATTTTAACGGGCTATGGAGCTGTTTCCGGGTTTTCCCTCATGCAAGAACTTATCTCTGCCACGCCTGAAGCCAAAGAAGGCATTTTTGTCCGCTACCCTGGTTCGCCGTTCGAACTCTACCAACCCTATCCGCCCGCAGGGGACCAGCCTGCTGCCATCGACAAGCTGGTCGAGGGCGTGAACGACGGGGAGGTGTTTCAGACGCTGCTTGGCGTCACCGGCTCCGGCAAGACTTTCACCATGGCCAATGTGATCGCCCGACTCGGCCGACCCGCCATCGTCTTTGCGCCCAACAAAACCCTGGCCGCCCAGCTGTACAGCGAGTTCCGCGAGTTTTTCCCGAACAATGCCGTGGAGTACTTCGTCAGCTATTACGACTACTACCAGCCCGAGGCGTATGTGCCGCAGCGTGATCTGTTCATCGAGAAAGACTCGGCGATCAACGAGCACATCGAGCAAATGCGGCTGTCCTGTACCAAAAGCATCCTGGAAAGGCGTGACGTGGTCATCGTGGCGACCGTCTCGGCAATTTACGGCATTGGCCAGCCCGAGGCCTACCACCAGATGGTCATGACCCTGCGTGTCGGCGACAAGATGGGGCAGCGTGACGTGATTGCGCAGCTGATTCGCATGCAGTACCAACGCAATGACACGGAATTCTCCCGAGGGGCGTTCCGGGTTCGCGGGGACACCATCGATATCTTTCCAGCGGAACACAGCGAAATGGCGATACGCCTCGAGTTGTTCGACGACGAAATTGAGTCGTTGCAGCTCTTTGACCCGCTCACCGGGCGCATCCGCCAGAAGATTCCGCGTTTCACGGTCTATCCGAGCAGCCACTACGTGACCCCGCGCGACCGTGTGCTGGCCGCCGTGGAAACCATCAAGGTGGAGTTGTCTGCCCGCCTGAAGGAGTTCGTCAGCCAGGGCAAGCTGGTGGAAGCCCAGCGCCTGGAACAGAGAACCCGCTTTGATCTGGAGATGCTCAGCGAACTGGGTCACTGCAAGGGGATTGAGAACTACACGCGGCACCTATCCGGAGCCGCGCCGGGTGAGCCACCCGCCACATTGACGGACTACCTGCCCAAGGATTCGGTGATGTTCCTGGATGAAAGCCATGTGCTGATCGGGCAGTTTGGCGGCATGTACAACGGCGACCGATCACGCAAGACCACGCTGGTTGAATACGGTTTCCGCCTGCCCAGTGCGCTGGACAACCGGCCGTTGAAGTTCGAAGAGTTCGAAACCAAGATGCGGCAGGCGATCTTCGTGTCGGCAACGCCTGCGCAATGGGAAAAAGACCATGCGGGGCAGGTGGTGGAGCAACTGGTGCGTCCGACAGGACTCGTGGACCCCGAGGTCGAGGTCAGGCCCGCTGCCCATCAGGTGGACGACGTGTTGCAGGAGATCCGCATTCGCGCCGACAAGCACGAACGGGTGCTGATCACCACGCTGACCAAGCGCATGGCCGAGCAGCTGACCGACTATCTGAGCGACAACGGCGTCAAGGTGCGTTACCTTCACAGTGACATCGACACCGTGGAGCGGGTCGAAATCCTGCGGGACCTGCGTCTCGGGACGTTCGACGTTCTCGTGGGAATCAACTTGTTGCGTGAAGGGTTGGATATTCCCGAGGTTTCATTGGTGGCGATACTGGATGCCGACAAGGAGGGTTTCCTACGGTCGGAACGTTCGCTGATCCAGACCATTGGGCGCGCTGCCCGCAACCTCAGTGGCCGCGCCATCCTTTATGCCGACCGGATGACCGACTCGATGGCCAAGGCGATCGGAGAAACCGAACGCCGGCGCACGCGACAGGTTGCGCACAATCTGGCCCATGGCATTACACCGCGCAGCATCGTCAAGGAAGTTCGTGACCTGATCGACGGGGTGTACAGCGAAAAGGCGGGCAAGGAAGCCGAGCGTCTCGAGCAGGACGCGATACAGCGTGCCATGGTCGAGGACATGTCGGAAAGGGACATCTCGCGTGAAATCAAGCGCCTCGAAAAACTGATGCTGGAACATGCGCGCGACCTTGAATTCGAAAAGGCGGCCCGGGTTCGCGATCAATTGACGCTGTTGAAGGTGCGGGCTTTTGGGGCCGGCGGAGGTGACCACATCGCCCCGACGCCCGGCAGCGCCGGGAAGAGCTGAACCATGGGTGAGGGGGCAGGAAATACCAATTGGTTGGATAGTAGACTCATCGGTTTAATTACCCGAGCAAATAATTTGGTCTTGTGCTATACTTGAGCTTGTTAGTCAAGAACGTAATGCTTGCCGCAGTTCAGCCGCCCCGGTCTGAAAACTGGACCGCGAAAAGCGCTGCGATGGGCCCCTGACTTGTCGAATGCGAAATGGGGCATTTGAAACGTGTTTTCACCTATCGAGAAGGATTCTGTCATGCGTCTCACAACCAAAGGTCGTTTCGCCGTCACAGCCATGATCGATCTGGCCCTGCGCCAGAATGGTGGCCCCGTCACGCTCGCCGCCATCAGCCAGCGCCAACAGATTTCGCTGTCCTATCTTGAACAGTTGTTCGGAAAACTGCGCCGCCATGAACTGGTTGAGTCGACCCGCGGCCCTGGCGGTGGTTACACGCTCGGCCGCAAGGCATCAGATATCACGGTGGCAGATATCATCGTGTCTGTGGACGAGCCGATCGATGCCACCCAATGCGGGGGCAAGGAAAACTGTCTTGGCGAAGGTGGCCGGTGCATGACCCATGAACTTTGGGCGTCGCTGAATCAGCGCATGGTGGAGTTCCTGGACTCTGTCAGCCTGCAAAAATTGGTGGATGATCAGTTGGCCAAGGGCGTGCAGATCGAGGACAAGCCGGCCGTCAAGCGGGCGATTCACAGCATGCCCGTTTCGAAGCCGATACGGGTCAATGCCCCGAATTCGGTCTTCGCACTTGGCAGTACCTTCGCCAAGACCTGAGAACCGCACGCCGCACCTTCTTTTTCAGCCAACCGTATCTTGAGTCAGTTTATGGACACAACCCCTCATTTTCCGATCTACATGGACTACGGTGCGACGACGCCGTGCGACCCGCGCGTCGTGGATGCCATGATTCCCTGGCTAAGAGAGCACTTTGGCAACCCCGCGTCGCGCAGTCACGCCTGGGGCTGGGAGGCCGAGGCGGCTGTCGAGAAAGCCCGTGAGCAGGTCGCCGAACTGATCGGCGCCGATCCGCGTGAAATTGTATGGACCAGCGGTGCGACGGAATCGAACAACCTTGCGCTGAAGGGTGCGGCTCATTTCTACAAGAGCAAAGGCAAGCACCTGATCACGGTGAAAACCGAGCACAAGGCCGTGCTGGACACCATGCGCGAGCTCGAGCGACAGGGCTTCGAGGTCTCGTACCTCGATGTGCAGGAGGACGGATTGCTCAATTTCGACGTGCTCAAGGCGGCAATCCGGCCAGACACCATCGTTATCAGCGTGATGTTCGTCAACAATGAAATCGGCGTGATTCAGGACATCGCGGCCATCGGTGCGATGTGCCGCGAAAAGGGCATCTTTTTTCATGTGGACGCCGCGCAGGCCACCGGCAAGGTGGAGATTGATCTGAAAACCCTGCCGGTTGACCTGATGAGCCTGGCATCGCACAAGACCTATGGCCCCAAGGGCATTGGCGCCCTTTACGTGCGCCGCAAGCCGCGGGTCCGCCTGGAGGCGCAGATGCACGGTGGCGGTCACGAGCGTGGCATGCGTTCAGGCACCCTCCCGACGCACCAATGCGTGGGCATGGGCGAGGCCTTCCGCCTTGCAAAGCTGGAGATGACGCAAGACAACGTAAAAGCCAAAGCCCTGCATGACCGCCTGATCAACGGGCTGAAAGACGTGGAACAGGTTTTCCTCAATGGACACGCCACGCAGCGCGTGATGCAGAACCTGAACATGAGCTTCAATTTCGTCGAAGGCGAATCCCTGATCATGGGCATCAAGGGACTGGCAGTTTCGTCCGGCTCAGCCTGCACGTCAGCTTCCCTGGAGCCCAGCTATGTACTGCGAGCGCTCGGCCGCAGCGACGAACTGGCGCACAGCAGCCTGCGCATGACCATCGGTCGTTGGACGACTGAAGCGGAAATTGACTACGCCATCGATACCATCCGGCAGAACGTCTCCAAGCTGCGCGATTTGAGCCCGCTGTGGGAGATGTACCAGGATGGCATCGACATTTCCACCATCCAGTGGACCGCACACTGATTGACTGAAAGAGGTAAACCCAATGGCATATTCTGAAAAAGTCGTCGAACACTATGAGAACCCCCGCAATGTCGGATCATTTGACAAGGGCGACGAATCGGTTGGCACTGGCATGGTCGGCGCGCCTGCCTGCGGCGACGTCATGAAACTGCAGATCAAGGTGAATCCGCTCACCGGCGTGATCGAGGACGCGCGCTTCAAGACCTACGGTTGTGGCTCGGCGATTGCGTCCAGTTCGCTCGTGACCGAGTGGGTCAAGGGCAAAACCCTCGATGAGGCCGCGGCGCTGAAGAACAGCCAGATTGCCGAAGAGCTGGCGCTGCCCCCCGTCAAGATCCACTGCTCTATCCTCGCGGAGGACGCCATCAAGGCGGCCGTGGACGACTACAAGAAAAAACACGCCCACTAGGGTCCGGACCAACATGGCAGTGACATTGACAGAAGCCGCGGCACGACACGTGACACGCTACCTTGCCAAGCGCGGTAGCGGTGTGGGCGTGCGCCTTGGCGTCAAGACCACCGGCTGCTCCGGGATGGCCTACAAGCTCGAGTACGTCGACGAAATCGCGCCTGAAGACCTCGTTTTCGAGGGGCACGGCGTGAAGGTGCTCATAGACCCCAAAAGTCTGGCTTACATTGACGGGACTGAACTTGATTTTGTGCGCGAGGGTCTGAACGAAGGTTTTCGCTTCAATAACCCCAATGAGCGTGATCGCTGTGGTTGTGGTGAGAGTTTCCGGGTCTGATGCCAGAACTTTCCTTCAGGCCGCCAGCGCGTCATGTTCTGGCGGTTTTTTATTGACATGAACCTGCAATCCGACGATTTCGAACTCTTTCACCTGCCGCGGCAGTTTGCGCAAGACCGCGTGTTGCTTGACACGCGTTGGAAAGAACTGCAGCGCGAAGTGCATCCAGACCGCTTTGCAGCGCACGGCGGCGCGGCGCAGCGCCTGGCAATGCAGTGGTCAGTGCGCATCAACGAGGCTTACCAGCGGCTGAAGGATCCGCTCAAACGGGCGGCGCTACCTTTGCGAACTCAACGGAGCTCCAGTCAATGCCGAAAACAACACGGCCATGCCGCCAGCTTTCCTGATGCAGCAGATGGAATGGCGGGAGACATTGGAGGAAGCGTCCGGACTGGCGGAACTCGAAGGCCTGGTTGAACAGGTCGATCAGGCGCGCCGTGACACCCTGAGAACCCTCGACTTGATGATTGATCAGGAGCGCGATTTCGTGAAGGCCGTTGGTCAGGTCCGGGCGCTGATGTTCATTGAGCGGTTTTGCGATGAAGTCAACGTTCGGCTCGATGCCTGCCTTGACGGGATGGACACTGCCAGCAAGGGACAATAGGGCATCTGGCGGCAGCCCCGAATGCCCCAGCGACTCCGGTGACCGTAAACCTTCAACCCCCAGAACATGGCGCTCCTCCAGATATCCGAACCCGGCCAAACCCCCGATCCGCACCAGCGCCGCATCGCTGTCGGCATTGATCTCGGCACAACGCATTCACTGGTTGCCTCGGTGCGCCATGGCGTCGCTGAATGCCTGCCCGACTCCGGAGGACGGGTCATTCTGCCTTCGGTTGTTCGCTATCTGCCCGGCACTGGGCGCCAGATTGGCTTTGACGCGCTGGCCGCCGAGGCCACCGATCCCGAGAACACCATCGCCTCGGTCAAGCGTTTCATGGGGCGCGGCCTTGCGGACATTGCCGGACGCGAAAAGTTGCCCTACCGTTTTGTCGACAAACCCGGCATGGTGTGCCTGCAGACGGTGCAGGGTGAAAAGTCGCCGGTGGAAGTCAGCGCCGAGATCCTCGCCACTCTGCGTTACCGCGCTGAAGACACCTTCAACGACGACCTGTTCGGGGCAGTGATCACCGTGCCGGCCTACTTTGACGATGCCCAGCGCCAGGCGACGAAAGACGCCGCGCAACTGGCGGGCATCAATGTCCTTCGCCTGATCAACGAGCCCACCGCCGCAGCGATTGCTTATGGACTGGACAACGCCAGCGAAGGGGTCTATGCGGTGTTTGACCTCGGAGGCGGTACGTTTGATATCTCCATACTGCGACTGACGCGGGGTGTTTTTGAAGTGATTGCCACGGGTGGCGACTCGGCCCTTGGTGGTGACGACTACGACCGCGCACTGGCGGACTGGATTCTTCAGCAAGCGGGGGTGGAGGCTGCCACAGCGGCCGACAAGGCGCGCCTGAAGACGGCGGCGCGTGCCGCCAAGGAGGCTTTGTCAACTGTTGATTTGATAGCTGTCGAAGTCGAATTGACGCGGGGAAATGTTCGTCTGGATGTCAGAAAATCGGATTTCGACGCGGTGACGTCTCAACTGACCGCTCGTACCCTGGCCGCAGTGCGCAAGGCCTTGCGGGACGCAAAGCTGACTCGCGAGGAGGTGAAGGGCGTCGTCATGGTCGGCGGCTCGACCCGCATGCCGCAGGTCCAGAAGGCCGTAGCGGATTTTTTCGGCCGTGCGCCGCTCAATAACCTCAACCCGGATGAAGTCGTGGCGCTGGGCGCGGCCATACAGGCGAACCAACTCGCAGGTAACGACACGGCCGGCGATCTGCTGCTGCTGGATGTGATCCCGCTGTCCCTGGGCATCGAGACCATGGGCGGGCTGGTCGAGCGCATCGTGCCGCGGAATCAGACCATCCCCACGGCCATGGCGCAGGATTTCACCACCTTCAAGGACGGACAGACGGCGCTGGCCCTGCATGTGGTGCAGGGCGAGCGGGATCTGGTCGCAGATTGCCGCAGCCTGGCGCGCTTTGAACTGCGCGGCATACCACCCATGGTGGCAGGCGCAGCTCGGATCCGCGTGACGTTCACCGTGGATGCAGACGGTTTGCTGAGCGTCGGTGCGAGAGAGCAGGGCAGTGGGGTGGAGGCGAAGATTGACGTCAAACCCTCCTACGGACTGTCTGACGATCAGATCGCCACCATGTTGCGCGACAGCTTCACCACGGCGGACGCGGACATGAAGGCCCGCGCGCTGGCAGAGGCAAGGGTCGACGCTGATCGCATGCTGCTGGCCACGCAAAGTGCGCTGGACGCTGACGGCGAACTGCTCACGGGCGATGAACTTGATGCCATTGGCAGCCTGATGCAGGCGCTGCGAGCCACCGTCGCGGCCAGCCAGGACGCCAAAGAGATCGAAGAGGCCACGACCGCGCTCGCCAATGGAACCGAAACCTTCGCCGCCGAACGCATGAACCACAGCATCCAGAAAGCCCTGGCGGGCAGGAACGTGGAAACCATTTAAGGGAATGAACCCATGCCAGTCATCAGAATCCTTCCCCATCCCGAGTACTGCCCTGCCGGGGCCGAAATTTCTGTGCCTGCGGGGACCTCCATCTGCGAGGCGCTGCTGGATCATCACATCAATATCGAGCACGCCTGCGACATGAGTTGCGCCTGCACCACTTGCCACGTGATCGTTCGCGAGGGTTTCAAGAGCCTGAACGAAATGGACGAAAACGAAGAAGACTTGCTTGACCGCGCCTGGGGCCTGGAACCCGACTCTCGTCTATCGTGTCAGGCCTTCCTGGCCCAGCAGGATGTGACCATCGAGATCCCCAAATACTCGATCAACCATGCGAAGGAAAACCATTGATGACCCGCCAGATCGTTCTGGACACCGAAACCACCGGGCTTTCCGCCGAAGGTGGGGACCGGATCATCGAAATCGGGTGCGTGGAATTGCTGAACCGCAAGCTGACCGGCAACAACTTGCACTTCTACCTGAACCCGCAGCGCGACAGTCATGAAGACGCACTCAAGGTACACGGGATCAGCAATGAATTCCTGCGTGACAAGCCGAAGTTTGTCGAAGTGGCCGAGGAAATCCTGGACTACGTTCAAGGCGCGGAGATCATCATTCACAACGCAGCCTTCGACGTCAGCTTCCTGAACAAGGAACTGGAACTGATCGGCAAGGCACCGTTCAATGTTTTTGTCGGCAGCGTGACGGATACGCTGGTCATGGCCAAAGAGATGTTTCCTGGCAAGCGCAACAGCCTCAATGCCCTGTGCGACCGCCTGGGCGTGGACAACTCGGGGCGAACCTTGCACGGCGCGCTGCTGGACGCCGAGTTGCTGGCAGACGTCTACATCAATCTCACACGAGGTCAGGATGCCTTGCTGATCGATCTCGGCGCTGTCGAGGGCGAGGCCCATGGCCAAGCCACCGTGGACCTCGGGCAGTTTCTGCTGCCGGTATTGGCGGCAAATGCCGCGGAAATTGCGGCCCATGACGAGGTTCTCGGACAAATCGACAAGTCCAGCGGCGGCAAGACAGTATGGCAACGGGCACATGCATTGCGAGAAAACACTATGGCATAATCTCAGGCTTTCCTGAGACAGGCGTTTCAGAAAAACGGGAGATTAGCTCAGGGGTAGAGCACTGCATTCACACTGCAGGGGTCACAAGTTCGAAACTTGTATCTCCCACCAATTCAAGCCTCACAAGTCATTGATTTGTGGGGCTTTTTCATGCGTTCTCCGCGACGTCCGGATGTGCCCTTCGTGGCGTAAGGCCGGCGGACTGATTCGGAGTCATCGGGGTGGTCAAGCTGCTGGCCGGCCAAGTACAGGGGCTGGATGCGCCAATTTGGCGCGCACGTAGTCCACGTGTTGCTGAAGTACGTGGACGCGATCGGAGAAGTCGTGCGGGAATCGGGTTTCGATGACATCGCGTTCGATGCTGTCCAGCTGCTGACGCGCTGATTCGGCCTCCGCAGCGCTTAGCGTGCGCGTTGCGATGTCGCGTTCCAGAAACTTCAACTCCCCATAGCGCCGGTACAGCCTGTTTTCCAGCCGCCAATCGCGCAACGGCGGGATGATCTTGAAAAGCGGAAGCAATACTGCGATCAGGGGAATCAGGATCAGCACCATGCGTTGCACAAAGTTGGCCATCCAGAATGGCAAATAAGTCTGCAGGAACGGGCGCCCATTCTTGAAATAGCGGACGGCCTCATCCGCGAGTGGAAAGTCCGTTCCACGGCCGCTGGGGAACTCTCCGGGCAGGCTCAGCAGGCTCGGCGCTCGGTGCGTCTGAGTCGCAGCTTCCAGCAGCAGATAGGCCAATGCGGGGTGCAATTCATCACGAATCACCAGGTTGGCGGTGGTCGCCAGCAACCGGGTATCGTGCGCAGGCAGATCACGGGACGGGTCCACCGAACCGCGCTTGAGGACGACGGTCTGAAAATGGGGGTGGCGGCGTGCCAGCCCTTCCGCATGGACGAGCGACGCAAGCTGCAGTTTGCTGTCATTGAGAAGTCTTACGACGGATGGCGCTTGCGGGGCCGCGATGACGATCATTGCATCCAGGTCATGTGCCTGGAGTTTTTCAACGGCCCCCATGCCGCTCTCATCAAACAGTTGGGTGGCGCCAACCGCCTCGCCCTTCTGATTGACGACGCCATAGGTCTTCAGCAAATCGATTGCCACCTTGCGGTTGCCACTGCCGGCAACGCCGACGGCGACCTTCTTGCCGACCAGGGCGGCCAAGCCGTCGTTGAGGTTCAGCGTGTGGGTGAAGATCCAGACCGGCTCGAACCCGATCGTGGCCAGTGAGCGCAGCGGGCTGTCCTGGGGGTCACCAAGCGCATCCAGTGCCTCCGCGGCCAAGCCGCCCTGCACAAATGCGACCGACACGTCACTGTCACTGAGTCGTTTGAGGTTTTCGACCGAGCCGCTGGAAGGCTGGAGTTCAAGGGCGATGCCGTTCTGCCTCAAAACGGCCTGGTACTTCAGCGCGAAATGGTGATAGGCACCGTCAACGACGCCAGTGCTCATCTTGATCGAACCGGGAGGCGAAGGGCTCACGATCTTGACAATCGCCCATGCCACGAAAAACAGCAGCAGGATCAGGCCGATCCAGAGTGCAAACCAGCGGCGATGAGCGGGTTGGGGGTTTTCCATGCCACAAGTCTAGCGGAGGACCACGCCCGGATGGGGACGCGGCACTCGGCAATGGACCGAGGCGTCAAGGCAGTTCCTGCCGCATTTTCTGGCACCGAGGCAACGCCTGCCCTTGCCCGACGTCAGATATCTTCGGGCACCATCTTGATCGCGCCACAGGGGCACTCGGCGACGCAGATACCGCAACCCTTGCAGTAGTCGAGGTTGAAGTCGAAGCGTTTGCCCGGTCCGTGCTTGATGACGGCGTTGTCCGGGCACACGCCATAGCAGTTGTCGCATTCAAAGCAGTTGCCGCAGGACAGGCAGCGCCGGGCTTCGAACAGCGCATTGGTTTCATCCAGGCCGCCCTGAACTTCCTCGAACGTGGACTTGCGGCGAATGATGTCGAGCATCGGCCGAACGGTCTTGGGGGCATCGCTGTAATACCAGGTATTGAGCTTGTCAAAACTGGCGATCTCGCTCTTGGCTTTGGGCACATAGGCATCGCCTCGCAGCCAGGCATCGATGTTGCGGGCGGCTTTCTTGCCGTGTCCGATGGCCACCGTGACGTTGCGTTCGGCGGGCACCATGTCGCCGCCGGCAAAGATCCCTGCGTGGCCCGTCATCATCTGTGGATTGACCTGGACGACGCCATCATCAACGGTCAGCCCGGACACGCCCTCGATCAGCGACAGGTCCACGTCCTGTCCCAGTGCCAGCACCACGGAATCGGCCTCAAGTGTTTCAAACTCGCCGGTCGGCTGGGGGAATCCCTTCTCGTCCAGCGCCATCTTTTCGACCGTGATGGATGACTCGCCCGCCTGTTTGATCGTCGAAAGCCATTTGATCATCACGCCTTCCTGCAGCGCTTCTTCGACTTCAAAGTCGTGTGCCGGCATTTTTTCACGGTTGCGCCGGTAGACGATGATGGCCTCGGTGGCGCCAAGCCGCTTGGCGGTTCGCGCCATGTCGATGGCGGTGTTGCCGCCGCCGTAAACCACGACGCGGCGCCCCAGCATCGGCTTGTCTTCGCCTTCCATTGAGCGCAACACCGAAACGGCATCCAGCACCCTGGCAGAGTCGCCCGCCGGAATAAAGGCCCGCTTGGCGATATGGGCGCCGACCGCCAGAAACACGGCATCAAACCCGCCCATCCGCCTGGAGTCCAGTACGTTGGCAACCTTGGTGTTGTACTGGATGGTCACGCCGAGGTCCACGATGCGTTGAACTTCCGCATCCAGCACCTGGCGCGGCAAGCGGTATTTGGGGATTCCAAAGCGCATCATGCCGCCCGGCATGGGTCCCGCTTCATGGACCGTGACTTGATGTCCCATGCGCGCAAGATGGTACGCGGCGGAAAGCCCGGAGGGCCCGGCGCCGACCACCAGCACTTTTTTCCCGGAGGCCATTGGCGGGGCCGCAAACTTCCAGCCTTGCGCAATCGCCTGGTCACCCAGAAAGCCTTCAACCGAATTGATGCCGACCGGGGCATCCAGCTTGGCGCGATTGCAGGCGCCTTCGCAGCTGTGATAGCAGACCCGCCCCATCGTGGCAGGAAACGGGTTGTCTTCAACCAGCTTTCGCCAGGCCTGTTCGTAGTCGCCCGACTCGGCGTGAAACAGCCAGGCCTGGATGTTTTCTCCCGCCGGGCACTGGTGATTGCAGGGGGGCAGGCGGTCCAGATAGACCGGACGTGAATTGCGCCACGACCCGGTGTGGTTGGCCAGCGAAGATCCGACATCCAGCGTGATGGCAAATGGTTTTTGCATGATTATTTCTCTTCGTCCAGCAGGCCGTAGCGGCGAATATTGCGGTCAGCGATGGCCTGCAGCCTGGCGATGGTGGCGGTGTCGGGGTCCTTGCCGAAAAGGTGGGCAAAGCGCTTCTGCGGCCTCAGGTAGTCCTCGATCGGCACGCGACGGCGGATCTTCGAGACGCCGGTGACTTCGCCGCGTTCGGCCTCGAACAGCGGGAAGATGCCGCTCTCATGCGCAAGCCGGGCCAGCCGGATGGTGTCATGCGAGGCCGCGCCCCAGCCGAGAGGGCAGGGCACAAAGATGTGGATATAACGCGCGCCGCGAATCGACATCGCCTTCTTGACCTTGTACTCAAGATCCCGCAGGTCGGCCACCGTGGCCGTGGCCACATAGGGGATCTCGTGGGCCATGGCGATCTGCGGCAGGTTCTTGCCCTGGCCGAAGACGTTGCCCGGATGAGGGCCCACGGGCATGGTGGTCGCCGTGCGCGCCGCGGGCGGCGTGGCCGACGAGCGCTGCACGCCGGTGTTCATGTAGGCCTCGTTGTCGTAACAGATATAAAGCACATCGTCGTTGCGCTCGAACATGCCCGACAGGCAGCCAAAGCCGATGTCGGTCGTGCCGCCATCGCCGCCCTGGGCAACTACTCGCACATTTTCGCGCCCCTTGACGCGCATGGCCGCGGCAATACCCGTCGCGACGGCTGCCGTGTTGCCGAACAGCGAGTGAATCCAGGGCATCTGCCAGGAGGTCTCAGGGTAGGGGGTGGAGAACACCTCCAGGCAGCCCGTCGCATTCGCGGCAATCAGTTGCCCGTCGGTCGCCTGCATGGCAGCGTCGATGGCGTAGCGCGCGCCCAGCGCCTCGCCACAGCCCTGACAGGCCCTGTGGCCCGAATTGAGGGAGTTGTTTCGTCGGGTGTTGGCCTGCACGCTGCGCTGGTCAGCGGCGAGCAGCCGGTTGCCCACGGTGAAGGTGCCGGTCTGGTAGAACTTGACAACGGTTTGTTCCATTTTTCTTCCCTTAGCCGATGGACGACGACACGGTGCCAATGTCGCGCAGAATGCCTTCGGCGATAGGGCCGGAGCGGCGCTGTTTCTTCTCGCGGTCCAGAACCCTGTTCACGATGTCCCAATCCAGGTCCAGAAAGGTGAGCAGTTCGAGTTTGTCTGCAATCGCATCGAGCAGCAGTTTGTGCACGGAGGCCTTGGTAATGGCGCGCCCGCCCAGACCGGCGACCACGGTGAGCACAGGCTGCGGCCGGTTGCGGACCGCGCTACGCACGTCGCGTGACACGATCCCCCCGATGCCGACAGCAAAACACTTTTCGATGACCACGATGCGTTTGGCATGTGCCGTGGCATCCCGGATGTCAGAGATCGGGAAAGGGCGGAACGAGGTGATCCCCAGGACGCCGATCTTCACGCCTTCACTGCGCAAGTCATCGACCGTGTCCTTGATGGTTCCCAACACGGAACCCAGTGCGATGACGATGGTTTCGGCTTCCTCCAGACGGTAGGGCTTGACGAGTCCGCCTGAATCACGCCCGAAGATCCGGCGGAAATCATCGGCAACCTGCGGAATCAGGTCAAGCGCCTGCATCTGCTTGGCGTGCGCCAGATACCGCACTTCGGTAAAGGCCTCGGGACCCACCATGGCGCCAATCGTGACCGGATCGTTCGGGTCCAGCACCTGACGTGGTTCATAGGGCGGCAGGAAGCGGTCAACATCGGCCTGATCCGGCATGTCAATCCGCTCGTAGGCGTGCGTCAGTATGAAGCCGTCCATGCACACCATGACAGGGAGCGAAAGCTCCTCGGCGATCCGGAACGCCTGGATGTGCAGGTCCAGCGCTTCCTGGTTGGTCTCCGCGAAGATCTGCAGCCAGCCCGCGTCGCGCATCGACATGCTGTCGGTGTGGTCGTTCCAGATATTGATGGGCGCGCCAATGGCCCGGTTTGCCACCGTCATGACAATCGGAAGGCCGAGCCCCGAGGCGTTGTACACGGCCTCGGCCATGAACAGCAGCCCCTGGCTTGCGGTGGCCGTGTAGGCGCGCGCACCGGCGGCGGATGCGCCGATGGCCACGCTCAGGGCGGCAAATTCGGACTCGACGTTGATGAACTCGCAGCGTTCGAGCTCGCCGGACTTCACCATTTCGCCCAGTCCTTCGACGATGTGGGTCTGCGGCGAGATCGGATAGGCGCAGATGACCTCGGGCCGGCTCAGTGCCACCGCCTTGGCAACCGCATGGGAGCCTTCGCATTGTTCAAGCATGTTGTCTCTCCGCCTTCTTTTCCTGTTCCATGACCACTTCGTAGGCCTCGCGAGCCGCATCCATGTTGCCCTGCGCAACCTTGCCCTCGAATTTTTGCCGGACGGCTGCCTGCACGGCATCCAGCGAAATCAGCCCGCCCAAGGCCGCAAATGCACCCAGCAATGGGACGTTGGGGACTGGGCGCCCAACATGCTTCATGGCCAGTTCAGTCGCGGGAACGGTCAGCAGATGGGCCGCGCGAAAACCCATGATGAACTCTCCCAGGCCGAGTTCTTCAAAGGTGCGAGTGGTGTTGATCAGGATATAGCCGTTGGGCTTGAGGCCGCTGAACACGTCGACCTGATGCAGCAAGGTCGGATCCTGAATGATCAGTGCGTCGGGTTGCATGATGGGTTCACGCAGGCGGATTTCCTTGTCGTCCAGCCGGCAAAAAGCCACCACGGGCGCGCCGGTGCGCTCCGAACCAAAGCTGGGAAAGGCCTGGGCGTGTCGGCCTCCCAGGAATGCGGCGATGGAGAGCATTTCCGCGCCGGTCACCACCCCTTGACCCCCGCGTCCGTGAATTCTTACCTGGAACATCAACAGCCTTTCGTCGCGCGGTTTTTCTGTAGGTGCAGCCTGCAGTATGCAATTCGCGCAGGCGTGGATGTTGCCTCGGGCTCAAACAAACGTTCTTGATGTGCATCAATCAATGCATCGCCTGTGGCCATTGATCAGGCCCGTCAGGTGCTGTCCTTGCCGATGGCAGGGAAACACCTTCGGAGCGAAACGATGGCAATAAACCGGAAACGCCCGATGGCTATTGGGAAGGCGGGTCGGCGACAGCGACGCGACGTGCGCCATTGAAGCGGGTTTTCCAATACGCGGCGCGCATGTCGTCCACGCGAACTTGCGAGCCCGTACGTGGCGAGTGAATGAACTTGCCATCGCCGACGTAGATGCCGACATGGCTGAAAGCCCGGCGCATGGTGTTGAAGAAGACCAGATCACCGGGCTTGAGATCGGCCCGATCGATGATCTCCGTCGCCGCAGCCTGCTCGTCGGCCCGTCGCGGCAGTACGAGACCGACTGTCTGCTCATACATGGCACGAACAAAACCGCTGCAGTCAAAGCCGGTCTCGACCGAAGTGCCGCCCCGTTTGTAAGGCACACCCAGAAAGCCCATCGCATTGACGACCAACCCCGATGCCTTCTCGCCGACGGTCTGGCGAACATGCTCAATCTGACCGCCAATCCGGCTGATCAAACCCTTGTCGGCCAGCATTCGCTCCATATCCTCGTCCTGACCAGGCGTCGGAGCCGCGTGTGCGGCCGCGCAGACAAAAAGGCAGAAAGAGCAGATCCAGCGCAACATGGGCGCGAGATTACGGTGTTTAATGTGAGAAGTCAAATTAATAAAGCTTCGTAACTACTTGATTTATAACAAACTGGTGTATTTACCTAGCTGTCCAATGTTACATGGGGCAGGCGATCGAGGCGAAAATCCCGAAAGCCGGCACTCCTCACCCACCCAACTCACAGGAAAAAAACATGTTCCAGGCACTTTTGCTCGACAAAGGCGAATCGTTCTCTGCGGCCATAAAACCGATGGACGAGTCCGCCTTGCCGGCCGGCGACGTCCTGGTCCGCGTGGATTACTCGACGCTTAACTACAAGGACGGGCTGGCCATCACCAACAAAGGCCCCGTGGTACGGCAGTGGCCGATGGTGGCCGGCATCGATGGCGCCGGCGAGGTGATCGAATCGTCCCATCCGGCCTGGAAGCCGGGCGATGCCTTCATCCACAACGGCTGGGGCGTGGGCGAGACGCACTGGGGCTGCCTCGCCGAAAAGGCGAGACTCAAGGGCGACTGGCTGGTGAAACTGCCGGCAGCCTTTACGGCACGACAAGCCATGGCCATCGGCACGGCCGGCTACACCGCCATGCTCTGCGTTCTGGCACTGGAGGACCACGGGGTCAAGCCCGGCTCAGGCGAAATCCTGGTCACTGGTGCCACGGGTGGCGTCGGGAGCGTAGCAACGGCGCTGTTGGGCCGGCTCGGCTACGCGGTGGTGGCCGCGACCGGCAAGGCCGCCGAGGCAGACTGGCTGAAACATCTGGGCGCTTCGTCCGTCATTGACCGGGCCGAATTGTCCGCACCCGGCAAGCCCTTCCAGAAGGAGCGCTGGGCCGGCGTGGTGGATGCCGTGGGCTCCCACACCTTGGCCAATGCCCTGGCGCAAACCCGTTACGGCGGCGTGGTCGCTGCCTGCGGCCTGGCACAGGGCATGGACTTGCCGACCACGGTGATGCCCTTCATCCTGCGCGGCGTGACGCTGGCGGGGATCGATTCGGTGATGGCGCCGCTGGCCCGTCGCCAGCGCGCCTGGGACCGGCTGGCGCGTGACCTGGATCCGGCCCTGCTGGAGACGCTGGTCGAGGAAATCCCGCTGTCAGCCGCCATTGAAAAAGCTCATGCCCTGATGGACGGCCGGGTGCGCGGTCGGGTGGTCGTGCGCATCCGCGGCTGAATACGTGTCCTGCGAGGGCGTCGCGTCTCGGGTCGAGCGCCCGGAGACGGCTATGCGCCTGTGGCACACTCGCGCGCTTTGCCCGCTGACCCAACCTCTTTCCATGCAAAAAATCATCTCGCAAATCGCCGCGGAAATCCGCGTCACCCCGCAACAGGTCAAGGTTGCCGTGGAACTGCTCGACAGCGGCGCCACGGTGCCCTTCATCGCGCGCTACCGCAAGGAAGTAACCGGCGGGCTCGACGACATCCAGCTGCGCGAGCTGGAGTACCGCCTGGGCTACCTGCGCGAGCTGGAAGACCGGCGCGAGTCGATCCTCAAGGCCATCGACGAGCAGGGAAAACTCACGCCCGAATTGCGCGCCGCCGTCGAGGCAGCACCGACCAAGCAGGAGCTCGAAGACCTGTACCTGCCCTACAAGATCAAGCGCCGCACCAAAGGCCAGATCGCCCGCGAGGCCGGCATCGAGCCCCTGGCCGAGCGCCTGTTCGCCGACCCGTCGCTGAACCCGGCCGCCGAGGCCGAGGTCTTCGTGCGCCCGGCCGGCAGCGTGGAGGGGGGCGACTTTTCGACCGTGCCAGCGGTGCTCGACGGCGTGCGCGACATCCTGAGCGAGCGCTGGGCCGAAGACGCCGTGCTGGTGCAGAGCCTGCGCGAATGGCTCTGGGCCAACGGCCTCCTGAAATCCAGCCTGATGGCCGGCAAGGATCAAAACCACCCCGATGTGGCCAAGTTCCGCGACTACTTCGACTACGACGAGCCCATCGGCCGGGTGCCCTCGCACCGGGCGTTGGCCGTGTTTCGGGGGCGTGCGCTCGACATCCTGGACGCCAAACTGGTCCAGCCCGAACCCCTGGCCGGCGCCGAGCCACCGCCCGCGGACCGCAAGGCGCCCGCGGTGCCCTCGCTGGCGGAGGGCAAGATCGCGCTGCACCTCGGCTGGAGCCACCAGGGCCGCCCCGCCGACGACCTGCTGCGCAAGTGCGTGGCCTGGACCTGGCGCGTCAAGCTCAGCCTGTCCACCGAGCGCGACCTGTTCACCCGCCTGCGCGAAGACGCGGAAAAGGTGGCGATCAAGGTGTTTGTCGACAACCTGCGCGACCTGCTGCTGGCCGCGCCCGCCGGCCCGCGCGTGGTGCTGGGGCTGGACCCCGGCATCCGCACCGGCGTGAAGGTGGCGGTGGTGGACGGCACCGGCAAGCTGGTGGACACCGCCACGGTGTACCCGCATGAGCCGCGCAAGGACTGGGACGGCTCGCTGCACGCCCTGGCCCGGCTCTGCGAAAAGCACGGCGTGAACCTGATCGCCATCGGCAACGGCACCGCCAGCCGCGAAACCGACCGTCTGGCCGCCGATTTGCTGAAATTGATGGAAAAAACGGCCCATCCCAGCGCCGAATGGTCACCAGCCGCTATTCAAAAGATAGTGGTCAGCGAGGCCGGCGCCTCGGTGTATTCCGCCAGCGAATTTGCATCCCAGGAAATGCCCGACGTGGACGTCAGCCTGCGCGGCGCCGCCAGCATCGCCCGCCGCCTGCAGGACCCGCTGGCCGAGCTGGTGAAGATCGACCCCAAATCCATCGGCGTCGGCCAGTACCAGCACGACGTGAACCAGAGCGAGCTGGCCCGCGCGCTGGAGGCGGTGGTGGAAGACTGCGTGAACGCCGTGGGTGTGGACCTGAACACCGCCAGCGTGCCGCTGCTGTCGCGCGTGTCCGGGCCTGTCGGCCGGCGTGGCCAAGTCCGTGGTGCGCTGGCGCGAGGCCCACGGCGCCTTCCGCAACCGCAAGCAACTGCTGGACGTGGCCGGTCTGGGCGCCAAGACCTTCGAGCAGAGCGCCGGCTTCCTGCGCATCCGCGGCGGCGACAACCCGCTGGACATGACCGGGGTGCACCCCGAAACCTACCCCGTGGTGGAGCAGATCATCGCGACCACCGGCAAACCCGTGGCCGAGCTGATGGGCCGGGCCGAGATGCTGAAAACGCTCAAGCCCGAGCTGTTTGCCAACGAGCAGCTTCGGCGTCATCACGGTGAAGGACATCCTCGGCGAGCTGGAAAAACCCGGCCGCGACCCGCGCCCCGACTTCAAGGTGGCGCGCTTCAACGAGGGCGTGGAAGACATCCGCGACCTGCAGCCCGGCATGATCCTGGAGGGCACGGTCAGCAACGTGGCGGCCTTCGGCGCGTTCGTGGACCTCGGCGTGCACCAGGACGGCCTGGTCCACGTCAGCCAGCTCAGCCACCGCTTCACCACCGACGCGCGCGACGTGGTCAAGACCGGCGACATCGTCAAGGTGCGGGTGGTGGAAGTCGATGTGGAGCGCAAGCGCATCGGCCTGACGATGAAGCTCGGCGAAGCACCGCCGCGCCGGGACGGCCCCCGCGACAACCGGTTCGAAGGCGCGGGGCGCGGCCAGCGGACGCCACAGCGCGGCGTGTTGGCCCCCGCTTCCTCGACGGCAATGGCCTCAGCCTTCGCCAAACTTCAGAAATCGTCTGGCTGAGGGAGCCGGTTCGAAGCGAAGAGTATTTTTTTGATAGCTGAAGATGACCATTTGGCGCTGGAGAAGTGCCAATTATGTTCATAATTCCTGATTTTCACGGCAAAATGGCGACATGAAAGCCCTGCGCATCCATGCCGGCCCCCGCGCCCGCCAGCACGTCGCGCAGCACGGCCTGCGCCCGCAGGATATTCGCGTCATTCCAGGTGCGGCCGGTGGTCCGAAGGGGTTGATCCTGGGGCCGCTTGACCGCTTCATCTTTGGCGACTGGCTGGCGGGAAGCGCCCACGAAGTTCATCTGGTGGGTGCATCCATCGGTGCCTGGCGCATGGCGACGGCCTGCCTGAACGATCCGGTCACGGCCTTCGAGCGGCTGGAGCACGACTACATTCGCCAGCACTACGAACTGCAACCGGGCCAGAAGCGGCCGACCGCAGCCCACGTCAGCGCGGTGTTTGGTCAAAACCTCCAGGCTTTCTTTGGAGGCAGGCTGGGGGAGGTGCTGAACCATCCCCGATATCGGCTGCACATCCTCACGTCGCGGGGACGCCATCTCCTCGGACGTGAACACAGCCTGCGCACGCCGCTGGGTTACTTGGGCGCATTCGTGACCAATGCGATCCATCGAAAGGCCATGGGCGCCTGGCTGGAGCGGGTCGTTTTCTCCACGCCCGCAGGCCCGCTACCCGACGCCCCGTGCGCGGCCCTGCCATTTGGCCACCAGGACTATCGCACGCGCCAGGTCCGCCTGAACGAGGCGAACTTCAATCCCGCCCTGCAGGCGAGTTGCTCGATTCCTTTTGTGCTGCAGTCGGTGCATGACATCCCCGGTGCCCCCCCTGGGGCCTACTGGGACGGCGGCATCACCGATTACCACCTTCACCTGGACTACAACGCTGCGGCACCGAACCCGGCGCCGGACGCGCCCGGCCTGGTGTTGTACCCCCACTTTCAGAAGGCTATCGTGCCCGGCTGGCTCGACAAGAGCCTTAAATGGCGGCACCACGCCACCCACTTCCTGGACAACGTCATCGTGCTGGCGCCGGACCCTGCCTGGGTGAAGACCCTGCCCAACGGCAAGCTGCCCGACCGGACGGATTTTCCGCGGTACGGCAATGACCTGGCGCGCCGCGTCAAGGCCTGGAACACGGCGGTTGCTGCCAGCCGGCAACTCGCAGAAGAGTTTCAGGCATGGCTGGATCGTCCCGATGTGGCGGCCATCGAGACCTTATAGGGAATCGACCAGCATCTGCCGGTATTCATCGGGCGTCGCGATGCGCGGATTGGTCTTGTGGCAATGGTCGGCCATTGCTCCCCGAATCACATCGTCGAACTGGCTTTCAGTGACACCCATCGCCGCCAGGCCCGTGGGCAGGCCGAGGCGGGCGTTCATGTCGCGGATCGCGTCGGGAATCTGATGGCCCGACGCCAGTCCCATGGCGTTGGCCATGCGGTCCAGGCGTTTTTCCTTTTGCATCGACTCGGCCGACGCGTTGAATCGGATGACCGCCGGCAGGAACATCGCGTTGAGCGTGCCATGGTGCAAACGTGGATTCACGCCGCCCAGGCTGTGGCTGAGCGAGTGCACGCAGCCCAGGCCCTTCTGGAAGGCCATGGCACCCTGCATGGAGGCGCTCATCATGTTCAGGCGCGCCTCGCGGTCGGAGCCATCCCGCGTGGCGCGCTCGATGTGCGCCCAGCCGCGGGTCAGGCC
The DNA here is from genome assembly GCA_963726365.1 of uncultured beta proteobacterium. Lineage (GTDB taxonomy): Bacteria > Pseudomonadota > Gammaproteobacteria > Burkholderiales > Burkholderiaceae_C > JAABQG01. Next base: position 108,543 of record CAVSCI010000019.1, on the reverse strand, counting down.
GTCGAGCGCGATACCGTCGGCCGGCGGGTTGAAAGGCGGCGCCATGAAGGTTTCCATGCAGTGCGCGATGGCATCCATGCCGGTGGCGGCGGTCAGCAGGGGTGGCAGGCCCAGCGTGAGTTCGGGGTCGCAGATGGCCGTCTTGGGCACCAGGTGCCAGCTGTGGAAACCCAGCTTGCGGTGGTCGTCCACGATGACGATGGCCCCGCGCGCCACTTCGCTGCCGGTGCCGGCGGTGGTGGGCACGGCGATCAGCGGCGCGACGCGGTCGGTGATTTTCGGCGAGCCTCCTTCGATGGTGGCGTAGGTCTTCAGCGGACCGTCGTGCGTGGCGGCGATGGCCACGCCCTTGGCGCAGTCGATGGCCGAGCCGCCACCCACTGCGATCAGGCCGTCGCAGTTGTGGGTCTTGAAGACCTCCACGGCCGCCCGAACGGCGGCTTCGGTTGGATTCGAGGGTGTCTGGTCATACACGGCAACCGGCAGACCGGGCAGGGCGTCGAGCGCCTTCTGCAGGAGACCCGCCGCCTTCACGCCGGGGTCCGTCACAATCAGCGGCCGACGGATACCGACGCGCTCGCACTCCGATTTCAGCAGCCCGATGGCGCCGAAATCGATCTGAATCTGAGTCACATAGAAGATGAAAGCCATGTCGGGTGCCCTGTAGGATGCCAGCCTCGTACTTTAACGACCCTCGACACCTTTCATGAGTCACCAACGCAACCCCCGGGCCTTGCTGACACCCGCCATGCGCGGCGTGCTGGACCGCATCGTGCGCGCCGGTCGCCCGCCCTTGCATGCCTTGACGCCCGATCAGGCCCGCGCTGCGTATGAGGCCGGGGCTGGCGTCCTGGAACTGGCGCCGCACAAGCTGGCGCGGGTGGAGGATCTGCATTTCAGCGCGCGGGATGGTCATAGGCTGGCGGCCCGGCTCTACGCGCCGGAAGTCCATTCAGCCGATGCACCCCTTCCGGTGCTCCTGTACTTCCATGGCGGTGGCTTCACCGTCGGCAGTGTGGCGACGCACGACGTGCTGTGCCGCCACCTGAGCCACCTGGCGCATTGCGCCGTGGTCTCGGTCGACTACCGGCTGGCGCCGCAGTACAAGTTCCCGACCGGCGTCCACGACGCCTGGGACAGCTTGATGGGGCTGCGCGATCGGGCCGATGCGCTGGGTCTGGATGCTTCGCGCCTGGCGGTGGGGGGCGACAGTGCCGGCGGCACGCTGGCGACAGTCTGCGCGGTGATGGCCCGTGATGCCGGCCTGCCACTGGTGCTGCAACTGCTGTTCTACCCCGGCTGCGCCGGCCATCAGGACACGCCATCGCACCACACTTTTGCCCACGGCTTCATGCTGGAAGAGGCGCACATCAGCTACTTTTTTGGCCACGTCCTGCGCGCTGAGGACGACCGAAACGACTGGCGCTTCGCGCCGATGGACGGGCGGGACGAAACCGGCCAGGTCCGTGAGCTTGAGGGCGTGGCGCCGGCATGGATCGGGCTGGCCGAGTGCGATCCGCTGGTCGATGAAGGCGTTCTCTACGCCGACCGGTTGCGAGCCGCCCGCGTCCCGGTGGATCTGGAGATCTACCACGGCGTGGTGCACGGCTTCATCAACATGGGTCGGGCGATTCCGGAGGCGCTGGCGGCGCACAACGACGCCGCTCGCGCGTTGAGACACGCCTTTCTGCCCGCCTGACTTCACTTTTCACGAAACACACACCATGAAACGACAAGACTTCCGGTTTTTTCACCGCCTGCGCGTGCGCTGGGCCGAGGTGGATATGCAGAAGATCGTCTTCAACGCACACTATCTGATGTACTTCGACACCGCCATTGCGGACTACTGGCGTGCCATCGGCCTGCCGTACGAGGCGGCAATGGTGCAACTCGACGGCGACCTCTACGTGAAGAAGGCCACTGTGGAGTTCCACGCCTCGGCCCGCGCGGACGACCAGATCGACGTGGCGCTGAAATGTACGCGCATCGGCACCTCGTCCATGGCGTTCTCGGGAGCCATTTTTCGGGGCGACCACCTTCTCATCACCTGCGAGCTGGTTTACGTTTTCGCCAATCCGGCCACGCAGACCTCGCGCCCGGTGCCTGCCTTGCTGCGCGGCATCCTGGAGGACTATGAGGCGGGTCAGTCGGTGGTGACGCTGCTCACCGGGACCTGGGCAACCCTGGGCACTGACGCCGCGACGGTTCGCACCGAGGTCTTCGTGCAGGAACAGGCGATACCCATGGACATGGAATGGGACGCAGCCGATGCCAGCGCGCTGCACGCCGTCATCCGCAACCGCCTCGGCCAGCCGCTGGCGACCGGGCGGCTGCTGGTGCAGGCACCGGGCGTGGGCAAGATCGGCCGCATGGCCGTCATTCGCGTGATGCGGGGCACCGACCTGGGACGTGATGTGTTGAAGGCACTTCTGGACGCGGCGTGGGCCCGCGGCGACCGCGAAGTCGTGCTGCACGCGCAGCGCAGTGCGGCTGGCTTCTATGCGCGGCAGGGATTTTCGTGCCGCGGCCCTGAGTTTGATGAAGTCGGGATTCCCCATGTGGAGATGTTCCGGATCCGCTGAATGGCTGGACAGGACCGGCCACCCAGGTTCTGAAACCGGCCTGAACAGCGACAATACGCAGTTTGCCGCGTGACGACCGCTTCAAGCGCTGCTCGCTACGCCGCTGGACGACACCCCGAATCTCATGGCCACCAAGAAAAGACGCAATGCCTCAAGCGGTAAACCGGCGCCCGGCGCGGGCGCAGGAAAACCGGGCGCCTCATCGGGTTCCGAGTCCGCTTTCAACTCCGGCGCGCCAGCGCGGGAAGCGGGTTTCCGTGCCCAGCCATTGCGCAGTGGCCCATCCGACAAGCACGCCCTGCCTGCGGAAGTCGGTCCCGGCGCCTGGACCGTCGGTTTGCTCGGCGCGATGATGTTTCTCGCACCAGCGGTGGGCGTGCCCAACGAGGAAATGCTGCAAGACACGCTGAAGTCCATCGTCGTGTCTTTTGGCGCACTGATCGCTGGCTTGCTGTTTTTCTGGCAGCAGCGCAAACGGCACGATGGCCTGCGGTGGCATGCACTGATCGGGCTGCCGCTGACCTTGATGGCCTATGCGCTGGGCAGCATGGCCTGGTCGCACACCTACCTGGGCGCGGTGGAGGCCATTCGCTGGTTCATCTTCAGCCTGTTGCTGTGGCTCGGTCTGAACACGCTGAGCCGCGAACGATTGCCGGCCCTGGCCTGGGGCATACATTGGGGAGCGGTCATGGCCTCGCTCTGGACGGCATTGCAGTTCTGGGTTGATTTCAGGTATTTTCCCCAGGGACCGAATCCGGCATCGACCTTTGTGAACCGGAACTTCTTTGCGGAGTACGTGGTTTGTACCCTGCCATTCTCGGTGCTGCTCATCGCGCGCGCCAGGGCTTCGGCCCAGATTGCGCTACTGGCCTTTACCACCGGCTTCAATGTCGTGGCCATCATGATGACGGGCACCCGCTCCGCGTTGTTGGCGATCCTGGCCATGACACTGGTTCTGCCTGTGATCCTGTACCTCTACCGAAAGCAGTTCGAGTTTTATCGCTGGCATCGAGCCAGCCGGATGCTGTTGTCCGGCGTGTTGCTGGGGACGGTCCTGGGCCTTGGGCTGATCCCCAACAACAACGCCAGACTGATGGAGGAATACAAGACGGAGCAGCGCGGAGTGAATGCCCTGGAGCGCGCATTTTCCCGTTCCAGATCAATGACGGAAGCCGAGGAGTACACGCAGCGCTCGTTCTCGATTCGCCTCGTCATGTGGAAGGCGACTGCCAACATCATCAAGGCGCGGCCTTTTTCAGGGGTCGGTGCCGGTGCCTGGGAAGTCGATATCCCTTTGTACCAGGCTGAAGGGTCGCAACTTGAAACCGACTACTACGCCCACAACGAAATCCTGCAACTGCTGGCGGAGTACGGGCTGACCGGCTGGTTGTGTCTGTTGGGCCTGCTTGCCTACTTGACGCACGCCGCCTGGAGGACCCTCCGGAATCGCAGTGCCGAAGGACAGGTCGAAGCGCCATTGCGCGCGCTTACCTTGCTCAGCCTCCTGATGTTCCTGATTGTCAGCAATGCCGGCTTTCCCTGGCGCATGGCCAGCACCGGCGCCTTGTTTGCGTTGACGCTGGCGATCCTCGCCGCGTCGGACGCCCGGCTGGGCTACCGGGGATTCGCAAGCGCTGCCCGCCTGCCTTGGAAGCCGGTCTATTCGAAGGTTGGCGCCGTTGCAATGATGGTCTGCCTGGCGTTGGCAGCCTATGTTTCCCGGCAGGCAGCCGTCTCCGAAAGCAAGATCGTCAAGGCCGTCAAGATTGCGCTCACCGTCTCCCAATCGGGTGACTATCAAAACCCCAGATGGGACAAGGCGAAGCGCGAAATGCTGGCGCTGATCAAGGACGGCATCGATATCAATCCGCACTACCGCAAAATCACCCCCATGGTGGCCGATGAACTGGCCAAATGGGGTGACTGGAAGAATGCCGTCTGGATCTGGGAGTCGGTGCTGAGTTCTCGCCCCTACGTGGTGGCCATCATCTCCAATGTGGCGCGCGGCTATGCCCAACTTGGGCAAAACGAGAAGGCGATGGAATACCTTGCCCGGGCCCGTCAACTGCAGCCCAACGCGGCTTCCGTGAATTCGCTGGAAATCATTCTGCTGAGCCGTACAGGCAAGGAGCCACAGGCCTACCAGCAAGCCAAGTCCCTGCTGGCGGCTGGCGCTTATGACTTCGATCTGGTCAATGCCGCCTATGTGCTGGCCGTGCGGGCCAGGGACTGGCCTGTGGCACTGAAGGCGCTGGAATTGCGCAGCAGGGGATGGCCAGCACACACCGTGGATGGCTGGTTGAAGATCGGCAACATCTATGCATCGGACACCGAGGTCAAGGACGAAGCCAAGGCGCTGGCGGCGTACCGTGCAGCGCTGCTCGCCGCAACCGAGGCAGAAAAGAACGCGGTGCGCGCCCGGATTCCACCCGGCTACCTTCCCAAGTTGTAGGCCGCAGGCCCATGCCTCAGGAAGTTGCGAAACTGCGGTCAAATGCGCCGTGGCGCCGGCAACACCCTAAATATCAGCCAGCAGGGGGTAGGGCAGGGGCAACAGTCTTACGCCCGGGCCCAGCGCCGAGCCCAGATGCAGATCCCCGGATTCAGCGGCACTGACCTGAATCGACACAATGGCGTCATGCCCGCCACCCGGCGTTGGCGCGCTTTGCGCCACCAGACCGCAGGGTTGCTCCGGGTCAGTGGTCGTGAAAATCTCCTGACCGACGTGCATGGGTGCCTCTCCATGGACCCGATACGCCCTTCGTTTCAAAATGCCGCGAAACTGGCTGCGGGCGATAACTTCCTGACCCGGATAACAGCCTTTCTTGAAATTCACGCCCCCGACGGACTCGTAATTCAGCATCTGGGGCACGAAGGCATCGACGATGGGCGCGGTGACTGTCGCGACGCCGCTGGCAACGTCGCCCCAGAGCCAGCGCTCCTGCGCCATTGCCGGACCCGGCGGGAAGGGGACGCCCGCCGGTGCAATCCAGAGCGCGCGAGGCTCGGTTCCAGCAGGCGGCAACCAGATCAGGTTTCCATCATTGAAATCGATCTTTTCCATCGTGGAATGGTCTTTACCAGCTATCGATTCAAGAGCGATTCCAGCCAGGCCGGCCAGACCGAACTCATGGCTCGCATCGGTCAGACGGGCTTTGGCACGCAGAACAAACATGCTCAATCGCTTGAGCGTCGCCGCCAGAATGTCTCGGCTGCAAACCAGCAAGATGTCGGTCGGGCTGCGCTTGAAGGCAATGAAACTGGCCTGCATGCGGCCTTTGGCGGAACAAAAAGCGCTCAGTCTCGCTTCAGAAAGGCCGAGCAGCGCGAAATCCTGTGTCAGCTGCCCTTGCAGGAATCGGGCGGCATCATCACCTTCGACGCGAATCACGCCCAGATGAGACAAGGTGGCAACACCGTTCAGCAGAGGGGGGGGGCTTCAATCATGGGTGAATTATCATCCCCGATCGAATTCAAGAAGGTGGCAGGGTTGTGCGTCGAATATTGATCATGGGGCTGTTGATCGCCGGGTTGCTGGCTGGCGCCGCAGCATGGTGGCTCAACCAGCCGCTGGCGCTCAGCAGTGAAACAGTGGACCTGTCGATCGAACCCGGCACATCACCGCGCGGCGTGGCACAGGCGGCGGCGGAAGCCGGCGTCGACGTCAACCCGACGTTGCTTTTCTGGTGGTTTCGCCTCTCGGGCGATGCCCGGCAGATTCGGGCTGGCAGTTATGAACTTGCGCGTGGCGCTACGCCCCGAACCCTTTTGCAGATGCTGGTTCGCGGCGAGGAGTCCCTGCGCAGCGTCACGCTGGTGGAAGGCTGGAACTGGCGCCAGGTTCGCCAGGCGCTGTCCCGAGCTGAACAGCTCAAACCCGATACCGAGAATCTTTCCGACGAAATGATCATGAGCCAGCTGGGGCGGGCAGGCCTTCCCGCGGAAGGGCGCTTCTTCCCGGACACCTATACCTATGCCAAGGGCTCCAGCGATCTGGCGGTGTTACGGCGCGCCCTGCACGCGATGGAAAGGAAGCTCGACGCAGCGTGGGCACAACGCGCACCCGATACCCCGCTGAAGACGCCCACCGAAGCGCTCATTTTGGCCAGCATTGTCGAGAAGGAAACCGGAAAGCCCGCCGATCGGGCCATGATTTCCGGTGTTTTTGTCAACCGGCTGCGCATCGGCATGATGCTGCAGACCGACCCGACCGTGATCTATGGGCTTGGGGAGGCGTTCGACGGCAACTTGCGCAAACGGCATCTTCAGGCCGATACCGCGTGGAATACCTACACGCGCGCCGGCCTGCCGCCCACCCCCATCGCCATGCCGGGCAAGGCTTCGTTGCTGGCGGCGGTGCAACCGGCGCAGACCAAAGCCTTGTACTTCGTGGCACGCGGCGATGGCAGCAGCCAGTTCAGTGCCACGCTGGATGAACACAATCGCGCTGTCAACAAGTTCCAGCGTGGACAATGACACCATGAGCCACGGATATTTCATCAGCTTCGAAGGCATCGACGGTGCCGGCAAGTCGACCCACATTGATGCGCTGGCTGCGGCCTTCCGCTCGCGGGGCCGACAGGTCACACTGACAAGGGAGCCGGGCGGCACGCCACTGGCCGAAAAGCTGCGCGCCATGGTGCTCAACGACGCCATGGACTCCCTGACGGAGGCACTGCTGATTTTCGCCGCGCGCCGGGACCATCTGCAACTGGTCATCGAGCCGGCGCTGGCGCGGGGGGACGTGGTGTTGTGCGACCGCTTTACCGACGCCACGTTCGCCTACCAGGGTGGGGGGCGGGGCTTTGACCTGTCCATACTTTCAACACTGGAAAAGTGGGTCCAGCAATTGCCGGGCGCACCAGGCAAGGCAATCCGCCAGCCTGACCTGACGGTCTGGTTCGACCTGGCACCCGAAATTGCCGCTGAGCGCGTGGCCGGTGCTCGCATGCCGGACAAATTTGAATCGCAACCGGTCGTTTTTTTTGAGAAGGTTCGTTCCGGTTACGCACGTCGCATGGCCGAGAGCCCGGCGCGATATGTCCGCATCAATGCCGACCAGCCGCGCGAGGCCGTCTGGGCCGATGTTGAGGCTGCAGTGTCAGTCGAAGGGCCCGATTCGTGAATCCCGCACCCGTTGTTGCGACGTGGATTGCCGCACAAACCCGCCAGTTGCTGGAACAGCGTGGCCACGCGTGGCTTTTGCATGGACCGTCGGGCCTCGGGCAGTACGATGTCGCGATGGCGCTGGCCAGCGCCTGGTTGTGCGAAAACGCAAGCGGGCAGGGGGCATGCGGCCGCTGTGCCAGCTGCCATGCGATTGCCGTTCGCACCCATGCTGACCTGACCGTGTTGATGCCCGAGACGGTGATGATCGAACGCGGCTGGCCCTTGAGTGAAAAGGCGCAGGGCGAGATCGACGACAAAAAACGCAAGCCCAGCAAGGAAATCCGCGTCGAGGCGATGCGAGACGCGGTCGAGTTTGCCCAGCGAACCAGCAGCCGTGGCCGCGGCAAGGCCGTGCTGGTGTATCCGGCGGAGCGCATGAATCATGTCACCGCCAACGCGTTGCTCAAGACACTGGAAGAACCGCCGGGCGATGTGCGGTTCGTTTTGGGCAGCGAAGCGGCGCATCAGGTGCTCCCGACCATCCGAAGCCGTTGCCTCGGGCATGCCATGGTCTGGCCCGAAACCGAACAGGCATTGGCGTGGCTGGCCGGGCAGGGGGTTCGAAGCGAAGATGCACGCGTACTCCTTCGCGCGGCCGGCGGCCGGCCTGAGGACGCTTTGCGTTCTGCCCAATCAGCCCGTGCAGCGCAGAACTGGGCTCAGTTGCCCCGAGCGATGGCCCGCGGTGACGCAGCCGCTTTGGCTGATTTCACGCCCCCTCAGGCGGTTGACGCACTTCACAAGCTGTGCCATGACCTTCTGGCCCGCCACGTGGGTGCGGCCCCCCGGTTTTTTGATGCTGCGGACCTGCCCACTGCCAAACCAGGCCCTTGCCTGTCCATGCTGGGGGACTGGTCAAAGGCCCTGAGCCAGGCGGCGCGCACGGCGGAACACCCTTTCAATGCAGGATTGCTGCTCGAATCGCTCGCAACCCAGGCCCAACGCATCTTGCATTTGCCCTAAACTTGATCGTTATGTCCAAACCCATGACATCCACTGCTCCGTCCACCCCCCGTCCCAGTGTCATCCAGCTGGCGATCAAGGAAAAGGCCGCGTTGTATGCGGCGTACATTCCCCTGTTTGCCGATGGCGGTATCTTCATTCCGACGACACGTGAATACCGGCTGGGCGATGACGTCTACGTGCTGCTGTCCCTGCCTGACGATCCGCAGCGGTATCCCGTGGCTGGCAAGGTGGCCTGGGTGACGCCGGCGCGTGCGGCGGGCAATCGTACGCAGGGCGTGGGCATCCGTTTCCCCTCCGATGAAAAATCCCACCTGCTCAAGCTGAAGATCGAGGAGATCCTCGGCTCGCACCTGGCCTCCGAGCGGCCGACCCAGACCATCTGAAGCTGCCGCAAACAGTGGCGATGCTGCACGGGGACGGAGCTCCTCGATCAATCGCTTCCGGACTCCCTGGGTGGCGGTTCGTATTTCATTTGATTGACGTTTGATGTTTACCGATTCCCATTGCCACCTGAGCTTCCCTGAACTCACCAGCCAGCTCACGGCGATTCGAGAGGCAATGGCCGCTGCGCGTGTTGTCCGAGCCCTCTGTATCTGCACCACGATGGAAGAGTTTCCGGCGGTGCATGGGCTTGCGACCCGGTACGACAATTTCTGGGCGACAGTGGGGGTTCATCCGGACAATGAAGGCGTGACGGAACCCGGTGTGGCCGATCTGGTGCAAGCCGCTGCCTTGCCAAGGGTCGTGGCCATCGGTGAAACCGGTCTGGACTATTACCAGATGGACAACCGAAAAGGGGGGCGCTCGGTGGCTGACATGGAATGGCAGCGCGCGCGTTTTCGTACCCATATCCGTGCAGCGCGCCAGGTGGGTGTTCCGCTGGTCATCCATACCCGTAGTGCGTCCGACGATACGCTTGCCATCCTGAAGGAGGAAGGTGAGGATGGACGGGTTGGATCTGCTGGCGGAGTTTTCCACTGCTTTACCGAGACACTGCAGGTGGCCCGGGCGGCGCTTGATTTGGGGTACTACATTTCGTTTTCCGGCATTCTGACCTTCAAAAGTGCAAGGGACCTTCGGGAGGTCGCCGCGTTTGTTCCGTTGGATCGCCTGTTGATCGAGACCGACAGTCCTTATCTGGCCCCCGTGCCACATCGCGGAAAGCTCAACAATCCCTCTTATGTGCCCTTTGTTGCGCAGCAACTGGCCGCGTTGCGGAATCTTCCCGTCGAAACCATTGCGGACCTGACAAGCGCCAATTTTGACCGTCTTTTTTTGTGAATATGAATATGACAAAAAACATTAAATATGTCGTTTATCTTATTGTTTTAATTGTATTTAGTTCGGCTAAAGCAGGTTCCTATGAGGATTTTTTTACGGCAATCCGGCAGGACGACGACAGAACCGTCAAGGCCCTGCTGAGCCGGGGTTTTGACCCGAACACAAGGGATCCCAAAGGATTTCATGGCTTGTTCCTCGCGGTCCGGGAGCCTGCGCCCAAGGTGGCCATCACTTTGATCGACTGGCCCAAGACCGACGTCGAGTCGCGTACCGCGCAGGACGAAAGCCCCCTGATGATCAGTGCGCTCAAAGGCCAGTTCGATCTGGCAAGCCGATTGATTGAACGTGGCGCCGATGTCAACAAGCCGGGCTGGACGCCGTTGCACTACGCAGCAACCAATGGACACGTGGCCGTCATCCGGCTCTTGCTGGACAAACATGCGTACATTGACTCCGCGGCGCCGAGTGGCACCACGCCACTGATGATGGCGGCGCACTATGGGACCCCGGAAGCCGTCAAGGTGCTGCTCGATGAAGGCGCCGATCCCATGCTGAAGAACCTTCAGGGATTGTCGGCCATCGACTTCGCCAATCGCGCGGGACGCAAGGAATCGGCTGAATTGATCGCTGCTTTTGTACGCAGCCGGCAGCCCAAGGGCAAGTGGTGATTCCGGTTTGTGACCCGTCGAGGGTTGGCGCATTACTTCATACGATGTATATTATGTTAAGTCAAACCCAGACTTGACACAGATGCTCCTTGCAGAGCCCGGTCACCTCAGATCTGGCGAGCCTGCCCACTGAGCCGGCCGCCCCGCTTGAACGCGGCAGCGATCAAGGTTTGACCGTCGCGGACTCGACGATCAGGTCCAGCACGTAGACCGATGTCGAAGCGCGCGCCTGCGATGCAGGACGCTGGAACTTCTTCAGGCGCAGAACATTGCGCACGCCTGGTGTGTGCTGATACCCCTCGATGCTCTCGTACATGGGCCGCCATTCCCCGGGCACACCAACCAGCAGTCCTTTTTCGTCGAAGTTCCGTTCACGAACCTGCAGACAAAAGGTTTCACCGTTCAGGGGGTTCTTGCAGGACACCCGTTGGGCCGCGACCTCCATGAAGATCCGGGCTGCAGGCCCATAAAGCGCCTCCGGCGTCGCCTGCCCGGTCAGCGTCACGCTGGCTTTCGACGGATCGAGCAAACGAAGGGTCGGCGGCGTGCCCTTGGTCAGCTCGACCCTCATGCCCCTGGCCAGCATGTCGGACAGCGCCTTGTCCGCCTGCATCAGTGGCGCCTCGCAGGCCATCATGGTCGACGCCATCCGGCCCACGGACAACACCCCCTCGGGGCTGAGTTGGAACGACCCGGTCAACTGGTTACACCCGCCCTGGGCTTGCAGTCTCGATCCCGAAAAACTGATAACAAACGGACGGGTGGCGTCGGGCAGAAGCACGCCAATCCGCTGACCCTGGGCATCAGCGGCTGATGCGAGTGTCCATCGATGGTCTTCCAGGGTCTGGAGCAAGGCCGCCGCAGCTGTCGGCGTCGGCGCCGGCACGGTGCCGGAAACCCGTTTCAGCACCTGATTCGGCGAACGCGACCAGTCCGTCGGCGCGTCACGATAAAGCGCCAACAAACGCCCTTCGCCCACCGCAAAGCGCTGGCCGCTGCCTTCCAGCGTGATTCCATTGCCGCCGGCGTTCCAGAAGAACTTGCCGGTCTCGACGGTCGGGGCTGGCTGGCGATCAAGGTATTGGGTCGAGAATTCGTAGCGCCCGTCCGGTTTGAGTGTCAGGCGCGTCTTGATCCCGGGGCAATCGGCACAGGGCAGCACACCTTCGTACGCGCCTGCCCAATCGAGCGAATTCTGGCTGGTGTGCATGTCAGGCGCCATCTTCCTCTCCGGAGAACCCGCCGGCCCGCCTCCATCCATGGTGCCAGCACAGCCAGCCAGCATCGCCATCACCAGGCTTCCGACAACATAAGGCTTCATCAGTTTCTCCTATCAATCAGTGGGTCAGTCAATCACGACGGCCGCTTGAAAAACGGCGATGTCTCGAACACCGATGCCGAGAACCCCCGGCCGTCGAGCGCCAGACTGCGCTTGAGCACAAAATCGAACAGCAGAACATTGATATCACGCAGTCTGCGCAAGACTTCCAGCGCGGCGGGGTCCAGCAACTTCTGATCAAAAAGCGACTTCAGATAGATCAGGGGCACCACGCCGGGCAATGGGTAGTCCGAGGCGTTCAGCAGGCGCGCGTGCCAATCGCGGCGCTCAAGCAGAGTGCCCACCACGCCCATCCGGTTGCCCTGGGTAATTGCCGCAATGTCGCCGACCAGATTGCTTCGGTAGTTCGGCTCACCCATGAGTCGTGCGAACAGATCGAAATTGGGAACCAGGGCCGATCCACCCTTGTCGGTGTCGTGCCCGTCCCCCAGGGATGCGCAGTGTGCCACCACCACTTTGACCCCGGCATCGAGCGGGCGCCGCAGCCGCAAGGGATTTCCGAGGTGCTCACCAAAGCCGTGCACGGCGCGCTCGTCGCCCGCATGGGTGATCAACGGCAGCTTCAACGCGGCAAGCCGGGCATAGAAACGATCGCAGCGCGCGTCGGCCGGGTCGATGTTCTGGGCCGACGGCAGCCACTTGACGGCACGCGCGCCGCTCCCCGCCGCGGCGTCCAGGCGATCCAGCGCACGCGGGTCATAGGGATGAATCGATGCGGCCCAGGCAAGATGGGCTGGATACTTCTTTGCAAGTCCGGCCACGTAATCGTCCGGCACGTGGAAGGTCGAGCGCTCCGGCATCGGCGCACCGGCGTCGTCTCGCGCCCAGTCAAAGGCGAACAGGAGCGCGTGAAACCCCGGCGCCATGTCCCGACACTGTGCCAGCAGGCGCTCGACAAAGCTTCGGTCGACATTCCCGGGCCTTTCGTCAACGCAGGAAGCATTGACATAGAACCCCTTTTGCACGTACCCCATCGGCCGCCAGAACTGGTCCAGGCGAGGGTTGTACCAGAGGCCGCTGCCAGAGTCACCATCGCCGAAAACATGGCAATGGGTGTCCCAGACTTTTGCCGGATCGAGCCCACGCCACGCAGACAAAACGAGCGGATGGTCGCGAAGATCCGCCGGCAAATCGGTGCGGCATGCATTGAAGACGCCGTCACGAAGTGAAAAGTCGCAACCCGTTGCCAGCAGGCTGGCAGCGCAGCCCGCGCCAATGAAATATCGTCGTTTCATGAGTGTGAAATACGGCTCAGGGTCTTTCGGTCCGCAATGGATGCCACCGCGTCACATGAATATTATCCACTCGTGTTGAAACACTTGTCCCGTGCTCTGGCCGGGTGGGAGATCTGCGGTACCGTGGCGCCCTTTTTCAACGCCCTCCTCGACCCGCTCCATCTTGGCCCAACGTATAGTGCGACGAAAACGATGGTCAAAAAAGGCATTTCCCCATGAACGGAATTCAATCGCTCGTCCACGGCTTGATCCTGGTGCTGATCAGCGGCTGGATCCTGTACATCGGGCGAGGCGTATTGGTCCCCATTGCTTTTGGCTTGGTCGTGGTTTACGTCATTGTGGGCCTGGCGCACGCTTTGAAGCGGGTTCCCTTTCTCGGACGCAGCATGCCGATTCAGCTGCGCTATCTTCTTTCGATGTCGATCATCATTGCCACGGTCACAGCCCTCGCCTACCTTGTCATCTCCAACAGGGATAGCGTCATCGCGCTCGCGCCCCAGTATCAGAAGTCCCTGCTCGCCATCATCCAGCAGGGCGCCGTGTTTCTGCGGATCGAGTCCGAGCCGACCTGGGCCACATTGCGCGCAGACCTTTTTTCGCAGATCAACCTCCAGCGGCTGCTTGGATCGATGGTGGTCTCGGTGTCGTCCCTTGTCGCGAGCGTTGTCGTTGTGTTGCTGTACTCGGTGTTCCTGCTGATCGAACAGCGGACTTTCGCCGCCAAGATCGAGAACATCTCGACCGACCCGCGCACGGTCCTGCGGATCAGGGAGGTGACGAATGACATCAACCAGCGAGTCGGCTCCTACATGGCGCTCAAGACCTTCCTCAGCGTCTTGCTGGGTGCGATCTGCTGGGCGATCATGGCAGTCTTCGGGCTTGAGTTCGCCGCCTTCTGGGCTGCGCTGATCACGCTCCTGAACTTTGTTCCGTATATCGGGTCGGTTCTTGGCGTGCTGTTTCCGGTTGTGATGGCAGTCGTTCAGTTCGAAAACCAGAATACGATCCTCTGGCTGCTGCTGGCGCTGACGTTTGTCCAGTTCACCATCGGCAACCTTCTCGACCCGTACATGATGGGAAATTCGCTCAATCTGAGTCCTTTTGCCATTTTGGCGAGTCTGGCGATCTGGTCCGAGGTATGGGGTATTCCCGGCGCTTTTCTTGCGGTCCCGATCACTGCGGTCATGGCCATCGTCTTCTCGCAGTTCTCCGGAACGCGACCGATTGCCGTCATGCTGTCGCGCAACGGCCAGCTTTGATTCAGGCAATCGCGACTGAACTGGAGCATCCATGGACGTCAAGGGTATTGCCGGGCTTTTCAAGACAGCTGCGGTGCATTGGGTGAGTGACTATGCCCAAAGCATGGGAGCTGCGTTGGCTTTCTACACCATGTTCTCGATTGCCCCGCTGCTGCTGATCGTGATTTCAATCGCAGGGATTGTGTTTGGCGAGGACGCGGTCCGAGGTGCAATCTTCGCGCAGCTGCAAGCTCTGCTGGGCGGACCTGGCGCGCTGGCGGTTCAGGAACTGATGGAGAGCGCGGGCAGGCCGGTTGGCAGCACGATGGCAACCCTCTTCGGTCTTGTCTTTCTCTTCATTGGCGCCACATCGGTTTTCGCCGAGTTGCAGGATGCGCTCAATCGAATCTGGCGAGCGCCGCAGCGGGCCCAGACCTCCGGTCTATGGGGCGTGGTTCGCAGCCGCCTGTTGTCCTTCGGGATGATCCTCGGAATTGGCTTCCTGTTGACCGTTTCACTGGCGTTCAGTGCCGGCCTGGCCGCCTTGAGCCGGTGGCTGGATCCGCTTTCCACGGGCTGGGCCACCTTTGCCAACGCGATCGAACTCGCCTTGGGCTTCGGACTTTCGACTGCGGTTTTCGCGATGATCTACAAGACCATGCCGCGGGTTGGGATCCACTGGAAGGATGTCTGGATCGGTGCTGCCGTCACGTCGATTTTCTTTATCGCGGGCAAGTTTCTGATCGGGGCCTACATTGGAAGAAGCGGCGTTTCCTCTGCGTTCGGGGCAGCGGCGTCGCTGATCATCGTGCTGTTGTGGGTTTATTACTCTGCCCAGATATTCTTGTATGGCGCTGAATTTACCTGGGCCTATTCCCACAAATATGGGTCTCGAAAGGGCCATGGGCCAGTCGGTGACCCAGGCGCGCGCCCGGTTCCGGATTGAACAGTTGCCATGCAACACAGTCTTGGCAAAGCAAACTACTTGCTGACCCGCCCGCAAGATACTATCCAGCGGCTTTGTTGGCGAGTTGCCATCCAGCCGCTGGAGCAGGCCTGGCTGGGTATCTAGTTCACCGCCGACCCACGCTGAAGCTGAGCGCCCCTTTTTGACGATCCGATGCGTGGTATCTTTCCCACTTACTCACTGGAGAGACCATGAGCCGAATTGCCTTCCTACCCTCATCGACTGCTGTCGCCCTCCTCGCCTTCGCACTCGTCCCGGCGGCGGCCGAGGCGCAATCACGCGTGCAGTACGGCCGCGTCACCAACGTGGCCGCAACCACAGTGAACAACTCGACGGCGCAAAACGTCGGCACGCTCGTGGGTGGCGGCGTTGGCCTGGCCAGTGGCAGTGGGCAGTCCGGCAGCAACCGTGCGTTGCGCACGCTGGGCGGTGCGGCTGCCGGCCGAGGCGTCGGCACCCTGGCGGGCCGGTCTCAGGCCTATGAGTACACGGTCCTGGTCGGCGGGACCACCACGGTGCGCATCATCTCGGACCAGGCCGGCAAACGCATCGGGGATTGCGTTGCCATTGAACAGGGGCAGTTCAGCAATATCCGGCTGGTCTCCGATGCACGTTGTGCCCCTCCTGCGGCACGCCCAGCAGCTCCTGCGCCCGCGCCCGCCCCGACGCCGGCAGAGCCGGCGGACATCGCGACGGCCAGTGCCTGCGACCAGGCCAAGGCGCAAGTGTTGTCCGCCGAAACCGATGACGCATTTGCGCTCGCCGAACGGCGCATGCGCTTGCTGTGCAGCGAATAAAGCCGGCCGCGGACAGAAGTTCCCGTCCGTGAAGGTGGTCATGTTCTGACCACTTTTTTGGAGGGCTTCGGAGCATATCGAAATTCTCCAGATCGCGACCTGTCACGCCCCTACAATGTTGCAATGCACAAAACACCTGTAACAGCCCAGCCATCACCGCGTCGCAAACCGTTGCTGGTCGATCTCGCCCTGCAAGGCGGAGGCGCCCACGGGGCCTTTACCTGGGGCGTCCTTGACCGTTTGCTGGAAGAGCCCTGGCTCACATTCGATGGCATCTCGGGCACGTCGGCCGGCGCCATGAACGCCGCTGTGATGGCCAGCGGCCATGCAAAGGGCGGCGCCGCCGGCGCACGTGCAGCGCTTGAGACCTTCTGGAAAGTCGTATCCGACGCCTCGAAGTACAGCCCGATGCGCCGCGGCCCGCTGGAAATGCTCACGGGCAAGTGGACGCTGGAGAACTCGCCCCTCTATATGGCGGGCGAAATGATGTCGCGCCTCTTCTCCCCCTACGACCTGAATCCGTTTGGCGGCAATCCGTTGGGCAAGATACTGGCTGAAACCGTCGACTTCGCGTCCCTGGTCCGTTCGCCGATCAAACTGTTCATCACCGCGACCAATGTTCGCACCGGGGCCGGTCGCGTCTTTCGCAATGCCGAGATCACGCCGGACGTGCTGCTCGCATCCGGCTGCCTGCCGACGATGTTCAAGGCGGTGGAAATCGACGGCGAATCGTATTGGGATGGCGGCTACGTCGGTAACCCGACCATCACGCCGCTGGTTCGCGAGTGTGAGTCGCATGACACGATCCTGGTGCAGATCAATCCGATCGAGCGCCCGGCCATTCCGCGATCCGCGCGCGACATCCACAACCGCCTGAATGAAGTCGCATTCAATGCCCCTCTGCTCAAAGAACTGCGCATGATCGCGCTGCTGCACAAGGTCGCTGATGCGGGCCGCGGTGAAGGCGCGCTGTGGGCCAACATGCGCATGCACCGCATCGCCACCGACCGCGTGACCGAGCTCGACTCCACCTCCAAGATGATCACCGAATGGCGTTTCCTTTGCGGGCTGCGCGACGAAGGGCGCCGTACGGCGCAATTGTTCCTGGACGCGCACGGGGCCGACCTCGGAAAGCGCTCCACGCTTGACCTCGATGCGATGCTGGAGACCCTCTGATCATGGGGATTCTTGGCATTCTTCTCGGGCTCGGGCTGCTGGTCGGGCTGGCTTTTCGCGGCTGGAGCGTGCTCGGGTTGGCGCCGGTTGCAGCCCTGGTCGCGGCGGCCTTCGCGGGCGAACCGCTTCTTGCACACTGGACCCAGACTTTCATGGGCTCGGCCGCCGGCTTCATTGCCCAGTTTTTCCCGCTGTTCCTGCTCGGGGCGCTGTTCGGCAAACTGATGGACGACAGCGGCTCAGTCAGCGCCATTGCGCAGTTGATGACCGACAAGCTCGGCCCGAAGCGAGCCATTCTTGCCGTCGTGCTCGCCGGTGCGCTGGTCACTTATGGCGGCGTCAGCCTGTTTGTCGCGATGTTCGTGATTGCGCCGATGGGGCAAGCCCTGTTTCGCGCCGCCAACATTCCGAACCGTCTGCTGCCAGGGGCCGTGATGTTGGGCACGGCCACCTTCACCATGTCCGCACTGCCCGGTTCGCCGGCGATCCAGAACGCGATCCCGATGCCTTTTTTTGGCACCACCCCATTCGCCGCGCCCGGCCTGGGCTTCATCGCAGCGGGCATCATGTTTGGATTCGGCATGTGGTGGTTGAGCCGCGCCGAAACCCTTGCCCGCCGCGTCGGCGAAGGCTTTGGCGGGCCGAAAGGCCCAAGCGCCGCGGCCGCGCACGACCCCATCGTTCGCGAAAGGGCCACAACCTCGAACAGTTTCGACCCGGCGGAGATGGAGCGTGGGTCTCACAGCGCCCAGTTGCCAGGCGCTTTCATTGCCTTGCTGCCGCTGATGGTCGTCATGGCCGTCAACCTGCTGATGTCGCTCGTGGTACTGCCGCGGATCGACACCAGCTTTCTGGCTGATCCGCGATGGGGAGCCACTTCGATCGCCAGCGTCGGCGGCGTCTGGTCCGTGATCGTTGCGCTGAGCGCCGCGATCATCGTCCTGTACGTTTTCAACCGCGGTCGTCTGAAGTCGCTTCGCGAAAGCGTGGATGCTGGCCTCAACGCGTCGGCGCTCCCGGTCATCAGCGTTGCCAGCCTGGTCGGCTTCGGTGCGGTGGTGGCCGCGCTGCCGGCGTTCGCCATGGTGCGCGACTGGGTGCTTAGCCTTGACGGCGGCCCGCTCGTCGGTCTGGCCATCGCCACCAACGTGTTGTCGGCGCTGACCGGCTCAGCCTCGGGCGGCCTGACGATCGCGCTCAGCACCCTGGGCGAAACCTACATGGCCCTCGCCGCAAGCTACGGCATCGATCCGGCTCTGATGCACCGCGTGGCGGTCATCGGTTCGGGTTCGCTCGACAGCCTGCCCCACAACGGCGCCGTCGTGACGCTGCTTGCGGTCTGCGGTGCCACGCACAAGGAAAGCTACCGGGACATCGTCATGTGCGGCATCGTCGGCGCCTTGCTCGCGCTGGTGGCGGTGATCGTTCTGGGTTCGGCCTTCGGTTCGTTCTAGTTTGGGGACTCTGCGCGCCCGTTGGCGGGCTCGGTCCAGTGGCGTTGGATGCTGTTTGAGCGCCAATATATTGATTAAATCGGCTCTATTCCAGCGTCAAATGGTCTTAGTATGCTATGAAAATTGAATACTCCTCCCCGGCCGATCCAGCGCTTGGCGGGCTAGTGGCGGGAGATCACAGGAAAGGATCCGGACAGGGCCGGATCAAGGCACGGAAACCGCTTGCCACGACGCGTCAGGGTCGAAACGGGTCATTGAGCTTGCGACGGTGGCTGACCTGGGGCCGAGCGACTTCTGGTAGACCTTGCCGTCCTGATTCACGATGAACGTCATAACGCCGGTCTCACCATAGCGGACGGGCCACCCGACCAGGGCGAATCCCCCGGTCATTCGATCGCCATTGAGGTAGCTCTTCGCCCCGCCCGTTGCCGCAGGTCCCTGGGACTTGAGAATCCGGAAGTTGTAGCCGTGGTAGCCGCCCTTCAGGTTTTGCCCATCGAACAGCGGGCCGAGAGGACTTTGAGGTTCTCCGGCGGCGGTTGTCCAATACAGGCCGTCCCGTTGGCCGGGCGAACTCCGGATTTTCTGGGCGAATGCCGGAATGCCGCCGCCGGGATTCAACGCCGCATACTCGCGTTGCGCCTCCACAAAAGCCCGCATGCTCTCAATCGCGGCAAGCTCATTGCGACCGATGCGCCGGGTCTGCATCTCCTGGCGCCCGGCGCGCGCGTCAAAGGCCCAGCCGTTGCCCGACCGGACCATCGGGATGGGCAGGGACCAGCCGTCGCTTAGCACCAGCCGCGCCCGGGAGCGGCCGTCTGCCACGACGCGGTGCCCTTTAGCCCAAGCCGCCAGAAAGTCATACCGGTCCTCCGCCGAGAGATCGTCAAGCGTTAACAACTGACTGCTGTCGGGACCCAGCACGGCCCGCAACCCGGCATCGTCGCTGCGCGCCAGGCTATCGACCAGCGCATCCACCGCTGCCTGGGGCGACGGGAAGTGCCTCTGAGTCCCTGCCAGACCGGGCCCCGCCATTGCCATCGCACATATCAGCGCGCCAACACGCCTCAGCCATTGATTGCTCATCATCTGGTTTTGCTTCATTGCCGGCTCCCTTACTGTCTGGTGCGCCGTTGGGCGGCTGCCTGGCTTGCAGCGCCACGGTCAATTTGCTGACGGGCCTGCCCCCCGTTGTCCGCGCCCCGCAAGGCGTTGTCCCGATTGTTTCGCGCTGCGCTTTCGTTGCGATTCTGCAATTGCGCCCGGTTAGCCGCGTCGGCACGGTTCTGTGCCTGGCTGCGGTCGATGTTGGCAGGTCGGCTGGGAACCTGGCCGCGATCGATGTTGCCTGCACGATCTTGAATCTGGCTGCGATCCACATTGGCGGCCCGGTTCTGGGCCTGGCTGCGGTCGACGTTGCCTGCGCGGTCCTGAATCTGGCCGCGATCCACATTGGCGGCCCGGTTCTGGGCCTGGCTGCGGTCGATGTTGGCGGGTCGGCTGGGAACCTGGCCGCGGTCCATGTTGGCGGCGCGGTTCTGGACCTGGCTGCGGTCCACATTGGCGGCGCGGTTTTGCACCTGGCTGCGGTCGATGTTGGCAGCGCGATCCTGAACGCCGGCGCCATCGCGGCCCGGGTTGCGCTGTGGAATCTGGCTGCGGTCGATGTCGCGCAATGCATCCCGGTTCAGGTTTTCGGCGCCGACTCGATCAGACAGCGCGGCCCGGGCCTGGGCACGCTGATCCTCGCGTCCGCGGTAGTCGTTGCTGCGAATCCGTTCGCCAGGATTGGCCTGCTGGATCCGGTCACGGGTCGCAACGTCGCGATACGGAATGCCTTGGCGGTTTCGTGAATTGTGGTTCCAGTTCACATTGCGGTCATTGGAATTGATCCGGTTGTTGACATTGATGTTGTTCCACTGGTTGACGTTGATGTTGACGTTGCGGGTGTTCCAGTTGACGCCACCCCAGAGCGCGTTTCGCACACCGATCGCAGTGCCCCACCAGATGGCGCTGCCGACGACGCTCCAGCCGAATCCCCACCGTACCGGTGGCGGGACGAAGAACGGGGGGAACAGCGGATGCCACCAGGGGCCGAAAATGAACAACGGGTTGAAGATCGGTACAAAGACCACCTGGGGTTGCGCCGGTGCAATCACGATGATCTGGGTTGGTGGCGGGGGCGCATTGACCATGATGGTCTGTGGCGCGGGGGGCGCAGCCTCCACCGTCACGATCTGTTGCTCGTTGGATTTCAGGTTGCCCGCGTCCCTCGCCTTCATGCGCAGGAACTGCACAGAATCCATCACCGCATCCGGCTGCGCCAGAAAGGCGTCGCCGAGATCACGCACCCACTCCGGTTTTTCCTGGAGCATGGCGAGCACCTGCGGAAAGCCGACCAGCGACTGAACGCTGGGGTCCCAGTCTTTGTCCTGAACCGCCTTCACCGCATCATCACCCTTCAGGTCGCGGTTGGCAAAAGCCCAATCTGCGGCCTTGGCGACCTGGGACGGGTAGGTCGATGCCATCAACACCTGCGACAGCAGTGCGTCGGGAAACAGCGCAATTGGCGCCAGCATCTGATCGAGCTGTGCGGCGGTAAATGCGGGCGGATCGGCTGCACGGGCCGGTGCGGCGCCCAGGAGGAGCGCCATGGCAAAAATCGCGGCGATGCTGCGCAGGATCGAATGCATTCTTGGGCCTCCATCAGAACAAGTACGGCGCGGATGAATGACAGCTGCATCCAACACAACCAAGCCGGATATTCTGCACCATAGCATGAACACGAACAGGCACTGCCGGCAAATCGAGGACCACGCGGGTATCCCCTGTGCTGGAAGCCGGACCTGGCAACTATTCTTCCCACGGTTGGTCTCGCGAATTTCCAAAGGAAGAAAGAAATCAATTCGTTCCGCAGTTTCTGGACACAGCGCCGTTCCGGCGCCCGCTTGCAGGTCTTGCCGGCGCTTGTCATGGCCATCACCCTCGCCGGCGCCAATCCAGCGCTTGCAGCTGACCCTGATCTGGTGCGCGCCCGGCAGTTCATGCGGGACGGAAAGTACCCGGATGCCTATGCTCTGCTTGCGCCGTTCGAAGCGTCGAGCAAAAGCGATGCCGCATTCAACGCCTTGCTTGGCGAGGCTGCGCTGAAGACGAACAGCGCCGACAAGGCTGTGACGTTCTTCGAGCGCAGTCTTGCCGCATCGCCCAGCTCGGTCGAAGCCCACCTCGGCCTGGGCCGGGCCTACTTCGCGCTGGGCGACTACGCCCGCGCCAAGATCGAATTCGAGACCGTGCTGCGCTTCGACGACCTGCCGCCCGACCTGGAATCGCAGGCCGAGATCTACGCCGAGGCGGCGAGCAGCTATGCCGATGGCCGGCGGCTGCTGAGCAGTGGCTACGCCATACTCGGTTTCGGCAACTACCGCGTCGGCGCCGCCGGCGGCGGGCCGCGCAACGAGCCCTTCTACGCGGCACGCGTCGGCGGTCGACTGAACTACGAGATGGACGACGGCTACGCCCTTGTGGGCAGCCTGGACTACCGCTTCCGGGACTACGACGCCCAGGACCGGCGCAATGACTCCGACCTGCGCTGGAACGGCGCCGTCAGCCGCAACGTCGGCGAAGGCAACTGGGTCGCGGGCGGTCGCGGTCGCGTCAGCTATCGCGGGGACGGCATCTACCGCAACGACTTCGGGGTCTACGGCGACTATCGCTTGCGGCTGGACGAAAACAACCAGGTGGCTGCGGGGCTCGAAGTGCGACAGCGCCGCTACAGCGGTCGGCTGCGCGAACGCACACGCAACATCGTCGAGGCCACGGGCAGCTGGACGCATTCGCTGCTCGACGGCAAGGCCAGCTTCACGCTCGCCGGCCAGGCC
Source organism: uncultured beta proteobacterium (assembly GCA_963726365.1). Classification (GTDB taxonomy): domain Bacteria; phylum Pseudomonadota; class Gammaproteobacteria; order Burkholderiales; family Burkholderiaceae_C; genus JAABQG01. Next base: position 85,790 of record CAVSCI010000019.1, on the reverse strand, counting down.
GGGCGCGAGTTCAACACCCAGCGCACCGACGGCGATGCCAACTTCTTCGGCCTTTCGCCCTCGTTCAACTACAGCTTCACCAAGAACCTGGGCGGGTTCGCCATGTTCTGGTGGCAGAACGACCGCTACAACATCGAGCGACTCGGGGCGCCGGGCGACCGGCTGATCGGCATCGGCACCCGCAACGACAATCTGTACGAGCTTGGCAGCGGCCTGACCTGGCAGTTCGCGCCCAAATGGTCGCTGAACCCCGAGATTCTTTATATCCGCGACAGCAGCAACATCCTGGCGAACAACTACAGTTCCACCGAGATCTGGATCACCCTGCGCAAGGATTTTTGACAGATGGTCGGGCAGTCGCTGAACCCCTTCGTTAAACCTAGAGACGCTTTGACCCACATTGCCTGCAGTATTTGACCTTTGGCATGCTTTCGAGGAGACAAAGATGAAGGATGAGCAACATGGCTGAACAAAAAATGTCCAAGATGGCACTCACCGCCATGGTGGTGGGCGGCATGGTGGGCGCAGGCATTTTTTCGCTGCCGCGCACCTTCGCCAGTGCCACCGGGCCCTTGGGCGCGGTCATCGCCTGGCTTATCGCCGGCACCGGCATGTACATGCTGGCGCGGGTGTTTCAGGCGCTGGCCGAGCGTCGGCCGGATATCGACGCGGGCGTGTACGCCTATGCCCGGGAAGGCTTTGGCGACTACCCGGGGTTCCTGTCCGCCTTTGGCTACTGGATCGGCAGTTGCATTGGCAACGTGTCGTACTGGGTGTTGATCAAATCGACACTGGGCGCATTCTTCCCGGTCTTTGGTGACGGCAACACGGCGGTCGCTATCGCCGTGGCCTCGATCGGCATCTGGCTGTTTCACTTCCTGATCCTGCGCGGCGTGCAACAGGCAGCGTTCATCAACAGCATCGTCACGGTGGCCAAGGTCATTCCGATCATGGTTTTCATCGTGATCTGCTTCTTCGCGTTCAAGATGGACCTGTTCCGCTTCAACTTCTATGGCGGAGACCTGACCAACGGCCTGTTTGAGCAGGTCAAGGCGACGATGCTGGTGACGGTGTTTGTGTTCATTGGTATCGAAGGTGCCAGCGTGTATTCGCGCTTCGCCAAGGAGCGGGCTGACGTCGGCAAGGCGACGATTCTGGGCTTCATCATCGTCACCACGCTGATGGTGCTGGTGACGTTGCTGCCCTACTCCGTGCTGCAACGCGCGGACATTGCCGGCATGCGCCAGCCGTCCATGGCTGCGGTTCTGGAATCGGTGGTTGGCCCGTGGGGCGCGATCTTCGTCAGTGTGGGCCTGCTGGTGTCGGTGCTGGGCGCCTATCTGGCTTGGGCGCTGATCTGCGCCGAGGTCATGTTTGCCGCCGGCAAGTCGAAGGACATGCCCAAGGCCTTCGCGAAGGTCAACAAGAACAACGTGCCAGTGGTTGCGCTCTGGGTGACCAGCAGCATCATTCAGTTGATCGTGATCTCCACCTACTGGTCACGCGACGCGTTTTCGCTGATGCTGAACCTGACCAGCGCCACGACGCTGATCCCTTACCTGTTCGTCGCCGCCTATGGCCTCATGATCGCCAAGCGCGGCGATACCTACGACGTTCGACCGGAAGAGCGCAAGCGCGACCTGATACTGGCCTCGCTCGCCGTCGCCTATACCTTGTTCATGATCTACGCTGGCGGCCTGAAGTTCATCCTGCTTTCGGCAATCCTGTTTGCGCCCGGCACCGTGCTGTACTTCATCGCGCGGCGCGAGCAGGGCAAACCGGTGTTCGAAAAAACCAGTGATTGGGTCACCTTCGGCGTGATTCTGGCAGCGGGCATCTACGGTGTTTACGGTCTGGCGACCGGCACTATTTCCATCTAGTTCAACCCACGGAGATCACCATGGCGAAAGCGAAAGCTAAAGCGAAAGAAAACGAAGTCAAGTACGGTGTGCACTCGGAAGTCGGCCAGCTTCGCAAGGTCATGGTCTGTGCACCTGGCCGGGCGCACAGCCGTTTGACCCCGAGTAACTGCGACCAGCTGCTGTTTGACGATGTGCTTTGGGTCGAAAACGCCAAGCGTGACCACTTTGATTTCATGATGAAGATGCGTGACCGTGGCATCGAGGTGGTGGAGATGCACAACCTGCTGGCTGAAACGGTGGCCGTACCCGAGGGGAAGAAGTGGATTCTCGACAACCAGGTGGTGCCGAACCAGGTCGGCCTGGGCTTCATCGATGAGCTGCGCAGTTACCTTGAAGGCCTCGACAACCGAGCGCTGGCCGAGACGCTGATCGGCGGGCTGTCGACGCTCGATTTCCCCGAATCCGCTGGGGGCAAGGCACTGAAGGTCGTCAAGGAGGCCGCGGGTGCCACCGAGTATCTGTTGCCCCCTCTGCCGAACACCCTGTACACGCGGGACACCACCTGCTGGATCTACGGCGGGGTGACGTTGAACCCGCTGTATTGGCCTGCGCGCCACGAAGAGACCCTCCTGACGACGGCGATCTACAAGTTCCATCCTGATTTTGCAGGCAAGGTCAACGTCTGGTGGGGCGACCCGACCGTAGATCATGGTCTGGCCACGTTGGAAGGTGGCGACGTCATGCCGATCGGCAAGGGCAACGTCCTGATCGGCATGAGCGAGCGCACCTCGCGCCAGGCCATCAGCCAGCTTGCCGCGACCTTGTTCAAGAAAGGCGCCGCCGAGCGCGTGATCGTCGCTGCGATGCCGAAGATTCGCGCGGCGATGCACCTGGACACCGTGTTCACTTTCGCCGACCGCGACTGTGTGCTCCTTGCGCCCGACTTCATGAACCAGACGACCACCTTCTCGTATCGCCCAAGTAACCACCCGAGCGGTGTGGAACTGCACGCCGAAAAGAAGCCCTTCGTTGACGTTGTAGCGCAGGCCTTGGGCTTCAAGAAACTGCGCGTCGTTGAAGCGGGCGGTAGTGACTACCAACGCGAGCGCACCCAGTGGGACAGTGGTGCAAACCTCGTGTGCGCTTCGCCGGGCGTGGTCTACGCCTACGATCGCAACACCTACACTAACACCCTGCTGAGAAAGGCAGGCATTGAAGTCATAACGATCGTTGGCGCCGAACTCGGCCGAGGCCGTGGCGGTGGCCACTGCATGACCTGCCCGATCATCCGTGATCCGGTGGACTTCTGAAACAGATTGGGGACCCGGACGCGCCAGAAGGGAAACTGCGCGCGTCGGGGCAAACTGACGCGGATGCCTTGCCGGGCTTTTGAGACAATTCAACCAGCCGTTGAATGCCTCAATTGATCACGGCAAAGCAGCCTTTCGAGGGTTCCGTGCATGCCAGCCACGAGGACGGGTTCTGTGCGGTGCGCCTGAACGTCATCCACAACACGCCGCCCGAATATGACCATTGCAATTCATGTCATGCACACGAAACTATTGTGGACAAATGCGGCACCGATGGTCGCGGAAAATTCGGCCTCCACATCCTTGATAGATGACGCTGCTTTGCGTGTGACGTTGGCGCTCGATGCGAACCGAATGTACTCCGGAGACATCCATGGCCACCAGTGACGTCGATGCAGAAGCGCGTCCGCCGCGCAGCAACTCGCGCTTTCCCGGTGCCGTCGCCACGCTGGCCATCGTCACATTGCTCGTGTGGGTGGCAGCGCTTTTCATTCCCTCGGGCCAGTACCAGGTAGACACCGACGGCTCACCGATCCCCGGCACTTACCAGCGAACGCCCTCCCCGCTCAACTCGACCGAATTGGTGCGTCAATTGGTGCTGGCACCTGTCAACGGTGTGTACGGCCTGCGCAACGTCGAGTCCGGCTTTGTCGATACCGAAACCGTCGGGCGCCTGTTCGGCCAGATCGGCGTGATCACGTTCATCATGGCGATCGGTGCCTTCATTTCGGTGAGTTTCTCTACGAAAGCCTTGGAGGTGGCGGTGGCAGCGCTGGCGCATCGGTTGCGCGACAAGGGCTGGCTGTTGATTGCCTCGGTGATGGTGCTGTTCTCACTCCTGGGCTCAACCATGGGTTTTTCGGTCGAGACCCTGGGTTTCTACGCGCTTTTCATGCCGCTGATGGCCGCTCTGCGCTATGACCGGTTGGTCACGGCGGCAATGATCATTCTCGGCGCGCTGGTCGGCGTGATGGCGTCTACGGTCAACCCGTTCTCGATTGGTGTGGCAGCAAGCGAGGCCGGCGTCTCCATCGGTGAAGGCATAGGCCTTCGGTTGCTGTTGTGGGTGGTGTTGACTGCCATGGCCGTGGGTTGGGTGTTGCGTTATGCGAGCCGTGTTCAGCGAGATCCTGGCTCCTCGTTTCTCGCCGCTGAAGCTCTCGATCACACTGAAAAGGCCGCCGACGCGATGGGCCATGGCCAGAAAGGGCCTGGGCCTGCGACAGAGGTCCCTTCGGCAAGCCTGAGCGCCACCCAAAAAACCGTGCTGGCCATCACGGTGTTCGCCTTTGGCTTGATGATCTTCTCGGTCATTCCCTGGTCGGCGGTGATGGGCGGGCGCGCCGCGCCTGCCGACTATTACGGTACCCATACCGTCGCCGGGGTTGTGCCGCACTGGTTTGAGCTGAACTGGTGGTTCCCGGAGTTGTCGATGTTGTTCATCGTCGCATCCATTCTGGTCGGTTTCGTCGCGCGCCTGGGAGAGAAGGAGACGGTACGACTGATCGCCGCCGGTGCGGCGGACATGATGGGCCCTGCCATGGTGGTGCTGTTGGCTGGCGGCGTGTCGGCGATCATGAACAACACGCAGACGATGGCCACGATCCTGAACACGATGGAGCAGGCCATCAGCGGCGCGTCCGCTGGCTTGTTCACATTCCTCACACTCGTGGTGAACGTGCCGCTGGGCATGCTTATCCCGTCCAGTTCCGGCCACGGTGCATTGGCCATGCCGCTGCTGGCGCCGTTGGCCGACTTCGCCAACGTCAGCCGCACAACCACCATCACCGCCTGGATCATGGGTCATGGGATGGCGCTGCTGGTCTCCCCCACCAGCGTAGTGCTTGTCGGTGGCCTGGCCATTACCAAGGTCGGCTACGACCAGTACCTGCGTTTCGTCTGGCCTTTGATGGTGGGGCTATTGGTTGTATCCAGTGTTGTCCTCGCCATCGCGGCCACGATGGCTTGAACCGGTCGCCGATCTTGCGGTCCAAAAGAAAACTGGTTCAGGGGTCAGCACACGAAGATCAGCACAAGCGCCGTCGCGCCGGCATCCGGATACCCCGTTCTGGCCAAGCCCACCAATTCCACCGGTCAGCGCGAGCGATGCTGCCGGCGCGCCTCATAAGCTTCCTCGCACGCTGGCAGGTTAAGCGCTGCGCGCTGCCGCGTCATCGTCCCATAGTCGCTCCAGTAGCGAACGCACTGCTCCCGTGTCAATGGCCGGGCGCGGGGGGACGGCGGATATTTCACGCACTGCTCGATCTTCCATTCAATGATGGCCGGCAATATCGCGTCTCTCGCAGCTTCGCATTTCTGGTCGAGTTCGTCCAAACGTTGCCGCTCAGCGCGGCTTTGCGAAAAAGCGGGTTCATTCCCAGCCAAAAACAGGATGGCGACCAATGCCTGGCAAACGCGGATCTTCATGGATCGACCCCCTCATAAATCCACATCACGTGGCTGTGTCTATAAAACCACCGGCAACTGCTCAGGCACCCTGCATCCTGTTCCCTGCAGACTGAAGTGGAAGTGCCTGCTGCTTTGCGTCTGTTTCAACGCTTGCCAGCCTGCGCCGAAGCATACCGTGGTTTTCGGGCGGTGGACCACGCAAAATAGGTCCCCGCCCCCTGCTGCTACTGCCATTGCCATTGCCCTAGATGGCATGCCCATGATTTCTGGTCAACCGAACCATCGAACGATGCACCACCCGGGTGGCGAATGCTACGATTGAAAGAGATAGAAAGTAGACGGGTTGGAAAACCCTGTTCAGGAGTTGCCCTGTGAATGTAAATTCTGCCTTCAAGCGTATCGGCTCCTCGCCAGGGCTTGTCGTATTTTTCGCGCTCGCCGTGCTGGCATTGCTGTCGGGTTGCCAGCGCGCCGGCGAAGCAGCGGCACCGGAGGTGCGGCCGGTCCGGGTCAAGCAAATCGACACCAGCGCGGTCGATGGCATGGTCATGCTGACCGGCACGGTGCAGGCGCAAACCGAGATCAACCAGTCATTCAGGATTGATGGCAGGCTGATCGAACGGGCAGTGGACGTTGGCGACAACGTCAGACCTGGTCAGTTGATCGCGCGCCTGGATCCCCAGAACGAGGAAAGCGCTCTGCTGTCCGCGCGTGCCCAGCTTGCCGGTGCCAATGCCCAATTGGTCGAGGCCCGTGCAAATTACAACCGCATGGCCGAACTGGTCGTCGAGGATGCGGTTTCCCGAGCGCAGTTCGATCAGGCAAAGGCATTGTTGCAGTCGGCCGAGGCGCAGGTCTTGTCGGTGCAAGGCCAGGTCAACCTGGCGCAGAACCGGCTGAGCTATACACGCTTGTTCGCAGATGTGGCTGGCGTGGTCACGGCGCGCGGCCCCGAGCCAGGCGAGGTCGTGTCTGGGGGACGCATGATCGTTCAGGTCGCCCAGGACGGCGCGCGCGATGCGGTCTTCGATGTGCCGGCACAGATCAAGGACGCAGCGCCACTTGACCCCAAGATTGCCGTCAGCCTCGGTCGGGACGGCAAGCCTGGCGACAAAGCCGATTCGTCGCGCGACCTCTCTGTCGCGCTGGCGATGAACCCCAAAGTCACTGCCATCGGACGCGTTCGAGAGGTCGCACCGCGCGCCGACCCGGTCACCGGGACCTTCGCGGTGCGCGTCCGCTTGATCAACCCACCCGCTGCCATGCGGCTGGGAAGCACCGTCACCGGCCGAATGCGCCTGGATGCTCCGCCGGGTATTGCGTTGCCTTCTGCTGCCCTGATGCGAGCAGACGGCAAGACGGCTGTCTGGATTGTTGATCCAAAAGCCGGCACCGTGTCGCTTCGCAATATCGCGGTGAGCGCCGCGGATGCAACGTCTGTCCAGGTGGCTTCAGGCCTGAGTGCCGGTGACGTGGTCGTCACGGCGGGTGTTCAGGCGTTGCGCCCTGGACAAAAAGTCCGAATGATTGAGAACTGATCGTGATCGGACCGAATCTTTCCGAGTGGGCGCTGAAGAAGCGCTCGCTGGTGATCTTCCTGATGATCCTGGCTGTTGTGGCCGGCACCATGTCCTTCCTGAAGCTCGGGCGCGGGGAGGACCCGGCCTTTACCGTTCGCACGATGGTGGTCGGTGCCGCCTGGCCCGGAGCCACCAGCGAGGAGATGCTCAAACAGGTGACCGAGCGCCTGGAGCGAACGCTGCAGGAAACAAAGCACCTGGACCGCATCCGAAGCTACACCATTGCCGGGCAGACAACGATATTCGTCGACCTGAAGGGTTCGACACCGCCGGCTGCAGTGCCTGACGTCTGGTATCAGGTCCGCAAGAACGTTGGCGACATGCGCGGCACGCTGCCGCAGGGCGTGATCGGCCCGTTTTTCAACGATGACTTCGGCGACACCTTTGGCATCATCTACGCGTTCACCGCCGATGGCTTCAGCTTGCGCGAGCTGCGCGATTACGTGGAGGCGGCGCGGTCCCGCCTGCTGCAGGTGCCCGATGTTTCAAAAGTTGAGGTGATGGGCGCCCAGGACGAGCAGATCTACGTGGAATTCTCGACCGAGCGCCTGGCCGGGATGCGGTTGAACCTGAATCAGATCATTTCGACGCTTCAGGCGCAGAACCTGGTGCGCCCGGCGGGCACGATTCAGGGTGAGCAGGAGCGCGTGTTTCTGCGGGTATCGGGATCCTTCGACTCGGAGCGCGACATCGAGGCGGTCAACATCGTCTCGGGCGACCGCATCTTCCGTCTCGGCGACATCGCCACCGTGCGGCGCGGCTTTACCGATCCGCCACAACCGATGTTCCGCGTCAATGGCAAGCAGGCGATCGGCCTGGCCATCGCGATGCGCGACGCCGGTGACATCCTGGCCCTGGGTGAAAACGTGCGCCGCGAGATGGCTGACATCAAGTCCAACCTGCCGGTGGGCATCGAACCGACGCTGGTCGCCGATCAGGCAGTGACCGTCGACCTGGCGATCAGTGACTTCATGACCTCGCTCTGGCAGGCGATCGTCATCATCCTGTTGTGCAGTTTTGTCAGCCTGGGAATGCGCCCGGGCGCAGTGGTGGCTCTGGCCATTCCGCTGACGATGGCAATCGTGTTCGCAGTGATGAACGTGGCCAGCATAGACCTGCACCGCATCTCGTTGGGCGCGCTGATCATTGCACTCGGCATGCTGGTCGACGACGCGATGACCACGGTGGACGCAATGCTGCGCCGGCTGGGCGCCGGCGACAGCCCGGACGAGGCTGCGACCTTTGCCTACCGCACGCTCGCCGCACCGATGCTGATCGGTACGCTGGTCACGATCGCCAGCTTCGTGCCCATCGGCTTCGCCAGGAGCTCGGCCGGTGAGTACACGTTCTCGATCTTCTCGGTGGTCGCCATTTCGCTGATTGTCAGCTGGCTGGTGGCGGTGCTCTTCGCGCCGCTGATCGGCAAAGCGCTGCTCAAGGCGCCGAAGGGGCCGCAGGCCGAGGCCAAGCCGGGCAAGCTGCTGGTGCTGTACAGCGCTTTCTTGCGAGGTGCCATACGCATGAAGTGGCTGACCATCGGCCTGACGCTGGGGGCCTTTGTCGCGGCGCTTTTCCTGTCGAACTACGTGCCGCGCCAATTCTTCCCGGCCAGCGACCGGCCCGAGCTGACGGTGGACCTGACGCTGCGCCAGAACGCGTCGATCTTTGCCACCGAGCAGCAGGTCAAGCGCCTGGAGGAAGTGCTGAAGGCCGACCCCGACGTCGACCACTTCAGCAGCTACGTGGGGCGCGGCGCGATCCGCTTCATCCTGACACTGAACGTGCAACTGGCCAACCCCTTCTTCGGCCAGTTCGTGATCGTCGCCAAGGACCTGGAGGCGCGCGAGCGCTTGCAGGTCAAGCTGGAGAAGGTGTTGGCCGAGCAGTTCCCCGAGGTCGTGGCGCGCGTGTCGCCGCTGGAACTCGGCCCGCCGGTGGGCTGGCCGCTGCAGTACCGCGTGACAGGACCCGACAAGGACGAGGTGCGCCGCATCGCGCAGGAGCTGGCGCAGGTGGTGGGCAGCGATGCGCGCACGCGCCAGGTGCATTTCGACTGGATGGAGCCGGCCCGCCAGCTGCGCGTCAAGGTGAACCAGGACCAGGCCAGACAACTGGGCATCAGTTCCGCCGCGTTGGCGGGCGTGCTCAATGCAGCGGTCAGCGGCACGGCGGTCACACAAGTGCGCGACGACATTTACCTGGTCAACGTGGTGGCGCGTGCCACCGACGCTGAGCGCGTGTCGTTCCAGACGCTGTCCTCGCTGCAGGTGCCCACGCCCAGCGGGCGCATGGTGCCGCTGAAGCAGTTTGCCAGCTTCGTCGAGGAGCAGGAGTTCCCGCTGGTGTGGCGCCGTGACCGCGTGCCCACGCTCACCGTGCGTGCTGACGTCAACGCCGGCGTGCTGCCCGACAGCGTGGTGGCCGATCTGAGGCCGAGGATCACCGAATTCGGCACCAAGCTGCCCAAGGCCTACAAGGTCGAGACCGGCGGCCTGTATGAGGAAAGCCAGGCCTCGCAGGCCTCGGTGTTCGCGGTGGTACCGATGATGATCGTGCTGATGCTGCTGGCGATCATGGTCATGCTGGTCAGTTTCCGCCGCCTGGTCATGGTGGTGGCGATCCTGCCGCTGGGGCTGATCGGTGTGGTGCTGGCGCTGCTGGTATTCAACCGGCCGCTGGGCTTCGTGGCCATCCTCGGCATCCTGGCGCTGATCGGCATGATCGCCAAGAACGCGGTGATCCTGATCGTATCGATCGAGGAAGAGCGTGCTGCCGGCCATAGCGTTCGCGACGCCGTCCTGTCCTCGGCGACCAACCGGTTTCGGCCGATGATGCTGGCCGCGATGTCCACCGTGCTCGGCCTGCTCCCGATCGCGCCTACCGTGTTCTGGGGGCCGATGGCCTTTGCCATCATGGGCGGGCTGTTGGTGGCCACGTTGCTGACACTGGTGTTCCTGCCGACGGTCTATATGGCGGTGTTTGGCAAGGAAGACGCCGCGCCCAAGCCGATGGCCGCGGAGCAGCCGGCATGACCACGCCTGTCGGGCTTGCAATATGAACCACAGCGGCCCTGGCCGGACGTTCGCCGTGCGCGCCGCTTATTACTTCGGCCTTTGGATCGTCGTCGACCAGAGCGCCAAGCCGTCGCACCTGCTGGTCGGCGTGCTGGCCAGCGCCGCTGCGGCCTTTGTCAGTATCAAGCTGCTGCCGCCGACCAGCGGCCGCGTGCGTCTGGGCCTGCTGCTGCTGATGCTACCGCGCTTCCTCTTTCATTCGCTGGTGGCCGGCCTGGATGTGGCGCGCCGCGCTTTCGCGCCGCAGCTGGATCTGCAGCCCGGCTTCATCGAGTACCGCACCCAGCTGCCGCCGGGCTCGGCGCGCAGTGCCTTCGAGCTGATCGCCAGCCTGATGCCAGGCTCAGTGGCCAGCGGCGAAACATCAGGCACGATCAAGTTCCACTGCCTCGACACGCGCCAACCAGTGCTCGAGCAACTGGCCGCCGAGGAACGCGCCTACGCCAAGGCGCTGCAGCCGGAGCCGCGCGATGGCTGATTTCATGCTCTCGGCCGGTGCCTTCATCGTGCTGATGGTGGCACTCGGCCTGCTGCGCGTGGCGCGCGGCCCGGGGCGGGCCGAGCGCATGATGGCCGCGCAGTTGCTAGGCTCGGGCGCCGTGGGTGCACTGCTGCTGTTCGGCGCAGCCTCCGGCGAGAGTGCGGTGTTCGACGTCGCGCTGACGCTGGCGCTGCTGAGTGCCTTCGCCTCGATCGCCTTCGTCAAGTTCGCGCTGCGCCAGGACCAGCCGGCCAACGACGAGAAGACCGCCAAATGAACACGCCCGGCTGCTCCCAAGAGCTCACCCCGGAGCGCGCTGCGCGAAGGGTCGTTCAATGAGTCTGCTGCTGGATATCTTCAGCGTCGTCGCCATCGTCGCTGGCGGATTCTTCTACCTGGCCGGCACCGTGGGCCTGCTGCGCTTTCCGGATGCCTACACGCGGCTGCACGCGCTGACCAAGGCCGACAACCTGGGCCTGGCGCTGGTGGTCATCGGTCTGCTTCCGCAAGTGGGCAGCCTTCTGGCCGGGCTGAAACTGCTGCTTGTCTGGCTGCTGGTCATGCTGTCCAGCGCTGCGGTGTCGCAGTTGATCGCCCGCTCAGTGAGGCGCCAGGAGCCGCGATGATGGTCCCTGTCGTCAGCGTCGTTGTCGTGGCACTGCTGTTGTGGCTGGCGGTATGGACCGTCGTCGCGCGTGATGCCTTCCTCGCCGTGGCGGCTTTCGTGGTTTACGGTTTGTTGCTGGCGCTTGTGTGGGTGCGGCTGGCCGGCGTCGATGTCGCGCTGACCGAAGCGGCCATCGGCGGCGGCCTGACCGGCGCGCTGCTGCTCGGGGCGGTCGGGCGGCTGCGTGGCACCGAGGCGGCGGCTACGGCCGAACGCAGCAGCGCCGGTACGCAAGGGGTCGCGCTCGTGCTGTCGGTGGGCGTCACCATGGCGCTGGTGCTGTGCGTGCTGGCGTTGCCCGAACCCGCGCCGACGATGGCGCCGCAGGTGGCGCACAAGCTGCCGGCAACCGGAGTCGGCAACCCGATCACCGGCGTGCTGCTGGCCTTCCGTGCGCTGGACACGCTGCTGGAGGCCATCGTGCTGGTGATCGCGCTGATCGGCGTGTGGTCGCTGGCGCCGGACCGCTTCTGGGGCGGCCGCCCCGGGCCGCGCTACACCACCGACCCCGACGGCATCCTCGCCTACCTGGCCCGCGTGCTGCCGCCGATCGGCATCGTCATCGGCATCTACCTGTTCTGGGCCGGCGCTGACCATCCGGGCGGCAAGTTCCAGAGCGCCACCATTCTGGCGGCGATGTGGATGCTGGTGCAGATGGCCGGCCTGGGCGATGCACCGCGCATCGACAGTCGCTGGGTCCGCGGCGGCGTCGTCATTGGGCCGCTGGTGTTCGTCGCCGTGGGCCTGTTCGGTGCGTGGACGGCCGGCGCCTTCCTCGGCTATCCGGACGGTTGGGCCAAGCCGATGATCGTGGCCATCGAGGTGGCGCTGCTGCCGACGCTGGTGCTGGTGCTGGCGCTGCTGATGAACGGACCTCCGAGCCGCGGGGGTGCGCGGTGAGCGTCGAGACGCTGTTCGCGCTGGCGGCCTGCGCGCTGGTGGGCATCGGGCTGTACGGTCTGATCGTTCAGCCGCACCCGCTGCGCAAGCTGGTGGCTTTCAACGTCATGGGCTCGGGCGTGTTCGTGTTGTTCGGCGCGCTGGCCATGCGCGGTGCTGAGGCCGGCATGGCGGCCGACCCGGTACCGCAAGCGCTGCTCATCACCGCCATCGTTGTCGCCTTCGCCGCCACCTCGGTGACGGTGGCGCTGCTGCTGCGCTTGATCGAATCCACCGACAACGCGTCGCTGGCCGACGAGCCCTCGGCCGGCGATTGAACGGAAGCAACAGCGATGGAACTCTGGACGAGCACCCACGGGGGCGCGCTGCTGCCGGCGGCGGTGCTGGCTCCATTCGTCGGCATGCTGCTCGGCTTGGCGCTGGGGGGGCGGCAGGTGCAGCGCGTGGCCTTCGTGCTGATGCCCCTGGCGCTGGTGCTGGCGCTGGGCCTCGCCGTGGCCTGGCAGCGCGAGGGCCAGACACTGGTTTACCTGCTCGGCGGCTGGGCGCCGCCGCTGGGCATCGCGCTGCGCGCCGACGGGCCGGCGGTGGCCATGCTGCTGGCCGTGGCCGGGGTGGTCTGCGGGATCGGCCTGTTCGCGCGCGCCGACTTCGGCACGCCGGTGGGCGCGCCCGAATCGCGCGCCGCGTTCAGCTACTGGCTGCTGCTGATGGCAGTGTGGGGCGCGCTGAACCTCGTGTTCGTCAGCGGCGACCTGTTCACGCTCTATGTCGCGCTGGAACTGCTGACCTTCGCCGGCGTACCCCTGGTGTGCCTGGCCGGCAGCGGCGAGACGCTGCGGGCGGCGCTACGCTACATGCTGTTCGCTCTGTGCGGCTCGGTGCTGTACCTGCTGGGTGCCGTGCTGCTGTATGGCGGCTACGGCACGCTGGACATGCCGCTGCTGGCCGGGATGGTGCGGCCCGGGCCTGTCGCCTGGACCGCTCTGGCGCTGATGACGGTCGGCCTGCTGGCCAAGACCGCGCTCTTCCCGCTGCACCTGTGGCTGCCACCGGCGCACGGTGGCGCTCCGGCCGCGGCCAGTGCGGTGCTGTCGGCGCTGGTCATCAAGGGCTCATGGTTCCTGGTGCTGAGGCTGTGGTTCGACGCCATGCCTGGCGTGGCCACGCTGGGCTGCGGCACAGTTGCTGGCCGGCCTCGGCGCGGCGGCCATCGTGGTCGGCAGCATCGTGGCGCTGCGGCAGAAGCGGCTGAAGCTGCTGGTGGCCTATTCGACGATGGCGCAGATCGGCTACCTGTTTCTGATGTTCCCGCTGGCTTTCGAGGCCGGCGTGCTGGTGCACGGCGCGGCCCTGAGCGCAGGGCTGCTGCAGGCAATCGCCCATGCCACCGCCAAGGCCGGCATGTTCATGGCCGCTGGCCTGGTGTATGCCGCGCTCGGCCACGACCGCATCGCCGACCTTGCCGGCGTGGCGCGCGCCATGCCGCTTGCCGTAATGGCCTTCGCCATTTCGGGGCTGGCGCTGATGGGCGTGGTGCCCAGCGGCGCCTATCTCGCGAAGAAGCTGCTGCTCGATGCCGCCGAGGGCTCCGGCCAATGGTGGTGGACGCTGGTGCTGCAGGGTGGCGCCGTGTTCACCGCCGGCTATGTAGTGCTGGTGCTGGTGAACATGCTGCGCCGTCCGGCAGCGCCGCTGCAAGGGGTCACACCCGGTGTCGAGCCTTTCGCAATGGGCCGCACTGGGGCTGGCGCTTTGCTCGCTGCTGCTGGCCTTCGCGGCCATCGGGCCGGTGAGTTCCGAACTGATCAAGAACCCGCTCGATGCCAGGGAACTGGGCACGACGCTGCTGGTGACTCTGGGCGGCGCGCTGCTGGCGCTCGCCCTGTCGCGCCGCTCGCTGTTCGCCGCGGCCGGCGCGCCGCACAGCGACGGCGCCGTACGCCGTGTCACGATGGTGCTGGGCGTGGCGCTCGAACAGTTCGACGCCTGGGTGCGCCGCTGGACCAGTGCTGGCCTGCTGATGCTCTTGCTGGCGGGGCTGTTCGTCGGGCTGATGCGGGTGGGCCAAGCGGCATGAAAAGGGCGCAGTCACCGCAACTGTCGATGATGAGAGTCCATAGAATTGACATCAGGGTCACGTGCCTCGCGCAGCGTTACCGCAGCGTCTGGGACTTGCCATTGCGATGCGTCGCAAAAAGGAAATCAAGATGAGAATCAGAATTTTTGCAACGCTGCTGGCGGCTGGCCTTGCGGGCTGCATGGTAGGGCCGAACTACTTGCGTCCGGAAGTGGAGTCGCCGGCGGCCTGGCGCATCGACTATCCAAAGGCGGCCGAAGTTGCCAACATCAAGTGGTGGGAACAATTTGGCGACCCGGTCCTGAACGGGCTGGTGGAGACAGCCTTGCGCGACAACCGCGACCTGCGGATCGCAGCGGCGCGTGTCGACCAGTTCATCGGCGCCCTCACGGCCACAGGCTCCCAGCTCTATCCGCAGATTGGCTACGGTGCCGACGCCAGCCGCGCGCGCGCCAGCGCTGTCGGCGTGCCGCCGCTGCCGCCCGGCGCCAACCCGTACTTCTCGCTGTACCAGGTGTCGATGGGCGCGTCGTGGCAGCTTGACCTGTTCGGCCGTGTACGCCGGCTGAGTGAGGCCGCGCAGGCCCAGGTTTATGCCAGCGAACAAGGACAACGTGGCGTGGTGTTGTCCTTGGTAGCCGGGGTGGCCAGCAGCTACATTGCCCTGCGGGCCCTCGACCGTCAGCTGGAAATCGCGCAGGCTACCGAACGCAA
Source organism: uncultured beta proteobacterium (assembly GCA_963726365.1). Lineage (GTDB taxonomy): Bacteria > Pseudomonadota > Gammaproteobacteria > Burkholderiales > Burkholderiaceae_C > JAABQG01. The sequence goes on along the minus strand of CAVSCI010000019.1, from coordinate 70,713 downwards.
CCTGAGCCGCACGTTGCGCGTGTTCGATTTGCGATTCAAGGCCGGGATCGTCGCGAAGACGGAGGTGATGCAGGTCCGGTCACAGGTTCAGCAGGCGCTGGCTGCGATCCCGGCCTTTGAGCAGGCCATCGCGGCACAGGAAAACCTGATCTCGATCCTGCTCGGTCGCAACCCCGGGCCGATACCACGCGGCAAGAGCATCGACCAGCTGGTTGCTCCGTTGATTCCAGCCGATCTGCCCGCCACGCTGCTGCAACGCCGGCCCGACATCCTGCAGGCCGAACAGAACCTGGTGGCCGCGAATGCGAACATTGGCGCCACGCGCGCGCTGTACTACCCTGACCTTTCGCTCAACGCGGCGCTGGCGAGCACGAGTTCCGTATTCAGCAACCTGCTCACCGGCCCCGCGGCAGCAGGCCTGGTGGGCGCCAGCCTGGTCGGCCCGATCTTTACCTTTGGTGGCATTGAAGGCCAGGTGGCCTCGGCCGAGGCGGCGGAGCGACAGGCGCTGGCGTTCTATCAGCAGACCGTGCTGAATGCGTTTCGCGAGACCAACGACGCCTTGACCGGTTCGCAGAAAAAGCTCGGAGAGTTCAACGTGCAGCGCGAGCGCGTGGAGTCGCTGCGCGAGTTTGCTCGCCTGGCAAAGCTGCGCTTCGACAAGGGCGATCACGGGGTACCTTGAAGTTCTGGTCGCTGAAAACGAACTTTTCGCCGCCGAGATCGCCTCGGTGGGTCTGCAGGCCAGCCGCTATGCCCAGCTAGTCAATGTCTACCAGGCCATGGGCGGTGGCTGGGTCGACATCGCCAGTTCCATTGCGCCCAAGCCGCAGGGCATTGCGGCCATGAAGGCGCCCTAGTCGCGGATGCCCTGCTGCATCCCTCCGATCCGCGGAACGAGAACAATCAGCAGCGGGCAGACGGCAGTGTCGACTGACTAGAGCCCGTCGCTCACGGCGATTCCAATGCCCACGGTCGTCTGTTTCCAGTTGTAGTCGATCATGGTCTCACCATATCCCGAGAAGACCTGCACATAGCCGCGGATCGGGCCGAGCAGACGCGGCGTGAACCAGCCGACCTGGACAGCACCCTTCCCTGTCGAAAGGTTGCCGCGAGCCTCGGCCGCAAAGCTGTTTCCGCGCCAGCGATAAAGGGCCGCGACCTTGAGGTAGCCATAGTAGTCGGTGATGTCCGGGTTGTCATCGGTGCCATTGCTTTCTTTGAGCCGGTACCACAGCGTCGTGGACAACGCGAGGTTTTCGCGTTCGACACCGAACTCGGCGAACAGACGGTTCCAGCTTCGGGAAAGAATGTCGGTGCGGCCGTTCGACTGATGGTTGAACCCGGCGTTCAGGAGCTTCCATCGGAAACCACTGCCAAGATCCGCGTCCGGACCGTAGCTCATGAACACTTCAGGCATGTAGTTGGTTTCGCGGAACGGACGTGACAGGTCCCCGTTGTACACCTGCCATTGGCTCTGTTGCGTGTACGCGCCCCAGAGCCCAAAACGCCGGTCGTCAGACGCCCAGAATCGCCCCTTGAAGCTCAACTGGAATTCGGACTCGGTGCTGTCGATGTTTTCAGCCGATTTGCCGGCGGCGGCGAAAAGCGGCGCGTAAGGCGCCTTGTTGACGTCATTCGTGTAGCGGCCGAACAGCAGATAGTTGGACCGGTACAAGCTGAGCGAGTATTTTTCTGAAGCCGGGTCAAATCCCCAGGCGCTGTCGAACATCGACAACTTCTTGACGCCCGGTGTCGCCCTAGCGCTATCCGTGCGCCCGCCCTCCAGATCAGCAGGAGCAGGGACAGCGGCGGGCGCCGCAGGCGTGGAATCCTTGGCGGCATCACCGGGACGTGCATTGAGTTCGTCGTAGCAGGCGAGTCGCTCCATATTCGCCACAATGCTGCGACACTGCGCAAAGGCCGGCGCTGACGATTGGGCCAACGCCGTTCCTACGCTGCCGACTCCGCCGACGACAACAAAAAGGGGGGTCCACAGCAGGCGAACTGCGGTTTGATGCGTTTCAGTTTTCATGTTCTTGCTTTACCAAGGGGGAGTCGGACACCACATTGTCATCAAGGAAGCCTCGCGATTTCAATGCTGGGCAAAAGCCCTTATCGCGCAACACCAGAAGAAGGCCAATCGTAACTTTGAAAAGCCATTCAGTTCGCCGAAGTGCGAAACATCGAGGCGGTGCCGGTGTGATTGCAGCGCGCCACGCTGAACGCGGATGATAGGCCCGTTCCCCGGCGCGCCAGCAGGCTCGGTATGGCGCAGGCAGCACTGCGACCGTGCACGGGTTCAAGCCGCGGGAGCCGTGGATTCCGCGTCTCGGCTGTGCCGAAATGGCAACGCACTGAAGTCAACGCTGGAACGAAAAAGAACCGATCCGGTGCAAGCCACGCCGGGAATTCTTTCTACGCGAAACCGCTGCGCGCCCCCGCTTGGTCATGCCGGGGCATGTGTCGCCCTCACTGCGCCACGCCCTGCAACCCGGGCGGTACATTGGCCCAGGCGTCGCCCCTAACGGCCATGCGGTAACCAATGTCATAAAGCTTGCTCATCTTGACAGGGTCGAACACCTCGTCACCGTCCATGCTGACATCGTCGGGGATGGTGACCCATCGAAAGCTCGCCTGCTGCTGCATTGCAGCGCCATAGATACGAAACAAGTCACCGTTCACGGCCGCCCGTCCCGAGGCATCAATCACCCGCATCGCAATGGCCGGCAGCGATCTTCGAACAGGTTCAGGGACCGGAATCAGCTGTCCATTGTGGATCACAAAGATGTCTTCCCGTCCTTTGCCCCGCCCGCCGCGTTCCCGAACAATGGTCGAACTGAACACACCGCCGTGCAAGAACACCCTGGCCCCCACTCCCCCATCGACATGCATCTCGTCGTAGCGTTTCCCATCGACTTCGACGTCGAAGAATACCGGTGGAAACGCCACCGGAATGGAGGCTGAGGCGAGCATGACCTTGCGAAACAATTCAAGCGCTTCCGCGCGGCCGCTGATCGCGATCAGACCCATGTTCCATACGACGAAACTGCGCGAGTCCAAGTCTGCCGTTCCGATGTACAGCCGACGGCCGTGTTCGTGCGCCTGGGCGATCCTGCGCATGAATTCGGCGTCAACATGACGCTCGATCAGCGCCATCAGCGGCCTGGTATCTGCGAGGGCTTCTCCGAACAGCAGGCGCCTGAGGATGGAGCCCAGTACAAAGATGTCGAGCGTGCGCGTGGTGGTGTAGAACTCGCGCAATGCGTTGTCGTACTCCGGTCCGAGAAAAGCGAATGGCGCCATCAGGGCGCCGGTTGAAACACCCGTTACGATCTTGAAGACGGGCCGATCCCCGGTGCTGCTCCAGCCGTTCAGGAAGCCAGCGCCGAACGCGCCGCTGGCCCCCCCGCCCGACAGGGCCAGGTGGGCATAGTGCACCGATCCATCCGCTGCAAGCGGGAAGTCCGCGCTGCGCTCCTGCGCAAAGGACTGCATCAGGTCGCGCTCCATCGCCGCGCTGGGTCGTCCGGCGATCGCTCGAATGTCGGGCATCCGGGGGACGACGGCCTGGGTTATCAACTCAGGCGGAACCGCATTTCTGGGAAGTGACCCGCAACCCGCCAGGACCAGCGTGAGACTGAGCAGTGCAATCCTGGCGACTTCGGCGACATGTGAGGGCGGCTCGCGCATGCGGTCGGAGTCTACTACAGGGGCACGGACGGGCGATGCGACCGAGTCCCCACCCTTGACAGGTGGCTCGCTGCCACGCGAACGGCCTGTGCAGCCGGATGAAAGAATCCATCCGGCGCGGCCCTTCACGAGCCAGGCAGGCGTGAATCAGCCAATATTGACTGGCACAAATAGCTTGTTACGGCCGCGCTGAATCAGCAAGGCGACGGACTTGTCCGATTTGGCCACTGCCGCCCTGACCTGATCAATATCGGTGGCGGGAATTCCGTTCACCGAGATCAGTACATCGCCAGTCTGCACGCCGGCCATTGCGGAAGGGCCGCTGGCTTGCTGCACCACCATGCCGCTGTTGACGCCTGCCCCCTGCTTTTCTTCGGGCTGCAGCGGACGCAGCGCCAGACCCAGCTTGCCTTTTGCGGGTGTCTCCTTCTTGCTGGCCGCCTGGGCCGATTTGTCACTGGCGTTGGCCAATTGCACGGTAAGTTCTCTGGCTGCGCCCTGTCGCCAGATTTCGATCTTGACGGTGTCGCCAGGCGTGGCCAGACCGATCATGGCGGGCAGGTCCCCCGAGGAAACGACGGGCTGGCCATTGAGCTTTCGGATCACATCGCCCGGCTGAAGTCCTGCCCGGTCCGCCGGGGTGCCGCCCTCTACTGAAGAGACCAAGGCGCCTTCGGGTTTGTCGAGCTTGAACGAATCGGCAAAAGCCTGGTTGACCTCCTGCACGGAGACGCCCAGGCGGGCATGCTCGACCTTCCCGGTAGCGACGATCTGGTTCTTTATCTTTTCCGCCAGATCAATCGGGATGGCAAAGGACAGCCCTTGATACCCGCCGCTGCGACTGTAGATCTGCGAGTTGATGCCAATTACTTCGCCACGGGTGTTGAAAAGCGGACCTCCAGAATTGCCGGGATTCACGGCAACATCAGTTTGAATGAACGCAACCGCACTGTCGTCGGGCAGCGAACGACCTTTGGCGCTGACGACACCCGCGGTCACGGTGTTTTCAAAACCAAAAGGCGAGCCGATGGCCAGCACCCATTCACCGACCCGCAGATTGCTGACTTTCCCCATCGTCACGACGGGCAGATTCTTCGCCTCAATCTTGAGAACGGCGACATCGGTTTTGGGGTCCGCGCCCAGCACTTTTGCGCGGAATTCGCGACGGTCGGTCAGCTTGACAGTCACTTCAATGGCATCGCGGACCACGTGCGCGTTGGTCAGGATGATGCCCTCGCTGCTGACGATAAAGCCCGAGCCCTGTCCACGCGCGGGCACTTCCGGCTGCGCGCCGCCTCGACCTGAACCCGGTCGCTGACCTTGACCCTGCTGGAAGCGTCGGAAAAATTCGGAGAAGGCATCGTTGCCTGAGGGATCGTTATCGCGTTCCCCGCCCTCGTCCCGATCACCCTGCGCCATCGGCGCTTCGCTTCGCGTGCCCGTCACACTGATATTGACCACCGCCGGGCCAAAACGCTCGGTGATCTGCGAGAAGTCGGGCAGCGCCATGGGCATTGCCGCGACAGGTGTGCTGCCGACTGCGACGGGCGGCGCAGCGGCTGTCGCCGGGGAATGCATCGCATTGAACGCGCCGATGCCGGCGCCACCCAGGGCGCCGGCAGCCAGTAGCGCGACGATCAGGCGGGTTTTCTTCAAGGGGGCGTAGTTCATGGTTCAACTCCTTCGGTGGGAGGCACACAGGGGTGCCCACGACCGAAACTATGTGGAGCCCAGCTTAGACGAAACTTAAACGGCGTCAGGCCGACGGAAAGCGAACTTCCACCTTCAGACCTCCCAGTCGGGCGGACTCCCCCAGCGCAAGGTCTGCGCCATGCCGATCAGCAATGACTTTCACAATGGCCAGTCCCAGGCCGCTGCCGCCTTCGGCCTGCGCACCGGTCCCGCGAAAGAAGCGGTCAAAAACCCGAGCACGGTCATTCAGGTCGATGCCCGGACCACTGTCTTCAACGCTCAGCGTCACCTGCCCGTTGTGCAGGCCCAAAGAGACATCGACCTGACCCGACGCGGGCGTGTATTTCACGGCGTTGTCCAGCAAGTTGCGGAGCAATATGTGCAAGGCCTCCTCTTGACCCCTGACGAAACCCACCTCACCCGCTGGCGGCGCCGTGTCACCGGCCACCACGCCCAGATCAATCTGCTTGTTCACAGCCAGAGGCAATACATCAGCGACGGCCAGCTTGACGACGTCCTGCAGGCTGACGAGCTTGCTCCCGTTCGGCGGAGTGGCGCCGAGAACTTCCTCCCGCGTCAGAAGAAGAAGCTGCTCAACCAGATGAATGGCCCGGTCTATGCCCAGGTTGAGACGGACCAGGCCAGCATCATGCGCAGCGGCAGTCGTTTCCATCGCGACGCAGCGACTGCGCCTGCAACTTCAGTGCCGTGAGCGGCGATCGCAACTCATGCGCCGCGTCTGCCACGAAATTCCTTTGCAGATCCAGCGTGCTGCGTACCCTGGCAAACAGCAAGTTGAGTTCGTCAACCAGCGGGCGCACTTCAGACGGCAGCGCCTCGCTCTCCAGAGCAGAAAAGTCGTCTGCCGAGCGGTGAGCGACCTCGCGGCGCGCGCGTTCGAGCGGCGCCAGTGATCGCGAGATCACCCACCAGACGGACAGCATCAACACGGGCGTGAGCAAGACAAAGGGCAACAATGCGCGAAGGGCCAGTGCCTGCGCCCTTGCGCTACGGGCGCTCAGGTCTTGCGCAATCTGGACAGTCTGCGACCCGGCTTGCAACGAGAACACCCGGTAACGGTTGCCATTGGCCTGCACATCGGAAAACCCGAGCACGGCCATTGGCGGCAAGAAAGAGCGAGTAGAACGAAAAAGCTGCGTGCCGTCCGACCCCCATATCTGTACAAACAGATCGAAGCCGTCAGGGTCGAGCTCCCAGCCGGTGGGTGAATGCGCAGCAACACCGCGGCTCAGGGAGCGCGCCACCTGCTGCAACTGCTGGTCCATCAGGGCGTCCGCCTGTTGAAGTGCGCCACGATAGACGGAAAGGCCCTGCAGCACGGCTGCCAGCAAGATGGCCACCAGCACGAAGCCCAGCAAGCGGCCACGCAAGGAGTACAAGGCGGGTCTGCCGGGCGCCGGTAGATACCGACCGATATTCTTCGGAGGGCGCACACCGGTTTCCATCATTGCTTCGGGATGAGATAGCCGAGGCCGCGCACGGTCTGTATCAGGTTGGCTCCGAGCTTCTTGCGCACCCCGTGAATATAGACTTCCACCGCATTGCTGCTGATATCGTCTTTCCAGCTGAAGAGCTTTTCCTCGAGCTGCGTCCTGGACAACACGACGCCGGGACGTGCGAGAAGAGCCTCCAGTACGGCCCATTCACGTGCCGACAAGGACACCGGCTGGCCATGCAGCGTGGCTTCGCGGGTGGCCGGATTGAGGCTGACCCCTCTATGCTCAAAGGCCGGCTCTGCCCGGCCCGCGCTGCGGCGCAACAGTGCGCGAATACGGGCCAGCAGTTCATCGATGTCGAAGGGTTTGACAACATAGTCATCAGCGCCGGCGTCGAGGCCGGCAATCCGGTCGCCGACCGCATCCCGCGCGGTGGCAACCAGAACCGGAACCACGTTGCGGCGGGCTCGAAGCGCCCGCAACACCTCAAGCCCGCTTCGCCCGGGCAGGCCGAGGTCCAGCAGGACAAGGTCGTAGGACTCGGCGCGAAGGGCTTCCTCGGCCATGTTTCCGTCGCGGACCCAGTCAACCGCATAGTGTTCGGCCCGAAGCACCTGGAGGACGGTTTCGCCGATCATGGCGTCGTCCTCAACCAGTAGCAAGCGCACGGAGGCTTCCTTGGATCTGCCAGGTTGGAACTGAAGAGTCCGGCCGGGATTCCGTGGCGCCTGGATCACTCCCGGGGCCCGCCAGCAACGCGTTGACGGTTCCAGAGAGCTCAAACGGGCACCGAAGATGCGGCTGCCTGGCTATCCCAGCGCCTTGGCCTTGATTTTCGCGAACTCTTCGGCACTGATGGTGCCGGCATCGAGCAGTGTTTTTGCATCCGCGATCTGCTCCACCGGGGACTTCCCGGCCACCTGGCGAATGTAGGCGTCGGTGTCTGACTTGGCACGCTCCATGGCCTGACGCTGACGCTTGGCCATATCCGCGCCATTGGCAATGATGTAGACCAGTGCCGTCACCCAGGGGAGGAAGATCAATCCGATGATCCACAACACTTTTGAACCGCCCCCCATTTCGGTATTGCGGAACAGGTCCCCAATAATCTGAAACATGACCAGAAGGTAGGCGACAAAAACGAATGTCGACAACATCAACAAGATGAGATCCCAAAAATTGCTCATGATTTACCAACTCCTTCTAAACGATCCAATGAAAAAACAACCCGATGAAAATATCTGGCGGTGGTGCCGCAGGGCTCACGCTGCCTTGCCCTTTGCGCCGCGAAGAAAGCCGCGCAGCAATGACCACGAGGCACTGCCCGTGAGCATGCCCAGTACATAGACGCCAAAAATCAGCAATGAAACCGGCAGTGTCAGACTCATGCTGAACAGTGAGATCGTCACACTGGTCAGGTTCTGCACTTTGAAAAGCAGGACCATCGCTGTCACCAGAAAAATCAAGCCCATATAGACAAAACGCATTTCGACTCCTTCCCCCTGGCGTGGCCACCAGGCGAGCTTCGTGAGCGAGCCCGATCACCCCCATCCCAGCCACCGTCAGGAGCCGGCCGAAGGGTGTGAGCGGGCCGAAAAAAACATGCCACCCGCGGGTGGCATGTTAAACGTTGAGTGATCAGTCGATCAGTTCAGCGCAACCTTCTTGCCGTCCTTGTAGACATACAGGGTGATGGCAGGGTTCTTCAGTTCGCCATTGGGCTCAAAGGCGATCGTCGTGGTCACGCCCTTGTAGGCGCTATCGGCCAGCTTCGCGGTGTAGACCTTCGGATCGGTCGAGTTGGCGCGTTTCATGGCATCGACCAGCACGAACGTGGCGTCATAGGTGTACGGGCTGTAGACCTGGAACTGGCCAGGGTACTTGGCATCGTACTTGGCCTTCCAGGCGTTGCCACCTGGCATCTTGGCCAGAGAGGCGCCGCCTTCTGCACAGACCACGCCATCCAGGCTCTTGGCGCCGGAGGCAATCTTGATGATTTCCGCCGTGCAGATGCCGTCGCCACCGAACATCTTGACGTTGGACATGCCGAGCTGGTCCATCTGGCGCAGCATCGCGCCGGCCTGGGCGTCCATGCCGCCGTAGAAGATCGCGTCAGCGCCCTTGGACTTGATGGCAGTCAGGATGGCCATGAAGTCAGTGGCCTTGTCGGTCGTGAACTGTTCGTCAACGATCTGGATACCCTTGGTCACGGCTGTCTTCTTGAAGACGTCGGCGACGCCCTGACCGTACGCGGTACGGTCGTCGATCACGGCGATCTTCTTCAGCTTCAGCGCGTCAGCCGCGTAGAAAGCCAGGCCTGCGCCCAGCGCGTTGTCGTTCGCGATGATGCGGTAGGTGGTCTTGTAGCCGGGCTTGGTCAGGTTGGGGTTGGTCGCAGCACCCGTAACGTGGGGAATGCCGCAGTCGTTGTAGATTTTCGAGGCGGGAATGGTCGTGCCGGAGTTCAGGTGACCGACCACACCGGCCACTTTGGCGTCGCACAGCTTCTGTGCCACTGCGGTGCCTTGCTTCGGATCGGCAGCGTCGTCTTCAGCGGCGATTTCGAACTTGATCTTCTTGCCACCGATCACGATGTTTTGCGTGTTCAGTTCTTCAATGGCCATGCGAACGCCGTTTTCGTTGTCCTTGCCGTAGTGGGCCTGGCCACCCGACATTGGCGCGACGTGACCGATCTTGACCACTTGCGTGTCCTGTGCGGAAGCCATGCCGGCAACGGCAGCGATGGCGGCGGCGACGGTCAGTTTCAATTTCAATTGCATAAAGATCTCCAGGTAGTAAAAAGTTGAGAGTTGGATTTATGACTCAACGGCCGAGAACATATCGCAATTTTCGGGCCCGAACCATAGGGAACACGCTAGGTTAGCCCAAATTTGCGGCTTTCCCTCGTTCGAAGCAGCACTTTTTGATAGGCATCGACGTTATTGGGTCGAGTTGGCGTTGCCGTCGCTACGTGAAGCCAGTTTCAGTTCCGGCAACTTTTCGCGAATCGCATCCGTTACCGTCTGCCGCACGACAGCCCTGATTTCATCTCGGAACCTGTCGCTCAGTGCCAGCGCGTGCTCCTGCAAGATCACCTCCAGCATGTCGGGAAGCTGCCTCGACAAGGACGTCTCCGCGCGGCGAATGGCCCCCTCGATGAATTCTTCGAGGGACTCCCGCATTGTGTCGGGATCAGCCGACGGCGGGACCAGTTGATGGTGCTGCACCACTTCCGTGAGGGTGGGCACAAATCGGTGCGCAATCCAGGGGGGCGGTGCACCCGAATCAGCCATGGACACCACCTCGTTGTGCGACATCGTGGCCTGCAGGGTTAAGCCCCTGGGCAAGGTAGTGTTTCCAGCGCAGGCGGGCATCAAGTCGATCCTGCTCGCCCTGCCCCACCACTTCAATAATCCTGTCGTATCTCTCGATATCCGCCGGCAGCGCTCCCCCGAGGCGAACCAGGACGGACGCCGGTGGCAACCGATGCCCTGCGCCTGCAAGGATCACCGGCGATGAAGCCACCATCACAGCGGGCGCATCACTATGACAATGCGGCACGAATTCAAGCGCAGAAAAAGTCCAGAGTGCGACATCCAGTCGATCCAGTTCCTCCTGCTCGCCGGTAACGACCACGGTGGCGCCAGTCGCGGACGCCTTTCTTAGCAATCGGCAGGTATAGGCCATCTTGTCCGGCGCGTTGAAGTGAAAGGCCACCTGGGTCATCGTCCTCTGCCCGCCGTCTGGCGGCTCGCAGCCAGCGACCCGCGCCCGGCGACCTTGCGCGACCTGGCTGCGACCAGTGAAGTGCTGGTGGCGACCGACATGAGGTAATCCAGCAGTAGCCCCACCGGGCGCCCGGTTGCCCCCTTGGTTGCGCCCCCCTTCCAGGCCGTGCCCGCAATGTCCAGATGCGCCCAGTCGAAAGCCATGGCAAACCGCTGCAGGAATTTTGCAGCGGTCACCGCGCCGCCCGCCTTGCCCGCCACATTGGCGACGTCGGCAAAGTTGGTCTTCAGGCCCTCGGCATAGTCATCATCGAGCGGCATGCGCCAGCACAAGTCCTGAGAGGACTCCCCGGCGGCAAGCAAAGCCTGGGCCAGCCCATCGCTCGTCGCGAAAAGGCCACTTCGCACGGCGCCCAAGGCAATCATGCAGGCGCCGGTCAGGGTCGCGATGTCCACCACCGCCCGAGGCTTGAAGCGCTCGGCATAGGTCAGGGCATCACAAAGCACCAGCCGGCCTTCGGCGTCGGTATTGAGGATTTCGATGGTCTGCCCGCTCAAGCTGGTGACCACGTCGCCGGGCTTCACAGCCCGGCCGTCCGGCATGTTTTCGCATGCCGGAATCAGTCCGATGACGTTGATATCCGGCTTGATATCCGCCAGCGCGCGGAACACCCCCAGCACACTGGCAGCGCCGCTCATGTCGAACTTCATTTCGTCCATCTCGGGCGCCGGTTTGATCGAGATCCCCCCGGTGTCGAAAGTAATGCCTTTGCCCACCAGCACCACTGGCGGGCTGGCCTTTGCCGCACCGTTGTACTTCAGGACGATAAAACGCAGGGGCTCCAGCGAGCCCTGTGCCACGGCCAGGAATGCCCCCATGCCAAGCTTGAGCACTTGCTTGGGGCCCAGCACTTCGCATTGGAACTTCGGTCCCTTGGCCAGTGCCCGAGCCGCTTCGGCCAGCAACGCCGGCGTCGCGTGATTCGCCGGGCGGTTGGCCCACTCCCTGGCGAACTCGATGCCGCCGACCGCCGCAACCGCCAGCCCGAATGCGCTTGAAACCGCCGTCGCATCGGGCAGCCCGAAAAGCACCTGATGCAGCATTCGTCCCTCGGGCCTTGATTTGGTTGTCGTATAGACGTAGGTGGCATCGGCCACGGTCAGAATGGCCGCACGGACCACATCACCCGTGCATTCCCACGGGAAGCACAGCGTCATTCGCTTGACCGAAGCCGCCTTGACGACGGCCATTGCGCTCGCCACGGCCGACCGGACCTGACGCACGGACCCATCACCCGCACCGACCAGCAGCACCCGGGCCGCCTTGACCCCCGGGATCCGCCAGGCCTGGAGCAATTTTCCGGCCTTCGTGTCAAGTTCACCCGCCTTGATCCCGTCACTGATCAGTTGCGACAGTGCGTCGTCGCCGGGCGCGAAAGCCTCGGGCACCAGCACGACCAGGATGTCGGCCCTGTCGGTAGCCGCCCGGTCGAGATTCATTGTGGCAAGTTCAAAGTTCATAATTCGGCTTTTCCTTGATTCTGATGTTATTCCATTCTTCCATCCGAACAGAGCTGGCCCGAACCTTCGGTGCCACGCTGGTGGTCCTGATCACGATTGTGATGACCATCATTCTGATCCGTACGCTGGGACAGGCCTCCCGGGGCAACGTCAACCCCTCGGAGGTCCTGATGGTGATGGGCCTCTCAATGCTCGGCTACATGCCCATCCTGCTGACATTGAGTCTTTTCATTGCCATCGTCGGCACGCTTTCGAGGATGTACGCCGACAGCGAGATGGTGATCTGGTTTTCAAGCGGCCGTGGGCTCGCCGGATTTTTGCCACCACTCTTGCGCTTCGCCTGGCCGATATTGCTCGCTGTCACTGCTCTTTCCCTGCTGGCCTGGCCCTGGGCGAACCAGCAGATTCAGGAATTGAAGGTTCGCTACGAGAAGCGTGGCAATATCGAACGTGTTGCGCCGGGACGCTTCCAGGAGTCGGCCGACGGGAGCCGCGTTTTCTTCATCGACAAGGATTCTCCTGACAACACGACCGGCAGCAATGTTTTCATTTCCTCGAATGTGAACGGCAAGGCGTCGGTCACATCGGCCCGCACCGGACGCATCGAGATCATCCGGGGAGACCGGTTCCTGATGCTCACGGACGGCCAGCGCCTCGAAAGCCCGGCCGACGGTGCGCCGCAATGGCGGCTCAGTCAGTTTGAGGAATATGGCATCCGGATTGCAGAAGATGTCCTTGCTGCCCAGAACATCGTCCCCGCCAAGGCCACATCTACGCTGGAACTCATCAGGGAACCGACCCGTGCGAACCAGGGCGAACTGGGTTGGCGACTCGGCCTGGCCTTTGCCACGGTCAATCTGGTGCTGATTGCGCTGGCCGTGTCCAGCGTCAATCCGCGGGCAGGTCGCAGCGGCAACCTGATCTTCGCGTTGCTGACTTTCGTGGTCTATTACAACCTTGTCACGCTGGGCCAGACCTGGGTTGCCAATGGACGGGCCAGCCTGCCGGTCTACCTGGCTGCACTGCATGGCGGCGTACTTGCACTCGCCGTCCTCTGGACCGCCAGCCGGCACAACAACTGGACGCTGCGTGACCTCATGCGCCGGCCCGGTCTGCGATCCGCAGGGACCGGACCATGAGGACCGTACGCCGGCTGATATTTGCCGAGGCCACCTACGCGGTACTGTTCGTGGCATTGGGCTTTGTTTCGTTGTTCTTCTTCTTTGATCTCGTCGACGAGTTGGCCGCAGTAGGCAGGGATGGCGCCAAGGGGTACCAGCTGACACATGCCCTGCTGTTCGTCGCCTTGCTGGTACCAAGTCACCTTTACGAGTTGTTGCCGATCGCGGTGCTGATCGGTTGCGTATTCGTCATGTCCCGCATGGCGCAAAGCTCGGAGTTCACGATTTTGCGCACCAGCGGACTGGGGCCCTGGCGAGCCCTCAAGACCATGCTACAGCTGGGCCTGGTATTCGTGACGCTGACGTTCCTGATCGGGGATTACCTTGCCCCGCCCTCCGAGCGTGCGGCGCAGTTGCTCAAGGCACGATTCCAGGGTCGTATAACGGTAGGCCAGACCGGCGCCTGGCTCAAGGAGAAGCAGGCAGATTCATCCGTCTCGGTCAATGTCCGCGCTATCGCACCGGACGGCAGCATGAGCGGCGTGCGTATTTTCGAATTCGGCAATTCAGGGGAGTTCAGGGCGCAGATCAGTGCCGACAAGGCTTCGTTCGGCCCGGACGGCTGGACACTGTTCAATGCCGAACGCACCGAACTCGGCCGATCGGCGACCGAAACCGGGGCGATCACCCGCACAGTGTTCCCGGAGTACCGCTGGGCCACGAGTTTGAGTACGGAAATGGTCTCGGCGGCGGTGCTCAATCCCGCGCGAATGAAGATCATTGACCTGTTCGTCTATATGCGGCACCTGAACGCCAATGGTCAATCCGCCCAACGGTATGCGATCGAATTCTGGCGCAAGGTGTTCTACCCGCTGAGCTGCCTTGTCATGGTCGTTCTGGCGTTGCCATTCGCTTACCTGCATTTCCGCTCTGGCAGCGTTGCCGGCTATGTGTTTGGCGGCGTCATGGCAGGGATCAGCTTCTTCCTGCTCAACAACGTCTTCGGCTTCATCGGCAACCTTCAGAACTGGCAACCCTGGTTGACGGCGGCAGCGCCAAGCATGATCTATTCCTTGATTTCACTGGCTGCCTTTGGCTGGCTGGTGCTGCGCAGATAAACTTGAAAGCCCCCCTCCATGACTCAATCCTCGCCTGCCGGCATTGTGCTTTTCGCCCACGGCTCGCGTGATCCGCTGTGGCGCCAGCCGATGGACGCGGTGGCCCGCCGCATACGTGAAATTGACCCGGATGTCCGGGTCGCTTGTGCTTTCCTGGAGTTGACCACGCCAGACCTCGGCACTGCCGTGGACGATCTGGTGACGCAGGGCGTGCGTCGTGTGACCGTCGTGCCCATGTTCCTGGGTGTGGGCCGGCACGCCCGCGAAGACCTGCCCGTGCTCATGGCCGAACTGCGGGCCCGGCATCCCGACGTCGAGTATCTGCTCCAGCCCTCGGTGGGCGAGGACGCCCGGCTGACGGACCTGCTGGCCCGCATGGCGCTCACCTGACCCTTGGCCAGACGTTGGTTAGACATGCTGGCGGATAATAAATCGCATTGATATGAGCGATTTGTTATGAACCTGCATCAGTTTCGATTCGTACAGGAAGCGGTTCGGCGCAACCTGAACCTGACCGAGGCCGCCAAGGCGATGCATACCTCGCAGCCTGGTGTGTCCAAGGCGATCATCGAACTCGAGGACGAACTCGGCGTCGATATCTTCGCGCGCCACGGGAAACGGCTCAAGCGTGTCACCGAGCCGGGCCAGCACGTGCTGGCGAGCATCGAGATCATCATGCGGGAGCTGGGCAACCTCAAGCGCATCGGCGAGCAGTTCAGTGCGCAGGACAGCGGCACGCTCAGTATCGCCACCACGCATACCCAGGCCCGCTACGTGCTGCCCGTGCCGGTCGCGAAACTCCGTGCGGCCTACCCGAAGGTCAACATCAGCCTGCACCAGGGCTCGCCAGACCAGGTCGCGCGAATGCTGATCGACGAAGTCGCAGAGATCGGCATCGCCACGGAATCCCTGTCCGGCTACGCGGAACTCGTCACCCTGCCCTGCTACGAATGGCAACACGTGCTGGTGCTGCCAAATGAACACCCGCTGGCCCGCAAGGAACGCATCACGCTGGAAGACATCGCGCACGAGCCCCTCATTACCTACCACCCGTCCTACACCGGGCGCACCAAGATCGACCACGCCTTCGCCCAGCGCAAGCTCACGCCGCGCGTCGCGCTCGAAGCCATTGACTCCGACGTCATCACCACGTACGTGCGACTGGGGCTCGGGATTGGCATCGTGGCCGAGGTGGCGGTGCGCGACCTCAAGCCGATAGATGCCGGCGGCGACCTTGCGATTCGTCCACTGGGACACCTGTTCGGCCAGAACGTGACGCGGGTTGCCTTCAAGCGCGGCGCCTATCTGCGCAATTTTGTCTACAAGTTCGCCGAACTGTTGAGCGACCGCCTCGATCGCACCCTGGTGGCCCGCGCCATGACGGGCCATGTCAATGACTATGAACTCTAAGAACTTGCGGGACAGACCGCAGTTACGCGAAGCGAACCAGCTCTGTCCCCAACACTTCAAGCTTGCGGGACAGACTTCAGTTTTGTCCCCGCCATTTCAAGCCCGTGCCACCCCACAGATGACGACCAGCCATGACTGAATACACGCCCCCGCTGCAGACCAAGCTGCCCAAGGTCGGCACTACCATCTTCACCGTGATGTCCGCCCTGGCGGCCGAAAAGGGCGCGGTCAACCTCGGGCAGGGCTTTCCGGATTTCGACTGCGACCCCAGGCTGGTCCATGCCGTCACCGACGCCATGACCCGGGGCCTGAACCAGTACCCGCCGATGCCCGGCATTCCGATGTTGCGCGAGGCCGTGGCGGCCAAGGTGCAGGCACTGCATGGCCGGGCCTACAACCCGGCGACCGAAATCACGATCACGGCCGGGGCGACCCAGGCCATCCTCACCGCGATTCTTGCCGTCGTGCGCGCCGGTGACGAGGTCATCGTGCTGGAACCGTGCTACGACAGCTATGTTCCCAATATCGAACTCGCGGGCGGCACCGCGGTGGCTGTGCCGTTGACGCCGGGCACCTTCCGCCCCGATTTCGACAAAATCAGCGCCGCCCTTACGCCGCGCACCCGCGCCATCCTCATCAACAGCCCGCACAACCCCAGCGCAACCATCTGGACCCACGCGGACATGCTCCGCCTGCAGGAAATCCTGGCGCCCACCGACGTCTTGCTGATCAGCGACGAGGTCTACGAGCACATGGTCTACACGCCGAACCAGCACCTGAGCGCTGCGCGCTACCCGCGGCTGGCCGCGCGCGCCTTCATCGTCTCCAGCTTCGGCAAGACCTACCACGTCACCGGCTGGAAAGTCGGCACCGTCTGCGCCCCGGCCGTCATGACGGCCGAGTTCCGCAAGGTGCACCAGTTCAACGTGTTCACGGTGAACACACCCATGCAGCATGGCCTGGCCGCCTACATGGCCGACCCCGCGCCCTACCTGCACTTGCCGGCTTTCTATGCCGCCAAGCGCGACCTGTTCCGCGCCGGGCTGGCAAAAACCCGCTTCAAAGTGCTGCCCAGCGAAGGCAGCTACTTCCAGTGCGTGGACATCTCGGCGCTGGCCGTGCCGGAGCGCGACCTGCCCGAAGCCGACTTCTGCCAGTGGCTCACGTCGGAGATCGGCGTGGCCGCCATTCCGCTTTCAGCCTTCTATGGCAATGGCTTCGACCAGAAAGTCATCCGATTCTGCTACGCCAAGAAGGATGAGACCCTGAACGCGGCACTGCAACGGCTCGCGCGACTCTGAAGACCGCTTCTGATAGTCATAGCTGAATAACGACCGATTGACGCTGGGGAAAGGCTGTTTTCATTGATATTTTGGCGTCAGTGAGGCCCGACACGCCGCCAGCGCGCCTGTAAGGAAACCGTGCTGCGCGCGACCCCTGTGGTCATTCACTGACCGTGCGGGCATCATGCGGCTTCTCACCCGGGGTTTCCTGAAGGCCCTCCTCCCACCCTGCCGGCCGTGGCGCTGGCCACAGTTCGCGCGTCAATGAAGGAGGCGCAATCGGTGGACAACTGCCGCAGAGCCTCACTCACCCACCCGCCCCCGCTTCTGTCTCTTTTCACGCAATTTAGGTACTAACCCCAGTATGCTTTGACCTGCGTCAAAACGTAGCGCTTGGGGAAGTTCAGAATCCCTTATTAATTAGTTCCGCATGTGGGGAATTAAGGAATGAAAGGCTGAACATGCTCTCGAAATCCAAGCGAATCGCACTGCTGGCGTGCGTGGCGGGATGGGTGGCTTTCACTGCACCGGGCTTGGCCCATGCGCAGGAGGCCAAACCGCTCAAGCTGAACACCACGGCGGATCACACCAAATTCAAGGAACTGCAGCGCGAGTTCAGTTCCGGGCCTGAGCTCACCAAAGCCTGCCTGAGCTGCCATACCGAAGCCGCCGGCCAGATCCACCGCACCAAGCACTGGAAGTGGGAGTACAAGAACCCCGAGACCAACCAGTTGCTGGGCAAGAAACACGTCATCAACAACTTCTGCATTTCGATCGCTTCCAACGAAGCCGCCTGCAACAGCTGTCACATCGGCTACGGCTGGAAAGATGCCAGCTTCGACTTCAAGTCCGAAGAAAACGTCGACTGCGTGGTGTGCCACGACACCACCGGCATTTACAGGAAACCCTCGGGGCTGGCCGGCAACGTGGTCACCAAGGACACCGAATTCCCGCCCGGCTCGGGCAAGATACTCAAAGGCATTGATCTGACCAAGATCGCCCAGAAAGTCGGCAAGTCCAGTCGCGACACCTGCGGCGCCTGCCATTTCAATGGCGGTGGCGGGGACGGCGTCAAGCACGGTGACATGGACAGTTCATTGGCGGCGCCGGACAAGGCGCTGGACGTGCACATGGACGCCTCCGGCCTTGACTTCACCTGCGCCACGTGCCACAAGACCTCCAGCCACGACGTGGCCGGTAGCCGTTACACCCCGACCGCCAAGGATGCCAAGGGCGCCCACCTGCGTGGCGCCAGCGACAACGGCAATCCGGCCACATGCGTTTCCTGCCATGGTACGGGTCCGCACAAGAAAGACACCGTGCTCAACCGGCACACTTCCAAGCTGGCCTGCCAGACCTGCCATATCCCCGAGTTCGCGCGCGGCGGCATCGCCACCAAGATGAGCTGGGACTGGTCAACCGCAGGCCAGCGCGATGCCAACGGCAAGCAGATCGAGAAGAAAGACGCCAAGGGACGCCTGATCTATGAATCCCGCAAGGGGGACTTCGTCCTGGCCGAGAACGTCAAGCCGACCTATGTTTGGTTCAACGGGCAGGTCAACTACACCTTGAAGACCGACAAGATCGACACCAGCGCAGAGGTCACCCGCATCAACACGCTGGGCGGCAGCCCAACCGACGGCAAATCCATGATCTGGCCGATCAAGCGTTTTGGTGGCAAGCAGCCCTACGACACCGTCAACATGACCCTGCTCACGCCGCACACGGCGGGCAATGACGACACCGGTTACTGGAAGAACCTGGAATGGAACAAGGCCATCGAGTCCGGTGTGCAAGTCTCGGGCGTGCCCTACTCTGGCAAGTTTGGCTTCGTCAAGACGCAGATGGACTGGCCCATCACCCACATGGTGGCACCGAAGGACAAGGCGCTGGGTTGCGTGCAATGCCATGCCAAAGACGGTCGTCTGGCCGGACTGCCCGGTATCTACATGCCCGGCGCCAGCGCCAACCCCCTCATCAGCAAACTGGGCTGGGGCCTGGTGCTGCTGACGCTGTTGGGCGTCACCGGACACGGCCTGATGCGCGTGGTGACGCGTGGCAAGAACAAAGGAGCAACAAAATGACTGAACGTGTCTATCTGTTCAAGGGCTTCGAACGCTTCTGGCACTGGTCCCAGGCGGCCCTGATCATCTTCCTGATGGTGAGCGGCTTCGAGATCCACGGCACTTACCGGCTGTTCGGTTTCGAGAAGGCGGTGAACTACCACACGATCGCGGCCTGGTCGCTGGTGGGCCTGTGGGTCTTTGCCATCTTCTGGCATGTGACCACGGGCGAGTGGCGCCAGTACGTTCCAACGACACAGAGGGTGATGGCGATTGCCGCTTACTACTCCTCTGGCATCTTCAAGGGCGAGCCGCACCCGTTCAAGCCAACGTCCCTGCAGAAGCACAACCCGTTGCAGCGCCTGACTTATCTGGCCGTTCTGACCCTGCTCAGTCCGCTGATCTGGATCAGCGGCTGGCTGTATCTGTTCTATGGCGACTGGGCATCCTGGGGCTTGGGCGGGCTGAAGCTGGAATGGGTCGCCACGGCGCACACCCTGGGCGCCTTCCTGATGCTGGCCTTTCTGATCTCGCACCTGTACCTGGCGACCACCGGGCACAAATGGAACTCGCAACTCAAGGCAATGATCACCGGCTGGGAAGAACTCAGCTGATCCGGGCCCTCATCACCTTTCAATTACTTAGGAGTCATCATGAAATCCTCGAAATTCCTTCCCGCTGCCGCCCTGATTGCCTTGATGGGCGCCTCCTTTGCCGCGCAAGCCTATGACGCGGACTGGAAGCGCGGGCGCATCTACTACCGTGGCGTCTGCACGACCTGCCACATCGCCTCGCCCATCGGGTCGATCAACCCGAGCACCAAGACCAAGGCCGAATGGACCGCCTACCTGCAGGCCAACAAGCACGCCAAGGGCAAGGACACGGTCAGCCAGTACTACAGCAAGGCGTACCGCGCCAGCATCAAGTCCGGCAACAAGGCTGCTGAGAAGTTCGCCGACACCCCCGACCAGGAACTTGCCGACGACGTCAAGGCCTTCCTGATCAAGGGCGCCAAAGACGGCGATGCGCCGGCGACCTGCAGCTGACCGGTTTCAGGCGGCGGCCAGGCGGAGCCAGGCATCGCCGGCTTCATGGCCCCAACACGCTGTCCCCGTTCACCGGAACAGGGCCAGAACCCATTGAACAAGGAGTCCCTCATGAAAGCAAGAACCCTCCCCCTCGTGGCCGCCCTGATGTCGGCCCTGTTCATCATGCCCGTCCAGGGGCAAACGGCGGCACCGGCCGCAGCGGCAGCCGCTGCGAGCGCACCGGTCGTGGCGTATTCGCCTGCGAATCCCGGACCCGGCTGGTACAAGCACCTGGTCAACCTGGATTTCGTGAAGAAGCAGGCCGTGGTGCCCAAGATCGACGGCGTCATGCTGATCGATTCACGGCCCACTGCACGCAAATACGACATCGGACACATCCCCACTGCGGTGAACATTCCGGACACGAACTTCGACAAGCTGGCGCCGACGATGCTGCCGCAGGACAAGGCCACCCTGCTGGTGTTCTATTGCGAAGGCTACGACTGCATCCTCAGCCACAACTCGGCGGCCAAGGCCGAGAAGCTCGGCTACACGAATGTCCGCGTCTTCGCCGAGGGTTTCCCCGGCTGGATCGCCGGCGGCAACCTGCATGCGGTCAGTGTCCCCTATATCAAGAAGCTGATTGACGAGAAGGCGCCGATGACGCTGATCGACTCGCGGCCCAAGGCGCGCAAGTACGACCTGGGCCACATCCCGACGGCCATCAACATCCCTGACTCCCAGTTCGACACGCTGGCGCCCAAGATGCTGCCGGCCGACAAGAAGTCCCCGCTGTACTTTTACTGTGAAGGCCTGACCTGCGTGCTCAGCAACGATTCCGCCCTCAAGGCGATCAAGCTGGGCTACACCGATGTCAAGGTGGTGCCTGAAGGTTATCCGGCCTGGGAAAAAGCCTATGGTCCAGGCCCGACGGCTGCCGCCCCGGCGCCTGCGGCCGCCAAGGCACCCGCCATCGAGGCCGGCAAGGAGGCCGGCACGATTTCCGTGGCCTCGTTTGAGCGCATCTACAAGGAAACACCCGACAGCGTCTTCCTGATCGACGTGCGCGACCCGAAGGAGTTCGACACCGGCACCTTCAAGGGCGCCATCAACATGCCTGTGAGCACCTTGGAGAAAAACCTCGACAAGCTGCCCAAAGGCAAGCCGATCATCTTCTTCTGTGGCGCCGGGGCGCGCAGTGGCGAAGCGTATGACATGGTCAAGCTCTACAAGCCCGAGATCAAGACCGTTTTCCTCGATGCCGACATCAAGTGGGCCAAGGACGGCACCTACACGATCAAGGGCAAATGAACAGAAACAACACCATGAAACGCAATTCACTCCTCCTTACCGCCCTGCTCGCTTTCTCCCTGAGCGGCATCGCGCAAACCCAGACCGAGACCTTCTTCAACGTCACCAGTGCCGACAACCAGGCACAAGGCATGGCGATGGTCCTGGCCACCCAGATGGCCGAGCAGAAAGCCGCTGTGCGCATCCTGCTCTGCGGCCCGGCCGGCCAGCTGGCGCTGAAAGCCTATGAGCCCGGCATGCTGAAGCCGCGCAATGTCACGCCCAAGCAGATGATGACCGGGCTGATCAAGGGCGGCGCCACGGTGGAGGTCTGTGCGCTGTTCCTGCCGAATGCCGACAAGACGCCAACTGATCTGATCGACGGCGTCACGGTGGCGAAGCCGCCAGAGGTCGCCGCCTACATGGTGAAGCCCGGCGTTCGGGCGTTTGGTTTCTAGGCTGCAGGCTGGCGCTCAATGCGTCAGCTGTGCCCACACCTTGTCCAACCGCTTCACGCTGACGGGTTGCGGCGTGCGCAGTTCCTGCGCGAAGAAGCTGACGCGCAGTTCTTCGAGAAGCCAGCGAAATTCGGCCATGCGGTCATCCACGACGCCTTTGCGCTCGGCCACCAGGCGCCAGTAGCGCTGTTCCAGGGGACGCAACTCGGCCAGCCTGCCCGCGTCGCGCGCGGGGTCGGCGCGCAGCTTGTCCAGCCGCAACGAAATGGCTTTCAGGTAACGCGTGAAGTGCTGCAGTGGGGTCCAGGGCGTTGCGACGATGAAGCGCTTGGGCATCAGGCGCTGCAGTTGCTGGCTGCAGTCCGCGGTGGCGTCTGGCGCGTTCCGCGTGTCCTTGATCTTGCGCAACGCGGCGGCGTATTCGGTCAGGATGGTATGGGCCAGGCGGGCAACTTCGTTGGCAATCAGCGTCAGGCGCCCCCGGCCCTCTTCCAGGCGGCGCTTGAAGTCCGCCTCGCCGGCCGGTAGCGGCTCCAGCAGGAATGCGCGGTCCAGCGCGACGTCGATGATCTGCTCACGCAACTCCTCCAGCGTGCCGCCGCCGGTGCCATCGGGCGCACGACCGACCTGCATGTAGGTCACGGCCATCTTCTGCAGTTCGGGAACGTTCTTTTCAAGGTATTTCAGTGCGTCCTTGAGCTGAAGGGCAAACAACCTGCGCAGGCCGGCCCGGTGGCGCGCAGCGGCGACGTCAGGCTCGTCGAAGACTTCGATGGTGACAGCGTCGCCCCCGTCAATCAATGCCGGAAAGCCGATCAGCGTCTGCCCGCCCTTGCGGATCTCCATCAGTTCCGGCAGTTCGCCAAAGGTCCACGCGGTATGGCGCTGGCTTGCGGCCGGCGCCGCATTCGCTTCTGAATTGATAGCTAAATCCGACCGTTTTACGCTGGCATCTGCCGGTTTTTCTTCGAACTTTTCATCTTTTTTCGTGGCGTTCGGTCGCGCGGCCACCTTGAGTCCCGCCAGGGCCTGGAACGCCCCGCGTGCCTGCGCCCCCAGCTCGGCCTTCAGCGCGCCGAGGTTGCGACCGGTCCCCAGTTGCCGGCCATGCTCGTCCACGACGCGGAAGTTCATGAACAGGTGCGGGCTGAGCATGTCGAGTTTGAAGTCGGCGCGCTTCACATCCAGACTGGTGGCGGCACGCACCACCTTGAGCAGCGCGTCCGTCAGGCTGCCCTGGCCAAAACCCTCGGGGGTGCCCAGCTCTTGCGCAAGCCGCTTCGCGCTTTCCGGCAGGGGAACGAAGCGCCCGCGGGGGCGCTGCGGCAGGCTCTTGAGCAGTGCCTGGATCTTGTCCTTGAGCATGCCGGGCACGAGCCACTCGCAGCGGTCTTCGTTGACCTGGTTCAGCACGAACAGCGGCACCGTGACGGTCAGTCCGTCCTTTGCGTCGCCGGGTTCGTGCAGGTAGGTGGCGTCGCAGTCCACGCCGCCGAGACGGATCATGCGGGGAAACGCATTGGTGGTGATGCCGGCGGCCTCATGGCGCATCAGTTCCTCGCGCGTCAGCACCAGAAGCTGAGGCCTGGCCTGGCCACCCGGGGCGCTCGCCGCGCGCCGGCGGACTTCCTCGCGGTACCAGGCCTCGAAACTGGCGCCGCTGCACACGTCGGGCGGCAATTGCTGGTCGTAGAAGGCGTAGATCAGCTCATCGTCCACCAGCACGTCCTGCCGGCGCGACTTGTGCTCCAGTTCTTCCACCCGCGCAATCAGTTTCTGGTTGGCGGCCAGGAACGGCAGCTGGGTGTCCCACTGCGCGCCCACCAGCGCCTCACGGATGAAGATCTCGCGCGCCGCGTGCGGGTCCACCTTGCCGAAGTCCACGCGACGACCGCTGTAAACCACCAGCCCATACAAGGTGGCGCGCTCGAGCGCGGTCACCTGAGCGGCCTTTTTCTCCCAATGCGGGTCCAGCAGCTGTTTCTTCAGGAGGTGACCGCCCACCTGCTCCAGCCACTGCGGCTCGATGTTGGCGATGCCCCGCCCGAACAGGCGCGTGGTCTCCACCAGCTCGGCGACGACGATCCAGCGGCCCGGCTTCTTGGACAGGTGCGCGCCGGGATGGCGGTAGAACTTGATGCCGCGCGCGCCCAGGTAGACCTCTTCCTCCTCGATCTTCCAGCCGATGTTGCCCAGCAAGCCGGCCAGCATGGACAGGTGCAGTTGCTCGTAGCTGGCCGGGGTCTGATTGAGCGGCCATTTGTGCTCGGCCACCACGGTGTGCAGCTGGCTGTAGATATCGCGCCATTCGCGCAGGCGGCGCACGCTGACGAAGTTCTGGCGCAGCAGTTGTTCGTACTGGCGGTTGCTGAGTTTGTGGGTCGGATGCACGGGCACGGACGGCTGCACAGCGCCCTGGCCCGCCAGCGCCTGCCGGGCAGCTGCCATGGCCTGCGCTGCGCGCTGCGCCACGGGCAGGACGGCCTGCGATACCGGGCCCTTGCGCGCGGCCTCCTTCTGGACGCGGGCCGAAGGCAGCGTGGGCGCCCCGCCGCGGGCTTCGTTGATCCATTTCCACAGCTTGAGGTAGCCGCTGAACTCGCTCTTGTCGTCGTCGAATTTGGCGTGCGCCTGGTCGGCCTGCTGCTGGGCGTCCATCGGGCGGTCGCGCACGTCCTGCACGGACAACGCCGAGGCAATCACCAGCACCTCGTCCAGCGCGTTGCGCTCACGCGCCTCCAGGATCATGCGGCCCACGCGCGGATCCAGTGGCAGGCGGGCCAGTTCACGCCCCAGCGCGGTCAGTTCGTTCGCGTCGTCCACGGCGCCGAGTTCGTTGAGCAACTGGTAGCCGTCGGCAATGGCACGGCCCGAGGGCGCGTCGAGGAAGGGAAACTCCTCGACCACGCCCAGGCGCAGTGATTTCATGCGCAGGATGACGCCGGCCAGAGAGGAGCGCAGGATCTCCGGGTCGGTGAAGCGCGGACGGCCGTTGAAGTCTTTCTCGTCGTACAGGCGGATGCAGATGCCGTTGGCCACGCGGCCGCAGCGCCCGGCACGCTGGTTGGCCGCGGCCTGGCTGATCGGCTCGACCAGCAACTGCTCCACCTTGCTGCGCAAGCTGTAGCGCTTGACGCGCGCCGTTCCGGCGTCGATGACATAGCGGATGCCCGGCACGGTGAGCGAGGTTTCGGCCACGTTGGTGGCCAGCACGATGCGCCGACCGCTGTGGGCGTCAAAAATATGGTCCTGCTCGGCCGGTGACAGGCGCGCAAACAGCGGAAGCACCTCGGCCCCGCGGTTGATCGGCGAATGCGACAGGTGGCCGCGCAGGTGGTCAGCCGCCTCGCGGATCTCGCGCTCGCCGGGCAGGAAGACAAGGATGTCGCCGCCTGTTCCACCCGCCCAGAGCTCGTCCACGCCGTCGGCGATCGCCTCGTTCAGGCCGTAGTCGCGGCTCTCCTCGAACGGTTTCCAGCGTTGCTCCACCGGAAACATGCGGCCGGAGACCATGATGACGGGGGCGGGCGTCATACGCCCCCACGCTCACCCACTTCGTGTGGCTCGCTGCCCCCCGAAGGGGCCGCGCCCGGCTTGGGGCGGCCCGGCGCCGGGCGGACGGTCGCGAAATGCTGCGCGAAGCGGTCGGCATCGATGGTGGCCGAGGTCACGATCACCTTCAGGTCGGGCCGGCGCGGCAGGATCTGGCGCAGATAGCCCAGCAGGAAGTCGATGTTCAGGCTTCGCTCGTGGGCCTCGTCGATGATGATCGTGTCGTAGGCCTTGAGCAGCGGGTCGGTCTGCGTCTCGGCCAGCAGGATGCCGTCGGTCATCAGCTTGACCGAAGCGTCGCGGCTCAGCCGGTCCTGGAAGCGCACCTTGAAGCCCACGACATCGCCCAGCGGCGTGTTGAGTTCTTCGGCAATGCGCTTGGCCACGGAACTGGCGGCAATACGGCGCGGCTGGGTATGGCCGATGAGCTGGCCCTTGCCCGGCAGCAGCTGACCGTCCGTGCCCCTGGGGCCATTGAGCTTGCCCCTGCCCATGGCCAGCGCAATCTTGGGCAATTGCGTGGTCTTGCCCGAGCCGGTTTCGCCGCAGACGATGATGACCTGGTGCCTGTGCAGCGCGGCCATGATTTCGTCGCGCTTGCCTGAGACGGGGAGGGATTCGGGGAACTCGATCTTCAGGGACGGGGGAGCAACAGACACGGATGGGTTGGAACTTCGTAGAGAATCGACGATTATCCTGCCACCGAGTCGCGCCAAAGCCCATGTCCACCGTTTTCAATTTCACCTTCGTCCCGCTGTTCCGCTCGGTGGCGCCCTACATCCACAAGTTCCGCAACCAGACCTTCGTGGTGGGGGTCTGTGGCGAGGCCATTGCGGCCGGCAAGCTGCAGCATCTGGCGCAGGACCTGGCGATGATCCAGAGCATGGGCGTGAAGATCGTGCTGGTGCACGGCTTTCGCCCGCAGGTCAACGAACAACTCCAGGCCAAGGGGCACGCCGCCAGGTATTCGCACGGCATGCGCATCACCGACGAGGTGGCGCTGGACTGCGCGCAGGAGGCCGCAGGCCAGCTGCGCTACGAGATCGAGGCCGCCTTCAGCCAGGGCCTGCCCAACACGCCGATGGCCGACTCCACCGTGCGCGTGATCAGCGGCAACTTCATCACCGCCCGGCCGGTGGGGATCCTGGACGGCGTGGATTTCCAGCACTCCGGCCTGGTGCGCAAGGTGGATGTCGCCGGCATCACCCGCACGCTGGACATGGGCGCCATGGTGCTGCTGTCACCGTTCGGTTTTTCACCCACCGGCGAGGCCTTCAATCTGACCATGGAAGAGGTCGCCACCAGCGTGGCCATTGCCCTGCAGGCCGACAAGCTGATTTTCGTGACTGAAATTCCAGGCATCCGCATCAAGCCCGAGGAACCCGAGAGCGAGGACAACCCGATCGACACCGAATTGCCCCTGGCCGCCGCCGAGCAGCTGCTGGCCCGTGTCAACCCGGGCCAGCGCCCGACCGACACCGCGTTTTACCTCCAGCATTGCGTCAAGGCCTGCAAGGCCGGCGTCGAGCGCAGCCACATCATTCCGTTTTCGGTGGACGGCTCGCTGTTGCTGGAGATCTATGTGCACGACGGCATCGGCACCATGGTGGTGGACGAAAAACTGGAGAGCCTGCGCGAAGCCACGGCTGACGATGTGGGCGGCATCCTGCACCTGATCGAGCCTTTCGAGAAGGATGGCACCCTGGTCACGCGCAGCCGAACCGAAATCGAACGCGACGCCGCCAACTACACCATCATCGAGCACGACGGCGTGATCTTTGCCTGCGCCGCGCTGTACCCCTACCCCGAAGCCAGAACGGCCGAAATGGCCGCCCTCACCGTGTCACCCCAGAGTCAGGGCCAGGGCGATGGCGAGAAAGTCCTCAAGCGCATCGAGCAGCGCGCCCGCGCGGCCGGGCCTGCAGAGCATCTTCGTGCTGACCACGCGCACCATGCACTGGTTCATCAAGCGCGGTTTCGTCCAGGTCGACCCCGACTGGCTGCCCGAAGCGCGCAAAGCGCAAGTACAACTGGGACCGCAAGAGCCAGGTGCTGGTCAAGAAACTGGGCTGACCCGGGCCGCCGAGCACGATTCTTGCTGCTGTTTCGCGGCAAGCTTGCAAGGCAGCCCTGGCGGCAGCCAACCATCCATTCAACATCGTGGGCCAACCACAGGAAAAACACATGAGTTCACTCAATTTCATCGGCGGCGAAAAAGGCGGCGTGGGCAAATCGGTCGCGGCACGGGTTCTGGCCCAGTACTACCTCGACAAGGGCCTGCCCTTCATCGGCTTCGACACCGACCGCTCCCATACCTCTTTCACCCGCTTCTATGCCGACTACGCCTCGCCGGTGGTGGTGGACAGCTACGAGGGACTGGATCGGGTCGTGGGGTCCTTCGAGGAGACCTTGCCCGACGGCCAGCAATCCAGCGTGATCGTGGACCTGGCCGCGCAGACCGCCGCGCCGCTTTCGCGCTGGGTCAAGGATTCGGACCTGATTGCCGTGCTTACCGACATGGGAATCACCGTCAATTTCTGGCATCTGGCCGATGCCGGCAAGGATTCGGTGGACCTGCTGCAGCGCCTGATCGACACCTACGGGGAAGGGCCGAACTACCTGGTGATCAAGAACCTGGGGCGCGGTTCGGATTTTTCGCAGCTGGAGCAATCCACCGCATTGAAGAACGCCCTGGCACTCGGTGCCCGCGTGACCACGCTGGGCCAGCTGCACGAGGCCAGCATGCGCAAGATCGACCGGCAGAACGCCAGCTTCTGGGCCGCCATCAACAACCGCACCGGCCCGGATTCACTGGGCCTGCTGGAGCGCCAGCGCGTCAAGACCTGGCTGAAATCCACCTACGAGATGCTGGACACGCTGCCGCTTTAGGCGTCAGCGCGACGCGCGGACGGTGCGCCAGGTCATCACCAGCGCCAGGATCAGGATGCCGGTGAAAACGACGAGCGACCAGTTGGCCAGCGTGCCGCCGAGAAAGGTCCAGTCGATCTTGCTGCAGTCGCCGCTGCCCTTGAAGATCATCGGCAGCACGCGCTGCAGGGGAAAGGTCTCGATCATTCCGTAGAAGTCACGTCCGCAGTTCACCACCTCGGGCGGGTACCACTGCAGCCAGGACTGCCGCGCTGCGGTAAAGCCGCCGAAGCCAGCGACCGCCACCAGCAGCACCGCGCCGCCCAGGTGCACCGGTCGCCGGCCGCTGAGCGCCGTCAGTCCGGCCACAGTGGCGACGAGCATCAGCGCGTACCGCTGCACGATGCACATCGGGCACGGGTTGAGCCCCACGACGTGCTGCAGGTACAGGCCGAAGGCCAGCATGGCCAGGCAGGCAAGGCACAGGGCGGCGAACAGGCGCCGGGGATAGGTTTCAAACCAGGTCAGAGAAATCATCAAGCTTCCAAAAATTGCGGGCTGAGCGCGCTGTCGTCACCCGCTTGCGACTTCACGCAAACCGGGAACCCTGGATTGTTGCGCAGGACACTGCGCTTCTTCCCGTTCGGCGGCACAGGCTTGAGTTGCGGGTGCCGGGTTTAGTTCCCGCAAGGTGATCGGCCCGATCATGCTGGAGCCCGCCGCGCGCGGGTCGGGAACGCCCGGGCGCACCCGGTGCCAGACCTCCATGGATCCTGAAACCATAGCGGCACATGACCGTTCGACGCTGGAGAATGGCACTTTCGACTATTTTCTGAAAAGGAGCCCTGGCACCGTCGTGCAAGGCACCCCTAAGGCGCTGTTGGCGGGCTGATCACCGAGGTTCCCCCGGCACGGTATTCCCGATGTGTTCACCCAGGAAGTCCAGGAAGCGCCGTACCGCCGGTGCCAGGCCGCGGCGCGAGGCGAACACCGCGTGCACGCGCCCGGGCGCGGGATTCCAGCCCGGCAGCACGGGCACCAGCAATCGGGCCTGAATTTCGGCGCGGCACATGTAGTCAGGCAGCACCCCGACGCCAATGCCGCTCAGCACCGCGAATTTGAGTGTCAGCAAGTCATCGGCCACCAAGCGGGGCTGGTGCGCCCACTCGTGGGTCGCTCCGTCGGGCCCAAACAGCCGCACGGCAGCGCGACCGTCGTTCACCGCCATCGACAGGGTGTCCAGCCGGGCCAGGTCCTGCGGCGTGGCGGGGCGGCCCTGGCGCGCCAGCTGGGCGGGGCTGCCGACCAGCAGACCCTGGCTGATGCCCAGCGGCTTGATCACGAGGCTGCCACTGTCCTCCAGCGTCGGGCGCACGCGCAAGGCCACGTCGATGCCCTCCTCCACCAGGTTCACGGCCCGGTTGCTCACCTGCATTTCCACGCGAACCAGCGGGTACAAGGCCATGAATCGCGGCAGCAAGGCGCCCACCACGGTCTGGGCCAGCGTGACCGGGCAACTCACGCGCAGGGTGCCGCGCGGTTCGGAGTGAACCAGGGCCACCACGTCGGCCGCCGCCTCGGCCTCTTCCCGGACCGCCACACAGTGCCGCAGATACTGCGCGCCCACGTCGGTGAGCGAGAGCCGGCGCGTGGTGCGTTGCAGCAGACGCACCCCGAGGCGCCCTTCCAGCTCGGCCACGCGGCGCGACAGGCGCGACTTGGGCACGCCCAGGGTTCGGCCGGCAGCGGCAAAGCCGCCGCGCTCCACCACCTCGGCAAAGAAAAGCATGTCGTTGAGATCCTGCATCCGGGTCACCTGCATCTATTGTTCTATTGGCGAGACAATCTATCGCAATACTGGCATCTTATCAATCAATGGATTGACCATCATACTTCAGTCCATGGTCGCAAACCGCGACTCCACCCCCGTAAAGGACACCCCATGAAACTGCTTCACATCGACTCCAGCATCCTTGCCGCCAACTCCGTTTCGCGCCAGCTCACCCAGGACATCGTCGCCCAATGGCGTGCCAGGCCACCCGGGCACCGTCGTCGATTACCTGGACCTAGCGCTGGACGCGCCGAGCCACCTGTCGGCCGACGCCCTCGGTTTTCGCAGCGCCCCCGGCGCGCAGCCCCTGACCGACGCGCAACAAGCGTGAAAACGCTGTCTCGGAAAAGCTGGTGGCACAGTTGCTGGCCGCCGACGTGGTCGTGATCGGCGCTC
This sequence comes from uncultured beta proteobacterium, assembly GCA_963726365.1. Taxonomy (GTDB): domain Bacteria; phylum Pseudomonadota; class Gammaproteobacteria; order Burkholderiales; family Burkholderiaceae_C; genus JAABQG01. Next base: position 40,204 of record CAVSCI010000019.1, on the reverse strand, counting down.
CGCTGTACAACTTCTCCATCCCCAGCCAGCTCAAGGCCTGGATCGACCGCATTGCCCAGCCCGGGCGCACCTTCACCTACACCGACAAGGGCCCCAAGGGCCTGGCCACCGGCAAGACCGTGATCGTCGCGTCCACCCGTGGCGGCGCGTATTCCACCAGTGAGGCTGGTCGTGCCATGGAGCACCAGGAAAGCTACCTGCAGACGGTGCTGGGCTTTCTCGGCATGACCGATGTGCGTTTCGTGCGCGCCGAAGGCCTGGCCATGGGCGAAGCTGCCCGTGCGCAGGCCTTGTCCGCCGCCAGCCGGGAGATCAAGGCCCATACGGCAAGCGCGGCGAATGAAGCCGATTCCTTCCTGCAAGCGCGCTGCGCGGGAGGCAGAGTGCTTCGACGGATAGTGCTACCTCAGTGAGGTGTATCAGCCGACTGACGCCTCCACATCGTGTTTGTTCGCGTCGAGCGCGACAGTCATATCAGGCGTCACTCGTTAAAATTGGCCGCTGATCCCTTTGACGCGCCGAGATCGTGTCGGCGCCTTGATCCATTCACTCCGCTCCACATTGCGATCAGCGCTGCAAACGCGGCCAGCGTCGCCAGCCATGTGACCTTGACCTGATAGCGCGTATACACCCCGGAAAGGCTACCATGAACCGCCGCGTTCAAGATCAGTGCCGCCGCAATCACGCCGATTACCACAAGAGCCTTTGTGTTCCTGGTGCGCTGTGCCGCGAAGGCTGCCATTGCTAACAAAGCATACGAAGCCCAGGTCCACCAAAAGTGCAGTGTGTTCAGCATTCCCAGATGCAGTTGCCCCGCCTGCTGGCGCGCTGCCAGGAACCGCGGGTACTCGCCGGGGAGAAGTCTCGCAATATGACTCGCCTCTGATGTGTCCTTGGATGCATAGCTCCCAAGGTTGTGGTCGAGTCGATCGGCGCCGAGTTGCGTACGCGCGAGCAGTGCGAGCGTGTTCGCAGCGGCCGCGCGAGCCAAGTGCCTGCATTCTCTCTGATGACCGCGGCGTTCAGCGCCTGGTATGCCACAGCATTGCGGTCCCAGGCGCCGGTCGTGTCGCCCAGAGATAGCTCATTCCAGAGAAAATTGTTGTTGGTCATTCCTGCCAGTTGGTCTGATTGTCCGCACAGCGGCAGATCCGGCGTGATCGGACAATGCTGCTCGAGATAGGGCTTCATCAAACCATCGCCGACCAGGCGTGCCGCCAGGAAGGCCTGCGAGCCGGGGTTGATCGTCCAGCGGCCATGGGCTTTGACGTTGGGCAACATACTCAGGAGCACCGAGGTGGTGCCGATCAGCGCTGCTAGAGCGACTCCACGCCATTGTAGGCGTAAGCGCACCAGTGATCCGATTGCAAAAACCAGGACCAGCAATCCTGCAAAGAAAAGTAGGTTGCCGGTGTGTACGAGCAGTGCTACCGCCAAAAGAATTGCCAACCAGGCGCGTTGTCCGAGGCCGAGTGCGTCGAAGGCGAAGACGAGCAGCAGCACGATGGGTACCATCAGGCCCCCGAACACGTCTGGCATCAACCAGCTCGTCAGCCAAGCGACGGGCGTCATTAGCGCAACGCCTGTGAGCGCGATACCCTTGGCCGCACGCGGAGCGTGTGGCGCGATCCAGTCAAAAAAGAGCAAGGTGACGTAAGCGACGGATATGGATTGAAGCAGGACGACGGTCGCCAAGCCACCGAAGTTCGATGCGGCCGCAATCAGAGCGCCATAGAACACCAGCCGGTCTCTTGGGATGAAGCGCTCGATGCCCGAGCCTATGTAAGTCCCGGTGTCACTGAACACGAGGGGAAAGCCATTGTATATGACCGGCCAACAAAGCAGGAGAGCGAGGCTGAACATTGCGGCCAGACCAGAGAAGCCGATCTGCCGGATTTCGTTTGAAGGTGTCCCCTGTGGCATGAGAGCGCGACTGGTCACTGCTACTTGAAAACCCATCGCTTCGATCCGCTGTAGTTACCAGCAGGCCTACGGCCGCCCCAAGCGCCAGCGCAACTACGAGCCAGCGCATCCGGGGAGGAAAGGCAAGTAGGGCCACGAAATAAACGAGCATGTTGGTGGCCGCCCCCAAGGTCTGTATGCCGAAGTAGCGCCCGTACTCACGTGCTCTCTGTCCTAGTCGTTGTCGCGCCGCCAGCCGGGAGATCAAGGCCCATACGGCGAGCGCGGCGAATGAAGCCAGCGCCGCGCAGGCGGCCTGAAGCCCGTCAGGATCACCCCACAGAGTGGCCGGGCCGTGATGGCGCCGGCCACGGCTTTGGAAAGCTTGATAAAGTCGAGCCCTCGCGGCATGACTTGCCGACAACTCTTCAAAGGCTCCCATGGCACGCACCGTTCAATGCATCAAGCTCGGCAAGGAAGCCGAAGGCCTCGACTTCCCGCCCTACCCTGGCGACTTGGGCAAGCGCATCTGGGAAAGCGTCAGCAAGGAGGCCTGGGCCGCCTGGCTCAAGCACCAGACCATGCTGGTCAATGAAAACCGCCTGAACCTGGCCGACGCGCGTGCCCGCCAGTACCTGGCGCGCCAGATGGAAAACCATTTTTTCGGGGACGGCGCCGATGCCGCGCAAGGCTACGTGCCGCCGACGGCCTGAAGACCCCGCCCCCGGCGCTGACGCGCCCAGCCTGAATGACCGCATTCGCCAGTCCGGTGCAATGGCTGCCCGACGGCACCCCGCACAACCCCCGATTCAACGACCGTTACCGCGGCGATGGCGATGACGGCCGGGGCGGCATGGCGCAGGCGCGCCATGTCTTCCTGGGCGGCTGCGGCCTGCCCGAAGCCTGGCGCGAAGCCGCCAAGCTGGACGCATTCTGGAAACCGGCTTCGGCCTGGGCCTGAACTTCCTCGCCACCTGGCAGGCCTGGCGCGCCGACCCGCAGGCGCCCGCGCCATCTGCACTACGTGGCCATCGAGGCATGGCCCCCGACGGCCGACGACCTGCTGCGCGGCGTGGCCGCCTACCCCGAACTCGGCCCTGCTGGCGCAGGAACTGGCCCAGCGCTGGGCCGGCCTGCTGCCGGGCTTTCACCGCCTGGCCTTCGACGAGGGCCGGGTGCAGCTGACGCTGTGCATCGGCGAGGTGCGCACGATGCTGCGCGAGCTGCGGTTTGAGGCCGATTCTGTCTATCTGGACGGCTTCACCCCGGCCCTGAACCCCGACATGTGGGAGCCCGCACACGCTGAAGGCGGTGAGCCACCTGTGCCGGCGTGGCACGCGCGTGGCCACCTGGACCATCGCCCGCAGCGTGCGCGATGCGCTAACGCAAAACGGCTTCATCGTCGAAAAAGCGCCCGGCCTGCCGCCCAAGCGCGACTGCCTGCGCGGCCGCTGGGACCCACCCTGGAGCCCGCGCCGGCCCGAGCCGGCCCCGGTGGCGCCCTGGGCTGGCAGCGACCGGCGCGCCATCGTCATCGGCGCGGGCCTGGCCGGGGCTTCGGCGGCGTACAGCCTGACCCTGCGCGGCTGGCAGGTTACCGTGCTGGACCGCGCTGGCACGCCGGCGGCGGGCGCATCCGGCCTGCCGGCGGGCGTGGTGGCGCCCCATGTCTCGCCGGACGACCGGCTGCTCTCACAGCTCAGCCGCAGCGGCGTGATGGCCACCCTAGCCCGGGCCGCCGAACTGCTGCCCGAGGGCGTGGCCTGGTCCGCCTGCGGCGTGCTGGAGCGGCGCCTGAAAGACAGCCGCGAACTGCCCGACACCTGGATGGTCCCCGCCTCACCCGGCCACGCCTGGAGCCGAAGCGCCGATGCCGCCCAGCGCAGCGCGGCCGCCTTGAGCGACGACAGCCCCGCGCACTGGCACGCCCGCGGCGGCTGGGTGCGCGCCCCCGCCCTGGTGGCCGCGATGCTGGCGGCACCCGACATCACCTGGCACGGCAACGCCGCCGTGACCACGCTGCGACGCGAGCGCGGTCAAGTCGAAGATGGCTCTGCCGATCGCGACGGCTGGACCGCCCTCGCCGCCGACGGCACGGTGCTGGCGCAGGCGCCGTTGGTCGTGGTGGCGGCCGGTTTTGACAGCCTGGACCTGCTGGCCAGCACCGACGCGCCTGCGCTGCCGCTCAACCCCCTGCGCGGCCAACTGCTGTGGGGGCCGATGCCCGCGCCGCCGCACCCGCTGCCGCCGTTCCCGGTCAACGGGCTGGGCAACTTCATCACCGGTGTGCCGGTGGACGGCACGCCCAGCTGGGTGCTGGGCTCCACCTTCGAACGCGGCTGCCGCGAGAGCGTGCTGCGCGACGCCGACACCGATGAAGTGGCCGCCAAGCTGGCCGTGCTGCTGCCCGCCAGTGCAGCTGCCCTGGCGCCGCAGATCGCCAGCGGCGCCGCCCAGGCCTGGGCCGCCGTGCGCTGCACCGTGCCCGACCGCCTGCCCGTGGTCGGCGCACCGGACGCCACCGCCCTGCCCGGCCTGTTCGTCAGCACCGGCATGGGCGCGCGCGGCATGACGCTGGCCGTGCTGTGCGGCGAGCTGCTGGCGGCACAACTGGAAGGCGAGCCCCTGCCCGTGCCGCTGCGCCACGCGCGTGCGCTGGCGCCGCAGCGGCTGCTGCGGCCAACCTGAAAACTCCTGAAACGATAGCTAGCAATGACCGTTTCGCGCTGGGAAAGAACGAAAAAATCCCAAAAGTGGGCCCCGGAAGGCCGTGGCGATCGGTGGTCCGGCCGGGATGGCGTCGCAGGGCCGTGTGAGCGAGGGCTCAGGCCTCGCTGGCGCGGCGGATACCAGGCTCCAGTACGAAAAACTGCGGATTGAGTGAAGCCGTCGGCGCGCGGAGTTTCTCGATCTCGGACGCCGGGGCATGCACTTCCAGCCGCACGATCTTGGCGATCTGCAGCGCCTGCCCGAGCAGCTCGCCGACGTTCTGAAGGTGCGCCAACACGGCCTCGGCATTGGCGTAGCCCTCGCGGCAGTGCGCCGTATTGCCATTGAAGGAAAACGCGTAGTGCATGCATCCCGGCTCAGTGCGGGTGCGCTCCACGAACTGAGGGCCGAGCGCCTTGAAGGCCGCGAGTTGCCCTTCCGGCACCTCGAAGTAGGGAACCAGCGTGCAACACGTATCAGGCTTGAACATAGATCCGTCTCCTCATTCTTGTCCGGGCAACCTCGCCCAAGGCAATTCTGCGCGCAATATTCGATTACCGGAAGATCAAGTCCTTTGCAACGGTAGGAATGTCGAGCAAGTGCCGGGAGCCCCCAAGTATTGCCCTTAGCCAACGCATTAGGCATGCGGCTATGAGACCAATTTCGCCTGCCGTCGCGTTGGTCTTATGACCAGTCCACGCTGAGCGTCGTCTGTTTTTCCAACAAAACTGCCGTCACGGAGACAGCGACCAGCCTCCACTCAGCCTAGACTGCGCGAAAACCACTATGGAGATCCCCCCATGCCCGACTTTTCCACCCTGCGCATCGCGCCGGACGCGACCAACCCGCGCATCGCCCGCCTGCTGCTCAACCGGCCCGAGCGGCTCAACGCCATCAATCACGAGACGCCGCGCGACATTCGCGCTGCGGTGGAGTGGGCCAATGCCGAGCCGGGCATCCACGTCATCATCGTTGAGGGTGCCGGCAAGGGCTTTTGCGGCGGCTACGACCTCAATGTGTTTGGCGACGCCGACATCGACCACCCCTGCCAGCAGGAACGCACGCCCTGGGACCCGATGGTTGACTACGCCTACATGAAGCGCAACACCGAGGACTTCATGACGCTATGGAAGAGCGCCAAGCCCACCATTGCCAAGGTGCACGGCGCGGCGGTGGCCGGCGGCAGCGACATCGCGCTGAGCTGCGACCTGCTGGTGATGGCCGAAGACGCGCGCATCGGCTACATGCCCACGCGCGTCTGGGGCTGCCCGACTACCGCGATGTGGACTTACCGCCTGGGCCCCACCCGTGCCAAGCAGCTGATGTTCACCGGCGACGTGATCGACGGCCGCACCGCCGCGGCCTGGGGCCTGGCCAACGAGGCCGTGCCGGCCGACCAGCTGGAGGCCGCCGTGATGAAGCTGGCCACCCGCATTGCCGCGGTGCCGGCCAGCCACCTGGCGATGCACAAGATGGTGGTGAACCAGGTGATGCTGACCATGGGCCTGGAGCAGTCGCAGCAGATGGCCACGGTGTTCGACGGCATCACGCGGCACAACCCCGAGGGCCTGTGGTTTCGCCGTTACGCGCAGGAGAACGGCTTCAAGGCCGCGGTGCAATGGCGCGATGGCGGCCAGCCGATTCCCGAGGGCGACGAGGCCCGCGCGCTGATCCGCGAGATGGAGGCGCGCAAGGCCGAGCCCGGCGGCTGAGCGGCCCGGTGGAGCCCCGGGCATGAACAATCGAAATTGAAAAGCTCCTGAATAAGGAGCGACAATTGACCCTTCGACGCCGGGATGATGGCCGTTAGACTGTCAAAATGACGACGACAGCCAGTCCCGGGAATCCACGCGACCTGATCCTGCTCAATCCGCATGCCGGTGGAGGTCGCGCGGGCCACCTCTACGCGCCGCTGGCAAAGGCGCTGGCAGACATCCCCCGTGGCGATGGCGTGGCGGTGCCGCACTTCACCCTCACCGACAGCGAGGCCACGGCACTCGCCTGCATCGACGCGCTGCCCCGCAACAGTCGCGTGGTGGTGGTCGGCGGCGACGGCACGCTCAACCGGCTACTGCCGGCGCTGCTGCGCGGCGGCCACAGCCTGGGCCTGGTGCCGGCCGGCAGCGGCAATGACACGGCCCGGGCGCTGGGCCTGCGCGGCATGGCCTGCGATGCAGCGTTGCGCCTCGCCCTGAGCGGCGAAGCGACGCCGATCGACGTGGGCGAAGCCACTTTTGAGCTGCCCCAGGGGCCGCAGGTCGTGCCCTTCCTGTCCAGCCTGACCGCCGGCTTCGATTCCGCGGTGGGCCTGCGCGCCATCAACGGCCCGCGCTGGTTGCGCGGCCTGCCGCGCTACCTGCTGGCCACCTTTGGCGAGCTGGCGGCATTGCGCAACTGGCCGCTTCATGTCACGACAGATGGTGAATTGATTCACAGCGGCCCCGCGCTGTTTGCCTCCTCGCTGAACACGCCGACCTTTGCCGGTGGCATGCCCGCCGTGCCGCACGCGCGCAATGACGATGGCGGGCTCGACCTCCTGCTGGCGGGTCCGTTTGGACTGGCCGGCACCCTGCTCATGTTGCCGCTGCTGCTGGCTGGGCGGCATCTGGGCCGGGCGAAGGTGCGCACGCGCGCCTTCCACGAGATGGTGATTTCTTCGACCCAGCCGGTTCCACTGGCCGCCGACGGCGAATACCTTGGCGAGGCGCGGCAGATCACGGTGAAAGTGCTGCCCGACGCGCTGCGGGTCGTGCGTGCTGGCGCCGCGCTATGCTCCCCCCCATGTACGCGCACCATTTCGGATTGAGCCAGGATCCGTTTTCCATCGCACCCGACCCGCGTTACCTCTTCATGAGCGAGCGCCATCGGGAGGCACTGGCGCATCTGCTTTACGGTGTGGCCGGTCCCGGCAGCGAGGTCGGTGGTGCCAGCGGGGGTTTCGTGCTGCTCACGGGCGACATTGGCACTGGCAAGACCACGGTGTGCCGGTGTTTTCTGGAGCAGATCCCCGCCGGTTGCCATGTGGCCTATATCTTCAACCCCAAGCTCACGGTCAACGAGCTCCTGCAATCCATCTGTGACGAGTTCCACATCACCGTGCCGGCGGGCGCTGCCGGTGCGCCGACGGTCAAGAACTTCATCGATGCGCTGAACGCCCGCCTGCTGAAAAGCCATGCCGCCGGGCACAGTTGCGTGCTCATCATCGACGAGGCACAGAACCTGGCGCCCGACGTGCTGGAGCAGTTGCGCCTGCTGACCAACCTGGAAACGAATGAGCGCAAGCTGCTGCAGATCGTTCTGATCGGGCAGCCCGAGCTGCGTGCCATGCTCGCTCGCCCGGAAATGGAGCAACTGGCCCAGCGCGTGATCGCACGCTTTCATCTGGACGCTTTGACCGAGCCCGAGACCGCGCGCTACATCGAACACCGCCTGGCCGTGGCCGGCTATGCCGGTCCGCCGCCGTTCGATGCCGCCGCCCTGCGACGCATTCACCGCCTTTCCCGGGGGGTGCCACGACGCATCAACCTGCTCAGCGGGCGCGCGCTGCTGGGTGCCTGGGCCACGGGGCAGCACCGCGTCGACCGCAAAGTGGTCGACAAGGCCGCCGCCGAGGTGTTTGGCCCGGAGCGCGCGCCTTCAACAGCGGACAGCGCCAGGGGCCTGCGTGGCGTCTACCTGCTGGCCGGCCTGGGACTGATCGCTGGCGCCGGGTTGATCGCCCTTGCCCTCTGGGGCTACGCACTCAGGTCCACTCCGCCAGTGGCCGCCCGTCCAGGGGCTTCATCGACCGGCGTGGCGAGTCCACAGGGCATCACCGCGACGCCCGCCGTCACGGGCACCGCGGCGGCCACCCCGTCAACGACGGCATCCGCAACCGCACCCGCACAGGCTGCCACCGCTTCGTCCCCGCAGCCTGCCGCGGCCCGGACACCCGCTTCGCCGACCGAGGCGGCTTCGCCCGGGCCGACCGCAGCAGGCAATACCGCAAGTCTGGATGCGCTTCTCGCCCAGATGACGGGGAACATCGATACCGCCTGGCGCGAGCTGGCTCCCGCGTGGAAGCTGCCGGCCGCTGGCGTGCCACCCTGTCAGGCCGCCGCCACGCAACAGCTGCGCTGTTTCACGGCCAGCAACCTGACCTTGCCGCTGCTCCGCCAAATCGACCGTCCGGGCATTCTCACGTTGCAACTGGGAAACAAGGCCCCGGTGTACGCCCTGCTGACCGGCCTGGGGCCGCAGAACGCAACGCTGGAGGTGGCCGGGCAACGGCACACCGTGACGCTGCTGGCCCTGGGCGGCCTGTGGCGCGGCGAGTTCGCGACCTTCTGGCGCCCGCCACCGGGTTACGCCGACGACGCCACGGACCTTCGCGATGGCAGCACCGGTAAGGCCGTGGACTGGCTGGCCGGGCGCCTGGCCTTGCTCGACGGTCAATCCGCCGCCGCGCCACGTGGCTTCGACGCAGCAATGAAGGCCCGCGTGCAGGCTTTCCAGCGCGCGAACGGCCTGCAGCCCGATGGCAAGCCCGGCCCGATGACCCTCATGCAGATCAGTCGCGCCACGGGGGCGGACGATCCGCGACTGAACACGAACAGGCTCTGAGCCCATGTCCTACATCCTCGACGCACTCAAAAGGGCCGACGCCGAACGCGAGCGCGGCACCGTCCCCGGTCTTCGCGCCCAGCCGGTCCCCGGCGTCACGCCCGAAAGCCACGGCACCCATGCCAGCCTTCGGGCATGGCCCGTGATCGTGACAGGGATCGCGCTGGCGGTGGCCGTCATTGCGGCGGGCGCCTGGGTCTGGCGCAGCCTGGCCGGCAGCGAACGTGCGCCCGTCGTGGTGGCGGCGGCGCCCACCGTCCCGGCGGTGCCCGCTGCCCCGGCGTTGCCGCCGCAACCCGCGCCGGTCGCGGCACCCGTGCCAGCGGCGCACAACGCGGTGTCGCAGGCCGCACCGGTCGCCCCGACCGTGCCGGCCGCTTCCCCCGCAGTCAAACCCAAGCCCCGGCCGGAACCGCCCCCGTCGACGACGCCGCGAAGCGCCGGCACAGAAGTTGCGCCCGTCAAGCCATCGCCAGCAGCATCCGCCGCCAGCCCGGCGCTGCCCGTCGCCCCACTGCTCAGTGAATTGCCCGAAGAAATCCGTCGCCAGATTCCGGCCCTGACCATCACCGGCGCGGTCGCCTCGGAAAACCCCGCGCAGCGCTTGCTGCTGGTCAACGGGCAGGTCCTCCCGCAGGGCGCGGCAGCCGCGCCGGAAGTGCTGATCGAAGAAATCCGGGCGCGGAGTTCCACTTTCAAATTCCGCGGCTCCCGGTTCCGCGTCACCTATTGATTCATCACTGGAAATCTGAATCAGGCAAGCCGTTCGCCGGGTCCCGCCCGCTGACGACCGAGCACCGCAAAGACTCCTGCATGAAGACAGAAACTACCCGGCCAAACAGGCAGCCCAGTGGCGAGTCTTCGACTGTGGCCTTGCAGGTCGATGGCCTGTGTTTCGCGTATCCGCAACGCAAACTTTTTTCCGGCTGGTCGGCCCGCATCCCGCCCGGCGTCACGCTGGTGCGCGGTGGAGATGGCGTGGGCAAGACCACGCTGCTCCGCTTGCTGGCAGGCGTGCTGCCGGCCCAGGGTGGCGCGTTGTGCGTCCATGGCACCTGGCTGGCCGGGCAGCCCTCCATCTACCGGCAGCAGGTGTTCTGGGTCGATCCACGCACGGACGCCCATGACCCGCTGACCCCGGCCGACTGGTTCAGGTCGCTGCCCACCTTGTACCCGTCCTTCGATGAAGCGCGCCTGCACGCCCTGGTGGACGGGTTTGGCCTGAGCGCCCACATCGACAAACCCATCTACATGCTCTCGACAGGCTCAAGGCGCAAAGTCTGGCTGGCGGCCGGCTTTGCCTCGGGCGCGGCGCTCACCCTGCTCGACGAGCCATTTGCCGCCCTCGACAAGGCGTCGGCCGGTTTTGTCCTGGAACTTCTGGACGAGGCCGCGCGCCACCCATCACGGGCCTGGCTGGTGGCGCATTACGAGCCCCCGGGCGACGTGCCGCTGGCGGCCCTCATTGACCTCGGCGACTGAGCCAGTCCCGCCGGATGTCATTTGCGCTCGATCATCTGCCCTCGTATTTCGCCGGCAGGGAATCGGGCCGTGTGCAGGTTGATGTACCACTTGCCGGCAAGCAGATCGGCTGCCTGCTGCGCGCTCAGCGTGGCGCGCCCTTCATAGGGGCTTTTGACCGGCCCGGCAAAGCCCAGCGCCACCCCGGCGTTGGCGCCGATGGCGGCCGGTCCGTGAAAGTGGGCCATCGTCACCGGCCCGGACAACTGGCTGAACGACATCTTCCAGCGCAGCAGCCGGGTCTGCTTGTCCAGCACGGCGTCGGCGGTGCCCATGGCCATGCTTGACGTTGCTGGCACGACATTCGTGCCGGCCAGTCGCGTCGTGAACGTGGCCAGGTTCGCCGACTCCTTGGCAGGCGGCGTGGCACAGCCGCAGACCAGCGATGCCAGCGCAACGGCGCTCAGAAAGGGAAAGGTCCGTGGGAAAGTGGGGGGGCGCATTGCCATGCTGAACTCCTGCCGGGTCCGGAAAGTGACCATCGTACGTGCATCATCTCCGCTTTGTGCCCTTCAGCCCAATCAGCCGTATCAAAAAGTAGCGGCGCCGCAACCCGGGCGCTGACCGCCATTTCAGTGGCCGGGGTATGCTCTTTCGTGCCCACTCCCGCATAAACTCGGCTTCGGACCGGTGCCGAACCTGGCGCTGCGCCTCAAAAACCTACAAACCCGACACTCCATGACTGCCCGCCCCGCCGTGAACGATCTCATCCCCGTCATCCTGTCCGGCGGCGCCGGTACGCGGCTGTGGCCGATCAGCCGCGAATCCAATCCCAAGCCCTTCATCAAGCTGCCCGACGGCCAGAGCCTGATCGAAAAGACCTACCAGCGCGCCCTGTCGCTCGACGGCGTGGCCGAGGTCGTGACCGTGACCAACCGCGACTATTACTTCCGCTGCAAGGACGAATACGAACTGACCGGCAACACGCCGACCCGGGGCATACCGCCCGGCTTCCTGCTGGAGCCGCAGGGGCGCAACACCGCGCCCGCGATTGCACTCGCCGCCCTGTACGTGCAATGGCAGCATGGAGCCGACGCGGTGATGCTGGTGCTGCCCTCCGACCACCTGATCGACAACCTGCCCGCCTTCAATCGCGATGTGCGCCATGCCGTTGAACTGGCCCGCGCCGGCTGGCTGGCGACCTTCGGCATCCGCCCCACGGCCCCGGAGACCGGCTTCGGCTACCTTCAGGCCGGTGCCGCCATCGAAGAAGGCTTCGACACCACGGGGCTGCAGGCCTTGCGCTTTGTCGAAAAGCCCGACCTGGCCACTGCACGGGCCTACCTCGACGACGGGCACTATTTCTGGAATGCCGGCATGTTCTGCTTCACGGCCGGCGCCTTCCTGAAAGCCCTGGCCGAGACTGCGCCGGAACTTCACCAGGGCGTGCTCGCGTGCTGGGAAGCTTCGCAAGCGGGCTGGGATGCCGATCGGCGCCTGATCGAGCTGCCTGCGGCGAGCTTCTCGACCCTGTCGGACATCTCGGTGGATTACGCCGTGATGGAGAAAGCCGCCCGGGTGGCGATCGTGCCGGCCAGCTTCGACTGGAATGACATCGGTTCCTGGAATTCGATTGCGGAGCTCATCCCCGCCGACGCGCAGGGCAACCGCATCGAAGGCGACGCCGTGACGCACCAGGTGACCAACACCTACCTGCACAGCGAAACCCGCGTGATCGGGGCCATCGGCCTGGACGACATCATGGTCGTGGACACGCCCGATGCGCTGCTGGTAGCGCATCGCAGCCAGGTGCAGGACATCAAGGTGCTGGTCAACCAGCTCAAGGCCCGCGGCTTCGAGGCCGCCACCCAGCACCGCACCGCGTCGCGCCCGTGGGGCACCTACACCGTGCTGGAAGACGGGCCGCGCTTCAAGATCAAGCGCATCGAGGTCAAGCCCGGTGCGGCCTTGTCGCTGCAGATGCATTACCACCGCGCCGAACACTGGATCGTGGTCGGCGGCACGGCGCGGGTCATCAACGGAGACGAAGAGTTGCTGCTGCAGACCAACCAGTCCACCTTCATTCCCGCCGGCCACAAGCACCGGCTGGAGAATCCCGGCGTGTTGCCGCTGGTGATGATCGAGGTCCAAAGTGGCGACTACCTGGGCGAGGATGACATCGTGCGCTTCGAGGACATCTACCAGCGCTCGGTGGTCACGCCGGCCTGATTCCGAAGAAAAATGGCACCAGACCAGCGTCGAATGGTCACTATTTGCTACATAAACCATACCATTTCGCAGCGCTTGCGGCGTTGAATCCCAGCGCAGGCGACTCGCTACACTGACCCACGCTGCAAGGAGTCCTGCCGATGGTTCATGAATTTCCGCCGCGTGGCGTCCTCGAGTCCGTACTGGCCACAGTGCTGCGCTGGACGCTCAAGCTGCTGCTCAAGCCGGTGTTTTCACCGCGCTTTTCACTCGCTTTTCAGCGACGCTGGCTGGCCGGCCTGTCGCGGATTGCACTGGTGAGCCGCGGCGTCGGCATCACGGCTGGCGCCGTGGGCGGGGTGCGCGGTGAATGGTCCCGGCGCAGCGCCGGCCCGACGCGGCCGGGCAGCGTCCTCTACCTGCACGGCGGCGCCTACTGCGTGGGCAGCCCGGCCACGCACCGCGCGCTGACCTCCCGGCTGGCGCGCGTCACAGGGTTGCCGGTGTTCGCCGCCGACTACCGGCTGGCACCGGAACACCCCTTCCCCGCCGGGCTGGACGATGCGCTGGCCGCGTACCGGGCGCTGCAGGCCGAGGGCCCGGTGATCCTCGCCGGCGATTCGGCGGGCGGCGGCCTGGCCCTGTCCACCGCCCTGGCCCTGCGCGATGCGGGCGACGCCGCACCGGCCGCGCTGGTGCTGTTCTCCCCTTGGGCCGATCTGCAGACCCCCACCGCGCCCCCGCCGGCACCGCCCGGCGAAGCCATGCTGAGCTGGGCCTGGGCCGGCGCCTGTGCTCGGCACTACGTCGGTGATGCCGCAGCGGCCGGACCCATCTCGGCCTTCGAGAATCCGCTGGTTTCGCCTTTGCGCGCCGACCTGCGCGGCCTGCCGCCGGTGCTGATCCAGGCCGGCACCGACGAATTGCTGCACCCCCAGGCGCTGGCGCTGCACGACGCGCTGCTGGCTGCCGGCGTAGACGTGCGTTGCGAAATCACCCCGGGGCGTTGGCACGTGTTCCAGCTGCACACCGGCGCACTGCCCAGTGCCGATGCGGCCGTCGACCGGGTGGCCCGCTTCGTCCTCGGCCCGTTGGCCGCCGTCACGGCGCCGGCACATTCGGCGCACCAGGTCGTCATCCTGGGGGCCGGCATGTCCGGGCTGTGCATGGCCATCGGGCTGCAACGCGCCGGCATTCATGACTTCGTGATCGTGGAAAAGCAACCGGGCCTGGGCGGCACCTGGTGGGACAACACCTACCCCGGTGCGCATGTCGATGTGCCCTCGCCGGTTTACTCCTTCAGCTTCGCGCCCAACCCCGACTGGTCGCGCCGCTTTGCCTCCGCGCCCGAGATCCAGGCCTACATGCAGCGCCTGGCCGAAAAACACGGCCTGCTGGCGCATATGCGACTGGGCACCCAGCTGACCGACGCGACCTTCGATGAGGCCACCGGCCACTGGAACCTGGGCACCAACCGGGGCGACACCTTGCGCGCGCCCTTTTTCGTCTGCAGCACCGGGCCACTGAACCAGTTGCGCTGGCCCGATATTCCCGGACTGGACGACTTCAAGGGAACCCGGCTGCATTCCGCCCGCTGGGACGCCACGGTGCCGCTCGCCGGGCGGCGCGTGGCCGTCATCGGCACCGGCTCCACCGCCTCGCAGCTGATCCCGCCGATTGCCGCGCAGGCCGGGCAGTTGCACGTGTTCCAGCGCACCGCCAACTGGGTGCTGCCCCGGCTGGACCGGCCGTACAACCGGCTGGACCACCTGCTGGCGCACTTCCCGCCCTATGCGCGCACCGTGCGCTGGTGCTGGACGCAGGTGCTCGAGTGGGGCCGGCGCGGTTTCGACGAAGGCACGCTGGCGCGCAAAGGCATGCTCAAGACCGCCGCCGCGCACCGCCGTCGCCAGTTGCCCAACCCGGCGTTGCGCGAGAAGCTCACACCGCCCTACCCGCTGGGATGCAAGCGCCTGATCTATTCGAACGACTTCTACCCCGCGCTGAGCCAGCCCAACGTGGAACTGGTCACCGACGGCATCGCGCGCATCACAGAGGGCGGCATCGTGACCGCCGATGGCCGCGAACGCCCGGTGGACGTTCTGGTCTGCGCCACCGGCTTCGACACCGTGCAGCTGCTCTCGTCCATCAGCGTCACGGGCCTGGGCGCACGCACGCTGCGCCAAGCCTGGGCCAATGGCCCAGAGGCCTACCATGGCATCAGCGTGGCCGGGTTCCCCAATATGTTCCTGAGCCTGGGCCCCAATACAGGTACTGGCCATACCTCGACCCTGCTCTACATCGAGCCCGAAACCAAGCATTCGATCGCCTGCATGCAGGCCGTCCTGAAAGGCGGCCACCGCTGGATCGAGGTGCGCCCCGAGGTCATGCGCGCCCACAACGAGCGCCTGCAGCAGCGCCTGGCCGGTTCGGTGTGGACGATGTGCCGCAGCTGGTACCGCATGGAAAGCGGGCGCGTCGTGGCGCTGTTCCCGGGTTTCACGGCGGAGTACGTGAAAGCCGTGAAGCACCCGGCCATGGACGACTACCGACTGGGCTGACGCGTTCCATCACCTACAAGCCCCGAACCGATGCTCTCCGTCTCCCTCGGCCCGCTCGCCCTGCCTGTCGCCCCACTGCTGGTCATCGTCGCCAGCGTGGTGGCCTCCATCGTGGCCGACCAGGTCGCCCGGCGAAAGGCCCGGTCGTCGCAGCCGCCAACCCCGCCGGACGGGGCCAGCCCACCCGATGACGCGCAAATCCCCACGGGCGTGCCGAGCGACACCCACGCCCCGCTCACCAGGGCCGCGGCCACCCAGCGCACCACAGCGCCCGGCGACGTCGTCACCTGGGCCGTGATGGTCGGCCTGCTCGCAGCGCGGCTGGGTCACCTGGCGCTCCATGCGGCTGCCTATGCGGACAGTCCCGCAGCGGTATTCGACATCCGCGATGGCGGCTGGCATCTGGTCAGCGGGTTGGCCGGCGGCATGGCCTGGCTGCTTTGGCACGGCTGGCGTGCGCCCGCACTGCGGCGCCCCCTGGCCGCGGGCGCCACGGCCGGGCTGCTGCTGTGGGGCGCAGGACTGGCGCTGCTGCACCGGGGCGAGCCCACCGGCTACCCGGACGTCACCCTGGCGCGACTGGCTGACGGACAGGCCCAGACGCTGGCGCAGGCCGCGCAAGGCCGCCCGGTGGTCGTCAACCTGTGGGCCAGCTGGTGCGGCCCCTGCCGCGAGGAAATGCCCGCGCTGGCCGCAGCCCAGCAGCGCCATCCGGACGTCGGCTTCCTGTTCGTCAACCAGGGCGAAACGCCTGACAAGGTGCGTATCTACCTGGCCCGTGAAGGCCTTCCACTGCAGGAAGTACTTCTCGACCCCGTCCTCCGCCTTGGGCCGCGCCATCGGATCGGGCGGCCTGCCGACCACCCTCTTCCTCGACCCGCAAGGCCGCCGCGTGGATGCGCATTTCGGCGTGCTCAGCGCCTCGTCGCTGCAGGCGCGGGTCGAGGCCTTGCGGCGGGCATCCGGACGTTGAATCCACGGCGAGCGCAGCCGGCGCCTGGCGAGAGATCAGGTCAGTTCTGCTCATGAACGCACTGTCCCAGCGCGAATGGCCGAAGATGCTATTGAAACAGGAGTTCTCCACGAGAAGCTCCGCCGATCAACGCCCGCCCAGGCCCATCCCGCGCGAAATCACCTCCTTCATGATCTCGTTCGTGCCGCCGTAGATGCGCTGCACGCGGGCGTCGGCATAGGCGCGGGTGATCGGGTATTCCCACATGTAGCCGTAGCCGCCGAAGAGCTGCACGCACTCGTCCATCACCTTGCATTGCAGGTCCGAGCACCAGTACTTGGCCATGCTGGCGGTGGCGGTGTCGAGCTTGTCCTGGCAGACCAGCTCGATGCATTTGTCGACGAAGACGCGCGCCACCTGCACCTCGGTCTGCAGTTCGGCCAGGGTGTAGCGGGTGTTCTGGAACGCGCCCACCGCCTGGCCGAAGACCTTGCGCTCCTTCACGTAGTCCACGGTCCAGTCGATGGCCGCCTGCGCGGCGGACACGGCGGTGATGGCGATCTGCAGGCGCTCCCAGGGCAACTGCTCCATCAGGCAGATGAAGCCGCGGTTCTCCTGGTCCTTGCCGCCCAGCAGGTTGTCGGCCGGCACGCGCACGTTGTCGAAGAACAGCTCGGAGGTGTCCTGCGCCTTCAGGCCCAGCTTCTTCAGGCGCTTGCCGACCGAGAAGCCCGGCATGCCGCGCTCGACCAGCAACAGGCTGGTGCCCTTGGCGCCTGCCGCCGGGTTGGTCTTGGCCACCACGATGACCAGGTCGGCGTGCCAGCCGTTGGTGATGAAGGTCTTGCTGCCGTTGAGCAGGTAGCTGCCGTCGGGCTGCAGGATGGCTGTTGATCTTGATGCCCTGCAGGTCCGAGCCCGCCGCCGGCTCGCTCATGGCAATGGCGCCGATCATCTCGCCGGTGGCCAGCTTCGGCAGGTACTTCTGCTTCTGCGCCTCGGTGCCGTAGTGCAGGATGTAGGGCGCGACGATCTCGCTGTGCAGGCTGTAGCCGATGCCGGTGACCCCGGCGCGCGAGAGCTCCTCGAACTGGACCACCGAATACAGCTTGTCGGCATCGGCGCCGCCATAGGCCTCGGGCATGGTGGCGCAGAGAAAACCGTTGTCGCCGGCCTTGTTCCAGACGGCACGGTCCACGTAGCCCTGCTCTTCCCAGGCTTCGTGGAAGGGCGCGATTTCCTTGTCGATGAAGCGGCGAAAGCTGTCGCGGAAAGCTTCGTGCTCGGGGCTGAACAGGGTGCGTTCGATCATGGAATCCTCGATGCGTTGGCGTTGGTTTGAAAACTGTTCAGGCGCGCCCGGTCGCCAGCCAGCGCGCCCAGTCGTGCGCGCCGTTGCGCGCGGCCTGCGCGCTGGCGGCGTGCCAGTCGTAGGCCACGGCGATTTGCGCCACGGTCCAGCCGGGGCCGGCGCCGGTGTCCACGCGCTCGCACACGGCGTAGCGGGCGTGGGGCGAGCCGGTCTGGTGGATGTGAAAGGCGATGTGGTCGTCGTCGTAGGCCGGCAGGCCGACGCTGCCGGGGTTGACGCACAGCGTGCCGCCCACCTGCACCACGCGCGGCAGATGGCTGTGGCCGCACAGCAGCAGACTCGCGTCGGCACCCGCGGTGCCCTCCAGGCGCTGCAGCACCTGCGCGCCGGTGGCCGCGCGCGAGCCGGCGGGCTCCACGGTTTCGAGCAGGTATTCCCGGTCATCCCCCGGCAGTCCGTGGCAGACGAACACGCCCGGCACCGGCTCCAGCGTGGCGGGCAATGCGGCCAGCCAGTCGCGCTGGGCATGGGTGCTGTGCTCGAAGGCGAACTGGTCCGAGGGGCCGCCCGGGCGGCGCGCGCAGGCCAGCAGCTGGCGCTCGTGGTTGCCGGCAATCGTGGGCCAGCCCAGCGCCATCAGCGCGTCGGCGGTCTCGCGTGGCCACAGCGGACCCGAAAGAATGTCGCCGCAGTTGATGACCAGATCGACCCCGCGCCGCGCCAGGTCGGCCTGAACGGCCTGCAGCGCGGGCAGGTTGCCATGGATGTCGGAGAGGACGGCAATGCGCATGGACGACCCCCTACTTGTATTTTTACAAAGCGATTGCTTGGTGAAATGAATATACTACACCGCTGAACCCGACGTCCCACCCCGGCCTCGCCCGCGAACGCTCGCCACAGGCCCAAGCCCCAAGGAAACCACCCCATGAGTGAAGCATTTGTTTTTGATGCCATCCGCACCCCGCGCGGCAAGGGCAAAAAGGACGGCAGCCTGTACGAGGTCAAGCCCGTCAACCTGCTGGCCGGCCTGCTGACCGAGCTGCAGCGCCGCAATGATTTCGACACCGCGCAAGTGGACGACATCGTCATGGGCATCGTCTCGCCGGTGGGCGAGCAGGGCTCGGTGCTGCCCAAGGTGGCGGCGCTGAAGGCCGGCTGGGACTTCCAGTGCGCGGGCGTGCAGCTGAACCGCTTCTGCGCCTCGGGCCTGGAGGCGGTGAACATGGCGGCGCAGAAGGTGCGCTCGGGCTGGGAAGACCTGGTGGTGGCCGGCGGCGTGGAGAGCATGAGCCGCGTGCCGATCGGCTCCGACGGCGGCGCCTGGGCCATGGACCCGGAAACCAACAGTGCCACGCTGTTCGTGCCGCAGGGCATCGGCGCCGACCTGATCGCCACGATGGAAGGCTTCAGCCGCACGGACCTGGACGCCTTCGCGCTGGAATCGCAGATTCGCGCCACGAAGGCGCGCGAAGCCGGCTACTTTGCCGGCTCCGTCGTGCCGGTCAAGGACTGGCTGGGCCAGACCATCCTGGACCAGGACGAATTCATCAAGCCGCGCACCACGATGGAAGGCCTGGCCTCGCTCAAGCCGGCCTTCGAGCAGATGGGCGCCATGGGCTTCGACGCTGTGGCGCTGCAGCGCTACCCGCAGGTCGAGCGCATCCACCACGTGCACCACGCCGGCAACTCGTCGGGCATCGTGGACGGCGCGGCCGCCATCCTGATCGGCTCCGAAGCCGCGGGCAAGACCCACAATCTCAAGCCGCGTGCCCGCATCGTCGCCGTGGCCCTGTCGGGCGCCGACCCGACCATCATGCTGACCGGCCCCATGCCGGCCACGCGCAAGGCGCTGGCCAAGGCCGGCCTGAGCATCGACCAGATCGACCTGTTCGAGGTCAACGAAGCCTTCGCCGCCGTGCCGATGAAGTTCATGAAGGAAATGAAAGTGCCGCACGAGAAGGTCAACGTCAACGGCGGCGCCATTGCCATGGGCCACCCGCTGGGCGCCACCGGCGCCATGATCCTGAACACCCTGATCGACGAACTGCACCGCCGCAAGCTGCGCTACGGCCTGGCCACGCTGTGCGTGGGCGGCGGCATGGGCATCGCCACCATCGTTGAACGCATCTGAACCCGCGGGAATCCAGCGACATGAAACTCAAGACCATCCAGTACGCCGTCCAGGACGGCATCGCCGTCATCACCTTCGACGAGGAAAACTCGCCCGTCAACACCATGTGCCTGCAATGGCAGGACGACCTCGACGCCGTGGCCGCCCAGGTGGCGAAGGACAAGGACGCCATCCGCGGCATCATCCTGGCCTCGGCCAAGAGCACCTTCTTTGCCGGCGCCGACCTCAAGGGCGTGATGCGCATGAAGCCCGAGGACGCCAAGCGCGTCTTCGTCGAGATCGAGCGCATCAAGAAGAACTTCCGCACCATCGAAACCCTGGGCAAGCCGGTGGTCAGCTGCCTGAACGGCACGGCGCTGGGCGGCGGCTGGGAAGTGGCGCTGGTGGGCCACCACCGCATCGCGGTGAACAACCCCAAGACGCAGTTCGGTATGCCCGAGGTCACGCTGGGCCTGATCCCCGGCGGCGGCGGCATCACCAAGATGACGCGCCAGCTCGGCCTGATGGCCGCGCAGCCCTACCTGCTGGAAAGCAAGCTGTTCGGCCCGGCCGAGGCGCAGAAGCTGGGTTTCGTGCACGCGCTGGTCGACAGCGACGCCGAGCTGATGCCCGCAGCGCGCGCCTGGATCGACTCCGTGCAGGGCAATGCCGAGGCCTGCCAGCATCCCTGGGACCGCAAGGGCTACAAGATGCCCGGCGGCACGCCCAGCAGCCCGGCCATCGCGCAGGGCCTGGTGGTGGCGCCCGCCATGCTCAAGAAAACCACGCGCGGGCTCTACCCGGCGCCTGAAGCCGCGCTGTGCGCGATGGTCGAAGGCGCGCAGGTGGATTTCGACACCGCGATGCGCATCGAGAGCCGCTACCTGGCCGGCCTGATGGTCAACCCGGTGGCGAAGACCATGATCAACACGTTCTTCTTCAACCTGAACGCGATCAAGTCCGGCCAGTCGCCGCCCCAAGGACGTGCCGCGCTACAAGCCGAAGAAAGTCGGCATTCTGGGCGCCGGCATGATGGGCGCGGGCATCGCCTACTCGCAGGCCAGCCGCGGCATCGCCTCGGTGCTGAAGGACGTGACGCTGGAGAAGGCCGAGCACGGCAAGGCCTACAGCGCCAAGCTCACCCAGGCGCGCGTGGACAAGGGCCGCATGGGCCCGCACGACCAGGCCGAGCTGCTGGGCCGCATCACGCCGACCGACACCGCCGCCGACCTGCAGGGCTGCGACCTCATCATCGAGGCGGTGTTCGAGAACCGCGAGCTCAAGGCCAAGGTCACGCAGGAGGCCGAGCCCATGCTCGCGCCGGGCGGCTTCTTTGCCAGCAACACCTCCACCCTGCCGATCAGCGGCCTGGCCACCGCCAGCGCCAACCCGGCCAAGTTCATCGGCATCCACTTCTTCAGCCCGGTGGACAAGATGAAGCTGGTGGAAATCATCCGCGGCAAGCAGACCGACGACGAGACCGTGGCGCGCGCCTTCGACTACGTGCAGTCGCTGGGCAAGATCCCGATCGTCGTCAACGACTCGCGCGGCTTCTACACCAGCCGCACCTTCGGCACCTTCGTGATGGAAGGCGCGGCGATGCTGGACGAAGGCATCCCCGCGCCGGTGATCGAGAACGCCGCGATGCAGGTCGGCATGCCGGTGGGCCCGCTGGCGGTGATCGACGAGACCTCGCTGTCCTTGAGCGTGCACGTGATGGAGCAGACCCGCGCCGACTTCGCCGCCGAGGGCAAGGCCTACACCGCCACGGCGGGCGAACTGCTGGTGGAGCGCATGGTGAAGGAATTCAAGCGCGCCGGCCGCGCCGCCGGCGGCGGCTTCTACGACTACCCCGAAGGCCAGAAGAAGCGCCTGTGGCCCGAGCTCAAGACCCGCTTCGAGAAGCCCGGCGTCGCCTGGAACCTGCAGGACGTGAAGGACCGCATCCTGTACCGCCAGGCGGTGGAAACCGCGCGCTGCCTGTCCGAGAACGTGCTGACCACGGTGCATGACGGCAACATCGGCTCGATCTTCGGCATCGGCTTCCCGGCCTGGACCGGCGGCGCGCTGCAGTTCATCTACGGCCATGGGCATCGACGCGTTCATCGCCCGCGCCGACGAGCTGGCGGCGAAATTCGGCCCCGGCTTTGCGCTGACGGCTGAAGTGAACGACGCGATCCGCAGGCACCAGCCGGTGTACTGAAGCCCGTCGATCTCCCGGAAAAGCCCGCAAGGCGACTTGCAGGCTTTTTCTTGAGTCAAAAGTCGGCTTTTCCCAGCGTGGAATGGTCATAGTTGCTATGCATTCAGGATCGAGTTCCGGTGGGTCGCGCGGCTTGTTCGGCCTGTCAGCGTCGGCCGTTTCACCCGATCGAGGCTGAAAGTGCTACATTATTTGGTAATTGCTGAATTACCAATGCCTGCAGCACCGCACGCTGCCCCCGCCCCCGTCTGCCCACCGAAGAACGCCAGGCCCTGATCGTGGCCGCGGCCATCGACACTGGCCGGCCGCAACAGCCCGGCCGCCATCACCACCGGCGACATCGCCCGCGAAGTCGGGGTCACGCAGGGCGCGCTGTTCAAGCATTTCGCCAGCCGCGAGGCGATCTGGCTGGCGGTCATGGAATGGGTGACGCAGCACTTGCTGGCGCGGCTCGAAGGCGCGGCGCAGGCGCCGACCGCCGAGAGCCGCTGCCAACCCGGCGCTCGACGCCCTCGCCCGCGTCTTCACCGCGCACATCGAATTCGTCCGCGAATGCCCCGGCGTGCCGCGCCTGGTCTTTCACGACCTGCAGCAACCCGCCGATTCACCGCTCAAACGCCAGCTCGGCCTGCTGCTGCAGCGCTACCGCCAGTTGCTGACGCGGCTGCTGAAAGACGCCGTGCAGCAGGACGAAGTGCCGCCGGACCTGGACGTCGCCGCATCCACCACGATGTTCATCGGCATCGTCCAGGGCCTGGCCATGCAATCCATCCTGAACGGACCGGGCAGCCGACCTCCGCGCCGAGGCCGCCCGCGTCTTCCCCCTTTACCTGCGCGCCATCGGCAAGACTCCATGACCCTCAAACGCCCCACCTCCCGCCAGCTTTCCATCGCGCTGCCGTGCTCGCCCTGCTGGCGGCCATCGTCTTCATCGCCGTGCGCTCCGGCCCGCTGGCGGCCACGCGCGTCACGGTGGCCAAGGTGGCAGAAGCCTCACTGTCGACCAGCCTGTTCGGCACCGGCACGGTCGAGGCGCGCCGCGCCTGGCTGATCGGCCCGACCAGCGCGGGTCGCGTGCTGCGGGTGCTGGTGGACGTGGGCGACCCCGTCAAGGCCGGCCAGCTGCTGGCCGAGATGGACCCGGTGGACCTGCAGGAGCGCCTGGCCGCGCTGACCGCCACGCAGGCGCGGGCCACCAGCGCGATTGCCGCTGCCGAAGCCCAGGTCAAGGATGCCACGGCCCGGCGCGAGCTGGCGGTCATCAACGAGCGCCGCTACCAGGATTTGCGCCAGAAGGATTTCATCAGCCCCAGTGCGGCGGAGGCCAAAGTTCAGGAACTGACCTCGGCCGACGCCGCCCTGAGCGCTGCGCAGGCCAGCCTGGCCGGCGCACGCCAGGACCTGACCCGCACCCGGGCCGACACCGCAGCGCTGGCACAGCAGCGCCAGAACGTGCGCCTTGTGGCGCCGGCCGACGGCATCGTGACCTCGCGCGATGCCGAGGCGGGCTCCACCGTGGTGGCCGGCCAGGCCGTGTTGAAGCTCGCCGACCCGGCCAGCCTGTGGGTCAAATTGCGCCTTGACCAGGGGCGATCGGGCGGCCTGGCAGTCGGCCTGCCCGCCAGCATCGCGCTGCGCTCGCGCCCGACCCAGCCGCTGCCCGGCAAGGTGGCGCGCATCGAACTGCAAAGCGACAGCGTGACCGAGGAACGCCTGGTGCAGATCAGCTTCGACGCGCTGCCTGCCGGCTTGTCGCTGGGCGAGCTCGCCGAAGTCACGGTCATGCTGCCGGCCACGGCACGCGGGCCGGTGCTGCCCAATGCCGCCATCCGGCGCCAGGGCGACAAGCTGGGCGTCTGGCGCCTGGACGGCGGCAAGCCGCAGTTCACGCCGGTGCGCCTGGGCCAGGCCAGTCTGGATGGCCAGGTGCAAGTGCTTGAAGGCCTCAAGGCCGGCGACGAGGTCGTCGGCTACAGCGAAAAGGAGCTGACATACGGCATGCGCATCAAGGTGGTCGAGTCGCTGGCGGGGCGCCAGCCATGATCAGCCTGGCCGGCCGCGACATCCTGCATTCGTGGTCCAAGTTCGTGCTCACCGGCTTCGGCCTGGGCCTGCTGATCGGCGTGACGCTGTCGATGGCGGGCATTTACCGCGGCATGGTTGACGATGCGCGCGTGCTGCTGAACAACAGCGGCGCCGACCTGTGGGTGGTGCAGAAGGACACGCAAGGCCCCTACGCCGAATCGTCCAGCCTGCGCGACGACACCTACCGCGCCGTTCAGGGCATGGAGGGCGTGGCGCGCGCCGCCAACGTCACCTACTTCACGATGCAGGTGCGCCGGGGCGACACCGAGGTGCGCGCCATGGTGGTGGGCTTCGAGCCCGGCCAGCCCGGTGAGCCGGGTTTCCTGGTGGCGGGCCGCCACATCACGCGCAACCACTACGAGGCGGTGGCCGACGTGAAGACCGGCTTCCAGATCGGCGACACGCTGCGCATCCGCCGCCATGACTACACCGTGGTCGGGCTGACGCGGCGCATGGTGTCCTCGGGCGGCGACCCGATGGTGTTCATCCCGCTCAAGGACGCTCAGGAGGCGCAGTTCCTCAAAGACAACGACGCCATCGTGAACGACCGGGCCCGCACCGCGGCCAACCCCGCATTGAACCGCCCCGGCGTGCCGGGCCTGCTGGAGGCCGTGCAGGCGTCCCAGTCCAGCAACCACAACGTCAACGCGGTGCTGGTGCAATTGCGCGAAGGCGCCGACCCGGAGGCGGTGGCCGAACCGATCCGCCGCTGGAAACACCTGCAGGTGTTCACCCGCGAGCAGATGGAAGACATCCTGGTCGCCAAGCTGATCGCCACATCGGCGAAGCAGATCGGCATGTTCCTGGTGATACTGTCCATCGTCAGCGCGGCCATCGTGGCCTTCATCATCTACACCATGACGCTGGGCAAGCTGCGCGAGATCGCGGTGCTCAAGCTCATCGGCACGCGCAACCGCACCATCGCCGGCATGATCCTGCAGCAGGCGCTTTCGCTGGGGGTGATCGGCTTCATCGTCGGCAAGACCGCTGCCACGCTGTGGGCGCCGGTGTTCCCCAAATACGTGCTGCTGGAGACGCAGGACGCCGTCACCGGCTTCGTCATCGTGATGGTGATCTGCGCGCTGGCCAGCACGCTGGCGATCCGCGTGGCGCTCAAGGTGGATCCGGCGGAGGCCATCGGATGAACACCGCGTCTGCCTCCATGAGCCACAACGGCATCCGCATCGATGGCCTGCGCAAGCGCTACGGCGCGGGCGACACTGCCGTGGACGCGCTCAAGAACGTCAACATGACGGTGGCGCCCGGCGAGGTGGTCGGGCTGATCGGCCCCTCGGGCTCGGGCAAGAGCACGCTGCTGAAGTGCCTGGGCGCGATCATCGAGCCCAGCGCGGGCCGCATGACGCTGGGACAGGACGTGATCTACGACGACGCCTGGAAGACGCCGGATTTGCGCGCGCTGCGGCGCGACCGCATCGGCTTCGTGTTCCAGGCGCCCTACCTGATCCCGTTTCTCGACGTGACCGACAACGTGGCGCTGCTGCCGATGCTGGCCGGCGTGCCCAACGCCGAGGCGCGCCAGCGCGCCCGCGATCTGCTGGCCGCGCTGGACGTGGGCCACCGCGCCCGCGCCGAGCCCTCTCAGCTCTCGGGCGGCGAGCAGCAGCGCGTGGCGATTGCGCGTGCCCTGGTCAACCATCCGCCGGTGATCCTGGCCGACGAGCCCACCGCGCCGCTGGACAGCGAACGCGCCCTGGCCGTGATCCGCATCCTGAACCAGATGGCGCTGCAGTACCAGACGGCCATCATCGTCGTCACCCACGACGAAAAGATCATTCCCACCTTCAAGCGGATCTATCACATTCGCGACGGCCAGACCTTCGAAGAGGCCGGCGAAGGCCGCGAACTCTAAGGTGGCGGCGCTCCCGGGCGGCAAAGCGTCCCTCTCTTGATCCTCGTCATGCTGCAATGCAGCATATTTTGCTAGACTGCCATCAGCCGTTGGGCCATGCTCCAGTCGGCTCTTTGCACACACATCAAGCCCCAAAATGAAAAGACTCGAAAAAAAGGTTTCCATCATCACCGGCGCCGCTCAGGGCATCGGTCTGGCCACCGCGCTGAAATTCGCCCAGGAAGGCGCCATCGTCATCGTCTGCGACATCAAGCAGGCGGCCGTGGACGAGGTCGTCAAGCAATGCCAGGCGCTCGGCGCCACGGCGGCCGGCTACGACATGGACGTGACGAAGCGCGAAATGGTCGATAGCGTCGTCGCCAGCGTCAAGGAGAAATTCGGCCGCATCGACGTGCTGGTCAATAACGCCGGCATCACGCAGGACGCGCGCCTGCAGAAGATGACGCTGGAGCAGTTCGATCGCGTGATCGACGTCAACCTGCGCGGCGTGTTCCATTGTTCGCAAGCCGTGGCTGACACCATGGTGGCGCAAGGCGCTGGCGTGATCCTCAACGCCTCGTCCGTCGTCGGCCTGTATGGCAACTTCGGCCAGACCAACTACGCGGCCACCAAGTTCGGCGTGATCGGCTTCACCAAGACCTGGAGCCGCGAACTCGGCCCCAAGGGCATTCGCGTCAACGCGGTCGCGCCCGGCTTCATCGCCACCCCCATGGTCGCGGCCATGCCCGAGAAGGTGCTGAAGGACCTGGAAGCCAAGGTGCCGCTGCGGCGTCTGGGCAAGCCCGAGGAAATTGCCAACATCTACGCCTTCCTGGCCAGCGACGAAGCCGGCTACATCAACGGCACGGTGATCGAAGCCTCGGGCGGCATGTCGCTCTAGGCATAGGGCCCCCACGCTTGCCACTTCGTGTGCTGCGCTGGCCCCGAGGGGGCGCAGCCTTGCTTGGGGCGGCCCGGCGCTGCGGCTGGTGTCCCCGCGTGTATGCTTCAGCGGGATATGGTGAACCCTGTACCCGCTGAAGTCACACTGCGCGGCCTGCAACCCGGCGACATGGGCTGGGTGGTGCAGCAGCACGGCGAGATCTATGCGCGTGAATACGGCTGGAACAGCGAGTTCGAGGCCATGGTCGCCGAGATTGCCGCCAGACTGCTGCGTCGTTTCGATCCGCAATGGGACAAGGCCTGGATCGCCGAGCTGAACGGCGAGCGGGTCGGCTCGGTCTTCGTGGTGCGCAAATCGAAAAACATCGCCCAGCTGCGCATGCTGATCCTCACGCCGGCCGCGCGCGGCCTGGGCCTGGGCGCACGCTTGACCGACGAATGCCTGGCCTTTGCGCGAGGCAAGGGCTACCGCAAGATGGTGCTCTGGACCAACGCCAACCTCACCGCCGCGCGTGACATCTACGCCCGGCGCGGCTTCACCCTGGTGAAAAGCGAGCCCTACCAGGGCTATGGCTGTGAACTGGTCGGGGAGACCTGGGAACTGGTGCTGTGAACAGCGTCAATGCACCAGCACATCGCCCTTGGGGGGCGTGACGATGGCGCGCCAGAGCAGTTCCCCATCGCCGTGGCGAGCCGGTGAATATTCCTGAACCAAGGTGCCCAGCAAGGCCAGCACCCGCTCGTAATCGAAGGCCTGGCAGGCCTCATCCAGGCTCGCCAGTTGCCCGGTCAGCACGGCCCATGGCACCTCATGCTCATAGGCGCGCATGATCAGCGGGTGCGACGTGCCTTCGACATTTTCGCCAATCAACAACTCCTCGTAGAGCTTCTCGCCGGGTCGCAGGCCCACCACTTCAATCGCAATGTCGCCGTCGGGATGCGCTTCGTCGCGCAACTCCAGGCCGCTCAGGTGCACCATGCGCCGCGCCAGGTCGATGATCTTCACCGGCTTGCCCATGTCCAGCACGTAAACCTCGCCGCCCTGCCCCATCGAACCCGCCTGTATCACGAGCTGCGCCGCCTCGGTAATCGTCATGAAATAGCGCGTGATATCGGCGTGGGTCAGCGTGATGGGGCCCCCTGCCGCAATCTGTTTGCGAAACAGCGGCACCACCGAACCCGAAGATCCCAGCACGTTGCCGAAGCGCACCATGCAAAAACGCGTCGCGCCGCGTCTGCGCGCCAGCGCCTGCAGGATCAGTTCGGCCAGTCGCTTGCTGGCGCCCATCACGTTGGTCGGGCGCACGGCCTTGTCCGTGGAAATCAGCACGAAAGTCTCAACCCCTGCCGCCAGCGCCGCTTCCGCCATGCGCCAGGTGCCTACCGCGTTATTGCGCAGACCCTCGATCGGGTTGTGCTCGACCAGCGGCACATGCTTGTACGCGGCAGCGTGGTACACCGTCTGCACCCCGAAATTGCGCATCACCAATTCATTTCGAGTCTGATAGATCACCGATCCCAGCAGCGGCACGAGTTCGACCGCAAGCTTTTCCTGGGCGCAAAGGGTGGAAAGCTCCTGTTCGATCGAATACAGGGCGAACTCGGAAAGTTCCATCAAGACCAGGCGTGAGGGCTGCAGTCGAATGATCTGGCGACAAAGCTCCGCCGCCGATCGAGCCGCCCGCGCCCGAAACCAGCACCACCTTGCCAGTAATGCAGCGCGCCATCAGGGCCGCGTCCGGCATCACGGATTCGCGCCCCAGCAAATCCTCAATTTCCACTTCACGGATCGTGTCGACCGAAATATTCCCGCTCACCACGTCCGCCATGCCCGGCACCAGCTTGACCTTGCAGCGCAGCCCCTCCATGCGGTCGATGATCTCGGCCCGGCGCGAGCGGCTCGCTGAAGGAATCGCCAGCATCAACTCGTCGATCTGCCTGGCCGCCAGCACAACGGCCATTTCATCGGGCGGATACACCCGCACACCCGCCAGCTCACTGTTCTGCAAGGCGGGGTTGTCGTCGAAAAAGGCCACCGGCAGATACTCACGCCCGGCACGCAGGGCATAGGCCAATTGCGTGCCCGCCCGCCCAGCACCATAGATGCCGATCCGCAAGCGTGAATCCTGGCCCCGCTCGGCCCGCAGGAAGTAGCTGCGCACCATGAACCGGGTCGCGCCCACATACACGATTGCCAGCAGCCAGTAAATCGCCAGGACACCGCGTGACAAGCCCGGGGTATGGGTCAGCGCCACCCCCGCCGCCAGCAGCACCACGGACAAGGTGACCCCGCCCGCGACCACGAACACCACGCGATCTTCCATGAAGCGGATGACCGCACGGTACAAGCCCAGCCGCATGAAGATGGGAATCGCCAGCAAAGGCGCCGCCAGCATCTGCCACCCGTAGGCGTCGAGTGGAGGGCTCAGGGTTTCAAACCGCAGCGCCAGTGCCGACCAGAAGGCGAGCAGAAGCAGGACAAAGTCGGCCACCACCGAAATCGCCTGTTTCACCCGTCGCGACAGTGACAAGAAACCACTCAGCATCAGCGCGATTATCGTTCAGGCCGTGCGGGGCGAGACTGCCTCTATCAGTGAGACTAACCAGCGGCGAAGTGCCGCTGTCGCTCGCCAGCACCTAGTGAGCCACCCCGTCCCGTCCAAGCACCTTGATGAAGGTCATCCAGAGAATCCGCAGGTCGAACCCCAAGGATCGCCGCCGCAGATATTCCACATCCAGCTTGACCTTTTCCGGAATCGGCAACTCATCCCGGCCGTTGACCTGTGCCCAGCCCGTCAAACCGGGCACCAGCTCATGAACGCCTTGCGCGGTGCGCAGGGCGATCAGATCGTGCTGATTGAACAGCGCCGGCCGCGGGCCGACAAAACTCATGTCCCCCCTCAAGATGCTCCACAGCTGGGGCAACTCGTCCAGGCTGCTCTTGCGCAAGAAGCTGCCAATGGGCGTGAGATAGCGGTCGGGGTCGTCCAGCAAATGCGTCGCAACGGCCGGTGTACCGATCCGCATGCTGCGGAACTTGGGCATCCTGAAAATCGTGTTGTGGCGGCCCACCCGGTCAGACCAATACAAGGCAGGGCCCCTGGAGGTCAGGCGCACCAGCGCGGCAACCAGCAACACGGGCACCAGCAGAATAATGGCCGCCACGCTCGCCAGCAACAGGTCGAAGGCCCGCTTCATGGCACGTGTCCCCCGGCCACGGCCTGGCGCAGGCCCTCCTCCACCGACACCGGTGGCGCCCATCCCAGCACCTCGCGCGCCTTGGTGATATCAACCTGCAAATTGCCGCACAGGCGCTGCACCGCATCCCCCTTGCCCAGCAAGGCCGCGGCGCCACGCAGGGCCCAGACCGGCACCGACGGCAGGCGCGCAGGCGCCCCGGCAGCACGGGCCAGGGCGCGCACCAAGTCTGCGGTCGACAGGTCCTGCCCATCGCTGACCAGGAAGGTCTGGTTGGCCGCCTGGGGGTGGGTCGTACAGGTCACGATGAAATCCACCAGATTGCCCAGGCCCACCAGGCTGCGCCGGTTGCGCACCGCGCCCAGCGGCAGCGGCCAGCCACGCCGCACCCCGCGCACGAGGGCGGCAAAATTGGCCTTCACGCCGGGCCCATACACCAGCGGTGCCCGGATGATCACCACCTCCATACCGGTTTCGGCCGCGATCTGCCTCAGCCCCTGCTCGGCTTCGTGCTTGCTGAGGCCATAGGCATCCTGCGGTGCGGGGGGATCTGACTCGGTAAACGCCTGCCCCGACAACGTGCGTTCGCCATTGACTTTCACTGAACTGAGAAACACAAAACGCCGCACACCCGCCGCCGCGGCCTGGCGCGCCAGGTTCAGCGTGCCCTCGACATTCACCTTGCGGAACTCGGCAAGCGGATCGGCGGCGCCATCGTTCATCACGTGGACCCGGGCCGCCAGGTGAACCACCACCTCCACGGCGCCCAGTGCCCCTGCCCACCGCGTGCCGCCGCCGATTGAACCGACCACTACTTGCTCCACGCCATCAAGCCCAGCCTGCGTCGTGCGCACAGCGCCCCGCACCGCATGCCCTCGCTGCAACAACGCGGCACACAGGGCGCGGCCGACAAAGCCAGTGGCGCCAGTGACCAGGATTCTCATGAGCGGGTCCGGCGCCGCAAACGCCAGTACACAGGCGAGAAAAAGAAGCGCGCCATGCTCTTCAAATGCCAGGCCATGTATCTCAAATTCCCGTGACTGCTGCGCTGGGCGTGGTGAATGACCTGTGCCTTCGGGTTCAGGACGACCTCGTGGCCCCGCAAGCGCAGGCGCCCGCAGAGGTCCACGTCTTCGTAGTAAAGAAAATAGCGCTCATCGAACCCCCCCAGCTTTCCGAAGATCTCACTGGGGAACACCATGAACATGCCGCCGACCCAATCCGGGTGAATTGGCGCCTTTTGAATCGCATAGTCCGGCCCGCGACCTCGGCCAAGGGCCTTGCCCAGTATCTTCAACGGACCCGGGAAACGCCGCGCACTGTCCTCCACCCGACCGTCAGCACCCCGCACCAGGGGCGCCACGACGCCCACCGAGGAATCCTCCAGGCACGGGAGCAAGTCAACGAACGGGTCCGCTTGCAAACGGATATCCGGGTTCACAACACAAAAGTAGCGGCCACTGGCGTGGCGGTAGGCCTGATTGTGATTGGCGCCAAAACCAAGGGGCTTGGCGTTGCGCAACATGATCACCGGATACGAGAAATCGTCCGGCGCAAAAGGCAAGGCTTCTTCCAGATTCAAGGTGAGGATCAGTTCGAAGCGTGAGTTCTTGCAATGAACCTCGAAATCGCGCAACAGCTCCACCACCATTCCTATCTGCAGATGGCTGACCACCGAAATAGAAATATCGACCGCGCTGCCAACGGCTACTTTCGCCATCGCAGATAAGCCCAATAGATGATCAGCCTGCGCACGTACTTCAATCCCGAGTAGATGGACAACGCCGCAAACTGATACGTCTTGATGAAATTCTCGTGATACAGGCGGCGATAGTTGCCCAGGTCGCCCCGCTCCATCAGCCAGACCTGCGCACTGAGCCCCGTGACACCGTAGGGCGCCTTGTAGATCGCGGCGAGCTCTGCCGGGATTTTCTCGACACGCGCACCGCTGCAAATGATCTTCAACCACAGCATGTGGTCTTCCATGTAGCGTTGCCTTTCGACGAAACGTTGCGTCACATCACGCCGAACCATGGCCGAAGGGGTGACGAACTTGTTCGAAAGCATCATCGTCCATTTGCGGATGCGTTTTGCACCGCCTTCTGCCACGCTCCAATCCGGCAGCACGTCCCTCTCCAGCAAGCGATGCCCGTGGCCGCACAAGGCGACATCGGGGTTCGCCTTCATATAGGCATGCTGGATCTCAATTTTTCGCGGATGCCAGGCGTCATCGGCATCCAGAAATGCAACATAGGGCTGGGCCGCCACAGCCCAGCCTGCGTTGCGTGCACTGCCCGCGCCCATGTTCTGGTCCAGCGACACCAACCGGATCCAGCCCGGCGGGTACTTGCCCTGCAATGCCTGCAACAACACGCGGGTTTCATCTCCGCTGCCGTCGTCAACCAGAATCACCTCTGCCGGCACGCTGGTTTGCGCCGCAACCGATGCGACCGCCCGCGCGATCGTCTTCCCGCAACGATAGCAAGGGATCACCACCGAAACGGCCGCCGATGTCATCATGCGGCACGCACCCCTTTCAGCACGGCGCGAACCCGGCTGAATTGCCCCATGAAGACCCGTTTTGCCAACATCCGGGTGAGCATAATAGAAATTGAAATCACCGGAACCGGCGCATGGCGCCTTAGAAAGCGCACTGCCGACCGGGTGAAGTACTCGTCGAGCAAGGGGCTGCGCGGGCCTACACTGGCCGACTGCTTGTGCCAGACTTTCGAATCCCCTGCCACTGCCAGGCCCCAGCCTGCCTTGCGCAGCCGGAGAGCCAGGTCGGTGTCTTCCCAGTACATGAAGAACGTCGCCTGGTCGAACAGACCGACCGCCTCCAGGGCCGCGCAACGCAGCAACACCGAAGCCCCCGAGACAAAATCCAGCGGCCCCGCGCGCAGCTGGTGCCTCGACTGGCCACTCCACAGGCGGACCCTGCCGCCGCCCCATAACTGAACCTGATCCACCGTGCCGGCCTCAAACAGCACCGACCCCACCGAACCCAGCGTCGGGTCGCTCTCCGCCACCCTGACCATGGCCGAAAGCGCGTGCGGATCCGCAGTGGCGTCACTGTTGATCAACCACACATAATCCGCGCCCTGATCAATGGCCTGCCGGATTCCTGCATTGCAGCCCCCACCAAAGCCCAGGTTGGCGCCCGTCTGCAAGAGTTCGACCGATGGCATGGCCCTTCTGATTTTCTCCACCGAGCCATCGGTCGATCCATTGTCGACGACCAGCAGATGAAAATTGGCGTAGTCCTGCTGCTGCAGCGACGCCAAGCAGGTGATCGTGTCCTGCCAGCCGTTCCAGTTCAGCACGATCACGGCAACCCGCTTCATGATGCGACCCTGCCCCGCGGCTTGAAGCGCAGCGCCTGTTTCTCCACCAGGTGCCAGGAGGCAAAAGCCAGTGCGCCCGTTGCCAGCAGCGATAGGGCCAGCGAGGCCCAAAAACTCCAGCCACGGCCCTGGCTGACATAAGCCAGCATCTGTTGCACCGGGAAGGCAAAAATATAGACCCCATAAGACAGGTCGCCCGTTCGATCCGTCAACTTCGCTCCGGCGGAAACCCTCAGCGCCAGGTGCACCAGGACGGCGGCGGCCAGCAGCATCGCGGTGCGTTCAGCGCCCCTGGGGCCCAGAATGAAGAAAGCCAGCAAGGCCGTCAGGCCAAGCACAAAGGTCAGCCTGGCAGCCGGAACGGCACCCCACGGGCGTCCTCGGCAATAGCCGTACATGGCACCCATCCAGAACATGGCGACCATCTCAAAATGAAGGGAAAACCTGACGCCAGTGATCAAAGGCGCAAACGACGCCAGCAACACGGTGAGCAACAAACACAGGGCCACGGCGATGCCCTTCGGCATGAACTTGACACTTCCCAGCACAGCCACGGAGACGTAACACAGGAATTCGACGGGCAGCGTCCAGAGCGAGCCGTTGACCGCCTGCGGAAACGGATTGTCAGAAAAAACGCCCGGCAGCGTATGGCGAATCAACATCATGGCCGTGCTGAGATAACGCCAAGTCTCCTGGGCTGCGAAGTAGTCGGCCACCGACAGCGTCGAAAACACCGGGCCCAACACAAAGGCAGTGCCCAACACCACCACCCAAAGGGCCGGGAAAATGCGCAGCGAGCGCCGCATGAAGAACCGCCCCCAGTGCGGGTCGCGCACCCAACTTGTCCAGACCAGCATGCCACTCAAGAAAAAGAAGATCGTAACCCCAGCGCCACCGAACGTGGTCCAGCCAAAGAACAATGGCTCGGGCTGCCCCAGGAGCGCGTGCTGGTGGCTGTACAGCACGAACGTCGCCGCCACCAGGCGAAGCAGGTCCAGAGAGTTTTTCTCGGCGGTCGCCATGCTCAAACGGGCCCATCCGTCTTTTTTTCCGCCACCAAAAAATACTGGTAGGTAAAGAATTCCCTGAAGAAGCCAAAGGTGAGCGTATTCAGGATGCCCTTGAGCGAGGGCCAGTCAAACCCCGTGGCCATGCAGCGCGCGGGCTGCAGGCCAGGGTGCGACAGCAGCGCGATGGCCGTGCTGCGGGTGAAAAAACGCAGGTGCGTCCGGTCCAGCAGGCCGGCGTCCTGGTAGTCCCAGCGCCCGCGCAGGAGCAGCGGCAGCAGCACGCTGTGGTGGCGCACGTTGGGCAGGCTCACCAGCAGCGTGCCGCCCGGCGCAAGATGTTGCGACACCAGGCGGTCCACCACCTGCCAGGGGTTGACCATGTGCTCCAGCACATCCAGACACAAGATCAGGTCGAACCTCTCGCCTGCCAGCGCGCACTCGTCCCGCTCGAAATCAAGGCAATGCACTTCATCGGCATGGGCCCGGGCGCTGCGGGCGGCGCCCTCGGCAATCTCGACGCCCACCGTCAACGACGCCCTTTTTTGCTGGCGCAGCCAGCCCAGCGTCGCCCCCGCGCCACAGCCGATCTCCAGCACCCGGCCGCACTGCGCCGGCAGCCAAGGCGCAATCTCCTTGCGGGCATGGGCAAAATAGTCGTCTGACTTGTCGGTGTAGCTTTGCATGAATCAACCCGGGGTGCCAACGGGCTGGCGCGAGGAATGGCGGCGCCACATCCAGGCCAGCACCGCGTAGTCTATGGCGTTCCGTGCCAGGCAAGCCCAGGCCGCGCCGGCAATGCCCCACACGGAAATCGCCCAGGCCAATGCCAGCGCATAGGGCAACAGTTCCGCCACATGCAGTAAAGCGATGCCCCGCACCCGCCCCGCCGCCTGCAGCGCCGTGAACGGAATCTGCGCCAGCGCATTGACGCCGAAGGCCAGCAGCAAGATCTGCGTGACCTGCGTCGCCTGCGCGGCAAAGTCGGCCCCCACCCACAGCGTCAAAAGCCAAGGCGCCGCCAGCCAGCCCATGGCCACGAAGGCGGCGACCACCCCCGCGCTCAGCAGGCTCGACCGCCGGACCAGGCTGCGCGCCCGCAGCATGCCGGGCTGCCCGCTTGCCGCCCCCTGCAACATACGCACCAGCTCGGGCAGCAACACGCTGCCCAGTGAGGCCACCAGCACCGGCAAACGCGAGACCACGTCGAAGGGCACGGCATAGAAGACCACCGAACTCGCGGCCAGCACCGCGCCGATGACAAAGCGGTCCACATACACAATCACCGGGCCCACGATATTGCTCACCGTCACCCAGCCACCGAAAGACAACAGGCGCCGCAACCAGACCGCACTGCGGGCGCGCCACAAGGCCTGCACCAGCGGTGCGAGGCGAAACCCCATCTGCTGCGCCACCAGCCACAGCAAGACCCCGGCATGCACCAGCCGAACCGCCAGAATGCTGACGCAGGCCCAGACCAGGTCGGGCGAAACCAGCGCCGTCAGGCACGGGCCCAGCACCAGCATCACCCCGGTCGGGATCCGCACCAGGTTCAAGGCCCGAAAGGCGCCCACCCCCTCCAGGTGGCCGCGCAGCACGGACGACAACAGCAGCAAAGGCAGGCTTGGCAGCATCCAGAGCAATGCCAGGGTGACTTCGGCCCCGAACGCCGGCGATGACAGCCGCACCGGCACCCCCCAAACCGCGATGCCCAGGGCCAGCAGCAGCGCCATGGCGCCGCCCACGCCCAGCAGCAAGGTCGACGCCGTGCCCACCACATGCAGCTCGTCGGCCCGCCCTGCCGCGCCGCCGGCACGGCAAGACGCCACGGCCACCGTGACCGCCCGGCCCAGGCCCATGTCCAGGAAGCTGAAGTAGCCCACCACCACCCACACCAGCGAGAGCACGCCCAGGCGCTCCTGCCCCAGGTGGTGCAGCAGGAACGGCACCGCCGCCAACGCGGCCAGCATGGGCAGCACATTGCCCAGCAGCGACCAGACGGCGGACCTGTAAAGCGCGGGAACCGGGGTGAGACGAATCAAGATCGCAATCTAGAGAAGTGCCGGCGGGGCAGACTGCAAATGGGGCGCTGGGGCGGCGGGCATGGGCCCATTTTAGTCGTGGCCCTTGCGGCGCGTCGCTGCTGCGTCATACTGGCAGTCTGTTTGGCAAAACCAATAAACCGGGAGGCACACCATGGCAGGCAAGACCGGGCCCACCAGCCCTGAAGGCAAGGCAAAGGTATCGCGCAACGCGCTCAAGCATGGCATCAGGGCCAGCAAATGGCTCAATCCCGACGAGCAACGTGACTTTGAAGCCCTGGCGGCCGATCTGGAAGCCGAGTACCAGCCCAGCACCGCCACCCAGCGCATCCTGGTGGAGCGCATTGCCATGTGCATGAGCAAGCTCCGGCGGCTCCATGTCATCGAGGATGCGCTGTTCCACAAGGCGCGTGTCGATGATGTCAGGACCCAGACGTCGCGCTTCATTCCCGACAGCGACGATCGGCTGGAGATCGCCAAAGCAGCCGCGATGCGACCGTTCAAGCAGGTTGACGTTCTTTGACCTGCCCCCCATCCGCCATGCCACTGTACCTGGAGTGCCACTTGTATCATGTCCATCATTCTCCGTTCTCCGGGTTGATGGACTTCTTGGAAAAATGGCTGGTACGGTTTATGGGGGCAGGTCAGCTGCACTGGTCAAAGGCGTTGGCATGCCCAAAACCCGTGCCATACTTGCCTTAAGGCGGTTGAATTTTCTATCCGTTGTAAGCATGAATAATAGAACCTGGAAACAGAAAATAAAGTTGTTAAAACCTGTGCTTTGTTCCGCCTTGCATCGTTCCTTCCTTGCTCGTATACGCTTGAGATGGGAGTTGGCAAAGCATGGGTTCAGCTCCACCTTTCACCGAGCGGCTGATCCCTGCTATCCTGTCAAGGTGTTCATGCTTGAGCAACACTCATTAGGCGTATTTGCGCAGCTGACTCAGATGATACTGATTGCCAAATACTGTGAAGAAACTTGTATAAGACCGTACTTTCACGTTGTAAACAAGAACCTTGTTGAACCAGAGCGCGGACCTAACTGGACTGATTATTTCTTTGAGCAGTACAGCATATCCAAATCTGAACTCCCGGCTGTGCAACAGCAGATTGCGTCCGATCAAGCTGTCCGTCTCGCCAACAGATATGACATCAATCTTCTGGCGCGAGGCGACCGACTGAAAGAGTTGCAGAACGAACTTGGCGATGTGCACGAGGCATCGCGGCTATTTTCCCGCCATTTCCGCTTTAGCCAGGCCGTTGTCGATGTCGCCTGCCGTTTTGTTGGCGAATCGTTCGGACTATCGCCATTCATAGGTATCCATTACCGGGCAACTGATAAGGTCGGCATTGAATCGGCCGCAGTGACATTCGATGCGATGGCGCGGCAGATTGCAGAACACAGAGCGGGGATGAAGCTGTTCGTCGCGACCGACAACAATGAGTTTCTTGAGTTTTGCCGCGTCCGGTTCCGTGGAGATGTGGTTTCGTTCAGCCAGCCCGATGGCACCAGTCATCTAGCCCAGATTGATCGAAACTTCGAAAAGGGCCTAACTGCCATTGTTGACTGCCTGATCCTCTCGAAGAGCCGGGTACTCATCAAGACGCCGTCGCTGTTATCCGCCTGGAGTAAGGTGCTCAACAAGAACCTGCCTTTGATTCTAGTGGGTCAGCCGCTTCGCGCACCATGGGGGGAAACATCACTCGACGGTCTCGGATACTGGCCCGAGAGCCGCCTCTATGATCGACGACCTGAGATTGCCAAGGCCAATAGAGTTATTTGTTTTGCCTCGCCGGATGGTTTGGGGTAATCCCCCCGTAAAACCACGGTCGGGAGAAGTAGGAATTTCTCGGAGAGAATTTCTACATGAAGAATTCCAGGTTTTCAGATAGCCAGATCATCGAAGCCCTCAAGCGGGTAGAGGTCGGTCTGGGAGTTCCAGATCTATGCCGTGAACTCGGCATCAGCACGGCCACTTTCTACAAGTGGCGTTCCAAGTTCGGCGGCATGGACGTCTCCCTCATGGCTCGCATGAAGGAGCTTGAGGAGGAGAACCGACGCTTCACCCCAAAGCAGCATCTGGCCATGGCTGCATAAACGTTCTACTTCTGCGAGCAGTGGAAATTGGGGGGATTACCGAAAAACTACGCCACTTCCGAGGACATTACCAACCTTACCTCTCGATTAAGATATCCGCTGAGCGCTATGGGCACCTTTGGATCGCTCCAAAGGATCTCGTCAAAATAAGAACAAAATTCTCGCAGGAAGTTGATCTGAAAAATATTCAATTCTCCGATGGTATCTGCCACACAAACGGCGCCGTCTTTCCAGGCCAACTTGAGTTCAGACAAAGCTAACGGAAAGCGTGCCTTTGGAAAAATCAATCGATTAAAGCCTGAAACTTGAGATTCATTCCGAGGAAACCAGCGCTCAATATAGCGACGACGCACTTGGTTCGTCTTGCGGAATTGCGCAACCATATCGCTGCGCGTCACAGACTGGCTATGCACACGATGCCTGTATAGTGGGGCAGCCAGGTAATGTAGGCAATGCTTATCGGCAATCTTCAGGGCCAGATCCCAATCCTGCACACCAGCAAACATTGCATCACAGCCACCGACCTCCAAATAAACTGAGCGACGAAGCACTTTCAAATGCGATGCCACCATGCCATCAAGCAGGTCGGAGCGGATATTTCCTTGCCCTGAGAAACGAATACCCTCGTAGCCACCGTATGCTGCAAGGCGCATTTTTCTACCCTTCTCGTCTACGTCGATTCGATCCGTAAAGACATAATCCACCTCCGGATGGGCCTGGAGGCAATCGCGAACAGCCGCCAATGCCCCCGGCTCAAGTTCATCATCGCAATCCAGCAAGCCACGAATTCACCGCATGCCAAACCAACGGCGAGATTCTGAACCGTACTGATCCCAGTGTCGACCGCCTGAATACTGATTTTGAGACGCGGCAATTTGTTTGCCAGACTACGCATCAAGGTCGCGACACGCGGATCCGGCGAGGCGTATCTACACAAATGATCTCGATTGATACATCACCCTGAGATGCCAAAGACTCCAGGCAGGCCTGCAAATAGTCATAATGCCCGTAAACCGGTATTACAACGGATATCAACGGGGGGGCGTTGAATTGAGGGACGCGCTGAGTCGATTCAGGATCGCCTCCGAGACCACAGCCGCATCATTTGCCGGCTTCGCCTCACCTTTTGTGTCGGCCAGTGTTCGTGCAGTACGATTCAGCCCCGCATGGATTTCAGCGATCTCGGACCGATAGTTTGGACTAGATCGATAACATTGCTCAAACCAGGAGACAACAGATTCGAAGAAGAGCGGCTCACGGCCCCCCAGCATGCCATCGATTTTGAGCCCAGCCTGCAACCATGAGCGCCCCATATTGACATACGAACGTCTCATACTCCCTTCATGCTGACGTATATTGCCCAGTGCCCGTGAATGTAGCCAAACTGTCGCCCCGCCAGCGCAAGTGACGTCCAGAACAGCCAATCCTCCTTGGCGCGGGCACTGGTGTCAAAATGTGCGCCATCGAGAACCCGGCGGCGGAACAGGCCACAGTGAATAGGAACGGCAAAGCCACGTTCCCAGCGATAGAGAAAATCCTCCACACTCAGATCAAACCTGGCTATAGCCTCTGGGCTTGGAATACGTGGAACGTGAACTCGTCGCACAGCAGGAAATTACAGACAGAGACATCCAACGCCGGATTCACCAACAGTTGTG
>CAVSCI010000018.1:0-65636 GCA_963726365.1 uncultured beta proteobacterium | reverse complement strand
GGTAGTCTTGCACGGCCTTCAACAGCCGCACATCGCCGGTGATGGGCGATGCCGAGAGGTCGAGCATCGGAATGCCCACCACCTCGCTGATGCCATGGTTGATCAGCTTGAGCGAAAACAGGTCCGGCACCAGGCGGATGTTGGCCGTGCTGTGGCGCAGTGCCTGCAGGGCGACAAGAATGCCCTCCTTTTCGCCCACCGGCAGGCACAGCCACACTTCATCCACCTGCCGCCGGCCTTGTTGCGCCGCCAGGAAAGGTTCCAGCGCCTCGGGCGGCAGCGTGGCCAGCACGCGCAGGCCGCTCCAGGCCGACTGCGCCAGCGCATGCTTGACATGCTCGCTGGTGGGCCCCTCACCCACCAGCACCACGGTCTTGAAGTTGTAGCCCTGGCGGCGCAGCCAGTGCAGCCCGCCGTACATTACCAGCCGCAGCAGGCACAACACCCCCAGCGTCCCCACGGCCCAGGCCACGAACCAGACGCGCGACAAGTCCGCCGACGACTTGGCAAAAAACAGCCAGACCAGGATCGCCCCCATCGCGCCGAGCCAGGCCGTGGCCACCGAGCTCAGCATGACCCGCAACTGATTGACCCGCCACGAGCGGTAGATGCTGCGCGAAAACACCATCAGCACGAGCGACGCCGTCAGCACCACGAGCTGGTAGATCGGCGGAATGTCCGCCTGCACGGCCGTGCCGTGGTACCACAGGTAGGCGGCCAGCCCGCAGCCCCAGATGATCAGCGCGTCCACCGCCATGGCCACATAGCGAACGGCGGGCGAAGACAGCCTTACCGGCGAGCGAAGCATGCCGCCCCCAGCTGGAACAAACCCAGCCCACCAGCGCACCAGCCAGGTCAATGCCCACGTCCAGCCAGCGCGGGTGCCGGTCGTCGGCCAGAAACTGCAGCCCCTCGGTCAGCAGCGCCAGGGCCAGCGCGGCCAGCCCAATGCGCAGCGCCGGCCAGGCCAGCGGCCGCGCCGCCAGCAGCAGCGCCATGCCGGCAAACAGCACGAAATGCGCAAGTGACGAAACGTAGGACGGCGCGTGCAGCAGCTGCACCGCGCCGCTGCGCCAGGCGCCCGGCATCTGCGTGCCCACCAGCAAGGCCAGCACCTGCATGCCGAGCAGCGCCTGCGATACCCGTTGTTTCATCTGAAAAAGCTCCCGTTCGATCATCGTTATTTTGCGACAAGCGCCACCAGGTCGGCCTCAAGCCGCTGCAGCACCGCATCCCGGTCCAGATGCGCCTGCGCGTAGAGATACCCTGCCGCACCCAGCCGCTCGCGCAGCGCGGGGTCGGCCGCCAGGGTGCGCACGGCCTGGGCCAGGGCGGCGGGGTCTTCGGGCGGCACGACCAGGCCGCAGGTCTGCACCACATTTGCAAGCTCCGTGCCCGGGTGGGCCGTGGCCACCACCGCGCGGGCGCTGGCCAGCATGCCGGTGAGCTTGCTGGGCATCACCAGATCCGCCGCGTCGGCGCGCTGGGGCAGCAGGTGAATGTCGGCCGTGGCCAGCAGGTCGGGCAGGCGCCCAGCGGGCTGCAGGTCGATAAAGCGCACATTCGGCAGGCCCTGGCAGCGCGCCACCAGGTCAGCCCGGCCCGCCCCATTGCCGCAGAACACAAAGCACTCAGAACATATCCAGCGGGCCAAGTCCGCCAGCACCTCCAGCCCCTGCTTGCCGCCCATGTTGCCGCTGTAAAGCGCCACCACGGCGCCCTCGGGCACGGCCAGCTCGCGCCGGTACGCGGCCACGCCGTCAACCGATGGCAAGGCAAACTGCGCCATGTCCACCCAGTTGACGGCCAGCTCTGGCCCGGACGCTTCCACCCCCTTGGCCAGCAGCCTCTGGTGCATGCGCCGCGAAATGGTGCTGACCACGTCAAAGCGGCGCATCAGCCAGCGCTCGGCCCCGGCCACCATGCTGCGCAGGCGCCGGCCCTTGAGCAGGCCCAGGTCAAACGCGGCGTCCACCTCGAAGTCCTGCACGTGCAGCCACGCCCTGGCCCCGCTCAGGCGCGCCACGGCCCAGGCGGCGGGCGCGCAGAACAGCGCGGGCTCTACCACCCACACCACCTGCGGGCGCCAAAGCACCTGCGCCAGCAGCACCGGCAGCGAAGTGGCCGCAAAGCTGGCCAGGTGCAGCAGCCGCTTGAGGCCGCCCGGTTTGGGCGGCACCCACAGCGGGCAGCGCAGCACCGTCACACCCTGCCAGCGCTCGGTGCGCCAGGCGCGGCCGCTGTAGCCGGGGCTGACGGCCCAGGCCGGGTAATACGGCGGCGCGGTGACCACGCGCACCTGGTGCCCGCGCGCGGCCAGCCACGCCGCCATCTCGCCGGTGTATTTGCCAATGCCGATGAGCTCAGGCGCGAAGTTGATGCCGTAGAGCAGGATTTTCATCAAAAATAGCTTCTAGCCAGCGCCAAATGAGCGCATTAAGCTACAAATTAAGAAGCAATTAGCACGCACCCTGATCCCCCATGACCCGCTTTTTTACCGGCACACACGGATACCCAAAGCACACCATGCCCGCCGGCATGTCTTTGAACACGGAACTGCGTGCCCCGATCACCGCACCCTGGCCGATGCTGACACCCGGCGCGATGAACACATCCGCCGCCACCCAAGCTTCCGGCCCAACGGTGATCTTGCGGGCGCGGATGGGGAAATCGGGCTGAGTGTAGTCATGGTCACCAGCGCACAAATAGCTGGCTTGTGACACCACCGTGTGGGCACCAATCTCAATCTCGCCCAGGCTGTACAACACCACATCGTCCCCAATCCAGGCATGGTCGCCCAGACTCACCTTCCACGGGTAGGTGATGGTGACGCTGGGGCGGATGATGACGCCCTGCCCCACGCGCGCGCCAAAGCGCCGCAGCAGCCAGCGCCTGAAGCCATAGGCAAACTGGGGTGACCCGTGGAACAGGGTGGCTTGAACCAACCACCATAGTTGCACCCGAAACAACTGACCTCCCCCTAAAACCAATCGGTAACTGGAAGAGATCAAGCTGCTGATACTTCCTGCCACCGTCTATCACAGCCTGATCCCATGTTCTCGAAGCAAAACCAGCTTAATTTGCTCCACATTGCCCGAACACTGCTGTTCAACTTCCATGATTTTTATGTCCACTAGCAAGCGATACCAAAATCCTTGCAGAACATGCCACATAAAACCTCTTTTTCCATCCAAAAATCCTAACCTAATAAAGTAACGATAAACAAAATATGCCGTTGCACGTAAACCAATAGGCAAGCGAGAGTAGACCTCATCCTTCAACAACCTTTTCCATTTAGCCTGAGAATCATTGCCTGATTTAATTGACTGGTCACCCTCAAATAGCCGGTATTTATTATTCAACAAATCTACCATTTCGCGAGATGCATACCCATTGCACTTATTGGTCCAGAAAGTAATTCCCTTCAAATTTTCATCAACCAAATTACCCCGTGTCAGAATTGTATTGGTGCCAGCCCTCAAAATAACATGCTCATCCATCCATCGCTGCTCAATTCGCCCGACACCGCTCCTCCACACTCTTAACAGTGTCTGGGGGTAGGTACCACCATGCCGCATCCATTTACCATAGAAAAAAACCTTCCGACGAATATAAATACCATCAACACCAAGCGATTGATTAGAGAAAATCCCAATCAATTCCTTTTGCAATTCATGCTC
Organism: uncultured beta proteobacterium; assembly: GCA_963726365.1. Taxonomy (GTDB): domain Bacteria; phylum Pseudomonadota; class Gammaproteobacteria; order Burkholderiales; family Burkholderiaceae_C; genus JAABQG01. The sequence goes on along the minus strand of CAVSCI010000018.1, from coordinate 61,956 downwards.
CAAATATTCATCGGCATCCATGCGCATCACCCATTTTGAATCATTAGTGCCAACATCAAATGCCCATTGAAACTGATCCGCATAGTTCTTCCATTTGCGCTGTACGACTTCAGCACCTAGCTCCCTAGCGATTTCGACGGTCCGGTCAGATGAATATGAATCAACAATGAAAATTCTTGAAGCAAAAGGCAACAATGAACGAATACATCGCTCGATATGAATCTCCTCGTTATAGCAAAGAATAATAACCACTAAATCGGGCTTACTTAAAACTGAGTCCATAACTAGCTCTGACTACAAACAAAAAAAACATTGAAAATCTTATTAATATCTTTTCCCGAAAACATCTTAAGATCACCACTATTATTTGCCCAAAAAGCTTCATAACCGATTTCATGCATCATAGACAAGACCTCCGAAACAGTAGCACCATATCGGGCAAGAAATTCATCGACCAACTCAACCATTATCACCCGTGGTCTCCGGCTAGGATCTCTCAATAGCTCCAAGCCACCATCTAGCACCAGCTTCTCAGCACCCTCTACATCAATTTTCAAAATATCAACGCGTTGAATATTTTGCTCCCGAATAAAACCATCTAGAGGGAGACATCGAACGGTGAGCGGCCTAGATTCATTATTTTCATCAGCTAATCTCATAAAGGCATACGCGCCATCTATGCTAGGAATCTCCAATACCACCTCACCATCACTATTGGAAAGCGCGTATGGAAATATCGAAACATTCCTCAATCCATTAATCTCCACTGCTAACTCTATTACGAGCTGGTTCTTTCTTAATGGCTCAAATACATAAACGCTCCCCAGCTCACCACAATATCTTGCGAAATTTAGTGAAAAAATCCCAACATTTCCGCCAACATCAATACAAACGTCCCCTTTGCGAATTAACCTTCCAAATGCAAGTAACTCGTTAGACTCGTATTTTCCTTGAAAAATCATCCGCTTTCCAATGTCTTCATTGGCCCAAAGTAGATACTTAATCGCACCTCTCTCAACTTGAAATAATCTAATTGATTTAAATATTCTTCGTGAAAATTGCCTGTATAGATATCTGAAAGGAATCAAATAAAATGGCAGCCGTTTATCGACAATTTTTTTTGTTTGCATTATATTTTTCCAAGGAAATTACTTTTCGCTCTCTAGTAATATCGAAAACTAAAACTCAATCATTTCGCAATCTCTATATAATCAACAAATCTAAATGAGCACTCTTCGCGCTCTCCAGAGCTTCTAGTATTAAAAGTAATTTATACCTTACTCTATTTCAAAAACGCCTTTTTAAGACCTGTCGTCTTTCAAAGTTCTGCGTCGAGTTAGCAACAGCAATGCAATTGGAAGCGCAGCATAGATACTATTAAATGCGGAAACAGACATTCCGTTAATTAGCAATACCCCTAGGATGGATATCTTGACTTTTCTATCGTACTTGGCTATTGACAATGATAGCCAAATATAATAGAACAAAAACAAAGCGCCGATAAAACCATGATCAAAAACCGTTCTCAACAACATGGAGTGAAATATTACAGAATAACAGGATCCATCTCTGTTAAAGCTAAGTAAATCCTCATAATACGAGAGTGCGTTACAAGTAAAGTTGCTTATTTTTGTGAGTGGAAGGCTTCCAAACATCCAATTTATTATCGAGCGCTGATCTGTCTCATCCAGATATAACTGAAAAAATCTATAGCGATCAATGCTGTCTATATTGAAAACCCCCGCCGATCTAGAAACCATTATGAAAATCGCAACAGGTAAAACGATTGCGAGCGCTATCAAAACCGGTGTCAAATTATTTTTCCGCTGGTTTTTATCAGTATTTATTCTCATAGAAACGAGGATAATGAAGACCAGCTCCAGTATGCCTCATTTGAGCCGGACAAGCCGACAATGGCTATTAATGCGATAACCTCTATCCAATGAGCAGTGCCGCGTCGCCCCCACACTCCGACACTTAATATCATAACCAACATTAATTCAAAATTGTTTTCCGTGAAAACCCCTGGACGCTCCATCAATCCCAAAATTCGCGTGTACCCATACTTCACGAAGAATAAAAACAACAGAACATGAAGTAGTCTGCTGAGAGTTTGTAGTTTAATTATAGGATTGCTTGCATAAAAACCAATAAATAAGATATATATAAAGGCTTTCGTTGCCACTATTACATCAAAGATGTTCGCATCGGTAAATAGAACAGCCCACAGATAGAAATAAATTAAGTACAATATTGTTATATTGCTTATAAATATAATGCGCGACGAATAATGCTGAGCGAAATATCGTCCATACAGCGCCGCCTGCAGAAAAAATATTATTTCTAAAATCGGTGTCGCAGGAAAAATATTAAAGACACGAGGTGACAGAACCCCAATGACTGCCAATAGGGTTAGCGGGCCAAAAGTAAATAGCGACACCTTATTTATCACTCTTATACGCTCTGGGGATATTTGTCTAACTTGCCATTAATATCGGCGAGATATTATTTAATTTAATATTTTTCCGAATTTTGGTTAGCATATCAATACTGGCGAATATTGAGGGTCAAGCGACAGATAAGCCATTGAGAAATATAATTTGCTGTTACACCAACGCATACTAACAAAGCAGCGCCGGCAACACCAAAATAGATGATTAATGGATATGCGGAAGCTAGAATAGCGGCAACAGAAAAGAGATATGCAACCGTTACAATCTTGCTTTTTTCGGATGTTCTTAAGCGAACAGCATTGACACGGTACGCAAAGGTAATGCCTGTTGCAAGCCACAGAACCAGAAGTAAGCTGTTATATTTGGAATATGAACTTCCATAGATAAATTTTAAAATTTCGCCTCCCCACATCACCAATACAGCGCAACCTACCGCCCAGAAAATACCACCTATTATATTAACCTTTTTGAACAGCAACCTATATTCTTCTGGTTTAGAAACAGAAAATCTAGCTGCACGTGTCGCTACTTCTGTTTCAAGTATTTCCATTGCGACATTTGCAGCGTTTGTCAAACTTCTAATTGTTACGAACACTCCAACTGCCGTCAAACCCGCAATTAAGCCAAGAAAATAAACTGGCATTGTGCCGGCAGCCCATACCAAAGGGCCACTAGCCATCAACCATTTGGCAGACGGCGATTGTTCTTTAATTAGCGATAATGATTGCCCTAATTTTACTGAATCACGAATTCCAAGGTCTATAACTCGAATTGCTGAAATAAATGCGGTAAGACCCATAATAAACATTAAGGCGACAACATTATTTGGGCCGACAATGATTAGTAGAAAAATTCTCGCGACATAAACTGCAACACTTATCTTGGCTGCACGCTTTGCATTGAAGAATAGGTAAGACGATCGTCTATCAAAATCAGCTAATTGTTGAAAGAATAGAAATATATAAATTGCCAAGTTATCAATTATTTTTAGACTCCATCCGGATCCCTTACCAAGTAGCCAAAGCAATAAGCAACCTGCTGCCGATGATACTATCGCTAACGACAGTTGATAGCCTGCTAACCTTCTCCTAAACTCTTTTTGATCGTTTTCTTTGGGTGATTGAATCGTTGCCCATTGAAAAAGGAGCGTTGTATTGATTACCACAATACCTAGATACGTGGCAATGATGTAACCAAATTTCCCTTGCTCAGAAACCGGAAAAAATTGAGCAGAAATCGCGATCGTGAGGAAGCTACCGCCAGAAACGAATATTTGATCGATAATTGTATAGAGTGGCTTCATGGTTGAACCATGTCTATTAAAATAAAGAGTACATTATTCGCTGTGCGCACTGTTTCTGTAATGAAGTTCAGTCAAGTAGCTTGGCCTATTTTAATCCGACCGGTTATTTTTGCACGACATAAACTAGGCATTAGTTATCTATTTTTATCTGATGCTATTCCACGCCCGACCCGGTCAGCGGTGCATGTCGCTATTCGTCGACGACAGGACTGCAAGCTGGCATCGCTAATAGGCGGTTTCAAGCTCCGTGGACGCACTAAACGGCGTGAGCCTCAAACACTCATGGGCGGCGACCAGCTTCAAACGCCTGACTCCTGCGCGGCCACGTGTGCGCTCACTCCGCGCTACGGCACGGGGATGTTGTAGCCATGCTGTTTCAGCAGCGCATGCTGCTTCGCCTGCGCCAGGTCGCTGGCGACCATCTCGGCGCACATCTGCTGCACGGTGATCTCGGGCACCCAGCCCAGTCTTTCTTTGGCCTTGGTGGCGTCGCCCAGCAGGGATTCGACTTCGGTGGGGCGGAAGTAGCGGGGGTCGATGCGCACGATGGGTTGGCCGTTCCAGCTGCCCACCTCGTTGACGCCCTCGCCTGCCCAGCGGATCTGCATGCCGAGCTCGGCGGCGGTCCATTCGATGAACTGGCGCACGCTGTATTGCTGGCCGGTGGCGATGACGAAGTCTTCGGCCTGGTCCTGCTGCAGCATGAGCCACTGCATGCGCACGTAGTCTTTGGCGTGGCCCCAGTCGCGCAGGGCGTCGAGGTTGCCCATGTACAGGCAGTCTTCCAGCCCCTGGCTGATGTTGGCCAGGCCGCGGGTGATCTTGCGGGTGACGAAGGTTTCGCCACGGCGCGGGCTTTCGTGGTTGAACAGGATGCCGTTGCAGGCGTACATGCCGTAGGCCTCGCGGTAGTTCACGGTGATCCAGTAGGCGTAGAGCTTGGCCACGGCGTAGGGGCTGCGCGGGTAGAAGGGGGTGGTCTCGGTCTGCGGCGTCTGCTGCACCAGGCCATAGAGTTCGCTGGTGCTGGCCTGGTAGAAGCGGGTTTTCTTCTCCAGCCCCAGGATGCGGATGGCCTCCAGCATGCGCAGGGTGCCCAGGCCGTCGACGTCGGCGGTGTATTCGGGGCTCTCGAAGCTGACGGCCACATGGCTTTGCGCGCCCAGGTTGTAGATCTCGTCAGGCTGGGTTTCCTGGATGATGCGGATCAGGTTGCTGGTGTCCGACAGGTCGCCGTAGTGCAGCTTGAAGCGGGCGTTCTCGATGTGCGGGTCCTGGTAGAGGTGGTCCACCCGCTGGGTGTTGAGCAGGCTGGCCCGGCGCTTGATGCCGTGCACGATGTAGCCTTTTTCAAGCAGCAGCTCGGCCAGGTAGGAGCCGTCCTGGCCGGTGATGCCGGTGATCAATGCGACTTTGGGGGCGGTGTTGGGGGGGGTCATGTTGGAGCGCTATTTTATTTGTAGCTATTGACGCCTGATTGACGCTGGCTAGGGGCCTGTTTGTTGCAGAAAATCCTGGTAGGCCTGCGCCAGGCCGGCTTCCAGCTTGACTTGGGCCTGCCAGCCCAGGGCGTTCAGGCGGGTGCTGTCCATGAGCTTGCGGGGGGTGCCGTCAGGCTTGGTGGGGTCGAAGTCGATCTTGCCGGGGTAGCCCACCACCGTGGCCACGGTTCGGGCCAGCTGGGCGATGGAGATGTCGCTGCCGAAGCCGACGTTGAGGTGGCTTTGCATGGGGCGGGTCTGCTGGTCGTAGGTGGCCTTGGGCAGGTTCATCACGAACACGCTGGCGGCGGCCATGTCGTCCACATGCAAGAACTCGCGCAGCGGGGTGCCGGTGCCCCAGATGGTGACGGCGGGCGCGCCGCTGAGCTTGGCCTCGTGGAAGCGGCGGATCAGCGCGGGGACGACGTGGCTGTTCTCGGAGTGGTAGTTGTCGCCCGGGCCATAGAGGTTGGTGGGCATGACGCTGCGGTAGTCCACGCCGTGGCTGGCGCCGTACTGGCGGTTGTAGCTTTCGCACAGCTTGATGCCGGCGATCTTGGCGATGGCATAGGGCTCGTTGGTGGGTTCGAGCGGGCCGGTGAGCAGCGCGTCTTCGTTCATGGGCTGGGGGGCCAGCCGGGGGTAGATGCAGCTGGAGCCCAGGAACAGCAGCTTGCGCACGCCGGCGCGGAAGGATTCATGCACGACGTTGGCCTCGACCATGAGGTTGTCGTAGATGAATTCGGCCGGGTAGGTGTTGTTGGCATGGATGCCGCCGACCTTGGCCGCGGCCAGGTAGACCTGGTCGGGCTTTTCGGCGGCCAGGAAGGCGCGCACGGCGGCCTGTTCGGTGAGGTCCAGCTCGGCATGGGTGCGGGTGATGAGGTTTGCCGGGGCGTGGCCCTGCGCCAGCAACTGGCGCACGATGGCCGAGCCGACCATGCCGCGGTGGCCGGCGACGTAGATTCTGGGTGGGGTGGAGGGGGTCATGCAGGTTTATTTTGATAGCTGACTATGACGGATGACGCTGGCTTAGGGTCAAAAGGTCTGATGGCAGAGGTGCCATGCGGGTGTCAAGCAGGCCTCAGCGGGTGTCGTCTGCCGCGCAGGCGGCCGCGTCGGCGGGGCAGGCCGTGCCGGCCGGCTGTGCCAGCAGCGCCTCGATCTTGATGAACGCGACGACATACGCCACGCAGAGGGCCTGCAAGGCGATGGCGTGCGTCGGCACGCAGGCGGCCAGCAGCGTGGGCACGCTGGCCACGGCCAGGGTGCGCAGGGAGGCGCCGGCGTTGGTGCCCAGCCAGACGGCCTGGCCGGTTTCTTCGCTGCGCTGGCGCAGCCGGGCCGCCCAGAGCGAGTGCATGTGGCGGGCGTCGGGCTGGGTGGGCGACAGGCCCAGGCGATGGCGCCGCCAGGCGGAATACAGCGTTTCGGTCACCGGGTGAATGATCACGGCCAGCGCAAACCACGGGCTGATGGCGGGCTGGTGCAGCACCAGCAGGATGGTGATCGTCGAGACCATGTAGCCCAGCAGGTAGGCCCCCGCGTCGCCGCAGAACAGCCGGGCCCGCGGAAAATTGAACAGGGCAAAACCGGCGGTGGCGGCCATGGTGGCCAGGGCCAGCAGCATGAGCGCGGTTTCACCAAAACGCGCCGACACCGCCGCCAGCGCGCCCAGCACCACCAGGCTGATGCCGGCCAGCAGGCCGTTGAGCCCGTCGACGATGTTCATGGCGTGCACCAGGCCGGCCACGGCCACCACGGTGACCGGGAGGGCGAGCACGTACAGGGGCAGCGGCAGGCTCAGCAGGAATGGGTCGATGACGGGCAGGCCCAGGGCTTCGATGCGCACCCCGGCCAGCCCGTAGGCCAGCACGCCGGCCACCAGCGAGACCCCGAAGCGCAGCCGGATGCTGACCGTCCGGAAGATGTCTTCGGCCAGGCCCAGCAAAAACAGCGGCAGGAAGGCGGCCATGAGGCCGGCGATGTTGAGGGCGTCGAGCTGGCGGCGCAGGAGCCGGGTCGGCGCTGAAGTGCAGCCAGTAAAGGCCCGCCACCAGCCCCGCCATGACGGCCAGGCCGCCGATGCGCGCCGTGGCCTCGGTGTGGAGCTTTTGCGGCCCGCTGGCAGGGTGGTCGCCGGTCAGGTGCAGGTGCCAGTCTTCGGTGTGCACGAGCAGCCAGGCCACGCCCACGGCAACGCCGAAGCCCGGTGCGAGCAGGACGAAATAAGGCCAAAGGGTGGAGATCACGGCAAGTGAAGTTTAAGGAGGGATGCACGCCGCGCAGGCTACCGCAGTGTCTGACCGCAGTCAGACACAAAAAAAGGTGCAGAGACAACCCGGGTGGGCCGGCCCTGCGCCAGGATCTCAGGCTGCGAGCACCTCCAGGTGATGGGTGGGAAGACTGACTCTGGTTTGAAGGCCCAGCACGTCGAGCAGGACCGTGACGCGTTGCCCGGCGCTGGCGCTGACCAGGCCTTCGAGCCCCTTGAGCGGGCCGTCGCAGACCGCCACGCGGCGGCCGGGTTGGAGCGAAGAGAGCGTTTCGGGGCCGGCCTGCTCGCGCTGCTGCTCGAAGGCGCGCAGCGCGTCCAGCAGCGCATCGCTGACGGTGGCCGGGGTGACGCCAAAGCGCACGATATGGCTGACGCCCACGGTGGAGCGCACCGGGGCGATCGACTGCCCTGCCCGGCCGGCGCGGAAGAACACATAGCGCGGGAACATCGGGCTGTGCTGGGGCAGCAGGCCCTCAGGCCCGCGCTTGAAGCTTTTGTACAGCGGCAGGTAGGCCTCGTAGCCCTGGCGTGCCAGTTGCATCGACGCAGCGGCTTCGCTGCGCGGCTTGGTGTAGGCCAGATGCCAAGGTTGCCACGGCCTGACCGCGGACAGTTTGATCGATGATTTGGGGTGACACCCGGGCTCCCGTGATTTTCTGTCTGCGCCATTCTGGCGAGATACCGGTCGGAGTAACCGGTTTGTATGACAAATTTTAACAAACTGACTGACTTGACCCAGGTCAAGCAACGTCATCGGGACGGTGGTCCGGGGCCCTGCTGGCCAGGGGCCGCAGGAAGGCGCCCAGCAAAAAAGCCGCCGACAGGGCGTTGGCCGGAATGCGCAGGTTGAAGTCCACCCACGAGTGCAGCAGCACGGCCAGCAGGCCCAGGCCACAGCTGGCCTGAAGGAGGGCCGGGGCGTCCAGCCCCACAGCACGGGCGCGACGCACGAGCCGGGCCGCTTGCCGGGCCACCAGCGCCACGGCCAGGCCGGCCAGGACGACGGCCAGCAGGCCGCATTCCATGAGCAGCTGCACGTAGTCGTTGTGGGCGTGATTGATAAAGCCCCGGAGACCGGCGGGCTGGAAGCCCGGGAACACGGCGGCGAAGGTGCCGAGCCCGGAACCCACGGGCCAGAACGCCAGGGCGGCGCGCCAGGTGCTGGTGACCATCATCCAGCGGTCGCCGGCCAGGTAGGGGGTCGGGTCGTTCTCGAAGCGGGACATCAGCGCATCCAGGCCGACGGCCGCCGCCACCAGCAGGAGCAGGGCCGCAACGCCCGCCAGGCGCCAGTGCCGCGCCGGCGCGTGCCTTCGGCGCAGCGGCAGCAGCACCGCGAGCAGGGTGACCACCAGGCAAGTGACGGCGCCCCCCCGGGAGTTGGATGCCAGCACGGCGGCCAGCAGAATGAACAGCACGACGCCCCATAGCGCCCCCCCGGCCCACCGGCCGCCGTGGGCGCCGCCACGGGCGGGCGCCGGGGCGTGGCCCTGGCGCAGCGCCAGGATGGCCAGCGGCACCGTCATGGCGATGTAGCTGGCAAAGTGGTTGCGGTTGGCGAAGCTGCCGATGGCCCTGTCGGCCGCTGCAGCACCAAAGTAAAGGCCCGGAAACGCGCCCATCTGCAGCAAGCCCAGCACCGCCTGCGCCAGCGCGAAGACGACGAGGGCGCGCGTCAGCACGGTGAGCTGGCGCGGCGTGCAGGTGTGCGCCAGCAGGAAGGCCGCGGTGAGCGGAATGCCGGCCAGCACGCTGACCCAGGTGGCATCGGGCACGAGGCTGAGGGGGCGAAACGCGGCAGCGGGGGCCTGGGCCACCGCCAGCGCCTGGACATAGAGCTCGCGCCCGGGCAGCGCCGCCCACAGGCTGGCCGGCAGGGGCGTGAGCTGGACCAGCCCGGTCCACAGGGGCGCCAGGCCAAGAAACAGGACGGCGGCGGAGGCGGAAGGGTTCTCTACAGGGCGGGGTGCCGTGCCGCGGCCCGGGGCGCGCGTGGCGCCGGCCCATTGCACGGCCAGCAGCAGCAAGACCAGCAGGCCCAGCCATTCGAGCAGCACCATCGCCACATGACGGTTGCCACCCCGGATGATGGGCGCAAAGGCCAGCAGCAACAGGCCGGCCCCAAAAGCAACGGGGCCTGCAAGCCCCGTTGATGAGAAGGCCCGAGAGGCCGGCGGCATTACTGCGCGCTGACCGGCGGGGGCTGCTCGAACTGCTCGAACCCCCACCGGCAAGGGCCGCGATGACGCCGACACCGAGCAGCGCCGGGAGAATGTAGGAGGACGCGCCTGCCGATGCAGCCGCCGCCACAGGCACCCCCGCCGCGCCACCCACGGGCGTTACCGAGGCCAGCAGTGCCTTGCAGTCAGCACCCGGCGTCACGACGACGGATTCATTGGCCTTGAGGGAAACGACACAGCCGCTGTCAAACGCCAGCGTGGCGGCGCCACTGGAGGTGGTGACGATGCGGTTGCCGACCACCAGCGGCGCGCCCGTGACGGCATTGACCAGCTTGTCCCCGGCACCGATCGTGACCAGACCCTGCACCCCCGTGAGCTTGCCCACGGCCGCCGGCGCTTGCGCCCAGGCAGAGACTGCGGCAGAAGCGGCGATGAGCAATACGGCAGTCTTATTCATGATCATGGATCAGTCCTTGGAAAGGTGTAGTGCATTTTACATACTTTGGCCAAGGCGCTGCAAGCGCCGCCTTGCCAGGCGCTGAGCTTGCGCACACGACGTTGCCGTCGCGCGGCGGTTTATGACCCACTGACCTTCAGCCCCAGGAATCGCTGCAGCGCCGTGCGGACCCGGATGCCGATCAGGCCCAGATAGCCCAGATCCGGCCGCCCATAGAGATACGCCATGTAGTCGCGGCTGGGCCACAGGCGCTGCCAGAGGTAGCGCAGCGCGCAGGCGCAAGGTGGGCTGGGCCAGGAAGGCCTGGACCTGCATGTAGCGCCAGTCGCGCAGGCGGGTTGCGTCGAGCGATTCATGTCGCGCCGCCTCGCGCAACGCGGCGGTCAGATCGACCGGCACGGCCACGAAATCCGCGCCAAAGGTGGCCTGCGCCGCCTCGATCATGCCCAGGCACACGCCCGCCAGCCCGCGCGCCACGGCCAGTTGCTGCAGGCGTTGCCAGTCCGTCGCCGTGAAAACCTTGGCAAAGGCCGGAATGTCGTACAGCCACTTCAGCCGGATGTCCGCGCCCACGGCCAGTGTGCGCCGCCCAGTGCATGCAGGCGTGGATGAAGGCATGCGCGGGCCCCAGGCCACGCGCGTTGGCGCCCAGGCGCGGCAAGGCGATGGACTCGGCCATCAGTTCGTCAAAGGTGAAGCGTTCGCTGAACAGGGGGGAATTGATCACGCGGCAGTGCAGATCGATCTCCACCCACACGCCCGGCGCCACCTCGCGGCGCAGCATCATCTCCAGCGCCACCAGGTCGCCCGAGGGCTGGAACAGTTCGTAGCCGGACTCGCACAGGCGGCGGGCCAGCAAATCCGCAGCCTCGCGCGTGGCGACCAGCACATCGATGTCGCCGCTGGCGCGCAGATGAGGCGCCGGATAGGCCCACTGGGCGATGGCCTGGCCTTTGAGTAGCAGGCCGGGGAACCCCGCCTGCGCCATGACCGCCAGCAAGCGGCGGGTTTCGGCTTCCAGCAACATGGAAAAGAGGCCACGTCGCGGGCAGCCTCCTTGAATGCCTGCCGTACCGGCAATGGCACATCGAGAAATGGGGCTTCCTGCTCGTCAGGCAACACTGTCAGCCGTGAATCGACCAGCGCCACAACGCCTTCGCGCCTGGCCAGTTCCGTCAGACCGGCCGATCCAGCCCTAGCTCGAAAGGCCAAGCTGGCGATTGCCCAGCGATGACTCCTGCCAACCATGCGCGCGACTGGTTCACTTCGATACCCACGCTGAATGGTCTATTTCTTCGCACTATTTGCATCGCCGCGAACAAAAACATTCAACTGAAAGGTACCGGTTCGAACTCTCCCAAAAACACCGCGCTTTCCGTACTTGTTTCCAGTTAAAAATCAGTTGCCAGTAGACCTCCATCATCCGACAGCAGAGGTTCGTGACGATTCGCACCGAAACTCGCCTTCATTGTCGATCTAGTGGGGATTGGCGCCGCAATGACTCAATCGACATCGCGGTAAAAGCTTCACAAACCAAGGCAAAAGTCAGTACTTGGCAAGGCCAATTCTCACACTCATTTCGGCGATCACCCCAACGCCTACCGCCTTGCCTATTCCGTTGCACAACACCTCCTAGTCAGCTCCACGGATCAGGGCTTCCTTACTCCATTCCCTTGGCCTCACCCTTCGTTACCGGTTGCAGTCCCAGTAAGGGTAATGGAACGCAGATCACCAAAAACCGTCAACTTAGGGCAGGCATATTTCTTCTTCGGGCTAAAAATGGCATTTGCCGAATGCGGGGTTTGTACAGCTTTCACAACTACTCCTTGGTCATATAGATAGCTCAAGATAACCGCGCCAAGGTGAATAAAGGCGTGCTTCAAGCTTCACTAGGCTTCCATATCCACGATTTCCGACCTCAGGTCATCAGGAACTACCACCCGTAAGTGAGACTCAACCATTTTGCCAGAACTAACAAGCGATAAGCCTGGTACCCCGAATCGTAATTTTCTGATCCAGCGTAAGTCTCCCAATAGCGTTGTGTCTTTGCGGGATTGACCCATCTCTTGATTGCGCGACTGTGACAAGTATTGTTCCAAAGTTCGGGCGCGCCCTTTGCTATGTTGCGAATTAGTCGTTCGTAGAAAGTCCAACCAGGATGTACCCCGATATCGCGGCGCAAGCGAACCGATTCTGGGAGCATCTCGGCAGTACCCTCGCGAAGCAGTTGCTTGTACGAAGGCGTTGCCAACTTTGCCTCTAGTGGCATCCGGACAGCAAATTCGATGACACGGCGGTCAGAAAATGGGCTGCGCGGCTCGATGCGGTTGGCCAGCGCCAGCGACCCTGCCAATTCGTGCGCGAATGAAATCAACCCCGTGGTGAAGTTGCTCGCGTGAGTAAGTTGATCAGTGGCAAATTGCACACGTTCGCCATCAAGATACGGCGTGGATCTTTTTGTTGCCAAATACCGGCGCGCCACCGCGGGCTGCAACATGTTCATGTCTCCCCCAGTCAGGCGGCGCTCGTTGCGCCGGCTTCGGGCGGCCGCACGAAGATAACCAGGCGTGAAGTGCAAGAGCGTGGCAACAAGCGCAGTTCCTTGAACCCCCCAGTAAGCTCGTGGCGGCGATAGGCAGCAAGAGCCCCCAGTATCTGAACGTATTGGTGTCGCTGGACCAAGTGGCGCAGTGTCGCTTCTTGGGTCATAGAACAATAAGTCACCCGCCATTCCGTCTAGCACCACGCCGCATCCAGCAGCGCGTGCCGCCCTGTAGTTCAGGTCATAAATGAACGCATCATATGGCTCGTCACCTCGAGTGACGCGAGCAAATAAGTACCGCCAGGTCTCATTGACAATGCCGGCCGTCTGTATGGTGGATCGCAGCCAGTCGTCAGTTTTCAGGATTTCGCTTATGCCACGCCAGTCCGGGCAGTTTTCGCGGTCCTCGCGGATCAGCGAAAACGGTGCGCAGCGGCTCGCGCAGTTCCCCCCGGAATTCCTTGCTGATCAGCCCGACGATGGTCGATGAATCCAGCCCGCCGCTGAGCATGGCGCCCACGGGCTTGATGCTGCGCAGGCGGCATTTCACCGCCACGCGCAGCTGGTCCATGAAGGCCTCGGTGCATTCCGCCATCGAGGCGAACTTTTGCTCTGTCAGTTCGCCGGGGTTCCACCAGCGCCAGATGCGCGGGCCCGCCGGCGTGACGCCATGGCATGGCCGGCCGGCAGGCGCAGGATGCCCTGGTAGAAGGTGCCGACCTCGTCGTCGCGGTCAAACTCCTCGACCAGATAGTCGAGCAGGCGCGATTCGTTCAGGCGCCGCTCGATCGGCAGGGCCAGCAGCCCCTTGATTTCGGAGGCAAAGGCAAACCAGCCCTTACCCTGGTGGTAGTAGAAATGCCGGGTGCCAGCTGCATCGCGCGCCCCGAACAGGCGCTGCTGCCGCGCATCCCAGATGAAGAACACGCATTCGCCGATGATGCGATCGGCGCAGTCTTCACCCCACACCTCATAGGCCCGCAGCACCAGTTCCGCATCGGCCCGCGTGCGCAGCACCGCGCCCTTGCCCAGCAGTTCGCGGCGCAGTTCTTCCCAGTTGTCCACCCGGCCGTCCATGACCAGCACCAGGCTTTCGTCCTCGTTGGTCAGGGGCTGGGTTTCTTCGAGCGACTCGGGCGTGGTGCGCAGCATGCACTGGCCCAGCGCCACGTTGCCCCGGCGCCAGTGGTTGATGCCATCGGGCCCGCGGTAGTGCATGGCGGCGGTCATGGCCTCGACCTGGCCGGGCTCCACCGGCCGGCCGTCGAAATGGATGATGCCGGCGATGCCGCTCATGGCGTGCTGGCGTGGCGCTTCACGCCAGGCTGACCAGGCCCTTGGCGCGCAACTCTTCCGTCAGCCGCAGGATGTCGCCCTCCAGCGCCTCGCGCGTCACCTCGTACTCGTCCAGCAGCGTCTCGCAGATGGCGGCCAGCGTCTGCCCGTCGGTCATCAGTTGCCACATGCGCGCGCCCACCGGGTCCAGCCCGTAATAGGTGCCGCTGGCCAGGTCCAGGATGACGGTCTCGTCGCCGACGGTGCGGGCCATCACCTGCGTGGGGATGGTGACCTTGTCAGTCAGATTCATGTCGCTTTGCTTTCGTGTTGTTCCATTGCGTGCCGGATGATCGCCTCGCGCACGGCCGGCAGGGCATCGTAGTCACGAGGATAGTCGAGCCGGAAATAGAGGGGCAGTTCCGCCAGCCGGGTCAGGTCGTCGAAATGGCGCATGAGCATGTCCCGGGCCTCGATATCCAGCAGAAAGGAGTGCTTGACGAGTTCGATCAGCGCCTCGGCGGGCCGCAGGGGCTCGATGGTCGGGGCCTGCGCGTCACCTTCGCCCAGAAAGAAGACCCGGCGCAGGGGCCGGGCTTGGTCGCAGAACGCGATGCCCTGGCCGGCCAGGAATCGGGCCTTGGAGGTGAAGCTCACGGCCGGGGCCATGCGGCGCTCGTAATTGACCAGCGCCTCCTGGCTGTCTTCCCACAGGCGGATCGACGGGTGGCTGGGGATGATCATGCAGCGGCCGTCCACCCATTCCAGCAGCAGGCCGTCGTCCGTCAGGAAGCGCGTGCCTTCGGTGGCAAAGCTGGCGGCCAGGGTGGATTTGCCGCGGCCCGACTCGCCCAGAAACGCCACGCCCTGCCCGGCGATGTCCACCGCGCTGCCGTGCAGCACCAGCTTGCCCTGGCGGCTCAGCGCCAGCGGCAGGACCTGGTTCAGGTACAGGTGCTCGACGGTGGGTGATGTCACGCCGGGGGCCGGGAAGCCCTGCACGCTGGCCCCGTCGGCCGACACCTCGAAATCGGCCAGATCAGGGAAGCGCAGCAGGTAGCCCGCGCCTTGGCGGAAGAACTGCGTCCACAGGGTGCCATCGGGGAAGGCCCACTGGTGGAAGGGGGCCTCCTTCACGGGGGCCAGTGGGCGCGCGGGCTGTTCGGTGTAGTAGGCCCCAGCACCAGTTCCGCATCGGCCCGCGTGCGCAGCACCGCGCCCTTGCCCAGCAGCTCGCGGCGCAATTCTTCCCAGTTGTCCACCCGGCCGTCCATGACCAGCACCAGGCTTTCGTCTTCGTTGGTCAGTGGCTGGGTTTCTTCGAGCGATTCGGGCGTGGTGCGCAGCATGCATTGGCCCAGCGCCACGTTGCCCTTGTGCCAGTGGTTGATGCCGTCGGGCCCGCGTAGTGCATGGCGGCGGTCATGGCTTCGATCTGGCCGGGCTTCACCGGCCGGCCGTCGAAATGGATGATGCCGGCGATGCCGCTCATGGCGTGCGGGCGTGGCGCTTCACGCCAGGCTGACCAGGCCCTTGGCGCGCAGTTCTTCCGTCAGCCGCAGGATGTCGCCCTCCAGCGCCTCGCGCGTCACCTCGTACTCGTCCAGCAGCGTCTCGCAGATGGCGGCCAGCGTCTGCCCGTCGGTCATCAGTTGCCACATGCGCGCGCCCACCGGGTCCAGCCCGTAATAGGTGCCGCTGGCCAGGTCCAGGATGACGGTCTCGTCGCCGACGGTGCGGGCCATCACCTGCGTGGGGATGGTGACCTTGTCAGTCAGATTCATGTCGCTTTGCTTTCGTGTTGTTCCAGGGCGTGCCGGATGATCGCCTCGCGCACCGCCGGCAGGGCATCGTAGTCACGAGGATAGTCGAGCCGGAAATAGATGGGCAGTTCCGCCAGCCGGGTCAGGTCGTCGAAATGGCGCATGAGCATGTCGCGGGCCTCGATATCCAGCAGGAAGGAGTTCTTGACCAGTTCGATCAGCGCCTCGGCGGGCCGCAGGGGCTCGATGGTCGGGGCCTGCGCGTCACCCTCGCCCAGAAAGAAGACCCGACGCAGGGGCCGTGATTCGTCGCAGAACGCGAATGCCCTGGCCGGCCAGGAAACGGGCCTTGGAGGTGAAGCTCACGGCCGGGGCCATTTCGGCGCTCGATTGACCAGCGCCTCCTGGCTGTCTTCCCACAGGCGGATCGACGGGTGGCTGGGGATGATCATGCAGCGGCCGTCCACCCATTCCAGCAGCAGGCCGTCATCCGTCAGGAAGCGCGTGCCTTCGGTGGCAAAGCTGGCGGCCAGCGTGGATTTGCCGCGGCCCGATTCGCCCAGAAACGCCACGCCCTGCCCGGCGATGTCCACCGCGCTGCCGTGCAGCACCAGCTTGCCCTGGCGGCTCAGCGCCAGCGGCAGGACCTGGTTCAGGTACAGGTGCTCGACGGTGGGTGATGTGACGCCGGGGGCCGGGAAGCCCTGCACGCTGGCCCCGTCGGCCGACACCTCGAAGTCCGCCAGATCAGGGAAGCGCAGCAGGTAGCCCGCGCCCTGGCGGAAGAATTGCGTCCACAGGGTGCCGTCGGGGAAGGCCCACTGGTGGAAGGGGGCGTCCTTCACGGGGGCCAGCGGGCGCGGGGGCTGTTCGGTGTAGTGGATGGTCATTCGGTAGGGCTGCCCGGCCCGCTGATTGCCACAGCATGGGCCGCCCTCAGCACTTCTTCTTCGCTCCCCGGTTGCCGCATTCCGTGGTCGCGCTGCTCCCAGCGGCGGTCAAGTCGCGCACAAGACCGAAAACCTTCAGTGCCGGCGTCGCATACTCCTTCCGGACAAACGCCTCACCGAGGGCCTGCTCATTCAGAAGAGGGACACCGGTTTCAGATTTTTCGCGACTTGATTCCATTAGGTGAAAATACTTCCTTCTGCCCTCGCGAGCCGCCCTGCGTCAGATCGCGCAGGCGGCCCGAAAGAGACAATCGAGGGCGAATTGTAGGGTTTTCGGATGGAATCATGCGCGACGACCTCCCCGGCTCTCCCTGCGCCTGCCCGACCCCGCTTGCGTCAGCGTCCGCAGATCGCCATGCGCGGTGAGCCTTGGGCGGGCGTAGGCTTTCTTTGTCGGCCTTTCGGTGGACGGCGGCAGGAAGAATGGCGATGGGTTGTGACGAGGTCCCTGGAACGACATACTGGATGGCTAGGAAACTGATTTAGCGGTCGGTTGCCCACTGGCGCGTTGCCAGCCACCGGGACAGCATGAGCAAACAAAGGGCTTCATGCCCCGAATCATAGTGCCCCGTCTGGCTGTAACGTGCCCAAGGTGCGTGAATTTCCGCCGGATTTGTCCACTTTTCGAGCGCTTTGCCGACGGATACAGCGTTCCAGAGGTCTGGCGCGCCCTGCGCGATGTTGCGTGCCAGGCGTTCGTAAAAGGTCCAGCCGGGGTGGCCGCCAATGTCCCGACGCCAGCGTGCGGCGTCGGGCAGCATGCCGGCGGTGCCGGTGCGCAGCACATGCTTGTACCAGGGGATGGCGAGCTTGGCCGCCAGCGGCATGCGGATGGCGAACTCGATCAGGCGCCGGTCAGAGAACGGGCTGCGCGGCTCGACGCCGCTGGGCCAACGCCAGCGGGCCATAGGTTTCATGGCCGAAGGAGATCAGCCCGGTGGTGAAGTTGCGGGCATGCGCCGCCTGGTCGCTGGCGGCCCGAAGTCGGTCGCCGGCCCTGTAGGCGGCCGAACGCTTTGAAGCCAGGTACGGGCGGGCAATGTCCGCGCGCAGCAACTTCATGTCGCCCTCGCCCAGCTGGCGTTCGTCGCGGCGCCGGCGCACCCAGGCGCGCAGCACGCCGGGTGCCAGATTCGACAGCGCAGCACGCAGCACCTCCTTGAGCCCGCCCTCGAAGCCATGGTTTCGATAGGCAGCCAGCAAGGCAGGGATGCGGTCGTAGCGGTGACGCTGGACGAGTTCGCCCACGGAACGGCCGGGGCTGTAGAACAGCACGTCGCCCGCCATGCCGTCCAGCACGACGCCGCAGCCGGCGGCGCGGGCGGCTTCGTAGGTCAGGCCATAGGTAAAGCCGTGTGACCAGGCAAAGGGCTCGTCGCCCTGCGGGATGCTGGCCAGCAGGGGCTGCCAGGCAGCATCGGCGGCTGCCGAGGTCAGGATGGTGGGTTGCAGCCAGGGATCGGCTTTCAGAATGGCATCGATGCTGCGCCAGTCCGGGCAGTTCTCGCGGTCCTCGCGGATCAGCGAGAACGTGTGCAGCGGCTCGCGCAATTCGACCCCGGAATTCCTTGCTGATCAGACCGACGATGGTCGATGAATCCAGGCCGCCGCTGACTTCGCAGGCGATCGGGGCCATCGAGCGCGACAGGCGCCGCACCACGTCGAACAGCAGGGCGCGGTAGTGCTCGGCGCATTCCGCATCGTTGCGAAACGACAGGCTGGCCTGCAGGTCGGGCGCCCAATAGCGGTTGAGCGTGGGGCCTGCCGGCGAGACCCCCATGCTGTGGGCCGCTTCGAGGCGCAAGATGCCTTGCCACAGGGTTTCCGAGTTGGAAAACCATTGCGCGGCCAGGTATTCGGCCACCATGCCTTCGTTGAGCACCTGGGGAACTTCCGGCTGCCGCAAGAGCGCCTGCTGTTCCGAGGCGAAGTAGAGCGTGCTGCCGGTCCAGTGGTACGTGAAGGGTTTGTTGCCCATGCGGTCGCGCGCGCAAAAGGCTTCGTGCCGGCGCGCGTCCCAGATCACGAAGGCGAAGTCGCCGTCGATGTGCGGCAGGCAGTCGCGGCCCCAGACTTCATAAGCCCGCAGCACCAGTTCGGCATCGGCCCGCGTGCGCAGCACCGCGCCCTTTCCCAGCAGTTCGCGGCGAAGTTCTTCCCAGTTGTCCACCCGGCCGTCCATGACCAGCACCAGGCTTTCATCCTCGTTGGTCAGGGGCTGGGTTTCTTCGAGCGACTCGGGCGTGGTGCGCAGCATGCACTGGCCCAGCGCCACGTTGCCCCGGCGCCAGTGATGGATGCCGTCGGGCCCGCGATACTGCATGGCGGCGGTCATGGCCTCGACCTGGCCGGGCTCGACGGGTTTGCCGTCGAAATGAATGATGCCGGCGATGCCGCTCATGGCGCGTGAAAGGCTTCCAGCGGCACCAGATCGCCGAACGAGGCGAACTGCGTGCCCACGTCGGGCTGGTCGTTCACCGGCACGCCGCCGCACTCGACCCAGGCATGGGCGTCCAGCACGCCCTGATTCAGGCGCACGCCGATGCGCAGTTGGCTCTCGACACCGCGACGGCGCAGCAGCCAGCCCAGCAGCAGCGAGCGCGTGAGGCAGGTGCGCGGACCCAGGGTGTGGCGCGCCGCGATGTTGACGAGTTCGCCCAGCGCCTGGATGTCAGGCAGGGTCATCGCCGCGCCGCGCGTCACTGTGCTGCGTTGCAGGCGCGCCTGAAAACGCGGCAGGCCGAGGAGGCGCAGGCCGAGCCAGAAAAGCGGCATCAATGCCGCTGCATAGAGCAACGTGCGTTGCCCGGCAGGGCTGAGCGCCCGGAACTGGGCCAGATGGCGGACCAATCTTTCGTCCATAGCCTATGATCATATGCAGAAAGCACTGCTGGAGAGCGCGAGAACATTCAATGGCTTGCAGCGACAGGAACTGACCATGCGAACACATCAGGAGATCGATGAACGCAGCCTGGCGCTGCACCGGCTGGTTGCAGACAAGATCAGGCACGATCCCGCGCTGTTCGAGCGGGCAAGGGCGACGCTTGCGCGGTGGCGCACGACCGCGGGACCCGCGTCGCAACCGTATCTTGAGGAGTGGGAGCGCCTCATGAATCAGGGTGTCGAGGATTGTCTTGCCGTGGCTGTCGACGACTCCGAGCGGGCCACTGCCTTGCGCCAATCCTCCCCCCTGTCGGTTCTTCTCACGAATCGGGAACGTTTCGCTTTTCTTGAAAACTGGAAGCAAAGCCATGAAGCGCAGTGAACTTGAGCACCTCATTCGTGCGGCAGCGGCGGTCACAGATCAGTATGAAATCATGGTGGTGGGAAGCCAGTCGATTCTTGGTTCAGTCCCCGATGCCCCTGATTTCCTGCTCCGGTCCATGGAGGCCGATGTGTACCCACTGCAGCGGCCAGAACTCGCTGACCTGATTGATGGCGCCATTGGAGAGGGGTCGCCCTTTGATGCATTTTTTGGCTACTACGCCCAAGGTGTCGGACCTGAAACAGCGGTATTGCCGGTTGGCTGGAAAGATCGTGTGGTCAAGATCCAGAACGAGAACACTGATCTCAAGATCGGCTACTGCCTGGAACCCCATGACCTTGCGGCGTCCAAGCTGGCGGCTGGCCGGGAAAAAGACTGGCCATTTGTCGAAACGATGCTCCAGCACAAACTGGTAGCGGGGTCGACCCTTAGGGAGCGGATCGCCTTGCTGCCAATTTCCGCCGAGCGCAAGGATCGGCTTGCCCGGTGGGTCGTCGCGAAGGCTCAGCCGGAAGTTTGAGGCTGATCCCGGATCGTGCCGTTTTCCAGCCGCAGCACCCGGTCCGCCAGCGCCAGGCTGGCCGGGCGATGCGTGATGAGGATGACGGTGCGCTGTGCCAGCGTGTCATGGCAGTCGGCGATGAAGGATTTCTCGCCTTCGGGGTCGAACATGGCGGTGGCTTCGTCCAGCACCAGGATGGGCGGGTCTTTGAGCAGCGCGCGGGCCAGCGCGATGCGCTGGCGCTGGCCGCCCGACAGGCGGATGCCCTGGTCGCCGATGACGCTGTCGTAGCCCTGCGGCAGGCGCGTGATGAACTCGTGCGCCTGGGCGGCGCGGGCGGCGGCCATGACCGCCTCGGGTGTCGAATCGGGCAGGCCGTAGGCGATGTTGTCGAACACGCTGCCGTTGAACAGCAGCACGTGTTGCGGCACCACGCCGATCTGGCTGCGCAGGCTGGCCAGGCTCACGCTGGCGATGTCGATGCCGTCGATCAGGATGCGGCCGCTGGCGGGGGCCATCAGCCGCATGAGCAGGTGCGCCAGGGTGCTCTTGCCGGCGCCGTTGGCCCCCGTCAGCGCGATGGTCTCGCCGGCGCGGATGTGCAGGCTGATGCCGTCCAGCGCCGCGGGGCGGCCGGGGTAGGCAAACCGGACGGCCTGAAAGTCGATCTCGCCGCGCACCGGGGGCAAGGGCTGCCCTTGCGCGGTGACGGGCTCCGGGAGTTCGGTCAGCACCGCGCTCAGGCGCTCCAGGGCACCATGCACCTGCCGCGTCTGCCCGTACACGTCCGCCAGGCCGCTGACGGGGCGGGTGAGCAGCGCCGCATACAGCAGGAAGCTCACCATTTCTGCAGCAGAACGTCCGCTCGCGGGGCTGCTCAGTTGCCAGAGGATCAGCACCATGCCCGCGGCCGCCAGGAACTGCACCACGGGGCCGAGTGCCGCGTAGATCAGCCGCTCCTGGTTGCTCAGGTGCAGGATGCGCTGGATTTTTTCGCGGTAGCGCGCCGACTCCAGCGGCTCGCGCGTGAAGGTCTTGATGGCCGGCAGCAGGCTGAGGTTTTCCTCGGCAATGGCCACCGAGTCGGCATGCGCCTGCTGCAACTGGCTGGACAGCGGGCGCAGACGGCGGCCCATCACCTTGAGCAGCAGGTAGAACAAGGGAATCATCACGACCACCAGCAACGTCAGGCGGGTGTCGATGCGCAGCATCATCACGCGCGGCGCCGGCCACCGTGAGCGCCAGCGGCACCACGCTCAGCAAGGTGCCGCTGATGTAGCTGGCCAGGCGCGCCACGTCGTTGGTGAGCAGGGCCAGGATCTCGCCATGGCGGCGCTGCTGGAAATAGGCCAGCGGCAGCGCCTGCAGGTGGTCGTACAGCCGGGTGCGCAGGTCGGCCAGGATGTACTCGGCCGTGCGGCCCAGCAGCCAGCTGTTGGCAAATTTCAGCAGGGCCTGCACGGCAAACAGCACCAGCAGGGCCACCAGCAGCAGGCCACCGGCCTGCGCCAGGCCCGTGAGCAGGTGCCCGGCAAACTGGCCCGCCAGCCACGGCACGGCCAGCGCCACGCCGGTTTCCGCCAGCATGAGCAGCGCGCACAGCGCCAGCGTGCCGCGCCAGGGCCTTGCAAAACCAAGAATCAGCCGAAAGTCCATCGTTGTTGAATCCAGCGGCTCACACGCCAGTGCGGCCGCCGTCCGTTGAGCCGGCCATAATAAGTTGCGCGGGCGATCCGTCGATCAGGTCCGGTGCCAGTCTTGCGCCCCTGAAACAAAAAAACCGCTTCAGACAAGGGCCAAAGCGGTTTCCACGCGTCAGAGGAAATGAGTTTAACGCCCGTCAGGGCCAGATTGATCATCCAGAGAGGGGGCAGTCGATTGGGGTTCCATGCGTAAACTACCGATGCAACACAACCGCCGATTTGCCAGAACCCATGAATGCCCCGCAAGAACCCACGACGACCACCGGACCGGTGCGTCGATTCCTGACGCCAGGCTACGTCCCCCAGGCCGAGACGCTGGGTCAGTTGCGTGGCAAGATTGACGCCCTTGACGCGCAGATCGTGGCGCTGCTGGCGCAGCGGGCCCTGTGCGTGCGCGACGCGACGCGTTTCAAGCGCGATGCTTTCCAGGTTTCAGCACCGCAACGCCAGGCCGCCGTGTTCGCACGGGTGCGTGCGCTGGCGGCTGGGCATGAAGCTGATTTTCCCGGCCTGCCCGACATCGTCGAGGCCACTTACCGCACGCTGGTTGCCGGCTTTATTGCCGGTGAAGGGCGTTTCTTCAACGAGTCCGAACTGATTGCGCCATGATGAATTTCAAGACCCCTCCCACCCGTGCCCTGCTGAAGTGCCTCTCGGCCTTTGCGCTCACCATCGCCAGTGCGGCCGCGCTGGCGCAAGGGGCTGCGTGGCCGAGCAAACCGGTCAAGCTGGTCGTGCCCTATGGGGCGGGATCGTCACCCGATGTGATTGCCCGGATCGTGGGCGAGAAACTGGCGGTGCGCCTGGGTCAACCCGTGATCGTCGAAAACCGGGTCGGCGCGGGGGGCAACAATGGCACGGGCGCCGTCGCCAAGGCGCCCGGCGATGGCTACACCTTTCTCATCAGCACCAACGGGCCCCTGGTCTACAACACCGTGCTGTACCGCAAGCTGCCCTACGACCCTTTCACCGAGTTGCGCCCGGTCGTGCTGGCCGGCGGCCAGGCGAACATCTGCGCGGTGCGCGCCGACTCGGGCATCACGACGCTCCAGGAACTGGTCGCCGCGATGAAGAAGAACCCCGGCAAGTTCAACTTTTCTTCCACCGGCGTGGGCAGCCTGTCGCAGTTGGGCGTGGAACTGCTCAAGGTCAAGACCGACACCTATGCCGTGCATATTCCGTACGCGTCGTCGCCGCTGGCCGTGATGGCCCTCCTGCAGGGCGAAGTGCAGTTCGCCTGCGTGCCCGCGGTGGCGGTGATGCCGCAGGTGAAGGCAGGCAAGCTGCGCACCCTGGCGGTCTCCACCGCCCAGCGCAGCCAGCTGACGCCCGATATTCCGACCATGAAGGAAGCCGGCCTGCCCGAGATCGAGAACGTCGCCTGGATGGCCGTGATGGCGCCCGCCAGCACGCCGACGGACATCGTGCAGCGCATGAACCAGGAAATCAACGCGGTGCTGGCGATGCCCGAGGTTCGCGAGAAGCTGTACGCGCAATACATGGAGCCGATCGGGGGTTCGGCCGAGTCGCTGCAGAACTTCATGCGCCAGGAATTGCGCGTGATGACGCCTGTGATCAAGCGCACCGGCGTCACGATCGACTGACGGGCCAGGTAAACGCCCATCGGACATTCAGAAACCTCACGACCTCATGCCGTTTGATCTGCCACTCAGCCTGCACTTCTGGTATTTCAGAATTGCCGGTTATCTCCTGCTGAATGTCATGGAAGACCCGGCGTGGCTGGCCCTGATTTTTTGTTGAGACCGATCAGCCCGTGAGATAAACCGGAATCGCTTCCGATAAAAAAGCCCGCCATGGCAACATGGCGGGCTTTTCAATGGCAGACACCGGAAAAACGATCCGACGACCGCCCGGAAAACGGTATCAGATAATCAGGCGATCAGAAACTTTGCGCGGTCCTTGCCGTCGATCCATTTCGGCGCCTTGCCACGTCCGGTCCAGGTCTTGCCCGTGGCGGGGTCGCGGTATTTGGCGGCGACTTTGGCGCCAGCGCTGGCGGAACGGGCTTTGCCGGACGGGAAAACATCTTGCGCAGTCAGGCCGAACTCGGCCACCAGCGCGCGCGCCTGGCTCACCGCCTGGCTGATTTCACGCTGGCGGGCTTCGGCAATCTTGCTCTCGAGTGCTTCACGTTGCTGCAAAAGCTCTTTATAGGTCGTCATGCTGGCTCCATTCGTTTGAATTGATGAGAAGCGCCATTATAGGGATAATAAAAAAATAAGGAAATAAATCGGATACCGGGATATTCAATCACCCGGCATCCGGCGGCAGCGCCTGAATCAGTCCCCTTTGGGCTCTTCCCTGAAGGCCAGTACCTTGTCGATACGTTTGCCATCGAGATCCATCACCTCGAATACCCATCCCGCGCATTGAATACGCTCCGAGGTGCCGGGCAGACGCCCTGAAACCGACATCAGCAGCCCCGCCAGCGTATTGAACCGGCCCTTGTCTTCCTCGGGAAGTTCGCGGATGTCCAGGCGTGCCTTGAGTTCATTGACGGGCATGAGCCCGTCGAGCAGCCACGAGCCATCCTCACGCCGCGTGGCCCACGCATCAATCTGCGCGCCGGGTTGCAGTTCGCCGGTGATCGCCTCCAGCAAGTCGCGCGGGGTCAGCAGCCCCTGCACCACGCCGTATTCGTCGACCACGAAGACCATGCGGCCGGAACGCTCGCGCAACTGCTCCAGCAGGGACATGCCGGTCAAGGTTTCGGGCACGAAGGTGGCAGGGATGATGTGGGCCTCGATCGACCCGGGTTCATCCGGTCCGAGTTGCAGCAGCCGCGCCACGCTGATCAGGCCCAGCACATCGTCCAGGCTGCCCCGGCAGACCGGGTACCACGAATGCGTGCCGTTCCCGCCACCTTTGCCGGCCTGGTGCAGGCACTGCGCAACCGTGCTGGAAGCATCGAGCCAGTCGATATCGGTGCGCGGCACCATCAAGGAGGTCAGGGGGCGGTCGTCCAGGTGGAAGACGTTTTGCACCATCTGGTGCTCGTGTTGCTCGATCAGGCCGGCGTCCACGCCCTCCTCCAGGCTGGCGGTGATCTCCTCTTCCGTCACCGGCCGCAGGCGGTTGGTGTCGATGCGCAGCAGCTTGAGCACCCCATGCGTGGTCATGGACAGCAGCCGGACGAAAGGTTTGGCGGCCGTGGCCAGCCCGCGCATGGGCCGCGATACCCAGCGCGCCACCGGCTCGGGGTACAGCTGCCCGATCCGCTTGGGCACCAGTTCACCGAAGATGATGGTGATGAACGTGATGATCGTGACCACCGTCGCGGTGGCGGCGATGCCGGATGCCTTTTCAGCCACTCCGAAGCCTTGCAGCCAGAGGGCCACGCCCTCGCTGAAGGCGGCTTCACCGACAATGCCATTGAGCATGCCGATCGAGGTGATGCCCACCTGAACGCTGGAGAGGAACTGGGTGGGGTCTTCAAGCAGCTTGAGCGCCGCCACCGCGCCCTTGTCACCGGACTCGGCCATGGCGGCCAGGCGCGCCTTGCGGCTTGAGGCCAGCGCCAGTTCCGACATGGCAAAAACGCCGTTGAGCAGGGTCAGAAACGCAATCAGCAGGAAATCCATGAACGACCGGCTTCGCGCCGGTGGAAAATCAACAGAATGTCACTTTACTGTATCGGCGATGTGCAGGGTTGCGATGCCGCCCTGGGCCGCCTGCTCGACGCGCTCGGCTTCTCGCCCAGCCGCGACACGATCTTCGTTCTCGGCGACCTGGTCAACCGGGGGCCGGACTCGCGCGGCGTCCTGCACCGGCTGATCGGCTACGGCGCCTCCGCGCGCTGCCTGCTGGGCAACCACGACCTCCATCTCCTGGCGGTGGCCCATGGCGCGCGCAAGCGGCGTCGCAGCGAGACCATCGCCGACATCCTGGACGCACCCGATCGCGAGCCATTGCTGGACTGGTTGCGTCAGCAGGACATGGCCTTTTTCGAGCAAGGCGTGCTGATGGTCCACGCGGGCGTCCTGCCCGGCTGGACCACCGCCCAGACCCTGGCGCTGGCGGGTGAGGTGCAGGCGGTGCTGCGCGGGCCGGACATCGCCGGCTTCCTGCACAAGATGTATGGCGATGAGCCCGCCGAATGGGACGACGGACTCAAAGGCAAGGCGCGGCTGCGCGTGATCGTCAACGCGCTGACGCGCATGCGTTTTTGCACGGCCGAAGGCGTCATGGAGTTCGCAACCAAGGAGGGCGTGGGCGGCACGCCGCCGGGTTTCATGCCCTGGTTTGACGTTCCCGGCCGGCGCACCGCCGATGTCACGGTGGCATTTGGCCACTGGTCGACGCTGGGCTGGCTGAACCGGCCCGACGTGATTTCGCTGGATTCGGGCTGTGTCTGGGGCGGCCATCTGAGCGCGATACGCCTGGACGACGCGGGCGCGCACGAGCTGATTCAGGTGAAATGCCCGCAGTTGCAGAAGCCGGCGCCCGGGAAGTGACGCGAAAAGTCACTTATTGATAGCGGACTGTCAACGTTCGACGCTGGACTGATGCCGAAACCGCTTGAAAACCGGGCGGTGGACAGCCTGGCGCAGGCTGAACGCACCGATCCCGCTCAGGCCGTTGTCTTGAACAGCGCCGCGACCTTGCGCCGGGTCTTGATGTTGGCCGAAACACCGCTTCGCGCGGGTGCCGAGCCGGTGGCGGACTCCCAGTTCGGCTTCACCTCGGCGGCGGGGGCCTCATAGGGTTTGTCGAAGAACGGATCGCGCGAGGGCATCGCCGGGCGAAAACCGCGGGGTTCGCGACGCTCGCGGGGTTCGCGGCTTTCACGGGGCGCGTCCAGCACGTCGCGCGGGTCGTCCTCGCCCCAGGCGCGCCGGCCGGTATTGATGCGCCCGCGCGGCTTGTCTTCGTCGTACTCCAGGGCCTCAACCTCGATTTTCTTGCCCAGCAGCTTTTCCAGGTCGGCCATCAGGCGGCCATCGCTGCCCGAAACCAGGGTCACAGCCAGCCCGGAAGCGCCCGCACGACCGGTGCGGCCGATCCGGTGAATGTAGTCCTCGGCATTGAACGGCACATCGAAGTTGAAGACCGCCGGCACGTCCTTGATGTCCAGCCCCCGCGCCGCCACGTCGGTGGCCACCAGCAGATCCACCTCGCCGGCCTTGAAGGCGTTGAGCGCCTTCAGGCGTTCGTCCTGGCTCTTGTCGCCGTGCAAGGCCGTGGTCACCAGGCCTTCCTTTTCCAGGCTGCGGGCCAGACGCGCGCAACCCAGCTTGCTGTTGACGAAGATGAACGCCTGCTTGATGCCCCGGGTCTTGAGCACCTGGTGAATGGCATGGCGCTTGTCGTCATCGCCGACGCTGTAGAAGCGTTGCTCCACGGTGGACGCCGTCGCGTTGGGCCGGGCGACCTCGATCGTGACCGGGTCTTGCAGGTAGCTGTTGGCCAGGCGCTTGATCTCGGGCGAGAAGGTGGCGGAAAACAGCAGCGTGGTGCGCTGCTTGGGCAGGAAGCTCAGGATGCGCTGCAGGTCGGGCAGGAAGCCGATGTCGAGCATGCGGTCGGCTTCGTCGAGCACGACGTACTCGACCTGGTTGAGCACCGCGTTCTTGGCCTCGATGTGGTCGAGCAAGCGGCCCGGCGTGGCGACCAGCACTTCGACGCCCTTTTTCAGTTCCAGCGTCTGCGGCTTCATGTCCATGCCGCCGAAGACCACGGCGCTGCGGATATTGGTGTACTTGGCGTAGAGCTTGACCTGCTGGGCCACCTGGTCGGCCAGTTCGCGCGTGGGCAACAGCACCAGGGCCCGCACCGGGTGGCGCGCCGGCGACGTGGAGGTGTTCTCGTGCTTGAGCAGGCGGTGCAGCAGGGGCAGCGAAAACGCGGCCGTCTTGCCGGTGCCGGTCTGGGCGGCGCCCATCACGTCCTTGCCTGTCATCACGACGGGAATGGCCTCGGCCTGGATGGGGGTCATGGACTCGTAGCCCATTTCGGCCACGGCGCGTGCCAGCGGCTCGGCCAGCGAAAGGTTTGAAAAAGAAGATGTCATTTAGCCCTGTATTGTCTCACTCAGGGCAAACCCTGCCAACCCGCCGGCGTCGCAGCGCAACCCGGGGCCCGCGACGGGTGTCGAAAAACTATCTTTTTTGTAGCTTGAAACGACCCATTCACGCTGGCAGAGGCCGTTTTTTCTACAGATTCTTGGCGCTGAAGGTGTCGCAGCCCTTGACGCTGCCATTTTGCAGCCCGTTGTTGAACCAGCGGGTGCGCTGGGCGCTGGTGCCGTGGGTGAAGCTCTCGGGCACCACGCGACCCTGGCTCTGCTTTTGCAGCGCATCGTCGCCGATCTTCGCGGCGGCATTCATGGCGGACTCGATGTCACCATTCTCCAGAATCTGCCGCGCGTTCTGCGCATGGTGGGCCCACACCCCGGCAAAGCAGTCCGCCTGCAGTTCCAGGCGCACGCTCAGGGCGTTGTACTGCACCGGGCTGACCTTGGCACGCATCTGCTCCATCTTGCCGCTGATGCCCAGGAGGTTCTGCACGTGGTGCCCCACTTCGTGGGCAATCACGTAGGCCTGGGCAAATTCGCCGGGTGCGCCGAGCTGGTTCTTCAGCGTTTCATAGAAGCCCAGGTCGATATAGACCTTGCGGTCGGCCGGGCAGTAGAACGGCCCCATCGCCGCCTGCCCCGCGCCGCAGGCCGTCTGCGTGGCGCCCCGGAACAGCACGAGACGGGGGTCCTGGTAGGTGGCACCGCCCTTGGTGAAGATGTCCGTCCACACGTCCTCCGTGTCGGCCAGTACGGTGGAGACGAACCTGGCCATGCGGTCATCGGCCGGCGGCTTGTGCGCCGGTGCCTGCTGCTGCACCTGTGCCGTCGGAGCCCCGCCGCCGCTGAGCAGGCTCAGGATCGTCAAGGGATTGATGCCGAACGCCCAACCGCCCAGCAGGGCAATGACGAGGGTGCCGATGCCGATGCCGCGCCCGCCGATCAGTCCGCCCAGGCCACCTCCGCCGCCACCCCCACCCCCGCCGCGGCGGTCTTCGACGTTGTCCGATTCGCGGTTGCCTTCCCATTTCATCCTGATCCTCCTCGAACAGCCGCGCTGCGGTAAATTCGGCCAATGGTAGCTGCGCCGCCCCGACACGTCCAACCATTGCCCACGGTGTTGCTGACCGGGTTTGACCCGTTTGGCGGCGAAGGGGTCAACCCGAGCTGGCTGGCCGTGCAGGCCCTGCAGGGCCGGCGCATTGCGGGGCATCGGCTGGTGACGGCGCAACTGCCCACCGTTTTCGGCACCGCGCTGGCGCAATTGCAGGCCCTGCTGCGACAGCACCGGCCCGCACTGGTGATCTGCGTCGGGCAGGCCGGCGGGCGCGCGGCTTTGTCGCTGGAGCGCGTGGCCATCAACCTCGACGATGCCCGTATTGCGGACAACGCGGGGGCCCAGCCGATCGATACACCCGCGGTGCCCGGCGGCCCGGCCGCGTATTTCACGACGCTGCCGGTCAAGGCCATGCGGGCGGCGCTGCAGCGCAAGGGCCTTGCCGCGGAGGTGTCGCAGACTGCCGGCACCTTCGTGTGCAACCACGTGTTCTACGGGCTGATGCACCTCCTGGCCACTCAACGGGTGCACCGCAAGACCCGTGGCGGGTTTGTTCACGTGCCGTGGTTGCCGGAACAGGGCGCACCCTCGATGGCGCTGGACGACGTCGTCAGCGGCCTGCGCGTGGCGGTGCGCGTGGCACTGACCACGCCGCAGGACATCCGCGTGGCGGCCGGCCAGATCTGTTGATCGGACACGCGCGCCTTCGCCTCCTTCGCTACAGTCAGACCATGACCCACAACCCACCCGATTCCCGCGTGCTCGGGCCTGCCGAGACCGCCGCCGCTTTGCCCTACCCCGCGCTGCTGCAGGCGCTGGTGCAGTTGCTGCTCGATGACCACGTGCACGTGCCCGCAAGGCTGGTGCAGCCCCTGCCGGGCGGTGGCAGCCTGTTCGTGATGCCGGCACACGACGCCAACATCGCCATCACCAAGCTGATCACGTTCACACCCGGCAATGCCGGCAGCGCTCGCCCCACCATCCAGGGCGACGTGATCGTCACCCATGTGGCCACCGGATCGCGCGCGCTGCTGCTGGACGGGCCCACCGTCACCGCGCGCCGCACCGCCGCCGTCTCGGCACTGGCCGCGCAACGGCTGGCGCCTCGGCCCGACGGGCCGCTGCTGATCGTCGGCGCCGGCGTGCAGGGGCGCGCGCATCTGGACGCGTTCGCCGATGTCCTGGGCGTGAAGGCGGTGGTGATTGCCTCGCGCAGCGAGGCCAGCAGCGACGCGCTGGCCCGGCACGCGCAGGCGCGCGGCCTGAGCGCCGAGATCACGACCGACGCCGACGCGGCGCTGGCCGACTGCCCGCTGGTCGTGACCTGCACGCCCGCCAGCGAAGTGGCCCTGCGCGCCCTGCCCGGCCCCGCGCACTTCATCGCCGCCGTGGGCGCGTTCACGCCGAAGATGGTGGAACTCGCACCCGCGCTGTGCCGTCATGTCGCGCGCACCGGTCAGGTGGTCGTGGACACGCCGCAGGCGCTGCACGAAGCCGGCGACCTGCTGCAGGCGGGGCTGGACGTGAGCCGGTTTGAATCCCTGGCCGATGTGGTGCGGATCGACGCGGCTTTTCACAACCCCGTCGCGCAGGCCGGGCCGGTGCTGTTCAAGAGTTGCGGCTGGGCGGGCTGGGATCTTGCGGCCGCCCGCTGCGCCCTGCGCACCCTTGCCGGGCCCGGCAAGGCGGCCTGAGCGGGCCGCAGAGCTGCCGGCTCAGGCCTTGGGCAGCGTGACGCCGCGCTGGCCCTGGTACTTGCCGCCGCGGTCCTTGTAGGACACCTCGCAGACGTCGTCCTTGTCGCTCTCGAAGAACAGCACCTGGGCACAGCCTTCGCCGGCGTAGATCTTGGCGGGCAGCGGCGTGGTGTTGGTGAACTCCAGCGTCACGTAGCCTTCCCATTCGGGCTCGAAGGGCGTGACGTTGACGATGATGCCGCAGCGCGCGTAGGTGCTCTTGCCCAGGCAGATGGTCAGCACGTTGCGCGGAATGCGGAAGTACTCCATCGTGCGCGCCAGCGCAAAGCTGTTGGGCGGGATGATGCAGACGTCTTCATTGAAATCGACGAAGCTTTTTTCGTCGAAGTTCTTCGGGTCCACCACGGTGCTGTGGATGTTGGTGAAGACCTTGAATTCCGGCGCGCAGCGGATGTCGTAGCCGTAGCTGCTGGTGCCGTAGCTGACGATCTTGTTGCCGCCGCGCGTCCTGGCGGATCTGGCCGGGCTCGAAGGGCTCGATCATGCCGTGCTGCTCGGCCATGCGGCGGATCCATTTGTCGCTTTTGATGCTCATCGGTGAAACCTCGGTGTTGCCTGCGATTGTAGAAGCGCGGCGCGCCGCAACCTGGCGGTCCGCTGGCAGGCAATGAGGACTACCGAATCAATAGCACACCATGTCCATTCGACGCTGGAAAAGTGCCATTTTCACCCTGAAATGACGGTTTTTTCGACCAGCCGGTCGTCGCCCAGCACGATCATCGCGAACAGCAGCTCGTCCAGACTCTGCGCCTGCGCCGTGCGGCGCGCCAGCAGGGGCGTGGCGGCCGGGTTCAGCACGATGAAATCGGCTTCACAGCCCGGCTGCAGGTTGCCCACGACGCCCTGCAAGCCGAGGGCGCGCGCCGCGCCGGCCGTGTGCTGCCACCACAGGTGCTGCGGGCTCAGGCTCAGGCCGGGCTTGGTCTGCCCCTCGCGTCCGGCGGTGTAGGCCGCGAGCATGGTGTGAAACGGGCTGAAGCTGGTGCCGCCGCCCACGTCGCTGGCCAGTCCGTAGCGGAAACCGATGCGGTCCGCGCCGGCATAGTCGAAAAACCCGCTGCCCAGAAACAGGTTGCTGGTGGGGCTGACGGCCGCTGCCGTGCCGGTGTCGCGCATCAGCGCCCGGTCGTCGTCATCGAAATGAATGCAGTGCGCATAGATGGCGCGCTCGCGCATCAGGCCATGGTCGTCATAGACCGCGAGGTACGAGCGCGAGGCCGGGAACAGCTCGCGCGCCCAGCGCACCTCATCGAGGTTCTCCGACACGTGGGACTGGATCCAGACATCGGGGTAGCGCGCCGCCAGCGCGCCGGCGCCCGTCAGTTGCGCCTCGCTGCAGCTCGGCGCAAAGCGCGGCGTGATGGCGTAGCCGAGCCGGTCCACGCCGTGCCACTGCTTGATCAGCGCCTCGGTGTCGATCAGGCTTTGTTCGGTCTGGTCGCGCACGCCGTCGGGGCTGTGGCGGTCCTGCAGCACCTTGCCGGTGATCAGGCGCAGGCCGCGCTGGCGGGCCTCGGTGAACAAGGCATTCACCGAGGTCGGGTGCGAGGTGGCAAAGGTCAGCGCGGTCGTCACGCCGTTGCGCGCGAGCTCGTCCAGAAAGAAGGTCGCGACGTCGGCGGCGTAGGTCGCATCGGAAAACCGCGCCTCGTGCGGGAAGGTGTAGTGCTCCAGCCAGGGCAGCAGGCCTTCGGCCGGCGAGCCGATCACGTCGGTCTGCGGGTAGTGGATGTGCAGGTCGAGAAAACCCGGCGCGAGGATGCGCCCGGGCAGATGTGTCACCGGCACGCCGGGGTAGCGGGCCACCAGCGCGCCATGGTCGCCCGCCGCAATGACCACCCGCCGGCCCGCGGCGTCGGGCCCGGTGACGAGCAGGCCGTCCGTGTCAAAAACGGCACGGCCGTCGTCGTCGAATCGCAGGAGGGAGGCGCGCCAGGCTTTCATGACCCCTATTTTGCAATCCTGCCCTGCACACCCGATACGAGAAAGTTCATAGCCAGTATCTGCGCATCGGTCAGGACCTGGCCCCTGGGCAGCACTTCGTGGCCTTCGTTGTCCGAAATCGGGCCGGCAAACGGCTGCAGCTTGCCGCTGGCGATGTCCCTCTGGCGCGCCAGAACCTCCGCCTGCACCGTCTTGGGCACCCTGGGGCCGAAATCGCCGACGCGGATCATGCCTTCCTTCACACCGCCCCAGACATTGCCGCTTTTCCACGTGCCGTCGATCACGGCCTGGACGCGGCGCGTGTAGTAGTCGCCCCACTGGTGCGTGACGGCGACGATCTGCGCATCCGGCGCCAGCTTGCGCATGTCGGAGTGGTAGGCCACGGCCAGCTTGCCGCGCTCCTGGGCGGCGGCCATCACGGCGGTGGAGCCGGTGTGAAAGGCGATCACATCCACGTTCTGGTTGAACAGCGCCATGGCGGCGTCGCGCTCTTTCGGCGGGTCGAACCAGGCGTTGAGCCAGACCACCTTGACCTCGGCCTTCGGGTTGACGGAGCGCATGCCCAGTGTGAAGGCGTTGATGCCTTGCAGCACCTCGGGAATCGGGAAGCCCGCCACGTAGCCCGCCACGCCGGTCTGCGTCATGCGGCCCGCCGCGATGCCGGCGAGATAGCGCCCTTCGTAGTAGCGCGCATTGGCCGTGGCCACGTTGGGCGCGGTCTTGTAGCCGGTGATGGACTCGAACTTCACGTCGGGGAAATCTTTCGCCACCTTCAGCGTCGGCTCCATGTAGCCGAAGCTCGGCGTGAAGATGATCTGGTGGCCCTGGCGGGCCAGGTCGCGGATCACGCGCTCGGCGTCGGCGCCTTCGGGCACGTTTTCGACGAACGTGGTCTTGACCTTGCTGCCCAGCGCCGCCTCGACGGCCTTGCGGCCCTCGTCGTGCTGCCGGGTCCAGCCGGCCTCGGTGATGGGCGAGACATAGACGAAACCGGCCTTGACGGGTTCGCCGGGCGCGGGTCTGGGCTGGGAAAAAGCGGGAAGCGAAAAACAGACGGCCGCGAGCGCAAGAGCGCCCGCCGGCACGAGGTTTTTGTACATGGTGTTCCTCTACATGGCCCCGGATGACTGAAAAAGCAAAAGGCTGCCGGGGCAGCAGCCTTTGCGTTGATTTTACCAAGGGCGTTGAGCACTCCTGAATCAGGAGCTGCCTATCACCATTTGACGCTGGGATGTGGCCGTTCTTGCGCCGAATTCAGGCCCTGGGCACAGCGTGGCCGCGCAGCCAGGCGGCGAAGGCCTCTTCGCTGAGGTCGCCGGCGGCGACCGCGAGCATGGTGAGCACGGCCGTCGGCCTCCGAGGCCAGAAAGCGATGAACCCGTTCAATCGCAAGAACAGTTCGGCGGCCACGAAGGCCGGTGCGCTTGTTGCCGTCCATGAAGGCGTGATTCTTGCCAGGCCGAGATGCCATAGCCGTAGGCCAGCGGCCACGTGCGGGCGCGTCCGGCTCGCCGTAGGCTTCCAGGTTCAGCAGGTCCGGCCAGGGCCGATTCGAGCAGGCCTACGTCGCGCACGCCGACACCGCCGCCGTGTTCGGCCAGGCTTGCATGTCGTGTAGCCGCCAGCATGACCGCCCGGTCGATCCAGACGCCAGCGTGCTCACTTGGCCAGCTCGCGCAAGACGTCCCGGCGCTCTTTCATGATTTCGCGCCCAACCTGCGCATCTCGGCCTCGAATTCAGGGTCGTGCGTGGTCGATGCGCAGCCCGTCGGGCGTTTCCGTCACGTAGAACTCGATTCGCCTTTTTCCAGGTTCAGTCGGGCCAGCAGGCTCTTTCGGGCAAAACGGCGCCAACCGAATTGCCGATCTGGGTGAGCTTGAGGGTGTGCATGGGGACGCCATCTCGTAATAACAGATGTAATACTAACGCCACGTAACCGGCGGGTCAAGGGCGCCCGCCGCCAGCAGCCCGCTCCCCCCGCCCAGCCTACTTGCGCCCCATGGCCAGCAGCACCACGCCGGCGACGATGGCGCCGGCGCTGACGATCAGCGGGATGTTGATGCGCTCGCGCTCCTGGACCTTGAGCTCCAGCGGCCCGAGCTTCACGGCGCTGGTTTCCTTGGTGTAGCTGAAGCCGCCGTAGGCCAGGCCAAGGCCGCCCAGGACGATCAGGATGATGCCGATGAGTTTGGATAAGTTCATTGAAGGGTTCTCAGAAATGACCCAGACGATAGGTGAACGATCCCCCACCCTCTGTGCGGGACCGCACAGACCTCTTTCGCACGTCCGACTAATCTGATGGCATGTCAGGTCGAGAGGGAACCACGAGATCGATCTTCAACTTCGCTGAGCTACCGGCCAACCAACCATTTTTCCAATCCCAAGGAGTTACCACCATGTCCAACAGAGACGTCTACATTGCCAAAATGAAACTTCAGCTCGACGAGCTGGATGCCAAGATGGATGCCCTCGAAGCCAAGGCCCAGGATGCCAAGGAAGAGGCCCGCGCGAAATACAAGGAAGAAATGGCCAAGCTGCGCCATCAATCGAAACTTGCCAAGGGCAAGCTCGAAGAAATGAAAGCCGCCACCGAGGATGCCTGGGAAACCACCGTCGCCGAGATGGAAAAAATCCGCGATGCGTTCACGCATTCCTTCAGCTACTTCAAGTCGCAGCTGTAAGCCCGCAAGCCCCGGCGCAGCCAGGCGCTGAACCAGCATGGGCCGCATTTGCGGCCCGTTGCCGTTGATCGCCGACACAACGCCACCGGAACCTGCGTGCGCTGGCGCACAGACGCTCGATCCGGACCCCGCCATGCTTGTTGCTTTCGGCTCCAGCAAGGGAAAAACTGTCAAACTGCACGGCCCACAGCGCTGTTTGCGGGTCCGTCCTGCGCAACTGGCCGCCCGGATCGACCCATCTATACAAGGAACCTGCCCATGTTGTTCACGCCCTTACGCCATGCGCCGGAAAAGCAGGTCCGCCCGGGGCCCCAGCGCCTTTGCCACACCGTTGGCCGGGCCCGCTGCTCGTGAAAACAGCCCACAAATTCTTCGCCTGGATCGCCGCCGCGGCCCTGCTGGTCGGCCTGGGCGTCACCATTTCGTTCCTGTCATTCAGCCAGATCGGGGATGCCGCCAACGACCGGCGTCACGCCGCCACCGTGCTGCGCGGTGGCAACCAGTTGCTGGCGGCTCTGGTGGATGCCGAGACCGGCCAGCGCGGCTACCTGCTGACCGGTGACGAAGCCTATCTGGCGCCGTACCTGGCGGTGCGCGATAACGTCGCTGACCGCCTCAAGGCCTTGCGTGAGCGCACCGTGATCCCGGAAGCTGACAGATCGCTGGACGCCATGGTGCCGCTGGTGGATGCGAAGCTGGCCTACATGGAACGGGCCATCGGTTTGCGCCGCAGCGGCGACCTGGCATCGGCGATCACGCTGACCACCAGTGGCGAGGGCAAGCGCCTCATGAACGCCATTCGCACCGAGATGGGCACTTTCATCGGACTGGAAGAAGCCGCCCTGGCGCAGCGCGAAACCGAGTTCCAGCTCAGGATGAACCGGCTGTTCAACAGCATCGTGGTCGCCAGCCTGCTGACGGTGCTGCTGGCGCTGGCCTTCGTCTATTTCATCCATCAGCAGCTGCAGCAGCGGGTCAGGAACCTGGTGCACGACGAGACCCGGCATTTGCTCAGCACGCAGGAAGCGACGAACCAGCAGCTGGCAACAGGCCAATGCAACCTTGCAGATCAGCGAGGAGAAGCTCGCCGTGACGCTGAACTCCATTGGCGACGCGGTGATCGCCACCGACCTGCAGGCCCGCGTGACGCTGCTCAATCCGCTCGCGCAACGCCTGACCGGCTGGACCCAGGCGCAAGCCGAAGGCAGGCCCGTGGATGAAGTCTTTCACATCGTCAACAAGGCCACCCGCAAGATCGCCAGGCTCCCGATCATGGAAACCCTGGCCCTGGGCACGGTGCAAGGCATGGCCAACCACACCGTGCTGATCGCCCGTGACGGCACGGAGGCCGACATTGCCGACAGCTGCGCGCCGATCCGCGACGCCCATGACCAGGTCATCGGCGCCGTGCTGGTGTTTCGCGATGTCACGCGCGAATACGAGGCGCAGCATGCCCTGAGCGAGCAGAAAATCGAGCTGGAGATGCAGAACCAGGAGCTGCGCAACTCGCAGGCGGCGCTGGACCTGGCGCGCGCGCGCTATTTCGACCTGTACGACCTGGCGCCCGTGGGCTATTGCACCCTGAGCGTCGAGGGCCTGATCAAGGAGGCCAACCTGACGGCCGCCAACCTGCTGGGCCCGGCCCGCAGCGCGCTGGTCGGACAGCCGGTCGCACGCTTTGTCTTCGAGAAGGACGCCGACATCTACCGCACGATGATCCGGGAACTCACCCGCTCCAGCATGCCGCAGGCCGTGGAGTTGCGCATGCGCCGAAGCGACGGCAGGCTGTTCTGGGTGCACCTGGCCGCCTCCCGCGCAGGCGACGAGGCCGTGCCCGTGCTGCGCATCGTGATCACCGACATCGACGCGCGCCGGCAGGCCGAAGCCGCGCTGGCCAAGGCCGGCGCCCTTCAGGCCGCCATTTTCAGCAACGCCAACTTCTCATGCATGGCCACCGACGCCCGTGGCGTGATCCAGATCTTCAACGTCGGCGCCGAGCGCATGCTGGGCTACGCGGCGGTGGACGTGGTGAACAAGATCACACCGGCCGAGATCTCCGATCCGCAGGAGCTGATCCAGCGGGCGCAAACCCTGAGCACCGAGCTCGACACGCCGATCCAGCCCGGCTTCGAGGCGCTGGCGTTCAAGGCCTCGCGCGGCATCGAGGACATCTACGAGCTGACCTACGTGCGCAAGGACGGCAGCCGCCTGCCGGCGATGCTGTCCGTCACGGCCCTGCGCGACGACCAGAACGCCATCATCGGCTACCTGCTGATCGGCACCGACAACACCGCGCGCCTGCAGATTGAAGCGGAGCGCGTGCGCCTCGAGCAGGTCCTGCAGGACAAGAACACCGAGCTCGAGCGGGCCCGCGCCGTGGCCGACAAGGCCAATGTGGCGAAGTCGGACTTCCTCTCCAGCATGAGCCATGAGTTGCGCACGCCGCTCAATGCCATCCTGGGCTTCACCCAGCTGCTGGCGTCCGGCACCCCCGCGCCAAACCCGGTGCAAAAGCGCAATCTGGAGCAGATCCTCAAGGCCGGCTGGTACCTGCTGGAGCTGATCAACGAGATCCTGGACCTGGCGCTGATCGAGTCGGGCAAGGCGGCCCTGTCCACCGAACCCGTGGCCCTGGCGGAGTTGCTCAACGAGTGCCGGGCGATGATGGAGCCGCAGGCCCAGCAGCGCGGCATCAGCGTGAGCTTTCCGCACCTGGCTCAGTCCCTGTATGTGAATGCCGACCGGACCCGGCTCAAGCAGTCCCTCATCAACCTGCTGTCCAACGCCATCAAGTACAACCGGCCCGACGGGACGGTCGTCGTGGAATGTTGCCCGTGCCCGCCGGATTCGATCCGCATCAGCGTGCGCGACACCGGCGAAGGCATGGCGCCCGGGCTGCTCGGCCAGCTCTTTCAGCCGTTCAACCGGCTCGGCAAGGAGTCCAGCCTGGAAGAAGGCACCGGCATCGGCCTGGTGGTGACCAAGCGCCTGGTGGAACGCATGGGCGGCAGCGTGGGCGTGGAGAGCACCGTCGGCGTAGGCACCGTGTTCTGGATCGAGCTGGCCCGGACCACCGAGCCGCAGTTTGCGCACCACGAGCCGCGAGGCCTCAACGACGACGCCGACCTCGGCGCCCGCTGCCCGATGGCACGCCCCACCGCACGGTGCTGTACGTTGAAGACAACCCGGCCAACCTCGAACTGGTCGAGCAGCTGATCGAGCGCCGCCCCGATCTGCGTCTGCTCAGCGCGGCCGATGGCAGCCTGGGCATCGAGTTCGCCCGCGCCCACCAGCCCGATGTGATCCTGATGGACATCCACCTGCCCGGCATCAGCGGGATCGAAGCCATGAAGATCCTGCGCGCCGAACCGGCCACGGCGCACATCCCGATCATCGCGCTGAGCGCCAATGCCGTGCCGCGCGACATCGCGGCGGGCCTGGACGCCGGCTTCTTCTGCTACCTGACCAAACCCATCAAGGTCAGCCTGTTCATGGAGGCGCTGGACGCCGCCCTGAAATCTTCCGACACTGAAACCGGCCTGCCGGCCGAAAAGGAAACGCCATGAAAGTCACCCCCGCCGACATCCGCAATGCCAGCATCCTGATCGTCGACGATCAGGCGGCCAATATCGAGCCTGCTGGAACAGTTGCTGCAGGGGGAAGGCTACACCCAGCTCACCTCCACCCTGAATCCGCAGGAGGTCTGCGCGCTGCACCGCAAGAACCGCTACGACCTGATCCTGCTCGACCTGCAGATGCCCGGTGATGGACGGCTTCCAGGTGATGGAGGGGCTCAAGACCAACGTGGACGACCCCTACCTGCCGGTGCTGGTGCTCACCGCCCAGCCCGGCCACAAGCTGCGCGCCCTGCAGGCCGGCGCGAAGGACTTCATCAGCAAGCCGTTTGACCTGGTCGAGGTCAAGACGCGCATCCACAACATGCTCGAAGTGCGCCTGCTGTACAAGAAGCTCGAGAACTACAGCAAGCTGCTGGAGCAGACGGTGCTGGAGCGCACCGCCGAGCTGCGCGAGAGCGAGGCGCGCTTTCGCAGCCTGACCGAGCTGGCCTCGGACTGGTACTGGGAGCAGGACGAGAGCGGCCATTTCACCAAGGTCTCCGGGCCGGCGCTGGAGATGCTCGGTGTCCAGGTCGAACCCCTGGCCGACGCCACGTCGGCCGCCGCGGACGACGCGGGCTGGAACGAAGCCGAGCGCGCCGAGCTGCGCGCCACCATTGCCGCCCGCCAGCCCTTCCTCGACTTTGTGTTCCACCGCGTCAATCCCGATGGCACGACCCGGCAGTTCCGGGTCAGCGGGCAGCCCATGTTCAACGAGTCGTGCCGCTTCCTCGGTTACCGGGGCATCGGCATGGAAATCGTGGAAGGCCAATGATGTCAGCGATGCCGAAATCCACCCTGGGCGCAACCCATAGCCCCCTGCATAACCATCTGCTGGCCGCGCTGCCCGCCGCGGACTTCGAACGCCTGGCACCCCATCTTGAAGGCGTGCTGATGCCGCTGGGCGAATCCGTGTACGAGCCGGGCAGCCAGTTGCGCCACGCCTGGTTTCCGACCAGCTCGATCGTGTCGCTGCATTACGTGACCGAATCGGGCGCCTCCGCCGAGACCGCGGGCGTGGGCAACGAAGGCGTCGTCGGCGTTTCATTGTTCATGGGCGGCGACACCACGCCCAGCTCGGCCGTGGTGCAGACCGCCGGCTACGGCTACAAGCTGGACAGGCACCTGTTGAAGGCCGAGTTCGACCGCGCCGGGCCGCTGCAGCGCCTGCTGTTGCGCTACACCCAGGCGCTGATGACCCAGATGGCGCAGACGGCCGTGTGCAACCGGCACCATTCGCTGGAGCAGCAGTTGTGCCGCTGGCTGCTGCTGACGCTGGACCGCTTGCCGACCCAGGAGCTGACCATGACACAGGAGCTGGTCGCCGGCATGCTGGGCGTGCGCCGTGAAGGCGTCACGGAAGCGGCCGGCAAGCTGCAGCGGGCCGGCCTGATCAGCTACCGACGCGGCCACATCTCCGTGCTGGACCGCAAGGGCCTGGAGGCACAGACCTGCGAATGCTACGGCGTGGTCAAGAAGGAAATGGACCGCCTGCTGAGCGACGTGTGCCAGCGCTAGGGCGTTCAAGGCAGATTCAGCCCGTTTTCTCTGGAAATACAAGCCAAATCGACACTTTCCCATCGTCAAATGGTCATAAGTTGCTACATTTATTGAAGCAA
The DNA here is from genome assembly GCA_963726365.1 of uncultured beta proteobacterium. Lineage (GTDB taxonomy): Bacteria > Pseudomonadota > Gammaproteobacteria > Burkholderiales > Burkholderiaceae_C > JAABQG01. Next base: position 21,094 of record CAVSCI010000018.1, on the reverse strand, counting down.
ACTGCCTTGCGCCTGAAGCGCGGCGGCCCGCGCCGCCGCGCGACATGAATCAACGGCGCCTGACAAGGAGCCCGATGACGAGTCCGGCGGCCGCAGCGGCGCCGAGGGCTTGCCACGGGTTGCGCCGGACATAGCCGTCGGTGGCGTCCGCGGCGTCGCGGGCGCCCATCTTCACAGCCCGACGTGCATCGTCGAGACGGGAGATGGCGTCGTCCAACGCGCCCTGGATATTGCGGCGCGCCACGGCATATTCCCGGGAGGCTGAATGGGCCGCGTCTGCGACCATGTCCTCGGCACCCGAAACAGCGTCTTTGAAATCGCTCATAGATTTACCTTTTTTATCAATTGAAGGGGCCGGGCCAGGCGAAAGCCGAAGCGCGCGCCACAGAGCCCGGGGAAAAGCGTGGGAACCCGATCACTGCAAGGTCATCGCCGCATGACGCCCATGACCAGCGTGACCAGGAACACAACCAGGAACACATAAAACAGGATTCGTGCGATCTCCGTGGCGCCTGCGGCAATGCCGCCAAAACCCAGGACTCCCGCGACGATCGCAACGAGGAAAAAAATGACTGCCCATCTCAACATGTTGGCCTCCGTCTTCCGGACCTTGGGTCCGGCAATGGGTTGAACACAAGGGAAGGTACTCTCGTGGCCTTCCCAGGACCGGATCAGCGGGCCGGAACGATCGCCGGCTCATTGGCAACCACTCCCTCGGGGCCGACAGCCCTCGATGCAATTCCATTCCGCTTCTCTTTTTTAAGATTACCCATCTTTGATCTACAAATCTGTGCGGTAGCACGCATAGCGGCCCGGCAACCTCATTCAGTGGCGATTGCAGTCACCGGTGGCGTGGACACGGACGGGCCAGGACGGGCGGCACGGGCCTGCACCAGGTCGTGAACAAACCGGAGCTTGTGAATCACCGTTGCGGCCAGACTGAACTGGTAGCCGTCGGGCATGCCCAGGCTGCGGTGCAGGTTGTTCAGCATGTAGCTCAGCGGAAACCAGCGCGCCAGCATCGAATCGAAAGACTCGGCGGCCCCGGGATTCGAGCGCTGCTCCAGGGAGGGATCGTCCATGGCGCAATGGCGCGAGTTCCAGACCCGACCGCCTGCACAGTCTCCAGCGCATCGACCATGTGCAGGTACTGCGCCCAGGTTTCGGCCCAGTCCTCCCAGGGATGGGAACTTGCATAGGCGCTGACGAAGCGTTGCTGCCAGTTGGGGGCTGGCCCCTGTTCATAGTGGCGTCGCAGGCTTGCGCTGTAATCGGCGCGCTCGTCACCGAAAAGCATCCTGAAGGAGGCCCGCCGATCTTCCGCGTCAAACAGCCGATCCCAGTAGTAGTGGCCGATTTCGTGCCGGAAGTGGCCCAGCAGCGTGCGATAGGGCTCGCCCATCTGCGAACGGGTGCGCTCGCGCAGCACATCATCGGCCTCGGCGATGTTGAGCGTGATGACACCGCTGTGGTGACCCGTCATGACCCTGCCCGACTGCGCGCTGTCGGCCAGAAACCGGAAGGCCAGGCCCTTCACCGGATCGTCCAATTTGCTGGTGGGCGTCAGCCCCAGCGTCGCCAGCGTGTAGATCAGCCGTCGCTTGGCCTGCTCCATGCGGTACCAGGAGATCCTGTTCTGCGGCAAACCCAGCGCCGGAATGATCTCCGTGAGACGGCAGGATTCGCACAGGTCGCTGGGGTCATGCTCTGCAAGCATCCAGTTGCAGACGTTGTGCACCGAATAGTTGCGGCACATCCGGTATCGATGATGGTTTGCGTCGGCGCCAACGCGCTGCCAGAGCCCGTCCTGCGCAGGCACCAGCGCGCCCATCGTTCGCAGGTCGGTCAGATACCCCAGCGCATGGCCGCAGGCGTCGCACCGGACGTTCTCGAAGTACACGAGATGACCGCAATGGTCACAATGAAAAGTCTGCATGGCACCTCAAGAAAAAAACCTTTTCCCGTTCACCCGCTGCGTCATTGTCCACGCAGGCAGTCCTGCCGAAATGCCAGGTACCGATGCAAAACGGCCCCGCAGGGCCGCCATGTTCACTTTGCCGATGGATCGGGTCAGGTCAGGTCCGGGGCTCGCCCCGTTCATTGACGGACACGGTGGGTCCGGGCGGCGCGGTCATCTGGACGCGGTGTTCCAGGCCTCGGAAGGTGTAGGTCACGTCCCAGAACTCGGGCTTGGCCTGGCTCGGCACGGTCTCGCAGCGCTGCACGTCCTGCGTCGTGACTTGCTGACCGCCGCCGCCCACGTTCGCACCAATCGCAGCGCCTGCGACGGCACCACCGGCCGTGGCGAGGTCCTTGCCCCGTCCGCCACCGACCTGGTGCCCCAGAACGCCACCCAGAACGGCGCCGGCAAGGGCTGCCGGCACGTTGTAGCCGCTCGCGGGCTGGGTTACCTTTTCCTGCTCGATCCAGCAACGCTGCTGCGGCGGGCCCACGACGGCGCGCACGGAGGTGACATTGGCCATGTAGATCTGTTCCTGCTGGCGGCGACGGCTGTCATAAACCGGCACTGGCGCGGGCGCGTAACGGCTGTCTTCGATACGGGCATTCACGGCCACCGCGCGCACTGACGAGACACGGTCGTTCAGGCCCATCGCGCTCAAGGACGCGTAGCGGCCCGGACGCAGGACCACGCAACGCCCGCGGTAGCGGTTGTCTTCACAGACTTCCCAGCGGTCACCGATCACCACGACCGAGGAGGCACGGTCATTGAAACCACCGCGCTGGAAGTTGTTGACCTGCTTCTCGGTGGTGAAGGAGCGTCCCCTGAAACCCTCATTTTCATAAAACGTGACTTGCGGGGTCATTGGCGCCGGCGCATAGCGGTCGTTGTCGACGCGGGCATTGCGATCGACGGCACGCACCGACGAAATCCGGTCATTCAGACCCATCGCCGCCAGGGACGGGTAACGGCCCGGGCGCAACACCGTGCAGCGACCGCTGAACTGTGCGTCCTCGCAGACTTCCCACTGGTTGCCCTGCACCACCACCGAAGAGGCCCTGTCATTGAAGCCGAATCGGCTGAAGTTTTCGACCTGCTGCTGGGTGGTGAAATTGCGGCCGTAAAACCCTTCGTTCTCAAAAAAAGTGACCTGTGCGACCGCTTGCGACGCGATGGCCACGGCGGCCACGGCCACTGCGGTTTTCAAAAATGCGTTCATCTGTAGCTCCTGGAAAAGACAAGACTGTCCTCGTCAATGTCCCATGCCATGAACCCGAGGTCTGTGCGCAGCCGAACATAGATTGAAAAGCAACTGCGGCGCATGCGCCGCCTGGAAAACGGTCTCGCGGCTGACGCCACAAGCAGGCACACCCGGGCAAGGTGGCCCCTGCCCGGGTGTGCCTGGCCGCGCGCAACTGCGTGGCTTACTTCTTGTCGCCTTTGGCGGCGTCTTCGATGCTGGCACCGGCCTTCTGGACCTGCTGCCCCACCTGCCCGACGGCTTTGTCGACTTCCTTGCCGGCTTTCTCGGCCGGGCCTTCCTGCTTCTGGCAAGCGGACAGCGCCGCGACCAGTCCGCACAGCACCACTGCGGCTTTGATATTCATTCCGTGTTTCATCCTGTGTACCTCCAGTTTAAAATAGACAGTTTGACCCGTTCACGCGATCTCGCGCAAGGGGAGCAGGTCAAGAAACAGCCGCCGCAACGCACCGACGCAAGCCGCCAGGTGCGTTGCGCGTCAGTCAGACTCAGGGCTTGGTGACCTGGTTGCCAATGACACCGCCAACGACTGCGCCGCCGACGGTTCCTACCGCGCTGCCACCGGTCAGGATCGAGCCCCCGATGGCGCCAGCGCCGGCGCCGATGGCGGTGCCCTTTTCCTGCTGCGACATGCCGGCGCAGCCACCCAGACCAAGCAGCATGGCCGCTGTGATTGCGCTGAATGCAAATTTTTGAAACGTCTTCATGGGATGACCTCTTTAAGTGAATGAGAACTCTGAACCTTCTTGCCTGGCAGGAGCGGTTGACTGCTTGCCAAAATCTGCTTTTGCCCGATCCGGGCAGTTGGTTCTGGCGTTACCTGCGCGTTTGACTGTATGCAGCGTTCTGCCCTGGGTCTGTCTGTTGGCGCACAGATCAGATCGCGCATTGCGCGCAGTGTGTGGTCGGGGTCACCTTGGCCCGATCCACAACAGGAACCCAATCATGAAGACACAACCCAGCGGCCTCCTTCGCAGGCACCTTGTTTCCACTGGCGTAGCGACGCTGCTCGCCTTGACGGCTGCTGGCGCTGGCGCCCAGGTTGCCACAGGCACCACCGGCATCGACGCTTCGGGCAGCTACAAGAAGGAAGTTCAGGCGTGCATGAACGGCCAGTCGCAACAAGAGCAGGCCACCTGCCTGCGGGAAGCCAACAATGCCCGCGCCGAGAAAACGCAATCGCACGCCTGCAAACACCAACAGCGACTTCAACGCCAATGCCACGGCACGTTGCAACGTGTTGACAGGCGAAGACAAGGCCGCCTGCACGGCCCGCGTGCTGGGCTATGGCTCCGAATCCGGCAGCGTCGCCGGCGGTGGTGTTCTGAGCAAGGTCGAGACCGTGGTCATGCCAGCGGGCGCGACATCTGTCGTGATCGAGCCGAAGACGCCGAACCCGGTGGTGCTGGTGCCCGCGCCCTCGCGATAAAGGGTCGTGATCCCGCTGCCGGCCAGGGCCGGCGCTAAAGCCAGTACTCCCAGGCGTGCGCGAAAAGTTCTTTCACGCGCAAATCAAGCGGTCGGTTCACCCACTGGGCAAGCGTCACCTCGTCGGAGGCTGCCAGATCCCTGGCAAACATCGCCTGCACCTGGTCGCCAAACTCCTGTCCCAGGACCACCGCATTCAATTCTTCGTTGTGCAGGAAACTTCGCCAGTCAAGGTTGGTCGAGCCCACCGTTGCCCAGACGCCGTCGATCAGCGCGGTCTTTGAATGCAGGATCACGCCGCGTCGCTCGTAGATCCTCACGCCGGCTCGCAGGAGACGGTCGTAGTAAGCCACGACCGGCATGGAAGACCAGCCAGGAATCTGTCTGGCTGGGCAGGATGAGTTTCACGTCGACCTGGCGCGCGGCCGCCGCTTCGAGGGCGGCCAGCAGTTGCGGGTCCGGTACGAAATAGGCATTGGTCAGGTGGATGCTGGTTTCGGCGCTGCCGATGGCCGAGAGCAGGGTGGCGTAGATTTGACTGAAGGGCTCGTCGGGTGAACTGCCGATGGCGCGCACCACCTCGCGGCCCACGCTCTGGAGCTTCGGAAAGTAGTCCTTTGCCGGCAAGGGGTCGCCTTTCTGCTTTTCCCAGGTCGCCAGGAACAGCTTCTGGAAATCGGCCACGACCGGGCCCTGCAGCTGGAGGTCGGTGTCGCGCCACGCCAGCGCGCCATCAGGCCGCTGCGCGCGATGCGCGACTGAATGAGCCACCCGAGTACACGCTGCTGATGTTGATGCCGCCCAAAAACGCAGTGCGCCCGTCAACGATGAGCAGCTTGCGGTGGTCGCGCTGGTTGAGCTCCCACTCCTTGCGGGACACCAGGGGATTCATCGGGTTGAATTCAAGGACCTTGATGCCGTTGTCTTTCAGCCGCTGGAAGAAGGCAGGCGGCGTGCCAATAGTTCCCACGCTGTCACGGATCAGGTTGACCTGCACGCCCTGCTGCTGCTTGTCTATCAGGGCCTGCGCAAAACGTTGACCGACCTCGTCATCGTCCAGGATGTAAGTCTCCAGGTTGATATGGTCCCGTGCCGCCGCGATGGCCTTGAACATGGCCTGGTAAGTGGTCGGACCATCCTGCAACAAGAGCACCTTGTTTCCGGTGGTCAGCGGACTGCCGGCCATCGCCTCCTCGATCGCCAGGTGACGTTCGAAAATGCCGGTCTCCTGCCCGCCACTGCCAAGGCGGTCCAGCACTGCCTTGCTCTGCGCAGCGGAAAGCGGGCCGCCAGCGCCAGTGAGCTGTACCGGCGCGCCCTTGCTTCGTGCAAGGTCTGGCACGATTGTCGGCAGGCTGTTGCAGCCCACCAGCATCACCACGCCCACCACAAGCATGGCAAGCCGGAAACCAGCCAGCGTTGATCGGCGGACCCGCATCATGACCACTCTTTCGGAATTCAGAAACGGTCCGGCGATACCAAAAAGCCATCGCCCGCAAGCCGGAGAAGGCTTGCCGCTGCCCGGACGTGCAGCGGATGGTCACATCATAGTCGGCCCATCAGAAGGAGAACGACGATGACAATCACGACCAGCCCCAAGCCCCCGCTGGGGCCATAGCCCCAGTTCCGGCTGTGCGGCCAGGACGGGATGGCGCCGATCAGCAACAGGATCAGGACGATCAACAGTATGGTTCCCAAGCTCATGTCTTTCTCCTTTTGTGAATGATGCGTCGATTCAATTCGAAGGCGATGAGGCAGCAGGCATCACGATCACCGTGGTGCCCTCGCCGGGCTTGCCGGTGGCGCCCTGGTTTCCCGTCGCGCCCTGGTCGCCCGAGGGTCCTGGCGGGCCGGCTGGACCAGGCACGACGATCGTTGCTGCGGGAACGGTGACCACCGCGGGACGGTCACAGGCCGCCAGGCCCAGGGTGGCCAGAAGTGCCAGCATAAGGAGTGATTTTTTCATGAGAGATCCTTGATTGGATAAGCAGCTATGGCGCGATGGATCCGTGCCAGTCCTTGGAAAAACCAATGCGATCACGGTTCCCGCGCAAGGTACAAGGGCAGCTTAAGTGCCTGGAACGCCACTGTCGGTGCGCCAACGAACACAGCAGCAAGACCGGCAGAACGGCGCGGTAAGCAATTTCCGTGGACACCGCAGGGCATCCAGAGCGTGGCCGATGTTCACACCGCAGGCAAAGACACGTTCACCCGTTCGTGCGGTGCCGCACAGACCCGCCAAAAGAGCGCCCCTAACATCCAGCCAGAGCCAAAGCAGAAACCCGGTGTGGGGCTTCTCACCATCCGGTCTTACCCAAGATCACACCATTTTTCACTGGAGATTCACCATGTACATCCGCACCGCACTCGCCGCCACCGTCACGGCCATCGTCATGCTCACCGCCACCGGCTGCGCCGTCAGCCGCGGCCAGGAAACCACCGGCGCCTACATCGATGACGCGAGCATCACCACCCAGGTCAAGTCCAACATGCTTGGAGAGCCCGGCTGTCGCCGGCACGTCGATCAGCGTAGAAACGCTTAATGGCACCGTCATGCTGTCAGGCTTTGCCAAGAACGCCACCGAAAAGACGGCCGCCGAAAACATCGCACGCGGCGTAAGTGGTGTTGTCGCCGGTCAAGAACGAAATCGCTGTTCGTCCTTGAAGCTGCCGACCTGAAAGATGATCTGCGCCGGCTGACAACCGCCGGCGCGATTCAGCAGCCGCCAGCGCAGCCGCCAGGCGGCTTTTTCATTTCAGTCGTCGTGCTCGACGAAGCGCTCGAAGGTTTCATTGAGCCGGTGAATCCAGCGCTGCTTGTCCGCGTCAGATGCAAAGCTGGCCTCGATGCTGTTGTGGGCCAGCGTCCAGGCGTGCTGGGTGGACAGGTGCAGCGCGGCGAAGGTCTGGGTGAAGTTCTCGTTGAGGTAGCCACCGAAGTAGGCCGGGTCGTCCGAGTTGACCGTCACGCACAGGCCGGCGTCGAGCAGCTGGCGCAGGTTATGGTCTTTCAGGTCGGGGAACACACACAGCTTCTGGTTCGACAGCGGACACACCGTCAGCGGGATGCGCTCTTTCGCCAGGCGCGCCATCAGCGCCGGGTCCTGGGCGCTCTGCACGCCGTGGTCGATGCGCTCGACCTTCAGTACATCCAGCGCGCTCCAGATGTAGGCCGGTGGCCCCTCCTCGCCGGCGTGGGCCACGCGGTGCAGGCCGAGCTCGCGGCAGCGCGCAAACACGCGCGCGAACTTCTCGGGCGGATGGCCGAGTTCGCTCGAATCCAGCCCGACGCCGATGAAGCGGTCGCGGTACGGCAGCGCCTGCTCCAGCGTGGCCAAGGCGTCTTCCTCGCTGAGGTGGCGCAGGAAGCACAGGATGAGATCCGCACTCACGCCCAGCTTGCGTGCCGGCATCGACGCAGGCGCGGTGCAGGCCGTTGATGACCACCTCCATCGGCACGCCGCGCGCGGTGTGGGTCTGCGGGTCGAAGAAGAGCTCGGCGCGCACCACGTTGTCGGCCGCGGCCCGCTCCAGGTAGGCCCAGGCCATGTCGTAGAAGTCCTGCTCCTTCAGCAGCACGCTGGCGCCGGCGTAGTAGATGTCGAGGAAGCTCTGCAGGTCGGTGAAGGCGTAGGCCTTGCGCAGGGCCTCCACGCTGGCGTAGGGCAGCGCCACGCCGTTGCGCTGCGCCAGCGCGAAGATCATCTCCGGCTCCAGCGAGCCCTCGATGTGGATGTGCAGCTCGGCCTTGGGCATGGCGCGCAGCAGCTCGGGCAGGCGGTGCGCGGGGACGGCGTGGACTTTGAACATGATGGGCTCCGGAAAAAAACAGGGCCGCTCGAAGGCGGCCCCGGCATCAGCTCACCTGAAGCTTACTTTTTGTCACCGCCCGGAATCTTGCCTTCCACGCCCTTGACGTAGAAATTGACGCCGCCCAGGAACTTGTCGTCGGCCACGGCGTCCTTGGCCAGCACTTCCTTGCCGTCCTGGCCCACGATCGGGCCCTTCCAGATCACGAAGCTGCCGTCCTTCAGGCCGGCCTTGACTTCATCGAGCTTCTTCTTGGTGTCTTCCGGCACGTCGGCGGCGACCGACACCATGTCGATGGCGCCTTCCTTCACGCCCCACCAGGCTCTGGCCGGTGGACCACTTGCCGTTGAGCGCGTCACCCACGGCCTTGATGTAGTAAGGGCCCCAGTTGATCACGGCCGAGCCCAGGTGGGCCTTGGGGCCGTAGGCGGTCATGTCGGAATCCCAGCCGAAGGCGCGCTTGCCCATCTTCTCGGCGGTCTGCAGCACGGCCGAGGAGTCGGTGTTCTGCATCAGCACGTCGGCGCCGCCGTTGATCAGCGCGGTGGCGGCTTCGGTTTCCTTCGGCGGGTTGAACCACTCGTTCACCCAGACCACCTTGGTCTTGACCTTCGGGTTGACCGACTGCGCACCCAGCGTGAAGCTGTTGATGTTGCGGATGACTTCAGGAATCGGGATCGAGCCGACCACGCCCAGCGTGTTGGTCTTGGTCATCTTGCCCGCGATCACGCCGGCCATGTAGGCGCCTTCATAGGTGCGGCTGTCGTAGGTGCGCATGTTCTCGGCCGTCTTGTAGCCGGTGGCGTGCTCGAACTTGACGTCCTTGGTGTCGGCGGCGACTTTCAGCATGGGTTCCATGTAGCCGAAGGTGGTGCCGAAAATCAGCTTGTTGCCCTGGCCGGCCATGTCGCGGATCACGCGCTCGGCGTCAGCGCTTTCCGGCACTTTTTCCACGAAGCTGGTCACCACCTTGTCGCCGAACTCCTTTTCCACCGCCTTGCGGCCGTTGTCGTGGGCAAAGGTCCAGCCGCCGTCGCCCACCGGGCCAACGTAGGCGAAAGCGATCTTCAGCGGCTCGGGCTTGGCGGGCGCGGGCGCAGAAGCCACGGGCTTGGGCGCCTCGACCGGCTTGGCTTCTTCTTTCTTGCCGCAACCCACCAGGGCAGCGGCTGCCACGGCCGTCAGGGCGGCGGCCTTCAGCAAGGAACGTTTTTGCAGATCAGTCATGTCAGGTCTTTCATGGACAGGGTTGGGAATTCGAAAAAAAGATTATGAACCGGGAAAGAACGGCTTGCCCAGCGAGGCCGGCATGTTCACCCGGATCCAGGCCGGATTGCGCGAGATCAGCGCCAGCACGACGATGGTGGACACGTAGGGCAGCATGGTGAGCAACTGGCTGGGCACATCCACGCCAACGCCCTGCAGGTGGAACTGCAGCATCGTCACCCCGCCGAACAGGTAGGCCCCCAGCAGGATGCGCGCCGGGCGCCAGGTGGCGAAGGTGGTGAGCGCCAGCGCGATCCAGCCCTTGCCGGCCACCATGCCCTCGACCCACAGCGGGGTGTAGACCACCGAGATGTAGGCGCCGGCCAGGCCGCACAAGGCGCCCCCGGCCATCACGGCCGCCAGCCGGATGCGGCGCACCGGGTAGCCCAGCGCGTGGGCCGATTCGGGCGACTCGCCCACCGAGCGCAGCACCAGACCCGCGCGCGTGCGGTACAGGAACCAGATCAGCCCCAGCGCGAAGGCAATCGTCAGGTAGACCAGCGGGTGCTGGCGGAAGATCGCCGGGCCCAGCAGCGGCACATCGCCGAGCACGGGAAACGAGAAATGCGCCCGCTCGGGCAGCTTTTCCTGCACGTACCTGATGCCGGCGAAGGCCGAGAAGCCGACGCCGAACAGGCTCAGCGCCAGGCCGGTGGCGTACTGGTTGGTGTTGAGCCAGATCACCAGCACGCCGAACACGCCGGCCAGCAAGTGCGCCGGCGCCCATGCCGGCGGCAAAGCCGAGCCAGTCGCTGCCGGTGTGCACCACGGTGGCAAAGCCGGCGACGGCCGCGCACAGCATCATGCCCTCGGCCCCGAGGTTGACGATGCCGGCTTTCTCGTTGATCAGCAGGCCCAGCGCGGCGATGGCCAGCACGGTGCCGGCGTTCAGCGTCGCGGCCAGCAGCAAGGCATAGGATTCCATTACTTCGGTCCTCCCGGTGAATCTGAGCCGGTAGGCAATCAGCGTGTCGCAGGCCAGCAGCGTGAACAGCAGCAGGCCCTGGAACACCCCGGTGATCGACTTGGGCAGGCCCAGGCGCGACTGCGCGAGTTCGCCGCCGATATAGAACATGCTCATCAGCACGGCCGAAAACACCATGCCCACCGGGTGCAGCCGGCCGACGAAGGCCACGATGATCGCGGCAAACCCGTAGCCCGCCGGCACATAGGGCGTGAGCTGGCCGATCGGCCCGGCCACTTCCAGCGCACCCGGCCAGGCCGGCCGCCCCGCCCGAGGTCAGCAGGGCCACCCACAGCGCCTTGCGCGACGAGAAGCCGGCGTAGCGCGCCGCCGCTGGCGCCAGGCCACCCACCTGCTGGGCAAAACCGGCGCGGGTGCGAAACAGGAACACCCACAGCGCGGCCGCGCCGCCCAGCGCGATCAGCAGGCCGACGCTGACGCGCGAACCCGACATCAGCCGCGGGATCTGCGTCACCGCGTCAAAGGTGCGCGTCTGCGGGAAGTTGTAGCCGCGCCGGGTCTTTCCAGGGCCCGTAGACCAGCAGGCTCAGCACCATGTCGGCCACGTAGACCAGCATCAGGCTGACCAGGATCTCGCTGGCGTTGAAACGGTCGCGCAGCAAGGCGGTGATCCCGGCCCAGACCATGCCGCCCGCCACGCCGGCCAGCAGGATGACAGGAACGATCCAGCGGCCCGTCTCCTTGCCGGCCAGCAGCGCCACGCCACCGGCAGCCACCGCGCCGATGATGAACTGGCCCTCGGCGCCGATGTTCCAGACGTTGGAGCGGAAACACACGGCCAGCCCCAGCGCGATCACCAGCAGCGGCGTGGCCTTGACCATCAGTTCGCCCAGCGCGTAGGGCGTCTTGACGGGCTCCCAGAAGAACACCTGCAGGCCCTTGACCGGGTCCTTGCCCAGCGCGATGAACAGGGCCACGCCGATCAGCACCGTGATGGCCAGCGCCAGCAGCGGCGAGCCGTAGCTCCAGAACTTCGAGGCCTGCGGGCGCGGTTCAAGCTTGAACATCGGAGGCCTCCCGCGCTGCCTTGGCCATGGCCGCCAGCCGGGCCTGCACGTCCTCGTGCCACAGGCCGCTCATCCACTCGCCCATCTGGGCGACCGTGGCGTCGGCCCGGTCGATCGAGGGCGACAGATTGCCCTTGGCCATGACGTGCAGGCGGTCGCAGATCTCGAACAGCTCGTCGAGCTCCTCGCTCACCACCAGCACCGCGCAACCCGCGTCGCGCAGCGCCAGGATTTCCCCGCGAATCTGCGCCGCCGCGCCCACATCGACCCCCCAGGTCGGTTGCGAGACGATCAGCAATCTGGGGTTGGCGTCGATCTCGCGCCCGACGATGAACTTCTGCAGGTTGCCGCCCGACAGCGACTTGGCCGCTGCGTTGGGCCCGCCGGTCTTGACATTGAAGCGCTCGATGATGCCTTGCGCCTGGCGCTCCAGCGTCCTGAGGTTGATCCAGCCGCCGCGCCCGATGGCCTCGCTGCGCGTGAGCATCAGGTTGTGCGCCAGCCCCAGCATGGGCACGGCGCCGCGCCCGAGCCGCTCCTCGGGGACGAAGTGCACGCCGAGTTCGCGCCGCTGGCGCGGGTCCATCCGGCCGACCGGCTGCCCGCTGACTTCGATCATGCCAGGCTGGGCCCGGGTATCCTCGCCCGACAGCGCGTACAGCAGCTCGCGCTGGCCGTTGCCCGAGACGCCGGCGATGCCGACCACTTCGCCGGCGCGCACCTGCATCGACACGTCGTGCAGGTCCACGCCGAAGGGCGATTCGCGCGCCATGTCGAGCATCTTGACGCTGAGCACCGTCGCGCCGGTCTTCACCTCGCGGTGCTGCAAGGCGGGCGGCTCGGCGCCGATCATCAGGCGGCTCAGGGATGCATTGGATTCTTCGCGCGGGTCGCAGATGCCGGTGACCTTGCCGCCGCGCAGCACGGTGCAGGCGGTGCAGAGCTCGCGGATCTCGTGCAGCTTGTGGCTGATGTACAGGATGCTGCAGCCTTCGGAGGCCAGCTTCTTCAGCACCACGAAGAGCTTTTCCACCGCCTGCGGCGTGAGCACCGAGGTGGGTTCGTCCAGGATCAGCAGTTGCGGGTTGCTCAGCAGCGCGCGGATGATCTCGACGCGCTGCATCTCGCCCACGCTCAGGGTGTGCACCGGGCGCCCGGGGTCGATGTCCAGGCCGTATTCGCGGGCCTTGTCCTGGATTCGGCGCGTGACCTCGGCCAGCGAGAGGCTCTTGTCCAGCCCGAGCCAGACGTTCTCGGCCACGGTCAGGGTATCGAACAGGCTGAAATGCTGGAACACCATGCTGATGCCCAGGGCGCGCGCCTCCTGCGGGTTGCGGATCTGCACCGGCTGGCCGTTGAAGGCCACCGTGCCTTCGTCGGGCTTGACCGAGCCGTAGATGATCTTCATCAGCGTGGACTTGCCGGCGCCGTTCTCGCCGAGCACGGCATGGGTCTCGCCCGGCTGAACCGTCAGCGACACGTCGCTGTTGGCCACCACGGCCGGGTAGCGCTTGGTGATGTGCGCCAGCTGGAGTCGGGGCGGGCTCATCAGTGGTTCAAGCCTGTTTTCAAGGCTTTTTCAGGCGAAGTCCAGCGCGGAATGGTCATTGTCTTGCTATTCTTTCCGAAGTGATGCGGCCACCGCCTTGACGCGTTCGCGAAGCCACTTGGCGGAGCTGGACGCGTGCGTGCGCTCGTGCCAGAGCTGGTAGTACAACAGGCGCGGAAACTGGATGGGGCATGGCAGGATCTTGACGGGCAGTTTGTCGACATACCGCTCGCAATACTGGCGACCGGTGGTCAGCACCAGCAAAGTTGATGCCACCATGCTCGGAATCAGCCCGAAATGTGGGCAGCGCGCCGTGATGTTGCGCTGCAGGCCCAGCGAATCCAGGTGTTCGTCGATCACGCCGCGCGCCCCCGGGTGCGTGGGCGTGGGGGCAATGTGCTCCCCCGCCAGCCAGCTGGCCTGGTCCCAGCCGCCCTGGCTTTCGCGCCGCACCGCCGGGTGGTCGCGCGCCACCAGGCAGACCACTTCGTCGCCGAACAGTCGGCCCAGGTGGAGGTCGTCCGGGGGCGTCAGCCAGTTGCCGATGACCACATCGACCTCGCCCTGGGCCAGCCGCGCGCGGTAGTCGCTTTCGGCCGAAAGTGGCAGGATCTCGATCGGACAGTGGGGGGCCTGCTGCTTGATCTGCGCCACCAGCTGGGGCAGGAACAGCGGGTCGAGGAAATCGCTGGCGGCAATGCGGAAGGTCTGGCGTGATGTGGTGGGCTCGAAGCCGCGCGCATCGGTAAACATGGATTCGGCGGCACGAAGAATGCTTGAACTGGGCTGGAGCATGCGCAGGCCGGCGTCGGTGGGCACCATGCCGGCGCCTGAACGCACCAAAAGCGGGTCGCCCGCGAGTTCGCGGAGTTTTTTCAGCGACGCGCTGACCGCCGGCTGGTACATGCCCAGGCGGATGGCGGCTTTCGAAACGCTGCGTTCAGTCAACACGGTATGCAAGACCCTGATCAAGTGGAGGTCTATCTTGTCGAAAAGGGCCTGATCTCTCATACCTGTGCGTGCATTCGTCTCATATGCTGGGGCTTATGGCGCGGGGGCGTCAGTCGCTCTACCCTCGCGCACAAGGAACTACGAAATGACAAACCCAAACATCCGGTTCATCCGCCGCGGCCAGGCCGTGACGCTGGTCAATGTACCACCCACCCGCACCTTGCTGGAAGTGCTGCGCGAAGACCTCGGCGCCACCGGCACCAAGGAGGGCTGCGGCGAAGGCGACTGCGGCGCCTGCACCGTGGTGCTCGGCGAGGCCGTCGGCCGGCCGCATCGAATACCGCGCCATCAATGCCTGCATCCGGCTGGCGCATTCCATCGACGGCCTGGCGCTGTGGACGGTGGAAGACCTTGCCGCCGACCCGCTGATCCAGCCGGCAGCCCTTGTAGACGCAACAACGCCCCCCGCCCGCGCAGCAGGCTTGCACCCGGTGCAGGAAGCGATGGTGCAGTGCCACGGCTCGCAGTGCGGCTTCTGCACGCCGGGCTTCGTGATGAGCCTGTTCGGCCTGTACCAGAAACGGGTCTGCCATGGCGAGTCCGTCACTCGCGAACAAGCCCAGGCCGCCCTGTCCGGCAACCTGTGCCGCTGCACGGGCTACCGGCCGATCCTGGACGCGGCGCAATCCATGCACCAGTTCCCTGTCCGCCGCGTGAAAGAACCCGAATTGCTCTCAAAACTGGAGCATCTAAAGACCATTCCACGCTGGGGAAGTGCCAATCTGGACCTGAATTCGGTCTACATGACCCCGAAAAACCTCTCGGAGCTGCTGGCGCTGCGCCGCATGCACCCCGACGCGCAGATCGTCGCCGGCTGCACCGATGTGGGCCTGTGGGTCACCAAGCAGCACCGCGGTTTCGCGCAGGTGCTCGACGTCACCCGCGTGGCCGAGCTGCGCCGGGTGGAGCGCTACCCGCACCACATCGCCATCGGCGCCGCGGTCACCCTGGCGGATGCGTTTGACGCGCTGGTGGCGGACCGGCCGCAGTTGCTGACGTTTGCCCAGCGCTTTGCCGGCCTTCCGGTGCGCAACTCGGGCACGCTGGGCGGCAACGTGGCCAACGGCTCGCCCATCGGCGACTCGATGCCGCTGCTGATCGCCCTGGGCGCCAACGTGGTGCTGATGAGCCAGCGCGACGGCCGGCAGGCGTCACGCGAATTGCCGCTGGAGCAGCTCTACACCGGCTACCGCCAGAACCTCATGGCCCCGGACGAGGTGCTGGCCTGGATCAAGGTGCCGCTGCCGGTGGAGGGCGAGTTCCAGAGGGTCTACAAGATCTCCAAGCGATTCGAAGACGACATCTCGGCGGTCTGCCTGGCGGTCGAGCTGCAGTCGATCGGCGACCGCATCGAGAGCGCCTCCATCGGCGTCGGCGGTGTCGCGGCCACCCCGGTGCGCGCTATCAAAACAGAAGCATGCCTGCGCCAGATGACGCTGGAGAAGTGCCACTTTTGAGCAGGCAAGCGCCGGTCTTGCGCGCTGAATTCGAGCCGATCTCGGACATGCGGGCCTCGGCGGCCTACCGGCGCGAGGTGCTGGGCAAGCCTGCTGCAGCGCTTCTGGCTGGAAATCCAGGGCTTGTCCAACGTATCCCTTGAAACGCTGTCGCTGGAGGACCGGGCATGAAAACCGCTGCGCCCTCACCCATCCGTCGCCCCGTCACCGCCCTGCCCGCCTGCGGCGCCTCCCGCGCCCATGAAAGCGCCGCCGCCCAGGTGGCGGGCGCAGCGCCCTACATCGACGACATCGCCGAAGTGCGCGGCACGCTGCACGCCGCGCCCATCCTGTCGCCGGTGGCGCACGGCCGCCTGAAAGGTGTGGACGCTCGCGCCGCGCTGGCCATGCCCGGCGTGCGCGACGTGGTGCTGGCGCGCGACATCCCCGGCGACACGATCCTGGCCGCCTTCGCGCACGACGAGCCCATCTTCGCGCTGGACACGGTGCAGCACGTCGGCCAGGTGATCGGCCTGGTGGTGGCCGACACCGTGATGCAGGCGCGCAAGGCCGCGCGAAAGGTGGTGCTGGACATCGAAGCCTTGCCCGCCGTGCTGACGGTGCACCAGGCAATGGCCGCGCAAAGCTTCGTGCTGCCGCCCGTGATCGTGAAGCGAGGCGATGCGCAAGCAGGTCTGGCGCGCGCCACGCACACGCTGCAAGGCCAGTTCGAGGTCGGCGGCCAGGAGCATTTCTACCTGGAGGGCCAGATCGCCTACGTGCTGCCGCAAGGAGCAGGACCAGTGGCTGGTGTACTCCAGCACCCAGCACCCCGGCGAGGCGCAGCACTGGGTGTCGCATGCGCTGGGCCTGGACAACCACCGCGTTCAGGTGGAATGCCGGCGCATGGGCGGCGGCTTCGGCGGCAAGGAAACGCAGTCCGGCCACCTGGCGGTCTGGGCGGCCATCGCGGCAAACAAGCTGAAATGCCCGGTGAAGATGCGGCTGGACCGCGACGATGACTTCATGATCACCGGCAAGCGCCATCCCTTCGCCTACCACTACACCGTCGGCTTCGACGACACCGGCCTGATCACTGGCCTGAAGCTCACCATGCTGGCCAACTGCGGCTTCAGCGCGGACCTGAGCGGCCCGGTGGCCGACCGCGCGGTCTTCCACGCCGACAACGCCTATTTCCTCAGCGACGTGGAGATCGCCTCGTACCGCTGCAAGACCAACACCCAGAGCCACACGGCGTTCCGCGGCTTCGGCGGGCCGCAGGGCGTGATCGCCATCGAGACGCTGCTGGGCGACATCGCGCGGCATCTGGGGCGGGACGCGCTGGACGTGCGCCAGCGCAACCTCTACGGGATCACCGAGCGCAACACCACCCATTACCAGATGCCGGTGGAAGACAACATCCTGCAGCCGCTGATCTCGAAGCTGGAAGCAACGTCGTCGTACCGCGAGCGCCGCAGGCAGATCGCCGCCTGGAACGCGCAGAGCCCGGTGCTCAAGCGCGGCCTGGCGCTCACGCCGGTGAAGTTCGGCATCAGCTTCACCGCCACGCTGTTCAACCAGGCCGGCGCGCTGGTGCATGTGTACACCGACGGCAGCGTGATGGTGAACCACGGCGGCACCGAGATGGGCCAGGGCCTGCACACCAAGGTGGCGCAGATCGTGGCCGACGAGCTGGGCGTGCCCTTCGAGCGGGTGCTGGTCAGCGCCAGCGACACCGCCCGCGTGCCCAACGCCAGCGCCACGGCAGCCTCCAGCGGCACCGACCTGAATGGCCGCGCCGCGCAGTTTGCCGCGCGCAACGTGCGCGACAACCTGGCGGCTTTCGTCGCGGGGATGGACGGCTGCGGCGCGGGCGCCGTGCGCTTCGCCGGCGGGCGGGTCAGCTCGCCCAAGGCCAGCCACGCCTTCGACGATGTCGTCAGACTGGCCTACGCCAACCGCATCCAGCTCTGGAGCGACGGCTTCTATCGCACGCCCAAGATCCACTACGACAAGGCCACGCTGACCGGCCGGCCCTTCTATTACTTCGCCTATGGCGCGGCCTGCACCGAAGTGGTGATCGACACGCTCACCGGCGAGAGCCGCGTGCTGAAGGTGGACATCCTGCACGACGTGGGCACCCCCATCAACCCGGCCATCGACATCGGCCAGATCGAAGGCGGCTTCGTGCAGGGCATGGGCTGGCTCACCACCGAGGAACTGGTCTGGGATGCGAAGGGGCGCCTCGCCACCCACGCGCCGAGCACCTACAAGATCCCGACCGCCGGCGATGTGCCCGCGCACTTCAAGGTGGACTTCTGGCCCGAGCCCAACCGCGAGGACAACGTCTTCGGCAGCAAGGCTGTCGGCGAGCCGCCCTTCATGCTGGCCATCAGCGTCTGGGAGGCCCTGCGCGACGCCGTGGCCGCGGCGCGCGGCGATGGCATCGCCAGGATGGATGCACCCGCCACGGCGGAACGGGTGCTGTCGGGTCTCAAGGCGCGCTGAGCGCTGCCGACGCGCGGTCGCCGGCCATGGCCGGCGCCTGCAGGTCCAGCACGATGTCCCGGGTCACGTGCTCGGGCTGGACCTCGGCATCCCTGAATCCGAGCTCGCGGGACAATTCCAGCATGCGCTCGTTTTCCCGCAGTACGGTGGCCACGAGTTGCTGCGTGCCGCTGGCGCGCAGGTAGGCGATCAGCTTGTCCATCAGCAGCCGCCCCAGTCCGGAACCCTTGAGTTCGGAGCGCACGATGATGCCGAACTCGGCGCTGATGTTGTCCGGGTCGGCCAGCGCGCGGGCCACGCCCAGGGTCTGCGGTGCGCCGTCCGGCCCGGGGGCCACCGCGATGAAGGCCATTTCGCGCGTGTAGTCGATCTGCGTCAGCCGCGCCAGCTCGCTTCGTTCCATGGTGCGGCGGCTGTAGAACACCCGCATGCGGATGTCCTCCGGATCCAGGTGGGTCAGGAACTCGATGTGCCCGGCCTCGTCTTCGGGCCGTATCGGTCGCAGCGCCAGCGTGCGGCCGTTCCACGCCAGCGTCTCGGCCAGTTCGGACGGATAGGGCCGGATGGCAAAGTTCGCCGCGCCGGCCGGCTTTGCAGAAGACAGCCGGATGCGCGCGTCCAGCGCCATCACGCCTTCGTGGTTCACGATCAGGGGGTTGATGTCGAGCTCGGCCAGTTCGGGAATATCGGCCAGCAGCTGCGAGACCGCCATCAATGCGGCATAGACCGCGTCCAGGTTCGCGGCCGGCGTGTCGCGCCAGCCCTGCAGCAGGCGTGACACCCGCGTGCGAGACACCAGCGCCCGGGCCAGCGGCACGTTCAAGGGTGGCAGCGCCACGGCCCGGTCGGCCGTCACCTCGACCGCTGTGCCGCCCTGGCCGAACAGGATCACCGGACCGAAGACGCGGTCGATGGTGGCGCCCACGATGATTTCCTGCACATGGTTGCGTCGCACCAGCGCCTGCACCGTGAAGCCGTCAAGGCGCGCCTCGGGACGCAATCGGCGCACGCGCGCCAGCATGGTCTGCGCCGCCTCGCGCACGGCATCCATGTTGTCCAGCCCCAGCGCGACGCCACCGACATCGGACTTGTGCGAAATGTCGGGTGACAGGATCTTCAGTGCCACGGGAAAACCGATCTGGCTGGCCATGTCGGCCGCTGCGGCAGGATCGGCCGGCACTACCCGCGTGGCCACGACCGGGATGCGGTAGGCGTCGAGGACGGCCTTGGCCTCGGGCTCGGTCAGCATCTCGCGCCCGCTGGCCAGCGCGTCGCGCACGATGGCCTGCACCGCCGCCTTGTCCGGCTTCGCCTCGGCTGACATGCCCGCCGGCAGCACCGGCGGCGCCTCCATCAGCTCGGCCTGGTTGCGGTGGTAATTCACGAGCATGGAAAAAGCACGCACGGCTTCCTCGGGCGTGGGGAAATCGGCGATGCCCGCGTCCTTGAAAATCTGCCGTGCGGCCTCGACACCGTGCCCGCCGAGCCAGCAGCCCATGAGGCGAGCCGTCGTGCTCTGCGGCACCGCCGCCAGCGCCCGCGCGATGTCGGCGCTGGGCACGATGGCCGTGGGCGCATGAATGAACAGGATTGCGCCGGCCGCAGGGTCGTCACACAGCACCTGCAAGGCGTCCACGTAGCGCGCCACCGGCGCGTCACCGATGATGTCCACCGGGTTGCCATGGGACCAGTTCGCCGGCAGCACGGTTTCGAGCTGCTCCAGCGTGGATGCGCCCAGCTCTGCCAGCGGCACATTGACCTGGGCCGCCGCGTCGGCTGCCATCACGCCAGCGCCGCCACCGTTGGTGAGGATGGTGAGCGACTCGCTGCGGTTGGTGCGAAAGCGCGCCAGCGTCTCCGCCGCGAGGAACAGCTCCTGCAGGCTGTTCACGCGCAGCATGCCAGCGCGGGCGATGGCGGCCTCGTACACGGCGTCGGAACCTGCCAGGGCGCCGGTGTGTGAAGCCGCAGCGCGCTGTCCCTGCGTGGAGCGGCCGCTCTTGATGACGATGACGGGCTTGTTGCGCGCCGCCGCTCGCGCGGCCGACATGAACTTGCGCGGCGACTCGACCGATTCGACATACAGCAGGATGGCGCGGGTTCGCGCGTCGGTGGCCAGGTAGTCGAGCATGTCGCCGAAATCCACGTCGGCATGTTCGCCCAGCGAAACGAAATGCGAAAACCCGATGCGCTGCGCGTCGGCCCAGTCCAGCATGGCCGTGACCAGCGCGCCCGACTGCGAGACAAAGGCCAGCTCGCCCGGCTGTGCATCGATGTGCGCAAAGCTCGCGTTCAGGCCGATGTGGGGCGCCAGCAGGCCGATGCAGTTGGGCCCCAGCAGGCGCAGCAGGCGCGGGCGGGCGGCGTCGAGCATGGCCTGTTTTTGTCCGGTGCTCATCCCGGCCGTCAGCACCACGGCGGCCCGCGTGCCGAGTCCGGCCAGCTCCGCGATCAAGCCGGCCACGGTGTCCGGCGGGGTGCAGATCACAGCCAGTTCGGGCACGCCGGGCAGGTCGGCAACCCGGGCATGGCATTGCCGGCCTTCGAGGTCTGCGTACTTCGGGTTGACCGCATAGACCGACCCCTTGAAGGCGCCCTGCGTCAGGTTGCGCCAGACGGTGGCGCCCACGCTGGCGGGCCGGCTGGACGCGCCGATGACGGCTACAGAAGACGGTTCAAACAGCGAATCGAGGTTGCGGACGCTCATGGGAAGTCCTGTTGTTGTTGATTGGGGTTTACCCGTAGCTTAACCACAGTCTGTGACTGGACGGCACTCAACTGCGCCCTGGATGGGAGAGACCGGTCGATCCGGATCTGTCGGGGAGCCGCTGCGCCGCCTTACCGAGTCAGCGAATGTCCTCGATCGCGTGCCG